>NZ_PSZM01000037.1 GCF_002964975.1 Apibacter adventoris | reverse complement strand
GGTGTTCTGTGTAATATCTATGCATTTCACCGCTACACTACACATTCCAGCTACTTCAATACTATTCAAGACTCGCAGTATCTATGGCAGTTCTACAGTTAAGCTGTAGGATTTCACCACTGACTTACAAATCCGCCTACGGACCCTTTAAACCCAATAAATCCGGATAACGCTCGCATCCTCCGTATTACCGCGGCTGCTGGCACGGAGTTAGCCGATGCTTATTCGTATGGTACCTTCAGCACATTACGCGTAATGTGGTTTATTCCCATACAAAAGAAGTTTAAAACCCATAGGGCTGTCGTCCTTCACGCGGGATGGCTGGATCAGGCTCTCACCCATTGTCCAATATTCCTCACTGCTGCCTCCCGTAGGAGTCTGGTCCGTGTCTCAGTTCCAGTGTGGGGGTTCACCCTCTCAGGCCCCCTAAGGATCATTGCCTTGGTAAGCCGTTACCTTACCAACTAACTAATCCTACGCATGCCTATCTATATCCGATAAATCTTTTAATACAATGTAAGGCTACATCATATGTTATCCGGTATTAATCCGAGTTTCCCCGGGCTATCCCCGTGATATAGGTAAGTTACATACGCGTTACGCACCCGTACGCCGGTCTCTCTTGAAGCAAGCTCCAAAATACCCCTCGGCTTGCATGTGTTAGGCCTCCCGCTAGCGTTCATCCTGAGCCAGGATCAAACTCTCCATTGTAATTCTTTTAATCTTACAAAAGTTTTTTCCTGCACCCTAATTCTTAATAGAGCTTTCCCAAGTCGTTTTTGCTACTTTTTATCTTAAAATTTTTATGTCAATGATCTGTTCGTTTTCGCTCCTCTCCTTACTTCTCTTTTCCTCTGTTCCTGAGTTGCGGGTGCAAAGATACATACTTTTTATTCCCTCACAAATTTTTACAAAACTTTTTTTGATATTTTTTTATTCATCCTCTAACTCCTTATCACTATATCTTTATTTATCAATATTTTATATTCTATTTTTTTATCACACTTTTTTTTACTTTTTTTCGCTCATTTTCCTCGTTTATCTATTTTACCCCTCCTTTCTCTCTCTTTTTATTTATCCGGTTGTTATTATTCTTTTCTATTCTCTCGCGCGCTCGTCTTATCTCTCTCGTTCTTTTGCCTCTTATTTTATTGTCTTTATCTCTTTTAATGTTTCTGTTGACCCATAATATTTCTCTATTATAAACAATACAAAACGAATGTCTGTATTAATACATCTTTGAAGTTCGTTATCAAACTGTATGTTTCCGCTCATTGCTTCCCAATTACCATCAAAGGCCAATCCTATTAATTCTCCTTTTCCATTAATTATTGGGGAACCTGAATTTCCTCCTGTAATATCGTTATTAGAAAGAAAATCTATAGGTAATTCTCCATTTTCATTGGCATATTCCCCATAATCTTTGGCATTATACAAATCAATTAGTTTTTGTGGCAAATCAAATTCGGCATCATCTTTTTTATATTTGGCTATCATACCTTTTAAGGTTGTGTAATAGTTTAATTTTGCATCATTGGGTTTTTGCGGATTATCTTGTAAGGTCTTCACGGTCCCATAAGTCAATCTCATTGTGGAATTGGCATCCGGATAAAATTTAACATTTGGAAAAGTTTTTTCTAATCCTTTAATATATAATCTTTGTGCTTGATTAAAATTATCCTCTAATCTTTTATTTTTAGAATCTTTTTGCATATATAATGATATTAGATCTTTAGATAATATATATAAGGGATCTTCGTCAATTAGTTTTTTGTTTGGGTTATTAATGTAATTTATTATTTTTTCTTTGGATTCAAATATTGAATTATTAGCCAAAGTTTTAAATTCAGTTTCTTTTAATATATGATTTCGTATAGATTGTGGCAAGTTGTCTATATTTACTTTTATTATATACAATCCAATTAATTCTTCTAACAAATCTTTTTCTACTTCTGGATATATTTTTTGATACATGGAATTAACTGATTCTATTAACTTGGATTTCATTGCTTCTCTACCCATTTCATTTTGTTCTGTATAGGTCTTTAGCATATCTCCTAGTTTTGAGGGTATAACTGCATATGAACTGGATCTCATTACACCAAACAAATACATTCTTTCTCTTATTGTATTGTTTGTTTGTTTGTAATAGTTCTCTAGGTCTGATAATACATTTTTATAATTTGTTTTTTCTGACCATTGGGCAAATTGTTTTTCTTTTTCTATTTTATCTTCAATTACTTTATTTTTATTTATAGCTTCTATCATTCCTATTCTATTCTTCCAATAATTAGCTAAACTTGCATATTTTCCTGCATAATTTAATTGAATAGCTTTATCTCCATCCATATGTTTTTTAAGAACATCCATAGCTTTTTTGGAAGCTTCAATAAACGGTGGATATTCATAAGATATCAATTGTTGAATTCCATAAGAAGATAAATATCTGCTGGTTGTTCCCGGATAACCTATAACCATTGTGAAGTCTCCGGGCTTTACACCTCCTATGTTTAAAGTTAAAGAATGTTTTGGCGTATATGGAATATTTTCATTAGAATATTCTGCCGGATCTCCATTTTTATCTGCATAAATTCTAAACATTGAAAAATCTCCTGTGTGTCTGGGCCATTCCCAATTATCTGTATCTCCTCCAAACTTACCTATAGAGGAAGGAGGCGCTCCCACAAAACGTATATCTTTATAATCCTGATATACGAAATAATAAAATTCATTTCCATGAAAGAAAGATTTTACAACAACTGTATATTTATTATCCGAATTGTTTTCTTTTTCTATTTTATCTGATTCAGATTTAATTATTTCTGCTCTTTCTTTTTCTGTTTTAGCTTTTTTCAATAAATTATTGATTCTTTCTGATACATCACCCATTTTTACTAAAAAACGTACAAATAAATTTTTGGCAGGTAATTCCTGTTGTGTATTTTTAGCCCAATATCCATTTTTTAAATAATCATTTTCCGGTGTGGATAATTCAGCTATATTTGAATATCCACAGTGGTGATTGGTAAGAACTAATCCTTGATTCGAAATAATTTCTCCTGTACAGAATCCACCAAAGCTAACAATTGCATCTTTTAGACTGGAATTGTTAACGCTATATATTTCTTCGGGTGTCAATTTGAGCCCTTCCTCTTGCATATCTATGTAATTCAATCTTTTTATAAGCATCATTAACCACATTCCTTCATCTGCTTTAGCAGGAATAAGGGTTAAAAATATAAGACAAAGGCATAGTAAAGTCTTTTTCATATGTTTATATTTTATTATTGTTTTTTTAATTTATTAAATTCTGAAATAACTTGGTGATAGGAAACGGTTTTATCTTTAAAATAATTTACTAAATATTGTTTTTCTTGCTCTGTGGCTCCTAATTGATTCAAAATATTTAGTAAATGCATTTTCATGTGCCCTTTTTGTATTCCTGATGTTATTAAAGATCGGATTGCGGCAAAGTTTTGAGCTAATCCTGCAACTGCAATAATTTGCATTAACTTTTCTGCCGAAGGATTACCCAGTATTTGTAGTGAAGCAATAACTAAAGGATGTAATTGGGTTAATCCTCCTACGATACCTATTGCAAGCGGAAGATCTATCCAATAATGAAATTTTCCATTTTCTATGTAACAATGGGTTAAACTTTTATATTTTCCAGTTCTTGATGCATAGGTATGTACACATGCTTCAACAGCTCTAAAATCATTTCCTGTTGCTATTACTACAGAATCTACTCCGTTCATTATTCCTTTATTATGTGTAGCCGCTCTAAATGGATCTACTTCCGCTATACAAATAGCTTGTTCAAATTTCCATGCAAAATCTTCAGATGATATACCATTTTCATCTCCTAAATCTTCTATTTTACAACTTACTTCTGCTCTAGCAATACAATTTGGGGTATAATTCGAAAGTATCGACATGACTATCTGCAAAGATTCTTTCTCAATTTGGGTAAACATTTCTGATCTCTGAATTTGTTCTATTATAATCCTAGACATTTGTTCCAGACAGGAATTTATAAAGTTTGCCCCCATACTATCTTGTGTATCAAATGTTACCTGAATTTGAAAATAATCATTAAGGTCATTGGTTTTATCTAGTAATTCAATATTAGTAATACCTCCTCCCCGATTACGCATGTTTTTTGTGATCTCTTCTGTTTCTATTAATAATATATTTTTTAAATAATTTGAGAACCAGTTATTTAATTTAGATTTATCTCCTTTATATAAAAAATGAACATGCCCTAATTTTAAATTCCCTAATATTTTTGTTTTGAATCCCCCTCGTTCTAACCAAAATTTTGCTGATTTTGAAGCTGCAGCTACAACAGAACTTTCTTCTATAACCATTGGAATGGCATATATACTTCCATTTATAAGAAAATTGGGAGCAATCCCAAAAGGCATATAAAAATTTGAAATAGTGTTTTCAGAAAATTCTTCATGAAGCTTTTGTATTTCAGAATCTTCATTCCAATATTGGGTCAGTATTTTTTTTATTGTTTGGGGATTATTGGTATAATTATCTACCAACCAGTTAATTTTTTCTTCTTTATTTAGTTTGGAAAATCCTTCTACTATTTTATTTATCATTTTTAGAGATGTACACATTAAACTGAAACAAAGTTATAATAATATTTAACTATCCTTTAAATCTATTGTATTAAAAAGTAGTTTACAACACTATATAATATATTTTTTAAAAGTAGATAAACTTTACTATTTCTAAATTAGAATTTAGTTTTCCCAATTTGTCTAATTATATTTTCTTTTATTTTTCTATTCTTTTCGCAAATATCTTATAATCTTTAAGTTATTAAATATTTTGTGTATTTATTATTTATGTGTCCATAAGAGTTTTCTCAAAAATTCTTATGGAAATTTACAATCTATATAAAAAACTAAGGAATTATACATTTCCTATTTTAATAGAATCACTTTTTTTAAGAATATAAGTTTCGATAAAAATGGTTTTCTTACTTTTTTGATTTTTTTAATCAATTGCTCTACCTTTGTAAAAAATTCATAGTTAAATGGAAAGCATTCCGAAATCTATTACGAATATTGAACAAAAACTTGCTTTTGATTTAGCTAATTTTACTAATAAAAATTTATTTATCACAGGAAAAGCCGGAACTGGAAAAACAACTTTTTTAAAGGAATTAAAGGAAAAAACTCAAAAACGTTCCATTGTTGTTGCTCCAACAGGTGTAGCTGCAATTAATGCCGGAGGGGTTACCATTCATTCATTATTCGGTTTTCCTCTTACCAGTTTTATTCCTTCTGATGATAATTGGATAGACCGAAATATTGCTATAACCAAAGGTGAACTCCACCAACATTTCAGGTATAATAAGGACAAACAAAAGTTGCTATTAGAATTAGATCTTTTGATTATTGATGAAGTATCTATGCTAAGGGCTGATATTTTAGATGCCATTAACTGGGCTTTACAGCACACTAGAAGAAACCCTTCTCCTTTTGGGGGTGTACAAATAATTATGATAGGAGATATGTATCAATTGCCCCCTGTTATTAAGGAAGTACAATGGAATATTTTAAAAAATTATTATAAAAGTCTTTTTTTCTTTGATGCATTAATTTTAAAAGATAATCCTCCTGTTTGTATTGAATTTAAAAAAGTTTACAGACAGGAAGACCCTATTTTTATTGATTTACTTAATGCGGTAAGATACCAAGATTTTGATTCCATTGATTTTGAATTATTACATGAAAGGTATAATCCTGATTTTATTCCAAAAGAATCTGGCTATATTACCTTAACTACACATAATTATATTGCTGACTCAATTAACCAAAAAGCATTAGAAAAACTAAATAAACCTATTAAGTTTTTTGAAGCTATAATAGAAGGAACTTTTCCTGAGAATTCTTATCCTACAGAAATTGAGCTAGTTTTAAAAGAAGGTTCCCAAATCATGTTCATCAGAAATGATAGTTCTGGAAATAAAAGATATTTTAATGGGAAAATTGGTTTAATTGAAAAAATAGAAGATTCCGATATTTATGTTCGTTTTGAAAATCAAAAAGAACTTTTATTACTTGAACATGAAGTTTGGAAAAATATAAAATATACTCTAAATAAAGAAAACGGAAAAATAACTGAAGAAGAATTAGGTTCTTTTTCGCAATATCCTATCCGTTTGGCATGGGCCGTTACTATCCATAAAAGTCAAGGATTAACTTTTGATAAAGTTATTATTGATGCAGGAAAATCTTTTGCTTCGGGACAAGTATATGTAGCTCTAAGCCGATGTAGAACTCTTGAAGGAATAATATTAAAATCTATAATTCATAATCATAATATTATTCAGGATGATAAGATCAATGAATTTCAAAAGCAAATGTGGAATGTTCGCGAACTGGAAAACATTTTGAATGAAGAAAAGTATATTTTTGGACTTGAATCTCTCTTTAAATCTTTAAATATTCAAAATCTAATTTTAGATTTACAAGAATGGAGAAAAAAAACTATTGAGAAAAATATTCCGGAAAAACAACAAGTATTGGAATTAATTACTTCTATAGATGAATGCCTACATTCCCTTCAATTAATTAATAAAAAATTCAGAAATACTTTACTCGCCCAATTATATGAAAATACTTTTGATAAAAATGAACATTGGGATAAAATTCAAAAGCGGGCATCTAAGGCTGTAGAATATTTTGCAGAAGAACTTTTTCAAAAAACATGGAAACCTGTTATTACCCATTATTTGGAATATAAAAAGAAATCTCGAATTACTCAATATCTTAAACTAGTTAATGATTTTGAAGGAAACATAAAATTAAAAATAAAATCTATTCTTTTAACTTTTCTTATCGATCAAAGGCTAACATATAAAGAAAGTAATTTTATTTCTGATGAAGGAAATATATCTCATATAAATACTGACAATACTGTAAATATTACTTACCAACTTTTACAAGAAGGAAAAAATATGGCTCAAATTGCTAAAGAACGTAATTTGGCAGTATCTACAATAAGCAATCACATTTCTAAACTTATATCTAAAAATAAAATTTCTGTTTATGATTTTGTTAATAAAGATAAGTATGCATTAATTGAAAATGTAATTAATAAATTTGATAACCCTGAATTAAAAAAAATAAAGGAAGCTTTAGGAGACGATTTTTCTTATGATGAAATAAAATTTGTAAGAAGCCATTTAAGCAAATAAAATATAAAAACAAGAATGGTTTTCACTTATTATAATCCCTAATATTAATATATCTGCTTTTTTTGATTTACGTTTCTTTTCAAATCAGTGTATGTACAATTGATATACTTAATCATAATTTCACAGCTAATATTTGTTAGTCCAATTTTTTATGTTTGTTTATTTTTATAGCATAATTATGTATTAGCAATTAAAATGAAAAACAATAATTAATTTTGAGATAATAATTATACTTTTGTTCATCAATTGCAATCTATGTATTTCATAAAAAATCATTTACCCAGAATTGCAGTCACCATTTTATTCTTTTTTTTCGGTGGTGGATTTGCTTCTTGGGCCTCACGAATTCCTACAATAAAATCAAAACTACAGGTTTCTGATTCTGATTGGGGTTTGGTTTTACTATACCTCTCGATCGGGACGTTAATAACGCTCCCTTTTGCGGGAAATCTTATTTATAAATTGGGAAGTAAAAAATCTACACTTATTTTTATAATCCTATATTTATTATTTCTTATTGGAATCGGTTTTTGGGATACTTTATGGCAACTAAAACTCAATCTTATTGCTTTTGGAGCAATGGGGAATCTTACTAATATTGCTATAAATACTCAAGCTGTTAATGTTTCTCGTGCATATAAAGGACAAATTACAGGATCATTTCATGGATTTTGGAGCATCGGAGGGTTTATTGCTTCCTGGCTGGGAGCTTTTATGATTAGTAACTCTACTCCTCCTCTTCCACATTTCATTATTTATTCTTCAATCGGAATTATTATAAGTTTAGCCTTGTTTAAATTTTTAGTCCCTATAGATTATTATCCTGAAAAAAACGAAGAGAAAACTAAAAATGAATTTCAGTTCCCTGATAAAACTTTAATTGTATTAGGCATTTTAGCTTTATTTGCTATGATTAGTGAAGGGTCTATGACCGACTGGTCCAGTGAATATATGAAGAGTATTGTAAAGCCCCAAAAAGAATATATTGGGTATGGGTTAACAGCTTATATGTCCACCATGTCTGTCGGACGATTTATTTCAGATTTAACCGTTCGTAGATTTGGCCCCAATAAAACCTTAAAGATCAGTGGTGTATTAATCTTTTTAGGTCTATCCATCACTGTGTTTTATCCTAATTTTATTATGACTATTATCTCCTTTATGATTGTAGGATTAGGTATTTCAGCAATTGTACCTTTGGTTTATACCTTAGCTGGTAAATCGAAAACCATAGCTACCGGAAAGGCTCTTACTATTGTAACCAGCATTGGTTTTATAGGTTTCTTTTTAGGGCCTCCCTGTATTGGATTTATTGCTGAAAAATTTACTTTACGTATTGCTTATGCTATCATTTCAATTTTTGGAATTGGAATTGTATTTCTCAGTTCTTTTATTTCTAAAGATTAATATTATTAAATAAACTTCATATAAACCCAAAGTATATGTACATAAACAAATAATATACGTTCTTATAACTCAATGAGTATTTTTGTTTAATTTATTATGTGCATAATTTTTTATAATTATAATTAAAGATCATTTAACATAAATATTATACGTATTTTAAGTTATATTATACATAGATAGCAATAAATTTATCCAAATGATAATTTAGGCAATATTTAGAATTTATCGTAAAAAAAAAATTTATAAGTTTAAAATTCTGAACTTTGAAATAAAATAAAATAAATAAACTTCAATTTATGATATTTATTCACATTATAAATAATATAATAATCAATTTGTTATAAATATTATCATATTATATTTTCTTAACTTAATACATAAACATAAATTATAAAATATTTTTATAAAAAGTTTACTCATATTATTTTTCATATTGATATATAAATTTATTAATTAATTTAATTAAAAAATATATTTTAAATTATTTCAATAATAAAAACATAAATTTTTAACATTAATAAATATTAATTTAAAAATATTAATAAAATAGAAAAAATTATTTTTGCAAGCGAATAAAAAATTTATAAACTATGAAAAATTTTATATTTTGGTTGGTTCTTTTAGTTATTATTTTAGTAAACTTAGTTTCAACATGGAAAATTTACGAAAAAGCTGGGGTTCCGGGTTGGAAGGCAATAATTCCTTTTTACAATATTTGGGTTTTAGCGGAAATTGGCGGTAAACCCGGATGGTGGTCCTTATTAAGTTATATTCCTTGTATAGGAATATTTGCTGTTGTTGCTTTATGGATGGAAGTATGTAACAAGTTTAATAGAAACAGATTTTTTACATTAGGAATTATCTTATTACCTTTCGTTTTTTTACCTATGCTAGCTTTTAAGGAAGATATTCAATATGAGAATTCTGATAAAAATGATATGCATGAAAGTTTAGAAAATATAAATAAACAAGTAAATTAAAAATTTGTATTATTTATTATAAAAAAACCTTTAAAAATTTTTAAAGGTTTTTTTATATTTTTTAAAATAAAAATATACTTTATCATATGAAAAAAATTTATTTCATTTTAGTTTTAACAATTTTCATTTTTATAAATTGTATAGGAGAATCAAAAAAGATTTATAGTAAGGATATAAATGTAAACACAAAAATTTTTTATGGAGATACAATACAAGGAATTAAAACCTTAAAAGAATTTTATTTCAAAGTTTATGGTAATGATACAATTTCTAATTCTTCTATGGAAGATTTACAAAGAAAATTTGTTTCCGAACGTTTATTAAAGAGAATTGATAGTTTAAGTGAAGAGGATAATTATATTTTAGATTATGATCCTTTCATTCAAGGTCAAGATTATTCTGGTGAAATAATTAAAAAAACTTTAAAAGTGAAACCTTTAAAAAATCAAAATGAATATAGAGTTAGCTTTTTTCTTTTTGATGAAAAAAATGAAAAAGAGAAAAACATAGATTTTCTTTTGAAAAAAGATAAAAATGGAAATTTTATTATCTATAGTATTATAAATAATGAATATTTAAACTTTAATGATCCCTTAGTAAATAAGCAATCTAATTAATAGGTTAATACAAAAATTATTCTTATCTTAATATTGTCTAATAAACAAAAATATTGTAAACTCTCTTAAAAAATAAAACTAGTAAAGAGTTTATTTGTAAGTAGGTTTCTGAATATTTGTAAACAATCTTGTATTATAAATTAATAATTATTAACCGTTTATTAATAAAAAGCTAATTCAAATAGTAACGATTTAGTTTTACATTTTTACATTAATTTACAAATATAAAAATTGTTTAAAAAATCATATTTCGTCAATATGAAAATAAACTGCATCTATACCTTTAATTAAGAACCCTAGCCATAGTATTGAAATAATTACATGAAGCCCATAACTTCTTATTTCCTATAACATAAAAACGTTTCTTTGCTCTTGTTAAGGCAACATTCAACATATTAGGTTTTTGAGAAGCCCAATTTCTAGCTCCAGAAGAAGACGGGTTACTTCCTAGCACAAGAAAGACAATATCAGCTTCTTTACCTTGAAATTTATGTATTGTTCCGCAAGAGATGTTTTTTTGATTTTTAAATTCACTCGTACAATAACTAGAAACAGATTTAAAAGGTGAAATAACATAAATATTACCTCTATAGCCAGTTCTCTTCAACTCTCTGATTCTAGTTTTAAGAAATTCTATTTCTTCAAGAATAACATGTTTATTATAAGGTGTGGATGTACATTCAACATGAAACCAAGTGGATGCACCAATAAATTCTTCATCTGAGTTTTTATTAATAGCTTTCACCATTTGATTATTATATGCAATCTGATTTGCAATTGAAAACATAGGGTCATCACATCTTCTATGTGTGCGAAGAGGAAAACCGGTCCATATCTTCTCTTCCGAATCTCCGATTTGCATATAGGTGCCAAATAAAGAAATCCTATCTGCTAGCTGCTGTACTGAAACTTTACAAGGAGACCAAACTAATTCTACATTACATTCTTTTCTCAATCTAGTTACTAATTTTTCTGGCATTGAAACAACAGGTTCCACTTGCAATGGGTCTCCAACAATCACACATCTTTTTGAGCGATGCATCAATCCAGCAACTGATTGAGGTGTAGCTTGTCCTGCCTCATCAATCAGCAACCACCCAATCTGGTTTTTAGCAATATTGGGGAATAATCTACTTGCCGATGCCAATGTCGTAGACACAACAGGGACACATAAAAAAAATGTATCCCATAAGTTTTGAGCTATCTTCTTTTCAACTGTTACCCAGCCGGAAAGCATTTCAAAAAATGCGTTCAAGTTATTCTTTATATTTTTAGCATTTACAAGAATAGCATCATGATGTAATTGGAGTGCTGTAATAAATATATCACTTCTTAGTTTTGCTACTTGAGGAGAATGATACGGGTTCGAAAGATGTATTTTATCTAAATCTTTTTTCCAAAAATCAATATCAAATATGTTATTTATATCTATTCCATACCCTTTATTTAGAATATCTTGTAATTTTTTATAATCTACAAAAAATGCATTCAGTTTAAATAAGTCTTTTTTTATAATCTCTTTCTTCGTTGACAATTCTTTTGAATTATCTCTATTGAGTGAGAGTGCTTTCCTTGCATTATCTAATGATACATCTAATGATCGTAATCTATTAATAATCTCTTTTGTTCCAGAACTCCACTGTTTATAACTTTTTGTGGAAAATAGTTTTTGAATAAAGAAGAGTGTTGGTTTTCTTTGCAAATGTGCATTCAGTAGAATTTGAATTCTATCTGCATCTTGTCTTACCTGATTTTCTTTCCCTATAAGCTTTGTTTGCTCATACGATAGATTAGATAAATTTTCATCAATTATTGTGAGTTTACGTGTAAGTTGTATTTCTTTTTGCCTGTTCTTAATATAATCTGGAAGCAATCTATGAAATAAAGATGCTTGCTCTTTAAAATCCTCAAACTTTTTTAGTAAATTCTTAAATAACTCATTATGTTTGATAAAAGAGTCCTTATATATAGATGTTTCATCACTATCAGGATCTTTATAAATATCGTATAACAAATTTTGAAATCCATTAAATCCATTTTGTTCTGCTGTTTTCCCCGATTGCCAGAAAGCTTTTCTAAACATCTCTCTGTTTTTCATATTTCCCAAAGCTGCTGCGACAACTCCCCAGCTATCTTTTTTTATCAATGATTGTGAACAGATAGAGAAATAATCAATATCAGTAAAAGTTTTTGTGTCAATATTCTCTTTTTGAGGTAGTTCTTTGCTTATATTTTCAACTGCAGCATTATTATTGCTAGCTACAACTATACCGAAATTATTTTTTAGAGATTGCTTTAGATTGTAAGTATAATAGTTATAACCTGATTCCTTTTCAATTTTCTTAAAGCCTCTCTCGAATAAATTATCACAACCTAAATCAGAGATAACCTTTGCTCTCTCAACAATAATTTCGGCAATAATATCTTTCAATAGGGTTGTTTTTCCTGTTCCCGGGGGACCATTCACTCCTTGTATACCTTCAGCATCTTTTAGATTAGAAAAAATTGAATTTACAGCTCCCACTTGTGCTGAATAAAGACCGTATTCAATATTTGAAGGCCACCTTCCGCAAGTCATAGAATCTGGACTAAAGCTCTCAAAGAGTAGCTCTTTATTTTGTATTAGATCTTTTCTTTTACCAATTGAAGGTGCTTGTTCTAAATATAATTGAAGAGCCGTTCCTAATTCATTCTTTTTGATAGATGAAAGATAGTCTAAATCATTTAAATAAAAACTATTCAGAAAGCCAGTATTAGCTTCGCTATCTTTTGGAACACTTTCCTCTAAAAGATAAATACCGATACTTTGATCCCACCATTTGTTGATATCTTTTAAATACTCAATTTCTTTGTTGAGGTGTTCCCATAAGACTGTTTCTCCTTGAAGAATCTGTTTTCCATTAATCTCAACGAGTCTGAAGTTATATCTGTCTGGAAAATCTGTTTGCGATTTTTTCAGAGCATCACTAACAGACGAGAGACTTATATTTTGCTCTAATGCACCAATTCCGAATGTGTAACTAGCCGTAACATAATCATTTTGTTGAGGACAACCTTTCTCATCTAAAATCAATGCAAATAAACAAGTAAAACCGCTAACAAGTTCTTCCCAATCATTTGGGCTATCACTTTTCAATAAACTATTGAGGTGGTCAACAATTATTTTCTTTCCAATCTTACCAAAAAATAGAGTATAACGCCATTTATAATTTTTATTTATAGGCTTATCTGTCTTAAGCCATGGCAAGAAATCTCCTTCTTTGAGAAGATAAGCATCTTTATTTAAATCTGGGAGATCGAATATTTCAACATTCCTCCAGAATTTTAGTATATCTTGTTGTTTCAATTTTTGTGAAAATTTAAATTTATGGACAGTAAGCCCAATTTATATTTGTAATTCTTCTTCAAAAGTGTATAATCTAGATATATTCATGTTTCCAATCTAGTTTTATATTTCATTAATAATTTATTGCTTATTTTTAAATTACTTCTTACATATGCAGACTTATTTAATAGAGCGAGGGTTTCAAAGTCTAAGCGTTTTATATCTTTCAACTGATTATGCTCTATCTTCATCAAATAGGCTCCTTGCTTATAATATTTCTCTGAGAAAGACATGGGTAGAGGACTTCCTGCGTAACGTACATTTTCATACCCTGAAACTCGTTGAGCTTTATACAAATGTCCCAAGGCTGTGTAAACAATATCTGATTTATCGAAAACTTCGGGCGATATACATTCCAATCCGTTGATAATAGTTTGTTCTGAACGGTCGTTTTTATAAACTTCCGAGCCTGTGGCTTGTAAATATCCCATGACGATAATAGGCAAATCTTTTCCTTTTATCTGTTGTAATTCTGAGTGAAGTTGGTCATAAAGAGCAGAAACTCCTTTGGCATAACTTTCGGCATTGGGATAATCTCCCTGACGAAGATAAGGAATGGCAATACACCAAGCCTCTATTTTTCTATCTTTGGACAAAGGAATAAAGAGTTGGCGATTATCAATTTCTCCATCCTTATTTTTTCGCACAACTCCTCTTATATGGACATTCATCTCTTCTAATAGAGGGTTTGGGGCTTCTAGTCGTCCGGCAGAATCATGATTGCCTGCAATAATAACAATCTGTAGATTGGAATTTTCCGTTGTAACTTCCCTCAAAAAACGATAATATATCTTTTGTAATTCAGCTGAAGGGTTCGGACCATCAAATATATCTACTCGTTGTTCTTTGATCATCTTTTCTAACCAATCTAAAAAGAAAATATGCTCTTCTTTTTGATCATAACCGAAGAAGTCTATATTCCAATCTGCAGTGTGGAGAAGTTTCATAATTCTATATTATGATCAACTTTTATACTTTTACACAAAGCTTTAAAATGCTCAAAATCTTTACTTTTTACAGCTCTCAAAATCAATTGGGCAGTTTCTTCTGCTTCAGCAATATCTTCAGGTATTGTACCTCTCTCTCCCCATGTTAAATGAGAATATTCATTTATTATTCTGTTCACTCTTGGATGGATTGCACCATCAAATAATTTTGATAAATAATCATTTAACGGATTATGTGTATCAGGATATTTATAAAATAAAAAACATTCAAGAAATTTCCTCATATTATTGGGTAAATTATATAGGAGGCTATATTCATTCTCATATAAATTAATTTTATTCTCATCAGGCAATGCCATTTTATATATTTGTCCAAATA
Organism: Apibacter adventoris; assembly: GCF_002964975.1. Classification (GTDB taxonomy): domain Bacteria; phylum Bacteroidota; class Bacteroidia; order Flavobacteriales; family Weeksellaceae; genus Apibacter; species Apibacter adventoris. The sequence goes on along the minus strand of NZ_PSZM01000037.1, from coordinate 92,153 downwards.
GAAAATTATATTCTGTAGTATATGTACTTAGATATTTAGGCATATATCTCATATGACTTTGAGATATAGAATCATTCTTATTTTTATATATTAAATAATGATTCCAACTTTTCTGGGATGTCTCTTTCCCATCTCCTTTCATTATTTTATCGAATGGTACTGTTAATCTTTTTAGATATCTTAAAAATTCAAGATTATGAGTAGAGATAAAAAGTTGATTATAATTTTTAGTTTTAGTTATAATAGATTCAATTAATCCGAACATGAAGAATATATGATTATTATCAAGACTAGATATTGGATCATCAATATATACGATAAGATTATCTTTTGCTTTAATATCTTTTAGTTCATCTTCAATTTTAGCCATAAAATAACAAAATGCAATAAGGCTACACTCTCCTTCACTTAAATTTTTTGCCTCTTGATTGCTCCGTTTAACAACAAAACGAGTTTTCACTTCTTCATCTATTTGTTGTTCGGATGGTTCTAATTTTAATCCGTCAACTCCAAAGAAATCAGTAAGGTGTTTATTTATTTTTTCAGCAGCTTTACTCTCATCTTTTAACTCTTTCTCCAAATTTGCCTTTTCAGCTTCTAATTTGGAGATGGTTATTTTGATCTTCTCATAGTTTTCACTTGAAACTTCCGCTTTTATTTTAGCTTCATCAATTGCTTTAACCAAAGATGTATATTTTATATCATTTAAGAATTTTATTATGGCATTATAGCGTAATGATTTTCGCGCAATATTTTTATCTTCTTCTATTGATTTGCTTTTATCTTCATTTTTTCCAATTAAAACATTTAGCTCATTTATTATGGAATTAAGATCAACAGGTTTTTCTTCTATTTCAGAAAAATCTATTTCAGTCAGAGGTATAAATATATTTTGCAAGCGTTCTTCGAGTTTTTTCTCTAAAATATCTATTTGACTATTTTGAGTTTCGATTGCTTTATTCCATTTTTTCTCAATTGTAGTAAACTCAGCTAATAATACGGTGTAAAATCCATCGCTTTTTACATTATTTGCAGTTAGATAATTATTAATTTCAGAGCGGAATGAATTTAATTGATTTAATGTATTCTTAATACATTCTTTCAGCTCTTCTGATTCCTTACTAAAATGCTCATCTATTTTCTTACGTCGTTGTAAAGTAATTGGACTACCACAAAAGCCACAAGTTTCTCTATCTTTATGTAAATCCCTTCCCTTATCAACCCAGTCTTGGAGTAAATCATTTTCTATGAGCTCTGCCAATGTATTTGTAAGAGTAATCTTTTTAGAAAGTAATTTTTTTGAGGCTACTACATAGTCAAGAAAATTCAAACTAATTGAAGGAACTATTGAAATAGGATTTTTTCTTACCTCGTTAATAATGTCTTTCTGTTTATCTACTTCCTTTTCCGTTAAAGTAGAAGTCAGGTTGTTATTAATAATATCCTGAATATCTTTTTTTATTTTAGTTATATTGTAAAAGTCTACTTGTCTTGCAAATAAAGGATTTATCTTTATATCATAATTTGCCTTTTCAGTAAGCCTCTGGGTTAAATCATCAGCAAGTGACTTGGCTTTCTTATCATCATTCTCTTTTTCGATTTTTTTACGATTTTTATCAGAATACAAGGAGCCTTTCTTATAAGAGTTAGTTTCTTCATCATTCACTCCTAATTGATTATCGATATCTTTGATTTTGCCTTCAATAAAAGTATTATCTCCGCCGAGTAAAGTAAAAGGCAAAATTTCACCCTCTTCATTGTGAAGCCAGCTTAAATTATCTTTTACAAAATCAGTATTATATACTCTGATATTTTTTGAATAAGTAAGATTAGATTCATTGATAATAGTCCCATCATCATCTGTTGAAATCGTAAATTTAGCATCTGGATAATCTTTATGAATTTCCTCTTTTTCTACACATCTAAATATCCTAGACAGTGTAGTTTTTCCAGAGTAATTTCTACCATAGATTATGTTTACTTTTTTGAAAGAATGTTTGTCCGGGTCGCTACCAATTTCAGAATTCCAACTATAGTCAAAAAACAATCCAAACTTTTGTATATCGATTTTCTTGATCATGGTAAAAGAACTGAAGTTTGTTATCCCTACAAATATAACATAAAAAACCTCTGTAAAGTTAATTACAGAGGTTTTTCTTATTTTTTCCTGAGTTGGAATATTCTCAATCTTGTGATCGCGAAAGGATTCGAACCTTTGACCGTAAATATCTAACATTCCAACATATAACAAATTTTAAATTTGGATAGGGGTACGTATAGGGGATTATTTTAAAACTAAATTCTTTTTTTAAAACAATTAAATAAAAAAATTTAATTTTATTTTAATTACTAATATTTAATTATATTTGTATACGAACCTATATTATAAACTATGGAAAAAAGAACAGAGGGTGCATGGCTTATTAATCATACAAAAAAATTATCCGAAATAAGAAATTCTCAAGATTTTGAAGATATAGAACTTGCCGGAAAATGTGGTATTTTTCTCTCTAATTTAGCTGCCTCTGATAAACAAAGCGAGCTAAATTCAGATAAAGTTAGCGCTATTGCCAAAGTTTCAGATATAAAAAAAACTGAAATTGAAACTATTAAAAATACTTTAGAAGAAGCTAAACTCATAGATTGTGGAAATAATGGCTCAATCTCTGTATTAGGAATTACAACCTCATCTGTTTTAAATCATACTACAGACATCTTTAACAATAATAATCCCTCCAATTTTCAGTGTGCCGCAGTAGAATTAGCAGATAATATATCAGATTTACCTAAAGAGGAAAAAATACTTAATGAATATATTTCTGATATTTATAAATTAAATGAATCTGAAACAAATGATTTATTTTCACAAGCCGAAGAAATAGGCTTTATTGATTATGAAATTTTAGATAATGATTCAAAATTTTATTTTAATGGAAATTTATTTCGTAGGGACGGGATAAATAAAACTAATGCTATTTTATCATCTTTAAAAAATGAAGAAATAAATAAAATAACTGAACTTGATCAAACATTAACAGCAAAAGGGTGTATATCATTAGAAACAGCAAATTCAATTCTGGGAGAGAATTTACTTTCAAAATTACACTCAATTGGTATGTATGATTTTAATGAAGTTAGTAATTCCCATGAAATAAAAACATTTATCACAAAGCCATCTGCATTTTCAAAATATGGAGATCCATTTGAAGAAGATGCTTTGGATTTAGCAAAAGCATTTGTATCTTCGCTTTATTATGGAATGAATTTTAGCACCCGTGGGAGAGGAAAAATTACTATGCTGAAATCTCTTTTACAAAAATTAGTAAATGGATATGACGTAGGGCCAGCAACAGCAATTGGAGAAGATTATAAATTACTTGAACTCAAACGTGTTATCCAACTAATATCAACACCTAATAGTTCAATGTACTATATGCGTCTTCTTAAGAAAGATGTTGGTACTTTAGCAATGCAGGTATTAGAATTTGGTGATACTTCAGAACAAACAGTTATGACTAATATTCATTCTGGAAGTGTTACAAACTATGTTGGGCCAGAACAAAAAAGAATTTTTAATCGAAAAAAACAAAATGTACAGTCTAAAAAATCAGTAGCTGAGCTATTAAGAACATTTAGAAGTTAATGGAAAATCAACAAAAAATATCAAAAGGAGAATTGATGGAAGAATTATTACGAAATTATTTTCTTAATTCTGGTTATTATGTTGTTCGTGGTATAAAATATAAATATGCTGGTTGTGATATTACAGATATAGATTTATTTTTATACGGACGTTCTTCAAGTCTAAGCAGACAACGCATCAATGTAGATATTAAAAATAAAAAATCACCTCAAGCATTTGAAAGAATTTTATGGGTTAATGGATTAATGAAATTATTAAATTTTGACGCGTGCATTGTTGCCACAACAGATCAAAGGCCCATCATACACTCATTTGCACAATTACATAATACTATAGTATTAGATGGTTCTTTTTTATCTAAACTGAGAGCAAATAAATTCCCTAACCGACTGACTGAAGAAGAGCTTACTATAAACTTATCTAAACATAAAAGTTACAAAACCTTTAATAATAAAGATTGGAGATATATCTATGAATCATCTAAATCCAAATTATTATCAGAACAAGATTTTTCAGGATTTAATTCTTCTTTAATTTTTTTAAAATATTTTTTTGAAAAAGCTATTACTGATATTCAAAAAAGAGAAGATGCTACAAGAATGATTTATTTAATTCTATCTCACACATTAATTATTATTGATTTTATTATTAAAGATATTGCATTTCTAGATATAAATGAGCGAGAAAAAAAATTATCTGATGGATTAAAATTTGGAAATTTAGGACAAGATGGTGTTGATAAAATTATGTCCATGGTTGTTCAAATATCTGGAAATAAATCTGCCAATACCTTTTTGAAAACTTTAGATAAATTCCCAACAAACATTTTAAAAGAATTTTTTAGCAAAAATGAAAATACTAAAAATCTCTTTAATTGGTCAAAAGAATTTGAGAATTTAGGCTATAATAAGATTTTTATCAGCCCTAACCAAATCGCCCCCCCTCTAAAAGGAGTTATGTCCATCTTCTTAGATTTTTTAGAAATAGAACGAAAAAAATTTTTTAATATTTTCCAAAAAATAATTCAAACTAAAATTGAAATTCCAGAAGATAACAAAGAATAATTCACATTAGTATAGTATTTAGCTTAAATTTTAAATTACTTGCCTCATTTATTTTTACAGGTATTCCGAAAAAATATATCTTATTAATCTTAAAAAAATCGGTTTAATATACCTCTAGTATCAGCCTGATTAATTTTTCTACTTAAACGTAAAATAAGTCCATAAAACCACTTAAAAATATTATTTAGAATAGGATTAAGTCAATTCCCCATTTCATAATATAAAAAACTTATATAAATTAAGAAATTATATTTTTTGTTTTTTATCTTTGATTAATGTAAACTAATTCTAATCTATAGAAAAAATGGGGGAAAATCCAAAATTATTGGAGAATTTGGGAAAAAACAGTAGATAATTTTCTCAAATTAATCGGATGGGGAGAAGCTCCTCGAAATATTGAGTTTAATTGCCATAAAGAAAAACATGACAAAACAACTTATGGACTAGATTTTTTCTTTCCTTACAAATCACCCCTTGTTGACAATACTTTTTATAATATCCTTCATCATGGCTTTATTAGAATTTACATAAATCAAAGATTGATTGACATTCTTATGCCCCATTAACTTCATAATCAGAAAAGCATTTACATTATGCTGCCCTAATAAAGAGCCGAAGGTATGACGAGACCAATGAAAAGATAATTTCGGGTCTACCTCTGCCATCTCAGCTATTTCTTTCAACATTTTATTTACATTTTGGTTAGATACATTTCTAAAAATTGGTTCATCTTTCTTTTTAAATCTTTGGTATTTCAAGGTTATTTTAAGAGAGTTTTTAGATAAGGGAATGTTAACTATTTCTTTAGTTTTTTGCATTTCAACAGAAAGCATTCTACTACCCCAATTTTTTCTCGTTATTCTATTTACATCAGAAAACCTTAGACCAGTATAACAAGCAAGTAAAAATTTATCTCTTGTTAATCCTAAACTATCATTTAATTCCAGATTTTTAATTCTTTCTACTTGCTGTTGAGTAAGAAAATGGGTCTTATTTTTAGGATTTACATACTTTAAATCGTCATAAGGATTAGAATCAATAAATTTTAATTTTTTTGCAAAAATAATTACGGTCTTCAGATTTTTATATTTATTCCAAACTCCCCCGATTCCTGTTTCCCTTTTCTCTTTTAGGTAGCAGTCAAATTTCTGAATAAAATTTAAATCAATGTCATATAAATGTAAATTAGGTCTGATTTCTTTCAGTATTTTACCCAAAAGCCTATAATGGTACTGAGTCCCTTCAGTAATATCAGAAAATTTTCTAGGGCAAAATGTATTCTCAAAAAAAGTATAAAAATCTTTAGAGTTTTCTTTCCTAAAATAAGTCTTAATTTTATCCAGAATTATAGGCTTTCCTCCTAAAATAAACTAATTAATAAAACCCTTTACATTTTGTTCCTCTCTATCCAGCCTATTATTTAAACTAAGATACCCTTTCCCTTTAAATCTCTTTTTTACTCCATCCCTATTATTAACCCCTTCAGAAATACTTAAAGGAAGTTTTAGACGATTTCCATTTAATGTAATTTGTAATTACATTGGGCATTTTCAATTTTGTTTCATCTTATCTGTACGGATAATTGCAAATACAGAAAAATTAAATTTGTTTACCATATTAATCCCATTTTATTGGTTACATCTATTATATAATAGCTCCAAGACATAATTATCATTAGCTAAATGCGAATTTTGACAGCAAACATCAAATCAATTCATTGATTAAATGAACATTAACCTAAATTATCAAACTTTAAAAAAACAAGGGAAATAATAATTAATAGTAAATAACCCTAATCAATAGGTTTTCTACAATTTATAGTTAGATAACAAAGGGGGACGCTATAGGGGGAATAAATTTAGTGATTTTTGACTAAAAGTGACGAATTGTATTTTGCCTTTATAAATAAAAAAACCTCTATAAATATTATTTACAGAGGTTTTATAATATTTTTTCGAGTGAGTTACTCTTAAAGATTGTGATCGCGAAAGGATTCGAACCTTTGACCGTCTGCTTAGAAGGCAGATGCTCTATCCAGCTGAGCTACGCGACCCTCCTTTCGGATTCTATTAAGTCGGGGTGACAGGACTCGAACCTGCGACCCTCTGGTCCCAAACCAGATGCGCTACCACCTGCGCTACACCCCGTAAATTTCTTAATGATCTAGATTTAACTTCACGCTGCGGAGAGTGTGGGATTCGAACCCACGCGACGGTTTCCCGTCGACAGTTTAGCAAACTGCTCCGTTAACCACTCCGGCAACTCTCCTAATTTGTTACTATTGTTGACAAATTGGAGTGCAAAAGTAGCAGTAAGTTTTTATTTATGCAAGTATTTTTATAAATTTTTTAACTTATTTTTGTTTATTCGTTTTATACCTTTGTACGGTTAATTCCAGTATATGAAACACATATTATTTTTATCTCTTATCTGTATATTTTTGACCAGTTGTGGATCATCTAAAAAAATTATGGTTCAGACTAAAGTTATACATGACACAGTGTATGTAACCGATATAAACCCTAAATACCATGTAATTACTGAAGCTAAATTACCTAATTATGTGATTTCCAAGGAATACTTTCCTTCCCAGGCTTATGATGATAGAATTAAATTCTTAGTACTTCATTATACAGTATCTGACTATCCTACCTCTATAAAAATACTAACTAAAAAGAATGTGAGTGCACATTACTTAATTCCTGATACTCCTAATGATACAATACAATTATTGGTAAGTGAAGATAAACGTTCCTATCATGCCGGTTATAGCGCCTGGAATGGAAGAGAAAATCTGAACGATACTTCCATAGGCATTGAAATAGTAAATAAAGGCTATGTAAAAGTTGGAGATTCTTTGATATTTCAACCGTACTATGATTTCCAAATCAAAAAAATAGCAGCCTTGGCTCAAAATATTATCAGCCGTTATGATATAGATCCTACCTATGTAGTAGGCCATTCAGATATTGCTCCTTTAAGAAAACAAGATCCAGGGCCTTTATTCCCGTGGAAAACTTTATATACTCAATATAATATTGGGGCTTGGTATAATGATGCCGACAAAGAACTTTTCTTAGAAAAATTTATTTATGATACCTATCCTTATAATTCAGCTCTTGAATTTCAAAAAGGATTACAAAAATACGGTTATAAAATAGACAACACCGGCGAATGGGATAAAAATACAAAAGATATTGTACGTGCTTTTCAATGGCATTTCAGACCAGAAAAAGCCGATGGTATAGTAGATGCTGAAACCTGGGCAATATTACAAGCTCTGAATAAAAAATATCGTTCTAAATAACCATTAATCATTACTATTTAATTTATGGCTCATAAATCCGGTTTCGTCAATTTAGTAGGAAAACCTAACGTAGGTAAATCAACTTTAATGAATGAGTTGATGGGTGAAAAATTATCTATTGTAACCTCAAAAGCCCAAACTACTCGACATAGAATTTTTGGAATTTGGAGTGATGAAGATACACAAATTGTTTTTTCAGATACTCCGGGTATCATTATGAAACCAATTTATGAATTACATTCAAAAATGAATGATTTCGTTAAAGAAGCTTTTCAAGATGCAGATATCATTATTTATATTACAGAATTTGGTGAAGAAAAATACTTGTCTGAATATTTAATAAAAAAATTAAATGCAGTTAAAATTCCTGTTTTAGTTCTGATTAATAAAATAGATAAATCCCAAGAAACCCATTCCATTACTAAAGGAGTAGATTTTTGGCATTCCCTTTTACCTAAAGCAGAAATACTACCTATTTCTGCTCTTTACAAACTTAATACTGAACTTATTCTCCCTAAGATAAAAGAATTGTTACCTGAGGCTCCTGCGTATTATGATAAGGAATTATTTACAACACTTTCTGAACGTTTTTTTGTAAATGAAACTATAAGAGAAAAAATATTACTTAATTATCAAAAGGAAATCCCTTATTCTGTTGAAGTGGTAACAGAATCTTTTAAAGATGAAGAAAACATAATCCGTATAGAATCAATTATTTATGTAGAAAGGAACACTCAAAAAGGAATAATTATAGGTCATAAAGGAGAAAAAATTAAAAAAGTAGGAACTCAAGCACGTATAGATTTAGAAAATTTTTTCAATAAAAAAATTTATTTAAATCTTTTTGTTAAAGTAAAAAAAGACTGGAGATCGAATGAGCAAGATTTAAAAAAATTTGGTTATTCAAAATAAATATATGTTCTTTTTTAGAAATATTTTTTTGTTATATACTTTGCTATTTTTAGTAATTTCATGTCATTCAAGCAAAGAAAAGAACACTTTATACCTAGAAAATAACCTTAATATCCAATCATCATTTCTTTATAAACCCCAGAAAATAAAAATAGATTACCATAAAGACACTAATTTTATTTATAAAATTTTTAATTCTCAACAAATAACAAAATATACTTTATTTAAAAAACCAATCAATATTATTTTTTAGACCATTTAGATAAATTTGATTAGAGATATATAAAACACTCCTATTTACTTTTTAAAAAATAAAGGGGCTGATAGTTGTTATCCTATCTCTAAACTCAATATTTATAACTATTCTAATTTTAAAGATTTACTTGGGTTCGATTTATGTTTTTCGAAATTGAAAAATAATAATTTTACTACCATTATCCGATTTAATAGTAAAGATACTCTAGCTTACAACCAAAATTATTATTATACTAAAAATACAGGATTTATAAAATTGCTTTTAGATATGATGGCAGCTTATATTAGTATCATTTGAAAAAATAATATGTTCTTCATTTCATTCTATATTTCTTACCTTTGCCAAAACTTGTCTATATAATGAATAATAAATATATAAAACTTATTATTGCTGCATTAATTATTGCTGCCGGAATTTATTTCATGTTTAATCGTCAAATTGGTTTAGGAATTTTAATTGTAATTTTATCATTAATTCCTATCCTTTTATTTTTCAGAAATGAATACATCTTGTTAGCATTTTGGAAATTAAGAAAACAAAACCTTTCAGAGGCTCGAAAATGGTTAAATAAAATTACAAATCCTAAATCTCAATTAGTAAGAAAGCAAATGGGGTATTATAATTATCTTATGGGAATTACTGAAGCACAGGATAATCCATCTAAAGCCGAATCTTATATGAGAACTGCATTAGACTACGGATTAAGTTTTAAACATGACCGTGCTCTTGCTACCTTAACTATAGCTTCTGGTACTATGATGAGAGGGAATAAAAATGAAGCGGAACGATTGTTAAATGAAGCAAAAAAATTAGATACTTCTAATATGTTGGGAGATCAAATAAAGATGATGAAAGAGCAAATGAAAAAAGTAAATGTTTCACGAAGTAATATGATTAATCCAAATATGAGAAGTCGTTCCAGATATATGAAATAACCCACTTCTTTTTCAACATCAAAAAATAAAAAAAGCTAATTGTTATCGATTAGCTTTTTTATTAAAAAAATAGATTTATGTTGATTAAATTCAATCCCTATTTATTCATAGTAAGAAGAAATTCTTCATTTGAAATAGTCCTGTCAAGTCTGCCTTTCAAAAATTCCATAGCTTCCAACGGATTCATATCAGCTAAATGGTTTCTAAGTATCCACATTCTTTGTTGGGTTACTGCATCTAATAGTAAATCATCTCTACGGGTGGAAGAAGAAACAAGATCAATAGCAGGATAAATACGTTTATTAGCAATTTTCCTATCTAATTGTAGTTCCATATTTCCTGTACCTTTAAATTCTTCAAATATCACTTCATCCATTTTAGATCCTGTATCAATTAAAGCAGTTGCTATAATGGTTAATGATCCTCCTCCTTCTATATTTCTTGCTGCTCCAAAAAAACGTTTCGGTTTATGTAGTGCATTGGCATCTACTCCTCCAGAAAGAACTTTTCCTGATGCTGGAGAAACAGTATTGTATGCTCGCGCTAATCGAGTAATAGAATCTAACAATATGACCACATCATGTCCGCATTCTACCATTCGCTGTGCTTTTGATAATACTATATTGGCAACTTTCACATGTTTTTCGGCAGATTCATCAAAAGTTGAAGCTATTACTTCTCCTTTTACACTTCTTTGCATATCGGTTACTTCTTCCGGGCGTTCATCAATTAATAAAACAATCATATAAACTTCCGGATGATTTATAGAAATTACATTTGCTATGTCTTTTAATAAAAGTGTTTTCCCTGTTTTAGGTTGGGCTACGATCATTCCTCTCTGACCTTTTCCTATTGGAGAAAATAAATCTACTACTCTTGTTGAAAGAGTTGCTCCTGTTCCTGCTAACTTAAATTTTTCTTCCGGAAATAAAGGAGTTAAATGTTCAAAAGAAACTCTATCTCTAACAAAAGAGGGCTCCCTACCGTTAATTTCTTTAATTTTAACTAAAGGAAAAAACTTTTCTCCTTCTTTAGGAGGTCGAACTTCTCCGGTAACAGTATCTCCTGTTTTTAATCCGAAAAGTTTTATTTGAGAAAGAGAAACATATACATCATCCGGGGAAGAAAGATAATTAAAATCTGAAGATCGCAAAAATCCATAACCTTCCTGGGTTATTTCTAGCACTCCCTCAGTAATTATAATACCTTCAAATTCATAATCAGACGATTTGTATTTATTTACATTTCCCTGTTTGTAATTATTTTTAAAATTATTGTCTCTTAGTTTTTGAAAATTCCCTTTTTCATCACTGTCTTCAAAATTATTTTTTTTATCCTCTCGGGGTTTTTGAAAATGTGTACTATCTGCACTTTTTTGTAGAATCACCTGGGGCTTTCTGTATACAAAACCCTCTTTAGCTGTATCGTCAACCATATCTATCTCAAAGTTATCTTCATCTTTTATGGATTCAGAATCTTTTTTTCCTTGTGAAAACAGTGTGTTTCTTTGACTATTTGAAGGTATTCTTTTTCTAGGTTGTTTTGCAACAATTAAAGTTTCTGCTTTTTCAGGAACTTCTTCTAATTCCTTTTTATCTTTATTTTTAATTTGACCGGATAATATGGCATCTATTAACTCTGATTTTTTTAACCCCGAACTTTTAATTTTTAATTGATCAGCAATGACTTGCAATTCAGCAACTCTCATTGATTTAAGCTTCTGTTCTTCAAGCATAATTTATGTCCGTAAATAATTTTAATAATTTGATTTTAAATATTTTTTATAGAGATTTTAAAAAAAGTAGAACTATATAAAATAATATCCTAATCACAGTAGATTTAATTGGGCAATATTACAAAATATTTTATTAAAACACTAATTTTTTTTACTTTTGCTTTTTAAAAAAAAGTTTTGATTCAAAGAATACAAAGTTTATATCTTACATTGACTGGTATTATTGGCATAATTTGCGGATTAATAACCGATTTTATTCCTAATGAAAGAATTGATATGATACTTTTATTAGTAGTAGCAATACTAGCTTTTATTTCTATTTTTTGTTTTAAAAATAGATCTGCACAAAAGAATATTAATTATTTAAATATAATTATCAACTTATTGTTAATTGGTTTTATGGTTTATTATCTACTAATAACTCCTGGAGGGGATTTGTCCCCTAAGAAAGGGGTTGAGTTAATTGTTCCGGTTTTGCTGATTATTCTGCTTGCCATGGCAAATAAGTACATCAATAAGGACGAAAAACTTATAAAATCTGTAGATAGATTCCGTTAGAACTCATTACAACTTTATGAGTGTGTAAGGGTAGCTAAAGCTACCCTTATTTTTATATAAAATAATAGATAATAATTGGTATAGAAGAAGATAATTCTATCCAAAATCTAGTATAAAAATAAGAGTTTTTTTGAGGTATAAATAGTACCAATAAAGCTGCAAATAAATTTGTTATACCCCATGCTATACTATAATCTGGCTTTTGTGAAAAATTATTATAAAACAGTAAAAAAGAAATATTAAAACACAAAATTGAAATAAATTTACTAAAATTCACACCTACCATTTTAGGAATAGTTTGTATTGTATCTCTATTAGCATCAACTATATCAAAAGGAATTGTAATTCCAATAATATATAATAAAACACTTATAAATAATGAATAAGAAGGAATTATATTATTCCCTATATAAAAAATAACGCAAGACCAGATTGTAGCAATAAGAATAATTTTAAATAGGGAGATATTTCTTATTTTTAAAAAAATAAAATATGAGTTATAAAGAACTACCCATATGCTTAAAAATAATAATTTTACTATAAGTGAAATATCATTTTCTAAAAATATCAAAAAAAATAAAATTAATAGGCTGGAAATAAAGATTATAAGATTTAGTATTTTTTTTGAATATTTTAGCCAATACTTATGAAAATGCATATAGTTATATCCTGCTAAAGTGGAAAAGAAAACTATTTCAAGTCTGTAATGGTCAACAGAACTAAATAAAATACCAAAAAATAAACTCAAACAAGTAATCATTCCAGAAACCCATAACTGAGTTTCAAGTAAATATTTAGTTAAAAACATTTTCATTATAACAAAAAAACCTTTTATAAAGAAAATCTATTTTATTCTGTTTGGGTTATTTTTAACAAAAGCATTCCACCCTGAGTAAGAATTTGATGCAGTTTGTGAAGAAAGATTATTTTTACTATTTAAATAATGACAAACAGCTAAAGCTAATCCGTCGGAAGCATCTAAATAACGAGTAGGAAATTCTTTTAAATTTAATAAAGTTTTAAGCATTCCCGATACCTGTTCTTTTGAGGCATTACCATTACCTGTGATTGACATTTTAACTTTTTTTGGCAAATATTCGGTAATAGGTATTTCTCTTAATAAACCTGCTGCCATAGCTACACCTTGAGCTCTTCCTAATTTAAGCATTGATTGCACGTTTTTTCCATAAAATGGTTCTTCTATAGCTAACTCATCTGGTTTATATTCATCTATAAGTGAAAGTGTTTTTTCAAAAATCTTTTTGAGTTTCAGTGCATGTGAATCAATTTTTTTCAGAATTAATTCATCAATACATAGCAGTTTTATTTTCCTATTAACTATGCTGATAATTCCAAACCCCATAACTTGAGTTCCCGGATCTATTCCTATAATAATTTTCTCGCTCAATTAAATTGATATATTTTTTAAATATGCTTCCCAACCTGATTTTTGATATTTAAGTGCTTCTTTTTTTGGATCAGTAGACTTATAAATACCTCTTCCTACAATAATAAAATCTGTATGGTTTTTATCAAAAACTTTTTCAGGAGTGTTAAAATTCTGTCCTTTTTTGTCTTTAATGGAATTCAAATTAACTCCGGGAGTAAATAATAATAAAGAGGATGGAAGTTTTGATTGAGCTACACATCCTATTACATTAGAAATATTCTCAGAAATTTCTATTGCTCTTTTTTTATAATTTTCATCTGTAAGAGTAGCACTAGAAGACATTTCTGCAATGGTAATTATACCTACCTTGCTGTCAAAAATTTTTAAACTATCCTCTCCTGCTATAACGTGAGAAGTAATTAAATCTGCCCAATCTGATATTTTATATAATCCTCCTTCAAATTGCATTTGTTGAGTATTCCCTATATCACCAAATTTTCTGTCTTCAAAGAGTAAGAAATTTTTTTTATTGGCTATAGATTTTAATTTTATCACATACTCTTCAGAAAAATCTTTGATAATATCTGTATGAAGTTTTACTGCTACAATAGTATCTCCAATTGTTTCTGCCAATTGTAAAACTTCCTGAGTTGTAGAAACATCTAAAGAAGCTATAAGATTTGATTTTTTCTTTATTGCTATTTCTAAAATTTTTTTTGCAGCAGGATGAGATTGTAAAGCAGCCTTTTCTTCATAAGTCAATCTTGAAGATTTTACTTGAGCTGTAACTATAGGGGTACTTTTTAAAAAATTTTTTATATTTTGTAATTCTTCTTGTGATAATAAGTTATTTTTATATAGCAAATCCACCACTTCCTCTATTGTAAATAGATTATAAACATTATATCCTTTTTCTTTTAATAAAGAGACCCCTCCTTGCTCACGATCTAAAACAACAACTATATCTTTAATTCTTAATCCTTCTTTTTCTACCTCCTCAATTGTTTCTATTAGGCTTTTTCCACTGGTAATTACATCTTCTACTAAAACACATGTCTGTCCTGATTTAAAAATACCTTCCAGCATTTTTTTTGTACCATATCCCTTACTTTCCTTTCTTTTTATAATTAGGGGTGTACCTGAATCTAATGACATAGCAGTAGCCATAGGTAAAGCGGCATAAGGCACACCACAAATCAAGTCATAACAAGATTTTTTTAAAAGGTTTAAAAGTTGTTGAGATAATTCTTTCAATAACTCAGGGTCTGAAGCAATAGGTCTTAAATCAACATAAAAAGGCGATTGTATACCACTTTTTAAAGTGAAATTTCCAAATTTAATTATGCCTAATTTATAGGCCTTTAATAAAAATTCTTCTTTACTGATCATTCTATAAGTTTAGATAGAGCAAAGGTAATAAAATAAAAATCTATCCTTGTTTTAACTTTTCTCAATGAAAATGAGAAGAAAGTCTTTAACTAAATAATATTTATTTAATATTCATTCTCTTATAGATATGTCTTTAAGAAAAATTCTACTTTTTTTGAGGAATTTCTTTAAATTCAAAACCCTTTTTTTCTGCAAAATTTTCCTGCTCATCTATTATTTTTTCATTTACATTATTTAATTTTTCTTCATTATTTTCCATATTTTTAACCGCTCGATCATATTGACTTTTTGATAATTCTTTTTCTGAAATAAATTCTTTCATGGAATTTATCATAATATTTACGTAGTCTAAACATGTATTTTTCAACTCCTCACCCCCTTTAGGCACCTTTAATCCATTTATTTTTTCCTTCTTTTTTTCCATTTGTTCTATACCTACTTTTATCTTTTGAGATATAGATGATTTTTTGTCATTATTTGAAAACTGCTCTATATGAGAATAAAAAGAATTATATTCACTATCTGCACTGTTCAAAATAGACATCAATTCATCATTAAACTTACTTGGAGTTGGTTTATTACAAGAAATTAAACTAACAAAAATTAAAACTATTGATAAAATCCCTATTATTTTTTTCATATCAATTTATTTTAAAAACAAATATAACAAATAATTAATTATTTGTTATAAAATATAAATAAAAACCACATATAAACATAATAAAAAATATGGATTGTTATACTTATTTAAATTAAGTATCTTTGTAAAGTATGCAAAATCGTTGGTTAATACTCCCTCAAGCAGATGTTGAAAAGGCTTTACAGCTTGCCAACGAATTAGATTTCCCTGTAGAAATTACAAACCTACTTATACAAAGAGGAATTGATACTTTTGAAAAAACCAAGAATTTTTTCAAACCCTCTTTATCGCATCTTCATGATCCTTATCTAATGATAGATATGGAAAAGGCTGTACAAAGAATAATTCATGCTATTGAAAACAAAGAAAATATATTAATATATGGAGATTATGATGTAGATGGAACTACCTCTGTAGCAATGATGTATTTATTCTTGCATTCGATTTATAAAAATGTACACTTTTACATTCCTGACCGATACGAAGAAGGTTATGGTATCTCTTATGTAGGAGTTGATTATGCTGAAACTTATAATTACTCTCTTATTATCTCATTAGATTGTGGAATAAAAGAAAATGAAAAAATTTCTTATGCTAAAAATAAAGGAATTGATTTCATTGTTTGCGATCATCACCTTCCTGATGATTGCATACCAAACGCTCATGCCGTATTAGATCCTCAAAGAAATGACTGTACTTATCCTTATAAGTATTTAAGTGGCTGCGGTGTAGGTTTTAAATTAATTCAGGCATTGGCAAAAAGATTAAATATATCTGATGATAAAGTTCTCTCATACTTAGATTTAGTTGCTGTAAGTAATGCAGCCGATATAGTACCTCTTACCGGAGAAAATAGATTATTAACCGCATTTGGACTTAAAAAACTTATAAAAACCCCTCGCGCAGGACTTAAAGTTTTTTTACCCAAAGAGATACGGGAAACATTTTCTGTAAGTAATATAGTTTTTGGAATTGCTCCTAAGATCAATGCAGCAGGACGTATTAGTCATGCTCAAAATGCTGTAAACCTGCTCATTTCACAAAATGAGCTAGAATCCAGAAAAATTTATTCTCAGATTAATGAGCTTAACAACGAAAGAAGAGAATTAGATACATCTATTACATCTGAAGCTTTATTAGAAATAATCAAAACCGGACAAACAAATAGTTATGCTACAATTGTATTTAATAAAAATTGGCATAAGGGCGTTATTGGTATTGTTGCTTCAAGATTGATAGAAGAATATTTCCGTCCTACTTTAGTTTTTACTGAAGGAAAAAATAATGATTTAGTAGCTTCTGCAAGAAGTGTTCCCGGATTTGATATTTATAAAGCATTAGAAAATTGTTCTGAATATTTAGAACAATTTGGAGGGCATATGTATGCTGCCGGATTATCTATCAAAAAAGAAAATTTTCTTTTTTTTAAAAATAAATTTGAACTAACTGTAAAAGAAAATATTAAACAGAACCAAAGAATCCCTACCATAGAAATTGATGAAGAAATATCATTAAAAATTATAAATAAAAGGTTTTTTAAACTTATTAAATATTTTGAACCTTTTGGTCCGGAAAATATGAGACCTTTGTTTTTATCTAAAAAAATATTTTTCAGCGGAAATTACACCCTGATGGGAAAAGATAAAAGCCATTTAAAAATGATTGTTTTTCAGGATAATATTAATAATGCTTTTGAAGCTATAGCTTTCAAAATGGCACATCTTCTTCCTAAATTTGAAAAATATCCTTTTGATATGGTATTTTCGTTATATGAAAATTACTGGCAAGGAAAAACATTTTATCAATTACAAATAAAAGATGTGAAATTTATTGAATAATAAATTCAAGTTTTTGCATAAAATAAAAACGATATGAATATAGGCTTATTTTTCGGATCATTCAACCCCATACACATCGGACATTTAATTATTGCCAATTATATTATAGAAAATTCTTCTTTGGATAAAATTTGGTTTGTTATAAGTCCACAAAATCCTTTTAAAGAAAAAAAAACTTTATTAGGTGATCATCATCGTCTGGAAATGGTGAATTTAGCCATTCAAAAATATCCGAAATTCCAGGCTTCAAATGTAGAATTCAATCTTCCAAAACCTTCTTATACAATTGATACTCTTGTAGTTTTAAAAGAAAAATATCCTGATCATAATTTTGTATTATTAATGGGACAAGACAATCTTCTCTCCTTTCATAAATGGAAAAACTATGAACAGATTATTAAATACTACAAACTTTTAATATATCCTAGAATAACTAAAGAGTCGCAAAAACCAATTTTATGCCATCCTAACATAGAAAAAGTTTCTGCTCCTATTATAGAAATTTCATCTACCATGATTAGAAAAATGATTAAAGAAAATAAAAATGTGTATCCCATGCTTTCACCTGAAGTCTTTAATTATATAGACGGAAGCAATCTTTATAAATAATTCATTTTTTGTACCTTTGCACGCTGTTTTTGAATTTAATAATGATGACAGGTAATGATATTAATTTAGAAATGGGATTATCTCTCCCTATAATGGAACATTTTTATACCATTCAAGGCGAAGGTAGGTACACTGGTACAGCCGCCTACTTTATACGTATTGGAGGATGTGATGTAGGATGTCATTGGTGTGATGTGAAAGAAAGTTGGAATGCTAATATCCATCCGATAAAAAAAATTGATGATATTGTTAAAACAGCGATTTCTTTTTCAAAAACAATAGTATTAACTGGCGGAGAACCTTTAATGTGGAATTTAGTCCCACTTACGCAAAAGTTAAAAGAATCTGGTTGTAATATACACATAGAAACTTCAGGAGCTTATTCTATAAATGGTCAAATTGACTGGATTTGCCTGTCCCCTAAAAAAACTTCTTTACCTAAAGAAGATGTGTATGCTTCCGCTCATGAATTAAAAGTAATAGTTTATAATCAACATGATTTTAAATTTGCAGAAGAACAAGCTTTGAAAATTAATAAAAATGCTTTGTTATATTTACAACCTGAATGGAGTAACCGGGAAAAAATGACTCCAAAAATTATTGACTATGTTATGAAAAATCCTCAATGGCATATTTCTTTACAAACTCATAAATACTTAAATATTCCTTAATTAAATTTTATTTTCATTAAGGTTAGTAAATATAATCCCATCTATAGAATACATATTTTTCTAGCACTAACAAACACATTAATTAACCTATAAGTTAAATTTAGTAGATATTAACTTTAAAAAATTTTCTAACTCAATTGTTTTATATAATTCTGTAGAGCAAGTAGAAATTAAAAAAATAAATCTATACTCATTTGCAGATTATAAAATCTTATAGAAAAAAATGTTATTACAAATAAAAATTCTTAATAAATAGAGAATGCTTATTTTAAAATAAGAAAGAACAATAGTGTAATTATTATTAAAAGATTTAAGTTGAATAGATTTGCATAAAGAAAATAAAGTTTAATTTAAAATAAAATTTTTAATTATGTCATTAGTAGGTAAAAAATTTCCCAATATTTCTATAGATGCAATGGACCATATGGGTGAAAATCTAAAAATCAATATATTTGAAGAAGCAACAAAAAAAAATAAAAAAGTATTATTATTTTGGTATCCTAAAGACTTCACCTTTGTATGCCCTACAGAATTACACGCTTTTCAAAAGGCTCTTCCTGAGTTTGAAAAAAGGAATACACTTATTATTGGGGCTTCTTGTGACACCAATGAGGTACATTTTGCTTGGTTAAATACTTCTAAAAATAATGGAGGAATAGAAGGAGTTACTTATCCTATTTTAGCAGATACAACACGTAATCTTTCAAACATTTTAGGTATTTTAGATATAGAATCTACAAAATATGATGAAGATTATGATTCTGTAATACTTGAGGGTTCCAATGTGGCTTATCGTGCTACATTTTTAGTAGATGAAGATGGAAAAGTATTTCATGAAAGTATTAATGATATGCCTCTGGGTAGAAATGTTAAAGAATATTTAAGACTTATTGATGCTTATGCCCATGTACAAAAATATGGTGAAGTTTGCCCTGCAAACTGGGAAGAAGGAAAAGATGCAATGAAAGCAGATAGAAAAGGCGTTTCAAGCTATTTATCTTCACATTAATTCAATAATTTACTTATTATGTTGCAAGAATTAACTCAAGACAATTTAGATCAAATTATAAACAATAATAAAGTCGTATTAGTACAATATGCCGCTTCTTGGTGTGGTAATTGCAAAATTATGAAACCTAAATTTAAGAAATTGGCAGGAGAAAATGAAAATACCACTTTTGTAATTGCTGATGCGGAAAAATTTCCTGAATCCAGAAAGCTAGCTAATGTAACCAATTTACCTACATTTGCAGCTTTTAAAGATGGAAAATTAGTAAACCAAATACAAACCAATAAGTTAGAACCTTTACAAGAATTAGTAAATGAAGTTACCGGTAATTAAACATCTTGTCCAATTTATTGAGGAGAACGATGAAGATTATATAAATGAGACTATTGAAACTCTTGAAAATCTTACAGAAGCTCCGGGGTTAAAAGATGAAGAAATAGATGTAATTGGAGAAATAATTTCAAATATGTATGGTTCTATAGAAGTCAATAAAATGATTAAAGAGGGCAAGCCTCAAAAAGAAGCATTAAATGCTTTTATGAAAAGAGTATTGGGGTCCATAGATAAATAACCTTTTTCAATTTTATGATTTAGATCCGTCTTAGTTTAAAATTAAGACGGTTTTTGTTTTAAAAAACTGAGTATCTTTAAAATATTATTTTTATTTTTCATCTTGAAATCGTAATTTCGCACACTAAAATATAAAATAAATATAAATGGCTATTCTTACAGAGATTAGAAAACAAACCGGATTATTGATAGGAGCCACAGCCTTTGGTTTATTAGCGTTTTTAGTTCCATGGAATAGTGTGTCGGGCTTCTTATCCGGTCATAAAGATCCTAATGTCTTGGGAAAAGTTAATGGCGAAGGAATTACCAGACAAGAATATTACGGACAACTTAATTTACTTAATACTCAGTATCAAGGACAATATCCCGAAAATATAATTGAAGGACAAGTTTGGGGCTCTTTGGTTCAAAATAAATTAATTGAACAAAAGTTTAATCAGGCTAACTTTATTCTGACAGATAAAATGATTTGGGATATAGCTAAAAATTCACCTTTTTTTGCTTCTGATCCAAGATTTAAGGATAAAAATGGGAAAGTTAATCCTCAACTCATTCAAGAGGAATTTCAAAAAGCAGAAGAAACTCAAAATGCCTCTCCACAAAATAGGGAAATATATCAAACTTTGTTAGCCTTAAAAAGAAATTTTGGTTATCAAGCTATGTATAGACAATATTTTGGAGCATATTCTATCGGGATGTTAACCAACAATAAAGAATTAGATATTTTAGCTCAGAATCAGGTGAATATAGCTAGTATTGATTATGTGAAAATCGATTACAATACTTATCAAAAACAGCATCCTGTAAAAGTTACTGATGAAGATTTACAAGCTTATATTGAAAAGCACAAATCAAAATTTAAAATTGATGAAAACAGAACTTTAGATTATGTATTTTTTTCTGGAAGACCCACAGCTTCTGATGAAAAACATACTTTAAACTCTCTTAATTCTTTACTTTCCAAATCTATCATTGAAGGAGATACCATACAAGCTTTCGGAACTGTTAAAAATGACTCTTTATATATTACAGAGCTTAATAATGCACAAGTGGTAGATAAAGCTTTTAATTCTCAATACAGACAAGATAATCAATTATCTCCGGCCATACAAAATTGGGTTAAAACGGCTTCATACGGACAGATTTCTCCGGCTTATAAAGAAGGAAATTATTATGTACTATCTAAATTCTTAGGTAGAAAAAATTCTGATTCTGTTGTTGCGAGAAATATTCTTATTACTTATACCGAATCTAATGTACAAATTCAGCCTAAAAAGCAAAGAACAAAAGAACAAGCTAAACAAGAAGCTGAAAAATTACTAGCTCAAATTTCAGCAAATCCTTCTGATTTTTCTAAAATAGCTTTACAAAACTCAGATGACCCCAATGTTGCTACAAACGGGGGTGAAATGAAGTTAACTACTTCTCAAAACTTTCCACCGCCTTATAAAGCTTTACAAAATTTCTTAGAGACTTCACCGGAAGGAAAAACGGGAATTATTGAAACTCCGGAAGGATATTTTATATTAAATATTATTAAAAGAAAACCTTTCGCTACAGTATATAAACTTGCTGATTTAGCTAAAGAAATTAAATCTTCGGAAGAAACTACTGAGTCTGCAAGAAAAAAATCTCAGAAATTCATTCAGTCAATTATGGGTAAATCTTCTAAAGAATTTCAAGATATTGCAAAAAATTCAAAATACAAACCTATACAGCAAAGTGGAATTGTTCGTTTTGGTTCTACTCTTCAAGGCTTAGGTACAGATAAAGATACTGATATTATTAACTGGGCTTTTGATTCTAAAAGAAAATTGGGCGATACAGAAGTTTTTTCTACAAGTGACCAAAGTTATATTGTAGTAAGAGTATCTTCATTATTTAAAAAAGGTTTAGCTCATCCATCTTTAGTTAGAAAAGATTTAGAGCCTATTGTAAGAAATGAAAAATTAAGCAAAGAAATTTCTGAAAAAATTAATGCATCCAATAAATCTTTAGATCAACTTGCTACAGAATATAAAACAGCTAAAAGCTCTGCTACTATAAGTTTTGATAACCCTTCAATTTCAGGCATGATTGAACCTAAAGTCGGGGGAGCTGCTTTTGGAATAAAACCGGGAGTAAAATCTAAAGCTATTGAAGGAAAATCAGGCGTATTTGTAATTATTACTAAATCTATTACGAAAGGACAGCCAGGAGATAAAAAACAATTAAGAACTTATTTAATAAATCAATATTCACAATTACTTCCTAATTTATTTCTTACCACATTATATCAAGATAGTGATATTAAAGATTATAGAGGGGATTTATTAAACCAACAACAAAAATAAACCATATAATAATATTGAATAAAAAACCCAAAGCTAGCTTTGGGTTTTTTGTATTATAAAAATAATTTATTTATTTAACAATTTAGCTGCTTCTTTGGCAAAATAAGTAGAAATTAAACTCGCTCCGGCTCTCTTTATACAAGTTAAACTTTCAATAATAATTTTATCATTATCTAACCACCCGTTTTGAACGGCTGCCTTAATCATAGCATATTCTCCACTTACCTGATATACAGAAATGGGTACGTCAACTATTTCATTTAATTTTGAAACAATATCTAAATAGGGTAGTCCTGGTTTAACCATAATCATATCGGCCCCTTCATCTATATCTTTGATGGCTTCATTAATTGCTTCCCTACTATTCCCATAATCCATTTGATATGTTTTTTTATCTCCAAATCCGGGAGCGCTATCCAAAGCATCTCGAAAAGGACCATAAAAAGAACTTGCATATTTGGCGGCATAACTCATAATACCTACATTAGGAAATCCGTTTTCCTCTAAAGCTTCTCGTATTGCTGCCACCCTTCCATCCATCATATCACTCGGGGCAATAAAATCCGCTCCAGCTTCAGCATGGCTCACACTCATCTTAACTAAAGCCTCTACTGTTGCATCATTTAAAATTTTTCCATCTTCAACAATTCCATCATGTCCATATATCGAATATGGATCTAAAGCGACATCTGGCATTACAATCATTTCCGGAACTGCATCTTTAATTGCTTTAATTGTATCCTGCATTAATCCATTTTTATTCCATGCTTCTTTACCTGTATTATCTTTAAGTTTATCATTTACTTTAACATACAAGTTTACCGCTTTAATTCCTAATGACCATAATTCCTTTATTTCTTTTATAGTTAAATCTAAAGAGTGACGATAGATTCCGGGCATTGAAGGAATATCTTCTTTTATATTTTTCCCTTCTGTAATAAAAATGGGTAACATAAAGTCATCCGTAGTAAGGGTAGTTTCTCTCATCAGGTCTCTAATAGACTGATTTACTCTTAACCTTCTATTTCTACTATAGATTATCATTGATCTTATATTTTGTTTTTTTATTCTGATTTTATCTTTATAAATTATGTTGGCTAAATTAATTGTCAAACATCAAATCACAATTTTTATCTACCTCATCTATTTGGGCTCCTAAACTTTTATAAAATTTTATTGCAGATTTATTCCAATTAGATACCTGCCAACGTAATTTTTGACAATTAGTTTCTTTGGCAAAAGAGATTACTTTTTTAATTAGTTGTGTTCCTAATCCTTTTCCTCTATGTTCCTCGCGGATATATAAATCATCCATGTATAACGATTTACCTACCCAAGTATAATAAGCAAAAAAGAAAGTAACATATCCTAAAATGATATTATTCTCATCTTTAATGGTAAAGCCTCTAAAAAAATCTTTTTCAGCTTTCATTCTTTTAACTGAATTTATCATTTTTTCTGGTAAATTTTCAAAAACAGCCAATTCCCTAAATAACTCGATTAAAGTTTCGAAGTCTTCTTCTACAATTTCTTCTATTTTTATTTTCATTTCTTTTTACATTTTAATTCCACTTCTATCTGCAAAATATTCTGCAAATTTTCTTATTTCCTCTGCAACATCATCCTCATCTGTAGCTCTTTGATAAGAATTCCCTAAAGACATTAAAACCTGATGAAAAAAACGTTTCATTTCTTCTACGGGCATTTCTTTTGTCCAAAGATCAATACGTAAAGCTTCTTTTGTTTTATCATCCCAAACTGATAAAAGTACTGCTTTAGATTCTGCTCCTACCACACCTCCATCAGGGGCAGCCCAAACTATTTTCTCCGGAATATGATTTTCATCTAAAGTAATATTAAAATTGATTTCAGTTTCTTTCATAATTTATTTGATTGCATTTTTTTATTCCCTTTTCTATTTAATATTTTTTTATTCAGGCAATTGCTCCGGCTTATATTTAGATTTAGCAAAAATTTCTTCATGGTTAGAGTTTTTTATAAAGTCCTGCAAACTAACTTTAGGATTTTCCTCAAAATATTTTCGACATATCTGCCATCCAACCCAACAACCAATTTGTCCCGGACTTTTAGCATCGACTTCTGTATAAAATTTAGAAAAAGGAGACAATGATAAAAAACGATCTGACAAAGAGAAATCATCACTAAATACATAGTTATTTTGAATAAAAAAATTCCATATTTCAAATTCATTAGATTTAGCCCAATTTATTTGATCTTGAGTATAACCTATTTTATATAAATCTTTTACTTTTGGCAAAAAAGCATCTTCTAATAATAATATTTTTCCCTGATAAATCATATGAGATACAAAAGACTGTGTAGTAAGCTCTTTAGGTATCCATGATTTTTCATTAATTATAACTTTAGCTACTTTTGAAGAAAGATATTCCGGAGACATACTTATTTGCAAATACCTATCAATTCTCATCATGTCATAATATTTATTACCATAACCTAAAAAGCAATCTACAGCTATAAACAAATAATTTTGATTGGGAACATATGTAATAGGATCTAAGTAATCTTGTACAAAAGAAGAATATAAATATACTTTAGGTTCTTTAAATTCAGGATAATAAAATTTTATATAGCGGAACATAGTTGTTAGTTCCTGTTTTATTTTCTGATTATTAATTTTATGTTTTATCTGATTATAAATATTTATTTCTGTAGTATCTTTTCTTTGCTGTTCAGCCTTTTCATCCGGTAAATTTGCATCTATATAAAAAGGATATTTTTTTCGAAATTCTGAGATAGGTATTTGAAAATTATAAAAATCTTGAGATATATCAATTAGTTCTACATTGGCTCCAATTCCACTAATATCTACCTCCCATTTTTTATTTTTATTTTGTTCATCAGATTTTTTAGAACAACCAATAAACAGGAAAAATAGCAGAAAATATTTAATAATCTTCATTATATTTACATTTAATTTAAATCACTATAAGTATACAAAAGTACAATATTATGCGGACAACAGAAGTAATTTCTTACATAGTCAACTGGCTCAATGAATATATTTCACAATCTGGAACAAAAGGTTTTGTAGTAGGTGTATCAGGAGGTATCGATTCAGCAGTTGTATCTACTTTAGCAGCCCAAACCGGAAAAAATGTATTATTATTGGAAATGCCCATTCATCAACCTTCTGACCAGGTAACTAGAGCTCAAGAACATATAAAAAATCTTACTCAGAAATTTTCAAATGTTAAAGGAAAAACCATAAATCTTACCCGATCTTTCGAAACTTTAAAATTAGACTTGCATATCGAAGAACAGAATAAAAATAATGATCTATCCTTAGCGAATACAAGATCACGTTTACGAATGACCACTCTTTATTATTATGCAGGAATAAATAATTTATTAGTTTGTGGAACAGGAAATAAAATAGAGGATTTTGGCGTTGGATTTTATACGAAATATGGCGATGGAGGTGTTGACATAAGTCCTATTGCAGATTTATTAAAAAGTCAGGTTTTTGAAATAGCTAAAGAACTAGGAGTTGCAGAATCCATTCAACAGGCAAAACCTACTGATGGTTTGTGGGTAGATGACCGCAGTGATGAAGATCAAATCGGAGCAACTTATCCTGAATTGGAATGGGCTATGAGTGTACACAAAACACATAAAGCTACTGATTTTAGTAGTAGACAAAAAGAAGTTTTTGAAATTTATGACCGTTTGAATAAATTAGCACAACATAAAATAAATCCTATTCCTGTATGTAAAATACCCAAGGAATTATTGTAATTAAAATTTTATATATTGAATCCAAAATATTTTCACCTTTTATTAGTTATATATTTCATTAGTTTAATTTCTTGCAAAAAAGAAAAACCATTATGTAAAAAGGATAATAAAATAATTAATAATATAACGGATTGTACGAAAACATCAAAGAATAATATTGACTCTACTTATATTATTACTAAAACATCTAAAACTCAAAATCAGTATAATTTTATAGATCGATATCCCATAAGGAAGCCACCAATAATTGACTCCACTAATTTTTATAGTGTAAAAAACAACAATTTGTTAAAAAGAAAACAAATAGAATTACTTCATTTGAAAAATGTAATACCTTCCAATATTCTTGAACATAATAACAAAATATATATAAATTATCTTTTAGATTTATCTGATAATTTTAAAACCATCATTTTTTACTACTATTCAGGAGAAAACGAATTATTTACGATATTAGTAAATTACACTTTAAATTACGAAGTTATTGACTGGAAAATTATTGCTTATGATGAAACAGCAGAAAATTGGTTTAGAACACAATCTTTTATTTCTCAGAACAAAATTAAAGTTGAAAATATAAGCTATATAGAAACTAATCCTGAAATAAAAGTTGAAAATTATAGCATAATGAAAAACGGGAAAATTATTAAAAAATAAATTAAAAAATCTATAAAAATTTTTTGTGAGATTTTCTCAATTCTTATTTTTGCGATAGAAATTAATATAGAGATATGGGACGCGCATTTGAATATAGGAAAGCAACAAAGTTAGCCAGATGGGATAAAATGGCTAAACAATTTAGTCGTATTGGAAAAGAAATAGCTATAGCAGTTAAGACCGGAGGTCCTAATCCTGAAGCAAATCCAGCACTTCGTCGTTGCTTACTAAACGCTAAAGGCGTAAATATGCCTAAAGATAATGTTGAACGTGCGATTAAAAAAGCTTCTGGAGCTGATGCTGAACAATATGATGAGGTAACTTATGAAGGATATGGTCCTGGAGGAATTGCGATCTTTTTAGAATGCACAACCAATAACTCTACGAGAACCGTTGCAAATGTTAGAGCAATTTTTAATAAGTTTGATGGCAATTTAGGGAAAAATGGTGAACTTACATTTATTTTTGATAGAAAAGGAATTTTTACCCTAAAAAAATCTAATATTACCATAGATTGGGATAATTTTGAGTTGGAAATGATTGACGCAGGTGCTGAAGAAATAGAAGAAGATGATGACGAAATAATTATTACTTCTTCCTTTGAAGATTTTGGTTCTATGAACCATAAATTTGAAGAGCTAAACATTGAACCTGAAAGTGCTAATTTGCAACGTCTGCCTAATACTACTAAAGCTTTGCCTTTAGAACAAGCCCAAACAATTATAAAAATGATTGAGAAGTTTGAAGAAGATGATGATGTTCAACATGTATTTCACAATATGGAAATTACTGAAGAGTTACAAAATGCTATGAATTAGTAATATTTCATACCATATTTTTTATAGCTTAATATTTATTCTTCTCTATCATATTTTGCTAAGGATTTTTCAACCCAAATAGTGGCAAAAGGAAAAAATGCTGCCATTAATGCAAATACAAAATCCTCATCATCCCATGTATATATTTTTCTTGCCAAAATTGCAAAAACAATATATCCTGTAAAAAATATTCCATGCATACACCCGGCAGGAATCATTAATATTGTGGAATGAAAACAATATTTTAAGGGCATAGCTATTAAAAAAAGTAAAACACAACTTACACATTCTGCATAACATGAAATTTTAAACCATTTTTCTATTTTCTTTTTTTGCATTTTTCTATAATTTCTTTAAACAAAAATAAGGATTTCTACAAATGATTTTTTCTTATGAAATAATTTAACATCCAGGCACTGATAAAAAAACAGTTCATTAATTATCTAACTAAGATACATTTAAAAATCAATATATCATATTTATTAAATAAATACGCATATATATACTAATATGTCATAAAATAATTGTACCTTAAAAGAAAAATTCTATGAGAAAAAAAGTTATTTCGTGTTTAATTGCTGGTATTTTAGTGTTTAATTTTTACAAAGCACAAAATTCGCCACAAATTGTAGTTGATAATCAAAGATTTTCAGATTTAAATAAGGATGGGAAGCTTCAACCTTATGAAGATACAAGATTGTCTAACTATGAAAGAATTAATGACTTAGTTCCCAGATTATCTTTAGATGATAAAATTCATCTGCTTTTAGGTACGGGAATGGTTGGTTTCGAAATGCTTAAAGGCTTTGAAGCTATAGACCCAAAGGGAGTAACCATTCCGAGCTATCTTATTCCAGGATCTGCAGGTTCGACAACCCCTATTGAAAAATGGGGCATACCTGCTGTAATATTTACTGATGGCCCTGCCGGAGTACGTATTTCTGCAAAAAGAAAAGGCGAAACGAGAACCTATTATGCCACAGGATTTCCAGTGGGTGCTCTTATTTCAACTACATGGGATGTGGAACTAGCGGAAGAAATAGGAAATGCAATTGGAGATGAAGCTTTGAGGTATGGTTCAGACATTCAATTGGCCCCAGCTCTTAATATCATCCGTAATCCATTATGTGGGCGGAATTTTGAATATTTTTCAGAAGATCCTTTGATCGCCGGTAAAATGGCCTCTGCTATCACTCAGGGTATACAAAAAAATGGGGTGGGTGTATCTTTAAAACATTTTGCCGCCAATAATAGCGAAAATAATCGTATGGATTTAAATGTACATCTTTCTCAAAGAGCTCTGAGAGAAATATATCTTCGTGGTTTTGAAATTGCAGTTAAAGAATCTAATCCTGCCACCATAATGTCTTCATATAATAAAATAAATGGAACTTACACATCTGCAAGTTATGATTTGTTAACTACAATTTTACGTAAGGAATGGGGATTTAAAGGTTCTGTAATTACCGACTGGTTTGGTGGGTATTCTAATGTATCTGCTGTAAGCGATACAAGTCATAATGGAATAAGTAAAGATTCATATGATGAAAATATTTTTGCTAAACAAATTCACGCGGGAAATAATTTACTAATGCCGGGTACACAAGTACAATTTGAATTGCTGAAAAAATATGTTGAGACCCAAAAATTGTCAATCGAAGATGTTGATAATTCTGTAAAAAAAGTCTTAGAAATTATATTTAATTCACCCCGAGAAGAAGGATATATAGCCACCAATGATCCGGACTTGAAAAGCCATGCTTTATTAAGCAGAAAAGTAGCATCAGAAGGAATGATATTGTTAAAAAATGATAAAGCAGCTTTACCTTTAGCTAATGACAGTAAAATAGCCTTATTTGGGAGTGGATCATATAATATTATCTCCGGTGGAACCGGAAGCGGAAATGTAAATAAAGCCTATGAAATTACCTTATCTGAAGGGCTAGAAAATGCTGGTTATTCAATAGATAAAAATCTAGACAAAATATATTCCCCGTTTGTAAAAGAAGAACTTAAAAAAATTGAAGATCTTAAGAAAAAACTACTTTCTATTTTGCCTACATTAACTCAGCCAATAGTTAGGGAAAATGTGATAAAAAACAGTGCTAAAAATAATAGTATTGCTATTATCACCATTGGTAGAGAAGCCGGTGAATCTGGAGATAGAAAAATAAAAGATGATTTTGATCTATCTGAAAAAGAAAAAAATTTAATTTCTGAAGTTTCTAAAGCTTTTCATGAAATTAATAAAAGAGTTATTGTTGTAATAAACTCAGGAAGTGCTATTGAAACTTCTAGTTGGAAAGATAAAGTAGATGCCATATTATGGGCTAGTTTACCCGGACAAGAAGGAGGAAATGCAATAACAGATGTTTTATCCGGGAAAGTGAATCCGTCCGGAAAATTAACTCAAACTTTACCCGTTAAATATTCTGATGTACCTTCTGCTCCAAATTTTGATGGAGTTCCAGCAGAAAAACCTATTAATGTTTCTTATAAAGAAGGAATTTATGTTGGATACAGATATTTTAATACCTTTAATGTTTCCCCTTCCTATGAATTTGGATATGGACTTTCTTATACCACATTTGATTATTCTGAACCTGTATTAAGTTCTTTAGAATTCAATCAAAAATTGTATTTATCACTCAAAGTTAAAAATACAGGAAATGTAGCCGGTAAGGAAGTAGTTCAATTATATCTTTCCACACCTAAAGGTGATGTAGATAAACCTGTAAAAGAATTGAAAGGGTTTGTTAAAACAAAATTACTTAAACCAGGTGAAAGCCAAAACGTTTATTTTGAATTGCAACCCAAAGATTTATCCTCTTTCAATCCTTTAGCTTCTGCCTGGATTGCTGATGCAGGGGTATACAAAGTTGAATTATCTTCTTCTTCTATAAATGCTAAAAGAATCACTTCATTTACTCTTCCTGAAAAATTAGTAGTTGAAAAGGTAAATAATGTACTGAATAATGATCTTAATTTTCAAGATTTAAGTTCCAATAGATAAAGAAAATCTCTTTAATAAGGTAGGGAAAATAATATTTCTCTACCTTATTTATATTATAAACAAATCCGAAATGTTTATAATTTTATACATCTACTCATTTTTGGTTATTCTTATTTTTAAACAACACTCCCAATAGAATTTTCAATAAATATTTAGTATTTTTACAAAACTTATAAAATAAATTATCTGATGCCTTTAACTAATTCTTTAGATTTAACGTTAAAAACACTTCCAATTGGAGTAACTTTAGTAGCCGTTTCCAAAACAAGATCCGTTAATGAAATATTAGAGCTATATAACGCGGGACAAAGAAATTTTGGAGAAAACAAAGTACAAGAGCTATTACAAAAGCAAGAGGTTTTGCCTAAAGATATTCAATGGCACCTTATTGGTCATTTACAAAAAAATAAAGTGAAATATATTGTCCCTTTTATATATATGATTCACTCTGTTGATAGTTTAGATTTATTAAAAGTAATTCAAAAAGAAGCTGAAAAAAACAACCGAACGATCTCCATATTACTAGAAATAAAAATTGCAGTGGAGGATACTAAATACGGATTATCTTTCGAAGACGCTTCCTTTATTTTATCTGAAGTTAAAAGTGGAAAATTCCCTAATATAAAAATTAAAGGATTTATGGGAATGGCTTCTTTCTCTGATAATAAAGAACAAATTAAAAATGAATTTTCTTCTCTTTCTAGTTTTTATTTACAACATAAAGAGGAGCATAATTTAGATACGCTTTCCATGGGAATGTCTAATGATTATCCAATAGCCATTGAATGTGGAAGTAACATGGTGCGAATAGGAACTAAACTGTTTGGAGCCCGAAATTACACCAATATTTGATTGTTTATAGGTAATGTCTGATATGCTATTTCTTTTATATTATTCTCTGGTGTAAATAAAAAATCTATTCTTCCCAATAATAATCCGGCCCAGCCTACCTGATTTAAAATTACTTCTTTTCCCTCTTTGTTTATATATCTTTCCGGTTCTTTAAAAAATGTATGTGTATGTCCTCCTAAAATAAGATCTATATTAGAAGTTTGATTACATAACTTAATATCACAAACTTTTTGAGGGTCATGGGGGTATTTGTACCCTATATGAGATAAACAAATTACTATGTCACATTTTTTTTCTTTTTTTAACATATTAGCCTTATCCTGAGCTATTTCTATAGGGTCTAAATATTTAGTTTCTAAATAATTTCTTTTTTCTACTAACCCTTTTAGTTCTACTCCTAAACCGAATAAACCTATTTTTATTCCATCTTTAACTATTATTTTATGATCTTTTGTTAAACCTTCTAATAGTGTATTAGAAAAATCATAATTGGAACATAAAAAATCAAATTTAGCTTTTGGTAATTGTTTTTTTAAACCTTCTAAACCATTATCAAATTCATGATTTCCTATAGTTGATGCCTCATACTCCATTTTAGACATTAATTTAAGCTCCAATTCTCCTCCAAAAAAATTAAAATAAGGAGTTCCCTGAAAAATATCTCCCGAGTCTAATAATAATACATTAGATTCTTCTTTTCTTATTTTATTAATAAGCATTGCTCTTCTGGCAAAACCACCTTGGTTCGGGTTTTTTGCATAAGATTCAGGAAAAGGTTCTATTCTACTATGTTGATCATTAGTATGTAAAATTGTTAACTTCTTATTCGTTCCTAAAATAGTAGAAGCTAAATTAATATTGGGTACACTTAATGCTATTCCAGCTAAACCTGTTGTTTTTATAAAATTTCTTCTTTTCATTTTCCTACTCTTGAAATATTAAGCGTTGATCTTTACTTTCGGGAAGGATTTTATATTTTTTTATTTGTTCCAATAAAACTTCTCTTAATTTTATATGGGGAAGTGTAACCTGATCCGATTTTGTAAAAAAATACATACGGTCTCCTCCGGTTAGTAAGTAATCCAAGGTTACTACCCAATATTTTTTATTTTTATTGTAGGGAACTCCTTCTATTTCTGCTGAAAAAAATTTATCTTTTTTATATACTACATTTATACCTGCTAGGGGATGCCCTAACTTTTCTTTTCTTAAATATTCAAACATTTCACTCATTTGAGTCCCATCTAATTGTATAAAAACCAATTCATTTTCAAAAGGTGCTACTTCATAAATATTCCCTACTGTAATCACTCCTTTGGGGATAATTGTCCTAATTCCACCAATATTTAATAAGCAAAAATCCGGCATAGGCAATTTATTTTCTTTAGTATATTTTTTTGAAAAATCTAGGACTAAATCTGCTAATAAATTTCCTTCATTACTAGAAAATCCTTCTTTTGTAAAGTCTACATTAGCATAGCTTATGGGCTGACTCATAATAGAATCTAATTGTTGTTTATAAGGAGAAATAATTTTTATATAAAGAGAATCCGGTTTTATAGAATCATTTATTTCTTTATTAGGATATAACTGATAATCTTCATTTAATACAGCTGTTTTGCAACTTATTACCAACAACAATAGAAAACTAATAAAAAATATATAATTAATTTTTTTCATAAATACTTTATATAACTAATTTTTTATCACTCAAAAATAATAAATATTTAATTGAGCAATATTCTTTTTTATTAAAAAATCATTGTAAAATCGTACCTTTGAATTTTCATTCACATAATTATATATTCCATGAAAATCCTTATTACAGGAAACGCCGGATTTATTGGTTACCATTTAGTTGAATCATTAGTTCAAAGAAAAGATCAAATAATAGGTTTGGATAGCATTAATGATTATTATGACGTTAGTGTAAAGTATGGCAGATTAAAAAATTGTGGCTTTGAAAAATCAGCTATAGAATATAATCAACTAGTTAAAAGTTCTAAATACCCGAATCTTTCTTTTATTAAATTAAATTTGGAAGATAAAGATAATATTGAAAAACTATTTGAAAGGGAAAAATTTGATAAAGTAATTAATCTTGCTGCTCAGGCAGGAGTAAGATATTCTTTAGTAAACCCACAAGCTTACATAGATTCTAATATTATTGGTTTTCTTAATATTTTAGAATGTTGTAGGAATTACTCTATTAAACATTTAACTTATGCCAGTAGTTCCAGTGTATATGGACTAAATGAAAAACAACCATTTTCTACAAAAGATAATGTTGACCATCCTGTAAGTTTATATGCTTCAAGCAAAAAAAGCAATGAATTAATGGCCCATACTTATAGCCACTTATTCAAAATACCTACTACCGGATTACGCTTTTTTACTGTATATGGACCTTGGGGTAGACCCGATATGGCATTATTTATTTTCACTAAAGCTATACTTGAAAATAAACCCATCGATGTTTATAACTATGGAAAGATGATGCGTGATTTTACTTACATTTCCGATATTATTCAGGGAATCGTAAAAGTTCATGATAACCCTCCGGAAGGAAATAAAAATTGGGATCCTAAAAATCCTGATCCTTCCTCTTCATCTGCACCTTATAAAATATACAATATAGGAAATAGTAAACCCGTTGAACTTATGTCTTTTGTTGAAACCATAGAAGAAGAATTAGGAAAAAAAGCTAAAATAAATTTACTTCCTATTCAACCGGGTGATGTTCCGGCTACTTATGCAGATGTTACAGATCTTATTGAAAACTTAAATTATCAACCTCAAACATCTGTGAGAGAAGGCATCAAAAATTTTATTGACTGGTATAAAGAATTCTATTCCATTTAACTTATAAGCTATGAATTTTTTTACTGAAAATCTAAAAATTAGTATTATAGGACTAGGGTATGTAGGTCTACCTCTAGCTTTAGAATTTGCTAAAAAATATAGAGTGGTTGGTTTTGATATTTCATCTGAAAGAATTTCTCAATTAAGAAGTTCTAAAGATATTACATTAGAAGTTTCTGAGGAAGAAATATCAAATGTCATAGTTGATTCTGCAAATTGTTTAGATAATAAAAAAGGTTTTTATCCCACTCAGGATATAGAAAATATTAAAAATTCTACTGTTTATATTGTAACAGTGCCTACTCCTGTAGATTCATCTAATAGGCCAGATCTAACTCCTTTAATTTCTGCCAGTACTACTGTAGGAAAAGTTATTAAAAAAGGAGATATTGTTATTTATGAATCTACAACTTATCCAGGATGTACGGAAGAAGAATGTGTTCCTATTATTGAAAAAGTATCGGGATTAAAATATAATTTGGATTTTTTTGCAGGGTATTCTCCTGAAAGAATTAATCCTGGTGATAAAGTTAATACGCTAACACATATAAAAAAAGTAACTTCAGGTTCTAATGCCGAAGTTGCAGATTTTGTAAATAACTTATATGCTTCTATTATTACAGCAGGAACTTATAAAACAAGTAGTATCAAGGTAGCAGAATCTGCTAAGGTTATTGAAAATTCCCAAAGAGATATAAATATTGCTTTTGTAAATGAATTGGCAAAAATATTTAATTTATTAGGAGTAGATACAACTGAAGTTCTTGAAGCTGCCAGTACAAAATGGAATTTCTTACCTTTTAAACCCGGACTTGTAGGTGGTCATTGTATTGGTGTTGATCCATACTATTTAGCTCAAAAGGCTATGGAAATAGGTTATCATTCTGAAATTATACTTGCAGGAAGACGTTTAAATGATTCGATGCCTGCTTATATCGCTTCAGAAGTCATTAAATTAATGATTAAAAAAAATATTATTATCAATCATTCTTCTATCTTAATTTTAGGTATTACCTTTAAAGAGAATTGTCCGGATGTAAGAAATACCAAAGTGGTTGATATTGTAAAATGTTTAAAAGAATACGATCTAAACATATCAATATGTGATCCTCTAGCTAATCCAAAAGAGGTTAAACATGAATATGGATTGGATATATTTAATGAACTTCCTTCTTCTGAAAAATTTGACACTATAATTCTTGCAGTGCCTCATCAGGAATTCAAAAATTTAGATATTAAGAAATATTGTAAGGAAAATTCTGTAATTTATGATTGTAAATCTTATCTTGATCGAAATCTAGTAGATTCCCGATTATAACTATTACCATGGTCTATCCTTTAGTTACTGTTTCTATCCCCGTTTATAATTGTGAAAAATATATTGAACGTAGCATTAATTCCGTATTAAAGCAAACGTATCCTAATATTGAAATATTATTAGTTGATGATAAAGGGAATGATCATAGTTCTGATGTTATTAAAAGGATTCAATCTGAGTACCCAGAAAAAATACGTATTATTGAACATAAATCTAATCAAGGTCTTTCTATAGTAAGAAATACAGGTATAGATCATGCTAAAGGAGAATATCTATTTTTCCTTGATGGAGATGATGAAATTGTTCCTGATTGTATTGAGGAATTATATCGATTAATTTCAGAAACTCATTCTAGTATTGCTGTAGGGGAAATGATAGCTAAAAACACATTTAAAAATATTGAATATAAAATTTTTCCTTTTAATCATTCACTTAAATCTCTAAAAGAAAATGATATTGTTTTTGAACATTTTTGTAATGGAACCTGGCCCGTAAGTGCTTGTAATAAGCTTTTAAGAGTTAATTTTTTTAGGCATAATAAGATATATTTTGTTAAAGGTTTATATTCGCAAGATGAGTTATGGTCATTTCAAACTGCTTTAAAGTTAGATAGTATTGCTTTTCTGCATAAACCCACTTATTTATATTACTTACATGGTGAATCTATTATTTTTAATAAAACCAAAAGAAATTTTGAAAATCATCAAGCAATAGTAGAGTACTTCTCAAAAGCTTATAATGAGGTTTCTTCAATTAAAAAAAAGCATATTCTCAAACACCTCATTATATTTAAAGAAACTACGCTTACTATGCAATGGAAATTCATGAAAGATGATTCTATTTACTGGAAACAAAATTACAAACGTTTACAAAAAGCTCCTTCTTTATCCATACTCGATTATTTTTCCTTTTTTTATTCTATAAATCATAAAAAGAAAAACTTATTTCAAAATCTCCCTGTTTCTATAGGCTATAAATTGTTTAAGTGGAGGTTTGAAAGATAATAATTAATTTAAAATCAATTTTTAACTAACTACATAAATAATGAAAATTCATAAAATTTCAGATGAAAATAAGAATTTATTTCCTAAATATTTTTATTGGTCTATCCCTATATTTTTAATATCCAATATAATATTCCGTTATTTCTATTATGAAGGTACTGCAACCACAGATTCTTTTTCATATTTTAAATTAGCAGCATCACTACCAAAAATCAAAAGTAGCTATTTCCCTATTTTATATCCATTTTTATTAAGAGTTACAAATCTATTTACCAATGATTATTTTATTTCTTCTAAAATTCTATCAATAATATCAATTTTATTTATTTTATATTTCACTAAAAAAGTAAATTTTTTCTGGAAAGAAATTTGGATACTTTTACTTTCTCCTATTTGTTTAATGATAATGCCTATGAGCTGGTCTGAGACAATACTATTACCCATTTTAATAGTGTATTTTTATTTAAATTATATTATTCATAAATAAAAAAATAATTCCCTGTAAATTTATCATTTATAATTCTATTCTGTTATTTCTTTTACTTCTTACAAAATATTCCTGCATTTCATTTATGTTTGCAAATTCTATGTTCATTTTATATTTACTTTATAAAAAGAAAAGTAAAATTGCTACTGATTTATTTTATTGCTTATTATTTTCTTCCATATTTATTTCTATATACCTATTTATCAATTTTTTATCAACCGGATATTTAACAGGTGCTGAAAGAGTTGCTCCTATTAGAAATAAAATGAATATTATTTTAAGTTTCTATCAATCCTTGTATAGTTTAAATCCATTTTTTGGAAGAGATCTATTTAATATAAAAATTAACTATAATTTAGCAGCGATATTTTCAATCATATTTTTTATTTTTTGGTTATATCTATTTTTTAAAGCAAAAAGTTTAAAAAAAATTGAAATTATTCAAATATTATTTATTAGCAGCATATTTTTTATTTTTATGGTAATTTCTTACTTTAATACCAAATTAGATACTCTTCGTCCTAGATTACTTTTTCCAAGTATTATTTCATTTTATATTACCATAATTTATACCATTAATAATTTAAAAACATATAAACTATATAAAGATAAAATACTTATTTTAATTGGTATTTATTTTTTATTGTTCGGTTTTTTAAATAAACAAAATTTTGAGATTTTTTATTCAATTTTTGATAAATAAAATTTAATTACCTTAAAGTAATTAAAATACTATTACTTATTTGAAAATAATGAAATAAAATTTTAATTAACATAAATTTAGAAAGTAAATAATTTAAATTTTATAGTATCTTTTTAAAAGGGTATTCAAATATTCCATTTTGATCATTTTATTATTCTTTTTAAAATAATCTACAATATAACTTGTATCAATAGTATAACTCTCTCCTTTATTTAATAATTTAATGATTGCTGATTTTGATAGATATTTTTCTAAAGCAAATACAATTTCCAATACAGAAAAATTATCAATGTATGCTATGTTTTGAATCGTATTTATTTTTTCATCTAATAATCTTAATGTAATGTTGCCTACATCTTCTACATCTATTAAATTTCTTGTTGCTTTTTGGTGAACTAAAATAGGATTATTTTCTTTGATATTATTTACTAGATAATTTATTAATAAATTAGAATTTCCTCCATTGCCTACTGCATTACTTACCCTACAGATCAAAAAATTTTGTGCGATTTTTTCTATCAGATTTTCCATATCTAATTTATGTAATACATAAGCGCTAGCATATTTTGAAGAGTCATAAATGCTACAAGTACTAAAATAAACAAATTTTTTAGTAGGATTTTCTTCTATTGTTTTTTCTATTAGATCTCTTTCTCTTCTAAACTGATTGGCATCTGTTTCCAAAGAATTGGATACTCCTGAAGCAAAAAAAATAATATCTTCTTTATTTATATCTTTAAAGATATTAGCTATTAGCCCCCGACCTATTATCATTTTCTATTAAAATTATACTACTTTTATAAATAAAAATTAATCTTCTAATGCTTGTAAAAAATAATTAACAGTTATACTATTATCCATGATTTGTAAATAATCTTTCTTTATATTCACTGAAAATTTTTTTAATAATTCTCTATTATCATATAATTTAATAATTGCCACTTCTAAACTTTTGATATCTCGGGAAATAAACATACCATTTATACCATCTTTAATTACAGTTAATGGTAACCCTACTTTAGTTGAAATGCATGGCACATTAGAAAGTGCTGCTTCTGCGAAAAGTGAGGGACCTGAATCTGCACTTGATGCTATGACAATTAAATCTATATTTTTATAAAAATCATACAATTCACTATATTCCCCAGAAAATTTGGTTTTTAATTTAACTTTTCTTCCGGTTTTACATACATTATCAATTGCCGGCATAATAATATTTTCAAAACCTTTCATTTCTCTTTTAGGAGAACCTGTCCATCCAATAATTAATTCTTCTTTTTCTCCTACAGCATTATTTTCTATAAAATTTGCCTGCCCATAAATTCCATAAACAAAGTGAATTTTATTGGTGAATTTTTTATACCTATTGTACAAACTACCTCCTCCTACTATAATACTATTATACTTTTTTAAATATTGGGTATAAAATTCTTCAATGTTCAGTTTTGTTCTATCAATATTATTTTTAATATCCATGGTAGGACCCTCATGAGGAAAAGAATCTGTAAAAATTCCAATAAGATTTTTTTCCCCTATAAAAGGAATTTTTGCAGTATATGGAAAATAAAACGCCATATTTACTATATAATCAAAGTTTTTCATTAAAACTTTCTCATTATTTTTCATATCAAACACTTCATTTATCGGATATACAGGATATGAATATCTACATGAATTATGTATAAAGTAGATAGGCTTTCGTTTTCTTATTAATTTTGAAGTATATAACCTTATTATACTAATTAAATTATAAATATATTTATTTTTTATAGAATACGGTTTATAGTTATCTAATTTCCTTAATAAATAATCTTCCTGATAGCATACGTAACAATCATATTCTTTTCTTATTAATTCTTCCCAAGTCATTACCATATAATGATAAGCCCAAAGAGGTCTATCTACAATAAAAAGAATTTTTGGTTTTAAAACCATAATAATTTAATATTTCTATTTAATATTATAATAATTTGCAACTGAGTTATGCCCTATATGCAATATCACTTCATCCCCTACTCCTTCATCTCCACTACAAACACACCATTGTTTTGGTAATACATACGGATATACCCCGGTTTTCCACGCTGCTTTCCACATAACTAAAGACCCACGAGATGGTTCATTTTTCATGATTTCTTTACATGCTTTGTAATATATCCCCCCCCTTTTATCACCTTTCCATAGAGTCATAGGGCTTTGATTATAAGAATATCCTAAACCTTGACTTTCATCAGTTATTAGTTGCGAGTCTAATGAAATTTCCATATCCCTTTTTAATAATTGCCTGACATTATGAGGTACACAAAAACCAAATTTTTGTGTCATGTAAATTAACGCTATTATTTTTGAAGACAAAATTTGCATATCAGAATCTAATGCACATTTAAAATCTGCTTCAGACTCTAGCAATCCTTTGAATTTAAAATAATTCCCAGTTCTATATCCAAATCTTGGATTCTCAGGATCTACAACAGGGGAATCTACTTTCATAATATTAACCCCTTTTATTTTTAAATCAAAATCTGTAAATACTGTATATTTTGCTTTAGGAAAATATTTTTTCAGAGAAGTAAATGTTGGATCTATCCTTTCCTCATTATTGAATTCTGTTCCTCCTGCATTTACTCTATTTTTCCCAAATTCAGTAAATATAAATTCCATAGAAATAGTATCAATAAAAGATTGTTCATTGTGAGTGAAAAATTGTTTTCGATCAACTATTCCAACTTTTTTAGGCGCATCCTCTACAACTTTTTTTTCCCCTATAAAAACTAAGAAAGAATTTATAACCCGCTTTTTTATAGCACTTATTATATATTTCATATTTATAACAATTTCATTCAAATCAAAAAATTTCATTTCTTTAACTTTTGAACTATAAAAAAAGTTATTTTATCTTCTCTGAATGAAGGCGGACAAATATAATAAATTATTCTTATTTAATTTTTCAGACTAATAATCAGAGCTTAAGCTGTTTTACAAATTTAATAAATCCTATTTATTTCACTATTTTTGTTGTTCCTAAATTTAACTTATGTCTTCTATAAAAATATCTATTTTCACCCCAACTTATAATAGAGCTTTTAGTATACATAGAGTTTTTGAAAGTTTACAAAAACAAACTTATAGGAACTTTGAATGGATAGTTGTAGATGACGGATCTACAGATAATACAGAGACATTAATAAAAGAATATAAAAAAAATGCAGATTTTGACATAATATACTATTGGCAAAAAAACCAAGGTAAACATGTTGCTATAAATAAAGGTACTTCTTTGGCCTCTGGTGAACTATTCTCTATTGTAGATAGCGATGATTATATTATATCAAATGCTTTAGAACTTTTTATCTATTATTATACTAAGATTAAAAAAGACTCCACAATTGCTGGGTTATCTTTTCCTATTGTTACAAAATCGGGTGAATTTTTAACTAAAAATTTCATTCAAAAAGAACTCATATGCAATTCTTTTGATTTAAGCTATAAATTTAAAGTTTCTGGAGAAATGGCTAAAGTAATGAAATTAGAAATTATGAGAAATTTTCCTTTCCCTCAATTTACAAATGAAAAATTTTGTCCAGAATCATTAATATGGAAAAGAATTGCACTATCTTATAAACTCTATTTTATAAATAATCCTCTTTACATAGGTGAATATTTAGAGCATGGCATTTCATCAAATTATTGGGAAAATATGAAAAAAAGCCCTCAAACTGCAATTTTATATTTTACTGAAATGTCAAATTATAAAAAAATTCCTTTAAAAACAAGATTATTTACATTAGAAAATTATTGGAAATTTTCTAATGTAAATACTTCATTATCATTTTTTGAAAAATTAAAAAAAGTTCCTTTTTTCCTTTCTATTTATGTAATTATACGTTTTTACTTTAAATCTTTTTCAAATAAAGTTAAAAATAATAAATCATAAATTACTTTATATGCACTATTAATGGGCTAAATACTTTTACTTGATACTTTTTCTATGATTTTTTCAAATTCATCTCCCCATTTTTTCCAATTTAATTCTTTTTCATAAAGTAACCTTGAATTTTTTGACATTTGAATTATTTTACTCGGTTCTTTAAGTAGAATTTCTATCTGATTTGCATAATCTTTGGAACCAGAATTTTCTGGCAAAAGAAAACCATTGTATCCATGTTTTACAGGAGCTGAAACTCCTCCCGTATTAGTAGATATAATTGGCAAACCATAGGCTGCAGCTTCACAAAATACAATCCCATAAGCTTCTGATCTTGTTGGAACAAATAAAAAATGTGATTGTTGTAAGTAATTTTGAATTTCTATTAATTCTTCAGGATTATTTTTATTTAAAAACGGAACTATTTTCACCCAATTTTCTTCTATGGGAGGAGAGCATCCTACCACTAGCATTTGAACTGGGTAATTTTTATCTCTTAAAATTTTTAGACATTCATAGGCTAGTTGACCTCCTTTTTTTTCCCATTCAACAGCTAAAAACAAAAAAGTAAACGTCGTAAAATTTTTATTATATATAATATGAGAAGGTTCGTCAATATTCGCTCCAAATTTTATAGTTTTCACTTTTTCTTTATTTATACCATATTTTTCTATAGCATAATTTGAGGCCCAATCTGATGAAAAAACTAAAAAATCTGCATTTTTTAGCGCTAACTTCTCAATATATTTAGTTTCTATTTTTGATAATAATCCAAAACCACAATAATACGGATTATAGTTCAATAATTGCCCTGCATTAGCATCATTTAAATATATAATAGGCTTTTTAATAGATAAGTATGCAATATCATTTAATTTAGTAGGCACAAATAATATATCAATATCTAATTGAGATATTTTTTCTTTTAATCTTTTAGCCGCTATTTTAGCTTTATAAATAAATAAGTGTTTATTGTATCCTCTATTAAAAATTTTATTATAAGTTTTTTCTATTTTGTTAAATATTTTATTTTCTTTTTCTGTATATTCAATTAATGGAATCCAAGTAATTTCGTATCCCTTTTTTATAAGTTGCTCGTAAATTTTAAACATAGTTCCAGACCAATTCCTTTTATCTTCTAATGGTCGCGAGCTATAAAAACCTATTTTCATTTTGATTTTAACTTTTTTAAGATATAAATTTTAAGATTAACTCTTTTTTTTAATATCCATTTTAAATGTTTAAATGCTAAAAACATATTACCTTTTCGAAGTAATTTAACAAAAGCAATTCTACTTCTTGAGAAAATTAACCAATTACTTGTTTCTTTAATTTTTCCGCCATATAAATTCGCTATAAATTCATCTAACATATTATGCATCAAATCTCTTGAATAATTTATTCCATTTGATAACCCTGCTTCATGTCTTGTGTATACACTCATAATTTTAGAAA
Source organism: Apibacter adventoris (assembly GCF_002964975.1). Classification (GTDB taxonomy): domain Bacteria; phylum Bacteroidota; class Bacteroidia; order Flavobacteriales; family Weeksellaceae; genus Apibacter; species Apibacter adventoris. The sequence continues at coordinate 48,423 of NZ_PSZM01000037.1, read as the reverse complement.
AACCTCTTATTTTCCCATGTAAACTTGCTGACATATATAGAACCGTATCAAAATAAAGTAATTCAGGATGTTTATACATGGATTTGACTATTTTATTTTCTAAAACTTCAGTTTTAATTAAAACAGATGTGGTGTGTACAATCCAATGTTTATAAATCTCTAATGCCGTATAATCTTTTTCTTCTATAACAGAAAAGTTGGTATTATTTAGATTGGGATCAGATGATTCATTTTTTACTTGATGAAAACACATTGCATATTCAGCATTATTTTCTAAAAAATCATATTGTTGTTGTAATTTATTTTCATCTACCCAATAATCATCTCCTTCACAAAAAGCTATATATTGACCAGTAACTTTTTTTAAAGCATCATAAAAATTGGGAGTTGAACCTAAATTTTTTGAATGATTTGTATATAATATTTGTATATGGGATGGAGCCTCTTTTATTAATTCTTTAATAACTTGATCTGTAGCATCTGTAGAGTGATCATTTGATAAAATCAATTGTATAGGAAAATTAACTTTTTGCTTGAAAATTCCTCGAAGATTTCTTGCTATAAAATTTTCTTGATTATAGGTAAGAACCACTATTGATACAAAATTCATACACAAAGTCTAAGATAGGAATGCATTTAATTTATTCATTAAAAAAACTAATTACTTATATATTTTATTATATATCTAATAATTTTTAGACTAGCTAATAAAAACCCTTTAAATCCTAATTTATTAAAACTTAAATATTTTAATTGTTTCTTTATAGACCAAAAAAAGGGAAATTTAAAATCGTATAAATGATGAACAAAAGTATAATAATTTCTGAGTTCATAATTTTTATTATTAATTTGATCTTGGGGTATAGTAAAATTATCTCTAGCTTTAATAAGATCTCTAAACCAAGATTGTGATGAATTTCCACCAGAAAAATGATGAATTAATATTTCTGAAGTAACAATATTTTTATATTGAGAAGCTACTCTAACAGAAAAATCTAAATCATATCCATGATATCCTTTTAATTTTTCGTTAAATGGGAAATCTAAATACACCTCTTTTCTACAAGCTAATAAAACACCATCTAATGAATATACATTTTTACTATTACCATACTTGGGCTCTAATTTGTAAGTTATAATTTTTTTATTTTCACGAAATGATTGTATTAAATTAGAAAAACGCGTTTCTTTTAATGACCACCAAAATGACGGTGAATTAGATACATATGAAGAACCAGCAATTCCTATCACTCCAATTTCTTTATTTTTAAGCAAATTTACTAATATTTCGCCCCAATTAATTGTTACAAATAATATATCTTCATGAATAAAAAGTAAATAATTATAATGAGCTTTCTTCGCTCCTTGGTTATAGGCTTGACATAGGCCCATTAATCCTGGATTATTTATTTTTATTATTTCATAAGGTATATTCCCTATAGTTTCTTCTATATTTTTATATAATGAACTAAAATAATATTCTTGATATGAAGAAATAATTATTGAAAGCATATTTAAAAATTTTGAGATTTTTTAATGATATACATTTTAAATAATTAGGTGATTTTTATTTTTTCAGATTATCTAGTATTGTATATAGCTTTATTTTAATTTTATGTGGTAAAAAATAGATTCCCCAAATTGTATTTATTAATTTAAAATTTGGCATATGTTTTTTTATTAATTTTTTTATACTTTTTTGATTATCTAAAAATGAACTATAAGTAATTTCTTTTATTTTACAAAATCCTAATTCCATATCTTTATGTTTAAAATAAATTAATAAATTATTATAATTCCAAATTTCTTTTTCCGTTGATAGTGCTAATCCTTTTTCTCTTATCCTATATTTAACTGATGGAAATTCTGAATAAATAATTTGATATTTTTTTGCAATTCTTAACCACATATCATAATCTTCATAATATAGATTTTCATCAAAATAACCAATATCTTTAAATACAGTTTTTTTTATTAATATTGACATAGCAGGAATAAAATTTCCCTTTAAAAGTATTTTATATAAATCTCCGGATGGAGGAATATCTTTTATATAACCATACTTTTTAATAAACATTCCTTCCATCGGTTCATTGTTTTCTCCTATAAGATATGCGTCTGAATAAAGCATTCCTACTTCTTCCCCAGTTTTTTCTAACAATTCAACTTGTTTCTGAATTTTATCTAAAAGCATTATATCATCTGTAGCTATTGATGTAATATATTTGCCCTTAGCTTTCTTATATCCATCATTGATAGTTTTACAAACCCCTTGATTAATAGAATGTTTTATAAATTGATAAGATTTATAAAAATTTAATAACCAATGATCTATTTTTTCAACACTATTATCTGTGGAACAATCATCAACAATAATTAATTCTATATTTTCATAGGTCTGATTAGCTATGCTATCTAATGTTTCTATAATATATTTACTATTATTATAATTAATAGCAACAATACTAACTAATGGTAATTCTTTTATCACAAATGATTAAAATTGATTTAAAGCATTTACAATCTTTTCAATTTCTTGTAATGTTATAACTGAACTTATAGGCAAACTTAGAATTTCTCTGCTTAAGCATTCTGTTATCGGTAAAGATAAATTTCTATATTCTTTGTAAGCATCTTGTTTATGTGGAGGTATCGGATAGTGAATTAATGTTTGAATTTGTTTTTTGTCTAAATATTTTTGTAAGTTATCTCTTTTTTGAGAACGGATTACAAATAAATGCCAAACATGACTTTTATTGGTATTACAATTATCTATTGTAGGAAGAAGTATCTTCGGATTTTTAATGTTTTGTAGATAATAGTACGCAACTTTTCTTCTTTTCTGGTTTTCTTTATCAATATACTTAAGTTTAATATTTAATACTGCTGCCTGAATTTCATCTAATCGACTGTTTAATCCACAATACTTATTTATATATTTTTTTTGTGATCCATAATTTGCCAAAGCCCTTATAACTTCTGCTAAATCCTCATCATTTGTACTTACTGCTCCTGCATCACCTAATGCACCTAAATTTTTTCCCGGATAAAAACTAAATCCAGCAGCATTTCCTAAATTCCCTGTCTTAATACCTTGCCATTCTGCTCCTATAGCCTGTGCATTATCTTCTATTATTTTTAATTTATATTTTTGTGCTAAGAATTTTAGTTCTTCTGAAAACACTACTTGCCCATATAAATGAACAATCATAATTGCTTTAGTTTTGGGTGTGATCTTTTCTTCTATTTTTGAGATGTCTATATTAAATGTATGTTCATTAGGTTCTACAAATACCGGAACTAAATTATTATCCGAAATAGCTAATGCAGAAGCTATATAAGTATTTGCAGGCACTATTATTTCATCACCTTCATTCATTACTCCTAGCTCCTTATACCCCCTAATTATTAGACGTAAAGCATCTAAACCATTTGAGACCCCTATAATATTTTTCACTTCTATATATTCGCCTAATTTTTTTTCAAAATTTGAAACTTCTTCTCCCAATAAATACCACCCGGAACGGAAAACCTGTATTAATTTATCTTCAATTTCATTCTGGCATTGAAGATTTATTTTTTGTAAGTCTAAGAATTTTATCATTATTAATAATATATTTATTAAATACAGAAGAGTACAAAATTAAAATCATTATCATAGAATAAATAATATAATACAAGTTATACCTTACCTTTAAATATTCTGGTTGTGTTAAAAAAAAACCCTCTCCTATATTTTGATTATCACTAAATTCTAAGTTTAAAAATGGGAACTTTAATGGTAAAAATAATAAAAAGCAAAATAAGAGCCATAAATAATCTTGATTAGATAAATTTAAATCCAATATATCATCAAATAAAAAGGGTAATATTATACAAAGAATTCTTGTAATATCTGAACCAGAAAAAACTAATATTGGTGTTAAAATAAAAATAAACAAAAATTTTTGTGTTATAATTCTATTTTCTGCTATTTTTTTTAAATAAAAAATTGAAAATCCAGAAAAAACAACAAAAAAACAAGCTATTAATCTAATATAAAAAATAGGATTATAAATATTTTGATTAATCCAGAAAAAGATAGTTTTTATACCATGACTTTCTAATTCTACATTAAAATAATATTGTAATATTTTCTTATAAAAGAAGTAGATAATAACTAAAAAAGTTATTTTAAATAAAAGCAAAATTATATTAAATTTTCTTTTTGCTATATTATTAATTAATAAAGAAATAAAATAGACAATCCCTATCAATACACACCCCTCCTTAAAAGGAAGAAATAAAATAGTTAAAAATAATATTACATTAGGCTTATCATAAAACACTATTACAAGGAAAAGGAAGAGAAATAAGACCCCCTCTACACTAATAGGATAAAAAAGCGAAAAGCGAAAAGGAATTTGAGGTGTTAGCATTAAATAGAAAGTAAAAATTATGACTAAAAAAATTTTAGATTTCCATTTATTGATAAATAAAAATATACCTATAAAGAAAGCGGATAAATTAATTACTGAAAAAGCTAAAAATTTATCCATTTTTAAAATAGATGCAAGATAAGGAACTCCAATTCTTTGGTTAAAAGGCTCTCCCTTATTAAACATTTCATCATATGTATTATAATTAAAATCTTGTAATATTTTATCTGTTTGACCTCCTTCCCCTTTAAATACTTCATAAATAGAATTATAAAATACCCCATCCCATCCTAATCCTGCGTTTTTTTGTATTCTCTGTTGATGAAAAAATATAAATATAGCATATAAGATAATCACTAATAAAGTGAAAATAATATGTTTTTTAAAAAAATAATTTATTCTCATTCTTTAACAATTTGTCCCTCTTCAGTAATATATCCTTTTAATTCAGCTGGATTACCATACCAAACAGTATAGGGCGGAATATCTTTGGTAACAACACTCCCTGCTCCAACAAGTGCATATTCCCCTATAATATGACCTGCTATAATAGTAGCATTGGCTCCAATAGATGCTCCTTTTTTTATAATAGTTTTCTCAAATTTTTCCGGATATTGTTTAGACCGGGGAATTAAATCATTCGTAAAAGTCACATTGGGCCCAATAAAAACATTATCTTCAATAGTTATACCATCCCAAATTTGAACTCCGGGCTTTATAGTAACATCATTCCCTATTATAACCTCATTTTCTATAAATACATTAAAATTAATATTACAATTTTCCCCTATTACAGCATTTTTTAAAATTACACAAAACTGCCAGATTAAAGTATTATCTCCTATATTTTGAGATTGTACATCTGATGTAGGATGTATTCTAATCATATTTTAATTTCAAAAATTCGGTATAATCTCTTATATAATCATTTTCATCAAATTTATGAGAAGCTAAAACTAAACAAATAGAGCCAGAAGAAAAATTAATTTCAGCAGCCCAAATTCCTGGAGGTATATGTAAACCAATAAATGGTCTATTTAACTGAACTATTCTTTTATTCCTTCCATCATCTAAAAGTATTTCAAAACTCCCACTTGCGGCTATCAATAACTGATGACAACTTTTATGTGCATGTGCTCCTCTTGACTCCCCACCCGGAATATCATATAGATAAAAAATCCTTTTTACATCAAATGGTATATCCACTTTATTCTCTACAACGCTAAGGTTTCCTTGTTCAAAATGAATTTTTTTAAATTCTATAATATCACAATTAAATACTTTCATTAGATAATTTTAAAAACTTATTATAATCTCTAATATAATCATTTTCATCGTATTTCTTATCAGAAACAACTAAAGCTAATGAATTAGTAGAAAAATTTCTTATCTCTCTCCACACCAACTTAGAAATAAAAATTCCAACATGTGATCTATTAAGAGAAATTATAGTTTCCTTTTTACCATCATGTAAAACTAAATCAAAGCTACCGGATAAGGCTAAAATAAATTCTTGTTGTTCTTTAAATGCATGTCCTCCTCTAATTTCTCCATTAGGAACATCATATATCCAGTATGTCCTTTCTATTTCAAAAGGAATTTGATTAGGATATTCAAAAAAAGATAAATTCCCTCTAGAATCCTGAATTTTAGGTAATTCTATTTTTTTCATTTTAGCAACATAAAATCATTTGAAAAATTAAGATTGGGTCTTACAACTCCCGGAAGCGTATTATTATTACTTCCTAAAGATTCATTCAATATTTCAAATTGAATAACTTCATTTTGGATATAAAGAGGATATTTCTGATCTTCTCCAAAGATCAAATTAAATTTATATATCCCTGCATTTAATAAATTAGGCGCTATCTTTCCTTTTACTGTATATATCCCTTTTTTAGAATCTTTATTATTAGAAATTAAATCACCTGAATGGAAGATAGTTATCTCATCTGAATTTTTTAATTCAAAAGTTGTATCTAAATTAATATTGGGTTTAGAATTATAAAATATCAATTCAAATTCAACACCCGAAGAAATAGTCAAATAATCTCCTTTAATAGGTTGAGTAGTAAATTTTAATATTTTTATATTATTATTACCAGGCGCACTTTCAACTTCTCCTTTATGTTCAAAGAAAGATGAAATGTTAGAAGATTTTTGATAATAATCAACAGAATCTATAGCTCCTCCTTTATATACAATTGTTCCATATTGCATAACGAGACCTTGGGTACAAAGAGCCCTAACAGCTGCCATATTATGACTTACAAATAATACGGTTCTTCCATCATTTACACTCACATCCTTCATTTTTCCCAAACATTTTTTTTGAAACTCAGCGTCTCCTACAGCCAATACTTCATCTACTATTAGAATTTCAGGTTCTAAGTGTGCGGCTACAGCAAAGGCTAAACGAACATACATCCCGGAAGAATATCTTTTTACGGGAGTATCTATATATCTTTCTACTCCGGAAAAATCTACTATTTCATCAAACTTAGAGCGTATTTCTCTCTTAGTCATTCCTAAAATAGCTCCATTAAGATATATATTTTCTCTTCCTGTTAGTTCAGGATGAAATCCTGTTCCTACTTCTAACAAAGAGGCTATTCTCCCATTAATTTTTATACTTCCAGATGTAGGAGAGGTAGTTTTAGATAATATTTTTAATAAGGTAGATTTTCCAGCTCCGTTTCTTCCTATAATTCCTAAAACCTCTCCTTTTTCTACTTCAAAATTTACATCTTTCAATGCCCATACATAATCTGAAACACCTTTAGTAGTCCTGTCATTAACCTCTCCTACCTTAGCAAAGGGATCTCCTTTTCCGCTTGTTTTCCACCACCATCTTTTAAGATCTTGTTGTAAGGTTCCAGTGCCTACCTGGCCTAACCTATATAATTTGGATAAATTTTCAACTCTTATTGCTAAATTTGACATAATTAATTTTTAAATACTTTTTGGTTTCTTATCTAAATATAAGTTATACGGTATCCATAAAACTTCTTTCTACTTTGTTAAAAATTAAAATACCAAAAAATAAACTTAAAAAGGTAAATATTGTACTGTATAACAACCCTCCCCAACTTAAAATTCCTTGTCCTAAAAACCCATATTTAAAAGCCTCTATAATAGGAGATAATGGATTTACCATAGCTATCCAATGAAATTTTTCGGGAATTCTTTTAAAAATCATAGACATTGGATAAATAATGGGAGTTGCATACATTAGCAACGATACCCCAAATGACAACAAATAGGATAAATCCCTATACTTAGTTGTCATAGAGCTTATAATCATTCCTAGCCCCAACCCAATTCCCGCCATAAGAATTAATAAAAAAGGAAGTAAGAGCATATATATATTACAGTGTATTTCTACGCCTTTTAGTAAATAATAAATCAAAAAGATTATAAATAAAAGAAACTGAATTCCAAATTTTAATAAATTACCTATAACTATGGATAAAGGCATTATTAATCTTGGAAAATATACTTTACCAAAAATGCTGGCATTGTCTCTAAAAACATTTGAGGTTCCTATTAAACAATCTTGAAAGTAATTCCAAAGGGTTAAGCCTGATAAATAAAATAATATTCCAGGAATTCCATCAGTTTTTATTCCAGCTATACCTCCAAAAATTACAGTAAAAATTAAAGAGGTTAAAATAGGATTTATAAAAAACCATAAAGGTCCTAAAATGGTTTGTTTATAATTTGCTACAAAATTCCTTCTAACCATAAGGATTATTAAATCCCTATATTGCCAAGTTTCTTTTAATTTAAAATCAAATAAGGAATGCTTGGGGCTTATTTCTTCTGTCCAATTTTGCGCATTATTCATTACTATATAAGGTTAATGTTTTAATAAGTGATTCCTTTTAAATATTCACCATAGCCACTTTTACCATATTTATCTGCAATTTTATACAGTTTTTCTTTAGTAATAAAACCTCTTTTATAGGCTGTTTCTTCTATACATCCTATTTTAATTCCTTGCCGTTTTTCTATCACACGAATGTATTCTGTAGCATCATGTAAAGAATCAAAGGTTCCTGTATCTAACCATGCAGTTCCTCTATCCATAATTCCGACTTCTAATTCCTGTCTTTCTAAATATTTTTTATTTATATCTGTAATTTCATATTCTCCCCTTTCTGAAGGAATTAAATCTTTAGACATATTAACCACCTGATTATCATAAAAATATAATCCTGGAACAGCATAATTAGATTTTGGTTTTTTTGGCTTTTCTTCTATGGAAACTGCTTTCATATCTTCATTAAATTCAACAACACCATATCTTTCCGGGTCATTTACATGGTATGCAAATACTATGGCTCCTTTAGGCTCTGTCTTTTCTCTTAATAAATTTCCTAAGCCAGCTCCATAAAATATATTATCTCCTAGTATTAATGCTACAGAATCATTCCCAATAAATTTTTCACCTATTATAAATGCTTGTGCTAGACCATTAGGTTCTGGTTGCATTTTAAAAGATAAATTACATCCGAAATCAGATCCATCTCCTAATAATTTTTTAAAACTCTCTTGATCATGTGGAGTTGTAATGATAAGTATGTCTTTTATATCTGCTTCCATAAGTACAGATAGCGGATAATAAATCATCGGTTTATCATAAACAGGCATTAATTGTTTACTCACTGCAATAGTTAATGGATATAGCCTTGTTCCTGACCCTCCTGCAAGTATGATTCCTTTCATCGTATTGTAAATGTATTAAAAATAGTATTATATTCAGATAAACCTTCTTTTGTTTCACTATCAACAATCTGAACTGATATAGTTTTGTTATTATTTTGTATTACACAAATTTTACCATAAACTTTATTTTTAGTATCATCTGCCTCATAGGATGTCATTATTGCAGGATATTTACCTAATTGAATTTTTTTATTTTGTTCTAATAATTTAAAATTCACTTTTTGATAATAAAATTGTAATTGTCTAATCTGACTTGCTATAACTGAATCTGAAATTACATTATCATGTAATATACCTATAGCTAAAGTACTTTTGACTTTATAATCTGAATATTTATCTAATTCTAAATACCTACCTGTTTTATTTGTATAATCTTGTTTGACTTTCCACCCTACGGGTAAATCGAATGATAAGCTATCTTTTTGATATTGAGTAATACTCAATTTAGTATTATTTTCTTCTTTTTTTGAGCAGGAAACAGTAAAACATGTAATTAAAAGTAATATTATATAAGATCTTATCATAATGTATTATTTATAATTATATTGTTCTTGATAATATTTTTGATATTCACCGCTGGTTACATGATTTAGCCATTCTTCATTTTCTAAATACCAATCTATAGTTTTTTCTAATCCTTCTTCAAAAGTAACAGATGGTTTCCATCCCAACTCTATATTTATTTTAGATGCATCAATTGCATAACGAAGATCATGTCCAGGACGATCTTTTACAAAAGTAATCAATTTTTCACTTTCTCCTTTTTGTCTGTTTAATTTAGTGTCCATTAGGTTACATAGTAATTTAACTAAATCTATGTTTTTCCATTCATTAAAGCCTCCTATATTATAATTTTCATTTATTACTCCTTCATGAAAAACCAAATCTATAGCTATGGCATGATCAATGACAAATAACCAATCACGTGTATATTTCCCATCACCATAAACAGGCAAAGGATTTTGATGAATAATATTGTGAATCATCAAGGGTATAAGCTTCTCAGGAAAATGATTAGGCCCATAATTATTAGAACAATTTGTAATTAATATAGGCAGTCCATAAGTATCTGAATAGGCTCTAACAAAATGATCTGATGAAGCTTTAGATGCAGAATATGGCGAATGTGGATCATATTTTGTTTTTTCTGTAAAATATCCGGTTTCACCTAAAGCCCCATATACCTCATCAGTTGATACATGATGAAACTTTTTACCTTTAAAATTTCCTTTCCAAATATTATTCGCTGCATTTAAAAGATTAACGGTACCTAGTACATTGGTCTTAACAAATTCCATAGGTGAAGTGATGGATCGATCTACATGAGATTCTGCTGCTAAATGAATAACTCCATCTGGTTGAAATTCATTAAATATTTGATTTATATAATTTTGATCGATAATATCTGCCTTTACAAATTGATAATTAGATTTTCCCTCCACATCTTTAAGATTTTCCAAATTACCTGCATAGGTTAATGCATCTAGATTAAGTATTTTATATTCTGGATATTTATTTACAAACCTTCTTACTACATGAGAACCTATAAAACCTGCCCCTCCTGTTATAATAATTTTTTTCATAATCCTTTTATCTACTTTTTTATCAACTTTCTTCCTATGCTTTTATAATAAAAACCATGAAATGCCAATTCATTTAAATCATATAAATTCCTACCGTCAAAAATGGCTCTATTTTTCATTTTTTCTTTTAAAATATTAAAATGCGGATTCCTAAATTCTCCCCATTCTGTCGCAATGATTAAAGCATCTGCTCCTTCAATACAATCATACATATTATCAGCATAAGTGATTTTATTTTTCCATATTTTTTTCACATTATCTGAGGCTATTGAATCATATGCTGTTACTTTTGCTCCTTTTTCTAACAGTTGTTCTATGATTTCCAAAGATGGAGCTTCTCTAATATCATCAGTATTTTCTTTAAATGCAAGCCCCCATATAGCAATATTTTTTCCTTCTAACCCTCCTAAGTATTTTTCTACTTCAGGTATTAATATAGTTTTTTGTTTTTGATTAATTTTTTCAACAGATTCTAAAATCTGAAAATTATGTCCGACTTCTTTTCCACTTTTAATAAGGGCCTTTACATCTTTAGGAAAACAACTGCCTCCATAACCTAATCCCGGAAATAAAAACCGATTTCCTATTCTTTCATCTGATCCCATACCAAATCTAACCTTGTCTACATCTGCACCTACTTTTTCACAATAATTTGCTACTTCATTCATAAAGGTTATTTTCGTTGCCAAAAAAGAATTTGACGCATATTTAGTTAATTCAGATGATTTTTCATCCATTTTAATCATCTTTATGCCAGCATTAGTTAATGGTAAATATATACGATCCATGATTTCAAATGCTCTTTGAGAGCTACCACCTACTATAACCCTTTCCGGCTTCATGAAATCTTCTACAGCATAACCTTCTCTTAAAAATTCTGGATTTGAGACTACATCAAAAGGAAATTTTGTTTTTGTTTGAATTAAATTTTTTACTTTTTCAGAAGTTCCTACCGGTACGGTACTTTTATTTACTATTAAAGTATATTCCGTCATTAAATCTCCTATTTGTTCAGCGACATTTAAAACATAAGACAAATCTGCTGAACCATCTTCTCCCGGAGGAGTTGGTAATGCAAGAAATATAACATTAGAAACTTTCATCGCTTCTTTTAGTTCTGTAGTAAAAAATAATCTGCCTCCTTTTATATTACGTAGAAAAACTTCTTCCAATTGAGGTTCATAAATAGGAACCTTGCCTTTTTGCATCATTTCTACTTTTTCTCTATTTATATCTACACAATGTACGCTATGTCCTAAATCTGCTAAACAAGTTCCGGAAACTAGTCCTACGTAACCGGTACCTACAATTGTAATATTCATTATTATTAAATAGTGTGTAATCTATATTATTAAGTTAGTATTATTATATTTAAAACAATTTACAACTAATTCCCCAAAAAAGAGAAATATTCATATTTCCTTTATCTTTTCCATATCCGGGAACCACTAAATTATCAATATCATCTTGTTTTTTGGAATAAAGTATAAATTTAGGCTCTGCCATAAAATCTATGTAAAAAGGAGAATTTCCCAATTGTACTTTTGCCCCCGCAATTAATCCCAACCAACCAGAACTTACATTTGATTCTGAAAGAGAACCATTACCTATTGGCTGAATTTGATTATTGGAGTTCATTCCTTTTATTGGATATTTTTTTATATTTTGTTTAAAAGGAGAAAAACCTAAACGAGCACCTACATAAAAACCTTCTCCATTTTTTTCATAATTATTAGTTAATATATAATTAAATCCTAATTCTCCAAAAATTCCTTTTCCTTCAACATCCCAGTCGTTTTTCTTATATATATTTTTTTCATATCCCAATCCTAAAAAAGTCACCCATCTATTTTTAATTTTGTAAGAAATATATCCGTTAAAGTTCTTTTTATCAGAAAAAAAACTTACTACAGGATTTAATAAATCTATTCCAATAAAAAGCTGCTTAGGGTTTTCATTTTTTATTGTGTCTGTTGGTTTTGTTTGTGCAAAAACCAAAACTCCTATAAAAAAACTAATAAGTAATATATAGATTCTTAGACTCTTCACGGATTTGTGTTGTATTTGAAGTAATTTTTTTTATGTTTGTTAATCTTGTTGGATCAAAGTTTACATTTTTATATAAAATTTTAAAACCACAAGCTTTTGAAACATATTCTTGCTCTGTTTGGTAAGTAACAGTTATAATATTTTTTATAGAATCTGGGGTAGATTTTTTATCATACAAATATAATATGGTTTTATCTGAAAGCGCATTCAATGGAATTTTTATACTATCAATTCCTGAAAAAACATGTCTTGACTTGGTATTGTCCAAATTCACTTCATCTATAAATATTGAATCTTTCTTTAATTTTTGATTTAAGGAATCGACAAATGCTATGGTTAGTCGTGGTGTGGATATCTTATCACATACATCATCATCAACACATGAATAAATAAATGAAAATGTTAAAATATATATAATTATCAAATTTATCTTTTTGGAAAACATTTTTTAATTATTTTAATTTTAATAAAGCTACACTTTCTACATGATGTGTTTGCGGAAACATATCTACTGCCTGTATTTTAATTACATCATATTTTTCTTTCATCAACTCTAAATCTCTTGCCTGAGTAGCAGAATTGCAACTTACATAAACTACTTTCTGAGGAGATATCCTAATTATAGTTTCAACTACATTTTTATGCATCCCATCTCTGGGTGGGTCAGTTATTATAACATCCGGATGACCATTTTGCAAAATAAATTCATCGGTGAAAATATCCTTCATATCTCCACAATAAAATTTGCAGTTATGAATATTATTATATTTTGCATTTTCTTTTGCTGAAACAATAGCCTCATAAACAGATTCTACTCCAATAACTTTTTTTGCTTTTCTTGATATAAACTGGGCAATAGTACCGGTTCCTGTATATAAATCATAAACTATTTCTTCTCCTTTTAGATCTGCAAAATCTCGAGCAATTTCATATAGTTTAATTGCCTGCTTATAATTTGTCTGAAAAAAAGATTTTGCACTTATTTTAAATTTTAATCCTTCTATTTCCTCTTCTAAAAAACCATTCCCGGAAAAAACTTCAATATCCAGATCATAAATGCTATCATTACCTTTAGAATTTATTGTGTAAAGTATCGTTTTTATTTGTGGGAATTCTTTTTCTAAAAACTTTAATAACAATTCAATTTTTTCTGAAATATTTTGAAAAAATTGTATTAGAATCATTATTTCATTCTTCGAATTTGAACGTATCATTAAGGTTCTCAAAAAACCTTTTCGCTCTTTAAAATCGAAGAAATCCATATTTTGCTCTATAGCAAATTTTTTTACTGCCTCTCTAATTTGATTCGATGGTTCTGCCTGTAAATAACATTCTTTTAGATCTAAAACTTTGCTCCATTGCTGAGGTATATGAAAGCCTAAAGCATTTTTATCTTCTATTTGTAGATCTGATTGTATTTCTTCTAAAGTTAACCATCTTGAATTTGAAAAAGAAAATTCCATCTTATTCCTATAGTTATATTGGTATTCCGATGGATAGATAGGAAGTAATTCAAAATTATCTATTTTTCCAATTATTTTTATATTATCGAAAACTTCTTTTTCTTTATATTCCAATTGTTTATCATAGGAAAGATTTTGCCATTTACATCCGCCACAAATCCCAAAATGTACACATACAGGCTCTGCTCTATCTTTGGAATATTTCCGAACTTTTATAATTTTAGCTTCAATATATTTTTTTTTAGATTTGAAAGGCTGAACATCAACTACATCACCAGGCACCGCATTAGCAACTATAACGGTTTTTCCTTCTTCTGTCCTTCCTATTGACATACCTTTAGCTCCTGCTGTAGTTAGTTCTAAGTTTTCTATTAAAATATTATTTTTTCTCCCCAAACCAAATTTTAAATTTAAGAATACAAAAATACACAAAAAATATTTCCCATAAAATATCAAATACCCTTTGAAAATGAAACTATTATAATAAACTAAAAATTATGTTAAAAAAAATTATATTTAAAATAAAATACTGTATTTTTGAGTATCAAAAAAATCTAAAATAATTTAATTTCTAACATGAATTTATTATCAGACAGAATTAGCCGTCTCAGTTATTCCCAAACTTTTGTAATGTCTAACAAAGCAAGAGAGTTAAAAGCTCAGGGAATAGATGTAATTAGTTTAACTTTGGGTGAGCCCGATTTTAGTATTCCTGATTTTGTGAGAGAGTCTGCAATAAAGGCAATCCAAGATGGTATTAAATCTTATACGCCTGTGCCTGGTTATCTTGAACTGAGAAAGGCTATTGCTCAAAAGTTTAAACGTGATAATAATTTAGATTATAAGCCTGAAGAGATAATAGTTTCCAATGGGGGAAAACAATCTATAATTAATGTTTTACTCTCTATTATAAATGATAAAGATGAGGTAATTGTTCCTGCCCCTTACTGGGTAAGTTATTTTGAAATGGTAAAATTAGCCGGAGGAGAAAATGTAGTCGTTAAAACAACTATTGATACAGATTTTAAAATTACTCCTGAGCAGTTAGAAAAAGCAATTACGCCTAAAACCAAAGCCTTTTTATTCAGCTCGCCATGTAATCCATCCGGAACTGTATATACCAAAGAAGAATTACATGCTTTAGCTAAAGTACTCGCTAAACATCCAAATATTATTATTATTTCAGATGAAATTTATGAATATATTAATTATGAAGGAAAGCATGAAAGTATTGCGCAGTTTCCTGAAGTCTTTGGACAAACAGCTACTATAAATGGCGTTTCAAAGTCATTTTCAATGACAGGTTGGAGAATTGGGTATATGGGTGCTCCTAAATGGTTAACCGATGCGTGCGATAAAATTCAAGGACAAATGACTTCTGGACCTAATTGTATTGCTCAAAAAGCGGCTATAACAGCTGTAGAAGCAAACCCTTCAGTTATAAATTACATGACAGAAGCTTTTAAACACAGACGAGATTTAGTATTTGAATTACTACAAGAAATTCCAGGTTTTAAAATAAATAATCCGGCAGGTGCTTTTTACTTTTTTCCGGATATATCAGCTTATTTTGGTAAAACTATTCAAGGAGTTAAAATTAATAATTCAGACGATTTTGCCTTATTATTATTAGAAAAAGCTCATGTAGCAACAGTGGGTGGTGTATCTTTTGGTGATAACAACTGTATTCGACTTTCCTATGCAGCATCTGAAGAAAACCTTACTGAAGCTATTAAAAGAATAAAAAATATCTTAGTATAAAAATTATAAAACTGTGAAGAATTTTATTTTTCCCCTTCACAGTTTTATTTTTAATTTAACAAATGTTTAAAAGCATATTTATTAGACTTATCTCTCAATTACTTAGATAAATCAATGGTTTCTGCTAAAGGCGCATTAGTCATTACCGATTTTACACCATTCTTAGCATTTGTTTCATTGTCATAAAGCTCACTTGTTCCTACAACTTGACCATTGCCTGCTTTTAGGTTAAATAGCCATTTTTTGTCTGAAGATTGCTTTAATTCAAAACGATCTTCATTTTTTGAGTTTCTTTTTACAGAACTTACTCCTTTTTGACAATTTGTCTTTTGGGTATAACCTTCACTTTCAAGGATAGTTTGCCCATTCTTTGCTTTTAATCTAAAACGAAAAGCACCTGATTTGTCTTTAAAAATTTCAAACATAAATGTACAGTTAGTGTTACTTATTTAATTATAACTACTTTCTGTTTTTGGAAGTTAGCGTCAATAACTTCTTTTAGTTAGCCTTATAAAAGCATAACTATTAAAACATACTAATAAATTATGAGGCAAAAATAATATATATTTATGACATAATATAAAAAAATACAACAAAAATTATTTTTTTTAACGATTTTTTAAAGTAATTCTTTGCCGTTCTACTTCATAGCATGCTATAGAAACTGCATTGCTAACATTTAAAGAGTCTATTTTCCCCCTCATGGGTATTAAAATATTTTGTTTAATTTTATCTTTCCAAAAATCTGAAATTCCTGAATGTTCGGTACCAAAAAGAATCGCGCAAGATTTTGATAATTCTGCTTCTTGTATATAAATAGCCTTTTCATTCATATAAGTAGCATAAACAGAGATATTATTTTTTGACAGATATTCAAAAACTCTTTCTTTTTTTTCAGAAATAATAGGTATATTAAAAAAACTGCCTACTGAAGATCTTATAACATTTGGATTATAAATATCAGTTTTTTCATCACAAATAAATAAAACATCAACTCCAAAAGCATCTGCTGTTCTACATATAGCTCCTAAATTTCCTGGCTTTTCAACAGATTCTATAATTAATATAAATGAGTTTTTTGGAAGATTTATATTCTCCACTAATTGATTTTTATATTTATAAACACCTACTATTCCTTCTGTATTTTTCCTATAAGCAATTTTATTGTATACTAATTGTGATACTTCATAAACTTTTATATTATTTGGCAATTTTAAAGAATTTAGAAATATTTGAGGTTGAATAAAAAATTCTAAAGGTTGAAATTTTTCTTGTAGAGCAAAAAAGTTTTCTTGTATACCTTCTACTATAAATTTTCTTTGAGTCTTACGATTTCTACTTTTATCTAGTAGTTTTACTAAATCCTTAATCTTGGAGTTTTTATCACTTTCAATATCCATTCTTTATAAATATATTTATTCAAAAATAATAAACTTATATTTTTTTTGATAATTTTACTTTTATATATTTAAATATGAAATACAAAAAAAATACTTTTTTTTATTTTTTATTTATTGGATTACTAGGAATATTGATTGTTTTTTATAATACAAAAACTATAACTCATAAAGTTATAAATAAAAATCAATTTAATGTAAAAGCACTAAGTGCTGAAAAATATATAATCCCATATCTCAAAAAAAACAATCATTTACCTAATTATTACATTACTAAAAATGAGGCTAGAAAATTAGGTTGGAAACCTGAAAAAGGTAATTTATGTGAGGTTATTCCTAATAAAATAATAGGTGGAGATTATTTCAATAACAGACAACAGAAACTCCCGAATAAAAAAGGAAGAAAATGGTTTGAAGCCGATTTAAACTACACTTGTGGAAACAGGGGAACTGATAGAGTAATCTTTTCTAATGATGGACTAATTTTTGTTACTTATGATCATTATAAAAGCTTTATTCTAAAATGAAAACAATAATTTTTGACTTTAGCAATATTCAAACATTCTCCGGATTTTATAAAACTTTTCAAAAAAAATTTATTTTACCTCCAGATATTCCTGATAATTTAGATGGTCTTTGGGATGTTTTAACCGGAATGATAGAGTTACCGGTAAAAATTGAATTTCATCATTTATCTCCGAAAAAATTAGATAAATTTCAAAATTTAATTTCTCTTTTTGAAGAATCCGAAAATGAAACTAATCACATGTTATTATTTTCTTATTTTTTATATAAATAACTCTTAAATACTAAATTTAATTAATTTTGTTTACACTTTAGAAATTTCAAAAATGCCCGATAAAAAACTAGTTATAATACCAACTTATAACGAAAAGGAAAATATTAAAGATATAATTTATGCAGTATTAAACTTAAATGAGGGTTTTAATATATTGGTAGTAGATGACTCTTCTCCTGATGATACCGGAAAGATTGTTAAAGATATGAAAGTTCAATATCCTGAACAAATATTCTTAGAAGAAAGAACTAATAAAGAGGGTTTGGGGCGTGCATATATTCATGGTTTTACATGGGCTATAAATCACAAATATGACTATATTTTTGAAATGGATGCCGATTTTTCACATAATCCTAATGACTTAATTAGATTATATGAAGCCTGCAAAAATGGAGCTGATATGGCTATCGGATCTCGATATTCACAAGGAGTAAATGTAGTAAATTGGCCTATGAATAGAGTATTACTTTCTTTTTTTGCTTCTAAGTATGTTCAATTTATTACAGGTTTACCTATTCATGATTCTACTGCCGGATTTGTTTGCTTTACAAGAAAAGTTTTAGAAAATATTCCTCTTAATCAGGTGAAATTAGTTGGATATGGATTTCAAATTGAAATGAAATTCAGAGCTTTTTGTAAAAAATTTAAAATTGTAGAAATTCCTATTATATTCACAGACAGAACTAAAGGACATTCTAAAATGAACGGAGCTATTATTAGTGAAGCTGTTTTTGGAGTAATAAAAATGAAAATTATGTCTTTAATCGGGAAATTATGAAATCTGTATTTTTTTTATTCTCTTTCTTTTTTGTTGTTTTCTCTTGTCAACATGCTTTAGATAAACCTAAAAATTTACTTTCTAAATCTGAGATGACTGATATTTTAACTGATATTTATTTATATAAACAAACTCCTGATAATATTCCAATGAGTAAAGAAATTGCTTTTGATACTTATATTACTATTTTTAAAAAACATAATACAACAAAAGAAATATTCCAGGATAGTTATACGTATTATTATACCGATGGTAATAGTATGCAACATATATTTGATAATGTTATTAAAAATCTTGAAAAGAAATTAACAAAGGAACAATTACTACAATTAAAAGACGAAGAAAAAGATAATGCTCAAAAAAAATAATTTTATGAAACCTTTATTTATCAGTTTTATATTATGTGTCCATTTATTTTCATGTTCACAAAATAAAAAAATTTATAATCCACAAGATAATGCAAAAGAAAAAATAGATTCTATTGTTATTGCTGCACAAAAAGAACATAAATATGTTTTATTGCAAATTGGCGGAAATTGGTGTATTTGGTGTCAAAGATTTAATAAATTAACTGAAGAAAACAAAAATTTAAAAAATATTATTAATGAAAATTACCTTGTATATCATGTAAACTATTCTAAAGAAAACAAAAATGAAGAAATTTTAACCGCCTTAGATAATCCCGAACAGTATGGGTTTCCGGTTTTTGTAATATTAAACGAAAAAGGAGAACGAATCCACACACAACAATCTGATTTATTAGAGCATGAAGGAACTTCTGGATATGATATTAATAAAGTAACAAAATTTTTAGAAGAATGGTCTCCTAAAATAATAGAAAATAAAACCTTACATTAAATCGTTAATAAAGTAATTATATACACCTATTTTACATATTTTTTTAATTAATTGAATTTACTAACTATAAGCCTAAAAAAATCTTAAAATGTTCCAGAATTTAAATAACTCTGTTAAGTTTATATTTACAGCTCTTTGTTTTCAATTTGTTCTGCCTAATTATTTTTCCCAACAAATTTCATTAGAAGAAATATGGAGTGGAAAATTCTATCCTAAGACCATTGATAATTATATTTCCATGAAAGATGGAAAACATTATACGATTCTATCAGATGATGGAATAAACAAATATTCTTATAAAACTTTTCAAAAAACCGAAACCGTACTGCAAGGAAAATTTTCAGATTATCTATATAGCCCGGATGAACAATTTTTATTATTAGAAAAAAAAGCTATTCCCATATATAGACGTTCAAAATTAGGTATCTATGAACTCTATAATGTAAAAACTCAAACCTATAGCAAAATTTTCGATCGCAACCCTATACAAGAACCTACATTTTCACCAGATGGAAGTAAAATTGCTTTTGTTTTCGAAAATAATATTTACTACCAAGAGATAGCTTCAGGTAAAGTTACCCAGGTAACTACAGATGGAATAAAAAATAAAATTATAAATGGAATTTCCGATTGGGTATATGAAGAAGAATTAGGATTTGTAAGAAATTTTCAATGGTCTCCTGATGGAAAATATATTGCATTTGTCCGTTTTGATGAATCTAAAGTAAAAGAAGTTGATATTCCTATTTATGACAAAAACCTATATCCGGAACACTTTATCTTTAAATATCCTAAAGCGGGAGAAGAAAATTCAAAAGTTAGTTTACATATATATAATTTAGAGAAAAATTTTACTTTACCAATAACTTTAAATACTATTGAAAACTACTATATTATAAAAATTAGGTTTTCGCCAATTGGAAATCTAATGTTAATTACCTCTAACCGTTTACAAAATAAGATGGATATATCTTCTATAAATCCTGAAAACGGTGAATTAAAAAAATTATTCTCCGAATCTTCTAAAACATGGATTGACACGGATAATATATTTTTAGGTTTTCTAGATAGTGGTGATTTTATTATTAATTCCGGAAGAAATGGCTTTAATCATTTATATTTATATGATTCAAACGGAAAACTTATTAAACCTATTACAAAAGGAAATTGGGAAATTACTGAAGTGCTGGGCATTGATAAAAAAAATCAGTCTATCTTTTTCCAATCTACAGAACGTGGACCCAATAATAGAGCTATAGGAGTTGCTGAAATTAAAACTGCTAAACAAAAAATTCTTACTCAAGAAAAGGGTACTCATGAAGCTAAATTCAGTTCAGATTTTTCTTTTTTTGTAGATAAATTCAGTACAGCAAACACTCCACCGGTATATACATTAAGAGATAATTCAGGAAATATTCTAAAAACTCTTGAAGATAATTCAAATTTACTCTCTTTTGCCAGTAAAAAAGAAATTCGACTTTTAGAATTTATAAATATTCCCAACGAAAAAGGAGAAAATCTATATGCTTATATCATTAAACCTAAAAATTTTGATCCTAATAAGAAATACCCTGTTTTAATGTACGTATATGGCGGACCTGGAATACAAACTGTAAACAATTCCTGGGATCCATTTAACTATTGGTGGCATCAAATGTTGGCGCAACAAGGTTACATTATAGTTTCAGCAGATGGAAGAGGTACCGGAGGAAGAGGTGAAAATTTTAAGAAAATTACCTATAAAAACTTAGGTAATTATGAACTTGAGGATCAGATTGCTGTGGCTAAATGGCTAAAATCTCAACCCTATATAGACGAAAACAGAATAGGAATATGGGGTTGGAGCTTTGGGGGATATTTAACCTCACTATGTATGACAAAAGGGGGGGATATTTTTAAAACAGGAATAGCTGTTGCTCCTGTAACAAACTGGCGATTTTATGATACTATTTATACTGAACGTTTTTTACGAACACCTCAAGAAAACTCATCCGGATATGATAACAATTCTCCTATTAACTTTTCTCAAAATTTACAAGGTAACTATCTAATCATACATGGCACAGCTGATGATAATGTACATTTTCAAAATTCAGTTGAAATGATTAATTCACTTATACAATATGGAAAACAGTTTGATATGGCTATTTATCCGGACAGAAACCATGGAATTTATGGAGGAAAAACTCGTTTTCAGTTATACCAAAAAATGACCGACTACATAAAAACTCATTTATAATCATAAAAATCACTATAAAATATTGTTTTTATAGTGATTTTTCTTTTTTAAGTATTATAAAACTAAAGAAAACTTCTTAAATATTTTTTCTACATATAATATAGACTTTAGTAATAGCAGAGATTAAAATTAATTATAAATATTACATACAAGCCTTTTTTATATTTTTTTTAGATTATATTCAAATTTAAAAAAATAAAATTTGTAATTAAAATTTCAATTAATTGTTATTAAACAAATTCTATCACAATCTGTCAAATATATAATTGAAAATAGTTAAAATTATTCAATTAATATTGTTATAAATTTATACCAATACACCAACTACACATATAAACAAAAGTAAAATCTTATCTTTGTTAAAATTTTTTTAAGATGATATTATATAAAGCAAGAGAATCCACCGATACTATTGAACGTCTATATATAACCATGCGCCATCTTTTTAACAGAGGCGGATTTAAACCTACCGGAACATCCGGTATAGAATTAAGAAACTATTTATTAAAACTAAACCCTGAAATTTATGGCTCTATGGCAGATTCTGACAAAGTAGAGCTTAATGGACTTATTTATGTTTTAGATCGTCTGCCTCAGGGAATTGAAGAATGTTCTTTTATTTTCTTAACTTCAAATGAAGGATTACATAAATCCTCTTTTCCTCCCATATTTCCTAAAAAAAGAAGAAGAACCTGTTACAGAATAGATGATAATCAAATGAATATTGAAGTTTTGTTGGGTAGGTCCGAAATTTATGATATACTTACCCACCTAACCTTTTTGTATAATGAAGCTGATAAGATTTACAAAAGGACTCATGATTTTAATGGAAAAGCAAGAAGAATTTGGTTATCCATAGAAAAAGCTACCCTTAATACCGAACCTTTAAAAAGGAAGGAACGTGAAATAATTTTGGCTCATATATCAACTATTTTAGGAAGAAGTTTTGATGAAGTAGTAACAGCTTACAAAAGCTTACAGGAAACAAATGATCCTGATCGGTTTATAAAAATTATTTATAACTTAGGACGTGTCAGCAAAGAAGATTTTTTGGGCACTCGAAGAAGAGAGATTTTTTTTAGTTCCATTTTAAAAGAAAGAGTTGGGCATCACCTCTTTGGTGAAAAATGGGCTGAAAATGTTAAAAAAAATCTTTCAAAACTTAAACTTTTAGATAAAAAACTGCATATTATTAGTTCTAACATGCATAGTGTGAATAATATGTTATATGCATTTAATGCACTTAATAAAAAATATAGCAATAAAGATGAAGAATTAAAACTTTATGAAGAACTTAGTAAAAATCTTGATTTAGTAGAAACTGTTAAAGATTATGCATTAAAAAACGGAATGTTTTTTATAAAAGATAATAGCGGATCCAATATTGATGTACAAATCTTTGATCTTTCAAAAGTAAACCTTAAAAATACGGCATTTAAAGACATAAAAAATATAAACAAAGATGATGTTTTAATTGTATTTGATTATGCTTTTGGAGAACAAGCTTTTGAAATTATGGATGAGCTGTTAAGACCTTACAAAACTTTAAAACAGAAAATAAACTTAAATGTAGATTCCATTTCCATTTTAGGAAAAGCTGGAATTTTAGTTGGAAATAAAGGAGATATCATGATTCCGGATTCACATATATTTGAGGGAACTGCTGATAATTATCCTTTTCACAATGAGCTTACCTTAGAAGATTTTAGCGGATATAATGTTAAAGCGTTTAAAGGTGCTATGATTACCGTATTAGGAACTTCATTACAAAATAAAAATGTTTTAACTTATTTTATGGAAACTTCATGGAAAGCTATAGGGCTGGAAATGGAAGGAGCTCATTACCAAAAAGCTATACAAGTTGCTTCCAAAATACGGCATCACATATCAGAAAATGTTAAATTAAGGTACGCATACTATGCATCCGATAATCCACTAGAAACAGGAAGCACACTAGCCTCTGGCGGATTAGGATTAACAGGAGTAAAACCAACGTATTTAATAACACAAAAAATTTTAGAACAAATTCTGAGTATTTCTCAAGTTTAAATCTTATATAAAAACAAAAAATTTAAAAAGAAAGGTAGTAATCCTATCTTTTCTTTTTTTATTTTTCAATTTATTTTGATCATCTTAAAATTTAAGTTCTATTTAATAATCCTATAACCATTCATAAAATCTTAAATTTTATTTTTAAATTTAGAAATGTCTAAATTAATTTAAAAAAATTTATTCTGAAAACTTATAATTGTAATATATATTCGAGTTTATAATATCCAAATATGTTTATATTAATCTTTTTATTGTAAATAAACTTTATGATCTAAAAATTATTTAAAATAAATGGAACTCTTTTTGATATATATAATTACTTATTTTTTTATAAAAATTATAATTTTTAATAATTTTTTTTTATTTAAAAATAAGTATATGTAATAATAAAAATTATGACAAAAAAAAAGAATAAAATACCCTCCAAACATATTATAAAATTAAGGGAATTAAAACGAAATATTCTATCAATATTTATTAAACATCCCAGTAAACATTATAATTACAAACAAATTTCCAGTATATTAGATAAAAAAAATCCAAGACAACGTGAACTGGTAATTCAAGCAATTCAAAAGTTAGTTGTAGAAAAACAACTTTTAGAAATTAAACAAGGAAAATATCAAATCAACCTACAAAAAGAATATGTAATTGGAAAAATAGACTTTAATCAAAATGGAAATGCTTATTTAATGGTAGACGGGCTCGAAAAAGATATTTTCATCCCAAAAGGAAAAACCGGACATGCCCTTCAAAATGATGTAGTTAAAGTAATTGTTCATCAATTTAAAAACAGAAAACCAGAAGCTGAAGTTTTAGAAGTTATAGAACGTTTTAAAACACAATTTGTAGGAAAATTTGAGTATACAAATACTAAAAATTTTGGATTTGTTATAGTAAACAAAAACTCATTACATACGGATATTTTTGTACCTAAAGAAAAATTCAAAGGCGCTAAAAATGGACAAATTGTATCAGTTGAATTAGTTAACTGGCATGATAAAGAAGACAGTCCAAACGGGAAAATTATTAAAGTATTAGGCGATCCTGGAGAAAACGATACGGAAATTCATGCTATTTTAGCAGATTATGGCTTGCCAAGTGAATTTCCAAAAGAAGTTGAATATGAAGCAGAACAGTTAGATACTTCTATTAAATTAGAAGAAATCTTAAAAAGAAGGGATATGCGAGGTGTTACAACTTTCACTATAGACCCGGCTGATGCTAAAGATTTTGACGATGCTCTTTCCATTCAAAAACTTCAGAATGGAAATTGGGAAATAGGTATCCATATTGCTGATGTATCTCATTATGTAAAACCTGGAACATTATTAGATAATGAAGCATACTCAAGAGCAACTTCAATATATTTAGTAGATAGAGTGGTTCCCATGTTACCGGAAATTTTAAGTAATAACGTCTGTTCCTTACGTCCTAATGAAGATAAATACACTTTTTCTGCAGTTTTTGAACTTAATAATAAAGCTGAAGTAAAAAAACAATGGTTTGGAAGAACAGTAATACATTCTGACAAAAGATTTACTTATGAAGAAGCTCAGGAAATTATTGAAGGGAAAAAAGGAGATTTTGAAGAAGAAGTAAAAAAGTTAAATGAATTAGCTCAAATAATGCGTGAAAAAAGATTAAAAAACGGAGCTATTTCTTTTGACAAAATTGAAGTTAAATTTAAATTGGATAAACACAAAAATCCGATCGGAGTTTACTTTAAAATAGGCAAAGACAGTAATCATTTAATTGAAGAATTCATGCTTCTGGCCAATCAAAAGGTTTCTAAATATGTAAGTACAAATAAAAAAGGAAATCCTACAGGAAGAACTTTTATTTATAGAATTCATGATGATCCGGATCCGACCAAATTATTATCATTAAAACAATTTGTAAATACACTAGGGTACGATATAAATATTACTAATAAAAAAGACACCTATCTGTCTATTAATAAACTTTTGAAAGATGTTAAAGGAAAAGGAGAGGAAAATATGATTGAAACTCTTGCTGTACGTACTATGTCTAAAGCTAAATATTCGACAGAAAATATAGGCCATTACGGATTAGCTTTCGATTATTATAGCCATTTCACTTCTCCTATCCGTAGATATCCGGATATTATTGCTCACCGCTTATTACAAGAATTTATAGAAAATAAACCTTCTGCAAATAAAGAAACTATTGAAGAAATGGCAAAGCATTCCAGTGAAATGGAAAAACTGGCAGCTGATGCAGAAAGAGACAGTATTAAATATATGCAAGTAAAATTCATGGAGCAGCATGTAGGAGAAACTTTTGATGGAGTTATTTCAGGTGTTACTGATTTTGGTATTTATGTTGAAATTCGGGAATTTGGAGCCGAAGGTTTAATAAGACTTAGAGACATCCGGGATGATGATTACCGATATGATGAAAAAACTTATTCTGTTATCGGACAAAGAACAGGAAATCAGCTACAACTGGGTGATAATATTAACGTTAAGGTAACAAAGGCTAATTTAGAAAAAAAACAACTGGATTTTGAACTTATAGGTTAAATTAATATATAATAACATCATCATTAATTATTTATTTCTTACCTATTTTTAATTTATTTATCTTTTAAAATTAAATTTTTTTTTAACATAAAAAAACCTTTGGAATAATTCCAAAGGTTCTTAATCATTATACAAATTAATATTTATTTTTTAATTACATTATATATAGTTTTTCCTTGACTGGTATATATATGTGCAATATAAATTCCACTATTAAGATTTCCTAAATCAATCATTTTATTTTTCAATTCGCTTTCACTTGCTTGTAAAACCAAATTACCATACATATTATATAAAACTATTTTTGTAATATTTACGGTTGATTGTATATACATTTTATCTAGCACAGGATTAGGATATATATTAATTTTATCAGATATTGAATTCATATAAGTCTTATTATTAGAAATTTCAAACGGAATCTGGTCTATAACAGAAGAAGATTCCGCATTAATTAAAGACCAGTTTTGCTCTCCTTGAGCTTTAGAAACCATTCTCAATTTATAATAGCCTGGCATTGCATTTGATGGAATAAAACAATTAAAATTATATAATCTATAATAATATCCAGGATTTAATTCTGAAAGACCTGACTGTGCTAAAATATATTTTATAGTATTTGTATTATCTGTTAGAGCTATACCATAATATCCTCTAAATGGTATTCTTGAATAATTTTTAAAACTTAGCTTAACTAAAAAAGACTCATTAGGTTTAGCTGAACTTTTAGAGGCAGAAAGTGGTGTATTATTTAAAATTTGAAGTTTAGCTTTTTCCTCTCCAACTAAAATTTCAAATGGTATATATTTAATAACTGTTGACAATGGACTGGTTACTATAACCCAATCATTCTGTCCTAAAACTTTAGAGACCATTCTTAATCTATATTTTCCAGGTTTAGCCCCTAAAGGAATAACGCATTCATAAAAATTGTATTCTTTATAATAATATCCTGAATTTAATTCTGAAAGATTTGATTGAGCTAGAATATATTGAATATTATCTTTCTCATCTGTCAATGCTACTCCATAATAGCCTTGAAAAGGAAATAAAGAAACATTTTTAAAACTAAATTTAGTTGAAAACTTAGCTCCGCCTTTACCAGATGTAACTTCTGAAGAAATAGATGTATAATCCTTGTTCAATTCTAATTTAGGAATACTAATATTTCCAGTACTAGGTTTGATATTAAACATAGCAGACTGATTTTTGGTATAATCTAAAGTTGCTGTTGTTTTAAAATAACCATCTTGATATCCTCCCCATCCCCAATTAAAATGAAAAAAACCTTGGTCATCATAGCCATCACAAATAAAAGCATGCCCACCGGTTCCTCGTCCATCATAATATATTGGACGTTTATTTTTTAATTCTTTTCTTAACATTTCGTCCCAAGCATTATTTAAATCATTTGAATAACCATAATCGTCTCGCGATCTTAATTCTAAACTTTTATCATAACCAAAATAAGTAACTAATGCCTTTGCTGCATCCATTGAATATGCACCACTACCTGATTTTGAATAACTCATTTTAACACTGGCACCAATATGATACATCAATAAAGCTACTGCTTTTTTCTGTACATCATTTCCTGAGGGTGTATAATCATAAGTATTTAGCATATTAGACCAATCATAAGTATATTTTGATAAATCTATAGCAGGAATATAATATATGGTATTATCATTGGAAATAGAATAAGATTGTATAATACCAACTCCTGATTTCGGATATTTATAATAGTTCATAATTTGTGCTGTAGCCGTAGCCACACAACCTGTATACAATCCGGAATAAGGCAATAAACTGTTGTAAGGATATGATTGATTCCATTTTGTTTTGATTAATGGCTCAACCACTATTGTTTTAGATGCTTTAGTATAAATCTTCTTTCCTTGACGGAAATTATCCCATTCTTTTTGAATCTCTTTTGTAGGGGTTGTTCCGTTTATTATTGCTTTTTCCATACCTAAAGAAACCATTTCCATCCAAGATTTAAAATTATCAGGAACATTTTTAGGATTATAACTACCTGTTGTAGAATACCCTAAAATTGGTGTATTCACATCATCTGCAGAAACAATGATGAAACCCTGATCATTATTAATATTAAAAATATAATAATATACATATGGTTTTTTAATTGTTTTTGCATTACTACTAGAGGTTGAGGTATATACCAAATTTAAAATGATTGCATTCTTTTTATTTAAAGAAGAACTCTCATTTATAAAAGACTCTGCAACTGAAGTTGCTGTTGCTACATCTATTTGTTTAGCTGAAACGCTTAAACAAAATACGAAAATAAAAAAGCGTAAAAAATACTTCATAAAATACATTTTTTTTAGTTATTAAAATATTTGATTTGTAATCTTCTAACAAATATAAGATAAAATAACTATAAAAGTATAAATATATTTTATTTGAATAATATTAAATTATTATTAATGCGTTTTTTATGCTAATTTTAAAACAATTATGTTTAATATTTAAGTTATTTAAATATTAAAGTAATGACTTTTGAATTATAGATCTGAATTATAAAAATTTCTTATACTTGAATATATAAAGAACACATAAGAAGCCTGATTACATCTTAACGTATTTAAATAATCTAACTTAATATCTAAAAATTCTTTTTTAAAAGTTTTCTTAATGATAAAGATTTAACAAAAGTTGAAATATTTATCATAATAAATATTATAGTTAAAACAAACTAATTTATAAATTAAAAGAAATAATATGAATTTATAGAAGTTTATTATTTTTCTAAATATATTAATTATTCAAATTATCTTTTAACTGAATAATTGCCTCTTTGATAGTAGATGATACTTTTAATAAAGTAATAAATCTACTTCCTATAATTGCCCCATTAGCGTTATTTTGTGCTGCATCCCATGTTTTTTTATTAGAAATTCCAAAACCTATCAGTCTTGGGTTTTTCAATTCCATTGAATTAATTCTTTTAAAATATTCTTGTTTTTTTTCATCAAAGCTCTTTTGTGCCCCTGTTGTAGAAGCAGAAGATACCATATAAATAAACCCGTCAGTATTTTCATCAATTAGCCTAATTCTCTCTTCAGATGTTTCAGGGGTAATCAACATGATGATTTTAATATCATATTTTTCTGCAATAGGTTTATATTCTTTAATATAATCATTAAATGGCAAATCTGGAATAATAGCTCCATCAGCTCCTACTTCATTACATTTTTTACAAAATTGTTCAAACCCAAATTGCATAATAGAATTTAAATAGCCCATCATAATTAAAGGAAGATTTACTTCTTTTCTGATTTCTTTAATTTGTTCAAACAAAACTTTTAAAGACATACCGTTTTTTAAAGCTTGAGTTCCACTTTCTTGAATAGTGGCCCCATCTGCTATAGGATCTGAAAAAGGGATTCCTACTTCTATTAAATCTATTCCATTATTTTCTAATTCTTTAATTATTTCCCCAGTATCTTCTAATTTAGGATAACCGGCAGTAAAATAAACGGAAAATATGTTTTTTGGTTTTCTTTCGAAAAGTTGTTTAATTCTATTCATGGTCTTATTTTTTCTTTGAATTTATTATTAAATACTAAATAATTTTTTTCTAAAACTTAGAGATTTTATATATTTTTTGTGCAGAGATTTTATTGGAATCTGGCTAGATTTATTTATAAATGATAAAAAAATGTTTCATACTATTGAGTATTTTTAATTTTTTTAATAAATTTTTTTACTAAATAAAGGTCTTTTAAACCTGGTTCTGATTCAAATTTACTATTTAAATCAAGTCCGTATAAATTAGGATGCTGTATATTTTTTATTTCTTCTATATCTTCCATTGAAATACCTCCACTTAAAAAAAAAGGTTTATTCCCTTTATATGAATTTAATATTTCCCAGTTAAACTTCTGTCCGGAACCTCCATATTGAGAGGTTTTCGTATCAAACAAAAAGTAGTCACAAAGTTCTTCATATTCATTTGTTTTTTCTATATCCTTGATATCCGAAATACTCAATGCTTTTATTATTGTAATTTCGGGAAAAGTTTCTATTAAATCTTCACAGTATTGCGGGGTTTCATTGCCATGCAATTGAACTGCATCAAGTCCATACTTTTCAATTGTTTTAAATAATGAGGCAACTTTTTCATTTACAAAAACTCCTACACGCTTAGTACTATCTGACAAAATATTTAATATTTCAGGTTTCAAACCTGCTATATACCTTGGTGATTTTGGATAGAAAATAAATCCCATATAATTAATAGATAAAGAAGAAAGCTCTTCAATATTATTTGGATTTTTCATTCCACATACTTTGATCTTCATAAATGAAAAACTTATTTAGATTCTAATTCTTCTATAAATACCTTTAATGATTTTCCAGGGTCTTTTGTCTTCATAAAATTTTCTCCCATCAAAAACCCTTTATAACCAACTCGTTGTAAATTTTTAACTGTTTGTGTAGAAGATATTCCACTTTCAGAAATTTTAACAAATTCATCAGGTATCTTTTCTGCCAAATCAAAAGAAACCTGTACATCAGTAATAAAAGTTTTTAAATTCCTATTATTCACTCCAACTACATCTATCCATTCGTTTATATGGTTTAATTCTTTTTCATTATGTATTTCTAATAAAACGTCTAATCCTAATTCTTTAGATTTTTTTGCTAATTTTTTGGTTTCATTTATTGTCAGTGCTGCTGCTATTAATAAAATAGCACTGGCTCCATATACTTTTGCTTGATATAATTGATATTCATCTATCATAAAATCTTTTCTAAGAAGCGGCGTTTCGGTAATGTTTTTAGCTTTTTCTAAATCTTGTAAAGTTCCTCCGAAAAAATTTAAATCTGTAAGGATAGATATGGCGCTGGCTCCGTTTTCTGAATAAAAAGGAATCACATCCTCTATTTTAGCTTTTTTAAAAATCCAATCTCTGGATGGAGAACGTCTCTTAAATTCTGAAATAATTCCGGTAGATGATTGTTTTAGAGATTCCTTAAATGAAAGTACTTTTTTGCTATATTGAAATTTATTTTCGAGTTCTTTTAAAGAAAAATGTTCCTTCTGTTGCCCGATTTCTATTTTCTTATTTGCAATAATTTTATCTAATATGTTTTCCATTATGGTTTATAATTTATAACTTTTATTCTATGATATGATTCTAAAATTAATATTTAACCTAACAGAATTATAATTATTAATTTTTACTTCGGATTTATCTCTAATAAAGCTCTTTAAAAAATATCATTGTCAAAAAGAACTAAATATTATTTTTATATGTGAATTTTTCTGCTCTTAGAAAGTATTTAAAAACACACATTCCTAAAATATAGAAATATAATCCTTAACTGTTTAAATTTAAAAATTTAACAAACGTTTCTTTTGTTTTCCCGCTTTCCAATGCTTCTCTAGCTTGCTGAATGCATTGTTCTATAGACAAAAACGGATTTATATTTTGTATAGCAAAAGCAGAGTTTGCCAATACTACATTTTTCTGGGCTATAGTCGCTTCGTTATTTAATACATCATCGAAAATTTTGGAAGCTTCATCTTGTGTTTTTCCTCCATCAAGCTCTATAGGCTTACATCTTTCTAAACCTATATCTTCGGGAGAATATATATTTTCACCTAGCTTGCTTACTACTTTAAAATTATCTGTAAGTGATATTTCATCATATCCGTCCAAACTATGTACTACTGTATAATCGCATTCGGTATTTTGATATATATAATAGTATAAACGAGACATTTTAAGGTTAAAAACTCCTAAAATATTTCTTTTAGGTTTTATGGGATTTACTACAGGTCCCAACATATTAAAAAATGTTCTCACTCCTAAAGCTTTTCTAACCGGAGCTACTACTTTCATAGCTTCATTGAACAAAGGTGCATGTAAATACGCAATATTAGTTTGATCGAGAGATTTTTCAAGTAGACTTACATCAGAGGTAAATTTTACGCCATGTTTTTCCATTACATTAGACGCTCCACTAACAGAAGTGGCTCCGTAATTTCCATGTTTCGCTACTTTATATCCGGCACTTGCAACAACAAAACAAGAGAGAGTAGATATATTAAATGTATTTTTATTATCACCACCGGTTCCTACAATGTCTACCGGATCATATTTTTGTAATGGTGTTACATCTGTACATAAATTCATCAAAGCATCTCGAAAACCGAAAAATTCTTCTATGTTAATACTCCGCATTAAGAACACACTTATAAATGCAGCAATTTGTGATTCATTATATTCTCCGGCAGCCATTTTGGTAAGTATTTCTTTAGCCTCATCCCTGTTTAGGTATTGGTGCTCGAATAATCGATTTAATATCTGTTTCATAAGTTTATTTCTTATTTTTCTTATGCTTCTAAAAAATTCCTGATTATTGTGTTTCCTTGTGGAGTTAATATAGATTCTGGGTGAAACTGCACTCCATGAATATCATATTTTTTATGTTTTAAAGCCATGATTTGATCTTTTTCATCCACCGCTGTTATAGTAAGACTTTCTGGAAAATTATCATGACTCACAATCCAAGAATGATATCTTCCTACTACCATAGGTAACGATAATCCTTTAAAAATATAATCATCTTCTATAATTTTAATTTCTGTAGCTATGCCATGATATACATCTTGAAGGTTTACAAGCTTTGCTCCAAATGCTTCACCTATCGCTTGTTCCCCCAAACAGACCCCTAAAATTGACTTTTTAGGGGCATATTCTTTAAGTAAGGGTAACAATAACCCTGATTCTGAAGGAATTCCGGGACCTGGTGACAGAATAATTTTATCATATTTTTTGATATCCGGAAGCGTTATTTGATCATTTCTCAAAACATCTACTTCTGTATATCCCTGCTCCTTAACTAGATGAAGCAGATTATACGTGAAAGAATCATAATTATCGAAGAGTAATATTTTTTTCATTTTACTAATTAGCTGTTAAATAATCGTTAGCTGTAGTAACATTTGCATAATAGTAATCCAAAGCTGATAAAAATGCTGCATGAACCTCCTGGGAAACAACTTTTATTCCTGAAATTTCCAATTCTCGTGTTGCACATGCATCTCCTATTAGTGTACATTCATATCCAAGATCTTTTGCGGCCCTTGTAGTAGCATCTATACACATATGAGTCATCATTCCGCAAATTACTAATTCTTTTACTTCTAATTTTTGTAAATATTTTTGAAGATCTGTTTTTAAAAAACTATTTGGATAATACTTGGTAATTACAATTTCTCCTCCTTCGGGTTTTACATTTGGATGAAATTCTGCCCCTTTAGTATAAGGTAGAAAAAAAGTTGCATCTGGACTAAGGGCAATATGTTGTATGTGAATAACCGGTAAACGATCATTTCTAAATTTATCTATTATTTGTTTTGCTTTTTCACTAGCTTCTAAAGCTCCATCCAAAACCATAGTCCCTCCTTCAAAGTAATCATTTTGAATGTCTACAACAATTAATGCTTTCATATGTTTTATTTTTTTAATTTTTTAATGTTTCTGCTAAATCAACGGCTTTTTTTAATGCTCCTAATTTGTTATTTACTTCTTGAAGTTCATCTTCGGGGTTGGACTTGGAAACTATTCCGGCCCCAGCCTGGTAATACAAAATATTATTTTTACTTAGAAAAGATCGAATGGTTATCGCTTGGTTTAAATCTCCGTTTAATCCTATATACCCGATACAACCTCCATATATTCCTCTCATATGTTTTTCAATATCTCGTATTAATTGCATAGCTCTCACTTTAGGGGCTCCAGATAATGTTCCCGCAGGAAAAGTATCTGCAAAAACAGAAATATTATTTTTTCCATCTTCTATAGTTCCACTTACTCTAGATACTAAATGTATAACGTGAGAAAAGTATTGTACACTTTTATAAAAATTTACTTTTACATCATGACAATTACGACTTAAATCATTTCTTGCTAAATCTACTAACATTACATGTTCTGCATTTTCTTTTTCATCCTGTAATAATTTTTCAGAAAGAATTCGATCTTTTTCATCGTTTCCTGTTCTTTTATATGTGCCTGCTATAGGATCTATATAAGCTTTTCCTTTAGATATTTTGCAATGGGTTTCTGGTGAAGAACCAAAAATACGAAACGAACCAAAATCAAAATAAAACAAATATGGAGATGGGTTTATTGATCGTAATGCTCTATATACTTTAAAATCATCTCCTATAAATGACTGGGAATAACAACGAGAAGGCACTATTTGAAAAACATCTCCTCTTTTACAATGTTGTATTGATTTTTTTACATATTCTTTATATTCATTATCAGAAATGAAGCTGCTTTCTTTTCCTTGAGTTTTAAAATTATAGGAAGCAAAATTATTATTTTGTAATAATGCTTCTAATTCTTCCATTTTACTATTTTCTCCTTCCGGAATATTTTCGACGATGGTTAAATCGTTTTTTAAATGATTAATAACTAATATAAAATGGTAAAAAATATAATAGAGCTCAGGAACATCTGCATTTTCCAATTTTTTATTTATTGGATCTACGGATTCAAAATAACGTATACTATCATAGGATGTATATCCAAAAAAGCCATTAAACCCTGTGGGATTTTCTCCCTCTATTTTAAATCTTTTTATAAAATTGGCTAATTCAATAGTTAATTGAGTATTTATCTTTTGTACTTGTCTCTTATTCTGAATATCTGTGGTAATTTGATAATCTTGTACTTTAAAAGAAGCTATAGGATCTAATCCAATAAATGAAAAACTATCTTCTCCAGCATGGAAATCAGAACTTTCTAATAAGGCAGATTTTGGAAACACATCTCTTATTTTCAAATATATACCTACAGGAGTTTGTAAGTCTGCCAATAATTTTTTTGTCTTTACCTGTATTTTCATTTTATTCTAATTATCTTTTCTCTTGTTCTTTTATAAAGGTTTCCATATCTTTATCTCCTCTACCGGATAAACAAATAACTATTATATCTTCTTTTTTAAATTTCTTTTTATTTAATACTCCTAAGGCATGAGCAGACTCAATTGCAGGAATTATTCCTTCCAAACGAGTTAACTCAAAGGCAGAATTCATCGCTTCATCATCTGTAATAGCTAAAACTTCTGAACGTCCAATTTTGGATAAATTTGCATGCATAGGTCCTATCCCAGGATAATCTAATCCTGCTGAAATAGAATAAGGTTCTTCTATTTGACCATCTTCAGACTGCATAATAAGTGTTTTACTTCCATGAATAATTCCTAGTTTTCCTAAATGGATAGTAGCTGCTGATTCTCCTGAATTTATCCCCTTACCGGCAGCCTCTGCTAAAATTATTTTCACAGAAGGTTCATCTAAAAAATGGTAAATCATCCCTGCTGCATTACTACCTCCTCCTACACAAGCTATAACATAATCCGGAGTTTCTCTTTTTTCTTTTTCCAATAATTGCTTACGAGTTTCTTCACTAATAATTGCCTGTAATCTAGCTACCATATCCGGATATGGATGTGGTCCCACTGTAGATCCTATGATGTAATATGTATTTGAAGGATTGGAGCACCAATCACGAATAGCTTCATTAGTAGCATCTTTCAATGTCATATTGCCACTGGTGACAGAAACCACTGTAGCTCCTAACATATGCATTTTTTCTACATTTAATTTTTGTCTTTCAACATCTACTTTTCCCATATATACAATACATTCCATTCCCATTAGAGCACAAACTGTCGCTGTGGCTACCCCATGTTGCCCTGCACCTGTTTCAGCAATTATCCTTGTTTTTCCCATTCTTTGGGCTATCAATATTTGACCTATAGTATTATTAATTTTATGTGCACCTGTGTGATTAAGATCTTCTCTTTTTAAATAAATTTTACAACCATATTTTTCGGATAGTCTTCGAGTAAGATATAAGGGAGAGGGACGTCCTACATAATCTTTTAATAATGAATAATACTCTTTTTTAAATTTTGGATCTTCCAGTATTTTCAAATAATTATTTTTTAGGTTTTCTACATTATCATAAAGTATTTCCGGAATATACGCTCCTCCAAATTCTCCATAAAATCCATTTTGATCTACATGATATTTTTGCATAGGTCTTTATTTATATATAAAAAAACCTATCGTGAGTACGATAGGCCTTTATTTTTTACTTAATATTATTCAATATTATAGACATAACTGCTGACTCACAACTTTTGAAGTTGAAAACGCCACCAACTTGTTATATTTATAATTTTTCCCATTTTATTTAGATGAAACAAAAATATATATTATTTTTTTTATAAACAAAATTTATTCTCTGAAATATATCATGTGAAAAATAAGATAGAAGATATTATTTTATATTTTAAAACTCAAATAAATTTTATCGTAATATTACAATTGTTTATTTTTGAAATTATATAACCCTTATTTAAATTAATTTAGATGAACACTTCTGATTTTTCTTTACAACATATGAATCAGTGAAAATGATATACATAAAATTCTAAAATAAATTAATGCTTCTTCTGTTGATAAATTAATTTCCCAGACTATGCCTAAAAATATTTTAGAACAAGAAGATTTAGAACTGCCAAAAGCTATATCTGAATATGATATGATTTTATTATCCAAATATCTAGCTTCTTAGAATAAAGTTTTCAGTTCATTTATAGATTTTGGGTACTTTGGAACGATCCTTCCGGCACCTATCCAAAGGAATATTTTTGAAAATCCGAGTTGGTACAAACCAAGCAGAAGTGTCTCAGGGAAGATTAGAAGCCTTGCTAAATTTTCAAACATTAATTTCCGATTTAACCGGTTTTTTATTTCTAATGCATTTCTTTTGGAAGAGGCAACTGCTGCAGCTAAAGTTATTCATATGCTATATGAATCCAAACCGAAAGATCAAATACAATCTAATAAATTTTTTATTTTTTAAAGTAATGTATACTCAAACCTTTACAGTAATTAAAACAAAAAGCAGAAGGATTAAAAAAAGCTACTACAATTGATATACATTAAATATTAATTACCTGAAAAGTAAATTAGTTCTATATTACCAAATTCTTTACACTAATAAATTTGGTAGAGTAGGTCATGAACTGATTATTGATTTCAGACCTTTTAAATCTTTGGGAATAGAAGTTGGGGACATTGCTAAACGTTTAATGGATTATGGCTTTCATGCCCCTACTGTTTCTTTCCCGGCTCCAGAAACATTAATGATTGAACCTACAGAAAGTGAAAGTATTGCTCAACTAGATCGTTTTACAAAAGCTTTAATCTCAATTAGAAAAGAAATAGATAAAATTGAAACTGGAAAGTACCCAATAGAAGATTGTTTAATCAAAAATGCTCCTCATACACTTGCTGAAGTTACTTCTAATCATTGGAATCATTCTTATAGTAGGCAAAAAGCTGCTTATCCTTTAAATTGGATTTTAGAAAATAAGTTTTGACATTCTGTTGGAAAAATTAATAATGCCTATGGAGACAGAAATTTAATTTGTACATGTAAATCTATTGAAGATTATAAAAATTGGAAATAAAAAAGCCTGATTTAAAATCAGGCTTTTTTATTTTTATAAGAAATATATTTAAGCTTGAACCCCCACTTTTTAAACAATTATTAATTTTGTATCGATTAATTTCTCAAAAATAAATATTTCAAAAAGGTCTGTATAATGTAAATATTTATTTATCAAACCTTAAAGAAATCCTTCTATCTTTAGCTCTTTCATCATCTGAAGCATTAATATCGACTTTAGCAAATTGATCTCCATACCCTTCTGCTCCTACAACTTGTTTATCTAATCCATTTTTAATTAAGATATCTTTTATAACATCTGCCCTTTGTTGAGAAAGTTTAAGATTTGCACTACTGTTTCCTTTTTTATCTGTATATGCTCCAATTTTAATTTTAGTATTAGGAAATTCCTTAATTATACTTACAATGTTTTTAATTTGGTTTTCTGAGTCAGGAGTCAGTTGAGTTCCGCTTCCAAATTCAAAGTTGATCGCATCAAAATCAAACCATTTATTTTTTAAGTCATCATTAGTACTATTTTTATATTCATCAGATTGTAAAAATTTTACTATCTGGTCTTCAATTCCTCCGGGATATGCGTTAATTTTTAAACCACTAGGTAATGAAATCTGTGTTAATTGCTTTTGTTGCTTAAGTTTTTGTTCTTGTAATGATATTGAATCTTTAACAGATGTACTATCTGAAATTTTATTTGAATTTGCTCCGGGATTCATTTCTTTTTTAGAACAGCTGTTTTTAGAAAATAACCAAAATAGCAAAAGAAGAAGTACTAATATACCTATTAACCACTTAATCCAACCACTTCCAGATTTTTTGTTTAACTTAGCTTTGTAATCCTCATAAGTGTCTTCAACTTTATTTTTCATATGATCTACTGCTTCTTTTGTTTGGGATTCTGTTTTATTTAAAAAAGAACTCCCTAAACCCGCTAGAGATGATATTCCTAATACACTGGTTAATCCAGAGGGTATTGAGGATAAAAAATTATCTTTTTCTGATGAAATTTGTTCTAATATACTTTTAAGACTTACTCCAGAAAGCATTTTTTTACCTAAAAAACCTGCTACTAAAGGAGAAACCATTCCTATAATTTTGTTGGCACTATCACTGGTTAAACCTGAAAAGGATGATATAATACCAGAAAAAGAATTTATTTTATCCCCAAAAAGAGTATTTAAAAAGCTTGAACCTATATTTTGTATTTCAGGATTTGTTTTTCCTGAAAATAATTCTGTAATATTTGACAAAATAGATGAGTTGCCTGCTTGTTTTAAAACATTTTCTACATTACTATCTTCACCTCTATTTACCAAAGACCCAAAAATACTGGGAATGATTGCTCCAATTGCAGAAGTCACTTTTCCAGAATTTTCTCCCAAATCTGAAGAAACTTTAGAAATAATTTCCGGAGTGATTAATTTATTTAACGAACTAAATAATTGTTTTTCCATTATAATGTTTTTTATATAATATTTGTTTTTTATATTAATGTAAAATCAAATTATTTTATAACAAATATTATTCCATATATTTTATTTATTAAAATTTAAACAAATAAATATTGTTTTAATATAAAATATAACAATATATCATATTTAACCAGTTTTTAATTTATTAACTAACGAAAAAGATATATTTATTAAAAAAACAGTATTTTTATTTTATGAAAACAAAATATGATATAGCTTACTTAAAAATGGCTTTAGAATGGGGAAATCTATCTTATTGTGAAAGGAAAAAAGTAGGAGCTCTAATTGTGAAAGACCGAATGATTATTTCTGATGGTTACAATGGGACACCCACCGGATTTGAAAATATTTGTGAAGATAATGAAGGCTACACAAAGTGGTATGTTCTTCATGCTGAAGCCAATGCCATTTTAAAAGTAGCCGCATCTACTCAATCATGTAAAGGTGCCACTTTATATGTAACCCTTTCTCCATGTAGGGAGTGTAGCAAATTAATACATCAATCAGGTATAAAAAGAATAGTTTATATTCATGAATACTCAGATATCACCGGAATTGAATTTTTGAAAAATGCGGGTGTGGAAATAGAAAATATTCCAATTGAAGAATTGTATTAATTAATGATTGCATATATTTTCTGTTTATTTCTCATTTTTATATTATATAGCCATATACTTATTTCATTATATTATGCCTATTAAAAATAATAATTCCTAACTTTGTGCACTTTATTAGGGTAAAATAACTCTATTTCTATTTTTAATTTATTTTAATCAAAAAAATTTATTTATGAACGATTCTTTGCAAAAGATTCAGGCAGTAGCAATACAAGGAGAAATTAAGGAAAAATCTTTTTCTTTAATTGATATGATTACACATGGTGGACCTATAGGTATATTTGTAATGATATGTTTATTCTTGTTATTTATGATTACACTGTATATATTTTTTGAAAGGTATTTTACAATTAAAAAATTTTCAAATAATAACTCAACATTATTAAATGATGTTCGGGATCTAATTCATGACGGAAAAATAAACGTAGCATTAGATTTATGCAAAAGAACACATACCCCTGAAAGTCGTATTTTATATAAGGGAATTATGAGAATTGGTAAACCCACTCGTGATATTAGCGATGCTATAGAAAATACTGCTCAACTGGAAATTTTTGACTTAGAAAAAAATGTAGGAGTCTTAGGAACAATATCCGGAGCAGCTCCTATGTTGGGTTTCTTAGGAACAGTAATAGGAATGATTATCGCTTTTTTTGCTACTAGTTCGGAAGATCAAGCAAGTGCTCAAATGCTTGCCGGTGGTATTTATACCGCTATGGCTAATACTGCCGCCGGGCTTATTGTAGGACTTTTGGCTTATCTTTTTTATAACATTTTAGTTATTAAAATTGACAAATTAGTATATTCTCTACAAGTAACTGCTATAGATTTTCTAGATATATTAAATAAACCTATTACCCAAATATAGATATTTAAACATGAAACTAAGAAGTAGAAATAAAATATCTGCAGAATTTAGTATGGCATCTATTACCGATGTAATTTTTTTGTTATTAACCTTTTTTATGCTTACGGCGTCTGCTAGTCAATCCGCCCTTAATGTAAAATTACCAAATGCCAAAGGTCAGGAAATGCCGGCTGAAAGATTATATATAGCTGTATCTATAGATGGAAAATATTTTTTAAATAAAAAAGAAATTGCTAAGGAACAGATTGAACCCACTTTAAAATCAATGTTCATTTCAAATCCAGCTCCTTCTTTCGTAATAGCAGCAGATGCAGATGCTTTACATAAGGATGTTATTTTCCTTATGGATATTGCTAATAGAAATAAATATCGTGTTTTAATTGCTACAAATCCGCAAATCCAAAAAGAATAAGCCTAGAATGCCGACTTGTAATAAAACATCATACGAAAATAATAAAAAGGAAAAAATAATCAGTGCTCTTATTACACTTTTTATTTCAGGAATTATTTTATTTTTAATACTAACTTTCCATACTACTTTTTTCACTACACCCCCCACTACTTATATAGATATAAATTTTGATTCTGATTTAGGTTCAGATTATGGAACAAGTGCATTTGGTTTAGGAGATGAAGAGCCTGCCGAACAAGATTTACAAAAAGGAAACGGAGGAGATCCTTTAGGAAAGGATGATGCCCTAGCTTCTTCAAATGAAATAGAGAAAGAAGAAAATTCTTACCTTACCAATACTTCTTCTAAAGAGACGGTTACCTCTACTTCTAATACAAAAAAATCCTCAAAAGATAATACAAAACAAAACTCCGCTGAAAAATATAATACTAAATCTAAATCTTCTAAAGGAACAGGAAATGGAAAAGAGAGCGGAAATATTAAAGGAACAGAGGCTATTGGTGCTTTATTAAAAGGAAAAGGAAATAGCAATTCCTCTACTGGTCATGGAAGTAATGGTAAACCCGGGCAAAATCAAGGAGATCCAATGGGAAGTGGTAGTGGAGGTGGAGAAGGATTTGGAAATGGCCGTAATTTAATTGGATTTATACCGGGAACCATGGGAAGAGGAGGGAGTGTACCACCTTATAATTGCTCAGGCACAGGAACTGTTATATTCAATTTTACTGTTGATAAAACAGGAAATGTGACTTCTGTAAACCGAAAATCAGGAATTAGTAATACATGTCTGGTTAATACAGGTATAAAGTGGATAAAACAATATGTTAAAGCCGATAAAGGGAAAAGTTCTGCTACTGGAACTTATCGAATCAATTTTAATTAAATTTTTAATTCTATCCTACACTGCCTTCTAAGGAAATTTCTAAAAGCTTCTTTGCTTCAATAGCAAACTCCATAGGCAATTTATCTAGTACTTCACGGCTAAATCCATTGACTATTAAAGCTATAGCTGTTTCAGTATCTATTCCTCGCTGATTACAATAAAAAATCTGGTCTTCTCCAATCTTAGATGTTGTCGCTTCATGTTCTAACTGAGCTGTTTTATTTTTTATTTCTATATAGGGAAAGGTATGTGCTCCACAATTATTCCCCATTAATAAGGAATCACATTGAGAAAAATTTCTGGCATTATCTGCTCCAGAAAGTACTTTAACTAATCCTCTATAACTGTTTTGTGATTTTCCTGCCGAAATTCCTTTTGAGATAATTGTTGATCGAGTATTTTTTCCTATATGTATCATTTTTGTTCCTGTATCGGCTTGTTGAAAATTGTTGGTTACAGCAATGGAGTAAAATTCTCCTATAGAGTTATCTCCTTTTAAAATACAGGAAGGATATTTCCAAGTAACTGCTGAACCTGTTTCTACTTGAGTCCACGAAACTTTTGCATTCTTTTCACATAATGCTCGTTTAGTTACAAAGTTATAAACCCCTCCTTTCCCTTTTTTATCTCCGGGATACCAATTTTGGACTGTAGAGTATTTTATTTCTGCATCATTTAAGACTATTATTTCTACTACAGCAGCATGAAGCTGGTTTTCATCTCGTTGTGGCGCTGTGCATCCCTCTAAGTAAGAAGCATAACTTCCTTCATCCGCTATTAATAAAGTCCTTTCAAATTGCCCAATTCCAGATTGGTTTATTCTAAAATAAGTAGACAATTCCATAGGGCATTTTACTCCTTTGGGAACATAGCAAAATGATCCATCCGAAAAAACAGCAGAATTTAATGCGGCATAAAAGTTATCTCCTCTAGGCACCACTTTCCCTAAATATTTTTTTACTATTTCAGGATGTTTTTGTATCGCCTCACTAATTGAACAAAATATAATTCCTTTTTCTGCTAGCGTTTCTGAAAAAGTTGTTTTTACAGAAACGCTATCTATAACAGCATCTACTGCTACACCTGTTAATCTTTTCTGTTCTTCTAAAGATATGCCTAGTTTCTCAAAAGTTTTTAATAAATCGGGATCTACCTCATCTAAACCACTTAACTCTTTTTTCTTTTTAGGAACTGCATAATATTTTATTGCCTGAAAATCTGGTTCATTAAAAGACACATTAGCCCAATGGGGAGGCATCATCTTTTCCCAAATATGAAATGATTCTAATCTCCAATTTAACATCCATTCAGGCTCATTTTTTCTTTCAGAAATTTCTCTCACTATTTC
This sequence comes from Apibacter adventoris, assembly GCF_002964975.1. Classification (GTDB taxonomy): domain Bacteria; phylum Bacteroidota; class Bacteroidia; order Flavobacteriales; family Weeksellaceae; genus Apibacter; species Apibacter adventoris. Next base: position 4,621 of record NZ_PSZM01000037.1, on the reverse strand, counting down.
CTCACTTAATCCCATAGGAAAATCTTCATATTCCAAGTTGCTTGCCCAACCATATTCGTACTCTTGATTTTCAAGATCTATCCTTAACTCTTCTTCTGTATATTTTGTTTTACTCATTTTGCTAAACTATATTGATAAAATCTAATTTAGATTAGTTTTAAACACAAAAATAGTAAGATTATTTTTTATATAATATGTAACTAATAGATTTTATTAATAATATGATTTTATCTTTAAAATATTTGATCTTCTGCATTTTTTATTTTATTTATTCGTAAATATTTTAAAAATACTCTTATAAATTTTATATTATATGTTGTTTTTTGTTTGTATTGTATGTAAATAATTAATATTTATATCTATTTAATATTATAATTATTATTGTTATCTTTTTTTATTAATTATATTTGATTTTATGTGGTAAAAATAATTAATGTATTTTTGCGAAATTATTATTCTATTTTGTGCAATAAATTTTAATTATAATACTAATATTATTTGTTTTTCTAAAATAGAAAAAATTATTATTTTCATGAACAAATTATTATCTTTTACATTATCTTTTATTATTTGTTTAAGCTATTTTACTTCCTGTAAAGAATCCAAAAAGATTTCTGAACTTACTAATAATATAATTAAAAAAGATTCTTCCTCTTTAGAAACCATTAATGGGCTTACAAATGAAAGATCAACATTAATTCAAATTCCAATTTTTAAAGACAAAGAAGTTCAACAATATGTAATAGATTATGATGCTTATGTCAAAGAATATATAAAAGCTATAAAATCCAAAGATATTCCAAGACTAACATCTTTAGGTTTAAAAGCTAAGGAATGGACTAAAAAAGAACAATTCATCTCAAAAAAATTAGTTACGGATTCAAATGAACTAAAAAAATACAATAATTACATTCTAGGTTTAACTAACGATTTAGAAGCTGCAATCAATGAAAAATAATATCTATTTTTATTTAAAAATTTATATGAATAATATTTAAACTGCAAAGCTCTCTCCACATCCGCATGTTCTTTGCGCATTAGGATTATTAAAAACAAAGCCTTTTCCATTTAATCCGCCTGAATATTCTAGTGTTGTTCCAACCAAATAAAGAAATGATTTTTTATCAACTAATATTTTAATTCCATTATCTTCAAATATCTTATCTTCGGGTTTATGATTTCGGTCAAAACATAATTTATATGATAAACCTGAGCAACCTCCACTTTCAACTCCTACCCTTATAAAATCAGTTAAATAATCAAAGCCTTCTTCTTTCATAAGCTCTATAACTTTTTTTTGTGCTTCTGGGGAAACTTTAATCATATTCTTTTATTTTAATTTTACTTGTTTACAAATATATTAAGTTTTTTTACATGAATTTAATTATTAATTCTATTAAAGTAATAGATATATAAATACAAATTATTGTTAATTGTTTAATAGCTTTATAATCAATTGAGCTGTTTTTTCTGAAGCTCCAGAATCTCCTAATTTATGACGGAGTTCTTTATATTTTATTTTTAATTTTTGTTCATTCTTTTCCTCTAAAATTTTATTCAACTCTGACTTTAAATTTTTATAATTTAAATCATTCTGTATTAGTTCAGTCACTACTAAACTATCCATTATCAGATTTACTAAAGATATATATCTAATATGTTTGATTAATCTTCTTGCAATTTCATAAGAAACCCGGCTCCCTTTATAACAAACTACTTCAGGAACATTTAATAAAGCTGTCTCTAAAGTCGCTGTTCCTGAAGTTACTAAAGCTGCTTTTGATATTCTTAATAAATTATAGGTTTGATTTGAAACAATTTTTACATGTGAATTTAAAAATTGTTGATAAAATTGAATATCTATAGAAGGGGCTCCAGCTATTACAAATTCATAGTCAGGAAAATCTTTTTCTATTGATAACATTTCCGATAACATTTTTTTTATTTCCTGTTTTCTACTTCCAGGTAATAAAGCAATAAGAGGTTTATCAGAAAGATTGTTTTTTTCTCTAAAAATTTTTTCATTTAACTCTGGTAAGCTATTGAGTGCATCTAATAAAGGATGTCCTACAAAATCAACATTATATTTATATTTTGAGTAAAAATCTTTTTCAAATGGAAGAATAACAAACATCTTATCTACATATTTTTTTATGGTTTTTACTCTTCCGGATTTCCATGCCCAGACTTGAGGAGATATGTAGTAAAATGTTTTAATTCCAATTTTTTTTACGTATTTACAAATTCTAAGATTAAATCCGGGATAATCAATAAATATAACGCAATCCGGCTTATATGTTTTTATATCTTGTTTACAGTATTTAATATTTCCTAGAATAGTTCCTAAATTAGAAACTACTTCTGAGAAACCCATAAAAGCCAATTCTTGATAATGTTTTACCATATGTCCTCCTTCATGCTGCATTAAATCTCCTCCCCAAAATCTAAACTCTGCCTGACTATCTATTTTTTTTATTTCTTTCATTAAATTGGATGCATGTAAATCTCCTGAGGCTTCACCTGCAATTATGTAATATCTCATAAATTAATAGCTAAGAGTTTAATAAAAAGTCGTTTACAACATCAAAAAATTCGTTTGGATTATCTGCTTGCACCCAATGTGATGCCTTGGAAACTATAACTAATTTTTCTTTAGGAAACTGTTGACGAATATAAAATTCGTCTTCGGGAAGAATATAATTTGATTTTTCTCCTGAAATAAATAAAGTAGGACCTTCATACTTTCCAAAAGAAATAGGTTTGTTAATTAACTGATTATAGTCTTTGGAAAGCGTGTTTAAGTTAAATCTAAAATCAAAATGATTTTTATCTGTCCTATACACGTTTTTCATAAGAAACTGAATCACTTCTGTTTCATGAATATATTGTGATAAAATATTTTCTACTTCTTTTCTTTCTTTTATTTTAGAAAAATCTACACTTTTAAGAGCTTTTATTATTTCCTGATGATGAGGTGGATAAGCTTTTGGGGCTATATCTACAACTAATAACTTTTCCACTAAATCCGAATGTTTTATTGCACACTCCATTACCGCCTTTCCTCCTAAAGAGTGCCCTAATAATATTGCTTTTTCAATTGAATAATGTTTCATATAGTTTACAATATCTTCTGACATTTCTGTATAATTCATACTTACTGTATGAAAACTTTTTCCATGATTTCGCAAGTCTATTAGATGTACTTCCTGATTTTCTGAAAATTTTTTCCCTAAAGTTCCCCAATTATCTAACATACCAAATAATCCGTGAAAAATTAAAATTGGAATTGTTCCTGGCTTAGCAAATATTTTAGAATGCAATATCTGATTCTCCATATTTTTAAATCTATTTTTACAAAATTAATTATAAATCAATAAACCCCATTATTTAAATAATAGGGTTTATTGATTAAAGTTCTTTTATCTTCTACTCTACAATCAACTTAAGGGTTTTGGTTATTTTACTACTTTTAAATTGTACTATATATATCCCACTCAACACAGGAGACTTAAATTCTAATTTTTGTTCTCCTTTTTTAACAATATAATTATTTATATATATAATTTTACCACTTACATCAAAAATAGTAATTGTTGCATGATTATCTTCAAAATCTGAATTAATATATATGCTACCTACTGAAGTATTCAATGGGTTAGGGACTAATTTTAACTCATTTTTCTTAATTTGTTTATTTTCAATAGATAAATTACATGATCTATTATTTATTTCTAGTGATAAAGAACCTGATTGTGTCGGAGTTCCACTTATGGTCACAGCTATTACTCCACTTCCGGATAAACTTATCTGTTGCCCTTCTGTGCCTACTTCTATTGTTATCCCTTTTTCCGTTTTCTTATAGCCTGTAAAGTTTATAGGATTTCCGATTACTGTGTATTTTAATTGTAATGTTTTATTGGAAGAACTTCCTACTTCTAAGGTGGATCCATTTATACTATTACAATCCAAGGTTAGTTTGCCGGGTTGTGGTAACGTTTTATCCTGAATTGTTATGTTACAACTTTTTGTTTCTACTTCTATTGGTATTATACCGATTTGTGTCGGAGTTCCACTTATAGTCACAGCTATTACTCCACTTCCGGATAAACTTATCTGTTGCCCTTCTGTGCCTACTTCTATTGTCATCCCTTTTTCCGTTTTCTTATAACCTGTAAAGTTTATAGGATTTCCGATTACTGTGTATTTTAATTGTAATGTTTTATTAAAAGAACTTCCTACTTCTAAGGTGGATCCATTTATACTATTACAATCCAAGGTTAGTTTGCCGGGTTGTGGTAACGTTTTATCCTGAATTGTTATGTTACAACTTTTTGTTTCTACTTCTATTGGTATTATACCGATTTGTGTCGGAGTTCCACTTATAGTCACAGCTATTACTCCACTTCCGGATAAACTTATCTGTTGCCCTTCTGTGCCTACTTCTATTGTCATCCCTTTTTCCGTTTTCTTATAACCTGTAAAGTTTATAGGATTTCCGATTACTGTGTATTTTAATTGTAATGTTTTATTAAAAGAACTTCCTACTTCTAAGGTGGATCCATTTATACTATTACAATCCAAGGTTAGTTTGCCGGGTTGTGGTAACGTTTTATCCTGAATT
>NZ_PSZM01000036.1 GCF_002964975.1 Apibacter adventoris | reverse complement strand
ACGTTGTTGCATCTCCTTTTTTAGTTCTTCTTCATTCTGTTCTTTCAGATTTACAGAATGGCTCCAGCCTTCTACTTCATAGGGTACTTCTACCTCTATTTCGGTTTGTAGTTCGAAATAAGGAAAGCCTACAATTGGATTATAGGGTTTATCATTGGCATCATATTTTGTATCGGAAGTTTCTATAGTAAACATAGGATATTTATCTTCCCAATCTCCGGATTTTCTATAATATCCTTCCATTTGTAAATAAGAATGGTAATCAAATGAAGTTTCTCCATAACGAGGATAAATTCTACCTACTACTTTATATTTTCCGCTTTTTAAGATACAGGAATTAATAGGTATTTGGGCACTAAAACTATCATTTTCTTTTGTAATATATCCCCAAAATCCTCCAATAAAAGGAGGTATATCCCCTATATACAATTCCATCTGAACATGTGAGGGTACTATATAAATATTATAACTTTTATTTTTAATATTTGTATTGGATATAAAAGGAGTTGGAATAAATAGGTAGGGTTTTAGCGTATCATTCATAATTTCGGGTTGTTTAAATATAGTTATTTTTTTTATTTGATCGTTTTGCGGCAAACTTCTTTCTTTGTTTCCCTGCCCGCAGGAAAATAGAGAAGATACCAGAAGTAAGCAAAAAATAACTTTATGTATATGCCTGCTCATTAACACAATTGTTTTCCCTGTTTTTCACTTTAAATAACGCTAAGCTTTTGCCCGGGTTTTTTTCGGTGGAAACGGAACTCTAAAGAAACTATATCTTTGGGATCTTTTCGGTTTACCAAACGGATTACCCCTTCGCGGTTTACCGGGTCTACCAAAGTCACCATTTTACCTTCAGCAAAGTATAAGAGCTGAGCCTCCTGAGGATAAGGAGCTATATCAAATTCTTCACTCATAATGACCGTGAGTAAATCCTTTATCCGGTTTTCTTTTTCTTCCTCGGAATAGTAATATACGGTTCCTAAAAGATCTTCTCTTTCTTGTATTATCTGACGAAAGGCCGCGGTGTCTTTTTTGGCTATAAGCTGACGTATGTCATCATAACGTTGTTGCATCTCCTTTTTTAGTTCTTCTTCATTCTGTTCTTTCAGATTTACAGAATGGCTCCAGCCTTCTACTTCATAGGGTACTTCTACCTCTATTTCGGTTTGTAGTTCAAAATAAGGCAATCCTACAATTGGATTGTATATTTCTCCATTTTTATGGTACTTATTAGGAGTCTCTATAATAAACATGGGATAGGTATAATCCCAATTTCCTGCCTCTCTATAATATCCTTCCATTATCAAATATGAATGAAATTCCAAAGCTTGTTGACCATAGCGAGGATAGATTCTACCTACTACTTTATATTTTCCGCTTTTTAAGATACAAGAATTAATAGGTACATTAGGACCTATTTTACGACCATCTCTACTTGTAATTTCTCCCCAAAATAAATTTAAGGATACCGGAACATCTCCCACCAATAACTCTAATTGAGAATTACCTGTATGTATTTCAATATAATAACTTTTATTTTTAATATTTGTATTGGGTATAAAAGGAGTTGGAATAAATAGGTAGGGTTTTAGCGTATCGTTCATAATCTTAGGTTGTTTAAATATAGTTATTTTTTTTATTTGATCGTTTTGCGGCAAACTTCTTTCTTTGTTTCCCTGCCCACAGGAAAATAGAAAAGATACCAGAAATAAGCAAAAAACAACTTTATGTATATGCCTGCTCATTAACCCTATTTTTACTTTAATTTAGCCTATTATCTTTATCGTATAACTTCTAACGGCTTACCTAATGCAGGACGATAAAGGTAAATCTGGTATGAATAAACATTATCTTTATCTTCCCCAAACAAAGGAGTTTCACCTTTTTCATTTTCTAATGTTACTATTTTGCCATTCCCATAAAACATAAGTCTATAATTCTTAATTGGTTGTACACTTCCTATGCTTTTTGATAATCTATTATTCATATATTCTTCATCATCTTTAATTAATATAGTATCATTATATAATGACTTAAAAACTTCAGAGTCTCTTTCCTTCATAATATTTAAAAAAGATCTTTTATCTCCTTTATTAATTATTTTTCCTAAATCATTATAATAATTCACAACTTCTTTAGTTAAAATATCTTTATCTTCCTTACTTAAATCAATACCATTTTCCCAATTTTTTAAACTATAAGGTACTTTGGCATCAAAGATCCATTCTTTAACAATTATAGGCATTTCACCTTGTTGCTTATCTAACTTAAATTCACATACTAGTGTAGATTTCCTTTCTACATAAGATTGGTATCCTTCATTATATTTATAAATACCTAACTTTAGGTAATCTATACCCAATTTATCAACTATTTTATTTCCTTTATTGGGGAATAAAACAATCCGTAATTTTTGTTTCCCTGATTTTAATATAAGATCATTAATAATTAATTCATTATCTGTTGAACCTGGTAAATAATCTTTTTCCAGAATCATATTATTTATATACGTTTCATAAGGATTCCCCGATGTTATTTTTAAAGTATAAATAGGTTGTTGATTCATTGTTTCTAAATTTGTTATTTTATTAAGTGTATCTTGGGCTTTATTACAACTAATATGAAATAATAAAAAAAAGAAAGATATGTATACTATTTTATTCATAAAATTAATTTTAATCTTTACCAAAGGTCATATAAGCTGAATTTTTAAAACTTGGAATGAGTTTTATTGGATCTAATTGTTTAGGTTTGTTATTAGAGTTTCTTCTGACAATTCCAATATTATAATATACCGTAACAACTAAACCAGAAAACTCTGTAGTCCAATCAATCTTGTTCTCTTTATTAAAATTTGGATTGGCAGTTAACTTAAAATAATATTAATCCTGTGATTTGTTTATCTTATTACTTCTAATGGTGCACCTAATGCAGGACGATACAAAATAATTCCAAAATAATCTTCATACTCTTCAGTTATACAGAATAAGGGAGAATCACCCTTCTCATCCTCTAAAGTTACTAATCTACCATTCCCATATATTTTTAAATTATATTTATTAAAATCAATTGGTTTCATTTTCCCTTGCGCTGTAGTAATTCTTTCGAGTAATTCGTCTTGTTCTTTTTTTATTATCTCCGAATCATAATAAGCAACTAAAACTTCATGATTTCTTTTGGATATAATTTTGGAATAATGGCTATAATCTCCTTTATTTAAAATTCCATAAATCTTTTGATAATACATCTTAACTTCTTTTAATAATGCTTCCTTATTTTCTTTTGTTAAATCTACTGAATTTATCCATCCTTCTAATTGATAAGGAACTTCAATATTAAAATGGTATTTATATTCTATATATGGAGTATTTTTGATTATTTCTGGTATCTTGATATTTTGTATTTCTTTAAAATGTTCAAAATTAACATCTTTCGATAAAACTAATTTTAAACTAAAATATTTTGAAATATCTTCTGCTATAAATTCTTTACCAATTTCACTATATAGTCTTACGCTTATTTCCTGATCTTTATTATTTATTAATAATTCATTTATAGGATAAAAACCACTCATAGAGCCTTCTTCATTATATTTAATTACAGGTGCATCATTAACTAATATTTCAAAAGGTGTTGCTATATTAAAATCTATTCCATAAATAAAATTTTTTTCCATCTTATATTTTTTTATTTCATTACTATTTTTCTCTTTCTTTTGACAGTTAAAACAAACTGACAACAACAATAAAACGATTATTAACTTATTTCTCATAAAAATTTAATCTTTTCCAAATACCATATTTACAGGCTCTCCTTTGTAAGATGGTATTAATTTTATGGGGTTAATCTTTTTAGGCCTAGTGCCATCTTTTTTAGAGCTAAATTGTACTTTAAAATAAAGAGTAACAACTAAACCAGAAAATTCTGTAGTCCAATCAACCTTGTTCTCTTTATTAAAATTTGGATTGGCAGTTATCTTAAAATAACAATCGGCTTTGACTCCTGCCTCAAAAGCTACTTCTACTCCTTGTTTTGTCATATATTTTGATTGAACCTTAATATCTGTTGAAATTTCCAATTTTCCCCCAAAAGTCCCGCTAATTTTCATATCGGTATCAAATTGTTTTCCTTTAGGCCGGGTTCCATTCCAGTTTACATACGCCTTATCTATAGCTAAATTAGCATAAAAAATTAAATCTATCCGGTAATTTATTTCAAAACTCCCATGCTTAATTTACTTGCCAGCCAGGTAGCTATATCAAGTGCTGTAATTAATTTTACATATACCGGGATCTTTTCTCCCAAAGCCAGTAAATCAATTTTCAGATTTCCTCCAATTAAAGGAGTACATTTTACATAGCCTTCCAATTGCAATCCTACTCTATTTTTGGTAGTAGCATATTTCCAGTTTATTCCGGCAGAAGGTGCTGGAGCTTGTAAAGACAAACTCATAGCATTTAACCTCCCTAATAAACTTGGGGTTTTTGTTCCTACCTCCTTAGCCGATTTCCTGGCTTGCACAGCCCCGGTTATCTTTTTCTGTAAGCCAGAAATAATTAAATGGGAAGGTACTTACCGTATTAGCTACCTTCTTATCTTTTATATAGATATAGAAATTACCATACTTTTAGTTCATTACTTCCTTCTGGCATATAAAGAAATAAAGAGTCTCCTCCTTCAAAATCCCTTTCCTCTCCTTCGTTGTTTTTTATACGGGCTTTAATATACAACATAGGCCGTAAGTTTTTTTGCCATAAGGCAATTATCTTTCCATCGGAATAATACTGAATAGTATAATTCTCTATCGGTAATAATTCGCGGTTTACTATTCGTGGATCATTCTGAACAATCCCCATTGTATTTTCACTATTTTTTTTTATCTCATCATAGGTGTTATTATATAAAACATTATAAAATTTACCTGATGAATGCACAAGTTCCTTATAAAGTTCTATTTTTTTATATTCTACACATAGTTGCCTTAATTGCTCATATTTACTAACTATTTTTTTTTCTATATCTGGAATCTGTCTTAAGTCTCTTGCTTTTGCCAGTTCTTTATCATAAGTAAAAGGAACATCAGCATCAAAACTTATTCTAGCTTCATAATAGGGTAGTTTTTTTTCTGCTAAACCTTGAGGTAAGGTAAACTCCCCTATTTTCCGGTAATCCTGTAAGTGGGTATCTTTATCTTCTGCCCTGTAAAAAGTTATATTTGCATTGGCATACATGGTCAGGTATTCTTCTCCATCCCGCGGATATACTTTTATTATAGCTGTCTTTTTTCCTGCATTAAGTAATAGCAAATTTAACGGGAACATCATAGACTCACCTCTGTTATCGGTGAATCGGTAATCCTGCGCTCCTTCTATTTCCAGTATAAGTTTACATCCACTTTTGTTTACCTGAGCCCCGAAGACCGGACGATGAGTATAGTTATGGGTTAACGCTAATTCTTGTTGAATAATTTCTTCCATCTCCTTTCCCTTATTCCCTTGCCCACAGGAAAACACAGAAGATACCAGAAATAAGCAAAAAATAACTTTATGTATATGCCTGCTCATTAACACAATTGTTTTCCCTGTTTTTTACTTTAAATAACGCTAAGCTTTTGCCCGGGTTTTTTTCGGTGGAAACGGAACTCTAAAGAAACTATATCTTTGGGATCTTTTCGGTTTAACAAACGGATTACCCCTTCGCGGTTTACCGGGTCTACCAATGTCACCATTTTACCTTCGGCAAAGTATAAGAGCTGAGCTTCCTGAGGATAAGGAGCTATATCAAATTCTTCACTCATAATGACCGTGAGTAAATCCTTTATCCGGTTTTCTTTTTCTTCCTCGGAATAGTAATATACGGTTCCTAGAAGATCTTCTCTTTCTTGTATTAACTGACGAAAGGCCGCGGTGTCTTTTTTGGCTATAAGCTGACGTATGTCATCATAACGTTGTTGCATCTCCTTTTTTAGTTCTTCTTCATTCTGTTCTTTCAGATTTACAGAATGGCTCCAGCCTTCTACTTCATAGGGTACTTCTACCTCTATTTCGGTTTGTAGTTCGAAATAAGGAAATCCTACAATTGGATTATATAATTGATTGCCCCTATAATATGCTAATTCATTAGTTTTTATAGAAAATATTGGATACTTATGATTCCAATCATTCGCTTTTCTATAATATCCTTCCATTGTTAGATAGGTGCTTTCTTCTAACATTTTTTGTCCAAAGCGAGGGTAAATCTTACCTGTCACTTTATATTTCCCACTTTTTAAGATACAGGAATTAATGGGTACATTAGGACTTGTTCGAAGTCCATTTGTTTTAGTAACATCTCCCCAAAATAAGTTTAAGGAAATCGGAACATCTCCCACCAATAACTCTAATTGAGAATTTCCTGTTCTTACTGTGATATTATAACTTTTATTTTTAATATTTGTATTAGATATAAAAGAAGTTGGAATAAATAGATAGGGTTTTAACGTATCATTCATAATTTCAGGTTGTTTAAATATAGTTATTTTTTTTATTTGATCGTTTTGTGGCAAACTTCTTTCTTTGTTTCCCTGCCCACAGGAAAATAGAGAAGATACCCAAAGTAAGCAAAAAATAACTTTATGTATACACCTGAACATTAATACAATAGTTTTTTCTAATTTTATTTTTAACCTATTATCTATCGTATAACTTCTAATTCATTAGAGCCTTCTGGAATATGAAAACGAAATAAATAACTTCCAGTTTCTATTTCGCCTGTTTCTTCAGAAATACCCTCAAATACTACTCCATCTATAATATCCCCATCTTTATCGGATTGCCGTAATTTTACCACTTTATTATTTGGTTCCAAAACAATCTGATAACTATTTATAGGCAATATTTTAATGTTTTTTAACCCTTCTAATGCCTCACTATTTACAAGAGATAATCCGTTTAAATAATTCTTAATTTCTGTCTGAGTAGCATACAAACAAACAAACTGCTCTTGTAATTTAGGCATTACCACTCGTATATAAGCTTCTGTATCCTTATTTTCCAGAACTTTTCTTAGTTGTTCTATTTTTGCTACTACTTTTGCTTCCAAATCAGGTACTTTAGTCAAATCTTTCGACTTTGTCCAGCCTATCAGTTTATAAGGCACTTCTGCTTCAAATTCAAAGGTTTTTTCTACATAAGGCAGCCCTTTTGTTTGTGCGTAAGGCAATTCATAACTTAAAATATCTATTTCAGGATCGTTTTCATCCCTAAAATTTTGATTATAAAACAATCTCATTCTAAAAGTTGCATATCCTCCCAGTGTTTGCTTACCTTCCGACGGATATATCCGAATCGTCATTTTCTGCTTCCCTGTTTGTAATATATTATAATTTAGGGGAACTATAGGGCTAGTTATCATTCCCTGATAATGAGAAAACATTTGTACATCGTTTATAAATAATTCCCATTTTACATTGGAACTGTAAATTCCACAATAGTAAAAAGGTTCTTGTTTGTATTGTTTTGGGATATCTATGGTCTTCATAATTTCATCTGTTTTTTGCTCTATCTCCTTTCCCTTATTCCCTTGCGCACAAGAAAACACAGAAGATACCAGAAGTAAGCAAAAACCAACTTTATTTATATACTTGAGCATTAACCCTATTTTACTTTAATTTCATTTAGCCTATTATCTATCGTATAACTTCTAACGGCTTACCTAATGCAGGACGATGAAGTAATAATTCATATATTTGTACGCTTTCATCATCTAACTCTGCTTGTAATGCTGATTCTCCTCTAAAATTTTTATCAATGCGTACTAAAGCAACTATCTTTCCATTCCCATAAAATACCATCTGGTAATTTTCTAAAGGAAATACTTTAGTTATTCTATTTATAATTTCTAATGTTTCTTTATCATCTTCTCGTTTCTGATCTTCATTAAAATAAAATGCTTGATTTAATTCATTTTCACGATGTTTTGTTTTTTCTAAAAATTCCTTTCCATCCTTATTATTTAATATATTTCTAAACTGTTCATATTTTAATACCACTTCTTCTAAAAGTTTATCTTTATCTTCATTAGTTAAATTTAATGATTTTTGCCATCCTTCTATTTCGAAAGGAAACTCTACATAGAATGGAAATACATACTCAACAAAAGAAGTATTTTTTATAGAATCTGGAATTTTTATAATTTGCACATCTTGAAATTTCCCAAAACTAATATCTTTAGATAAAACAATTTTTAAACTGAAATATTTAGCAATATCTTCTGTTATATTTTTTTCCCCATCACTATTATATAATTTTATTTTTATTTCTTGTTTTTTACCCTTAATTAGCATTCCATTAATTGGAACAAAAGCACTTGCTGATCCATTTGAAAAATATTTCATAACAGGAACATCATTAACTAATATTTCAAAAGGTGTTGCTATATTAAAATCTATTCCATAAATAGGAGTACTACTGTTTATTTTCATTTTATTTTCTTTTTTATTAGTTAATACTTCTTTTTTTTCTTGGCAGTTTATTAATATAAATACCAAAAATATTAGAATTAATATTTTACTTCTCATGTTTATATTATTTTTTTAGTTCTAACTTCCTCAAAATTTCATTGTTGTTTTCCCTGTATATGATGGTATTAATTTAATTGGACTCAATGTTTTAGGGGGCTTATTTTTTGAGGTACTTTTTAATGAAAGTTTATAATAAAATTCAACTATTAAGCCAGAAAACTCTGTAGTCCAATTAACCTTGTTCTCTTTATTAAAATTAGGATCGGCAGTTATCTTAAAATAACAATCAGCTTTCACTCCTGCCTCAAAAGATACTTCTACTCCTTGTTTTGTCATATATTTTGATTGCGCTTTTACCTCTGTTGAAATTTCCAATTTTCCCCCAAAAGTCCCGCTAATTTTCATATCGGTATCAAATTGTTTTCCTTTAGGCCGGGTTCCATTCCAGTTTACATACGCCTTATCTATAGCTAAATTAGCATAAAAAATTAAATCTATCCGGTAATTTATTTCCAAAACTCCCATGCTTAATTTACTTGCCAGCCAGGTAGCTATATCAAGTGCTGTAATTAATTTTCCATATACCGGGATCTTTTCTCCCAAAGCCAGTAAATCAATTTTCAGATTTCCTCCGATTAAAGGAGTACATTTTACATAGCCTTCCAATTGCAATCCTACTCTATTTTGGTAGTAGCATATTTCCAGTTTATTCCGGCAGAAGGTGCTGGAGCTTGTAAAGACAAACTCATAGCATTTAACCTCCCTAATAAACTTGGGGTTTTTGTTCCTACCTCCTTAGCCGATTTTCTGGCTTGCACAGCCCCGGTTATTTTTTCTGCGGTATCATATATACTTTTTAATATTTTTGTCGTGCTCCGATATTTTTCCGCAAAATTCCAACTTAATTCTTCCGTTATTTTCCCGTTATACTTCGCCTTTATAGTTAAACCAAAATTAGTAAGCTTATCTCCTAAATTACGGTTTGCCATTGTTGTCATACGGGTTTGAGTAGATGTATTTTGTCTTTTCCGGTTCCTTTCTTCATTTTTTAAATCTGCTACTGCCTTAACATCTCCCCAATTTCGTACATCTTTTAAAGAAATATTTTTATTAACCGAATTCTTATCATCCAGATTGTATAAATTATAATTAGGTTCCGTCTCTCCATACCAAACAGGATCTTTAGTATTATAAAAGAAATTAAAATCCCACTCAATATCCGGATATACATTAATCAAGACATCATTGGTATACCGGCAGGTTTTTATCATTACCACATAGGGCTGTTTATCTTTTTCAGTAAGCCAGAAATAATTAAAAGGGAAGCTACTTACCGTATTAGCAACCCTCTTATCTTTTATATAGATATAGAAATTACCATACTTTTAGTTCATTACTCCCTTCCGGCATATATAAATCTATAAATCTATTAACAAAAACTTTTTCTTTCTTCCCCTCATCTTCTAGCCAAAAATAAACTTTAGGGAAAAATGATTTATCTGTTTTATCTCGTAATACTACTACTTTATTATCATGATAAAAAACCAACTCGTAATTTTCTATAGGAGCTATTTCCCTACCTAATAAAGTCAAATTATATAAATCATTTTCAGATTCAGGATTTGCTTCTACTTCTTTTTTGGTAAAATAGTTATGGCTCCAATGTTTAACATTAAAATCTCCTATCTCTTTAAGGAAACTATACCCATCAGCCTGTTCTATTATTTTACTTAGCTGTTTGTATTTATCTACTACTTTTTTCTCTATATCAGGTATCTTAGATAAGTCTTGGGCTGTTATTAGTTCTTCACTAAAATCGAACGGAACCTGTGCCTGAAATGTTCCTTTTAATTCATATTTTTGGAGCTTCTTATCTTCTAAAAACTCCGGAAGATTCCATTCCTTCAATACCTCAAATTCATCCATAGGTGTATGACGATCGGGGGCATATACTAACTTTATATTTACATGAGCCAAATTCCGTATAAAGGTCTGGGTACTCATTGGATATACTTCTATAGTAATAGTTTGTCCTCCCGATTTTGGAATTTGATTATTAATTGGCAAAAGTACACTTTCTCCTTCATCTTCAAAAAAATTCCAAGGAAAAGGAAGATCGTTTATTCTTACTAAAACTCTACAGTTTTGCTTATTTATTTGCAAAGTATAATAAGGTTGTTTATCATATTTTTGTATTTTATCAGCTAATTTTAATTTGTATTCATCCATAGTTATTTTATTTTGTTTTTGCGCACAACCTATTACAGTTAGAAGAAATATAGTTAAAGTAATTATTTTATTTCTCATATTTATATATTTTTTCTTATTATAATAATTATTTAAAATCTAATAAATCAAATTCAAAATCTCCGAATTTTTTATAGGGAATAATCGAAT
The DNA here is from genome assembly GCF_002964975.1 of Apibacter adventoris. Lineage (GTDB taxonomy): Bacteria > Bacteroidota > Bacteroidia > Flavobacteriales > Weeksellaceae > Apibacter > Apibacter adventoris. The sequence goes on along the minus strand of NZ_PSZM01000036.1, from coordinate 234,091 downwards.
AAGAATCACTTATCTTAGGTAATTTTTTAGAAGATCCTGGATCTAAAATCTCCAAAGTACCTACAATTTTCATAGTAACCCCTAAAAAAGTAAAGAACCCACTGACTTTTTGCTTATTGGTATTTATAGTAAGTTTAAGTCCTGTTTCAGCTGTTCCAGAAAGCTCTCCTTTCATTCCTCCCACCGTTTTTTCTTCTTTTTGGCCATTAATTAATATTACTTTTTTTACTCGAGCTTCTATCTTAAAACCTAACTCCACACCCATACCTAAAGTTATTGAAGGTTGCAATTCTGCACTAAAATCTTTCAAGGCCAATATCCACTTTATATCTACCTGCCCAAAAGCATAAATGTTAAACCATAAATCAGCAACTACCGGAGTCCCCACTTTGGATGACACCCATTCTAATCCCATTTTTACATACCCTAAAGCTCGGAGTATCTGACCTACTACTGGAATATAACTCACTGCAGCAATTAAATCTATACCCCCTTTTGCTTTTATCAAGGGTGCTAATCCTAACTCTAAGTTTCCTGTAGACTGAACTTCATTTTTATCAGTCTTATAATACCAACTTCCTCCTACCCGAAAAGAAGGAAGGCTAAATTCAATAAATATAGGAATTTTATTCTTCTTTCCTACTTTAGCAATCATATTCTGAGCATTATTGCCTTCTCCTTCTACTATTTTTTTACGATTTGAAAGAGTATCCAAAATATCTTTAATCACTCCAATCGCATCAAGGTATTTTCTGATTTTTTGGTTTAAATTGATTCCATAATCATAGACTAGCCCTGAAACTGTATATTTTACATGAACTTCCCAAGTAAAATTAACATCTTTATTTTTATGTGCTATTCCTATTTTACGAGCCTTATCCTGATGCCTTTTAAATATATCTCCAGCAGGCATATTAGCATGGGAATAACTATCTGATTCCGTAGGGATTAAAAACACATAAACTTCCCATTTTATATCCGGATATACATTAATCAAGACATCATTGGTATACCGGCAGGTTTTTATCATTACCACATAGGGCTGTTTATCTTTTTTAATAAGCCAGAAATAATTAAAAGGGAAGCTACTTACCGTATTAGCAACCTTCTTATCTTTTATATAGATATAAGGAAGGGAAAGATCTATTTCTTTTTCTTTTATATTTACCACAGTAAGATTTTGCTGTTCCGCGCTGGCTTCTTTATGAAAGTAAAAAACACTTTTCCCTCCGCGGGTATGGGTACCCGGGCGGCAGGCCTCATTCGTATGCAGGTCGGCCATCAACTTCAGGAAAGCCGGTTTTGCATCCCCGGCAATTACCTCAATCGTAGGTTGCGACTTAGGCAATATCATTTTAGTCTCATCAAAAATAACAGAGTCACTTCCGTCTTTTTTAGAAAAACCTTCCTCTTTGTAACGCTGGGCTTTAATCTGGGTATAATGGCAAGGTTCTCCTTTGGGAGCTAATAAAACAGGAGTTTCTTTTTCTACCACATTATTTACCGGAGCATTACGGGTACTAATATAGGCTTCGGTGTCTTCGTACATAATCTGTATATAGCCGGTTACCGACTGAACCCGGGGTTTATTAGCCAACTCTTTGCGCGTACGGGAAGAGATTACCGCAGAAGAAATCTCGGAAGCAGCTATCACTCCCCCCATTTCGTTAATCAGACTAAAATCTGAAGGGAGATAGGAAATCTGAACTTTAAACACGCGGGCTTCCTTTTTTTTCTGATCTTCGGGCATTTTGCTTATATCCAACGGAACAGTTACTTCCGCAAAGCCTTTAAACTGCTCCAGATAGTCCTGCAATTCATCCGTTTCTTCTTCTTCCTGTGCCGGTTTATTTTTCGTTACAGTAGCCGTAGTGCTATACAGGGTTTTATCAGACGATTCATCCCATATCTCTACGCTCAGCTTTTCCCCTTCGGGAATATGAAGTGTCTCTATAAAAAACTCTATATTTTCGCCGTAATACAAGTAGGTATACTTTGCCTGTTTCACCGTTGAAGCCAATATCCGGCTAAATGCCCCCCTGTGTACCGTATGGTTCCCGCTTATAGTAACCTCATAAGGACCGGGATGCTGGGCCGGCATCATAAACATGCCTTTGGGCGCCGCACCAAAATGAAGTTCGGGATGAACCAGAAAGGGTTCTACCCAGTACAGGGCAGGAAGAAATTTTTCGTCTTTATCAAACCACAGAGATATAGAGTCCGCACGGTTATAGGCCCCGCCTACGCCATAGAGGTCCGAGCCGGATATTTTGATAAGGGGCTCATTTTCTATATTTTGTTCCCCGGGGTCTTTTTTATTATTTTGGTTGGTATCGCTAAACCAGTGTAACCATTCAATTCCTCCTTTTTCCAAGGAGTTTACACGACCGTATACCCATTTAATGCCGGAATTTTTATAGCCTTTTTCTTTAAGTATTTCGGACCTGTTGCGGCTTTCTTCGACTATTCCTGCTTCTATATACGCAAAAAGGCTGTTGGCCATTACTCCGTACACCCTGCAGTTTTTAAGGGACGGATATTCTTTTATCTGTCCGGTTTCCAGATCTTCGTCTGTAAAAAGTATTCCCGTAATTCCTCTGGCCATAGTTATTTAGCTTTAAGTTGCGGGGAAGGTTTCAGGTTACGTCCCAGGTGGGCGGTATCTACCAATGGATTGATCTGCGCCTGTACCTGAGGATCGGTATTACTAAAATTCTGAGGAGATACCTCAGCTTGTTGTCCATGATACAAAATACTGATGCAGTCTTTGCCTCCTACCGGGCAGGTAGCTTTAGACTCTTCAGTAAGGAGATTTCCGGCCCCTACTATTTTCTTCTTGGTTTCCTCGCCACTCCAGGCGGTAAGGGTAACTGTACAAGGATTGTTCTTTTTTTTAGCACAACTGCCAAAGCAATTCTTTTCAAAGGTAGTGCCCAGGTCTGTAGTGGTTACCGCCAGTTTTTTGGCTCCGTCCATATCATTAAGGAACACTTTACTTTGGGTTTTTACTTTCAACGCATCGGTACCGCTCCCGTACAGACAGCTGCAAACCGCTCCTTGCACTATATATTTTACTCCCATATTTAGTTAGTATTTTGATTATAAATTATAATTATTTTGTAATATTTATTATTTACTTGCTTATTAACAATAATTTAAGACAGATATTTTTCAAATACTTATTCTTGCTCCTAATTTTTTACGGTAATAATTCTTCCTGCTCGGCAGGGTAAAAAGATTGGGTACAGACTACCCGCTGCCTTTCCACCATCAACGCCCTACAGGAATTATTCCACCTTTCGCCCGGCATACAGTGGCAAAGCTCGTGGGTATAGCTGCAAAACATATATCCGTAAACTCCGGTATCTGCCTCTGACATTACCCGCTGACCGTCTTTTTTCATTCTTAATGTTTCCGAATCTAAAGACCGGAAAACTCCGCAGGAAATCCCTTTACCACATTCTAATACGGCATTTTCCGTTACTATAAAATTGTACTTTTTCATAAGATTTTAACTTTAAAATCCAAACAAGCGGTCAAACCATCCTTTGCCTTTGTTTTTTAAATATTTCTGATAGACTACCTCATCTTCATCCAGCTTTTTTCTTTCTTCTTCGTATTGCTTTTCATAATCTATTACCGGCTCTTTTTCTCGCTGTTGCCATATACTTACTTCCGTAAGTGGTTCTTTATGTCCTTCTTTTATACGGAAAAGCGTTGCCAAAATATCTTTGATGGTAAACCGTTGCTTTTCCAGATTATACTCTACTTCCAGTTCATAGCGCACCCCTGCTTTTATCGCCTGTCCGTGAAAATGAAGAAATACACCTCCTACCTGGTTATATTCTTTTTCCACCCATTGTTTTCCCTTAAAAAGAAGAGGCCGGTTATACTCTCCTATATTGAACCAAAGGCTGCTTTCTTTATCTAATTCCGAAGAATATTCTCCGTACAAGGAATGACAATAGAGAGAAAAAAACAGATCATTGCTAAGTAAAGACTTTCGAAACCGATGGTCATCGGCCAATTGTTCTTCAATTGTATGCTTATACAACTCTAATAACGCTCCGCCATATTCTCTTTCTAAATATGGAACCAGTTTATTCCAGTTATTTTGTATTTCTTTTCGGTTAATTATTTTTTGTTTGCGGGTATTATAATCAATATGTAATTCCAAAGGATACAAGGCTCGGGTAGTAAGTATAGCCAGTTCATCGGCCACCCTCTCCGGAGAATGACCATTAACAAAGAACCGGTCTTTCTGAAACCGAATCCGGGTTATATTCTGAGCAGTACCCCGCCCTTGTGTTGTAATTTCATAATTTATCTGCGAAGATGATAGCGGATATTTAATGAGTACTCGATATACCCTTAGGGGAAGATCTTACAGGTATAAGGAATTTTTTGCTCCCCAATGTACTTTTTTTGATTGAGTAGAAGCTAATACTTCTTTCTTTTCGCTTTTTAAAAATTGCTTTTCCGAGTCGTCTATATAAAAACCTAAATTAGACATATAAGTATTTAACCATTGGATAAATTTACTTATTTTTATTTTAAATTAAAAATTACACATAAAAAATTTATTAGATATTTAGTTTTTTTTACATCTGAAAAGTAAAATACGAGTATTCATTTCAAAAAAATAAATAAAATTTTACACATATCGTGTACAATATTCATCTAGAAATTACTATTTAAGTATTTGATATACAAATATTAATTACGAGCTTCTTTATACCATTTATAAACTCCTACAAGGGCATTAATCTCATAAAGAACCGATTGTATAGCAAAAATATAGTTATGAGATAGTATATTTAATATAAACCAAACGCAATTGCTTATACTCCACAAAATCCAGGAAAAAGGCTGACGCATGATCATGGTAAATTGAGCTGCAACCCCCAACAGAAAGGCTATACTATTCAGGACAAATACATACATATTTTTTTTATCCTTAAATAAAAAATCTCCGTAATTATATAAAAAAAATATTCCTGCTATACAGAAAATAAGAGTAAAAATCAGTGCTTTTTTATTAGTATGTGAAATTTTCACTTTTCCTTCTTCATCCAGATTTTCTTTCCGGGTCCACAGATACAATCCAAAAATATGAGTAATAAAATAATACACACTACTAAGAGCCATTCCCGGGTTTCTAAACAAAATCTGCATATAAATTTCTCCGGTATTGGCAGACATTCCCAACACATTGGAAAATACAGGAGAGCGGCTCACTAAAACACTTACACAAATGTATCCCAAAATAACGGTTATCATTGAAATAACGGTTACATAGAATGGAATTTTGCCGGTTTGTAAATCACTAATTCCTACATATAATGTGAGTCCAAAGGCAGCTATATACCAAAAAATCCTGAATATTTTTTCTGATTTTACTGAAATCATATTTTTCTATATTCGTTTTTGAGTTATATTTTTTATGAATTGAAGGTTTATTCCTCTTTCTGCCATATATACTCCCAATAGAATACAAATAGAACCTAAAATAGCTATTTTGGTAATCTGCTCTTCTAAAACCAGAGAGGAGGTGAGTAAGGTTACTAAAGGAACTACGTATATATAATTGGAGGTTCTGACTACTCCTAATTTTTTGACAGCAGTATTCCACATGAAAAAACAAAGCATGGAGGCTATAAAGCCTAAAAATGATAAATTTAAAATCACGGATGGTCGAAATAAAATATCCTTATTAAAGTGTATAGGCTGAAAATACATAATGGGCAAAAGGGTAACTATTCCATAAAAAAAGACTTTGCGGGTGATAAATAAGGTAGGATAATTATTTTCCATCTTCCTTAAAATCAACCCATAAAAAGCCCAGGACAAGGCTGCCAATACAGTTAAAAAATCTCCTAAAGGATTTAGCTGTAATACAAAACTCCCGTTAAAAATTACCAAAGTGACACCTACCAAAGCTAGCAATGACCCATATATTAAATTTTTGGTAGGTTTTTCTTTTTTTCTGTACACAATAAATGATAAAAAGGCTGTAAGTAAAGGAGCTGTACATATAATCAGAGATACATTGGAAGCTAGGGTAATCCCTAAAGCCATGTTTTCTGCAACAAAATATAAAGACCCTCCGCACAGTCCTAATAAAACAAAAAGAAATTCATCTTTTTTACTTTTTGAAAGTAATGTTTTAGGTGTAAAAAACCAAATACAGAGATATGCCATTAAAAAACGGTAAAAGAATATTTCTACCGGGCTAAGACCATTATTGATAAGGATTTTCGTCGAAATGAATGTAGTTCCCCAAATAATTACCGTAATTACAGCCATTAAATGGTATTTTATACTCAAATTTTTCGTTCCCATTATTTCATAATTTTATAAATATACTGGCAGCTATTGATATAGCTGCCAGTAAAATGCTCTAAAATGTATTTTTATTTTATCAATCTTATTTTTTTAAAAATGCATCTATATGCTCAGCCGTTTTTCTTCCTGATGCAATACAGCTAACTACCAGGGATTGTCCGCTTACGCAGTCTCCGGCGGCAAATACTTTATCGATATTCGTTTTCCTAACCTCATCAGTATGAATATTCTTTCGCTCATTCATAACAATTTCCATTTCTTCCAAAAATCCTTCTTGTATGGGGTGTATAAAACCTAAGGCTAAAAAAACCAAATCAACTTTTAAAATTTCTACTTTACCGGTTTCTTTCATTATAAATTTACCGGACTCATCTTTTCCCCATTCTATTTCTACCAATTCTACGGCTGTTAGTTTCCCATTTTCTCCGATAAATCTTTTGGTATTTAATGCCCAGCGCCTTTCTCCTCCCTCGAGGTGAGATGATGAAGTTTTTAAATACACAGGAAATGGAACCGGCCAACGATTTTCTATATCTTTTAATTCTTTTGGCTTAGGCAATATTTCAATTTGGGTAATACTGGCAGCTCCTTGTCTGTTTGCAGTACCTATACAGTCTGAACCTGTATCCCCACCTCCGATTACCAATACATTTTTTCCTTTTGCATTTATTAGTTTTTCTTCTGAAACAGGCTCTCCCGCATTCAGTTTATTTTGCACAGTAAGGTATTCCATAGCATAATAAACCCCTTGCAAATCTCTTCCTTCTATGGGCAAATCGCGAGGTACTTGAGAGCCAATGGCAATACAGATTGCATCATATTTTTTATGCAATTCTTTGGCTTTAATTTCTTTTCCTATTTCTGTATTGGTTATGAATTCTATGCCTTCTTCACGCATTAAATTCACTCGTCTTTCTACTATATTTTTATTAAGCTTAAAATCTGGTATTCCATAACGTAACAATCCTCCGATACTGTGTTCTTTCTCATATACAGTAACCTCATGTCCTTTTTGGTTTAATCGGTTAGCTACGGCTAATCCGGAAGGCCCCGAGCCTATAACCGCAACTTTTTTTCCGGTTCTAAATTGTGGGATTTTAGGCTTCATATATCCTTCGGAATAAGCCTGTTCCATAACAGCAGCTTCGTTTTCCCTTATGGTTACGGGTGAATCATGAATGGAGAGAACACAAGTCTTTTCACAAGGGGCGGGACACACTCTACCTGTAAATTCAGGAAAATCGTTGGTTGATTGCAAACTTAACATTGCTTTCTTCCAATTTCCTTTATATATGTAATCTTGCCATTCGGGCATTTTATTTCCTAAGGGGCAACCATATTGACAAAAGGGTACTCCGCAGTCCATACACCGGGATGCCTGAAGTAATCGGTCTTCTGCATTTAATGTTTGTTCTACTTCACCATAGTCTAATATTCTTTCATGCTTAGGACGGTATCCTGCCTCTTTTCTATGTACTGTTAAAAATGCTTTTGGATTTCCCATTTTTTCTTAATAATCAAATTCTAATTTTGAAATTTTTTCGTTAATTGCCGCTATTTTTTCATCATGTAATACTTTTTTGTATTCTATTGGCATCACTTTTATAAATTTATTTACCTCTTCTTGCCAGTTGTCTAAAATTCTTTTAGCCATTGGACTTTGGGTATATTCAAAATGAGTTTTTATTAAATGATGTAATTCTTTATTTTCAGAAAGATCTTCGATTAAAGATAGTTCAACCATTTCCATATTACAATAGTAGTCAAAATCGTCATCAATATTATACACATAAGCAATTCCTCCGCTCATTCCTGCCGCAAAGTTTCTACCGGTTTTTCCAAGTACTACGGTTCTTCCTCCCGTCATATACTCACAACAATGGTCTCCTACTCCTTCCACAACCGCTATAGCTCCACTATTTCTAACACAAAAACGTTCTCCTACTTGTCCGTTTATATACACTTCGCCAGAGGTAGCGCCATATAATAAAGTATTTCCGGCTATAATATTGCTTTCTGGTTTAAAATTTGAAGATCCGGGAGGTAATAGAATAATTTTTCCTCCGGAAAGTCCTTTTCCTAAATAATCATTAGCATCTCCATTTAAGGTAAAAGTTATTCCTTTAGATAAAAATGCTCCAAAACTCTGTCCGGCCGATCCATTAAAGGCACATCTGATAGTATCGTGAGGAAGTCCTGTATTTCCGTATTTCATAGCAACTTGTCCGGACAACATAACTCCTACGGCTCTATCGGTGTTATTTATTTTATGAGTAAGGTCTACCGGCATGGCTTTTTGTATAGCCAAGCGACAGGTTTCAATAAGTTCTTTGTCTAAAACTTTTTCTAATTTATGATCTTGAGTTTTGGTATGACGTAAAGAATTTGTATTATTTTTTGGATAATAAAGGATTTTTGAAAAGTTTAATTTTTTATGTCTCGAATCTTCTATTCCTGTTTTTTCTTTTAAAAGGTCTGCTCTACCTACTATATCTTCTAATTTTTGGAATCCTAAATTTGCCAGATGCTCTCGGACTTCTTCTGCTAAGAAATTGAAAAAGTTAATTAAATAATCGCTTTTCCCGTTAAATTTAGCTCTGAGCTCTTTATTTTGTGTAGCTACACCTACCGGGCAGGTGTTTAAATGACATTTTCTCATCATTACACAACCTAAAATAATTAACGCACTGGTAGCAAAACCAAACTCTTCCGCACCTAACATAGCTGCAATTACTATATCTTTACCGGTTTTTAATTGTCCATCGGTTTGTAATCTGATATTTCCTCTTAAATTATTTAAAACTAAGGTTTGCTGAGTTTCAGCCAGCCCTATTTCTAAAGGTAAACCGGCATGTTTAATGGAACTTAATGGACTGGCTCCGGTTCCTCCGTCACAACCACTAATCAAAATCAAATCTGCTTTAGCTTTGGCTACTCCTGCAGCAATAGTACCTACTCCACTTTCAGAAACTAATTTTACACTTATTATTGCCTGAGGATTAACATTTTTTAAATCGAATATTAATTGTGCCAAATCTTCTATGGAATAAATATCGTGATGAGGAGGAGGGGAAATCAAAGAAATTCCCGGAATAGAATGACGCGTTTTGGCTATAATTTTATCTACCTTGAAACCAGGCAACTGCCCTCCTTCTCCTGGTTTCGCACCTTGTGCTACTTTGATTTGTATCTCGTTTGCATTAACCAAATATTCTGCAGTAACCCCAAACCTTCCGGAAGCGACTTGTTTTATAGCTGAACGCGCATTGGTAGCAAAACGTTCAGACAATTCCCCTCCTTCACCGGTATTACTTTTACCCCCAATGGTATTCATAGCTACTGCCATTGCCTCATGTGCTTCCTGACTGATTGACCCGAAGGACATGGCTCCTGTAACAAACCTTTTCATAATTTCTGAGGCAGGTTCTACCTCATCTATTGATATAGGATGAGCAGTATAATCTATAAAGTCTCTTATAAATATTTTATCTGTTTTATTATCTACTTCTTGAGTAAATTCTTTGAATTTCTTGTAATCTCCTAAACGAGTAGCTATTTGAAGTTTAGCTATTGTTTCAGGATTCCATGCATGGGATTCTTTTCCTTTTCGCCAGGAATAAAATCCTAAGTTGTCTGTAGTTGAATCTACCTTATGTTCTTCAAATGCATTTTCAAAAGATTTTATGGCATCTTCTGCAATGTCTTTGAGATCTATTCCTTCTATTTTTGAAAGAGTATCTCCAAAATAAGTGTTTAATACTTTAGTACTTATTCCAACAGCTTCAAACACTTGAGCTCCTATATAACTTTTAAGTGTAGATATTCCCATCTTTGAAAGTACTTTCAACAAGCCTTTATGGATGGACTTCATATAATTCCTTTCTGCTGTAGAGAATATCATTTGAATTTCTCCATTTTTTACTAAATTATTTAAAATAGCAAAGGAAAGGTATGGATTTACTGCGTTGGCTCCGTAGCCAAATAAAAGTGCAAAATGCATCACTTCTCTTGGCTCGGCAGATTCTAATACAATATCTATCTGCATTCTTTTTCTTTGAGAAATAAGATAGTGATGTACCGCAGAAACAGCTAGCAATGAAGGAATAGCTACTTTTTTATCATTGGCAGCTCGGTCACTTAATATGATATAATTACTACCGGCATCTACGGCCTGTACTGCTAATTGACAAATTTCTTCCAATCCTTTTTCTAATCCTAATGCTTCTTCCTGTGAATCAGGTGTAAAGAGTATAGGAATAACCGTTGATTTAAATCCTTTATATTCTAAGTTTTGTAAAAGGTCTAATTCTTTATTGGTAATTATAGGATAAGATAATCCCACCATTTTACAGTGTTCCGGCATTGGTTCTAATATATTCTTATGAATAGAACCTATATAGCCTTCTAATGACATAACCAATTCTTCACGTATAGGATCGATGGGCGGATTGGTTACCTGTGCAAAATGTTGTCGAAAATAACTGAATAAGCGATTGGGCTCTTTAGATAATATAGCTAAAGGAGCATCGTTCCCCATAGAACCTATTGGTTCTTTTCCATCTAATGCCATAGGAACTATAAGCTTTTCTATATCTTCCCGATAATATCCAAAAGCAGAAAGTAAGGTTTCAAAATTGTCTACTTCATATTTTACGCTTCTTCCTGAGCTTATATCATCTAAAGATATTCTATTTTTGCTTAACCATTTCTGGTAAGGATAGGCCTTGGCTAAATCTTCTTTTAATTCTTTATCATATTGTATAATACCGGTTTCTGTATCTATCATTAACATTTTGCCGGGCTTTAGTCTTCCTTTTTCTCTAATTTCTGATGGATCAAAAGACAATACTCCGGTTTCTGAAGCAACAACCATTACGTCTTTATGGGTAATCAGATATCTGGCAGGACGTAATCCATTTCTGTCTAAAAGTCCTCCGGCATATCTGCCGTCACTAAAAAGAATAGTTGCGGGTCCATCCCAGGGTTCCATCAATATGCTATGATATTCATAAAAAGCTTTGAGTTCGGAAGAAATTGGATTTTTTGAATTCCAGGACTCAGGAACCATCATCGCTAACGCATGGGGAAGAGATTTACCAGACATGACTAAAAATTCCAATACATTATCAAAAGAGGCACTATCACTCATCCCTTGTTGTACTATAGGCCAAATATCTTCTATTTTCCCAATTTTTTCTGATTTAAGTACACTCTCTCTGGCTTCCATCCAAAGGCGATTCCCTTTAATTGTATTAATTTCTCCATTATGCCCTACAAAACGAAAGGGTTGGGCTAAATCCCAAGTAGGAAATGTATTGGTACTAAATCGTGAATGGACAAGAGCTATAGCACTTGTAAAGTTAGGATGTAATAAATCAGGAAAATATTGTCTTAGCTGCATTGAAGTTAGCATTCCTTTATATATTATTGTTTTAAGGGAAAGACTCACTATATAGCAACTTCTTTTGTCTTGAATTTTTGAATTTAATAGTTCTCTTTCAAATTTTTTGCGTAATAAATATAATTTAAGTTCTAAAACATCCTTTGAAAAATTATCTCCGGTTATAAAAATCTGTTTAATTACAGGCTCACTGGATCTAGAAATTTCTCCTAATATATGCGTGTTAACCGGAACATCTCTTACTGCTAAAAGATGCAAATCTTCTTTTAAAATTAGATTTGTAAGCAACATCATAGCTGCTTCTTTTTCTTCTTCATCCTTAGGAAGAAACATTAATCCCGTGCCATATCTTCCTCTTTCCGGAACTGCTACTCCCTGTAGTAAAATGAACTCATGGGGAATTTGAACCATAATTCCGGCTCCATCTCCGGTTTTATCATCTGCACTTTCTGCTCCCCTATGGGTCATATTTTCCAAAACCTGTAATCCATTTTCAATAATAGAATGAGATCTCATTCCTTTGGTATGGACAACTAAGCCTACACCACAAGCATCATGTTCAAAATCAGGACTATATAACCCTTTTTGTACTACTTCTTTTTGTTGCATATTTCTTTTCGGATAAATTGAGACTATAAAGCTACAATTTTTTTTAATTATATAACCATTTTTGTGTCAATAAATTATATTTATTATCACAATTTTGTTTGATTAATAATTATTTAGAAATATTCTTAATAAAGTCACAGAGTAATTTTATTTTAAAATAATAATAATTTTAAACATTCTCTTAAATTAATTTAAATTATTATTGTTTTAAACCTGTTTTTTTAACTAATTATTATTTATAAAATTATAATTACCTCAATTATAAAAAATAAAATCAGTATTATTTTATTTTTCCGAATTTGAAATATTTTGTAAAAAATCTAGTACTTCCTGATAAATGCCCTGAGCATCTATTTTGTAATATGCAAATATTTCTGATGGTTTGGCATTAATTACATTTTCATCAGGAATTCCTAATATTCTCGTGGGAACCGGGTAATTTTGAACAACTATCTCTGATACGATGGCACCTAATCCGCCATACACGCTATGTTCTTCAACCGTTACTATTTTCCCCGTTTCTCTAGCTGCTTTTAATACAGCTTGTTCATCTGAAGGTTTTAAAGTATGCATATCAATAACCCGTGCACTAATTCCTTCTTTTTTTAGAAGATTGGCTGCCTGTAAACAATGATATACGGTTTCGCCCGTTCCTATTATGGTAATATCTGTTCCTTCTATTAAAGTATTGGCTTTTCCTATTTCAAAACTTATATTATTCTCTGAATAAATTTTCGGAACAGAATTTCTCCCCATTCTTACATAAACCGGGTTTTTATGATCAGGCAATATTTCCGTTATTTTCTTAGCCTGAATAGCATCACTTGGAGAAATAATTTGTATACCCGGAAAAGTACGTAAAGTAGCTATATCATGTAAGCAATGGTGGGTTGCTCCAAAGGCACCATAACTAACCCCTGCATTTACTCCAATAATTTTCACATTTATTCCGGAATAGGCAATATCCACTTTTATTTGTTCTAAACTTCTGGAGGTATAAAAACAAGCCGGACCGCAAACAAATACTTTTTTCCCTACTGATGCAATACCTGCCGCTACTCCTATTGCATTTTGTTCAGCAATTCCTACATCTATAATTTGGGAGGGCAATTCCTTTGCAAATTTATTTAGTGTTACCGTTCCTGCTGCATCTGAAGTTACTATTATTATTTCTTTATCTTTTTTTGCAAGCTCTAATATTGTATCAGTAAAACTTTGCCTACAAGGTATATGGAATTGTGACATAATTTTATTGCGTTATGGTATTTTCTAATTTTTGGATTTTTTCTGATATTTCTTTTTTCGCCTGTATATATTGAGCTTCTGTAGGAACTCCATGGTGCCATGATAACTGATTTTCCATAAATGAAACCCCGTACCCCTTGGTTGTCTTTGCTATAATAAGAGTAGGTTTATGATTTTCGTAATCTATAGATTTTAAAGTTTTTAACAGCTCAGAAGTATTATCTCCATTAGATTCTTTAACGTCCCACCCTAAAGACTCCCATCTATCTTTTAAAGGTTCTAACCCCATCACTTTTTCTGTAGAATTACTAATTTGCAAACCATTTCTATCTACAATTGCTACTAAGTGATCAAGTTTGTAATGACTTGCAGCCATAGCAGCTTCATAGATAGAACCTTCGCCCAGCTCTCCATCTCCCATTAATACAAATGTTCTAAATTTTAATTTATATAGTTTTCCTCCTATAGCCATTCCAACCCCAATTGAAAGTCCATGCCCCAAAGATCCGCCACTTATTTCTATTCCCGGAACTTTATGTGATGGATGACCTGTCAATAAAGTATTAAAGGAACCATATGTATTCAACTGTTCCGAACTTATAAATCCACAGGCTTCTAATATAGAATATAAAGCTTCTATACTATGCCCCTTACTCAGAATAAATCTATCCCTATCTTTTTTCTCTTTATTTTTCGGATTTACATTTAATATGTTAAAATACAAGGTTGCTAAAATATTTAAAGATGATAAGTCACCTCCAGTATGTCCTGTTTTAGAATTATAAATAACGTCTAATAAACGCAAACGCGCCCTTTCCGTTTTTAACTCCAATTGTTTCAGCACATCTAATTCATTCATATTTCATACATTTTTATACAAAAGTAGAAAAACAAACTTTATTTTTTTATGCTTCCTAATTATATAAAATTATAATTCATAGCCAAGACCTCATTTATATTTATAATATAATCCACCCATTAAGATCTTAATGAAATGATAAGAATCACTTATAATTTATATGGAAAATTAATATGTTTTTATAATATTTGTAAGTATAAAAACTAATTTGTTTTATAATATGAAAGAAATTGTAAACCATATAGATTATATAATCCCTGAAGTAATGGAAGGCTTTATAGGAGCACATAGCAGGTATTATGATAAAGTAGAAGATGTAAACGGAATCTTATTAAAAAACAGGAGAAAAGAAAAAGTTTCTTTAGTTATTGGAGGAGGCAGCGGCCATGAGCCTATGTTTGGAGGGTTTGTTGGAAAAGGGTTAGCCGATGCTGCTGCTTGTGGAAATATTTTTGCTTCTCCTGACCCAAATACTATTTACCAAACAGCCATGGCCGCACATGCAGGAAAGGGAATTTTGTTTGTGTATGGAAACTATGCGGGTGATAATTTAAATTTTGACATGGCTGAAGAAATGCTTCAGGATGAGGGTATTAAAACTGCCACTGTTAGAGTTTGGGACGACTGTGTTTCTGCTCCAAAAGATAGGATAGAAGACCGAAGGGGAATTGCTGGAGATGTATTTATGGTAAAAATTGCAGGAGCAGCCTGCGATGCTGGTCTATCTTTAGAAGAGGTAGTTAAGGTAGTTGAAAAAGCCAGAGAAAATTTACGTAGTATTGGTATTGCTACTTCTCCCGGTCAAATTCCAGGAAATGAAAAGCCTACATTTGAATTAGGCGAAAATGAAATTGAATTTGGAATGGGTTTACATGGAGAAGCCGGAATAAAACGTACGATCATGCAACCAGCAGATATATTGGTAGAAACTTTATATGAAAATTTAAAACAAGACATTACTCTTAATAAAGGAGATGAAGTTTGTGTTTTAATCAATGGTTTGGGTTCTACAACTCTTATTGAAATGAGCATTGTTTACCGTAGAGTAAAGCAACTTTTAGAAGCAGATGGTATTTCTGTATACGATGCAGATATAAATAATTATTGTACTTCTATGGGTATGGGCGGTTTTTCCATAAGTATTTTAAAATTGGATTCTGAATTAAAAAAATATTATAATGCTCCTTGTTTCTGTCCTTACTATGCAAAAGAAGGAAAATAATTTAACAAATAAATATTAAAATATATGACTGAAGCTCTGAATGTTAATAGTACCAAAGAAATGCTTATTTATATAGCTGATAAAATTATAGAAAGTAAGCCTTTTTTAACCGAAGTAGATAGCAAAATAGGGGATGGAGATCATGGTATCGGGATGGCTGGCGGATTGCAAAAAGCAAAAAATAAGCTTTTGACTTTAGACAATATTTCAAATGTATATGATTTATTCAATACCGTTGGAAAAACTATGCTTATGTCTATGGGAGGAGCTTCGGGTGTAATTTTTGGAAGTTTGTTTCTTGCCGGTTCTAAAAATGTTGATCCAAAAACAGAACTAAATGCACAAGATATTGCAGAAATAATGGAAAAAGGCTTAATTTCCATAAAAGAAAGAGGAAAAGCTCAGGTAGGAGATAAAACTATGATAGATGCTTTGGAACCTGCTGTGGAATCTTTAAAAGCCAATTCATCGAAAGGTCTTCACCTTATGTTACTGGAAGCAGAAGCCGCTGCTGCACAAGGAGTTGAAAATACAAAAAAGTATGTAGCAAAATTCGGTAGAGCTAAATCTCTTATGGAGCGAGCAATTGGTTATCAAGATGCTGGGGCTACTTCAGTATGGATTATTTTCCGTTCCATGCGAGAATATGTAGAAAAAAAATAATTTTATATATCTAAAACCATGACTAAAAATCGAAAACTATTGATCGGTACTAATACGAAAATGTATAAGACGATCGCTCAAACCGTTGATTTTCTCACTTGTTTACATAAATTAACCTCTGATATAGATCGCAAGCAAATAGAAATTTTTGTAATTCCATCCTTTACTACATTAGAAAATGCGAGAAAATGTGTTCCGAAATCTTCAATTACTATTGGTGCACAAAATATGTGCTGGGAAGATGAAGGTCAATTTACCGGAGAAATATCTCCTTTAATGTTGAAAGAGGTAGGTGTTGATTTAGTAGAAATCGGGCACTCTGAACGTAGGCATGTTTTTCATGAAACCAATCTGGAAGAAAATAAAAAAATTCTTTGTGCTTTACGTCATAATTTTACCGGATTATTATGCATTGGAGAAACTTTAGAGGAAAAAAATTACGGTATAAGTGACGAAGTATTACGCACTCAGCTAAAAATAGGTTTATGCGGAGTGAATCCTGAACAAGTCCATCATCTTTGGGTAGCTTATGAACCTGTATGGGCTATAGGGGTAAACGGAATACCTGCCAGTAAAGAATATGCAAGTGAGAAGCATGGGGTAATTCGTAAAACTTTAGTTGAATTATTCGGAAAAGAAAAGGGAAATGAAATCCCAATTTTATATGGAGGAAGTGTAAATCCTGAAAATGCCTCTGAATTAATCCAAATGCCTGAAATTGATGGTTTATTTATTGGAAGAAGTGCTTGGCAAGCAGATAATTTTAATAAGATAATACGTGAAGTATTACCTTTATTTCAGAAAAAAAATTAAGTTTAAATTTCGTAAAAAGCCAATGAAATGGAATCTGTAGTTTTTTATGATATGTTTATTCTTAAAAAGTATTTATAAAATATTATTTTGCAATATTCTATGATTAGTTTATTTTTTATTAAATGTAATCAATAGATAAATCCTATTAAATTATTTTCAATTAAAAAAATAAAAAGGCAGATTAAATCAATCTGCCTTTTTATTTCTAAATAAATGTCTATTATTTTTCTGCTAATTTTTCTTTTATTCTAGTTTCTATTTCTTCTAATAGTTCAGGATTGTCTTTTAATAATTGTTTTACAGCATCTCGTCCTTGTCCTAACTTAGTATCTTGATAACTAAACCATGAACCTGATTTACCAACTATTCCCATATCCACACCTAAATCTAGAACTTCTCCCACTTTTGAAATACCTTCTCCATACATAATATCAAATTCTGTTTGACGAAAAGGCGGAGCGACTTTATTTTTAACTACTTTAACTTTTACACGACTCCCTATGGCATTTTCTCCATCTTTAATAGGTGAACCTGATTTTCGTATATCTATTCTTACTGAAGCATAGAATTTTAATGCGTTTCCTCCTGTTGTTGTTTCAGGATTTCCAAACATTACTCCTATTTTCTCTCGTAATTGATTAATAAATATTACCGTACATTTAGCTTTATTAATAGTTGCAGTAAGCTTCCTTAGTGCCTGAGACATTAAACGGGCATGTAATCCCATTTTAGAATCCCCCATTTCGCCTTCTATTTCCGCTCTGGGAGTTAGCGCTGCTACAGAATCTATTACTACAATATCAATAGCTCCGGACCGAATCAGATTATCAGCTATTTCCAACGCCTGTTCTCCATCATCTGGTTGAGAAATAATTAATTCATCTAAATTTATACCTAAATGTTGTGCATATGTAGGATCAAAAGCATGTTCTGCATCTATAAAAGCGGCTACTCCTCCTTTTTTTTGAGCCTCAGCTATAGCATGCAACGTTAATGTTGTTTTTCCTGAAGATTCCGGACCGAATATTTCAATTACTCTCCCTCTGGGATACCCTCCTACGCCTAAGGCTAAATCTAATCCAAATGAACCAGTAGGAATTACATCTATCTCTTCTACAGGTTTATCCCCCATTCGCATTACTGCTCCTTTTCCATAGGTTTTATCTAATTTGTCTAATATTAAATTTAATGCTTTCTTTTTTGCGTCTGAGTTATTTGCTTCTTTTTCTGCCATGTTTATTTTTCTTTTATATAAATTTCTATCCTTCCAGAAGGATCGTATTTTTCAAAATCATAAGTATAAGCTCTATGTAATTTCCCATCTTCTTCTAATTTCCATATTTTATGCCAAGTTAAAAAAACACTTTCTTTATCAGTCTTTTCTTCGTTAAATATTTTATAATTTTCCAAAGATAACTCTATTCCTTTCTTATTGTCTTCTATCATTATGCTTACTGTATAGTCTCCTTTGTAGTTTGACTCATATTTATGATATACTCCGTAAATATTTCCTTTATAATTTAATTTTTGAATATCTTGCATAGAGTCATTCCAAAGAGTTTGAATTTTATTAATGATTTCTGAATCATTAAAATTATTTGTTCTAACTTCTCTTATAACCGATAATTTCATTCGTTTTTTTCTAGTATTTGTTCTGCATGGTTTTTGGTCTTTACTTTAGTATAAATTTGGGAAACAATACCTTTTTGATCAATTAAATAAGTGTATCTTAAAATTCCCTCATATTCTTTTCCCATAAATTTCTTTTTTCCCCAAGCTCCGAAAGTTTCTATTATTTTTTTATCTACATCTGCTATAAGTGGAAAAGGAAATGAGTATTTATCATGAAATACTTTTTGTTTTTCTACAGGATCTTTACTTATTCCTATAATTTGATAACCTTCTTTTTGTAATGCATCATAATTATCACGCAAACTACATCCTTCGGCAGAACAACCTGGGGTATTAGCTTTAGGATAAAAATAAATTATAAGTTTCTTTCCTTTATAATCTGTAAATTTTATAGTTTTGCCATCTTGATCTACCCCTTGAAAATCAGGTACTTTATCACCTACTTTTAGCATATTATTTTTTTAAAAAATATTAAACATGTAAAGATATTTATAAAAAATATAAGATTCAATTTTAATGGAATTATTTTCGAGGATTCTTTGATTTAAAATTCTATAAATTACTAGAAATTTAATTCAATAAAATAACTTTTAAATGTTATCTAATTTTTCACACCATTTTTAGTTTTTTATTTTTATTCGATTAATTTTAAAGTTATTTATTAATATCTAAATGTTAAGCCTGCTCCCCATTTCATTTTACTATCATAAAAGCCTGAGATGGAAGTAGTTTTTGTAAGTATATATTTTGCTCTTGTTGTAAAATCTAAATGATTGTTTATAAGTAAATCCATTCTTATTCGTGGAGCAATTACCATACCTTCTTTCTCAAGTTTCATTGTTACTTCTCCATCATGTGATACTCTTGCATCTAAAAAAACTCTCATGGGTAGTAGGTAACGAAAACCTGCAGTAAATAAATTCCGAGTATCATCTGTATACTTTTGACCAAAAATATTTTTGTCCTTTTTGCCTCTATTGTAAGAAAAATTATATCCTATATAGGGAAAAAACCATTGCATTTTCCCTATATATCTTCCAAATCTTGCTTCCACGTCATATCCCGGATCTGATTTATATGCTAATTTCCATTCTGCCTGTGTGCCCCATCGTTTGTTTTCTAACCTAGCTTTTCCTATATTTCCTTGGTTACTAACTTCATTCTGAATCATAAATCTTTTCATTTTATCCATCATGGTAAACATTTTCCAATCCATTTTGGGATCATGTAATTGTGGATTTTTCGGAGAGTTTACATAACTAAAAACTCTACCCATCCCACTCATCATATGATATAAAATATGACAATGGAAAAACCAGTCTCCGGATTCACTGGCTTCAAATTCTATTGTATCTGTTTCCATTGGCATAATATCTATTGTATGTTTTAGAGGAGAGTATTCTCCCTGACCATTTAGAATTCTAAAAAAATGACCATGAAGATGCATCGGATGTCTCATCATTGTGTTATTGTACAGGGTAATTTTTATTTTTTCTCCTTTTTTGATCAAAATCTTATCTGATTCTGAGACTGTTTTATTGTTAATAGCCCATAAATACCGATTCATATTTCCTGTCAATTCAAATTTTAATTCTTTTACCGGACCTTCTGGCAATATTGTAGGTACAACAGATTTTAAGTTAGTATAATTTAATGTTACAGGGGTAGAAGAAAGTGTTGTGTTTGATATATGATGCATACTTTGTTCCATTGATCCCATATTTGCCATATGAGATTCAACGTTTTCTGAATCATGATTTGACCTATGTATGGTGTTTTGATCCTTCGTATTTTTTTCTTCATTCATTTTCCCATTGTTTTGATTTCGCTTAGGCTCCGGTGATATTTCTGGATACATTACTGCATTCATATCCATTTTCTGTAGACTCATATCCATATGAGATTTTTCTAAATCCCCATTCATTTTCATCATTCCATTCATCATTTTCATTCCTTCAAAATATTTTAAAGGCTTTAAAAATTCAGCATAATGCTTTTCTCCATTTCCTAACCATAAAGAAGTACTTCGTGTTCGGTCTTCAGTAGTAGCTAATAACTGGTAAGATTTATTATCGGGTATTGTAACTATTACATCATAAGTTTCCCCTATTCCTATAATTAATCTATCTACACTGACCGGTTGTACTTCTTTACCATCTGTTGCTACTACACTCATTTTCCCTCCGGCATAATTTATCCAAAAGTAAGAAGATGAGCCACCATTTATTAGTCTTAATTTAATTTTATCACCCGAATATAAGGGTAATAAACACTGATCTTCTTTTTTTCCGTTAATTGTTACTATATCATAATAAATATCACTAACATCCATAGCTTCCATCCGTTTCCATTCATTTTTAAGTTTTGTTCCTAAATATCCTTGTTTTAATGCATCCCAGTAACTTTGAGTGACTCCTTTCTGAATTTTATTTTTTTGAATGGAAAACCAATCCTCTCCAAAATATAATCTTCTCATTACATCTTTAGAGTTTGCATTAGTCCAATCTCCTAATAATACTGTATATTCAGGTAAAAGCTGTTTTTCGTTTCTTTTATGTATTATAAAAGACCCATACATTCCATCTTGTTCTTGGAATCCCGTGTGTGAATGATACCAATAGGTTCCGTTTTGTATTATAGGAAATTTATAAACAACAGTTTCTCCTGCTTTTATAGGGGCTGAATTTATATAATCTACTCCATCATACTGACTGGGAAGAATAATCCCATGCCAATGTAAGGATGTTGTCTTTTTCTTTAGTTTATTGTGTATGTAAATGAGTGCGGTATCTCCTTCTGTAAATGTAATGGTAGGCATGGGTATTTTCCCGTTTACAGAAAAAGCTTTTTTTGTTTTTCCTGTATAATTAACTATTGTATCTTTGATAGTAAGATCATATCTTATGGTTTTTTGGGCTTTTACTATTAGA
This sequence comes from Apibacter adventoris, assembly GCF_002964975.1. Classification (GTDB taxonomy): domain Bacteria; phylum Bacteroidota; class Bacteroidia; order Flavobacteriales; family Weeksellaceae; genus Apibacter; species Apibacter adventoris. The sequence goes on along the minus strand of NZ_PSZM01000036.1, from coordinate 212,372 downwards.
TTGAAAAACACAAATAGTAATAAGAATAATTTTATTTTCATATAGTAAATGATTTTGCATCTTATATGCTTTGTGATAATTTCAACACAAGGTAGTGATTTTTATTAAATACGCATAAAAACAACTTTAGTTTATATTAAAATATTTAACAAACATTTCATTTATAAAAAAAATAGAAGTTTTTTTTGAGGGAGCTACTAATCGTATTTGTGCAAAAGCTTAAATTTACAAATTTTAAACAAGTATCTATATTTTGTGATGATGTTATTATTCTTCATCACATATTTTATATTTTGTTTTAAAATAATTATAATTTATGGACTTATAGTTTTTAAAGCTTAACTTAAATTTATTTATATTAGATGAAATTATTTTTATGGGTAATTGTTTATTTAATATATTAGATATATCGATAAACCCAATGCTTATAATTTTTTACACAAAAAATCCTATTACAATAAAAATTCATCGTAGGTTTTTAAAATTTTATGTCCTTTATTTTTAAAATAGTTTTCTGCTCCGTAAATTTTTTCTGCCATTATAAAATCTCCCCCCCAAGCACCTAAACTTTTTATAAAACCTGAATAATCTGAAAATAATTTCTTTTTTATCGTAGGAATTTGAATATGTTTTGAAATTAAATCCTCATGCTCTTGTATTAATTCTGAAAATTGTTTAAAACTACAATTGGGTTCTATAATTTTTTGTGTTATATAAGATACTTTTTCAATTAGCTCTTCCGATTTTTGCTTATTTTTGTAGTGATTAATTCCTTCTCTCGAATCTTGTTTTTTATTTAAATAAATAAATAATAAATTGTCTGTAATTTGAGATGGAAGAAATACTTCTTTCACTATAGGTTTCTTATTTTGTAACTGATAGGTTATAGGTGAATGTGCTTCAGCACAAGCTAGGTCATATCCACTTCCGCCAAATGTTTTTTCTAACAATAAATAGGGGCTTATTTTTAGCCATTTAGCTATATTATTTATTAGTGTTGAACTAGATCCTAATCCCCATTTTTGTGGAAATTCTAAATGGGTTTCGCATTCATATCCAAAGTTAGGTTGATTTATAATGATAGAATCTAGTTTTTTTGCTTGTATAAATATATTTAAAAGAGTTTTTGCTATTTTAATATCATTAGTTTCTATAATTTTTTGTTGTGATATATCTAAAATTGTCTTACTCCATAATTCACCATTATATTTATAAGCGAGCCATGAAATAATATTTTTTTTTTCTTCTGTTGGATAAACCGTTAAAGATTGACCTAATTGCGTAGGAACCGCCAAGGCTAAAGCTCCGTCTAAAACCGTATATTCTCCTGTAAATAGGAGCTTCCCCTTACTTTTATATTTATGTAATGAATCCACTTTATAGATTTAATGCGTTTTTAAAATGTATTATTTTTATTATTGAAAAATTCCTTCCTTTATTTAAAATGTTTTTCAGCTTCTTTAATAGACTCCGGCTTTCCTACATCTAATATATAAGATTGATGTTTATACCCTAAAATTTTCTGTGTTCTCATTAAATCTAAATATGTATCAATTATAGAAAATTTACCTTCCTGAGTTATTAATGAAAATATTTCAGGATTTAAAACTTGAATTCCACTAAATGCCAAAGGAATAGATTTTTCTTCTTCTTTTGAATTAATAAATATTTTTTGTTGTGTTTGTAAATTTTTCCAGCCTACTAATTTTTTATCTTCGTTAAAGTATAATTTTCTAGAAGATTGTCTATCAGAAACAGCTAAAGTAACCAGAGATTGGTTTTCATAATGATCTTTAATAAGAGCGTGAAAGTCCATATTAGTAAGTATGTCAGCATTCATAACTAAAAAAGACTGTTTACCAAAAAATTTTTGCGCATATACTAATCCTCCGCCTGTTTCTAAAAGTTTTTCTTTCTCGTGTGAAATATTAATGACACAATTGAAATAGTTATGTTTTTGAAGATAATCTAAAATTTGATCTGCAAAATGATGAATATTGATTACTATTTCACGGATACCAAAAGATTTTAAATAATTGATATTTCTTTCTAAAAGAGTTTTCCCATTTATTTCTACTAATGCTTTGGGGTGTTTTTCTGTAAAAGGTTTTAACCGCGTTCCTAAGCCGGCAGCAAAAAGCATAGCTTTCATTTTTTTATTTTAGGTATTGACTAAGAGTTTTATCTAAAATTGCAGGAAGACTTACATGTCCTTTAACTAAGGTTACAACTTCTGCTCTTGCTTCAGAACATATTTTATTATCAGATAAACGTATTATTTTCTGATTAAAAAAATAGCGAATTCCTTCTTTTTCTATTGAATCTATGGTGCATGCTAAAAGATCTCCGCCTTTTAATGAATTGCTATATTTCACAAAAATACTTACTAAAACTAGGTCTATACCTTGGGTATGCAATTCATAAAAATTTAAACCATTATATTCTAAAAATTCATGTCTACATACTTCATAATAATGTTGATAATTTGCATTGTTTACAATTCCTTGTGCATCACATTCATAATCACGCACTTTTAAGTTAAAATTGAAGATTGAATGTTCCATAACCGTTTATATTTTCATATATAATGTAAATTTTGTTAGGTAAAAATGTACCATAGTATTCCGACATTTAAACGGAAATCTATATAGGGATTACCCGGAGTACTGTAAAAATCATAACCGGTAAAGCTGGAATTGAAATGTTGCCCTTCTAAAATAATCAGCATTCTTTTTACTTTAAAGTGTAAAAAGATATCTAAAATTGGATATTCTCCTATTTTACTTCCATTTTCTGATTGTAATTTAAATTCATTGGTGACCGGAAAAAATTCTCTTGATTTAAATTTAGTAAAATAATAAGCATTTAAACCTAACTGTATTTCTGAGTTCTTTTTTAATATTTGTGATTGATAATATAATGTAGCTCTTCCCACAAATTCAGGAAGTGGTAAGTATTCATCATTACTTGTTACCTTTTGATACATTAAAGATGTTTCTAAATGAAACTTTTTATATTCAAAAGAATTTTGTAATCCTAATTGAACTAAATTAACAGAAGAACTCAATTGTTGAGGCTTATAATCCGAATCTACATATACGTAATTATCTATATTATAGAATTGTGCAGAAATTCTAGAATTAAAAGGTTTTAAATGTATTTTACCACCAACTTGTACAGTTCGTTCATTTTCAAAATTATCATTAAAGTAATTAAATTTTTTATAAAAACTTTGGTTATATAACTGATTTAAAGATGGTATTTGCGATTTGATTCCTAAATTTACCTCAAGAAAATAATTTTTTAAAGGTTGTAGAGTTAAATAATTATTTAGAAAATATGAATTCCCAAATTTATCTCCTGTTAACGCTTCTGCTTCTGTATTTAATTTAACATCTTCCTTCCAATTGAATGATAATTTCCCTGCTATTCCTAATCTATTATCAATAATAGTTCTGGGAAATGTAATACTGGGATCTATCATTCTGTCAAAACTAAATTCTAAATGTTCATATTTCAATCCGGCTTCTACATGCAATTTTTCAGTCCAGTCAACTACTGCTGATGAAGTATTAGAAATTTTTCTAAGTTTTTTAGTATTATTATGTGAATCTAATGTACTTCCAAACATATTTTCAGAAGTATCAAAATATTGATTTAAGAATTCTTTTTCTTCATATTTATAATGTGCCGATTCTGCGCTAAATATATTTTTGACAGATACAGGATACTTATTATTCAAAGATTTAAAAATACCCAATTGTTGCCCAAAATAGAATCTTCTTTTTTCATATTCTGATTTAGCACCTGTTAAATTCACTTCCATATTATTCCGGTTTTTAAATCTAGAATCTCCATCTTCAAAATTATTCGGATATTTTATCCCACCATTCTCTTCATTATTTACATGCGTAACTAAATAATGTGTCCAATAATTATATCTTTGATTTTTGGTATGATAGTTAGAAGTTATTAATAAAGTATTATTTTCTGCTAATTGCTCCATATATTTCCCTGAAGACCTTAAACCTTTATATTGAATGGAATAGTTAAATTGTGAATTTATATTGTGGGTGAATAAGCTTGAAAGAGAATGACCTTGTTTGTATCCGTTATTATATTGAAATTCTGTCATGGGTGTTTGAACATCAAAATATCTTATATTTTTTTCATCCATTAAATTAAAGGATTTACCTTGAGGTAACAGATCTATGGATGAACTTATATTAGTAGTATACAATAACGGATTGAAAGCTTGACCTATATTAGAAAAAGGCATAAGTCCGAAACTGTCTTCATGATTATACATTTTATTTTTATAATATTTATCAAGGGTCAAAACTGTATCAAAAATTGCCTTAGCCTTATCTTCAGTCCAATATTTATAAGATTGTATGGTAGGATTATAATACTTTACAGAATCATTTTCTGTTCCCGATTTTATATTGAATAATGAGTTTGCTTCCTCTTTCTTATTATCTTGAGAAAAAGAAAAAATATAAAAAAGAGAAGCCAATACTAAAAACTTTGTTTTAATCATTTATGCAAACAATATGCAAATATATAAATAAAATGCCGGCAGAAAAGCCGGCATTTTAATTCAGTATGTTAAATTATTATGGATATTGTTAATATTTATAATATTATAATTTTTTGTGTATGTGATTTTGAACCGGTTTTTGATTTAAAAAAATACACTCCTGCAGATAAATCAGAAACTTTAATTGTATTTTCTCCTTCTAACAATTCTCCTGATTGAATGAATTTCCCGGTAACATCATAAATCTCATATTTTCCTGCTGATTTTATAAAAATGTTTAAAATATCTTTAGCAGGATTGGGATATAATTGATTAGCTTCTAATTTAAGAGGAGCCTCGGGATTTAAATTTAATCCTGAACTTGTTATAATTAAAGAATACTCTTGATTCCCAATAATTTGGTTTCCAGAAGCATCAATTTCTTGTAAATTTCCTTTATGTGAAACTGTAATTGTATATATACCTTTCTTAGGGTTAGGAATGTCAATCCTTTCAAAATTATCCACTATATTATCTCCTTGTGTAGCTGATAGCCATGGTTTTTTGCCATCTAATTTCCAAGGGTAATATATTTTTCCTGAGGGATCTGTTACCCTTACATCTAAGTCATTAACTAAATATACTACATCAGGATCAGTTTCATCTAAATTAAAATTTTTTGCCGGTAGATCTGTCCATGAAATTGATACTATCAATGGTTTTTTATCATCTTCTATGCTAATTATTTTAGTATAAGTTTTATTATTTTCCAAAATATTTTCTTCTATTAATGAAGCATTTTTATTATTGGTAATTGCTTCAGCTGAAGCTTTAACATTAGCCAAACCCCATCCAAAAGAATAATCCGGACCATCAAATGCTCCAGCCTCTAGAGCTGTATGTTGTAATAAACCTCTGACGGTTGCTGATCGCATATACACAGTATTCAGATTTTTGTAATGCTGCTGCAATAGTAATACAGCACCAGTAATCGCCGGTGCAGCCATTGATGTACCTGGTAATTCTTTATAACTTTTATTATCAGGATTATCGTAAGTGGAATATACTTTTACTCCTTTTGCTGAAATATTAGGTTTTATACGTCCGTCATCTGTCGGTCCTGGACTACTGAAGGTAGACATTTTAACATCTGAAGGTTTTGTATAGTTTAATAATTCTTCTACAGCAGCTACTGTTAGCACATTTTTAGAAACGCCTGTAGTTGTTATTAATTCATATCCTTTTTTATGTGGATTAATATACCATGCATTTGCCCTATCATTTCCTGCCGCTTGCACTATTTGATAATTTTTATTGGCATAGGTTATTAAATCTGCCTGATAAGCTGATTTCATATAAGAGCCAAAATACAAAGTTGGCAGCACAAATTTATTATTATCAATAGATGCTTGCCCATAAGAATGATTAGATACTAAATATCCATTTGCTGCAAAATTTGACATTTCATCAAAATCGTTAATCCAATCATATGAAATAATGGAAGATTCGGGGGCTATTCCTTTGGCTTTTGGATCTATACCTTTTGCAGCTATTGTTCCTGCTACATGTGTAGAATGCGAGTTTACTTTTTGCACCCCATCTCCTACCGTTATCTTCCCTCCTGCAAATTCTACATGAGTAGGCAAGACTAATCCTGAATCCCACACCCCTGCAACCATATTTTCTCCATTTATTTCTAATCCTAATTCTCCTCCTGTATATAGGCTAGATGCTTGTATGGTTTTAGAAGATCCTTCGTTTAGTGTTTTATAATAAATCGGAGTTCCGAAGGGAGAAATATCTGCTATTTCATAGATTACACCATCTTTTTCATAACGTTTTAAAACTTCTGGATTTTTATTTAAAAAGTTATCAATTTTTTGCTTTTTATCTACGCTAAAAGCTTGGATTTGCTTTTGCATCAAGGATATTGTTTCTTCATTATTAGATCTTATAATTGCTTGTCGATCTTCAAGAGATTGTGAAAACACCCAACAAGCAAAATAAAAAAACAAAATAGAAAATAATTTTTTTTTCATTTTATTATTACTTAATTACACAAAATTATAAAAAAATAAAATGCTCAACATAGTTTAGTTAATATTAATCTAAATAAAAAGCCCCCTGTTTAGGGGGCTTTTTTTATAAATATATTTTTTATTAATATTTTTTATTTTGATTTCCTTGTAGCCCAGGATTATTATCTACTTCTTTTTGCGGAATAGGGAAGGCTAATTTATAATCTTCACTTATTTGAAGTGTTTGTAAAGGTTTACCTGCTGCATTTACTGGAGTTAAAGTTTTATTCCATCTTAATAAATCCCATACTCTAAATCCTTCCCCTACTAATTCCTTTCTTCTTTCTTCTTTCAATTCTGTCATAGTAATTGTAGATAAAGGTGCTATTCCTCGTTCAACTCTAATACCATTAATTAAATTCAATGCTTCTGTAACGGATCCTCCGCCTCCCATTAATATGGCTTCTACTTGATTTAAGGCTATTTCTTCATATCTTACTAATTTTTGATTAGCTTCTCCTTGTAATATTGGATATTTACCTTCTAAAAACGCTACTTCTGTAGAAGTTTTTCTAAGCATCCCAGTCTTATCGTCTGGATCATTATTATCTTTTAATTTAGCTCTTATATCGGTAGGATCATAAGCTTTCAATAAACTTGGATTTAAACGAACATTCGCATATCCAGTTGACCAAAACATATATGCAACCCCAGATGTTCCAACAGAACCACTAACTCCATAGGAAAGTTCAAAAATTGAATTAAGTCCTTCAATTCTCCAACTAATTACGTATAATCCTAAATTAATGGGTTTATATTTACTAGTAACTTCGCTTGCATATTTATATACATTAGCATAATCTTCTTTATATAAATAATATCTAGACATCAATCCGGCAATTGCGCCCTTTCCTAAACGGGTTGCAGTGGAAGTATTTTTAGAATTGTTATATGCCATAGTAAAATCTGATTCTATTTGAGCATAACATTCATCTAGAGTAGCCCGAGAAGGAAAAAATGATATTGGTTCTTTTGTATTTTCTAATACTAGTGGTACTCCTAGGTTTTTATCGTTAGTATATTTTTGTCCGTATAATTTAATTAAATCAAAATAGGCCCATGCTCTGATTGCATAAGCTTCTGCTTTAATTGCATTAACATTTTCAATTGAAGAACCATCAGAAATATTTGCATTTATAACAATATTTGCATTAGCTATAACACTATAAATTGCTTGCCAAGTGTCACTAGCATAAGCATCATTTGAATTTAAAGAGAACATAGAAGGAGTAATGTAACGACCTGACCTACCCGTAGAAAACATTTCATCGCTCCCTCTCACCTCTCCAAATACTATATAATCACATCCGTAATAATACTTGGATCTCATCAAAGCATATGTACCATTCATAAATGTTTTTAACTGTTCTAAAGTTGTAATTGGTGTATCTTCAATTATGTCGTTTTGTTGTAATTGAGGATCAGTAAAATCATCGGAACATGAATATGTTAAAAATCCTAATGATAAAATAGCTACAATTAATATTATTTTTTTCATCTTTTTTTTATTAAAATCCGATATTAACTCCTAATGTAAATGTTTTTAAAATGGGTTGTTCAAAATTAGTTCCACCTCCATTTAAATTTTGCTCCGGTTCAAGATCTAGATCCCTAACTTTTTTATCAAAGCAATACGTCCAAATATTAGTTCCTCTTAAATAAATTTTCAAATTTGTAATACCTATTTCTTCTATAACATTTTTAGGAAATGAATATCCTAATGTTAAATCTCTTAATCTTATAAAATCACCATCATATAAATATCTTGTCGAACGATCATTTGAATGAGAGTTATTAAGTAAAACCGGTTTAGGATTGGATGCATTTGGATTTTCCGGAGTCCAAAAATCTCCTTGCATTTCATATCCTCCATAATTATAAATAAATTGACCATCACTTGTTGTATACGATCTAAAATTATCATAAATCTTATGACCAAAAGCCCCACTAAAAGATGCAGATAATGAAAATCCTTTATATGAAAAATCTGTAGAAAATCCAGCCATAAATTTAGGAAGAGGTGAGCCTTTAACTACTCTTTGAGCTTTAGCATAATTAGTTGTAATAAAATTACCATTTTCATCATAATAAACATCTTTAATATCATCTTTATCGACCTGTTTCAATTCATCATATTGAGCTTGATAGGCTTTATCATTTACAAACCATTGAGCTGAACCATTAGAAGCATTAACACCAGCCCATTCTTTCAAATACCAACTATTTACAGTTTCTCCTTTTCTAACAATATTAATTCCATTAATAGATTCCCCTACTGGTAAATGGGTAACTTCATTTTTAATATATGTGAAATTCGCTGAAACATGCCAGTTAAATCCGTTAGGATCTTTTGATTTAATAATAGTTCCACCTAAATCTATTTCAACACCTTTATTCACCATATCTCCAGCATTTACTCTAATATCAGAAAATCCTGTGGTCATAGAGATCGATTTAGGAAATATTAAATCTTTTGTTTTTTTATGAAAATAAGAAGCTGAAAAGTTCATTCTTCGGTTAAAAAATTCTGTTTCAAAACCAGCATCAAACTGACGGATTTTTTCCCATGTGAATTTTCTATAGCCTAATTGATAAATATAGCCTCCTGCCGCATCATTATAATTTAAATCATATCCATAAAGTGAAAATGAATTATAATCATCATATAATAATTGATTACCCAACTCACCATAAGAAGCTTTAATCTTTAACAAATTTATAGAAGACAAACCAGACAAAAATTGTTCATTAGAGATATCATAGGCTGCTCCTACAGACCAAAAACTCCCCCACTTATTATCAGAGCTAAAATTATTTAATGCTTCTCGTCTTACTGTTCCATCAAAATAATATTTTTTTGAATAATTATAACTTAAGTTTGCGGCATAAGCATTTCTTGTAGCCACAAATCCATTTCCTCTATTAGACTCATTTTTAACAAATACATCTGAGGCATAAAGACCTATTCTTCCTAATCGAGTATTACTTAGTCGTAAAAACTTATAATCTTTTTTGTATGCTTCTTGAATAATTCTTGCATCAAAATTATGATTTTCTCCTAAGGTAAAATAATAATTTAAAATATTCTGTACATTCCAATTAAAATATCTTGTTCTTTCATTTCTTAGTCTTCCTTTAACAGATGCCCCATCTCCATGAATAGGGTTATTATAAATTTCACGCTCTATGTTAATATACTCAGGTGCAAAATTTAATATATATCTAAAATTATTTAAAATCTTATATTCTCCTTGTAAATTAGCAAAAACCCTTACTGTTTTAGTTTGTGTATAATCATTATCTAAAATGTAAGCTGAATTATAAAGCCCATTAGTTAAAAAACCATCTTTTCCTAAATTATAACTACCATCAGCATTTTTAGCAGGTTCTGTTGGAAGCATAAAGTATTTAGATAATAATGGATTAGAAAAATATGCTCCATTTAACACGCTATTTTGTTTTGTATATGCCGCATTAATATCTGTACGTATTGTTAATTTATCTGTAGCTTTATAATCTGTAGCTAATCTTCCTGCAACTCTATCAAAATCAGAGCTTCTAACCACTCCTTCTTGTGTAAAATAATTTAATGAAGATGCGTACGTAAGCTTATCTGTCCCGCCTGTAACACCGATATTTACATTACTTTGAGAAGTATAATTTCTTTCTATCAACTTTGTCCAATTTGAAATCGGAGATTGACCATCCCATAAAGGTAAAGTAAACCCGTCAGGGGCCAATTCTGTATTAATATAGTCAATTGCATCTTGGTGTGTAGCCCCAGAAGGTAAATAATTTTTAACTGACTCTGTAAGTACTTTATTCCAAGTTTCTGCAGAAATAGACTTTGGTCCATCTAAAGCTTTTTTCCCAAATCCTCTTTCTAAGTCAACATTAAATTTAGCTTTACCTTGCCTTCCCTTTTTAGTAGTAATTACAATTACCCCTGCCCCGGCATCTGCCCCATAAAGTGCAGTAGCTGCAGCATCTTTTAATACTGTATATGATTCAATATCATTAGCGTTTAATGTTGCTAAAACATTTGATGAAGGATCGGAAGTAAGGTTATTCCTATCATTAGACAAATTGCCTGAAGAAATCCTAACCCCGTCAATAATATATATTGGATTATTATTTCCATTTACAGAAGTTACCCCTCTTAATCTTATTTGGGCTAACCCTCCAGGCTGTCCAGTAGTTGAATTAACTGATAAACCTGAAACTCTTCCTACTAATGCCTTATCAAAAGAAGCTATAGGAGCATTAGCTATATCTGCTCCTTTAATGACAGATGCTGTACCTACTACCTCTTTAGCATCTCTTACTCTACCAAATCCTAAAACAACAACATCTTCAATTTGTGTTTCTTTTTTAGTTCCTAAAGGTGCCGAAAACTTAAAAACCAAATCATCTGAGGCTTTTACCTCTTGTTTTTGATCATCTAAATTCGTTATTACTAATACATCTCCAACTTTTGCAGTAGATAATTCAAATTCACCTTCATCATTGGTTCGTGTAAAAGTTCCTGTTCCTTTAATTTCTACTTTAGAACCTATTGACGGAAGCCCGTCAGATTCTTGCACTTTTCCCTTAATTTGAGCAAAGGCCAATTGGCCTGTTAAGGATAGGGCAAGCACACTTAAAATTTTAAGTTCTTTCCTCATACAATAATTTATACTTAGTTAATTGGCAAAGCTCTAACATTTTTTTAAGAAAAACAAAAAAATAACAATATTTTCCGATAATTTGTAAAATTAACATAATAAGTGTTATAATAATTATATAATTATATTAAAAAATCAAAACAAAAGCTGTTTTTTTATTATTTAATTATAAAATAAAAGCTGTTTATCTATAGATAAACAGCTTTTATTTACTATTTTAAATATTATTTTTTAGATTTTTAACTTTTTCTTCACTTCTACTTCTTCAAAAGCTTCTAATAAATCCCCTATTTGTATATCATTAAAGTTTTTAATATTCAGACCACATTCATATCCTTTAGTTACTTCCTTAACATCATCTTTAAATCTTTTTAAACTTTCTAATTCTCCTGTATATACTACGATTCCTTCTCTAATAATTCTAATTTTAGAGTTTCGTGTTATTTTACCATCTAAAACCATACATCCGGCAATAGTTCCAACTTTAGAAATTTTAAATGTTTCTCTAATTTCAACATTCCCTATAATTTGTTCTTTAATTTCTGGAGAAAGCATGCCTTCCATTGCTTCTTTGACTTCATTTATTGCATCATAAATTATAGAATAGGTTCTAATTTCTATTTCTTCTTTTTCTGCTAAATCTTTAGCACTTAAATTAGGTCGTACATTAAATCCTATCAATACAGCATCTGAAGCTACTGCTAATAAAACATCTGATTCAGTAATTTGGCCAACTCCCCTATGAATTATATTGATTTGAATCTGATCATTAGATAATTTTTGTAATGAATCTGTTAAGGCTTCTACTGATCCATCAACATCTCCTTTTATAATGATATTCAATTCTTTAAAATCACCTAAGGCAATACGTCTTCCAATTTCATCTAATGTGATGTGTTTTTGTGTTCTGATAGATTGCTCTCGCATAAGCTGCTCTCTTTTATTAGCTATCTGCTTAGCTTCTCTTTCGTCTTCAAACACCCTAAACTTATCTCCGGCTGTAGGTGCCCCATCTAAACCTAATATAGTCACCGGAACTGATGGTCCCGCTTCTTTCATAGGTTTTCCTCTTTCATCTAACATGGCACGTACTTTTCCATGATTTTTACCTGCCAACACATAATCTCCTACACGTAAGGTTCCATTTTGCACCAAAATGGTTGATACATATCCTCTACCTTTATCTAAGGTTGCTTCAATTACTACTCCACTTGCAGATCTATCCGGATTAGCTTTTAAATCTAATAATTCAGCTTCTAATAATACTTTTTCGAGTAACACATCTACGTTATTACCAAATTTTGCAGATATTTCCTGAGATTGAATATTTCCTCCCCAATCTTCTACCAATAAATTCATTTGAGATAATTCTTCTTTAATTTTATCTGGGTTAGATGTGGGTTTATCTATTTTATTAATTGCAAAAATCATTGGAACTCCCGCAGCTTGCGCATGGCTGATTGCTTCTTTCGTTTGAGGCATTACATTGTCATCTGCAGCTACTACAATAATAGCTAAATCTGTTACTTGCGCCCCTCTAGCTCGCATCGCTGTAAAAGCCTCATGACCAGGGGTATCCAAAAATGTAATTCTTTGTCCATTTGCTAATTTAACGTTATAGGCTCCTATATGTTGGGTAATTCCTCCGGATTCTCCGGCAATTACATTTGTTTTTCTTATATAATCCAGTAAAGAGGTTTTTCCATGATCCACATGTCCCATTACGGTAACGATAGGTGCTCTTTGCACTAAATCTTCAGGATTATCTATTTCTTCATCTGCTGCGGATTCTTCTACTTCAGCATCGGTAAATTCTATCTTGTATCCAAATTCCTCTGCGACTAAAACTAATGTATCTGCATCTAAACGTTGATTCATAGTAACCATAACACCTAGGGAAAAACAAGCAGAAATAACCTCTGTTGGAGAAACATCCATCAAACTAGCTAATTCGTTTACTGTAATAAATTCTGTGGTTTTTATTACATTATCTTTTGCCAATTGTTGATATTGTTCTGCTTCTTGTTCTTTTCTTTGAATCCTTTTATCTCTTCTAAATTTAGAACTTTTCGATTTACCTGTTTTAGAGGTTAATTTCTCTAATGTTTCTTTTATTTGATTTTTAACTTGTTCATCAGTTAGTTCAACCGGACGTGTATTTCTATTATTGTTTCCTCCTGATTTTTTATATCTATTTTGTCCTTGACCTGATTGTCCTCCAGATTTTTTTTCTCCATTTATCGTTTTAGCAACCTGGTTCACATCTACTTTGGAATCTTTTACAATTCTTTTTCTTTTTTTCTTTTCTGCATTATTTTCTTTACTGACTTTCTTTGGTCTTTGAAATTGAGTTAAATCAATTTTTTGACCAGTCATTTTAGGACCATCTAATTTTTGATATTGTGTTTCAATTTTTTCAGGTTCTGATGCATCTCCTCCATTTACAACGACTGCTTCCTTTTCTTGTTCATTTATTTTTGAATTTTCCTCTACTTCTTCCTTCTTATTTTCAATTGTATCTGTTTTTTGTGGCTCTTGAACATTCTTTTCTTTTACCTTCTTTGTAGGATGAGTGGGTTCTTTAGATCTTTTTAATTCTTCGGGAGACATTTTACCAATAATTTTAACTCCTGAAAATTTCTTAGATTTGTCTTCTTCTACAATAGGCGCTTCCTTCTTTTCTTCCTCTGGAACAACCAACTCTTTTTTTGTTTCTGTTTTGGTTCTTTTTTGTGATTCCAGGTCAATTTTACCTAAGGTTTTAGGCTTAGAAATTTCTTTTGCTTTGGCTTTAATAACTTCTGTTTGAATCGGCTTTTCTTCCTTTTTCTTCTCAGGAATTTTATTAATGACCACATCTAAAGACGCCACTTTTTTTAGTTTATCTTCTGAAAATTCAGTTACTAATAATTCGTGTGCTTTTTGATCTAACTTCACGTTAGGGTTCTTCTCAATCTTAACATCCTGGGATATTAAATATTCCACAGCTCTGTCAAGAGAGATATTAAGGTCTTTTATTACTTTACTTAATCGAATACCCGACATACTATATTTTGTTGTTATTCTTATATTTATTTACAAATATGATAAAATTATTTGGTGTAATTCCTATTTATTCTTCAAATTCTTCTTTAAGAATACGAATTACATCTAAAATTGTTTCTTCTTCTAAATCTGTTAATTCTAATAAATCGTCTACATCTTTTTCTAATACTGATCTTGCTGTATCTAAACCAACTTTATTGAGTTCTTCTATAACCCATGAGTCAATTTCATCAGAAAATTCTGTTAGTTCAATATCTTCTTCTTCCGGTTCATCTCTGCGAACATCTATTTCATATTCTGTAAGCCAACTGGCTAATTTTATATTCTGACCACCTTTCCCTATTGCTTTAGAAACTTCTTCAGGTCTCAAATATACAACTGCATGTTTATTTTCTTCATCTATTTCTATAGAAGATATTTTTGCCGGACTTAAAGCTCTTTGTATATAAAGTTGTTTATTATTTGTATAATTAATCACATCTATATTTTCATTCCTAAGCTCTCTAACTATAGAATGAATTCTTGACCCTTTCATTCCAACACAGGCTCCCACCGGATCTATTCTGTCATCATAAGACTCAACAGCTACTTTCGCTTTCTCTCCAGGAATACGTACTGTTTTTTTAATGGTAATTAAACCATCGTATACTTCAGGAATTTCAAACTCAAAAAGCTTTTCCAAAAACTTAGAAGACGTTCTAGATAATACAATCTGCGGCTTCCCTCCTTTCAACCCTACTTCTTCAACGACAGCCCTAATTGTTTCACCTTTTCTAAAAAAATCTGAAGGAATTTGATTTTCCTTAGGAAGAATCATATCATTTTGTTCTTCATCCATTAGGATTACTTGTTTGTGTCGAATATGATGAACTTCTCCGCTTACAATATCCCCCTCTATTGATTTGAATTTTTCATATAAATTTGAATTATCATATTCTGCTATTTTAGTATTTAAAACCTGTTTAAATGCTAAAATATTTCTTCTTCCTAATTCGTTTAATTCTATCTTTTGGGTATATTCTTCCCCTACTTCAAAGCTGGGATCAATTTTTCTAACTTCGCTTATTTCTATTTCTAACAAATCATCCTCAGACATTTCATCTTCAACTATTTTTCTGTTTAAATATATTTCCAAATCTCCTTTATCTGGATTAACAATTACATCAAAATGATCATCTGAACCATATCTTTTCCTTAATACAGTTTTCATCGACTCTTCAACTATAGCCATTAAAGTAATTCTATCTATATTTTTCTCGTCTTTAAAATCTGCAAATGACTCGATTAACTCTATACTGTCCATTGATTCGCTTATTTAAATTTTAATGATATTATTGCTTTCTTTATATTTTTATAAGAAATAAATTCTTCTAATTCTACGGTTTCTTTACCTTTCCCCTTTTCTTTGGGCCGCCTTTCTTTCCATACTAAATAAATACCTTCTTCATCTACCCTATCTATAATACCTGTGAGTTCTTTATCTTCTATAGTAATAAGATTAATTTCCCTTCCTATATTTTTTTTATATTGCCTAGGAATTTGTAAAGGACTAGAAATCCCAGATGAATACACTGATAATTCAAAATCTTCTTCTTCTCTATCTAAATTATTCTCTATAGCTCTACTGCAATCTAAACAATCTTGAATAGAGACATTGCTGTCTCCGTCTATAATCACCTCTATTTTATTTGTAGGAGAAATTTTACAGGATATCAAAAATAAATCTGATCTTAATAATAAAAATTTTTCTAAAAATAAATTAACTTTTTCTTCTAACGTCATTTTATACTTTAATCTAAGAAACTGAATTTAAAACATTTGTACTACAAATACCTTACAGAGCATAAATACAAAAAAAAGCCCTTGTAAATAGGCTTCACATTTTTAATTAGTCCCAAAAACTATGCAAATATAACACATTTTTTTCAATTATAAAAATATTAAGCCCTTAGAGTTAATTGATTATATAAATGTTTATTATATTTTGTAAATATTGTATTTGCTACCGTTATTCTAGTTATCTTTAATCTTTGTTTACTTTCTTTAAAAAGAAATCTTTTATGTATTAAAAATGAATAAAAAAATTAGAAGCTGACTCTCTATTTTAAAAATTCATAGATTTGTGATGAAATATTCAATAATGAAACAAATTCCAAATGTACTTACGCTTTTAAATTTATTATGTGGTTGCATAGCTTCCATTTTAATGATTAAAAATTCAAATTTTATTGATACTGCTATTATATTGCTTTGCTTAAGTTTAATATTTGATTTCTTTGATGGTTTTGCTGCCCGATTAACTGGATCTAATGGGGATTTAGGCAAACAACTGGATAGTTTAGCTGACATGATTTCTTTTGGTTTTTTTCCAGGAATACTCATGATGTTACTTTTTAAAGAATCAATTTCTTTTTCTTTCTTTGGACAATATATTTATAGTAATTACTTACCATTTTTAGGGTTATTAATTACATTATTTTCTGCATTAAGGTTAGCGAAATTCAATATTGACCAAGAACAAACATATTACTTTAAAGGATTAAATACTCCAGCTAATACTATTTTTATTTTTTCACTTTTCCATATCCATAAAAATTATACATTTGAATTATTAAATAATTTCTGGTTCTTATTGATTATTACTTTTATATGTAGTTATCTTTTAATTGCTAATTTACCTCTATTCTCTTTAAAGTTTAAAAGCAAAAAATGGAAAGATAATTCTCTAGTTTTTTCTTTTATTTTTATTTGTTTAATTCTTTTTATTTTTCTCAAAGTACTAGCTATTCCGTTGCTAATCATTATATATATTATATTATCAATTATATTTAGAAAAAAAATTATTGCCCATGGAACTAAAACTACATAAACCTATCTGCTTTTTTGATCTTGAAACTACCGGAATTAATGTTAGTAAAGACCGTATAGTTGAAATAAGTATATTAAAAATTTCCCCTAATCAATCTCAAGAAAGTAAAACTTGGCGTATTAATCCTCAAATACCTATTCCTGAGGAATCTTCTTTAATTCATGGCATCTATGATAAAGATGTAATTAATGCTCCTACTTTTAAGGAAATAGCTCCGCAAATACTAGGAATGATCAAAGATTCTGATTTAGCAGGGTATAATTCCAACCGATTTGATATTCCTTTATTAGCAGAGGAATTATTAAGAAATGATTTTGAATTCGACATTAAGAAACATCGTCCCATAGATGTCCAAGTTATTTATCACAAATTGGAGCCACGCACATTATCTGCGGCATATAAGTTTTATTGTGATGGAATTTTAGAAAATGCTCATTCTGCTTCTGCAGACACTTTAGCCACTTATGAAGTTTTAAAGTCTCAGATTGAAAAATATGATGAGATTGAAAATGATATCAAATTTTTGCACGAATTTACTACACAAAATAAAAATGCAGACTTAGCAGGATTTGTTGGTTTGGATAAGGAAAACGATGAAATATTTAATTTTGGGAAATATAGGGGAAAGAAATTAAAAGACATTTTTAAAACGGACTTAGGGTACTATTCTTGGTTAATGAATGCAGATTTTCCTCTATATTCAAAAAAAATATTTACTAGAATTAAATTAAAAAATGGGTTATGAAAATAATTTGTGTAGGAAGAAATTACTCTAACCATGCTAGAGAATTACTTAATGAAATTCCTAAAGAACCTGTTCTTTTTTTAAAACCCGATACATCAATCTTAAGAGCAGGCGAAGATTTTTATATCCCCGAATTTACTGATGATTTACAACATGAAGTAGAAATTTTAATAAAAATATCTAAGGTTGGAAAGTATATACAGCCGCAATTTGCCGGAAATTATTATTCTGAAATTGGCTTAGGTATTGATTTTACTGCTCGCGACTTACAAAACAAACTTAAGGCTAATGGGCTTCCTTGGGAAAAAGCAAAAGCTTTTGACCATTCTTCTCTTATAGGTAATTTTGTACCAAAAGAAAGTTTGAATCTTTCCAATATCAATTTTAGTTTATTAAAAAATAAATTATTACAACAAAAGGGAAATACAGCCGATATGATTTTTTCTTTGGATAATCTTATATCTTATATTTCGCAATATTTTACGTTAAAAACAGGAGATATTATTTTTACAGGAACTCCAGAAGGAGTATCAAAAGTAGTACAAAACGATTTTTTAGAAGGATTCATTGAAAATAAAAAGGTTTTTGAAGTCTCTATAAAATAATCCCATATTTTATATACATTAATATTCGTAAATATTACACAAATACTATTTAACAGACACATTATGAACAAACAACTTTCATATATATTTGGAAATTCCAATAAACCACTTTTAGGAGAAACTATTGGACAAAACTTAAAAAAAACTACTCTTAAATTCCCTAAAAGAGATGCTCTTATTTGTGTGAAACAAAATTATAAAGCTACTTATCAACAATTTTGGGACCAATCCAGCGTGGTTGCAAAAGCTCTTATTTCAAGCGGAGTAACTTCTGGTGACAGAATAGGAATTTGGGCTCCGAATCGTTATGAATGGGTTTTACTACAATATGCAACTGCAAGAATTGGAGTTATTCTGGTTAATATTAATCCCGCATATAGAAGTAGTGAACTCAAATTTGTATTAAAACAATCTGGTGTAAGGCTATTATTTTCTGACTTAGTTTTCAAAACCAGTGATTACAAAAAAATGGTGGCTAAAGTTGCTAAATATTGTAATGAACTAAAAAATACTATTTTTTTTGATGAAACATGGGATGAATTTTTAAAATCAGCATCTTCTGTTTCAGATGAAAAATTAGAATTATTTGAAAATTCCGTTCAATTCGATCAGCCGGTAAATATACAATACACATCAGGCACTACAGGTTTTCCCAAAGGGGTTACTCTTTCACATCATAACCTTATAAATAATGGTTTTTTTGTAGGAGAAAGACTTCACTATTCAGAACATGACCGAGTATGTATACCTGTCCCCTTTTACCATTGTTTTGGTATGGTCATAGGTAATTTAGCCTGTACTACTCACGGAGCGTGTATGGTTGTTCCCGATGAAAGTTTTAATCCGGTTTCAACACTAGAAACCGTTGAAAAAGAAAAATGCACTTCCCTATATGGAGTGCCTACTATGTTTATAACAGAATTGCAACTCCCAAATTTCGATGACTATGATTTATCATCATTACGTACAGGAGTAATGGCAGGCTCTCCTTGTCCAGTTGAAATAATGAAACAGGTACAATCTAAAATGTTTATGAAAGAAGTATCTATTTGCTATGGAATGACAGAGACGTCTCCTGTTTCTACTCAAACTATAATTGGTACCTCAATAGAAAAGCAAGTAAGTACCGTAGGTACTATTCAAGATCATTTGGAAATAAAAATTATAGATTATGAAACGGGTGAAATTGTAGAAAGAGGTGTTCCCGGAGAAGTCTGTACACGTGGTTATTCTGTGATGCTCAAATATTGGAATAACCCTAAAGCTACCAATGAAGTAATTGATGAGGCTCGCTGGATGCATACAGGAGATTTAGGTGTTATGGATGAGGAGGGATATATTAATATATCAGGAAGAATCAAAGATGTTATAATACGGGGAGGAGAAAATATCTCTCCTAGAGAAATTGAAGAATTTTTACACACATGTCCTGCTATAGAAGATGTTCATGTAATTGGAGTTCCCAGTGAAAAATTTGGTGAGGAAATTATGGCTTGGGTAAAAGCAAAAAATGACGAAGTGGTGACTAAAGATAGTTTAACTCGCTTTTGTAAAGAGCAAATTGCACATTATAAAATACCTAAATATTGGAAATTCGTAGATGCTTTTCCTATAACCGTAACAGGTAAAGTAAGAAAGGTAGAAATGAAAGAAATTTCAATAAAAGAGCTTGGGCTTGAATCTATTGCAAAAATTAAAACTTCATAAATAAAATATTTTCAACTTTTTACTTATAAAAAAGCCATATCTGCTTTTAAAAAATCAGATACGGCTTTTTATATTTCTTCTATAATTCTTATATAATTTATCTATAGATTTTTTTCTCTTTGATCATGTAATTTAAATTTATTTTTTTAATAATCCATTAAATTTAAATGATTAACTATATTATAATTTTACAAGACGCCATACCGAGATTACAATTTTATTTTATATTTTTTATCTATTAAATATTATTACATTATTAATTGTTTTCTCATTTCAGAAGCTGCCAAGACCATTTCTTTTAATGCCTTTTCTGTCTCTTCCCAATTACGTGTTTTAAGTCCACAGTCCGGATTTACCCATAATCTTTCAACAGGAATTACTTTACTCGCTTTGTCTAAAAGTCGTTCCATTTCCTCTTTAGAAGGAATTCTTGGTGAGTGTATATCATATACTCCTGGTCCTATATCATTAGGATAATTGAATTTTGAAAAAACATCTAATAGCTCCATATTAGAACGTGAACATTCAATGGTTATAACATCTGCATCCATTTCCGCTATATTTTCAATAATATCATTAAATTCAGAATAACACATATGGGTATGTATCTGAGTTTCATCTTTTACACTACTTGATGATATTTTAAAAGATTTTACAGCCCAATGCAAATATTCTTGCCAATCAGATTTTCTTAAAGGAAGACCTTCCCTGATCGCAGGTTCATCAATTTGAATAATTTGAATTCCGGCTTTCTCTAAGTCTTCTACTTCTTCTTTTATTGCTACCGCAATTTGATTACATGTTTCTGAACGTGGCTGATCATTACGAACAAAACTCCATTGCAAAATAGTTACCGGACCTGTTAGCATTCCTTTTACTTTTTTGTCAGTTAATGATTGAGCATAGGAAGACCATTGAACAGTCATCGGTTCAGGCCTTGAAACATCTCCATAGATGATAGGTGGTTTTACACATCGGCTACCATAACTTTGAACCCATCCATTTTTAGAAAAAACAAAACCTTTTAATTGTTCTCCAAAATATTCGACCATATCATTGCGTTCAAACTCACCATGAACTAATACATCTAATCCTATTTTTTCCTGAATACGAATTGCTTTTTCAGTTTCTGCTCTTAATAATTGTTCATATTGCTCTGCACTTATTTGTTTTTTTTTGTATTGAGACCTCCAACTGCGAACCTCTTTAGTTTGTGGAAATGATCCTATCGTAGTTGTGGGTAATATAGGTAGTTGTAAAATATAATTCTGTTTTTCTTTCCTTATTGGAAAAGTATTTTCTCTTTTAATTTTTAAATTTATATCGGTTATTTTACTTTTTATTCTTTGGTCATGAATTAAATCTGATATTTCTCTATTTCTATGTGCTTTTATATTTTCTTTTAGTAAAGTAGTATTAGGTTCTGAATTTCCTTTTTCAATAAGTTTTTTTAAAGAAGCTAATTCTTCTATCTTTTGCTTTGCAAATGCCATCCATTGTTTAATCTCTGATGTAAGGATTTCTTCGTTAGTCTCTAAATCCAAATCACATGGAGAGTGTATTAAAGAACATGATGGAGCTATCATAACATTTTCTTCCCCTATTTTTTCAATTGTTTTGTGTATCGTTTTTAAAGACTGTTGATAATTATTTTTCCATATATTTCTTCCATCAACAATACCTAAAGATAGTTTTTTACCACTAGGAATTTTTTGTAATATTTCATCTATTTGTTGCGGACAACGAACTAAATCTAAATGAATTGCCTGTACTGGTAAGGATAAAGCTAAGGTAGTATTGTCTCTTAAACCTTCAAAATAAGTAGCTACTAATTTTTTAAGAGTTGGAAACTTTTTATTTATTTCTTCATATGCATATATAAATGCTTCTTTTGCAGTTGAATCTAAATCTAAGCCTAAGAATGGTTCATCAAATTGCACCCATTCCACTTGTGCTTCTTTTAGCCTGGTAAGAATATCAATGTAGACAGGTAACAAATTTTTTAGTAAATCTAATTTATGAAACCCTGTTTCTTTTTCCTTTCCTAATAATATAAATGATACAGGTCCTATTAATACAGGCTTGGTTTGTATACCTAAATTTTTTGCTTCTAAAAATTCATCTACAATTTTTGTAGAAAACAAACTAAATTTCTGGTCTTTAGTAAATTCCGGAACAATGTAATGATAATTAGTATCAAACCATTTAGTCATTTCCATTGCTTTTATGTCTAAATTATTTTTTTGATATCCCCTAGCCATTGCAAAATATAAATCAATTTCCGAATTTGATTTATCTAATATTACTTTATGATATCGCTTAGGTATAGCTCCTAACATCAATGACATGTCTAATACATGATCATAAAATGAAAAATCATTAGATGGAATTAAATCAATACCAGCTTTTTTTTGCAATTCCCAGTTGGATTTACGTATTCCAACTCCTGTACGTATCAGTTCTGTAACTGATATTTTTCCAGCCCAATATTTTTCACTGGATTTTTTTAGTTCTCTGTTACTACCAATTCGTGGATAGCCAAGGTTGTTTGTCTGCATTTTTTAACTTTTTAAAGGATTAACTATAAAAAGTTCTTTTGCTAAACTTCACAATGCTCTATATTTATGAAGAGAAATAGAATTACATTATAACTAGAATTATATTACAAAATTTATCATATAATAATCCCAATTACAATACACATCCTGACTCTTAACTTTATACCGCGAAAGCATTGTCAATTCAAAATAGGCAGGTCTCCTGGCTTATAACATTTTTACCATCCTTCTCGCTATTTGCAATGGAATGCTATGGGTAAAAACTTTTTTTATTACTTACAGTTGCGCGTCAGCTCATGATTTTCACATGATTCCCTATTAATTTGCAGTTAAGCAAAACCTAATTTTAGTTGATAAAGAAATTAAGGAAAGAACTTAACTCAACAAAGATAGTAAAAATAAATATTGATTAAATATTTTTTAAAATAAGGTTTTTAAATACTCTTTTTTAAAGTCTTTAAAATCATGAATATTATTATTTTTAACTTTTATAACCCACTCCGGGTCTGCTAATAAGGCTCTACCGACAGCTATTAGATCAAATTCATTTTTTTGCATTTTATTTAATAACTGTTCTATAGACCCTGCATTAGGCTGTGAAGATTCTCCTTTAAAAGTACCTAAAAAATCTGAGGTTAATGCCACTGATCCTACAGATATAGAAGGTTTATGAGTTATTTTTTTAGCCCAACCGGCAAAATTTAAATCAGAACCTTCAAATTCCGGCTCCCAAAATCTTCTTTGAGAACAATGAAAAATGTCTATTCCGGCTTCTGACAAAGGTAATAGCCATTCTTCCATTTCTTTAGGATTGGTTGCTATCTTAGCTGTATAGTCCTGTTGTTTCCATTGAGACAATCGTATAATAAGAGGAAAATCTTCTCCTACAGCTTTTCTAATAGCTTTTATAACGGCTATGGCAAATTGATTGCGATCCTTAATAGTTTCTCCTCCCCAATGATCGGATCGCTTATTCATCTTTTTCCAAAAAAACTGATCTATTAAATAGCCGTGAGCCCCATGAATCTCTACTGCATCAAATCCTAGGTTTTTTGAATTTAAAGCGGCTTCTGCATAGGCGGATATTGTTTTTTGAATATCTTCCTCTGTCATTTGTATTCCGGATTTTTGTTCCGGATTAATATAACCAGAAGGTCCTTCCATCGGAACTGAGGGTCTCCAGTTTTTCATATATGGAACAATTCCCATATGCCATAACTGCGGGGCTATTTTTCCTCCTTCTTCGTGCACTCTATTCACTACTTGTTTCCATCCTTCCAATGATTCTTCACCATATATATGAGGAACATTGGGATCGTTAGATGCTGAAGCCCTATTAATCACTGTTCCTTCCGTAATGATCAATCCGACATCAGCCCTAGCCCTTCTGGCATAATATTCTGCAACTTCTGTTGTTGGAACTCCATTCGCAGAAAAGAAACGAGTCATCGGGGCCATAACAATTCTATTTTTCAGATCTAATTTAGAACTGTTGAATTTCTTAAATAATACATCGGATTGATTCATTATTATTCTACATTTTTATTTAACTTCATAATCTAATCTAATGGTTATACTTGCTGTCTTGTTTTTAGAAGAAGTATTAAATGTTCCTCCCCAGGAATAATCTTCGTCTGATGAGTTTTGTGCAGTAATTTGAAAAACTCCTAAGTTCGCCTTTTTTAAATTGCCTAACTTTCCTCCTGCATTAACTGCAATTTCTTCTGCTCTTTTTCTAGCATCTTTAGTGGCATCCGCTATCATCTGTATCTTAAGATCTGCCAACTTGGTATAATAATAAGAGGGAGCTCTAGAATACAGTTCAACTCCGTTATTAATTAATTCAGTAATCTGGCGGGAAAGGTTTTCCACTTTTTGAACATCTTTAGACTCTATTGATACGGTTTGCTGCAACTTATATCCTGTAAAAATTCTCTGACTGCCTACATCATAACCTTTATAATCATATTCCTTGTCAATATCTACGGCAGAAAAAACAATATCTGCTTCTGCGAATCCTTTAGACATAAGATATTCTTTTATTTTTTGCCTGTCTTGTTCTAATCCTACATAGGCTTCTTTTAAATCCATATTTTTCTTAGAAAATCCTCCATTCCACACTATAAGATCTGATACAAAATCTTTAGTTCCCGACCCTGTCACGGAAATAGAAGTTGTTTTATTTTTATTTTTAATAGAATTCCCTAAAAAGTAGGCAGCTAAAATTATAGATAAACCTCCAATTATTGCTGTTATTAAATACTTTGATTCTTTCATAGTTTTTAATTTTTAATTAAGTATAGATTATAATTTATAAATGTACAAAAAAAAAGACTCCCGAAATCATGGAAGTCTTTTTTATTTTTGATATTATTTTTTATAAAGTGTTGATATTATTTAAATCTTCAAAAGCTTTTTCTAATCTTTTAGAAAAAGAATCTTCAGCTTTTCGAACCCATACTCTTGGATCATAATATTTTTTATTAGGAGCATCTTCTCCAGTTGGATTACCTACCTGAGATTTTAAGTAATCTATATTTGTTTCCACATAATTTCTTACTCCTTCTAAATAGGCAAATTGTAGATCTGTATCTATATTCATTTTAATTACCCCATAACTAATAGCTTCTCTTATTTCTTCTAAAGAAGAACCTGATCCTCCATGAAACACAAAGTTAATTGGCTTGGAAGTACCTCCAATTTGCTTTTGAATATATTCTTGGGAATTATGTAAAATTTTAGGTTCTAATTTTACATTTCCAGGTTTATAAACCCCATGTACATTACCAAAAGCTGCTGCTATTGTAAAATTGGGACTTATAGCGTTTAGTGCTTGGTAAGTTTTATATACATCTTCCGGTTGTGTATATAGTTTAGAACTGTCTACATCTGAATTATCTACTCCGTCTTCTTCTCCTCCGGTTATACCAATTTCTACTTCTAAAGTCATTCCTATTTTAGCCATTCTTTCAAAATATTGGGAAGAAATTTCTAAATTTTCATTCAATGGTTGTTCTGAAAGATCTAACATGTGAGAAGAATATAAGGTTTTCCCTTCTTTTTTATAAAATTCTTCATTTGCTGTTAGTAACCCATCTATCCAAGGTAATAATTTTTTTGCACAATGGTCTGTATGTAAAATTACAGTAGCACCATAGGCTTCTGCTAATGTGTGTATATGTTTTGCTCCTGCAATAGCTCCTAGTACATCTGCTCTTTGGGTTTCACTTTTAAATCCTTTTCCGGCATTAAATTGTGCTCCTCCATTAGAAAACTGTATAATAATAGGTGCATTTAACCTAACAGCAGTTTCCAACGCTGCATTTATATTACTAGAACCTATTACGTTACATGCGGGTAAAGCAAATTGTTTTTCTTTAGCATACTCAAATATTTCTTTTACTAATGAACCGGTTGCTACACCAGCAGGAAATTTTCTACTCATGATTTTTATTTTTTATTATTTTTTGATGTAAAGGTACAAAATAGTTGAAATATAATCATTTAATCAAACCTGAGTTTCCTCATAAAATATATCAAAACATTTTTTTTTATATTTTAATTTTCACATCTATTTTATTAGTGTTTTTAAAGCAGAATCATAATCCGGCTCGTGTGAAATTTCAGGAACTTGTTCTTCATATATAACTTTTCCTTTTTCATCTACAATAATTACTACACGACTTAATAGCCCTTTCATAGGTCCATCTGAAAACTCTAGCCCATAGTCTTTACCAAATGAAGAACGAAATGCTGAAAGCGTAATTACATTTTTCAATCCTTCAGCAGCACAAAAACGTTTTTGAGCAAAGGGTAAGTCCTTAGATATACACAACACTACTGTATTTACTAATGTTGAAGCTTTTTGGTTAAATTCTCTCACTGACATTGCACATGTACCTGTATCAACACTTGGGAAAATATTTAATACTAATTTCTTTCCTTTATAATCTGATAATTTTTTTGGTGATAAATCTGCATCTATCAATGTAAAATCAGGAATTAGTGAACCCACTTTGGGCAAATTCCCTGTTGTATGTACTAGGTTTCCTTTTAATGTTACTGTTGCCATAATTCTTATTTTATAAATCTAAATCAAATTTACTAGTAATAAATTCAGATAAAAAACAATTTGTTTTTTATTTTATTATAACACAATAGGGAAAATATATACTATCCGATTTTATAAGTAATAATGTTTTAACTGTTTTATTTTTATTTATTTAACAAATTTATATTTAGTTTATAACAAATAGATTTTTAATATTTTATGCAAAATATTATATTTTCCTGCTTACATTTGTTTGTCAAATAAATTTTCTTATGGATCCTATTTTCAAATATTGCCCCAATTGTAAAAGTCCTCATCTTATATTTGATAAAGGAATTAAAATTACGTGTACCGATTGTGATTTTGAGTTTTACCATAATACAGCAGGTGCTGTAGCTGTTATAATTCAAAAAGAAGACAAAATCCTACTAACTGTACGAAATAAAGATCCTCAAAAAGGTTATCTGGATCTGGCAGGTGGTTTTATAGATCCCGCAGAAACTGCCGAGTTCAGCTGTGTACGGGAATTAAAAGAAGAATTAAATATAGACATAGACAAAACAAAACTTCAATACATAAATTCTAATCCTAATACTTATTTATATAAAAATATTTTATATAATACTATTGATTTATTTTTCCTATATAGAGATGATCATTTATTAATAGAAGATTTTGATACTATAGAATTAAAAGGGTTCTTATGGAAAAAAATTACAGAAATAGACATAGACGAATTAGCTTTTGAAAGTCAAAAAAAGACTCTTTCCCTCCTAAAAAAACAATTGAATAAAGGTTGATCAAATATTTTTTATTATTTTAAAAATATGAACATATCTTTTCCAACATCATTTTCTTTTTTAACATTTTTCATTTCTTCGTTATAAATAAATTTACTATCCTTTAATCTATTAAAATTATAGCGTTGATAAAACAAAATATATTTAAACTGTTATATTTGATATTTTAAAAATTCCGTGATTTATTAACTTCTTTGTAATTAATTACATAAAATTTTAGTACAAGAATCAGTTTAATTTATAAAAAAAGAATGACTCTAAATTTACTTAGAGTCATTCCTTTATTTTACTTCCTTAACCTTCTAAAATATTAAAAAACATTAAGAAAACAAAATATATTTTTTCTCATTTTTTGGTTTGTGCTTGAAGTCTTAACTTCATTTGCTCTAATATAATAATATTTTTAATATATGAACAAAAATGAATGAAATTTTTATACTTTTAATAAGTGAATTTATCTGTACGCTATCAAATAAATGAAAATCAATAAATTAAAATAAATTTCATAAAAGTATATGTTTATCTCAACTAATAATAAACTTATAATATTACGTTTTTTTACTATTTTTAACTAATAAAAAAGCTCCAATTTTTTAATATAATTTATGAAAAATGATAATTTTTTTGAAAAAGTTTACCAAATTGTACAAAGAATCCCCTATGGAAAGATAACCACGTATGGAGCTATCGCTAATTTTTTAGGAACTAAAAAGTCTGCTAGATTAGTAGGTTATGCAATGAATTCCTCTCATTCCATTAAAAATTTACCAGCGCATCGAGTAGTTAATAGAAATGGTTTACTAACGGGAAAAAATCATTTTGCATCTTCAAATTTAATGCAAGAATTGCTTGAAAGTGAAGGTATTAAAATAGAAAATAATAAAGTAGTCCATTTTAAAGATCATTTATGGATTCCTTCATAAAAATATTTATAGTAGATAATAAAAATTTATGTAACTTTACAAAATTAGAAAAGTCTAACAATTGAGTAAGAAATCTCTACAAGAAGTACATCAATCTGTAAATACAGATAATAGAAATAAATGGAAAAAATTATTCGCCTTTTTTGGACCTGCATATTTGGTTGCAGTCGGATATTTAGATCCTGGAAATTGGGCAACAGATATTGCTGGAGGTAGTAAATTTGGGTACGCACTTATCTGGGTACTACTTATGAGCAATATTATGGCTCTTCTTCTACAATCCTTAAGTGCCAGATTAGGTATTGTTAGAGGTCTTGATCTTGCTCAGACCAATAGAGAATACTATCCTAAATGGATAAATTATATTCTTTATGTTTTTGCGGAAATAGCTATTGCTGCTACTGATCTGGCAGAGGTTTTAGGGATGGCAATTGGTTTGCAGCTTCTATTCGGACTAGATTTGATATGGGGAGTATGGATTGCTGCTTTAGATACCTTATTATTATTAGTTCTTCAAAGATTTGGCATACGAAAAATGGAGGCTTTTATCATCGTCTTAATTAGTATTATAGGTGGATGTTTTTTAATTGAAATGTTTTTAGCCAAACCTGAAATTGGTGAAGTGGTTAAAGGTTTCAGACCTACTCTTCCAAATAATGAAGCTTTGTATATAGCCATAGGAATTATTGGTGCAACAGTAATGCCTCATAATTTATATTTACATTCGGCTTTAGTACAAACTAGAAAAATAGGGAGAGATTATAAATCTATAAAAAAAGCTATTAAGTATAATTTTTATGATAGTTTAATTGCTTTAAACTTGGCTTTTTTTGTAAATGCTGCAATATTAATACTTGCAGCAGCTACTTTTCATAAAGCTGGATTTTATGAAATCGCTGGATTACATGACGCTTATAAGATGTTAACTAACTTACTGGGAACTCTTGCCCCTTTTCTGTTTGCTATTGCTTTAATTGCCGCTGGACAAAGTTCTACAGTTACTGGTACCCTTGCGGGGCAAATAGTAATGGAAGGCTATTTACATTTTCGTATGAATCCTGCTTTACGTAGATTATTAACACGATTATTAGCAATTATTCCTGCAGTAATTATAATTAGTATACTAGGAGAAAGTTCGGTGGATGAAATGTTAATATTTAGCCAGGTTTTACTTAGCATGCAATTAGGTTTTGCAATAATTCCATTAATTCATTTTGTTAGCGATAAAGAAAAGATGGGAAAATTTGTAATAAAGCTTCCCATAAAGATTTTATCATGGATCATTTGTGGCATTATTGTATTTCTTAATATAAAATTAATTTATGATGAAGAAATTGTAATACTTAATAATTCGGCCATTTCTTCGATTACCAAGATATTTATAAGTATATTTTCATTAAGCCTTTTATTATTTTTATTATACATTCTTTTCTATCCATTTATTAGAAAAACTAAAAAAGTCAATTTCAATATACATAATCTTCCAATTCACAAAAAAATAAATCAAATTAAACCTTTAAAAAATATTGGAATTGCTTTAGACTTTAGTGAAGCCGATAATCGAATATTAAATTATATTCCTTTATTTGTAACCGAAAATTGTAAAATCACAATATTTCATATAACTGAAAGTGTATCTGCTAATTATTATGGAAAAATGGCTAATGATTATGAGGTGAATTTTGACCAAAATAAATTAAATGAATATAAAAATTTTTTAATTAATGAAGGTTATAATAATGTTGAAACAAAGCTTGGTTTCGGTACTCCTTCGTTAAGGCTACCTGAATTAATTAAAGAAGAAAATATAGACTTTTTATTAGTAGGAAAACATGGTCATAAGGCATTAGGGGATTTTATTTTTGGAACAACGGCAAATAAACTAAGACATAAAGCCGATATACCTATATTAATGGTTTAAATCTATAAGTCAAGTTTACATATTTATATGAAAAAAGACTGCATAAAGCAGTCTTTTTTCATATAAATATATATAATTTTATATTCTAATAAATCCAACAATTTTTACTTCAGGGTCAACGGATTTTACATAGTCTTCTACTGAAGTTTTTTCTCCCTTAATATAATCTTGTTTAACTAAAGTATTATCTTTGAAAAATTTATTTAATTTACCTTTGGCTATATTTTCTAGCATAGCTTCAGGCTTACCTTCTTGACGTAATTGGTCTTTAGCAATTTCTAATTCTTTTTCAATTACTGAAGCATCTACCTGTGATTCATCTAAAGCTATTGGATTCATTGCTGCAACCTGCATAGAGATATTCTTAGCTACTTCTGCGGATTTATCAAATGATTTAGATAATCCAACAGCTGCAGCAATTTTATTACCTGCATGTATATAAGAGCCTACAAATGGAGCTTCTAATATTTTTACTTCTGATATTTCAATTTTTTCTCCAATAACGCCTGTTTGTTCTATTAGCTTTTCACTTACAGGAATTCCATTAAAATCAGCAGATAATAATTCTTCTTTAGTATTAAATTTTAAAGCTAAGTTAGCAAAGTCTGTGGCTAACTTAATAAAGTTATCATTTTTAGCAACAAAATCAGTTTCACAATTTAATTTTATTATTGCTGCTTTAGTATTTTCCGGATTTACAACTGCAATTACAGCTCCTTCATGACTTTCTCTATCTGCCCTATTAGCTGCAACTTTTTGTCCTTTTTTCCTTAATAAATCAATAGCCTTATCGAAATCTCCTTCTGCTTCAATTAAAGCTTTTTTTGAGTCCATCATTCCAGCTCCTGTAACGTTTCTTAATTTAGCTACATCAGCGGCTTTTGGTGAATATGACATTTTTATTTTATTTTTTATTAAACTGATTTTTATTCTTCGTTTCCTTCAGCATTTTCTTCTACTATTACTTCATTTTCTTCTCCTAGTAGAATATCATCGTCATTAGCTTCTTCTTTACTTTTAGATTTTTCTGCTTTTTCTGCTTTTCTTACAGATAATCCTTCTTTTATAGAATTTGTTACAGTTTCAAGTATCAAATCAATGGATTTGGAAGCGTCATCATTTCCAGGAATTGGAAAATCTACTAATTGAGGATCTGAGTTAGTATCTACAATTGCAAATACAGGAATTCCTAATTTTTTAGCTTCTGTTACAGCTATATGTTCTCTTAATATATCAACAACAAATATTGCAGATGGTAAACGGGTCATATCTGCAATAGAACCTAAATTTTTCTCTAATTTGGCACGTTGACGATCAACTTGTAATCTTTCTTTTTTAGATAAAGTTTCAAATGTTCCATCTTTTTTCATTCTATCGATGGAATTCATTTTTTTAACTGCTTTTCGAATAGTTACAAAGTTTGTTAACATACCTCCTGGCCATCTTTCTGTAATGTATGGCATATTCACAGATTCTGCATGTTTCGCAACAATATCTTTGGCTTGTTTTTTTGTAGCTACAAAAAGAATTTTTCTTCCTGAAGTAGCAATTTTACCTAATGCATTTGAAGCTTCATCTAATTTTACAGCTGTTTTATGCAAATCTATAATATGGATTCCATTTTTCTCCATGAAAATGTATGGAGCCATATGTGGATTCCACTTTCTGGTAAGGTGACCAAAATGCACTCCCGCATTTAAAAGGTCTTTGACGTTTACTTTTGCCATATTTTTTTTAGTTTACGTTCCGCAGTTTGTGCAATCAACATCAATATTTTTGAGTTTGGATGCTAAACTAAACGGCAATTTTAAATTTACTTTATTTTTTTAATTAAAATAACCACTATTGTATAGTGGTTATTTTTTTGCAGTGAAAAAATATTAACGTTTAGAGAATTGAAATCTTTTACGTGCTTTTTTCTGACCGTATTTCTTTCTTTCCACCATCCTTGGATCTCTTGTTAAAAGTCCTTCAGGTTTTAAAAATGCTTTATTTTCTTCATTTATAGATACCAAAGCTCTGGAAATTGCTAATCTAATAGCTTCTACTTGCCCTGTTACTCCTCCTCCATAAACACTAACTTTAAGATCATATTGCCCTACAGTTTGTGTTAGCTGAAAAGGTTGGTTTATTTTATATTGTAACATTTCTGTTGGAAAATATTCTTTATAATCTCTACCATTAACGGTAACTTGTCCTTTTCCTTCAGATAGATAAACTCTCGCTATAGAGGTCTTTCTTCTTCCTATTTTATGTGTAACTGACATTATGATTAATTAATTAAATGAAAGTGTTAATATCTAATGATTTTGGCTGTTGAGCAGATTGTTCATGTTCTGTTCCCTCATAAAGGTATAGGTTATTAAGGATTTTTCTTCCTAATTTATTTTTAGGAAGCATTCCTCTTACCGCAAATTCCAATAATCTTTTAGGATCTTTAGCTTTAACATCAGAAACACTTGAAAATCTTTGTCCGCCAGGATATCCCGTATATCTTATATACTCTTTTTGTTCATTTTTGTTTCCAGACAAAACAACCTTTTCTGCATTAATAACAATTACATTATCTCCACAATCTGCATGAGGCGTAAAATTTGTTTTATGTTTTCCGCGCAAAATCTTAGCTAATTTTGAAGCTAAACGACCTAAACGCTGTCCTTCTGCATCTACAAGTAACCACTCTTTGTTTGCAGTCTCTTTATTTGCTGATACGGTTTTGTAACTTAGTGTATTCACTTTTATCTTTTTACCTTATTTTAAAATAATTGATCTAAACAGGGTTGCAAATTTATAAAACATTTTTGACTTTCCAAATATCTTGGTGAATTTTTTGTTAATAAGTTTTTTCAATTAAAAATTATTTCTTCTGTTTTAACTTCAAAAATAGTATTTTATTTTTGTATACAAAATGATGCAAAATACTAAGGCTTTTTTACTTTCTTATATAAAATATGGGGATACATCTTTAATTCTTCGTTGTTACACAGATGAATACGGTTTTAAAAGTTTTATTTTAAAAAATTATTTTTCTAAAAAATATAGAAAAAAATATTTCCTATTTATTTTAAATGAAATTGAGATTATATTTTATCCTAAAAAAAATGGTTCTTTAGAATTGGTTAAAGAAATTAATCCTAGCTATTTTTTTAAAGAGATTCATACTGATCTTATTAAATCTTCTATCCTTACTTTTATTGGTGAAATTTTAAATCAAATTCTTAGTAATGAACATGTTAAGGATCTATCTCTATATCAGTATATAAAAACCCACCTCATTGCTTTGGATAATCGTAAAAATAATTTTGCAGATTTCCATCTTTATTTCTTAATAAATCTTTCTAAATATCTGGGATTTTATCCTTTAAATACAAATTCTAAATTACCATATTTTAATTTAGATGATGGAATATTTTCTTTGAAAGGAAAAAGTATAAATCAAGAAAATAATTCACATTTATGGAATATTTTACTAGAATATGATTTTAATGATGAAAAAAATTGTTTTAATTCGACTCAACGTTCCCGAATGTTAGAAGAAATTTTAACCTATTATAAAATGCATTTAACTAATTTTAAAAAACCTACTTCTTTGGATATTTTAAAATTAATTTTTGAATAATATTTTAAGCAATGACACCACTCCCAAGTAATTCATCTGCAACATACCAAGTAGCAAATTGTCCGCTTGTTATTGCTGATTGTGGTTTTTTAAATTCTATGAATAAGTTTTCTTCAAACTGATATAAAGTAGCATGCTGTAAAGATTGTCTATATCTTATTCTTACATCTACATCTAAATGTTGTCCTGATTCTAATTTTAAATCTTCTCTAATCCAGTGTATATCTTTTTTGTTTATAGATAATACTTTTCTGAATAAACCTGGATGTAATTTACCTTCTCCCACATAAATAATATTTTCATTAGTATCAGTGGCTAACACGAAACAGGGTTCTATATGGCCTCCTATACCTAAACCTTTTCGCTGACCTATGGTATAATAATGAGCCCCCATATGTTCTGCTATTTTTTTTCCATCATGTTTACTGTATTGGATCGGAGTAGATAAATAATTTAATTCTTCTTTTTTGTTTAAAAAATCGGAAAACAGTTGCTTTTCTTTATATTTTGGATTATTTGATGAAATTTCTATTATATCTCCTTTTTTGGACTTCAATTGTTGTTGTAAAAAATCAGGAAGACTTACTTTCCCTATAAAACATAAGCCTTGTGAATCTTTTTTATCTGCTGTTACTAAACCTATTTCCCGCGCAATTTCTCTTACTTCGGGCTTAGTAAGATTACCAATCGGAAATAATGCCTTGGATAATTGATATTGATTTAATTGACATAAAAAATAGGATTGATCTTTATTTTTATCAACTCCTGCTAAAAGTTTATAATAGGTTTTACCTTTCAAATCTAAAGTATCTATTCTGGCATAATGACCAGTAGCAACTTTGTCTGCCCCCAACGATAAAGCTGTCTGTAAAAAGACGTCAAATTTTATTTCTCTATTACATAATACATCCGGATTGGGAGTTCTTCCTCGCTCATATTCTTTAAACATATAATCCACAATTTTCTCCTTATAAATATTTGATAAGTCAATTACTTGATAAGGAATATCCAATTTTTGAGCTATTAAGAGTGCATCATTACTATCTTCTACCCAAGGACATTCTTCTTCGAGCGTAAATTCTGCATCATTCCAATTACGCATAAATAAGCCGATTACTTCATGACCTTGTTTTTGGAGCAAATAAGCTGCTACACTTGAATCTACACCTCCTGATAAACCTACTACAACTCTCATTCGTTTATTACTAAAAATTAAAAGCATACTCTATACAGAATAGAGTATGCTATGATTATTTTAAATTTCTATTCTATTTTTTTGCGGGAGCATTTTCCGGATAGCGAGCTATAGAAAGTTCTCTTGATATTGATGATTTTTCAAATTTTATTTTTCCCGCCATTGTTTCAATAATTATTCCATCTTCCATAATTTCAGCTACCTTACCATGAATTCCTGAAGTTGTTACTATTCGAGTGCCTTTGTTAATATTTTCCTGAAAGCTTTTTTCTTCTTTTTGCCTTTTTGTTTGAGGTCTAATAAAAAAGAAATAAAAAACTACAAATAATAAAATTAACGGAAGAAAAGCCGTCCAGTCCATTCCTTGCTTTGCTTGTAAAACTATTGCTAACATATATTGATTCTTGTTTAATTAATTTTTGCTTGAAATTTAATTACTTTTGTATGAAAATTACCTGATACGGTTATTGATTTTAAAACAGTTCCTTCGAAATTAGATGAATCAAAAGTAACGGTTATAGACCCTTTTTTCCCTGGTGCCACAGGTTCTTTTGTATATTTAGGAGTTGTACATCCACAAGAGGGTCTTACTTCTGAAATTACTAAAGGCCTTTTTCCTTTATTGGTAAAATGAAAAACATGACTTACTGTTTCTCCTTTCTTAATTTCTTTGAAATCATAGCTATCTTCATCAAACTGTATTTCTGATTCGTCAATAATTTTAAGAGTTTTATCATTTTTACTTCTCAATTCCTGATTCTCCTCATTTAATTGATTTTGAGAGGTTGATTCTTTCTGTTTAGTACAACTTCCTAAAGTCAAAATCGCAGTCAATAAGATAAATATTTTTTTATTATTTAGTTTCATGATTTTTTCTATATTACACTTTATTGGTATCTCTTGCATATTTATCTAAGATTCCATTTATGAATACATTACTTTTTGAACTAGAATATACTTTAGCTAATTCTATACATTCATTAATAACTACTTTGGCCGGAACTTGTGGAAAATTATTAAGTTCTGTAAAACCCATCGATAAAATAATTTTATCAATTTCAGCAATTCTATCCAACTCCCAGTTTTTAGACCTTTCTTCAATAAGATTTAAACTTTCAGGATAGTATTTAATGGTTGCTCGAAATAAATTTTTTGCAAAGTCTATGTCTTCTTCGGATTTAAGAACTTGAATAAGTGTTTTAAATGGTTTTCCTTCTTCTATTGATTTTAAAGTCTTCAGGACCATATTATTTGCAATATGCATATCATCTGCCCATGATAGTTTTAATTCTTCAAACCATTCATACATTATATCATTATCTGCAATATATTTTAAAAACAATTTTAAAATAATTTTTTTATCTGCCTCAAAATCAGAAGTTGGATTTTCCATATATTCAAAATAGCTTCTGGATGTCAGAAACTTTTTAAAAATCATAGCCGGATAGTTATTGTTTAAATGCCATGATAATTCTAAATGTTTAGCTGAATATTCTTTTCTTGCCTTATTTTCTTCTAATAATTGGAATATTCTGTTTTGAACAAATTTTAAATTCGGATTTTTTTCTTCTTCTGTTGCAAATCTTTTTTGTTTTTTCCTTTCAATTATTTCTAATGCATATTCTTTAACTGCCAATAATAAGTTTAATTCATAAACATATAAATCATAAATCTCTTCTATTGACTGAAACATCTTCTTTTCTACATATTCTATACTATTCCCTCCTATGTTATATGCATAGATAGCTTGTAGAATCTTTTCTCTAATCTGCCTTCTTCCTAACACAACAATGATTTTTTTAAGAGCTTTAAGTTATTATTTTTTTTAGTGTCAATTATATTATTTTCAATGTATAATGTATATTACTTTCCGTTATTAGCCGGATTAACAGGTTGTTGCGAATGACTGGACTGTGGAACTTGTTGGTCTTTAGAATTATATACTGATGGCTTTGCTATCAACACTGCTGCAAAAATTGATAGAACTACAATAATCCCTCCCAACGACCAGGTTGCTTTATCCATAAAATCATTAGTTTTCTGAACACCAAACATTTGGGTTCCGCTTCCGCCAAAAGTTGAACTTAATCCTCCTCCTTTAGGATTTTGTGATAACACAACTAAAACTAGTAAAATACAGGCTATAATTATAAATATCATTATTATACCATAAACTGTTGTCATATTTTTATTTCTTTTTTATTTTCAGTTTTTTAATTTCTTAATTTTTTTAATTTCCAATGCAAAATAACTACTTTTTTCTGGATATTTCAAACTTAATATTTTATATGCTGTAATTGCTGTATCATATCTGCCTTGTTCTACATATAATTGAGCCAATGTTATTGTCATTAAATTCGCAATATCTTTTATCTCTTCTTTTTTAAAATCAAATTCTTGTTTACTTTTCCCTCCTTTTTTGGGAGGAGTTATTTTAGGGTTGTTTTCTATAAATTTCTCTATGACATTATTTTGATTTTTTTTATTTGATGTATCTGTATCTGTCTTTTTATCATCTTTATTGTCTAGAGAATGTTTTGAAAACGACAACCATTGATTAAATGTTAATTTTTCTTCAGAGGTTGTTATATTTATAATTGAGCTTTTATATTGTTCTTTTTCTTCTTTGCCCTTTTCGTCTTCTTGAATATATTGGTTGCCTAACTCTCTGGATACATGATTTTTAGACATATCTGAACTTTCTGATGTATCTAAATCTATACATTCACTTTCTATTTGTAAATCTTCTTTTTTAATATCAGAAACATTTTTTATTTCCTTAAGGCTTTGATCATACTTTGTTTCATCATCTTCTGGTGTAAATAAATAAGATAATCCTAATTTATTGATATTAATTTGTCCTTTTTTATTCTTTTCTTCTTGTGCTAATTTTATATAATTTTCTTCTTCAAAATTATTTATTAAATTTTTATTATGGTGGTTTTCTAAATCAGTAAATTTATTTTCGGCTGATTCTGTTTTCATTTCATCGGTTGTTACTTTATTTTCTTCTTCTGAAATTTTATTTTCTATCTCTTTTTTCGAATTTTCTTCTAATGTAGTAGATTCTAAATTATTTTCCTGAGCCCAATCTTCTTTATCAGTATGATCTGCAAACTTTAATACTTTTTTTTCTGTATGATCAACTATTTCTTTTATTAATTCTCTATGAGTAGAATATATCGATAACTTTTCTATACTATCTGTACAATCTTCTTTCGTATAACTTAACTTCCATTTTAAATAAAGATAATGAAATGATTGCACAAAAGGGTATTTTTCTAATTCTCTTGCAATATATGTTTCATCTGAAAATTCCAACAATTCAGGTGAATTAATTAATTGTATAATTCTGCTTTCACTCATCTACCAATCAGCTACAATGTCATTAAATATTTGATCTATTATTCTTTGATTTATTTTTTGTGTTAAAGCATCCTGAACATTTATTAGAAGTTCAGAACTTGCAAAGTCTTCATAATCTGAATATGATTTTTGAAAGTTTTTATCAGGTTGTAATTTGTTTTCATATCTTACAGCTACAGTAATTGTCAATCTGTTATTAATAGCCTGATCTGATCCACTTTGAATACTAACAGGAGACTCAGCAAAATTAGTAATTTCTCCTTCTATTGTAATATCCGGGTTAATGTTTGTTGCTTGTAATTTTGTTCGTTGATTAAATCTATTTTGTAATGCAGTAGTAAAATCTACACTTAAGTTAGGACTTTGATATGCCGAAAAATTAGGAAAAGATTTTATCTGAACTGTTTTTATGCTTGGGTCTAATGAAGACCCTGTAAAGGTATAACATCCTAATAAAAAAATAGTTACAAAAAAAAATGCCGTTATTTTTATTATTTTATTCTTCAAGATTAAATTGTTTTATTTTTCTGTATAAAGTTCTTTCTGAAATCCCTAATTCTTTGGCAGCCAATTTTCGTTTTCCATTATATTTCTCAAGTGCTTTTCTAATTAATTCTTCTTCTTTTTTCTGTAAAGATAAAGATTCTGCCTGACTAGATATATCTTCATAATCTTCTATAACATCATCGTGATAATTATTTACTGTAGTAACATTTGGTAAAATAGGTTTTTCCTCATAATATAGCACTCCTTCTGGTTTAGGAGATTCATAATCTTTATATACTTTTTGAAATAGATCTTTTTCATTGGGTGTAAGACCTGTTTCTCCTTTATTTTTAATAAGGTCTAAGGTTAGAGCTTTTAAATCATTTAAATCTTTTTTCATATCAAAAAGAAATTTGTATAGTATTTCTCTTTCTGTAGAAAAATCTGAATGATTTTCACTTTTATCTTTGACATTGATCAGTGAAGTAGTAGGTATAGCTTTTAAATATTCTTGAACCTGTTCTAAAGATAACTCTCTTTGAGTTTCTACTACTGTAATTTGTTCTGTAAAATTTCTTAACTGACGTATATTTCCAGGCCAGTAATAATTTTGAATATAATGTATAGCTTCTTCCGATAGTTGTATGGAAGGCATTCGGTATTTTTCAGAAAAATCAATCGCAAATTTTCTAAATAATAAAGGTATATCTTCTTTTCTATCTCTTAATGCAGGTATATCAATTTGTACTGTATTTAATCTGTAGTATAAATCTTCTCTGAAATTTCCTTTTTTAATAGCATCTAATAAATTTACATTTGTTGCTGCAACAATTCTTACATTGGTTTTTTGTAAGTTAGAAGAACCTACTTTCATAAATTCTCCACTTTCTAACACTCTTAATAAACGAACTTGTGTTTGAAGAGGTAATTCGCCTACTTCATCTAAAAATATAGTACCTCCGTCTGCTACTTCAAAATAACCTTTTCTTACTTTATCTGCTCCTGTAAAAGACCCTTTTTCATGTCCAAAAAGTTCGGAATCTATGGTTCCTTCAGGTATAGCTCCACAATTTACTGCTATATATTGTTTATGCTTTCTTGGAGATAGATTGTGTATAATTTTAGGTATAAATTCTTTACCTACACCACTTTCTCCTATTACTAAAACAGAAATATCTGTTGGAGCTACTTGTATGGCTTTTTCTAAAGCCCTATTAAGTAATATATCATTTCCAATTATACCAAATCTTTGTTTTATGGTTTGTAATGCATCCATATTCTGTTATGCTATTTTACCTATTAATGTAGCTGATGTACAATCTTCTACTTTGACATTTACAAAATCACCTACTTTTGTAGTTTTTGTTTTAGGAAAAACTACCACTGCATTTTGTGATATTCTTCCATACCATTCTTCTTTATTTTTTTTACTAGTTCCTTCTATCAAAACCTCATGAATTTTATTTAAATAAGATTTCATTCTATCCAATGATAATTTTTGTTGTAAGTTGATAATTTCAGTCAATCTACGTTTCTTTATTTCTAAAGGCACATCATCGGCCATTTTTTTATGTGCAGGAGTTCCTGGTCGCTCAGAATAGGCAAACATATACCCGAAATCATATTTAGCATATTCCATTAAACTTAATGTGTCTTTATGTTCTTCTTCTGTTTCTCCACAAAAACCCACAATCATATCATGAGAAATCGCACATTCTGGTACTATTTGCCTAATTTTGTCTATAAGGCATAAATATTCTTCACGGGTATGTTGTCTATTCATCCTTTTCAAAACATTTGTATTTCCACTTTGTACTGGAAGGTGAATATATTTACATATATTTTTATGTTTTGCCATCATATGTAAGACATCTTCATGCATATCTTGCGGATTGGATGTAGAAAAGCGAATTCGAATATCCGGACATTCTGTAGCAACCATATCTAATAATTGTGCAAAATTAATGGCGGTTGCTTTTTGTAATTCTGTAGCTTTGGCAAAGTCTTTTTTAGGTCCTCCACCATACCATAAATAACTATCTATATTTTGACCTAAAAGTGTAATTTCTTTATAATTATTTTCTACCAATTCCCTACATTCTTTAATAATCGAATAGGGATCTCTACTTCTTTCTCGTCCTCTTGTAAATGGTACTACACAAAATGTACACATATTATCACACCCACGGGTAATGGAAACGAATGCAGTTACTCCATTTCCGCCTAACCGAACCGGATTAATATCTGCATAAGTTTCTTCTTTCGATAGAATTACATTTATTGCATTTCTTCCATCTTCTTCCATATCTTTAAGAAGATTGGGTAAATCCCTGTAAGCATCTGGCCCTACCACTAAGTCAACTAAATGTTCTTCTTCAAGAAATTTTGTTTTCAATCTTTCTGCCATGCACCCCAATACTCCAACAGTTAGTTTGGGTTTGATCTTTTTAAGTGTATTAAATTGTGAAAGCCTTTTTCTTATAGTTTGTTCTGCTTTTTCCCGAATAGAACATGTATTTAATAATATAAGATCTGCCTCATCTAGTTCATTGGTAGTATTATATCCTTCTTCATTTAATATAGACGCAACAATTTCACTATCAGAAAAATTCATTTGACAACCATAACTTTCTAAAAATAGTTTTTTTGAATTTTTGACATTACTTTGCTTAACTAATACCTCTCCCTGACGACTTTCTATAATTTTTTTTTCCATATAATTAATATCTCTAATATTTAGAGTTATTCTATATATATTACAAACAATATGCAAAGATAGAAATTAATATGTCAACTTGGCAGTTATTTTGTTATGTTTTTTAATACTATGAAATTATTGCCCTAATACCATTCCAAAATATGGAGTAAAATACTGCAAAAACAGTACCCAAGTAATTATTGCAATTGTTCCTACAATAGCCCCAAAAAATCCTGCTAAATAAAAATCGGACTGTTTTAACATTCCGGTACTGTAAACAATTGCATTAGGAGGTGTTGATACGGGCAAAAATAAGCCACAAGATGAACTTAATCCTATAACTAACCCAACAGGTAATATTTGTTCTGGTGGTAGTACTACCGCCGCTATATTTATAACTATGGTTGCGGTTGCTGTACTGCTCATAATATTGGAAAATATGACCGTAATGATAGCAAAAATTATCATTATCAAATATTCATTAAATTGAATGTTTCCTAATATTTGTGAATAGTAGGGAGCTAGTAATTCTTTTATAGCTATACCTAAAGACAACCCTCCTGCAACTAACATTAGAGTATCCCAAGGAAGTTTACGTATATCTTCTGCCGTAATAATTCCCAACATTGGAAGAAACATGATAGGAATTCCTGAAGTTGCAGCAGTAGGTATATTTAGTTTGGTCCCCATCATCCAAAAAATTACAGTTATAATTAGAATAATCACTACAAAAAGTCTTTGCAGTCTTATTTTGGAAGATAATTTAGGTTGTTCATCTAAAAAATTAAGATCTATTTTATCTATTTTGGAAGTGTACTTTTGTTTAAGTATAAACCAAAATAATAAAAGTAAAACTACAGCTATCGGCATTCCTAATATTAACCAATCGAAAAAAGACACATCTATTCCGGCAGATTTAAGTGTATCTACTACAATTAGGTTAGGGGGAGAAGAAATGAGACTCCCCATGCCTGCAAATGTTGCAGATGCAGGAATACTTATTAATATAGCTTGTGACATAGGAGAATCTTTTCCTTCTTTTTTTAAAAAAGGCATTACAGCAGCTAAAATCATAGCGGATGTAGCGGTGTTAGAAATAATAAGAGACAAGCAAGAAGTCACTAACATAATACCTAAAAGTACATATTTAGGTCGGGAACCAAAAATGGAGATAGTTCCTCGAAACAGTGAAATATCTAAATTAGTTTTACGCATGCCCTCACTAAGAAAAAATCCTCCTAAAAAAATCCATATAACACTATCTGACCAGGTGTTTGATATAGTTTTGGGGTCTATAGT
This sequence comes from Apibacter adventoris, assembly GCF_002964975.1. GTDB lineage: Bacteria > Bacteroidota > Bacteroidia > Flavobacteriales > Weeksellaceae > Apibacter > Apibacter adventoris. The sequence goes on along the minus strand of NZ_PSZM01000036.1, from coordinate 169,224 downwards.
CGATCCTTCAATATTGCCCATCGTATATATTAAAAAACCTGTAATCATGATACCTACGGCAAAAGGTGGAATAGCTTCTGTAACCCATAGGCATATAGAAAATATTAATATAAACATGGTATATTGCTGAGCTTTTGTAAATACATCAGGAGACAAAAGATACGTAGCAAGTATAGATATACCCATAGAGAAAAAAAATAACCCTACTTTTGTCTTAATATTCCATACATCTAAAGATTTTTCTATTAATAAATTACTATAAAGGCGTATATCTGAATTTATTTTTTTTAGGTCCATATTTATTTATTAAAGTCAAAATCCGTTTTCTATCTCAAATTAATTACGTAAAAGTACAATTATTAAGATTATTACTCAAATTATGGCGTGCTAATTATTATCATTCATTAATAATTTATTATTACCTATATTTGTAGTTAGATTTATTTTATTATAACTAACATTGAAATATAAATGAATAATAATAAACTTTGGATTTTTCAATCCAAAAGAACTATTACTGTAAAAGAAGAAGAAGAAATTTTAGAAAAGATACATTATTTTTTAAAATCTTGGGCTGCACATGGTGCTGAACTTAAATCTGAAATAAATATTTTAGATCATAAATTTCTTATAATCAGTGTGGATGAAGCTCAAACCAAAGCTAGCGGATGTTCTATAGATAGTTTAAATCAATGTATTAGGAAAATTGATGCTCAATATCACCTTGAACTGCTTAATCGTTTATGGATAAGTTATAAAGAAAATAATAAAGATATTGAAACAATTGCTCTAAAAGATTTTAAAGAAAAAGTAAAAGCAGGCTTATTGTCTCCAGATACTTGGGTATATAATTTATCTGTAAGCTCTTCTGAAGAATTTAATGATAAATTTAAGCAACCTCTTTATAAGAGTTGGGCTAAGATATATTTATAATCTGCTACCTTTTAGTATTTAATAATATATTTTATTATTTTATTATTTTATTATTTTATATTATTCAATTATTAGCTGACCTCCGTCTAATAAATATGGGTTTTCATTTTTAATCCATGCATAAGGAGCTTGGCTTTTCATTTTTAATAAATCTAAATTCAAATGATTTTTTAAATGAATTGTATTTTCTGTTAATCTATATAAATCTAATGAAGGATCATCTGTCCACTCTATAGTATATTGAAAAGCATCTTTAATAATTTTTGTTTTAGGTTCGGTTTTTAATATAAGATAATCATGAAATAATTTCTGAGTTCCGTCATATGAGTTTCCTAATTCTTCAGATATAAAAAAATATACATCATACTTCCCTTTTTTAGGGGTAAATGCTTTTCTTATTTCTTCTGAATATATAGAATGTTTAAATTTTTTAAATAATTTATATCTAAAGTCTGATTTGTCATGTTTTGAAATGAGTTTATATTCTTTTTGGGACTGACCAAAATTAAATACGTATAGAAATAAAAAAACTATAGTCCATTTTATTTTAATATATTTAATCATCTATTAAAAATTAAATTCTTTTGAAGATATCAATTTATTTACTTCTATAGTTTTAAATATCAAAACAAAATCTGATTGGTTATCTATACTTTTAATTTCTATTTTATAAGGGAAAGTTAATGTGGAAGATTTTCTAAAATTTGAATATGTTTTAGTTTCTTCTGTATTTATTTCCTTTATTAACTGATAACTTTTCACATCAAAACAATAGGTAGTCACATTTGTATTTTTTATAAGTTTCACCTTATAACAGTTTGTTCCGTTTATTTTTTCTGTTCCTGCTAACACTGCTTGAAATCCTTTATTTGAATAATCTAATAAATCTGAATCAAAAGCCTCGGGAACATAACTAAAATCATTTTCTAATTTATTGGATTGAAAGTTATATTTTACTGCTTTCTTACCATTATATCCATTAAGTAGCATTTTCTTTCCATTTGTAATCATAATAGTCTTATTCCAATTAGGTCTTTTTTGATAAATCTCAATAGGATAAGCTTCTTTTAATCCTAAAACCATTTCACCTTTTAATACTACTGAGTTAAAATCTTTCCAATTATTTATTCCTCCTGTTATTTCTAAATGTTTTTTTATAATTTGATCTGCAGTTTGGGAGTTACTAAATATTATAAATATGAATAAAAATACGAATAATAATTGTGTTCTCATAATGATTTTTTTATATTAAAATATAAAAATTCCAGATTTTAAAATGTAAATCTGGAATTTTCTTATCATATAATATTTTTTTACATTTCTTCGTAAAGGGCTCTTAATTTATCTTTTGTCATTATTTTCTGCCAATCTTTTCCCAATGCATTTTCCCAAAGGGGTACCATACCATACGAAACATTGATCATAATGTTAAATTGTTCGTCAGTAAGACCTTTACATATTCCCTGAGGAATCTCAATCTGGTTTTTCTCTACCATATATTTAAACTCTTTTACGCCCTCAGGATAATATTCTTCTAATTTATCGAAAACAATACAATTTCCCACTCCATGATGTGTTCCTAACAAATAAGATAACCCATAGCTAACGGCATGAGCTATTCCTACCTGAGAATAAGCTATACTCATTCCTCCATGCCAAGAAGCCATCATTAAATCTTCATCAGATTCATCATCCCATACGGGTTTCTTTACATAAATTTTTTGGCAAAGTTCCAATGCCTTTTCTCCATAGCTTTTACTGAAAGCATTGAGATAGGTTCCTGTTAGAGATTCTATACAATGTATATAACAATCCATTCCAGTAAAAAATGCTTGATTTTTTTCAACTCCCTTTACTAGGGCAGGATCTAAAATAACCTGATCGAACGGTGTATAATCTGAATTAATTCCTAATTTTCTTTCAGGACCAGTTAATATACAAGTTCTGGATACTTCTGCTCCAGTTCCACTTATAGTTGGTATACCTACATGGTATACCCCTGGTACTTTAATTAAATCCCAACCTTGATATTGTGCTGAAGATCCCTCTGTTGTCATCATTAAAGCTACAGCTTTTGCTGAATCCATGACACTCCCTCCACCTATACCAATAATTCCAGATACGGTTCCAAATTCATCTTTTAAAGAATCTCTAATAGCATCAATTCCCTTAGTTTTAGGTTCATCTGTAGTATCCAGATATATAATTTTATCTTTCCCTTTTAATGGAACTCGTTTAGATAATTCTTTTCCTTCAAAAACTTTATCCAATAAAAAGATAAAAGGATATTCTTTATTCCTTTTCTCTTCAATAATTTCTGAGGTTTGCTCAAAGCTTCCACGTCCATAAATTACTCTTGGGACCATTGGAAAATTTCTAAATTTCATATTTTAATTTTTTTAATATCTTATTCTATTAAGGTTTATCTGCATTTTCTATATACATATCTTGAGACAATTGTTTAACTGATTTAGTATCTTTAATTTCTTCATATCTTTATAAACCTTGTTTTATATTTACTGATTTATCAACATCTACATTCTCTTTTGTATAAACTATAGGAATATCATTTTTTATAGCTCTATAGAATTTTCTTTTATATTTTTTACTATTATTACTTCTCGGGTCTAATGGAACTAATTTTACACGAGCTATAAACACCCCCATCTTTTCTTCTATTATTAGGACATAAGCCTTATCTGCTTTTAAATCAGCTTTAACAAAAGATCTATTTTCTGAAACTGCCCAAAACAGATGTTCACCAGGATCGCATTCATATACTATATATTGGTTACAGCCTATAGCTCCTAAATATTTATCTTTATCATAGAGTCTAAAATTCAATAAAAAAGCTTCTTTTGTTCTTATAATATATACTAAAGATTTTCCTTCAGCCGGACTTTTTATTTCTTGTTTTTTTTGTGAAAAAACAATGCCAATACCCAATATTGTGAATAAAAATACTAATTTTTTCACCCTTTAGTTTTTGTCATTCATTTGAGCTAATATTCTATTAGCTTTTTCCAAATCTTCCGGAGTATCAATTTCTACACCCACAAAATTTGTTTCTATTACTTTTATTTTCATTCCATATTCTAAATACCGTATACACTCTATTTTTTCTGCTTTTTCATTTTGTAACATAGAAAGTTCTGCAAACTTTAATAAAGACTGTTTTCTAAATGCATATACTCCTACATGTTCAAAATACTCTGCTTGAAATTTTTTTTCTCTAGGATATGGAACTACTGATCTTGAAAAATATAAAGCATAATCATTTATATCTTTTACTACTTTAACATAATTAGTATCTTCAATAAGATTCCAATCCGTTAATTTGCGTATAAGAGTTGCAACATCTATTTCCTGTTTTATATCTTGTTTAAATGCTTTTATAATTCGTTCTAAAGGTTTTTTATCTACAAAAGGTTCATCTCCTTGTATATTTACAATTATATCACATTCTAGATTCCTTACAGCTTCAGCTATTCTATCACTTCCGGTTTCATGTTCTTTACTACTCATTAAAGCTTTTCCACCATTTCTAGTAATTTCATTATGTATAATTTCAGAATCTGTAACTACAAATACATCATCAAATAGATGGGTATCTTTAGCATTTTCATACGTAGATCTGATAACTGTTTTATCTCCTAACATTCCCATTAACTTAGCGGGAAATCTAGAGGCCGCATAACGTGCCGGGATAACTGCAATAATTTTCACTTATATATAATTATTATGTTGCAAATTTAATTAAAATAGGTTGTATAAAGGTTTCCATAAAAATAAATTTTTCGATAAAGAATTAGTTTTTGAAAATTTATGGATAAAAAAAAGCCACTCTGTTGTAGAGTGGCTTTCGTTTATAATTATTATTTATAATTTATTTATTTTTTATGAGCTGGAGCTTTAGATTTTGATGTATGAGCTTTAGATTTTGGAGCTGGAGCTTTTTTAGTTTTATCAATTACTTTTACTGTTTTAACTACTCTAGCTTCATTTTGATCTAAAATTACCACACGTCTATTTTCTTTATCACAAACTTCTTGTGTTGGATATAAAATGTTACCATTTTTATCTTTAGCTACTTTAATATCATGTTCTTTACATAATAACTCAGATTTACCAAAACCTCTAGCTTCTAATCTATCTTTAGATATACCTTCTTTCACTAATTCATTAACTACAGCTTGGGCTCTTTCTTTTGAAATTTTATTATTCACAGCTACAGATCCAACTCTATCAGTATGTCCATCTACATAGAATTTTTTACCTTCAAATCCTTTATCTTTTAATAAAAGAGCTGCATCTGCAATCATTGGTAAAGATTCTTTTGTTAATTTAGCGCTATTGAACTCGAATAAAATATCTTTAATTACATGAGATACATCAATTGTAGTCCAAGGACATCCATTGTTTTTTACTGGTCCAGGAACTGTTGGACAAGCATCATCTTTATCTAACACTCCGTCTCCGTCAGTATCTGGCCAAGGACATCCATTGTTTTCTTTTGGTCCTGGAACTGTTGGACAAGCATCATCTTTATCTAACACTCCGTCTCCGTCAGTATCCGGCCAAGGACATCCATTGTTTTCTTTTGGTCCTGGTTCATTTGGACATGCATCATCTGGATCTGGGATACCATCTCCGTCTGTATCAGGACAACCTTGGAATTCAGGTAACCCTGGAATATCTGGACATCTGTCTTCTTTGTCTGGGATTCCGTCTTTATCTCTATCATTGTTACCAAATTTAAAGATAATAGAGGCTGAATGTTGGAAAAAGTCTGAATAATCTGTTTTTTGATTGGTTACCCAATTATATTGAGACTCTATATTTAAACCGAAATTTTTAGTAATCCAAAAGTTTATACCTACACCTCCGTTAAGTACAAACATATCATTTTTACCAGAAAATTTACCACCTAACTCATAATTTTTATCTTCTTTATAATCATCATCATAAGCAGTATAGTGTTTTCCGTTTTTACCATCTATTTCTATCCCGTCATAATCATATCTATGGTAGTTAGCACCTACTCTCACATAGGGATCAAGCCATTTTAAAGATTTGGATTCACTCAAAGGGGAGTATCTTACCCCTAAACCTGCTAATAGGAAAAATTCATCTTTAACTTTTAATCTTTTGTTATCAATTTCTCCAATAGAAGCTTGTAAATCTACAGCTAAATTCTTACCTATACTTCTTGCTACAGTTAATTTTGATAATGGAGGTACTATGCTATAGTCATCAGTATCAAAAAACCCATCAAACGCACCACGAACAGAAGTATGGTCAGTAGCATGAGCTCCAATCCCTATATACCACTTTTCGCTAGTGTTTTGCGCAAATACAGCAGTAGCAAACATGGTGGCTACAGCTGTAACTAACAAATTGAACTTTTTCATATATAAAATCTAATTTTAAATGCAAAGTAAAGCTTTTCTTGGCTAACATACAAAAAAAAATCAATATTTCTTTACCAATCTATCAATATTTCTTTTAGTTTCTCTTTGTTTTATACTTTCCCTTTTATCAAATAATTTTTTACCTCTTGCTATATATATTTGTATTTTAGCCCATCCTTTTTCATTAATATATAATCTGGTTGGAACTATTGTCAAACCAGTTTCTTTGGTTTTTCTTAATATTTTGTTAATTTCTTTTTTTTGTAATAGCAATTTTCGTTCCCTTTTTATTGGATGATTATACCTTGTACCAAAAAAATATTCCTCTACTGTCATATTAATTACATATAACTCTTCATTTATAAACTGACAAAAACTTTCTGATATGCTTGCTTTACCCTCTCTAATAGATTTTATTTCAGTACCATATAAAACCAAGCCTGCTTCATATTTATCCAGCAATTCATAATTAAACCGGGCTTTCCTGTTCAATATATTAACTTTATTTTGAAATTTCATATTCAGACATTTTCTTATTACTTTTGTGCAAATTTATTAAGTATATGCTTACAGTATCAAATTTATCTTTACAATTTGGAAAAAGAATTCTCTTTGATGAGGTAAATATTAAATTTACAAAAGGAAATTGTTATGGGATTATCGGGGCTAATGGAGCCGGAAAATCTACTTTTCTAAAAATATTATCCGGAGATATTGACCCTACTACCGGTCATGTAAGTTTGGAAACCGACAAACGGATGTCTGTTCTTGAGCAAAATCACTTTGCATATGATTCTTATCCTGTTTTGGAAACTGTAATGAGGGGAAATCAAAAGCTTTTTAAGATTAAAGAGGAAATGGATGCCCTATACGCAAAACCTGATTTTTCTGATGATGACGGGGTAAAAGCCGGAGAGCTAGGTGCAATTTATGAAGAAATGGGCGGTTGGAATGCAGAAGCAGATGCTTCTACCCTATTATCAAATTTAGGGATTAAAGAAGATATACATTATAAATTAATGTCTGAATTAGAAAATGCAGATAAAGTTAGGGTATTACTAGCTCAAGCTCTATTCGGCAATCCTGATGTATTAATCCTAGATGAGCCAACTAATGATTTAGATATTGAAACAATTTCCTGGTTGGAAGATTTTCTTGCTGATTATGAAAATACTGTTATTGTTGTCTCTCATGACCGTCACTTTTTAGATGCAGTTTGCACACATACTTGTGACTTAGATTTCAGTAAATTAAATTTATATACCGGAAATTACACGTTTTGGTATCAAGCCAGCCAACTTGCAGCAAGACAAAGGTCTCAACAAAATAAAAAAGCGGAAGAGAAGAAAAAAGAGCTTCAGGATTTTATTGCTCGATTCAGTTCCAATGTTGCAAAAGCTAAACAAGCTACTGCTCGTAAAAAAATGATCGAAAAACTGAATATTGAAGAAATTAAACCTTCTTCAAGAAGATACCCTGCTCTTATTTTTGAACAGGAAAGAGAAGCGGGAGATCAAATTTTTGACGTAAAGGATCTTGAGAAAACTAAAGATGGGGAATTATTATTCAGTAATATTCATTTAAATTTAAAAAAAGGAGATAAGGTTGCCATTCTTTCTAAAAACTCTTTAGCTATTACGGAATTTTTCCAGATATTAGCTGGGGAATCAGAACCCAATAAAGGCTCTTTCAATTGGGGGGTTACTACTAAACAAAGTTATTTACCTTTAGATAATACTAAATATTTCCAGTCGGATGATAATTTAGTAGATTGGCTTAGGCAGTATGTAAATACAGATGAGGAAAGACATGAAGAGTATATAAGGGGTTTTTTAGGTAAAATGTTATTTAGTGGAGATGAAGCTTTAAAATCTTGTAAAGTCCTTTCCGGAGGAGAAAAAATGCGATGTATGTTTTCTAGAATGATGTTATTTAAAGCTAATGTATTATTACTTGATGAACCAACTAATCATCTGGATCTTGAAAGCATTACTGCTTTAAATAATTCTTTGGATAATTTTAAGGGTACTATTTTACTTGCTTCTCATGACCACGAACTACTTTCCACAGTTTGTAACCGTATTATAGAATTAACGCCTAAAGGAATTATTGACAGATATATGACCTATGATGAATATCTTAATGACCCCAAGGTTAAGGAACTTAAAAATCAATATTATAATTAATTTTTATAAAAAAATTTACATGAAAAAAAAGAGTAGTTTTAAATTACTCTTTTTTTTATTAATGTGTACAAATAATTTAAAAAAATATTATTTAAAATTTAATTATGTTTCAATATTTGGCATATTATTTGGCATATTATATATGTTATTTAACTTAATAAAATAACAATTTGTTCTTTAAGATTTTATAATCATACATACATTAATTTATACTTAGTTAAAAAAGATGTTTAAAGTTATTTAAACATCTTTTTTATTTTATTACTCCATATAATTAAGTGTACATACTATTTTATTAGCGATACAACATATATTTCTTCTTCTTATTTCTTTTGTATCTAATTTCGATATATGATTTTAATTTGTAAATAAGGCTAATATTATAAAACTCTTGTTGCTTTTACATATTTTCCTTTCCAATAGTTCTCTTCTAATGAACTTATTATTACTCCTTTTGATGAAGATGCATGTATAAAGGAAATTTTGCCTAAGTTGTTAACATTATATACTATACCGACATGATTTATGGATGATCCGCTTGTGGCAAAAAACAGTAAATCTCCTTCTTTTACATTCGATATATTTACCGAATTTCCTTCTTTTGACATATCTATAGATCTTCTGGGTAATGATTTATTTACTTTTTGAAATGACATATAGACTAAACCTGAACAATCTATACCACTAGAAGTTGTCCCCCCCAATTTATAGGGTGTTCCTTTGTATTTTTCAGCTTCTCTAAGTACTGTTTTAACGTCTGAAGATTTTGATGAATAAGTTTTATTGGACTTTAAAGTTGTAGATTTATTATGGGTATTTTTTTGAGTAGATTTCTTGGGCGGAGTATGTGTATTTTTCGTATTATAGACCCAAGGAGTAGCTTTTTTATTTTTTGCGGTTACATTTTTTGTTTCATAAGATGCACACGATGCCAAAGACATAGCAAAACCAAAAAATAATAAATATAATTTTTTTCTACTTTTCATAATTATTTTTTATGATTTGCTAAATTAAATAAATATAAATAATTTGCCAATAAGTTTTAAATCTTTATTTTCTGTTAATTTGTTGAATTTTAAATCTTTAATTGATAATTGTTAATATAAATCCTAGCAAAAACTTTATTATAAGGATTTTATAAATAATTTCATACTCTAATTAATCAAATAATTCACTTTTGTTTTCAGCAATATTTTCGTATCCTACATCAATTGATAGATTTTCAGATTTTGCGGCATTCACAGCCATTTTATCGCATTCTTCATTTTCAGGATGACCGGCATGACCTTTTATCCATTCAAAATGAACTGTATGATTGTTATATATTTTTAAAAAACGTATCCATAAATCCGGATTTTTCACCTTGTCAAACCTTTTTTTTTCCCAATTATTTATCCAGCCTTTTCGAACGGCATTTACTACATATTTAGAATCAGAATATATTACTACCTGCTGATGATCTTTTTTTATTTTCTCCAAGGCAATAATTACTGCTAATAGTTCCATTCTGTTATTTGTAGTTAATCTAAAACCTTCGGAAATTTTTTTTATATAAGAGGTCCCTTTCAGCTTCATAATAATTCCATATCCACCTTTCCCGGGATTTCCTAAAGAAGAGCCATCTGTAAATACTTCAATCATTAATTTAAAATATTTCTTTTAATTCCCTCAGTTCTTGTATAACAGGGAATTCTCTGGAGCTATATTTCTTTTCTTTTTTGTAATCAAAAAACACCGGAAACATTCCCATATTTTTTCCTCCTATTATATCCCCTTCCCAATCATCTCCTATAAAAGAAGATTCTTCAGCCTTTGCTTTTGCTTTATGTAACCCTAACTCAAAAACTTCTTTTGCTGGTTTCCTTTTATTTATTTCTTCCCCGCTAGTTGTTGTTGAAATGTAATTTTTTATAGGTGTCTTTTGTATCTTATTTTCAGTAGCATCAATAAATCCATTCGAAATAATATGTAATTGATAACCTTTTTGTTTAAGGTATTTTAATATATCCTCTGCATATTCTACCAAATTATTATTTTCTACAACTTTATTAATAAAATGGTCATTAAAATAACTACATATTTGTTGATCTTTTACCCCTAATTCATAAAATGTATCTGTAAATCTATGATTTAATATATCTCTTTTTGTTACTTTTTCTTGTCTATAAAGGCTCCAAAGCTTTTCGTTTCTAGCATAATATTTTTTATAAAAGTCAGAAAAATTAATTTTATATTTTTCTCTGATCTGCATATTTTCAAACATTGACTGAAGGGTAATTTTAGAATTTTTGTCTGTATCCCATAGTGTATTATCTAGATCAAAAAATATATGTTTTATTTTGTTTTCCATTTAATATTTATTAGAGGCTTAATCCCATTCCAAATAATACTGCAAATGCTAATGCAAGAAGTGCAGTAGGTTTCATATATTTATCTAATTCTTTAGGGTTTTTTACTGCTAATATTTTACGTCTTAATTGTGTATCTGGTATAAAGAGAATAAAAAATATAAACGGTGTTATAGAGGATAAGTTTTCCATTTTAATGATAAATTTATCTTGGTGTATTAAAAGGAAAATCAAGCATAATATAAATGGAAGGTTCATAAGTATCAGCTGATAGTATTTTGCATTAGTAAACCCGATTCTTAGTGCTAATGTCTTTTTATGACTTAATTTATCTGACTCCATATCGCGCATATTATTCAAGTTTAAAACTGCGACACTAAATAAACCTACTGCAGATGCAGGTAATAGGGTATCCCAAGTAAATGTTTTTGTATATAGAAATTCACTTCCTATAACAGATACCCATCCAAAAAATAAAAACACAAAAATATCTCCCAATCCCATATATCCATAGGGTTTCTTTCCCATAGTATAAAAAAGAGCTGCTAATATACAGGCAACTCCTAAACCTATAAATATAAAGAATTCATTCCAATAATCGGGAATAAAGGCATAGGTCAATAAAACAATGGCTGAAATAAGGGAAAGTATAATGGTAATTATAATTCCATTATACATTTGCTTTTGGGTTATAGCTCCTGATTGTATTGCTCTGGCAGGTCCAATTCTGTTTTCATTATCTGTACCTTTAACACCATCTCCATAATCGTTAGCAAAATTTGACAATATCTGAAATAATATTGTTGTGAGACAAGATAATCCAAATATGATTCCATCAAAGCAGTCTTTCCATTTAGCTAATAACCCTCCTAATATAATGCCACTCAAAGAGAGAGGTAAGGTTCTTAATCTTGCTGCTTCTATCCAATTTTTCATTATTTTTTTTAATATGAAGTAAGTGGCAAAAATACGTTTATTTTTTTAAGTTAATATTTATGTTATCGGGGATAACCTACCGGATGATTTAATAATATATGTTGAGAGGCTTTTAGTTTTAATATTTTATGTAATTCTACTCTATCCATTCCGGCTCTGGGTCTTGTAGCCAATCCTGTCCCTGCACAAAAAACTGAAATATTTTGAGACACAATGCCTACGTCTATTTTATTCCATTCTAAAATATCTTCTTTTTTAAAGCTGGGTGGATATTTAGATTTATCGGCTACTAATATCAAAATACAGGGTCCTGTTTCTCCATGTATCAAATGTCTGTAATCGCCTTTCGCTATAGGTTCTAATTCTTTATTTTGAGCATTGTATAAATATATACCTTCTTTGAAACAAATATAAATATCTACATCTTGAGTGTTAAGAGAAGATGGTGCTGTTCTTTTCCCATCGGTTCTGTTTACTCCATTAGCCGCCCATAATAAATCAGATAAATCCTGTATTTCCAACTCTTTATCTAAAAAATCTGTACTGCTTTTTCGTTTAGATAATGCTTCCATAACGGGCAAACCTCTCTTGATATCCGGATCTTTTAGTTTTATAGTCTTTAAATCTTGAGAAAATACCTGAATGCTCAATAATATTATTCCCCATGCTAGTATTCTTTTCATGTATTTTTAAATTTTTGCTAAAATTAGTTTTTTTTATAAAAAGAATCACCCTTGATGTATGGGTGATTCTTTTTATAATTACTATTTATTAAAGATAAATCTCTTTTATAAATTACCTATAACTTTATCTTTAGGGGATTTCACTTTATAGCTAATTCTTATTTTTTTCACCTCATTAGGGGCTAATTCTAATTTCCAGGTCAAAAATCCCTGGTCTTTATTTACAGTAGATCCTCCGTTTTCTATTAATTCTATTTTTATTTCTGAATCTGTACTCAATGGGTATTGATCTTTTAATATTAAATTAATTTTTTCTTTCTTGTTATTTTTTACTGTAATATCATAAGTAAACATTTGCTCTTTATTGGATGAGAAAAACTTAGTTCCCGATTTATCTACGATCTTTTCTCTTTTTATAGAAACTCTTTTATCTTTCCCCATACTAAGATTTAATGTATCTGAAGTTTGGTTAGGATCTATAATAGTTTTTCCTACATATACACCTTCAAATATTATATTAGCTTCTCCGCTTAATAAATTATATTGGGAATAGTTTCCAACTTCCGCCAATAAGTAAGATTCTTTATCTAATCTAGGAACTGCATAATATTTATATCTGGCCGGAATTTGTATTTTAGTAAGCACTACGCTATGTTGTTTTCCATTAGACATAATATCATAAGGTATATCTATATCAAAACTTGTATTTAATTGGCTTTCTATTATATTAGAATTTACTGAAGAAAATTGAGAATCAAAATCTTTTGCTACACTTTTTTGAGCCATTTGCCAATCCATTGATTGAATCGTATTCTTAGAAATTTGTCCTTTTGCTATTATTCTATTTTTGTTATAATCTCCAAATCTTAAAAACCATTGGTTTAAGATAGGTGCCTGATTATTTTGGCTGGGCATACCACTGGAAAGAGTCAATTTCACCTTCTTCCAATCAATTCCTGTATTTTGTTCTATCTGGGCTTTATAAATCATTTTAATAGGGCTAGATATATTATCTGCTCTCAAATCATAAAAGGGAGTCCATGTAGCTCCTCCACTTAAATAGGATATTTTGAAAGGAACATTTCCTGCTTCATTTGCCATAACCTGCAGTATTAATTTACCCTTAGATATTTTTTCTTCTTCTTGCTTGGTGAAGTTTAATTTGGTATTTAGACTTATAAGCCTATCAGATAATTTTTTTTCTTTTTCTAATATTGCTGAGTGTTGGAAACTAAGATCTGTTCTCTTTTTTTGGTAATATTCTATAATTTTAGTCAATTCTAAAGCATTTAATCCTGTATTAACACCGGCAATCTGCTGGTTTTTATCTAACATTTCTATAGTTTTTAGTATACTGCTTTTTTCATTGTTTAGCTTATCCAACTCTTTATTAACCCATGCAACACTATCTCTTACTTTCTTTAACTCGGGTAAGTTTTGATCTTTGTCATATTCAGAAATATAATCCTTGGTAAACTGTACAGAAAGCACGGTAACATTAGAGGGCGCACCTACCATAACCGTTTTTTCATTTATATAGTTTGATACATTTTTAACTATAATTTCGGAGGTTCCTGCCGGAAGATTAACATTAGTAGATTGTGTTATTTCTGCAGAATTGAAATAAACGGTTACTGCTTCCGTATTTGCCGTGCTAAAAATAGGTTTTTGGGAAAATAACAATGTAGTACAACATACAAGGCATAATAAAAAATACTTTTTCATTTTATTTGTTTTTTATTTATTAGATGTTATTTCTAATAAATTTCCATAAAAAAATTTTTTTTTATTTTACCTAGGTTTTGATTTCTTAAATGAAAATTCCGTTTTTTGGAGGAATCATTATGTTTATTTAGAAACTATATGCTTTTCCTCATTGACAATAATTTCATCATATTCAACTTTGAATTCTCCGACTTTTATAGATATTATTATATGTTGTATTTTTTATATATTTGTTCCTTTACAGAAAACCAATATCCTATAAAAATAGGACTAAGCATTTTTCTTTTTTACACCATTTTTTATTTAACTTTTACTCTGTCATAATACACATACCCCTGTTTTTCCTTTTGCGTTTTTATCAACCACCATTTTCCTTCTTCATTTAATACTTCCACTTTTTCTCCATTTTTTATTTGCTGTACTATTTCTGATTTAGAATTCTTTTCTTTCCTTAGATTGGTAAATCCATCCGGGTCTTGGATATAATACATTGCCTCCAGATCATTATTTTCATAAACTTTTTCCGTATACTTCTTTAGCATTTTAAAATTATAAAAATCATTATTGAGAATATTTTTTTTATAAAATGGATAATTTTCATAAAAATAATCTATGTATCCGGTTATGCCTGTTAAGGCTAATTCATTTAAGAGAAATGCTATTGAATACTCATTATTCTTATAATCATTAGGAGTGTCTGCTATGTCTTTAATAATATCAGACAGTGTATAATAGAAATCTCCTTGAATTGTTTCTGAAAAAGCATTAATTATTTGTTTATTATATTCTATTTCTCTAATCTTATCTACTAAATGTTCCCTTAAGATATAGGTATGATTCCTTTCTTCAAAAATTAATTCTTTTACAGCAAATTTGTTTCTAAAATTAGTATTGCTGAATACATATTTTAAAATAGTATTATTTTTATCAAATCCAAAAGTTTTTACTAATTCTATAATTAAATCGGGTCTTTCTTTTTTTAACCATACTAGGGAAGATTTATTATCACAAAAAATGAATTGATTATAATGAAGTAAAGTTAATCCATCTATATCTCCTTTAATATCTTCCACATAAAGAGCAGGTAAATTTTTAATAGCTATAACAGGAGATAGACTTTGGTCTAAGACTACTATATTTTCTTTATATTTATCAATATTAACTCCATAGTAATATTTTATTTTTTCAATGAATAGATTCAGAGATGGATATTGATAATTAAATTTATTAAACTCATTTTCTATTTGTTCCTTATTTTTAATAATAAGTTTATCATAATTAATCTCCAATTCTCCATCTTTATATATATTGTAAGGTGCATTTTCTTTATTATTTATATTCATTGTACTTTTATTATTGTTTTGATCTTTTTGCCCTTTACAAGAAACTAAAGTACATGAGATTATAATTAAGGTTATATATATAAAATTGTTTTTCATAAAAATGCACAAATAATTAAAATAATTATCCGACTCATTTAAGGTTTATTATATATTCTTCATATAACTTAATGCAATAAATATTTTAGTTTAATTATTAAATTAAGTATAACTATCATATTCACTTCTCTTTGTTTAATATTAATTAGATATTTCTAAAGGACTCCAAGTATTATTTCCAGGATTAATTTCATAAATAGGATTTCCTGAGATGAAATAAGATGCTTTTTCTTTTTTTAAATAAAGGGTATCAACATCAGATTTATTATCTCCTTGATAGGAAATTAGGGGTAAAGCTATTTCTGAAATTCCATTATTAGTTTGTAAAGAAATAATTTTAGACTTATATTTAATGGTATCATTATCTATAATATTTAATATTCTTACATCTTCATAGGATTTAATGTTTATTTTATATTCATTTTTATAGTTATCTCTATCATAAGCTAAATACACATACTTTCCTTTCCAACTTGTTACAATATTTTTTTGTTCTATTTGACCAGTGATTTCTTCCTTCATTTTATATTCTTCTATATTATCTATTAAATAACCTTCTTTTGTTTTTTCTAATTTCACTTTCATACAAAGATTATGATTTCCTTCAAAATCATTATATGGAAGACATACTTTATAAAACTGTCCTTTAACTAAAGGCTCTATATTCATTGTTTCTAACCATTGTTCTATAAAATCTTGTGCATTAATTACCGGATCATAATCAAGTTCTTTATTGCTAAGTCTGGATAAAAATTTTTTAGACAAATATTTTTCTTTTAAAGAATTTAAAGCCTTCTCATTAGGAGAATTTCTTATTCCTTCTTTAATGTAATTTGAATAAAAGTTTGTTAAAAAAACAATTGCCGAATCTTGTTGTATGGAAATATTTTGCTCCAATAAATTGTTGTCATCATATTTTATTCCTTTTTGCTTACAAAAGAAAAGGAATAAAAAGAGAATAGGTTTAATCATGCCCATTTCTATTTTATTGAACTTTATATATCATAATTATTTTTTCTTTATTATTTCATAACCTAGTTTTTTAGGTTTTGTTATTACATCTTGAGATACCCATTGGGTTGTCAAATAATAGTTCCCTTTATCTTCAATTAAAACAAATTCAGGATTCATCCCACCCCCTTGTTTATATCCATACAAATTCCTTGAATGATATAAAATGAGTTTACTGTTTTCCTCTTTAGCTGTTAATAGGTCTATAAAGCTCATTTGAAAACCGTCTCCCGTTGCTTTTATACTATCTTTTGTTATCTCTATAATAATTTCATAACCTACCTTTTGCCCTCCTATATCTCCATAATCTAACCAAACTGAATAATTCCCATACCATTTTTCAGAAATATTATTTACTGTGATAAAATTATTAGTTCTTAATTTTTGAATTTTAGTATTTATGAAATTTTCTCTCCATTCTTGTTCTAAATTATTTTCATTTAAGGACTGAATTTTAATAGAATCTAATAATTCCCACTCATTTAAATTATTTGTAAATAATTTCTCCATATAGTTATCTTTTTGATAATATATTGGATCTCCTGATTTATTATAGTTTAAATACTTTTTTTCAATCAGAAAAACATAAATGTTAAATTTACGTTTAAGTTCATCAATAGATAACTCATTAATTTCTTTAACAGATTCTTCAGTATTTAAATTTATGCCATTTTTAGGTATATAATAAATTAGAATATTTCCTAAATTGTTATTCTCTTTTGGACTATAAATACAGCCATAATCCGCTGTTACAAAATAACCATTTTCAAAGGAAAAGTCTCCGCATTTTAATATGTTATCAAAAGAATAACTATCTACTTTATTTTTTATTTCAATCAAAGACTTTTCTTTATCTTGCCCTTTACAAAAAACTAAAGTACATGAGATTATAATTAAGGTTATATATAAAAAATTGTTTTTCATAATTATAATTTTTTAGTATAATTTTTAGGTCTAAAATATCCTTTCCATCCATCATGACTAGATAATGCTCCACTATTCGTCATATAAATAGCCGTCCTCGAACAGCCTTTTCCTGAATATCCACCATTTTTAACTTGTTGAGATTCTCCTACAGCCCCTGTTCTTCCTATTGCCTCTAAAATAGTCACTAAATCTGTAGATTCATCATACTCATATACTATTCCTGTATGACCAACACCATTACTTTTTCGCCAAACAAATATATCTCCTCTTTCTGGTTTATAATCCGATTTATTACTTCCTGAAACAAAATCAATTTTATCAGAATTTATAGCTTTTCTAAAATCACTTTGTGTTGTCATTAATTTTTAAGGTATCTTCTGAAAATTTAATTTTTAATTTTTTTTAAATTCTCTAAATCTTTTTCTTCGATAGGTTTATCAAAAGATCGTGTTACGTCAATAAGCTCCCAATGTATAAAAATTATTTATTAATGTGTTTTCTTTTCTTCTATCCTTACAGCATCAGATAATTTCATTATTTTGAAAATCTAAAAATTGTTTTTGCTCTGTTCTTCCTTTACAACTTATCAAAGCTATAAGTAATAAAAAAGGAATTATATTTTTATTTTAAAGTAATTCTTCATTTTTTTAGTATTGAAAAAAAGAGATAAATACTAGGCGGAGTCTTAGTTATGTATATTTATTTACTGCATTTTATTTAATATATATTGTTTATTATCATAATAAAAATCTAAATATGGAGATTCCCATAAATATTTTTTACCATCAAAATATATATTTCCAAAATCTTTTGTTTTTTCTAATATAGCGCTCTCACTACTATCTAAATACTTTGAATAAGACAATAATAATTTATTATCAACTTCTTTTCCTGTTAATAAATATTTTTGATAAATCTGATAACCTGCTATTTCATAAATTATAGAATCTTTTGAAATACTTAATGTAATACTTTTATCTTCCCTCCAATCTTTAGATTCTTTACTTATCACATGATATATTCCAAACCATTTACTTGAAATAATTTTGTTTTTATTATATTCTTGCTTAGTTTTATATGTATATTCTTCTGGTTCATATTCTCTTAAATAGTATGTTGGGGGAGGGCAATCGTAAATAATAGTTGATAATGGTAATCTAGTTATTTTCCCTACATTACTTATACCATAAAGTTCGTATAACTCAAAAGATTCTTTTTTTGTACTGTTGCTATATTTCCCAATAGCAATACCTGTTTTATCAACATTACCAGATTTGTAATTAAATTGAGAATAATCAAAGCCTTTTGGTATTTTTAAAGTATCTATTAATTCTTTATTTTTTCCTTTTTTCCTTTCTATAAACAGGTATCTTATTTTTTCTTTTCCAGATTTTATATCATCTTTAGAATTAATAAGGGCTAATTCTGTAAAAGAAATATTATTTGTATTGGAAATGTTTTCTTCATTCCATAGAATAAAATATCTGGATTTAGTGTTTAGAAAGCTTGAAATACTTTCAGATTTAATTTGAGTAATTCCTACCCCACTGTAATCATCATAAATTACGTCAGAAAAATTGGTAATATTATTATAAGTTATACCTAAAGCTATATTCTTTTCTTGGGATTGGCATGAATTAAAATTTAATAATATAAAAAAATATACTATTATTTTAATCTTTTGTTTGATCTTGTTTTGGAGCATTCAATTTTGTTTTGTATCCATTTTCTGTATATTTATAATTAACTGCGTCATCATTTTCTTTACTTTTAATAATGGTGATGATTTTCTGTGTTCTTTGGCAAATGATTTAAGTAATTTATTTTGCCATTCCTTTTGTAAATCAAGCCTAGCATACTCATCCATCCAAATTTAAATAAAGCATCACTCCATCTCATTTCCATATAACAATATTTTATTTAAAAGATCTTGATTCCAATCTTCAGCATATATATTTTGAAGTTCAGAAGTCCATCCAGAAGTGCGTTTTTTATTGTCACCTAAATAATATGTCGAATAATATTTGCCTGTAATTAAATTAAATGATTTAGTATAGGTACCATTATTATCTTTCGTATAACTTAAGTCATATCCTATAACTTGTATTTTTTTATTATAAATATCATATCTAAACTTAATCTTTTCAATCAAATTTTTCTTTTCTCCTGAAATATTTTTCTTCGTAACCTGATTTGCATAATCTACACTAAGCTCTATAATTTTACCTTTAATAATCGGATCACTTACATAATAATCTGTTTTTATATTATTATACAATATACTATTATTTAAAACAGGTATTTCAATTGTTTTACTTTGAGATGACAAATAAATCTTAAGAATAAAATTTAAAAATTTTGTGCTATTTTTTTCTTGAATCTGTGCTTTATCTTCAATATTATCATCATCAAAATATAATAATTTTGGTTTTTCTACTAAACTATCTATTGTTGATTCCGTCATATTGTGAATCACTTCTTTTTTTTGACAAGAAATATTAATTGTCAATGCAAATATTACTAAACTAAGTATTCTTTTCATTTAATTTATTCTTTTATTTCTATTACAGCTATATTTTTTACTCCACAATGAAGATGAGCCTTATGATGAGAATCTTCTTTAAATGTTATTGCTTTTTTAGGTTTGACTAACTTCATTCCTGGTTTATAATAAAATGTTGTTATGCCAAAATTTGCCATTGCATTCACATATTTTTGTGTATTTATTAAATTAAAATAATCCGAATCTATACTTTCTCCATTAGTATGTGAAACACTTGGAAAACATGTTCCATCTTTCATTGCTGAGCCTTCTGAAATTAACGAAAGCCCACTTTCTGCTAAAGCTCCTATTAGTGCAGCAAAATGATCTCTTCCCATATATTTACGAATGGTATTTTCAAAAGATAAATTAATCTTTATATTTCCAGAATTGTATTTTAAAGGGTCTGGCATTTTTACAATTATAACTTTTCCTCCTGATTTAACAAATTTCAGGTTTATTGTCCCTTCCCCTTCTCCTGCTTTTCCTGTAGCAATAATAGATCCATCCGAATATTTATAAACATGTTTTTGATTTACTCCTTTTATATTGAAAGTTTCATGAGAGATATATCCTGAAGGGATTGATGTAGGATTAGGTTTTTCACGCTTAACTTTATCTATTTCAAGCCAATCAATGATACATATTTCGTGCTCTATATTGGTTGAATCATGGTATATATATTTATATTTTTTTTCATATCCTGATTTAATTTTTTTAGGAATGTGACGTTCAATTTTGCCATTAGAAAAAATATGATATGTAATTATATCTTTGGAAGTGATAATTTTAGATTCATCTCTATGATACAAATCATACTTAAAAAATGCTGTTTTAAGCAGTTCATAGTTACTTTTCCTCTTCTCCCAACCATTCGGCATATTTGTAGTTGCATTTCTTCCATTTAATAATACGGAAATTAACTCTAAATACTTATCAGCATATGTTGCTAGCTCATTTAAAGATTTACCTGAAGTCTCTATGCCCCATCTATCAACAGCCCCAGATGGAGCCGTGGGCATTTTTTTATTAATACTCCAAATCCACGCTCCACTATCAATGCAGTAGTGTACATTATTCGCAACTATTTCAGGCTTCTTTACAATAGCTTGATCCCCTTTATAATCTGCATAATCTTGATATGGACCAGGAGTATTATATTTTTCTTCACCATTCTTTCTAACTCCTGTCAACTGTAAAATACCCCGTCCTTTATAAATACTGATACTTGATGCATATTGGCTTTTTGTTTCTTCAGAAAGTGCAAACGTTCCTGTTTCTTCACAAATTTGAGCTAGAAAATGCATCTTTTGCGCACAAGTATTTATTTTATATTTTTTTAAAGCATTATTTAACTCTTTTGTAAGTATAGTAAAACTTTTATCACTTATATTACATTCTGCTCTTTTCCCTCCTTTTAATGCTTGTCCCTCCCATATTGTTTCACTTCCCTTTAAGAGCTTTACAAATTGCCTGACATCTTTTTCTTCAAAATCTCGATTGCAAAAGCATTTCTCCTTTCCTTCCCCCTTCTCTTGTTCCGGAGCATTTCTGGTAACCACCTTAACTCCTTCGGGTTTAGGAATAGAAAAATCTTTTTTATCTGTTTTTATCTTTCTAGATCTAAGTATTATTTATATTTACTTTTCTCTTACCCTGTTATAATAAACATATCCCTGATTTCCTTCTTGGGTCTTTATCAACCACCAATTTCCTTCATTATTTAAAACTTCCACTTCCTCATTATTTTTTATTTGTTGCAATATTTCTGATTTAGAATTTTTTTCTTTTCTTAGATTTGTAAATCCATCAGGATCTTGAATATAATATTCAATAGGATTATCACTATTATCTGAATCAGACTGGTTTTCTGAATATGATTTTAATTTAGGAAAAGAATAGTAATTGTTATTTTTTAGGTGTTTTAAAAAATTTGGATATTTAATAAATAAATAATCAACTTCTCCTACAGGATATATATCTTTTTTCTGATTTCTTTCAATAAGAAGATTTAAAATAAAAGCAACATCATATTCTCTGTTCCCTTCATAGGGATTTTTTTCTTCTATAATAGGAGCTATAAAAGAAGTGGCAGAAATGTTTACATCAGGGTATTGATTAATATATTTTTGAAATATTTCTTTTCTCAATTCCCAATTTCCATGAATTCCTATTCTTCCAAAAAATACAGAATATGCAAAAGGAGTTTCCAAATCATTTTTTATTTCTTTAAAGATATATTCAAGTAATTCATTATTATAATATCCATAATCTTGAACTAACATATATAAGTAATAATTATCATTAAATTTCAAATAATTAAAAGCCATTTTATCCTCATAAAAAACGTATTTATTAAATGAAACAAAAGATAAATCGTTAGTGAAGTTGTCCGTATCTAAATACTTTTCTTTTTTATACACAGTAGGATAAAAATCTGGAGCATCAGGTATAATGGGTTTTATCTCTAGATAGAATTCATTGCTGAAGACAGAATCTATATTTACCCCAAATACAAGTTTAATTCTTTCTTTAAACAGGTTATCTTCTGGAAATTCAAAATTGTTATTTTTTAAAATTTCTATTTTATTATTGAGCATATTTTGATCTTTATTATTGTGTTTAATACAACTACTAAAAGAAAAAATAATTAGTAAAAATATAAGTACTTTTCTCATGTTATGATCTTTTAAGATTTCTACCTTATACTAAATAATTGAAATTATCATTTTCTGAAATACTAGGACCTCCTAAAAATATAATACTATTAAGATTGGTATATGATTAAATCATTTCTAGTTTTCTAATGGTATTAAACATGACAATAGCTATAAAAAGAAAACACAAGAATTTAAAATTTTTCATTATTTTCTTTTTATTTACATTTTTCATTGATTGAATTAGAGTTAAATTGATCAAAATATATTGAACCTAAACGCTCTTTACTACATCTAATACTTGATTTACTACCATCATGCCAATTAATATCTTCACTATACTTATATAGATTTATTTTTTTTGTTACAGCATCATATTTAAATGTAATATACTTTTCAGAATCATAATTGTCTGGAATTGTATTTTTCAATTCTATTGTGAAATATTCATTTTTAATAACTAACCTACTAAAAGCGTCTCCAAAATCATTTGGATATATCCTATTGTTTATCAATACTTTATACTTTTCATTTTTTTCATTTAATAGAATTATAATCGGAGCTATTTTAGTACTTGGATCTTGAGGATTAATATCATGATTATTCCCTAAAATAATAATTTTGTCTTGAAAAGAATCATTATTTAAATCACAGTCTTTTTCTTCCACTCTAAAATATTGATTCCCTGCAATAGAATCTATAATTTTTTTTGAATCTAAATTTGTTGATTTAGCGAGATTTCCATTATTGAAAAACTTTACATATTCTTCTCTGATATTTACTAAATCCAACATTTTATATTTATCATTTTGAAAGAAGATTAAATACCATGGATTTTTATATTTGGGAATTTCTATAAATTTATTATTTATTTTAAATCCAATTATTCTGTCATCATTATAATTTTTATAAGATACTTTTAGAGAATCCAAATAGGTGGATGCGTCAGAAAAATAAGTATGTGCATCATCTGCAATCGTATAAAAGTCATCTCCATATTTCTTTTTAAGATTTTCAATATTCTTATCACTCGGTGAAATAAAAAGAATTTCTTTATCCATCAAAAAAATAGTATCTGATTTTTCAGATCCTGATATAATTTTTTCAGGGGATTTCTTACATGCGATAAATGCATAAATAATTAAAATAAGTACTAAAGCATTTTTCATAATTTATTGTATTATTTCAAGATGATAGCAACCGTTTTCATCAAGAAGAGTTTTAATTTTTGGGGTTATTGCTTTCTTAAAATCTTTAGGATTACTCATTCCTTGATTAACATCGAAAACATTTATTATATTTGGATCTCCGCAATGCTTTGAAACTTTTGAAGGACCTATTTCTTTTATTTTAGTTTCCATTTCTTTTATTATTCCGTTTTTATCTTTGCCTCTAGCTTTTGCAGACTCATATGTATCTAAAACGCGTTGCCCTGGATCTTTATATGTATTTCTCTGCTCTTTCATTCCTTTTTTTACAATATTATCATACATTACTCTAGCTTGATTATAAGGATCTCTAACAGTACTTGTTATTGTTATTAAATAGTTTTTAGTTTGTTCTCCTACTTCTCTTAAAATATTTAAAGATTTTTCACTTACTACAGATTTATCTGAATTTTCACCAAACTCAATCACTACCTTTGAGCTAATTGGTTGTTCTTCACTTTTATTTTTTGTTAGCTTACATTGATCTACTTTAAAAATAATTGAGGCTACTTCATTAAAACTTTTTTGTTTCTCGTCGTAATTTGAAGTAATTTTAATACCATTTTTATTTTTAATATCAACATTATTCCCAACAAAAGGACAAATACCTCCTTTTACATCTTTCGTTCCCAATGTTAATTTATTAAGAGGAACTCCTCTTTTATATTTTTTCCAAAGAAAAAATATCATAGAAGTTGAGACACCTAAACTTATTTTTTCTCCAACTAAATTAGGATTAGATAATACATCTGCCTTTTCATACTTTATTGTATAGGATTTACAAAACGTATAAATTTCTCTTCCTGTAATTTGTATCAATCCTCTTCCTCTAAAATTCCATCCATCATCTCCTCCAGTATTTCCTAGTTCTTTTCTATTGCTATATGCTACATTAGCAATCATCTTTTGATTTGCACTATGCGTTATCAAGTTTGGCTTATTATATTTCTTTTTTAAAAAATCAATGTTTTTTTCATTGATCCTTCCATATTTAAAAGCTAATTCATTCGGAGGACCATATCTTCTTCCAGTTGCACTAAAAGCAGAAAAATTATTTGGTAAATTCTCTACAGCATAGTCCATGTTTTCTCCCTTTTTAAGATTTAAAGATTTTCCTCCCTCTACCATTGCCTGTGCAAAAAAATGAGCTTTGTTCCAACAAGTATTCATGCCCAATTCTTTCATATACTTATTATAAGTATCTGCCACAATCTTTCTGTTTGCATCTGTTGCATCTGGAAAAATTTGTTTTAATTCTTCTGCTGTAATATTTTTTTCGCAATTAGGGCATTTCCCCTCATTCTTCTCCTTCCCTTTTTCGGAAGAATTTTTGGTAACCACATTCTCGCCTTCGGTTTTAGGAATAGAAAAATCTGTTTTATCTACTTCTATAATTGTACTTTTTAAAGTTTGTCGGGTTTCATATAAGGAAACCTCGGCAAAAATATCCTGATACCAAAAATCTCCCCCCTTATCTTGCATAGCCTTGGTAAGAGTAATGGTAAGATAACTGGAATTTGCACTAACTACGCGATCTTCTTCATGCAGCAGGTCATCAGAAAATTTATCTTTATCGTATATTCTCACCCTAATCTTGCGGTTCACCATATTTTCACTCTCTATATAAATCCGCATTTTTTCTCCATATTTTGGGCGACGTGTCCATTCCTTTCCGTAGCCATCTCTAAGAGATACTTTAATGATCTTTGGCTCTTTCCATGCAGAAGCAGGAGGTTTAGGATAGTTATTTACCCTATCTTTATGAATAACCTTAGGAGCTGCAGGCTGAGGTTGGGGAGCTTTCTTTTTTTTCGGCTGAGGTTTAGGTGGCGGAGTATAATCGGGATTGATTACCTCTACATTTTCACTGCTTTTTTCTTCCGGTGAACCTTCATGACGGCTAACGGTTACATAATATTCATGGTATCTGCCTTCGTCTTTTTGTCCGTGAGGTATTTTACGGTTAGCAATAGGAGCCATGGTAGAATAGACTAAAGAAAAAGACACTTCTGCCAACCCCTGAATGACACTAGCTTGTTTAGTAGCTATAATATTTTCTTCGTTTTCTTTGCTATGCCCGGCACCGGGAGCATCGTCTTCCCATAAAGTAAAATATAGCGTTTCGCCTTCCATACCCGTACATTGGGCACGGGCAAAGAGAGTTTCTGCATAAGATAGTTTTCTGTTTATTTTATTACGATTTACATCTAGCAACTCCAGTTTCTTTATTTCGGGAACATCTTCCCCGTCTAAAGTCATAAAAAATTCCGCTACTTTTTCGTTACTGCTTTCTCTTTTCATATGAGCTTCTATACGGACTTTTTTAGATTTAAGTTTTTGATTGGTAAAAATAATCGTAAATTTTTGTCCGGTTTTTTCTTTTTCTAAACGCAGCTTTCTCCAGTTTTCCTCTCCTTCTTCCACATAAAACTCCCAGGTTATTTTTTCCGAGGGATAGTGGGGTGGGTTTTCTTCACTATCTAATAGTTCATATTCGGCGCTTTCTCCCATTCCCAATGAATTTTTCCCTCGTATTATATAAGCCCTTGATTCTTCGTCCGGTTGAGGGATGCGCAAAGTATCACCCTCATAAATAACAGGGGTATAGCTGCTACCCTTTTTCACCAGCTTTATTTTTTCAGGATTGGCTTGTACAATTTTATGTTCTTCTATTTCATATTTTCGGGAAATCCCCCAAAGGGTATCACCCTTTTTTACTTTATGTAGAATATAGTCAGGCATAGGAATAAGTTAGATTTTGTGGTTTTAGTATTTTTCATAGTTAAATGTTAGATTTTTTATTTTTAATTCATATATAAAAAATTCTGATTTGCTATTCTTTTTTTATTGAGCTTCATATATATCTTCAGTTAGTTGTTGTATATTCTCTATATCTCCCACCGGATTAAGGGCTTCATGTATCAAAGGGTCTGCGTGTTGAAAATTCTTTTTAGAAAGTTCTGCCTGTTGTCCGTGAAAGACAATTTGAATGCAGGCGGAACCACCTACAGGGCAGCTGGCCGTACTGTCTTCGAGCAAAATTTTTCCGCCATTATCTTCCAATTTTACCTCTTCATAAAAATCTTGCCATTCGGTTATGAATACCGTACAGGAATTTCCGTTCTTTCTGGCACAACTCCCAAAAGTATTTTTTTCTAATGTGGCTCCCAGTTCGCAATTGGTCGCGATCAGTTTATATTTTCCTTCAGAATCATTAATATAGCGTTTACTTTGGGTATTTACTCTCAGTATATCTGTATTGCTTCCATAGATACACCGGCAAATAGCCCCCTGGCATACAAGGTGTTTTTCTTTCATCGTTTAGTTTTTAATTTTCATTTTTTTTCATCTATCCAAAAATTTACAGAGTTTTTCGCTGCATACGAGGATAGTTCTTTTTTCATAACAACTGATTGTATTTCAGATTCCTCCAGCGATAACTGCTGTTCTGCCCTTCCGTTTTTATATAAGGTGAAAAATGCTTTTTCTATATTTTTATCCGAGTTTCGTAGAAGATATCGCATAGAAAGCTTTTCAGTTCTGTCTTCATGAACTCCTTCACGATAAAGGGAAAAACAATTCTGATTATCTGTCAAGGCATCTACACGCTCAGAAAAGTAATACTCTACTCCTTTATATTTACAAGAATATTCCCTGTAAAAATCTTGATCGAGTTCCCGCTGATATATCCCTCCAAAAAATAAAAAGAAAAACGCCGTGTTTTGAATACGGGTCTTTAATAATATTTCAGAATTATAAAAATCATTATTCTGCTGTAAATAATTTTGAGAATAGGAATCTTTATAATAGGTAAATAAATCATTTTTAACGGAATTCCAACGACTCAGGATCTCTGCATAATTTACTATTCTATGAATTCCCCCATGTGGGGTAAGGGAAAGCGTTAGGGGATATAAGGGATTTCCGGCACGGCATGCCAGTTGATCTACAAGGAAATCAGGAGCTTTTCCGTTGAGTAATAAATTTTTAAGATAAAGGGTTACCTGCTCATTTTTATAGTTTAAGGAAATATCATAGGTCACCACCTGCCCTTGTGTTTTCATAGTAGTTTTATACACAGAATCCTGAGAATAGATATTTGAAAAAAGTGAGTTATTGGCTCCGAAATTTACTTTCCCCATTATTTTTTTACTAAACACTAATTAATAAACATAAAAGACAAATGTAATAAAAAAGATGATTCATTAATTATTTTTTTATTTTTTTAAATAATTTATCTAAAAACACAGATATATATTTATTGTTTTATTGTTATTTAGAATAAACCCATTATAAACAAAGTGTTTACATTTCGTGTAATGTTATCCATATTTTGGAAATTACGAATAGAAAATCCCGGAGTTTCTTCATAAGCTTGTAAAATTTATGCAAAAAGAACATAAGTAATTGTAAGATTTTACTTGCTCACCGTTATTATTGGATAATTTTTGATGATAAAAAATATAAATCCCAGCAAAAAGTAAGGTTTTTACAAGTATGTTTTATAAGAGATTGTATAAAAAATTTTACCTTTGTTTCTCTAAAATTTAAAAAATGAATTCTTTTATTGAAGAACTTACATGGAGGGGGTTAATTCATAATGTGATTCCCGGAACAGAAGAACAATTGAATAAAGAAATGACTTTGGGGTATATCGGTTTTGACCCTACTGCAGATTCTCTTCATATAGGAAGCTTAGTTCCTATTTTACTTTTGGTACACCTTCAGAGGCATGGCCATAAGCCTGTTGCTCTTATCGGGGGATCTACCGGTATGATCGGAGACCCTTCGGGAAAAAGTAATGAAAGGAACTTATTAAATGACGAAACTTTACAAAAATATTTAATAGGGATTAAATCTCAATTAGCCCGTTTTTTAGATTTTGATGGAAATCAGCCCAATTCAGCCGTTTTAGTTAATAATTATGACTGGATGAAAAATATAAGTTTCTTAGAGTTTGCCAGAGATATTGGTAAGCATATAACAGTAAATTATATGATGGCCAAAGATTCGGTAAAGAAAAGACTAAATGGGGAATTTCAGGATGGCATGTCTTTTACAGAGTTTACCTACCAACTACTTCAGGGTTTTGACTTTTATTATTTATTTAAAGAAAAAGGAGTAAAACTCCAAATGGGCGGTTCTGACCAATGGGGAAATTTAACTACGGGAACAGAGCTTATCAGGAGAAAATTATCTGAAGAGGCTTTTGCTCTTACTTGCCCTTTAACCACTAAAGCAGACGGATCAAAATTCGGAAAAAGCGAAGGGGGGGAAAATATTTGGTTAGATATAAATAAAACTTCTTCTTTTAAATTTTATCAGTTTTGGTTGAATGTAGCCGATATTGAAGCTGAAAAATACATCAAGATCTATACTTTTTTAAGTAAGGAAACCATAGAAGGCTTAATAAATGAGCACCGTGCCAACCCGGGATCTCGTTTACTACAAAAAAAATTAGCGGAAGAGGTTACCCGCTGGGTACATGGAAATGAAGAAACCGAAAAGGCTATAAAAGCTTCGGCTATTTTATTTGGAAAATCTACGAAAGAAGATTTCCTTTCTTTAGATGAATCTACTTTTTTATCATTGTTTGACGGTGTGCCTCAAAAGGAAGTATCTTTAGAAGAAATTAAAAATGGAGTTCCCATTTTAGAAGCTCTTTCTGATTTTAGTGGTTTTTTACCTTCTAAAGGAGAAGCAAGAAGAGCTTTAAAAGAAAATTCCATATCTGTAAATCAGGATAAAATTAAAGAAGATTTTGTTATAAATAATAGTAATCTTTTACAAGGCAAGTATATTTTATTGCAAAGAGGTAAAAAATCATATTTTATTTTGAAAGGTATATAAACATGATTTTTATTTTTTTATCCTTAAAAATTTATATTCTGATAAAAAAATAAATATATTTGCAACGTCTTATAGAACAAACAGATGAAGGGACTTATTAAGTTTTACCATCCTGATGAAACTTTAGAATATCACATCAGGAAATGTTTTTGTAAAGTAGTTTTTTTAAATAATAAAAATACTTTAGTCGTAGAAATAGAATCTTCTGACGATTTAGAGCATGTAGAAGAAGACTCTTATCAAAATGAATATCCACAGGTATCTTTTACTGTTGAAGATTTTGAAATTCCGGTTGATTCTATTCTTAAGTTATCCGGAAAATCTTTTAAAATTCCTGCATTTGAAGAAAAGGAAAACGAAATTGGCGATATGGAAGATATTTTCTATACCAATTTAAATCTTAATGATGAGGAAGATTTAGATACAGATGATAATGAACTTAAATTCGGAAAAGACGAAGAGGGGAATTTAAAAATGATCTGGATTGGCTATTGTGAAGATTTTATTACAAATAAAGATCCTTTAAAATTTAAAATATCTTGTGTTTTTACAAATGATATTTTAAATATAGAGGATTGAATCATATATAATATGATTTAATTTTTATATTAATTTAAATATTTAATACATTGAAAAAATTATTTTTCTTAAGTCTATTTTTATGTACGTTCTCTTTGTCCAAAGCTCAGGTTTTTAGTGGGCCGGGAGATCAAAAAATACAAATCGGGCTTAATGCTTTTGGTTATGGTACGGGAATTACAGGTTCTTATGAATATGGTGTTATAGATTGGATGTCTATAGGTGCCGGGTGTGAATTTTTTTGGAGTGACGATGATGATAATTTTTTTATTTATGGAAAAGCTAATTTCCATTTAGGAGATGTTATAGGGCTGCCTTACAATATGGATCTATATCCGGGAGTGAATATTGGTGCCAGAAATGATGGTTTTGGTATTGGTGCACATTTAGGGTATAGATATTTTTTCAATCAAAATTTTGGAGTTTTTGCTGAAATAGGTAGCCATGGAGCTATAGGTGTAACTATTAATCTTTAAGTTCTTTTTTATTCTACTACCGGTTAGAAACAAAAATTGTTTTGTTCTAAAGTGTATTATTCAAAATACCTAAAATGGGGATGTGTGGCTAATTCTAACATATATTTATCGCCTTTAGTATCTCCAAAAGCATATATTTCATTAAATTGTGATAATTGGATTTCTTTTACAATCCGTTCAACTTTTTCTTTATAATTACAGTTTGGAGTTTTAAATTTTCCATGAAATATATTACCGTCAAAATCTGCTTTTGTTGAAATTAGTCTAAGTCCTAAATAATTTGCAAAAGGTTTAACCCATAAATCTAAAGAGGCAGTAACGATATATTTATTATCTTCTTTAGATAAGTTTGTTATATATTTTAAAGCTTCGGGTCTAATAATAATGTTTTTCCTATTTTCAAAGTAATTATCTGCTAAAATTTCAATTTCTTCTTTATTCTTATTTTTTAAAAATGAGTTTATAAATTTTCTCTTTACTTCCTCTGCTTTTATCAATTTAAACTTTGTTGCTATAAATAATGGGATATATTTTATAAAAACAGAATTATACGTAGTAGGAAAAGTAAAGTTCAGAAAATCAAACAAAGTATCTTTATTGGTTATGGTTCCATCAAAATCAAATAAGTATAATTTTCTATTCATTCTTTTTCATTTTTAAATCCCAATAGGACGAAGAATCGTTAAAAGATTCATTTAACAATTTAAACATTAATTCACTTTTATTGAGTCTTTTCTTTATGGCATACACATGAGGGTAATAATCAAGAAATCTAACCATAAACACATCATATTCATCCCAATGGTCATATATAAATTTGGAGGTAACCAACATTGCCTGATATTCTTTTCCCTTACCATTTATATAAATATATCGATTAATTAAATTTCTATCAGATATTTTATACACATTTTGAGTTCCCTTAAATGTATTATGTATAAATATCATAATTACTTCAGGGTCTAGTTTAGCAATATATGATTCCGTGATTTCATTTTTGGCAGTATACTTTGTATTTAATCCCACCAAATCAATTATTTTTACTTTTTTATCTACCCAATAGGGAATCCTTCCTGCTTCACTAACAGCTAAAGTATTCCCGTCTACCAGTATATTTTTTGCTAATTTTGAAGGAAATACATTGATATAGGATCTTTTACTATGACCATATGTCCATAAAATATGGGCAATACTATTACAAAGAGAAATAAGAATTAGCACATAAAATAAGCCAACACATACTAACCTATATTTCCCTTTATTTTTAGACAAATTTATTATCATCACAATAATAAGATAATAACCCATATATATAACCGGAGCCTGAAATCTACTGGCTATATTTTGAGATTGATGAGCTAAAGATATAGTTAGAAAAAATATAATAGATGGTAATTCTAATAAAAATATATTCTTTTTTTCTTGTTTGTTTTGCAAAATATAACATATAACAAATAATATAATCCCCACTATTACAGCTCCCGATGTAAAATCATATATGTTAATTTTAAAACTTTTCCAAATACTGGTTGCCTGTTTAACGTATAAAGGAAGAGGCAATAATTCTCCAAAATAATTATATCTCCATAAAAAGTAAGATATTCCTACTATTGCAGCAATAAATACGTTAACAAAATATAATTTTCTATTCTTTTTTTCAGATAAAAAAAATCCCAAAATGGTAAAACAAATTCCTAATATAACTCCATCCGGACGAAATAAAGCTATTATTATAGATAATATAGGAATCCAAATTATTTTTACTCTTTTATATAATAAATGTAAAGTGAGAAGTATTATTGAGCTATATAAAAAAACACTAAAACCACCAAATGCTGCGAATACAGGAACAATTAAGAGCCATAAAAAAGAAAACGGAAACAAAATATTTCTTATTATTTTATCTTTAGATTTCATTATAACCGAAGTTAAAATATAAGTTATTATGAATACCCCTAGAGAATTAAGTATAATAGAGGCTATTCCAGTATCTATATAACATTTATTTAATATAGATAAAAGTAAAAACCATAAAAAATCTGTAGCTCCTTCTAAATGTCCCCCTCCAGGATAAAAAGTAATACCATATCCTTTTACAAACATTTCTACATATCTGAACATGATGTAGGCATCTTCTTCAAAATTCATTTTTGATATGTAGTAAATATTAATTACCACATAAAATATGGCAATTAAGAATGAATATATTCCTTTTTTTAAATTTAACTTCATAGTTAATAAATATTAAAATATTTCACTATTTTAAAAGATTTTTTAATTCAAAATAAGATGTATAATTGTTAAAAGATTCATTTAATAAATTATATAATATATCACTTTTTTTCTTACTTTTTTTAATTGCATATACATGAGGATAACTATGCCAAAACTTTACAAAAAATACATCATATTCCTTCCAGTGGCCTAATAAAAAATTTTCTACTGCTATCATGGCCTGATCGTGTTTTTCTATTCCACTAATATTTATTGAGTTTTTAAAAATGTAAGGATCTTCTATCCAATATACATTTTTATTTCCTTCATATGTAGTATTGATAAAGGCCATAATAATATCTGGGTTTACTTTTTCAATATATTGTTTTGTAGTTTTATTTTTAGCTGTGTATTTAGTATTTAACCCTACCAAATCTATTATTTGAACTTTTTTATTTATCCAGTATGGTAATCTACCAGCTTCTGTAAGAGCAATAACATCTCCATCATGCAATATTTTTTCTGAAAACCGAATCGGAAATGTATTATTCATATAAGTAAACCTATTATATATATAATTCCACCCTAAATTTCTAATAGTCGATATTGTAGTTAATAAAATTACTAAATAAAATAACCCAATTAATAATTTTTTATGCTTTATCTTAAATCTTAGGAGATTAATCAACATGTTTAAAATAAGATAATATCCTATATACATAACAGGTGCTTGAAATCTGAATGATACATTTTGAGATAGATAGACAAAAATCAGTATAGAAAAGAATATAATTATCGGAATAGATAATAGAAATATTTTTCTTTTGTCTTGAGGTTTTTGTAGTATAAAGTAAATCAAGAATAAAGTAACTCCCGCTATGCTTCCCCAAGAGAAAAAAACTTTTATGTTCAATTTAACAGTTAACCATACATCATTAGACTGTTTAACGTATAATGGCAGTGGAAGTAATTCTCTAAAATAAGTATATCTCCATGTGAAGTATATTATCCCAATGATAAGGGCTATCATCATATTTATAATATACTGTTTTCTTTTTTCTTTTACACATATATATAACCCTATAAATGTAAAACATACTCCAAAGATTACTCCATCAGGGCGAAATAAAGATATTATAATGGAAAGTATAGGGATCCAATTTATTTTTTCTTCTTTATTTAATAAATGTACAGTAAGAAGAATAATAGAACTATATAAAAATACACTAAAGCCTCCTAAAGCTGCAAAAATAGGAATAAATAAAATCCATAAAAATGAAAATGGAAATAAAATTTTTACGGTTCTTGTATCCTGAACATTTAATACAACTGCACTCATAATATAGGTTATAAGGAAAACTCCAGATGCATTAAGTATTATAGATGCTATTCCAACATCTATATGGACTTTATTTAAAATTGATAGGAGAATAAACCACAAAAAATCTGTTGCTCCTTCTAAATGTTCTCCTCCTGGATAAAAAGTAATACCGTATCCTTTTACGAACATTTCTACATATCTGAACATGATGTAGGCGTCTTCTTCAAAATTAAATACTTTGATATAATAATAATTAATTATTAAATATAATAAGGCAAGAATAAAAGAGCATATTAGTTTTGTTTTCATTGGATTATTTTTTACATCCTCATTTTTTTAAAAATAAATTCAGGAATGACCCTTATAACAGTCATTATGTACCACCATATACCACTTACATATATTTTATTTCTTTTTTTGTTATAAGCCTTGTAAATGATTTGAGCTGCTTTTTTTGGTGAAGAGGTTAATAATTTGGGAAGAGGAAGACCTACTGTCATTTTTGTACTCATAAATCCAGGCAAAACAGTCATAACATGAACTCCTCTATGATATAGATAATTCCTTAGTCCATCTAAATAAACCATGAAACCAGCTTTTGCACTCCCGTAAATAAAATTACTTTGCCTTCCTCTTAATCCTGCTACAGATGACAATCCTATGATTGTACCTTTTCCGACTTTTTCAAATCTTTGTGCCCAATAATTGATTATCGGAACTAATCCATGATAATTAATCTGAATAATTTTTTCAGTATTATTAGCATCATATAAACCTTCTTCTGTATTTTTACCTAAAAATCCTGCTGCACAAAATAATAAGTCTGTTTCAATAGAGTCAAAAACAGAGTAATCTATAGTTTGAGTTATGTCCATAAGAATAACTTCGGTGTCTTGTTTATATTTAACCTGTAAATGGCGTGCTAATCTCTGAGTTTCATCAAAACTAGAAGTCACTAAATAAATTTTAGGATATTTCTTTTCATTTTCTGACAAAACCTTATCTATAAAAGCTTGCGAAATATCTGATGTTGCTCCTAATATTATCATTATAACAAATTTTATTTTTAGAAATGCGAATTATTTATTTTATTTGAGAATTATATAAAATCTGATTTTTATCTTTTATATCTTTATCATTAGAAATTAATTTAATTGAAGGTACTAATCCTGTAACAATATATAAATTATAATTTCCTGATATTATATTTACATTTGTATAATCTATTTTTTTATCTATAAAAGGAATTTTTATAGTCATTTTTCCATCTTCTCCATTTGAATCCCTATAAAAATATTTTACTTCTTTCCTTTTCTTTAAAGCATATTCAACCTTCTCTCTATTTTTCAAATAATTGGATGGTGTTTTTATAATTGCAATAATACTATACAATAAAGAAATTACTCCCAATATAAATAACCATTTGGTTTTTGCAGGAAAACATTTGTAATATAATATAAGAAAAGAAAAAAATAACACAAAAGAAGATTCACATATCATTCTTGTACTTATTATCTCGATTCTTTGCGTGTATTCAGAAAAAACCATACACCCTAAATATACTATTCCAATGGTTAGTAATAATTGATGAAAATTACTAACTTCTCTTTTAAAAAATTTTTTATATCCTATGAAGAACATAAATAATAGAGAGATATCTATTAAAATTAAAACTATACCTATTAATAACATTATAGAGCTACTATATTCTGTAACTTTTACTGATAATATGGGATTTAATACGTTAATAACCCCTAAAAAATTTTCATGTGAAAATGTATATATGTTATTATAATTAGGCAATCCTCTGGAACTTTCTCCAATAAAATCGTTAAAATGTGTATAGTTAAATCCTATATATCCCAATATTCCTATTGCTGAAAATATTAAAAAATAAAAATAACTTTTATAATAAAAAGTTTTAAATAATTTATTTTTAATGGTATAATATAAAAAGTATAATCCAATAGCCAAATATATATATATTCCAGAATATCTTACCAGAAACATACATACCATTATAACAGAGGCTGGAAAAACAAATCTAATTCCCTTTAATTCTCCGGAAAAATATTGGTAAATATAATATACTAGTAAATATTCCAATACTAAAAATGGAGGTTCAGAGTAAGAAAAGAGAAAGAGTGAAAAAATTTTGAACGTTAAAAGTATAATTGTTTCTTTAAAGAAAAATTTTTTATAGTAAGAAAAAATACCAATAAAACAAATTCCTAAAACATTAATAATTTTAGTACTATAAAAATAATCTGGGATTATATAGTAAAATATTTTGACAAGAAAAGGATAACCTAATGGAAATAAATCTGTTACTATTTTAGGAAATCCAATGGTTATTCTAAAATAATCTACTGAATCTGATGTTATTCCTCCAGAAGGGAGAAAAAAGGGAAGCACAGCAGTTTTTAATATTACAAAAATGAATAAAACCCAATATTTTAAATAATTTATTTTCATTAAGATTTACTTCTTTTTAAATGTAGTTCTCTATTCTCTCATGTTGTACCGAATTAAATACTCCTGTTTCTGGTACTTTTACATAATCCAATAAGGATTTTTTAGACATTGAATCTTTAGCTAGATAGATTCTTCCTTTATAATTTTCGACAATTTCATCCAATTCCTTCACAAGTGCAGGTAACTTATTATTAATCTTAAAATCTAGTGCTAAACTATATCCGTCAATAGGAAATGAATTATGGGCTTCTAGGCTACTTTGTTTATATAATTTTAATACAGCTAAAAAAGAACCTTGACCACTTTTAGCAATAGTTTTCAAAATTTCTGTCATTCCTTCTTTACCAACATCTTCAGGTATAATAAATTGATATTGTATAAAACCTTTTTTTCCATAAATTCTATTCCAATTATTAATAGCATCTAAAGGATAAAAAAATGTATCATAATCTACCACATTATCTATTATTTTTTTTCTCTGTTTAAAATAATATAAAAAATTAAATGCTTTTACCGTGAAGGTATTAAGTACAAAAGAGGGGAAATCAAACGGGACATTTAATTTAAGTTTCTTTTTAGGCTTAAGCGGTACTCCTTTCCATTTAGTTGGTAGATCTGTTAGCCTTGCATGTTCTCCTACCATTAGTATAGATCTGCCCAGCTTATTCCCTTTTTGCAAACAATCTATCCATGCCACACTGTACGTATAATTTTTAAATTGATTAAAATAATCAAAAATCTCTTCCAAATTATCTGCTTTTAAAACCTTTTGCTTTATATATGCTGTTTGTACTTTTTTTAAGGTAAATCTTGCAGAAAGAATAATGCCTGTAAGCCCCATACCTCCAATTGTATTCCAAAATAATTCAGAGTTTTCTGTTTTTGAGCATTTTTTTATTTCACCATTTTCAGTTATTATATTAAAATCTAATACATAATCTCCAAAACAACCTTCTGAATGATTATTCTTTCCATGTACGTCAGCCCCAATAGCACCTCCAACTGTTATTAACTTAGTTCCCGGTGTAACAGGAAGAAAATAGCCTTCTGGCACTATAACATCTAAAATATCTGATAATATAACCCCTGATTCACACTCAAAAATACCTTTTTCTCTATCAAATGATAAAAATTTATTTAATCGTAAAGTCGAAAAAATATTATCTTTATTCAAAGAATTATCCCCATAAGAACGCCCATTTCCTCTTGCAATTATAGTTGAACTTTCTTTAATAGATTTCCTTATTTTAGAAATATTGGAAGTCTCAATTAAATTTGTTTCAATCACTGGATATTTACCCCAGTTTGTTACTTTTTGTTTATTAAACATTATTAAAAATTATTATGCTAAATATTTAAGAATAAAAATCACTAACACCCATAATATTATATCAATTTGGATAAATATATCTTTATATACAATTTTTGTCGGAGATTCAGTTTTATTATAGACAAAGCTAAGTTGTAAATAACGTAATACCCCAATGATAACAAAAAAACTTGTATATACTATGCCTTCATGTAAATTTTTTTTCACCAAAGGATCTAATGTATACATAATATAACATACAATAGAACAAGTAGAAACTACTGTCATAGAAATATCTGTAAATTGTAAATTATATCCATCTAAAGATTTTCTAGTTTCTCCTGTTAATTGAGCATTTAACAGTTCTCCTCTTCTCTTTCCAATTCCCATAATTAATGCAAGGAAGAACGTTAATAAAATAGCCCATATAGAAATAAATAAACCTGTTGAATATCCACCAGCAAAAACTCTTAGTAAAAAACCCACTGCGATTATTGTTATATCTATAATCGCTACATGCTTCAGCTTAAAACTATAAGCTAAATTCATTAAAAAATAAATTGTAATAATAATCACAGTTGAAGTAGATTTCAATAAATAACAAAAAAAGTATGATAAGAAAAACAAAATAAAAAAAACAATCACAGCTTCTTTTTTAGAAATTGTACCATTAGCTAATGGCCTATTTTTTTTTTCTGGATGTTTTCTATCTTTTTCAATATCTACATAATCATTAATTATATAGATAGAACTTGCTATAAAAGAAAACGAAAAGAACGCTATTATAGATTTAATTAACAAATCTCTATTTAATAATTCTCCAGCGAAAAAAATAGGAAGAAATACAAATCCATTTTTTATCCACTGATGTACTCTTATTAATTGTAAATACTGCACTTAGACTTTTTTTAAGATCATAAAGGTACAAATTTATGTATTTTTTACATTTCTAACCCTTACATATGATAAATAAATGACATAAAATCAATTAACATACGTATATGATTAAAAATAAAAACATAAATAAAAATAATTATATCATTTTTTTTGCAAAAAAAGTAAAAAATTAACTACAAATATTTTAAAATATACATTATTTTTTATTAATTCCTAAATCTTACATTTAAATAAACTAATTATTTCATTATTTAGAATAAATATAAATTTTCAATTCAAAATGATAATTATCATATTTTCAAAATTTATATTGTATATTAGGTGTCGAAGAAATTATATGTTTTTATTTACTAAATACTCAACAATAATTTTGTAAATAAATTTCTATATATATAATTAATGATTATAGACTTAATTAAAAATAAACACATTATGATTTTTGATTTAGATATGATTAAAGGGGTTTATTCTCGCTATAAATCAAGAGTAGAAAAAGCTCGTAACATAGTTGGAAAACCTCTAACATATGCAGAAAAAGTTTTATATGCACATCTATTTGCAGAAGATGCAACAGAAAACTTTAAAAGAGGAGAATCCTATGTTGATTTTGCTCCAGACCGTGTAGCTATGCAGGATGCAACTGCACAAATGGCTTTATTGCAATTTATGCAAGCCGGAAAGAAAAAAGTTGCAGTTCCATCTACCGTTCATGCAGATCATTTAATACAGGCAAGAGTAGGCGCAGATAAAGATTTACAAGAAGCGTTAAATAAAAATAATGAAGTATACAACTTTCTGGCATCTGTTACAAACAAATATGGAATAGGATTTTGGAAACCAGGAGCTGGAATTATTCATCAAGTCATTTTAGAAAATTATGCTTTCCCTGGTGGTATGATGATAGGTACAGACTCTCATACAGTAAATGCCGGAGGACTAGGAATGATTGCTATAGGAGTTGGTGGAGCTGATGCAGTAGATGTTATGGCGGGAATGGCATGGGAACTAAAATTTCCCAAACTAATTGGTGTAAAATTAAGCGGAAAATTAAGTGGTTGGACATCTCCGAAAGATATTATATTAGAATTGGCCGGATTATTAACTGTTAAAGGAGGTACAGGATGCATTATTGAATATTTTGGTGAAGGAGCAGAATCCCTTTCTTGCACAGGAAAAGGAACTATATGTAATATGGGAGCTGAAGTCGGAGCTACAACGTCTATTTTTGCCTATGATGAAAGTATGAACAGATATTTAAGGGGAACAAATAGAACTGAAATAGCTGAGTTGGCAGATGAAATAAAAAATGAACTTCGGGCAGATAAAGAAATCTATGAAGATCCTGCAAAATATTTTGACCAAATAATCGAATTAGATCTAAATAAATTAGAACCTCATCTTAATGGTCCTTTTTCTCCCGATATTGCTACTCCTATTTCTAAAATTAAAGAAGTTGCAGAAAAAAATGGCTGGCCATTAAAAGTTGAAGTTGGTCTGATAGGTTCATGTACAAACTCATCCTATGAAGATATTTCTAGGGCAGCATCTATAGCTAAACAAGCGGCTGACAAAGGAATACTCCCAAAAGCAGAATATACAATTACTCCCGGTTCCGAATTAGTGCGATATACTGTAGAAAGAGATGGATATTTAGACGTTTTCAATAAAATTGGAGGTAAAGTTTTTGCAAATGCTTGTGGTCCATGTATAGGTCAATGGGCAAGAGAAGGATCAGAAAAACAAGAAAAGAATACTATTGTACACTCATTTAACCGGAACTTTGCTAAAAGAGCCGATGGAAACCCAAAT
Organism: Apibacter adventoris; assembly: GCF_002964975.1. Taxonomy (GTDB): domain Bacteria; phylum Bacteroidota; class Bacteroidia; order Flavobacteriales; family Weeksellaceae; genus Apibacter; species Apibacter adventoris. The sequence continues at coordinate 128,288 of NZ_PSZM01000036.1, read as the reverse complement.
ACTTACGCCTTCGTAAGTTCTCCGGAATTGGTAACTGCTTTAGCTATAGCCGGGGATTTAGCCTTCGACCCTAGAAAAGATAAATTAAAAAATGAAAAAGGTGAAGAGGTTATGTTAGATGAGCCTCAGGGATTTGAACTTCCTCCTAAAGGTTTTGATGTTGAAGATCCCGGATATGTAGCTCCCGCTAAAGATGGTTCTAATATTAATGTAGTTGTTTCCCCAACTTCTGAACGTTTACAGTTACTAGAAAGCTTTCCTGCTTGGGATGGAAAAAATATAACTGGTGCTCGTTTATTAATAAAAGCCTATGGTAAATGCACTACAGATCATATTTCTATGGCAGGACCTTGGCTTCGTTTTAGAGGACATTTAGATAATATTTCAAATAATACATTAATAGGCGCTGTGAATGCCTTTAATATGGAAACCAACAAAGTGAAAAATGAAATAAATGGGGAATATATGCCTGTTCCTGACTCTGCACGAAAATATAAAGCAGCCGGAATTCCAACAATTATAGTTGGTGATAATAATTATGGTGAGGGCTCTTCTCGTGAACATGCAGCCATGCAACCGCGTCATTTAGGAGTAAGGGCTGTTTTGGTAAAATCTTTTGCAAGAATTCATGAAACCAATCTTAAAAAACAAGGAATGTTAGCCATTACTTTTTCTAATCCTGATGATTATAATAAAATTTTAGAAGATGATACTTTTAATTTTTTGGATTTAGACCAATTTGCTCCAAGTAAAACTCTAACTATTGAATTGATTCATGCAAATGGTAACAAAGAAAACATATTTGTTAACCATACCTATAATCAAGCACAAATAGATTGGTTTAAAGCGGGTTCTGCATTAAATTTAATTAAACAAAAAGAAGCCGTCCCAAAGAACTAAATTTAATCTTATATAAAAAAGCCTGCCCCCTAATAGACTTATAAATTTCATGGATGCATATGATTTTGATATACGCCATGAAAAAAATTTTGCGTACATAATAAATTAATAAAGACAGAAAAATAATTACTTTTGAAAATATGAACTTATTATACCGAGATAAAATTACATTCCATCTCAAAAGACATCAAAAGAATTATTAAAAACAAAACTTCAAGATGTAAAATATTACAGTTATGGCATTTTAAAGATGAATTCTTTAAATAATGGAAACTGTCCTACGAATTACTGATAAAACTCCTATGTCCTTCCTAATTCTTGCATTATGTTTGTTCTCTTTAAAAATATAAAATTTAAAGTTTATCCTTTAAATATAAACCGGTATAAGATTTTTTACATTTAACTAAATCTTCAGGAGTTCCTGAAAATACAACTTGCCCTCCATTTATCCCTGCTTCAGGCCCTATATCTACAACATAATCAGCACATTTAATAATATCTGGGTGGTGTTCAATAACCATCACACTATGCCCTTTTTCTATAAGAGCATTAAAAGATTTTAATAATTTATTAATATCGTCAAAATGTAAACCTGTACTTGGTTCATCAAATATAAACAGAGTTTTTTCTGAAGCATTTCCTTTTACAAGGAAAGAAGCCAGTTTAATACGTTGTGCTTCTCCTCCAGAAAGTGTTCCTGATGATTGACCTAACTGAAGATATCCTAGGCCTACATCCTCTAAAGGTTGTAATTTTGTTACAATTTTATCTTGTTTGTTATTTTTAAAAAAAACAATGGATTCTTCTATAGTCATTTCTAATATATCCGCAATATTTTTGCCTTCATATTGTACTTCTAAAATTTCCTGTTTAAAACGTTTTCCATGACAAGTTTCACATTCCAGTTCAATATCAGCCATAAACTGCATTTCTACGGTAATATGCCCCTCTCCCTGGCAAGTTTCACAGCGTCCACCTTCAACATTAAAAGAAAAATGTTTGGGTTTATAACCATTTAGTATACTTAATTTTTGCTTTGCAAATAAATCACGGATATCATCAAATGCTTTTACATATGTAGCAGGATTTGATCGTGAAGATTTTCCTATAGGGTTTTGATCTACTAACTCTAAATGTTCAATTTCTTTAATATTTCCTTTAAGTTCTGAGAAACTTCCTGGTTTATCACCGCTTAAACCTAATTTACGTTGAAGTGCAGGAGTTAGTATATCTTTCATTAAAGTACTCTTTCCAGAACCGCTGACTCCGGTAATCACTGTAAGGCAATGTAAGGGCAATTTTACATCTATTCCTTTTAAGTTATTTTGACGAGCTCCTGTAATTTCAATAAATTCTTTGGTTTTTCTTCTTTTAGCCGGGACTTCTATCTTTTTATCTCCATTTAAATAGTCCGAAGTAAGCGTATGGTTTTTTAACATATCTTTAAAATTACCTTCAAAAACTACTTCTCCTCCTAAATTTCCTGCATTTGGTCCTATATCTACTAAATAATCTGCTGCTTTCATAATATCTTCGTCATGTTCAACAACTACTACGGTATTACCTAAATTTCGTAATCGTTTAAGGACAGATATCAATCGTTCTGTATCCCTTCCGTGTAATCCGATGCTTGGTTCATCTAAAATATAAATAGATCCTACTAAACTACTCCCAAGAGAAGTAGCAAGATTAATTCGCTGAGATTCTCCTCCAGAAAGTGTATTAGATGCCCTATTTAATGTTAAATATCCTAAACCAACATCTAATAAAAAAGACAGTCGATTATTTATTTCAAATAATAGTCTTTGAGAGACTTTTTTTTGATATGAATCTAATGATAAATCTTGAATTATTTTATATAATTGATCTAATGGAATATCTACCCAATCAGTTAAAGAATATCCATTAATTTTCACATATTTTGTTTCTGGTCTTAAACGTTTCCCTTTACATTCCGGACATATTGTTCTTCCTCTATAGCGGGAAAGCATAACTCTATATTGTATCTTATAGGTATTCTCTTCCAACATTTTGAAAAAATTATTAAGACATGGAAAATCTTTATCTCCATTTCCTTTCCATAAAATTTCCTTTTGTGATTCGGTTAATTCAAAATATGGTTTATGAATCGGAAATTTATATTTTGCTGATTGCTTGATAAATTCATCTTTCCATTCACTCATTTTTTCTCCTCTCCAACATAAGATTGCATCTTCATATAAAGATAAATTTTTATTAGTAATCACTAAATCTTCATCAATACCTAATACTTTTCCATATCCTTCACACATAGGACAAGCTCCATAAGGATTATTAAAACTAAAAAAATGTATTGTAGGCTCTAAAAAGGTAATGCCATCTCTTTCAAATGCATTAGAAAATGTACGAGTGGTTTCTGTTTCTGTATTTTTTATGAAACAAATTCCTTTTCCTTCATAAAAAGCTGTCTGCACACTATCTGCAAAACGTTGTAAAAATTCATCTTCATATTCCACAGAAAATCTTTCAATTACTAAATTAATTTCAATTCCCTTTTCAGGTATAAAACCAAAACTTTCTAAATCATCAATTGTGATTAATCTACCGCCTACTTCTAATCTAACATATCCCTGACTTTTTAATAATTTTAATAATTCAGGAAATTTTTTATCTTCCCATTCTAAAGGTGAGGATAAAATATATTTTCCTCCTTCCGGTAATTGGGTAATATAATTGATAACATCTGTAACTTCATCTTTTTTAACTTCTTCTCCTGAAACCGGAGAATAGGTTTTTCCGACTCTTGAAAATAGCAATCGGAGATAATCATAAATTTCTGTAGAAGTTCCTACTGTAGAACGTGAATTTCCTGAAATAACTTTTTGTTGTATAGCAATAGCAGGCGCCAAACCTTTTATATCATCTACCTGAGGTTTTTCTAGCTTACCTAAAAACTGACGTGCATAAGAACTTAAACTTTCCACATACCGTCGTTGTCCCTCTGCATATAAAGTATCAAAAGCCAAGGTTGATTTTCCGCTTCCTGAAACTCCTGTAATAACTGTCAATTTATTTTGCGGTATGGATACATTAATGTTTTTTAAATTGTGAAGGTGTGCATTTTTAATATATACAATATCCGTAGTTTTTATATTTTTTGTTTTCAAATCTTCTTTTTAATGTATGGTAAATTTCTGTTATATACAAAAAACAAAGGTAGAAAAATTAATACTTTTTTATATTTTTTTTTAATATTTCCAGATAAAATTTAATGATAATAAATCATAAATTTCAACCTATTATCTTCAATTTTTTTAAATAACAAAAGACCGGCAAAAAACCGGTCTTATTATATGAAAAAGTCAATTTGTTTTTTTACTTGGTCAAATCTATAATCTCTGCTACTGGAGCTGTTTTCATTGCTAATTTTGCAGCATTTTTCACTGAAGATTCATTATCATATTTTTCTCCTACACAAACAGATTGTCCATTACCAGCTTTTAGATTGAAATACCATTTTTTATTAGAAGATTGTTTAAATTCAAATCGATCTTCATTTTTAGTATTTCTTTTTACAGAACCTATACCTTTTTGACAGTTTGTCTTTTGGGTATATCCATCACTTACCAAGATTGTTTCACCATTTTTAGACTTAAGTCTAAAACAAAAAGCACCGGAATTGTTTTTGAAAATTTCAAACATAATTCTTTATTTTTTAGTGTTAATATGACATAATCATAGTAAAAATCATGCCAAAATTTTATAAAAAACAAATTTTAATATATCTAAATAATTAGTTTACTATTCTGTATATGCATTTTATTATTAAAAAAATCACTTTGATAATTTCTTTTTCATTTTATTTTCAAGGCATTATAAGTTTTGATTTTATCTTATTCTAAATAGAATTTAACTTTAAATATTTTTAATCATCTTTCTTTGCTATTTATTTTTATTTACATCATTACAATTTGTTTATAAACATATTTTTAGCTTTATTTACTTTTTAAGAAATACTATTTTTACTAAAAAACTTATTTACTTATTTTTTTAATTAATTTTGTGATAAAAGACAGTAAACAATAATGGACCTTACAAAAGATTTAGAATTATATATTGAACAAAATAGTGAAGATGAACCTGAAATATTAGCTCAGCTAAGACGAGAAACATACCAAAAGACAACACAACCCCATATGATTTCGGGATATCTACAAGGTAGAATTTTAAGTATTATTTCTAAAATTATAAATCCCAATCTTATCGTAGAGGTGGGAACATTTACCGGTTATTCTACTCTATGTCTCGCAGAAGGGTTAAATAAAAACGGAAAGATCATAACAATAGACAAAAATTTAGAAACTTCTTATATACCTGAGAAATATTTTCGTCAGTCTCAATTTTCCAATTTGATTAATTACAAGATAGGAGAAGCTATAGAAATCCTTCCCAATATAGAAGATGGTATTGATTTGGTTTTTCTGGATGCAGATAAAGAATCTTATTCAGATTATATAAATATACTATTGCCTAAATTAAAAAAAGGAGGAATAGTTCTTGCCGATAATATATTATGGAAAGGCAAGGTAGTAGGAGATGCAAAGGATAAAAAAACAGAGGCTATCCGAAAATTTAATAAAATGATAAAATTGAATGATTCCGTAGAGGTGGTTATTTTACCGATTAGAGATGGAATAAGTATTATCCGTAAGAAATAAGTATGAGTAAATCTATCTGCCAGGTAAGTGTATCTCCCGTAAGAAAAGAGCCCTCAGATACTTCTGAAATGATTACACAAATTTTGTTTGGCGAATTTGTTGAGGTTCTGGAAGTTTTAAAAAATTGGGTGAAAATTAAAATTATTTTTGATGGATATGAAGGATGGGTAGATATTAAGCAAATTTTAATGTTAAGTGATCTTGAATATAGTGCCTTATCTCAGGAAACTTCTTTTATTTCAGAACCTTTTGGTTTATTGGTCTATGATCATAAACCTTTCCCTGTAACCATCGGCGCAGAAATCCATACCTTACAAGAACCCGATACTTTCCAATTGATACAAAGTAAAAAATTTTTTATTGAGGATAGTTTAATCAAAGGCAAACAAACCAAAGAAAAAATTCTGGATTTTGCTTTTAAATATATAAATACCCCTTATTTATGGGGAGGGAAATCTACTTATGGTATTGATTGTAGTGGATTTACTCAAATGGTATATAAAATTTGCGGGTATAAACTCCCAAGAGATGCCTATCAACAGGCAGAAATAGGCGAAGTTTTAAGTTTTATAGAAGAATCTGAACCGGGTGATCTTGCTTTTTTTGAAAATTCTGAAGGGAAAATTATTCATGTTGGTTTTGTTCTTCCTGAACAAAAAATTTTACACGCACACGGAAAAGTCCGTATTGATAATTTAGATTATACAGGTATTTTTAACTCTGAGATAAACCGATACACACATCAATTACGTTTTATTAGAAAAATATTTTAATTTTCTTATTTGTTAAGTGATCTAAAACATATATTTATTATATGAAAAAACGTTATTCAAATTTTTCATATGAAGCTGCCTTAGACGAGGTAGGAAGGGGCTGCTTAGCTGGTCCGGTAGTAGCTGCAGCAGTTATATTACCCAAAGATTTTTTTAACCCTTTAATTAATGACTCTAAACAACTAAGTGAAAAAAAAAGAATTGAACTAGATATAATTATTAAAAATAATGCTTTGGATTATGCTATTGCTGAAGTACCTCCAGAAGAAATTGATAAAATCAATATATTAAACGCTAGTTTTCTTGCCATGCATAAAGCCCTAGAAAAACTCATTCAAAAACCGGATTTTTTAGTGGTAGATGGGAATCGTTTTAAAAAATATAAGGAAATTCCTTTTATTTGTGCAGTAAAAGGAGATGCTAATTATATGAATATAGCGGCAGCTTCTATATTAGCAAAAAATTATAGAGATCAATTAATGACAAATTTAGATAGTGAATATCCGCAATATCAATGGAAGAAAAATAAAGGATATCCTACCGCTGAACATAGACAGGCTATTATTGATAATGGAATAACTCCTTATCATAGAAAATCTTTTAAACTTATTCCTACTCAACTATCTTTGGATATGTAAATTTTATATTTTGAAATAAGTATAAATACAAAAAAACATTAAAACCAATTAAAAAATAAAAGACATATTTTTGTTATTTTTATAATAGAAAGAAATTATCCTTAAATACTTAAACATAAATATTTTTTAATTAATTTATGATTTAAAAAATGTATGTTTGTAAACAAAATTAACTATATTTTTTATATTTATGAAAAAAGTAACTGTATTTATAACCATATGTTATATTTTATCTGGGATAATAGGTATAATAATGTGGAATATCCCAAAAACACAAAATCCTTTTAACCCTTTTCTACTTTTTCTTTATATATTATTAATGCTTACTCCTTCTATTGTAGCATTTATAGTAGAAAAAAAGAAGTTTTTAGAAATAACCGAAAAATTTCAATTAAATTTTAAAAATATTAACTGGAAACAAACTTTTAAATATTTATTAATAACGAACTTATTTATTCCTATTTTAGTTATGGCTTATGGGTATTTATTAGGAAATGTATTAGAAATTGAAGTATTTGGAAGATTAGTAACTAATTATATCCAGTTAGATCCTGAAATAATTAAAAAGCTACCTTCTTTTTTAAAAACAGATTATCTATTATTTTTTCTAATTCTCATGACATTTATTTCTTGTTTATTGTCATCTATTTCTGTAAATGGGATTATTGCATTGGGTGAAGAAATTGGCTGGAGAGGGTTTCTAGAAAAAAATATTAACCTATCTTTTTTTAAAAAAAATGTTTTAATTGGTATTATTTGGGGCATATGGCATGCGCCTATAATCTTATGCGGCCATAATTACCCATCACATCCTTTTTTAGGAATAATAATGATGGTATTCTTATGTATACCAATGTCTTTTTATTTTTCTTTTGCATTAAAAAACACAAAATGTCTATTTGTTATTGCTGCTCTTCATGGAGGTTTTAATGCAACATCACGAACATTAGTATTTACACAAATAAACTTTAATGATTTATTTGGACCTATAGGGGTATTAATGATCCTTTCGGTATTAACTGTTTTTATAATAGATTATGCCTTTAACATTAAAAATCAAAAAATGCATAATTAATTATAAATTATTATTTTGATATTTTGTAGAACATAATTAAGTTTATTAACGAAAAATAACTTTGCATATAAATTAAATCTCCACTATAAAAAGCTTTTTCTGGTAATTTTTAAACTTAATTTATATAAATAAATTTTACTAAATTTTCATTTATTTTTATAATAATAACCTATAATTAAATGGTTACATTCATTAAAAAAATCAAAGTAATAGTTTAATCGTAAATTTTTCAGCCAAGAATTAGTGAAATAATAAAGGCAATAAATTGATTATCAATTTGTTGCCTTGCAAAAAAAGTGGAGCTGATGGGGCTCGAACCCACGACCTTTAGACTGCCAGTCTAACACTCTAGCCAGCTGAGCTACAGCCCCTCTTTAAATTTTAAGTTGCAAATGTATATTATTTTTCTTTTTTAACCAAACCCGCCAATGTGGTTTTTTGATAAATATCTAAAGTAGCATCTCTCACTTCAATAAATACATTACGTATACTACAAGTTTCTTCTGTCATGCATGTATCACACGTTTGATGATACATAAGCGAGACGCAAGGCAACAAGGCAATGGGACCATCCATTAATCGGATAATTTCTATAAGAGTAACCTCTTCCGGTTCTTTATTTAATTTATACCCTCCCCTAGCCCCTCTTTTACTGGTTAAAAATTGGGCATTTTTCAAATCTCTTAAAATATTTTCCAGAAATTTTTTAGGAATATTTTCATCTTTTGATATTTCAGATGATAATACGCTTTTTGCTTTATCTTGCTTAGCAATATAAATCAGAGCTTTTAAAGCATATTTACATCGGTTTGAAATCATTTTTTACCTTCAATTAATAAAACTATTTCTCCTTTCAAAGGTTTTTCTTTGCATTTTTCTAAGATTACAGAAACTTCACCCCTTAATGTTTCTTCGTAAATTTTAGTGATTTCTCTACTTAAACTAATTCTCCTGTCAGCTCCAAACAACAGGGCTATTTGTTCTAAGGTATTAATTATCTTATGCGGGCTTTCATATAAAATTATGGTTCTTTTTTCTTCTGATAAATCTTTCAATTTAGTCTGCCTTCCTTTTTTTTGTGGTAGAAAACCAACAAATAAAAATTCGTGAGATGGAAGACCTGATACTACTAAAGCCGGCACAAATGCGGTTGCTCCGGGTAAACATTCTACTATAATATTTTTATCTACACAAGCCTTTACTAGCATATACCCCGGATCAGAAATTCCTGGTGTACCAGCATCCGTAATAACTGCAATATTTTTACCTTCTTCTATATAGTTAAGATATAAATGAGTTTTTTGATGTTCATTATGTAAATGATAGGATTGCATGGGGGTTTGTATTTCATAATGCTTAAGCAATTTTCCAGAAGTACGAGTATCCTCTGCCAATATTAAGTCTACTTCTTGTAATATACGAATTGCTCTAAGCGTAATATCTTCTAAATTTCCAATAGGTGTAGGTATTAAATATAATTTTCCCCCCATCAAATATTATAATTCAAAGCGATTAATAATTAACCCAGATAATCGTTCAACAAATTCCTCTTTATTTTTCCAATTATAAGTATGAAACATTTCTTCCATCCATTTTCTTGCCTCTTCTATGCTTTGAGTATTATTTAATACTGCAAACTCTTTGTCCATATCTGCTTTGCTGCCATTAAATAGTTGACTAATAAAAGCTATAGAATCATTAAAATCTAAATGAATAGGTTCGAAAGTTTTTGTTTTTTCTTGAGGTTTTATTTCTGCAATTTCCACATTAAGTGGGGTAAGTTTAATATCTTTCTCTATTACCTGTAATTCTTGTATATTTTCTTCTGATGAAAAATTTTCTTTATTATCACTATCTAAATTACTTTCCTGCACAAATTCTGGTGTTGAAACATTTTCATTTTCCTCAACAGATTCTACTGATGTAGGAGTGTCTACTTCTTGTTCTAAAGTACTTTCAGAAACTCCTTTTTGAATTTCTGAGGAATTTGAGAAAACAGGATCTAGAATTTGTGAATATTTTAAATTATTCAATTGTTTTAGAAAAATAAATTTTTCATATAAATATTGGATTTTTTGTTGATGTATCATCAAACCCGAAAAAGTCTTGATTTGACTCAATTCATTTACAAGGTCTTTAAAATCTTTGAGTAATTCATTTTGAAACTGTTCCTGATTGTTCATAAAATCTCTTTTTATTATATCCTTTAATTTTTACTTTTGTAAAAAGTAGTTTTTTAAAGTTCGAATTTACAAATGTTTCTTGAAAATACAATAAATAGCGTTAAACAAAGTGGTTGGATCGAAGTAATTTGCGGATCGATGTTTTCGGGTAAAACCGAAGAATTAATCCGAAGGTTGAATCGTGCTAAATTTGCAAAACAAAAAGTTGAAATTTTCAAACCTTCAATGGATACTCGCTATGATGAAGAACTTGTAGTTTCACACGACCAAACTTCTATTTTAAGTACTCCTATAGACAATCCTTTAGAAATTCCATTATTAGCTGCAGATTGTGATGTAATAGGCATTGACGAAGCACAATTTTTTAGTGATGCTATTGTAGATGTTTGCAATTTACTGGCAAACCAAGGAAAAAGAATAATAGTAGCAGGGTTAGATATGGATTTTATGGGACGTCCTTTTGGACCTATGCCTTTTTTAATGGCTACTGCAGAATATGTGACAAAAGTACATGCTATATGTGTAAAAACTGGAAATCTGGCAAATTACTCACATCGTATTACTCCGGGAACAAACTTAGTAGAATTAGGTGAAAAAGAGCATTATGAGCCTTTAAGTCGTCAGGCTTTTTGGGAAATATTACAGAAAGACCGAGAGAAAAATACTCCAGAATAAATTGAATATTACTTTCCTATCTCATTTTTATGAATTATACACTTTCTCAATTAGCAAAAATTACGGATGCTGAAATTGTAGGCAACCCTGATAAAAAAATTACTCATATCTTTTATGATAGCCGCACTATAGTTAATCCTGAAAACGGGGTATTTATAGCTATACAAGGAATTCATGACGGACATATTTATATGGAAGAAGCCTATCAAAAATCCATTCGTATATTTATTTGTACACATATCCCTATTCTTCATAAAGATTGCAGCTACCTAGTCGTTAAAAACCCTCTAAAGACTTTACAAAAATGGGCTGCATATCATATTTCGCAATTTAATTTTCCTTCTATAGGCATTACCGGGAGCAACGGAAAAACTATTATTAAAGAATGGCTTTACCAATGCCTATGGGAACAGTTTAATATTGTAAGAAGCCCTAAAAGTTATAATTCTCAAATAGGTCTTCCCCTTTCGCTTTTACAAACAGAAAACGATAATAATTTGGGTATTTTCGAAGTAGGAATATCGAAACCCGGAGAAATGGAAATACAAGAACAAATTTTCCATCCGCAAATCGGAGTCCTTACAAATGTCTTATCTGCACATTCCGAATATTTTACTAATAAAACTGAATTAATTAATGAAAAAATAAAGCTGTTTATACATTCACATATTGTTATTTACAACAATGATAATAAGGAAGTTGAAAAAATAATTCGAGAAAATTATAAACATAAAAAACTTATTTCATTTGGCTACCAAAATGCAGACATTCAATTAATTAGAATAAACACCTCACTAATAGAACCTCAGATTGAAATTTCCATACTGGGAGAAAAAATAACTTTTACTATTCCTTTTACAGATGAGGCTTCTATACAGAATATTTTATGTATAACAGCTGTTTTACATTCATTAGAATTCAGTCCTCAATTTATGCAGGAAAAATTCCTTCAATTGCAGACGGTTTCTATGAGATTGGAGCTGATTAAGGGAAATCATAATTGTATTCTTATAAATGATACATTCAATTCTGATTTTACTTCACTGGAAATAGCCCTTAACTTTCTTTTCCAACAAAATAAACCTAATAAAATACTAATTCTTTCAGATATATTGCAATCTCAGACACCCGAAAAAGAACTTTATCATAAAATAGCTAAACGGGTAAATACGTTCCAAATAAATTCTGTTTTTTTAGTTGGAGAATGTTTAAACAAATATAGAAATCTTTTTCAGGGATCTATTTATTGTTTTCTATCTACAAATGAATTGATTAATCATCTTGATAATTATATAATGAAAGATGCCGCTATTTTACTAAAAGGTGCACGTAAATTTGAATTAGAAAAAGTTGCAGCCCATTTGGAAGTTCAGTCCCATGATACTATTATGGAAATTAATTTGCATTCTTTGATGACAAACATCAACTACTTCCAAAGTCTTGTAAAGCCGGAAACTAAAATTATTGCTATGGTAAAAGCTTCTTCTTATGGAATCGGTAGTTTTGAAGTAGCAGAAGTCCTTCAATATTACCACATAGATTATTTAGCTGTTGCCATTGCAGATGAAGGAGCTTTATTAAGAAAAAAAGGAATTTACCTTCCTATCATGGTTATGAATCCTGAAATCAGCAGCTATGATACTGTTATAGATTATCAATTAGAACCTGAAATATACAGTTTTCGTGTACTTGAAAAATTTATATCTAAACTCAAAGAAAAATCTATTTCAGGAAAGTATCCAATACATATAAAAATTGATACCGGAATGCATAGACTGGGATTTAATTTTGAGCAAATGACACAGCTAGGCCTTTTTCTTAAAGACAATCCGTTTGTTGAAGTAAAATCTATATTTAGTCATTTTGTTGCATCTGATGATTTATCTGAAGAAGAATTTACCCGAAAGCAAGCCGAAGAACTTAAAAAGTGTTATGAATCATTAATTGCAGAAATCTCTTATACTCCTTTTTTGCATATATGCAATACTACAGGTATTATTAATTATCCGGAATATCAATTTGACGCTGTGCGTATTGGAATAGGCATGTACGGATATGTAGATAGTACAAAAGCTATGAAAAATTTAGAAAATGTAGTAACCCTTAAAACTGTAATATCTAATTTACATTATCTTAAAAAAGGAGAAACGGTAGGGTATGGTAGAAGATTTAAAGCAAAAAAAGATTGTATAATTGCTACTCTTCCTATAGGTTATGCTGACGGAATCCGTAGGCTGGTAGGAAATGAAGTGGGATATGTGCTGGTTAACGGACAAAAAGCACCAATTATAGGATCTATATGTATGGATATGATGATGATTAATGTTACAGATATTTCTTGTAAAGAAGGAGATTCCGTAATTATATTGGGCGAAAGCCCCAGCTTACGTGAATATGCAAACTGGTGTCAGACTATTCCTTATGAAATTCTTACTTCTATTTCGCCAAGGGTAAAAAGAGTTTATTACCGTGAATAAGTTATAGTGTATATTTTTTATTTATTATTCACTTTAAATAAAAATTTTAAATTTAAACCTATGTTGTACTATTTATTTTTTTTGAAAAATATTAGAAGATTCGTAGAATCAAATGTTTATTATACATTTTAATAACATTCAATCTATTGAAAATTAAACTTAAAAATTTATATTTTTTATTTCTATTTTCATTTCTAAGAGAAAAAGAACTTGACATAATTAAACTTATTTGAAATATAATGTTGGTAATGCACTAAGGGAAAGAATTTCTTTCAAAAAAAATTCATAAACCTATTATATTATTCTTTTATCTAATAATAAAAATAATTATATTCCTGTTTATGCAGAATTTTGAACTATAAAATACACCCGTATTTTTAATACTTTAATTAAAGTAAAGAAATGTTTATTTTAGGTAAGTATCTTAAAGGTACCATTGAATCATTGAAAATATTAAAAAATTTCTTTTTTGTTGATAATATTTTATATTTTGAGTTTTAAAACATAAATAAAATTGTAATTATTTAATTATAAATGAAAAAATAGATAAAATCTATAATGGGTTTTTCATACCTAATATAAAGATAGTATATTTGTATTTAGAACAAATCTAAAGTATAAGGCGAAATAAATATGTTAACAATAAAAAATTTACATGCAGAAATAGATGGTAAAAAAATTTTAAAGGGTATTAATTTAGAAATTAAAAAAGGAGAGGTTCATGCTATTATGGGACCTAACGGTGGAGGAAAAAGCACACTATCAAATGTTATTACGGGAAGAGAAGATTATCAGGTAACAGAGGGTTCAATAATTTTTGAAGGGAAAGATCTATTAAATTTAGCTCCAGAGGAAAGAGCAAATGAAGGTATTTTTATGTCTTTTCAATATCCAGTGGAAATTCCAGGAGTAAGTGTTTCTAACTTTTTGAAAGCTGCCATAAATGCTAATAGAATGGCTCATGGATTGGAAGATATTTCAGCCAAAGAATTCTTGCAAAAAGTAAACGAAAAATCTAAATTACTGGAAATTAAAAAAGATTTTCTTTCTCGGTCTTTAAATGAAGGTTTTTCTGGTGGAGAAAAAAAACGTAATGAAATTTTTCAAATGGCTATGTTAGAACCTAAATTATCAATCTTAGATGAGACTGATTCCGGATTAGATATCGATGCCCTCCGTATTGTTTCCAATGGGGTAAACAAACTTAAAAATCCTAACAATGCTGTATTGGTTATTACTCATTACCAAAGGCTATTAGATTATATAATTCCAGATGTAGTGCATGTATTAAGAGACGGAAAAATAATAAAATCAGGAACTAAAGAACTTGCTTTAGAACTTGAACAAAAAGGGTATGATTGGCTTTAAAAGTATTTTCTATTATTATTACAATTTACACACTACATATAAATAAATCTCATGAATCATTTAGAAAACACTCTAATAAATAAAATACAAGCAAACGCTGATTCTCTTTTACAAAATATTCCTTTTCCTCTAAAAAAAAATGAAGATTGGAAATATTCTCGCATATCTGATTTCCACGTAAATGAATATGCTACTGCAAAAAATAATACAATAAATGATTCTGTAATTAAAGAACATTTAATTATGGGATTAGATTCTTATAAAATTATTTTTATTGATGGAGTTTTTTCCCCTAAATTATCTTTTTATCCAAAAGAAAAACTAGTTATACTTCCTTTATCTGAAGCTCTTAAAGACGAACGTTATTTTTCCATAATTAAAAAAAAATATAATTCTATTACCGATAAACATCATTTTTTTTGTGTATTAAATAGTTCTTCTTTTCCCTCGGGAGTTTTCATTTATTTACCTAAAAATATAAAAGAAGAAAAGCCCATAGAACTATTATATATAAATTCAGAACAATCTGAAAAAGCTAAACAAAATATTAGGAATCTATTGATATTAGAACAAAGCTCGGAGGTTTGTATTACACAAAAAATTCATACACTATCAACATATTCTTTTTTAACAAATGCTGTTAATGAAATTTTTATTGAAAAAAATGCTGTTGCCAGAATATATAAAATACAAAATGACACTAAATTGTCTAATTTAATAGACTTAACTTATATACAACAAGAACAAGATAGCCAAGCTTTTATACATACATTCTCTTTTGGAGGAAATACTACTCGAAACGAATTAACATTTGACCATAATGGAGAAAATATTAATTCAACTCTAAAAGGAATTACTATTATAGGAAACAGTCAGGAAGTTGGAAATCATACTATGGTACATCATAATCAACCCAATTGTGAGAGCCATGAATTATACAGAGGAATTTATTTAGATGATGCTCATGGAATTTTTAATGGTAAAATTAAAGTTCATAAGAAAGCACAAAAAACAAATGCTTTTCAACAAAATAATAGTATTTTATTATCTAATAAAGCTGAAATTGACTCTAAACCACAATTAGAAATATTTGCTGATGATGTAAAATGTTCTCATGGTTGTACCATAGGACAGTTAGATAATGATGCTTTATTTTATATGAAACAAAGAGGAATCCATCAAAAAGAAGCTCAAGCATTGCTTATGCTTGCTTTTTTCAACGATGTACTCAATACTGTAAATATTCCTGAACTAAAAACCGAAATAAATAAATTAATAGCTAAAAAACTAAATGTTAATGTTGACATTGATTTTTAATAAAAATTGCTCAATTATATAAAAGGTTAAATGCAATATTAACCTTTTGTTTTTTAATCTACATTACAGAAAAAATATCTGTTTTTTTTAAGAAAAAAACAATAAAATAATATTTATTATCACATTCTATATTTTTTTAATTTAGTAGAATAATAAATTCATTTGCATGAAAATACTATTATCTCCGGCAAAGCTTATGAGTATTGAAACCGTATCCCAATGGCATAAACATACCCAACCTGAATATATTGAACTCAGTAAGAAACTACATTCAGTATTAAAAGAATATACCCCAAAAGAACTCGAAAATCTTCTTGATATTTCTCCAAAATTATCTCAAGAAAACTGGGAAAGAAATCAGAAATGGAAATCTAATCCTTCTAAAAAAGAATCTTTACAGGCAATTTATGCTTTTAAAGGTGAAGTTTATAGAGGTTTAAATGCAAAAAACCTCTCATCTACAGCATTAAATTATCTACAAAAAAACCTCTTAATCATTTCTGGGCTTTATGGTATACTTCGACCCTCAGATGATATTATGCCATACCGCTTAGAAATTGGAAAAAAATTAAAAACTGAAAAATCTAAAGATTTATATTCCTTTTGGGAACAAACACTTACCTATTACCTGAATTCTCATCTTGAAAATGATGAACCTATCCTAAACCTTTGTAGTAAAGAATATTTTAAAGTTTTTAAAACTAAAAATCTTAAAGGGAAAGTAGTAAATGTTGAATTTAAAGATTTTAAAGATAATAAATGGAAGTATATAGTTATATATATAAAAAATGCCCGAGGAAAAATGGCTCGTTGGTGTGCTATAAATAATATTAAAGATGTAGAAAAATTAAAAGTTTATAATGAAGATGGTTATGAATTTTCAGAAGAGTTATCTCAAAATAACAACCTTGTCTTTGTTCGTTAATTTTTTTATTTTAAATTATTGGACTCACTGTCTTTCTGTTGCATTTCAAATAATAACTTCTTGGCCCTCATTAGACTCACTTTTACATTCGCAAGCGAAAGGTCCGTTTCCTTCGTTATTTCTTTTAACTTTTTTCCTTCCAAATATCTTAATTGCATCAAGTAACTATAATTTTTTGGTAATTTAGACATCATTCTTTCCAATACTTCAGAATCTTGTTTTTCAATAAATACCTGTTCTGGTGAAGGTTCCATATCTTTAATTTCACTATAACTATCTTCTATATAAAAATCAAATCCTTTACTTCTTTTTCTAAAGCAATCTACTGTGGTATTGTGGGCTATCGATACAATCCAAGTTTTAAAATCAAAATCAGAATTATATAACGACAATTTATTTAAAACTTTTGTGAATGTATTTATGGTTAACTCCTCAGCTAAAATTTCATCTTTAGTTAAAGAATTAATATATCCTTTAATTTCATCCCAAAAAAGATTCACTATTTTGCTTTGAGCTTGTGGTTTAGAACACCTTGCCTGCTCTATTAATTGTAATAAATTAGACTTTGTTTTCAAATTAAAATATTTACTGCCTAATTTTACGCAATAATAATACCTAAATTAAATTATACCAATATTGATACCAGCACTTATTATATTTACACTTACTAAATATTAGGAACATGTAAAATACATTCATCTAGTGGCATTATTTTTGTCTTTAACGATTAATTATAAAATCAAAATTATGACAAATTATTCAAACGTAAGAAAAAGCCACGGGAGTTGGTGGGCTTTTTTACTTATGGGTATATTATTAATTATATTTAGTATATTACTTATATTATATCCTATTGCTTCTTTTGCTGCTTTAGCTATGCTTTTCTCTATAGGATTTTTTATTAGTGGAATATTTGAAATTATCTTTTCACTAAATAATAAAAATACTATAGATTCGTGGGGATGGTATTTAGTAGGAGGAATTTTAGATCTTTTTTTAGGAATTATTTTATTATGTAATCCTATTACCTTATCTGCTCAAATTTTAGTATTATTTATTGGATTATGGTTATTATTTAGAGGTATAAATTCTATAGGGATATCTTTGGAAACTAAAAATTATTCTTCTGACTGGGGATTTTTATTAATTTTTGGAATCCTTGAAGTAATTATTTCTTTTATAATTGTTATTTTCCCCCCTATAGGCATAGGAACAATTATTATATGGTCAAGCATGGTAGCCTTATTTTTAGGAATTATGAATATATATATTGCAATCAGAGTAAAGAAATTTTTTACAAAACTAGATGAATAATTTTTTACAAAAAGTATTTATTTCATAATACATAAAAAGGTCTGTTAATAACAGACCTTTTTTATTTTAAAAGTTGAACTAAATATATGCACATATAATTATTTTTTATCAGACCCATAAATTTATACCGTATTAAAAAGATAAAATCATTATAAATATAAAAATTTAGAAAAATTCCTAATAATATTAATTATTCAATAATTTTTTTGTCTTTAATTTTCCACTAAGGCAAACAAAAGACAATTTGTCATTTAGTTACTTATTAAAACTATATTTTGGCACAATAATATATTTTGGCATATTTTTCGAAAATCAAATATGGAAAATAATTTAGTATTAATTAAAAATTAAAAAATATGTCAGAATTATCAATTAAACCATTAGCTGATCGTGTAATAATAGAACCGGCAGCAGCTGAAACCAAAACAGCTTCAGGAATTATTATACCTGATAGTGCGAAGGAGAAACCTCAAGAAGGAACTGTTGTTGCTGTGGGAACCGGTAAAAAAGATGAACCTATGACTGTAAAAAAAGGAGATAAAGTTTTATATGGTAAATATGCAGGAACGGAATTAAAACTAAATGGTAAAGATTACCTAATTATGAGGGAATCTGATATTTTAGCAATTATATAATAATTTTTCATTAATTAAAAAATAAACAAAATGGCAAAAGATATAAAATTTAATATTGAATCAAGAGATGCTTTAAAAAAAGGTGTAGATGCCCTTGCAAATGCAGTAAAAGTCACATTAGGACCTAAAGGTAGAAACGTAGTTATACAAAAATCTTTTGGTGCACCACATGTAACTAAAGATGGGGTAACAGTAGCTAAAGAAGTTGAATTAGAAGATGCAATTGAAAATTTAGGAGCACAAATGGTAAAAGAAGTAGCTTCTAAAACTAATGATGTGGCTGGAGACGGAACTACTACTGCTACAGTTTTAGCACAAGCAATTGTAAGAGAAGGATTAAAAAATGTTGCAGCAGGTGCCAATCCTATGGATTTAAAAAGAGGTATTGATAAAGCTGTAATTTCTGTAGTTGAAGCATTAAAAAAACAATCTCAAGTAGTAGGTTCTGATTCTGAAAAAATTAAACAAGTAGCTTCTATTTCCGCTAATAATGATGAAACCATTGGCTCTTTAATTGCTGAAGCTTTTGGAAAGGTAGGAAAAGAAGGAGTTATTACAGTGGAAGAAGCAAAAGGAACCGATACATACGTAGATGTAGTAGAAGGTATGCAATTTGACAGAGGATATCAATCTCCTTATTTTGTTACTAATACAGATAAAATGATTGCAGAATTAGAAAATCCTTATATCTTATTATGTGATAAAAAAATATCTAGTATGAAAGACTTACTTCCTGTATTGGAACCTGTAGCCCAACATGGAAAGTCTTTACTAATTATTTCTGAAGAGGTAGATGGAGAAGCTTTAGCTACCTTAGTTGTTAACCGTTTAAGAGGTTCTCTTAAAATTGCAGCTGTTAAAGCTCCAGGATTTGGTGATAGAAGAAAAGCCATGTTAGAAGATATTGCTATTTTAACAGGTGGAACCGTAATCTCTGAAGAAGCTGGATTAACTTTAGAAGGAGCTACCTTAGAAATGTTAGGAACTGCTGAAAAAGTATCTATTGATAAAGATAATACTACAATTGTAAATGGAGCTGGTAAGGATGACGCTATCAAACAAAGAGTTTCTCAAATTAAATCACAAATTGAAAATACTACATCTGATTACGATAAAGAAAAACTTCAAGAAAGGTTAGCAAAATTAGCCGGAGGAGTAGCTGTACTTTATGTAGGAGCAGCCTCTGAAGTTGAAATGAAAGAGAAAAAAGATAGAGTAGACGATGCTTTACACGCTACCAGAGCAGCCGTAGAAGAAGGTTTTGTTGCCGGTGGTGGAGTTGCATTAGTAAGAGCAATTGAAGGGGTTAGCTCTTTAAAAGGTGAAAACCAAGACGAAGATACTGGTATAAAAATAGTGAAAAAAGCAATTGAAGAGCCTTTAAGACAAATTGTAGCTAATGCAGGAGGTGAAGGATCTGTAGTTGTAAACAAAGTATTGGAAGGAAAAGATGATTTCGGTTACAATGCAAAAGCCGAAAAATATGAAAGTATGTTTGCTGCAGGTATCATAGACCCTACTAAAGTAACACGTGTAGCTTTAGAAAATGCTGCTTCTGTTGCCGGAATGTTATTAACTACTGAATGTGTAATTACAGACATTAAAAAAGATGAACCTGCAATGCCACCTATGGGAGGAGGAATGCCAGGAATGATGTAATATACATACATGCATAATAATAAAAAAGCTGGATTTAAAATTAAATCCAGCTTTTTTTATTATTCAAAATTGATTTGAAATAAATTAATTTAATAACAAAGAATATCTTTATGAAAAGATAATATTTATTCTCATAAGAAATTTATTTAATACAATTTAAATAATAAGTTCCATTATAAAATAGAATTAGATAATTTTCTTACATTTGTAAAATATTAACCATTTTTTATGGATATTTAAAATATGACTCATTCTCTATTTTATGCAAAAATTATGCTTTTTGGGGAATATGGGATTATAGAAAACTCAAAAGGGTTAACTCTTCCTTTTAATTCTTATAAAGGTACTTTACAATTTTCTGATCTTAAAGATGATAAAGAACAAAAGTCTAATCTTTCACTTAAGGCATTTTCAAAGTATCTTAAAACTTTAAAATTTCCATCAAAATTTGAACTCAATAACACGCAACTGGAAAAAGATATACAACAAGGTATGTATTTTAATTCCAATATACCTCAAGGATATGGTGTAGGGAGTTCTGGCGCTTTAGTTGCGGCAATTTTTGATAAATACTGTATTCATAAAATATCTCCCAGTAAAATAGCAAAGCAAGA
The DNA here is from genome assembly GCF_002964975.1 of Apibacter adventoris. Taxonomy (GTDB): domain Bacteria; phylum Bacteroidota; class Bacteroidia; order Flavobacteriales; family Weeksellaceae; genus Apibacter; species Apibacter adventoris. The sequence goes on along the minus strand of NZ_PSZM01000036.1, from coordinate 107,038 downwards.
TCTAAAAAGTTTAAAGTTAATATTGGGTGAAATGGAATCTTTTTTCCATGGAAAAAGTTCTGGAATAGACCCTCTTATTTGCTATATGAATATTCCTCTTCTTATACAACCAAATTCTGAAGTGGATAAAGTTGGTATTTTTGAAGGAAAAGAAGGAAAAGGAGCTATATTCCTTATAAATTCAGGAGTTCCCGGAGAAACAGAGCCTATGGTCAAAATTTTCTTTGAAAAACTTAAAAACGAGGGATTTCGTAAAACTCTTAAAGAAGAATTTATTCGATACAATAATGCTTGCATTGATGCTTTCTTAAAAAAAGAGACTAAACCTCTCTTTCAAAATTTAAAAAAACTTTCTCTATGGGCATTGAACCATTTTTCTCCTATGATACCTAACGACTTTCTTAAAATATGGAAAAAAGGTATTGATACCAACACTTATTATTTAAAACTATGTGGATCTGGCGGAGGAGGTTATATACTTGGCTTTACCCAAGATTATACAACTACTGAAAAAATGCTTAAAAATTACAATAAAGAAGTCATTTACCGCTTTTAATAGCTTTTGAATAGCTTTTTTGTAATTTTATGCCTAATTAAAGCATAAAAATGGAGCGTCTGGCTAATAAAAAGTTTTTTTTATTTAACTTTTCTCTCTTAATAAGAGTAAGGATTACTAATGTAATTATGTTAATTCTTGCTATGTACATTTCAGCGATTTTCCTTTTCAATGAAAAGCATAATATCATTGAAAATCTAAAAAACATAAAACTTCATGGAATCGTTTTTTCTTCAGCATTAAGTGCTATGGCCGGATACATTATCAATCATTTTTATGATCAAGACAAGGATAAGCTATATAAGCCGATTACATCTATGTTATTACAGTTTATTAATCAAAAAACAGCACTCAGACTTTACATTATTTTTAATTTTATCTCTTTAATTATTGCAGCTCTCTTATCTTACCGAATTTTTATCTTTTTTTTAATTTATCAGTTTTTAATATGGTTTTATAGCCATAAACTTAGCAAAATTATTTTTATAAACAATATAACTTCCTCTATATTAATGATATTCCCATTTTTAGCTTTATTTCTTTTTTATGAAAATTTTTCAAAATATATTTTATATCTAGCCGGATTTTTATTTTTAATTATACTTATAAGAGATATTTGTAAAGATCTTCATTCTTATAAATTTGATCATTTATTTAATTATTCCACTATTCCCAATTCATTGGGCATTATACCCACAAAAATATATTTGGATGTTTTATTATTTTTATTAACTATTTTATCTATTTGCCTAACTTTTGAACCTCATTTGCAAGAAATAAGATTATATTATCTACTAACAGGTTTTTTAAGTTTTTTTATTATAATTGGAATTTGGTTTATGCGAAATAAATGGATACAAATTATTATTTTAATGATTAAATTTTGGATTTTTTTAGGCACTATATCTTTATTATTCATAGATGGAAATCCTCTCTCTTTACTTTAGTAAAATTTATTTATCTAAAATTTATATTAAGGACAAAAGTAAATTGATAAAATTGTATTTGGTAAAATAGCTATTACTTTATCAGTAAAATCTAGTATCTTTGCCTTTTAAAATACTAATAATAGCAAAAATTATTAAAAATCTAGTTATCTTTTTTTCTTTAATAATTATATTCCAAATCGAAAATGAAAAACAATTCACCCCATAACCGTAAAGGGACAGGAAGAAATGAAAAAAAAACTTTTAATAAAGAATCTTTTAATAAAAAAAATAGCATAAAATCGGGAGATAAAAAAGATAATTATACAAAAAAAACATTTAAATCTTCACCTACTTTTAGAAAAAAATCTATTCAAAAAAAAGAAGAAAAAGAAGGAACTCGTTTAAATAAATATATAGCAAATTCTGGAGTATGCAGTCGTAGAGAGGCTGATTTATTTATACAAAATGGTGTAGTAAAAGTAAATGGTAATATTATAACAGAATTTGGTTATCAGGTTATGCCTGGAGACGAGGTTTTTTTTGATGGGAGATATATTCGACCAGAAAAGAATGTTTACGTTTTACTTAATAAGCCTAAAGGATACATTTCTACTACAAAAGATGAAAAAGCACGAAAAACTGTTTTAGATTTAGTGACAAATGCGTCTCCTTATCGTCTATATCCTGTAGGAAGATTAGATAGACAAACAACAGGTGTTTTATTATTAACAAACGATGGTAATATAACTAAAAAACTTACTCATCCCTCTCATGAAGTAAAGAAAATTTATCACGTAACATTAGACAAAAAAGTTTCTTTGACTGATTTTGAAAAATTAATCGAAGGGTTACATTTTGAAGAAGGTTTGGCTAAGGTAGACAAGATTTCATATATTGAAGGATGTCCCAAAAATGAAGTAGGTGTCGAAATTCATATTGGTTGGAATAGAATTATCAGAAGAATGTTCAGTAAATTGGGATATGAAGTGGAAAAACTAGACCGAGTAATGTTTGCCGGATTAACTAAAAAGAATTTGAAACGGGGATATTGGAGAATTCTTACAGAATTAGAAATTAATAATCTTAAAATGCTTTAATTGTATATTAAAGCATTTTTTATTCTATCCCTATAGAATCTAGCCAATCTGTATAGGCTTTAGCATTCTTCATATGTTCTTGTGCATTATTAGTAAATAAATGATATCCTTTCTTTTTTGGATTTGCACACATAAATAAATAATCCGTTTGTGCAGGATTTAGAACTGCATCTATTACAAAATCATTGGGAATACATATAGGTAAAGGGGGAAGCCCTTTATATTTATAAGTATTATAGGGTGAATCTACAGAAACATTTTTTACTCTTTTTAATTGTAACCTGAATCCTTGTACTTTCCTTTCTGCATAAATTACAGTTGGATCTGATTGTAACTTCATTCCTTTTCTATAACGATTTAAATATAAACTGGCTATTACCGGTAATTCCTCTTTTCTCATATATTCTCTCTGCACAATAGAGGCTAAGATATATACTTGCAATTGATTTAAACCTAAGTTCTGTGCTTTTCTCATTCTTTCCTGGGTCCAAAATTGATCATGTATCTTTTCAAAACGAGAAAAAAGTTCTTTAGGAGAGGTATTCCAATTCACATAATAGGTTTCTGGTGTAAAGTATATTTTAAGTTCCTCCACATTTGAAAAACCTTTGAGAGTTGTTTCTTTTTTTAAATAATTTATAAAAGTCAGGGAATCACTTTCTAAATTCTTACCTAAATCTGCCACTAATTCATAAACATCATCATAACTTTTAATTCTAAGGTGTACATATTCTTGTTCTCCCAAATATAACCTTCGTATTACTTCTTTATTACTTTCGCCTTTATTAATCTTATATTTACCAGCTTTTATTTTATCGGGATATTTTTGAGATTTTGCAATTTTATCAAAGGATTTAATATCTTTAAGATAAGGCATTATAAGTACCCTTACTTGTTCATAAGTTGCATGGGTTGGTATATAAATAACTGTAGTCTGATTAACATTGGATGAGTAATTATTTTTATAGTATGGATAACCTATTATAATTCCTAATATAAGAATCATAAAAATAACTACTAAAAAAATTGAGGTTTTTTTCATAAATCCAAATCTAATTCTCCTTTAAAAACATTTTTTGCAGGTCCTTCTAACCATACGTCCTGATAGTAATCGTGTTTTTTAAACCAATATACTTTTAATTCTCCTCCTAAAACTTTTACTTTTAATTCCCCCATTCTAATATTATTTTTTTCAGCAAAATCTAATGCTGCAGCAGTTACTCCGGTACCACATGCTAAGGTTTCATCTTCTACTCCTCGTTCATATGTTCTCACAAAAATTTCATCTTTTGATATAGGCTCAACAAAATTCACATTTGTTCCCCCCGTAGAATTATACATTTCAGCATATCTGATTTTTTTACCTTCATTATAAACATCATGATTTTTTAAATTATTCACTGGTTGTATATGATGGGGAGAGCCTGTCTGAAAAAAAGAATATTGATCTGAAACTGTATATTCTTTTACATTAATCATTTTAAGTTTTATAATATCATAATTAATTTCTGCAATATGTCCTCCGTCTATAGCATTAAATGTTGCTATTTTATCAATTATTCCTAAATCTCTTGCAAAGGCAACTATACATCTTCCTCCATTTCCACACATCGTGCTTTCGTTTCCATCTGAATTGTAATAAACCATTCGGAAATCTGATAATGTATCATTCTGCAACAATATTAACCCGTCAGAACCAATTCCAAAATGACGATTACACATATGACTAACGAGTTGGATATTATCTTTGGGAAAGTTTAAACTCCTATCATCAATCATAATAAAGTCATTTCCTGCCCCTTGATATTTATAAAATTTTATATTCATTGTTTTTGTTCTGTTTACAAAAATACATTGTTTTTAAATAACAAATTTTACTTCTTTTTTCTTTTACCTTATATTTGTTTTTATTTTAAAACGTTTGATTAAACCAAAAATTATGAAACTGGGCATTTTAGGCAGAAATATTTCGTATTCTTTTTCGCAAAGTTATTTTACTGATAAGTTTAATAAAATGAGACTTACTGATTTTAGTTATTCTGTATTTGATATTGCGGACAAAAAAGATATTATTTCTCTTTTTGATATTCCTGACCTAAAAGGATTTAATGTAACTATACCTTATAAACAAGATATTATTCCTTTTTTAGATAATTTAAGTAGCGAAGCTGAAAAAATAGGTGCTGTGAATACAGTTAAAATTTCTAATGGAAAAAAAGTAGGCTTTAATACAGATGCCCTAGGATTTAAAAAATCTTTATTACCACTTCTGAAACCTTATCATACTTCGTCTTTAGTCTTAGGAAGTGGAGGAGCTTCTAAAGCTGTTGGTTTTGTCTTAAAAAGTCTTGGCATTGAATATCATATTATTTCAAGAACTGGTGAAAAAGATTACAATTTTTTAACCCAAAATACTATTTCTGAGAATTTACTGATAGTAAACACTACACCTGTAGGTACATTTCCTAACCTTGATAAATATCCTCCTTTTCCGATAGAATTTCTCACTCATAAACATTTAGTTTATGATCTTATTTATAATCCTGAGGAGACAAAACTGCTGAAACTGGCAAAAGAAAAGGGGGCAAAAACAAAAAACGGATTGGAAATGCTTCATCTTCAAGCTGAAGCTGCATGGGATATATGGAATGATAGGTCGAACTATTATTATTGATAATGCTATTTATTTCGTTTGAAATTAAAGATATTTTTATCTTATGTGTGAACTTATATGTTAAATTTAGAATTTGCCATAAATAGCTTTTACACAAAAAAATTGTTACCAAAATTTTAAAATCCGAAAAGGTCTTAATAACCTATTAACTCTTTATTTGGCAAAAAGTTCACTTTGAAATTACATTATTTACAAACTGTAATGTTTTTATTATGTAAGTCTGTATATTTGATGATAGATAAAGCAAAATCACAACTACATTATTTGTGTTTTTTCAATGCTTATACTTCTATATTATATCTTATTATTTTTTTCAAATAAGGTTCCAGAAGCTTGTGCTTTAGGAAAAATTGTCATATCTGCAATCTGCACATGAGCCGGACGAGATACTGCATAATAAATAGCATCTGCTATATCTCCAGCAACTAAAGGTTCAAATCCTTGATAGACAGCATCTGCTAATTTTTTATCTCCTTTAAATCTTACCAATGAAAATTCTGTTTCTACAGCTCCCGGAGCTATATTCGTAACCTTTATACCATAGGGAAGTAAATCCATCCTCATACCTTGGCTAATTGCTTCTACGGCATGTTTAGAAGCACAATATACTGAACCTTTAGGATAGGTTTGTTTTCCTGCAATAGAACTTAAATTTACTATATGACCAGATTTTCTATTTATAAGAAAAGGTACTACAGCTTTAGAAACATTTAATATCCCACGAACATTTGAATTTATCATAGAATCAAAATCATCTAATGAAGCATCTTGAAAAGTAGCTAATCCGTGTGCATTTCCTGCATTATTTACTAAAATATCTATAGATTTCCATTCTTCCGGTAAATTATCAATTGCAGAAAAAACTTCTTTTCTATTACTTACATCAAACTTTAAAGTTATAACATTAACATTTTTTTGTAACTCATTTTTTACTTCCTCTAATCTATCTTCTCTTCTCCCACAAAGAATTAAATGGATTCCGTTTTTTGCAAATAACTCTGCGGTAGCACGTCCTATTCCTGATGTTGAACCCGTAATTAACGCTATTTTTTCTAATTCCATTTTTTTATTTTAAAGTTACAAATATAAAATGAAACGACTATCTTAATGATAGTCGTTTTGATAGGTTTTAACTATAAATTTTAGTACAATTTAATTTTCTATTTTAGACCGGGTAGAATTAATATTCCCTAAACCAACTCCTGTTTGTTTTACATTATCAAAAGTTTCTTAAAAAAAACTTTTGAAGGTAAAGAAGGAGTAGAATAATCATCATTGTCTACACAAGCAATTGTAGAAGTAACAGTTAATACAACAAATTAAAATATATAAAATAATGACTTTACTTTCATTTTTATAGTTTTAATTAATTTACAATAATAATATTATCAATCCTCATTCCTAATTTATTTTTTTCGGATTGTCCTAAAAATTCAATTTTAGTAGTACCATCTGGAATAGCAACTTTTACTGTATAATAGATATTTTTGTTATTTGAAACATTTAATTCTTGGTGTGGTAATTGAATTTTAACATCATTACATTTTATCACTAAATCATCCACATAAGCCTTATCTGCTACCGCAAAAATATTGGCATTAAATCTATATGAAAGTTTCATATTTGTATATCCTTTGGTATCAATATTATCAATTACCAACGAAGTATTAGTATTAGAAGGGAACCATATTGCCGGACTTTGAAATGTTTTCGATGTCCTTATATCTGTTTTCCCATATGAATCAGAATATGTAACCATTTTATTGTCATACCCTGTAGCTTCTCCAATTTTTGGTTTTCCTGCAATATCATTTACCTTATTAAATGACTCAGCATAAATAGTTTTCGGAAATTCTTTTACATCATTAATGGTTCTTATTAATAATTGATAAGTATTATATTTCCCATCATATCTAGTCATTACTCCTCGTAATTTTCCTTTATCATAAGGAATTATATTCCCTCCAAAAGTAGCATAATTACTAACTCTTACAGTAAAATTTGTCACTTTAATAGTATCTACCTGATTGTTAGTATTTAGATTTCCTCTGACAAAAGTAGAACCTGCTTCATTAAACTCTACATCACTAATTTCTACTAAAGTATTTAAATATTTCTCATTATTTTTTACATCATTTGCGGTTAATGGTTCTCCTGCAGAATTTGTTTTAATAACTAATTCTTCTTCTGATTTCTTATCCACTCCTAAAATAATATTAGATGAAATTATACTAGGGTTTATTTGGTCAACAATGTATTTTTTAGATTGAGTAGGTTTCATCCCAATTTGCACCATTCCATTTTGTTTTCCATAATATAATCCATCTAATTTCACATAGATCTTTGATCCTAAAGGATACATATTGTAAGTACTAGATTTATTTATACTTAACATTATTCCTTGTGTACCATCTTCAGAAACTATAAATAAATTTTTATAAATATTTCCCCCTTCATCTGTAGAAATCACATATCCTTCTAAAATATCTCCTTTTTTAAAAGGAATAGATTCTGGTATAGTATCATTAACTGTATTTCCTGTATAAACTGGAGCTGTTGTATGTACATCAGAAATACTTAATGTTGGGGTTAATACTTGTCCTTTATTTAGTGGTGGACTGTTGTAGTCATCATCATGAACACAGCCCATTAAATAGAAAGAAAAAATTAATAAAAGTATTATCTGATTTTTTGTACTAAATATTTTCATTTTATTGTTTTTATATGTTAAAATCTTAAATATACATTGAAAAAATAAGATCTTCCTCGATCATAAAATAATTTACTGTTAGCAAAATATGGTTGTGATACCATATCTTCATAATTTGCATTTCTCCCTTGTTCAAATGAATTAGTTACATATCCTCTTTCATTCAAAATATTATTTACTGAAGCGCTTATACCCATACTATATTTACCTAAACGAAAAGATTTTCCAATATTTGCATTTAGCATAAATACATCCTGATATTGTTTTTGTTTTAATAACTTTCTTATGCTTTCTTCTGTAACTCCTGGATATACAGAGCCAGGATCATTAACATCTGACAATATAAAATTCATAGTTCTAGATAATCCTGAAACGTTTGTATAGTTATCTTGTAAAAAATTTCCTGATACTCCGACCCACCAATATTTAGGAGAATTATATTTTAATCCTAATGAGTATCCTTTTTGAGGAGTTCCTGCTAGTTTATAATCTTTCAAATATGATTTCCCATAATCTTTAATGGAGGAAGAAAGATCACTAAATACATATAAATTAGGATTGTTTTTATAGGTATATTGCCCTATGGAAGCGATACCACTCAAAACTAATGTAGAAGTAATATTCCATTCAATTCCGAATTCAGTCCCTAAAAAGTCTTTTTCTATTCCGGTTAGCACTTCTGAAATAAAAGCATCATTTCCTCCATCTAAACCAACTCCCTGTGCATAATATCTTGAAACTTCTGTCGCATCTTTTATTTTTGTATAGTAACCTGTCAACCTTCCTTTCACTGAAGGAGATCTAAGAGTATAAGTTATATCATTAGCATTGATTTTTTGTTTAGTAATATTGGGCGATATATCATTATTTAACCTGGCATTAGGAAAAATATCATTTAATGCTGGAGAAGATTCAAAATAAGATGTATTTACAATTATAAAATTTCTTCCATTTATTTTATAAGTAATTCCACTTCTTAACCCCACTTCTATAAAGTTTTCTTTTTCACTTTTTCCATAAGAATTATTTGCATATAAGCCATGCATATATTTACCCTCTCTATAAGATTCATTCCATCCGACTAATAGAGATGTTGAAACCTGCCATCTGTTAATATTAATTCTAGTAGAGAAATTTGTAGTTAATTCTTGTCTATAGAATTTGTAATTATATTCTGTTTTATCTCCTTTTCTTGCTACGCTTCCTGGTTTTAAAATATTATAATCATCAATAGAATTTGCAGATCCATCACCTTTAAGGAATGAAGTTTTATTAAGTACAAAATCAGCCCCTAATAAATCATTTACTTCTCTATAATTATCTGAAACTAAATTTTGGTAATTTACATTTACATAAAATTTCCAATTATCAGTAAATTGGGTTTGTAGATGAGTTGCAGCATTAAAAGTTTTATCTTTTGTTACATCATCAACTAAGAAATAAGAAGCTCTTCTTCCTTCCTGATTTGAATATGGATCTAAATAAAAAGGAGCACTTCTATTAGCATTATATAAACTCTCCCAATTTATCTGAGTAACTGAAAGATCATTATTCAGCCAAGAATTTATTAGCGCACTACTTTCCGATGCATTCCCTTTTGCAAGCCAATAACTTGGAAGATTTTTATAATATGTAGGAGAAGGATTCTCTGCCTGATATCTATTTAAACGTGAACTTTTATTATATCCGAACTGATATGAGGCTGTAGTGGTTAATTTTGTTTTATTATTTATATTCCAATAATGTGTGAGCATGAAAATAGGTTCAAAAATTCTTTTTACTCTTTCATTCCTTTTGTCTCCATCTTGCCAGCCCCAATAAGAATTATAATTTTTACCTCTTAAATCATACACTTCTTGTGTATTGGGGCTTGAACCTGCTTTTCTGGATGGAGTTCCAAACGCTGTAAAATTGATCCTATGTTTATCTGATAATTTTTTTTCAATAGATGCAAAATAAGCATAAGAATCATTATAAGTCCCATCAATTACGCCCTCATCCATCCATCTTCTGGATCCTGAAAAAGTAAATGCCCAGCCTGAGGATAACATTCCTGTAGAATAAGTTGCCATAACACGATGCTGATAGGTTCTATTTCCGAATGAGTAAGATAAATTTAAACCTTTTCTATAATTTGAAGCCCGTGTATCATAATAGGTTGTTCCACCTAAATCACTAAAAGAATAATCAGAAACCGTATTATTTTCAGCTAACTCATAGGGAGATCTTATTACATTATTTAATCCTCCCCAATTTTTAAATTCTGGTCTTCCTGTTTGATTTTTTGCCATTGGAATTCCATTAAACATAATGTTATTATAGCGATTATCTATTCCTCGCACTTTAAACCAATAAGCTCCTAATTCAAATGCTGCCGTATTAGAAAAAACATCTTTGGAAGATTGCAACAAACCTATGCCCGTCTGCCCTAAAGAAGAGCCTTCATCTGTTGATAATTCATCATCTGTTAATGTAATTATCCCGGCATTCATTTGAGAAGGACTGTATTCCAGTTTAATTTCCCCCAAATCTTTTTTTAATTCATTAGAAGAAACTACAAAGGTAAAGGTAGTGGGTATGTATCCTGATTTATTTACAATAATAAGATAGGTCCCTGCCGAAACATCTTTAAATTGAAAATACCCTACTTGGTCTGATTCTGTATGCAGCATTCTGTCTTCTCCCAGGCTTATTGTAGCCCGGTTCAATGGCTTATCATCCAACCCCTTAAGATAGCCGAAAACCATCGTTTGTGCAAATGTTATTTGACTAATAAAAATTATCAAACAACTCAGCCTAAATTTAATCATACTTAGTAATTTTTGTTATACTCACCTATGCAAATATAATTATTTATTATTACTTTTGTAATAAAAAAAATTACCATTATGAAGGATTTTTTGATGAAAATTATCATTTTTAGCCTTTTTATTAACATTTTTTCAGAAATGAATGCTCAAAAAAGTTATAAAACAGCTACTATAATGTTTTATAATGTGGAAAATCTATATGATACAATAAAATCAGCAGATATTATTAATGGGAATCTATCACCAGAAGATAAAAGATATCAAATTAGTGTCCCTGAAGACAGTGCTCTAACTTCTGGATTGGAAATTTATAGAGGAGAACTCAATTTTAATAAATTAAAAGGTAAAAATGTTATTAGAAAACATATCCTTACAGATGAATTTTACTATAAAGGGAGTAAACTTTGGAATTCAAAAAAATATAATGAAAAAATCAGAAATATAACAAAAGTCTTTTCCGAAACGGGTAAAACTGAGACTCAATCTACGCCAGCTATAATTGGGGTTTGCGAAATTGAAAATGAACATGTTCTTAAAGATCTTTGTAATGGAATGAAAAACTACGGAAAGATCTATGATTTTATACATTATAATTCATTTGATGCAAGAGGTGTAGACGTAGCTTTATTGTATGATAAAACACGATTCATTCCTATAAATAGAAAAAGACTACAAGTCTATTTAAGAAATGAGGCAGGTTATCGTGAATATACTCGAGATATTTTATTGGTTGAAGGATTACTAGATGGAGAAAAAATGTATTTTTTTGTAAATCACTGGCCTTCAAGATTAGGGGGAGAACAAAAAAGTTTACCTAAAAGAATGGCAGCAGCTCAAGTAGTGAAAACAGCTATGGATAGTATTTTAAAAATAAATACTTCTGCTAAAATGCTAGCTATGGGTGATTTTAATGATGATCCTAATAGCCCTAGTATAAAAAAAGTATTCCATACTGTATTTAAAAAGGATCAGGTAAAAAAAGACACTTACTATAATCCTGCTGAATATTTATTTAAAAAAGGAATGGGAACATTAGCTTATAAAGATACCTTCAATTTTTTTGATCAACAAATTTTGTCACCGGCATTTGTTAATAACAAAGATGGATATACATTCTATAAGATGAATGTATTTTCTCCAGCTTATCTCGTAAGTCAGGAAGGAGCTAAAAAAGGTTATCCTTTCCGATCATTTTCAGGAGATAATTATACAGGTGGGTACAGTGACCACTATCCTATATATTCAATATTTGTAACTGAATTAAAATAAATGCATTAGCACATTTATAAATACATTTTAGTATATCCTAACATATAGTAAATTATATTATTATGTTAAAATACTCTCTTGAATTTATGTTATTGATAAATCTCTTTTATATTTGCACTTATGTTTTTTAAATTAGGTAACGAAGATAGAAATTCTAAAGCTCGCGCCGGAATAATTACTACTGAACATGGAATTATTGAAACTCCTATTTTTATGCCTGTAGGTACCATAGGTTCTGTAAAATCTGTACATCAAAGAGAGCTTAAAGAGGATATTCAAGCTCAAATTATTTTAGGAAATACATACCATCTATACTTACGTCCGGGTACGAACATTCTATATAAAGCAGGCGGGTTACATAAATTTATAAATTGGGATAGACCTATTCTTACAGATAGTGGTGGATTTCAAGTATTTTCCTTATCTCAAACTCGAAGTAAAATTCAAGAAGAAGGAGTAAAATTTAAATCTCATATAGATGGATCATATCATTTTTTCACTCCTGAAAAATCAATGGAAATCCAAAGATTTATTGGTGGCGATATTTTTATGGCTTTTGATGAATGTACTCCCTATCCTTGCGATTATAGTTATGCGAAAAAATCTTTGAGTATTACTCACCAATGGTTACAAAGATGTTGTAAATGGTGTAATGAAAATCCTGAGTTATACGGATATAAACAGCATTTATTTCCCATTGTCCAAGGAAGCACTTTTGATGACCTTAGAAAAATTTCTGCAGAATTTATATCTTCAGTTAATGCAGATGGAAATGCAATTGGAGGGTTAAGTGTAGGAGAACCTGAAGAAGAAATGTACAGAATAACTGAATTAGTTACTGATATACTCCCCAAAGATAAACCTCGATATTTAATGGGTGTGGGCACTCCTTGGAATATATTGGAATCTATTTCTTTAGGAATTGATATGATGGATTGTGTAATGCCTACTCGAAATGCAAGAAATGGAATGTTATTTACTTGGAATGGTGTTATTAATATTAAAAACAAAAAATGGGCTGAAGATTTTTCTGAATTAGATTCAAAAGGAACATCTTTTGTAGACCATGATTATACAAAGGCCTACCTCAGACATTTATTTTCTGTCAATGAATTTTTAGGAAAACAAATTGCTTCTATACATAATCTTTCATTTTATTTAGATTTAGTAAAAACCGCAAGAAAACATATTATAAACGGAGATTTTTATACTTGGAAAAAATCTATAATCCCTACTCTTAAAACAAGGTTATGATTACGGTTCTTGACAGATATATAATTAGAAATTTTGTAGGAACTTTATTCTTTATGCTTATACTTTTAATTACAATTTTTGTAGTTATTGATATTCAAAGCCATTATCAAGAATTTAGTGAAAACAATTTTTCCATTCTTGATACTTTAATTCAATATTATCCTTATTATGTTATTTGGGCTGCTAATATTTTTGCCTCCATATTAGTTTTTATAACTGTAATTTATTTTACTTCTCGTTTAGCCAACAATACAGAAATTGTGGCAATTACAAGTTCAGGAACCAGTTTTTTTAGGTTTTCAAGGCCTTATTTATTTGTAGGAATTGTAATTGCAACCGCTTCATTACTAACTAATCACTTTTTATTGCCATGGGCAAATATTAAAAAAAATGAATTTAATGTTAAAACACTTACAGGGAATAAGAGAGATGCTCATAATGCCAATCAAATTATTTCATCTCAAATATCACCCTCAGAATATCTTTTTGTAAATAGTTATAGCAGACAATCCAAAATTGGATCAGGTTTTGTCTATCAAAAATTTAATGATAAGAGAATATTATTACATGAAATAAGAGCTACCGAAATAAGTTGGTCAGATATAGATTCTTCATATATTTTGAGAGATTTTTATGAAAAAGAAATCTCGCCTCAAGGAAAAATCATATCACTACATAATGGCCCTTCATTAAAAAAACATTTTAATTTTACCCCGGATGAACTGCTTCCTGAAGCTTTCGTAGCAGAAACTATGAACACTCCTGAATTAAATGATTTTATAAAAAAAGAAAAAATGCGAGGAGCTAATAATGTGAATATTTACTTAAATGAATTATACCAAAGAACCAGCTCTTCTGTTGCAGTTCTTATCCTCACCTTTCTTGCTTTATCACTTTCCTCAACAAAAAAAAGAGGAGGTATAGGGATAAATTTAGCCATAGGAATCGCTTGTGCTTTTTTATATATTTTTTCTTTTCAGGCTTTACAAATATTTTCTTCTAAAGGTATTATACCTTCTTGGTTAGCCGTATGGCTGCCCAATTTCATATTTGGTATTATCACCTTTATTTTATATCTAAAACGTGCATATGCCTAATTATAAATTTATATGAAAAAAATTTTTTTAGCGAATTTTATTGCATTTATTATTGGCATTTATTTTATTGTAAGAGCATTTTTTTGGTACATAAATAAAAATGGAAATTTAGAGCAAAATAAATTTTTTGCTTCTATTTATCTTGGTATAGGTATTATTGCTATTCTTATTCAGATTATTGTAAATTATATAAAAAGGAAAAAATAATAATTTTTCTAATGACTCATATACTTCAAATAGAAACTACATCTAAAAACAGCTCTGTCTCAATAGGCACAGATGGAAAACTAAATTGTTTATGTGAAGAAATTTCTCCTGATTTTAAACATAGTGAAAACTTACATACTTTTATTTTATGGGCCTTGGAAGGTGCAGAATTAGAATTAAAAGAAATCCATGCCGTAGCTATTGGAATGGGGCCGGGATCTTATACTGGATTAAGAATCGGATTAGCTTCCGCTAAAGGACTTTGTTTTGGAAATGATATCCCTTTAATTGCGCTAAATTCTTTACATTTCTTGGCTTATCCTTACTTCAGACAAGAATATGAATTTATCATTCCTATAATGGATGCTCGTAGAATGGAAATATATACAACCATTTTTAATTCTAAAGGGGATATGATAGAGAAAACACATCCTCATATCCTAAATAAACATTCTTTTGAAAATTATAGAAATAAAAAAATTCTTTTTATTGGTGATGCTACAGTTAAAACTGAAAATTTTTTTCAAGATCATAATTTAAATTTTGAACAAGCTTCTTTTATATTATCCTATCCATCTGCAAAAAATATGAGTCAATTATCTTACGAAAAGTATCAACAAAAAGGATTTGAAAATGTTGCTTACTTTGATCCTCTTTATCTAAAAGAATGGGGTAAATAAATTTATTTTTTATAAATTATTTTCTTTAAGCCACGCTTTAATTACTTGTAAACTTTCTTCTGAAGCTTCCAACATACCCATGTGACCTGTAGGAAGGGTATAATATGAAACATTTGGAAAATCTTTGATTGCTTTTTTTAATTCTTCCGTCTTTACTGCATTATCATATTCTCCAGCAATAACAAAAACCGGTTTTCCTAAATTCTTAATTACCTCAGTACGATCTAACCTTAATCTCATTCCCTTTAAAGATGCAGAAATGCCCACTAAAGAAGTTTGAGTAGCCCATGAAATAGCTTCTTCAATTTCAGATTTTAATTTGGACAAATTTTTTTGTGCAAAAAGGTTTGGTATTGAAAGTCTGAAAAATTCTTTAGGATTTTTAGTTGCAACCTCGGCAGCTTTTAATCTCTGTTCTTTTTTAACCTCATCATCTGCTAACGGAGTAGAATAAAAAAGTCCTAATCCATTTACTTTTGTTTTATATTTATCAGCAAAAGCTAAAGATACATATCCACCCATAGAATGTCCGATAATTATTGCATGTTTTACATTCAAAAAATCTAATACTTCATTAACTCTATCTGATATATCTTCCATTCTATTGACTTCATTTGTCAGATTGGCAGAGTTACCATGTCCAGGTAAATCAATACAGACAACATGATAATTATCTGATAATTCATTTTTAAAATATTCCCATATTTTATGATTTTCTAAAAATCCGTGAAGAAAAACAATTGTATTTCCTTTTCCTTTTTCTGTGAAATATAGCATTTATGTGTTTTTTAGTTTTATTTTTAAATGACTAATAAACTACAAAATTACAACATTTTGGCTTTGTTTTTGATGTTATCCTAATAATATATAAAAAATTAATTATGAAAATTGTAAAATTAATGCTTTTATCCTCTATAGGTTTAATAGCTACTTCTTGCGGAGTAAGTAAAAAACAATTTGAACAAACGAAAGCTGACTATGAGTCTTGTTTGCAAAGGAATGTTGATAAAGACAGAACTATAGCTACTCTACAGGAAAGAAACAACTCTTTAGATCAGCAAATGGACTTAATAAGGAAACAAAATGAAGTACTTCAACAAAGTTTAGCTGATTGTATGGCTAATGGAAAATCAGGAAGTATTAATATTGAAAAATTAATCGGACAGATTAAAGAGTCAAATGATTACATCAAACGTTTAACAGAAGCTAGAGCGAAGAATGATTCACTAAATTTAGCTTTATCTAACAAATTGAAACGTTCATTAGATAATTTAAACGATTCTGATGTAGATGTACAAGTACAAAAAGGAGTTGTATTTATTTCTTTATCTGACAAAATGTTGTATAAATCTGGAAGTTATGAGGTATTACCTAGTGCAGAAAATGTATTAGACAAAGTAGCTAAGATTATTAATGATTATAAAGATTATGACATTCAAGTACAAGGATATACAGATACAGATCCATTTAGAAGTTCTGCTTCCGGTTGTATAAGAGATAACTGGGATTTAAGTGCAATGAGAGCTACATCTATTGTAAAATTATTACAATCTAAATTTGGCGTAGATCCTGCCAGAATGTTAGCTGGTGGACATGGTCAATATCAACCAAAAGTTTCAAATGATACCCCTGCAAATAAAGCAATTAATAGGAGAACAGAAATTGTTATTCTTCCTAAATTAGATCAATTTATGCAACTTATGGATCAAAAAATGAAATAATAAATATAAACTAATAAAATTTATACATATAGAAAGAGCCCTTTATGAGGGCTCTTCTTATTTCTCAATAAACTTATTAACATTGTTTTATACCTAAAATTTATTTTTATATTTTTGTATCCTACATATAAAATTAATTAATGATGGAAATAGCGGGAAAAATTAAATTAATTTCTGATATACAAACCTTTGATAGCGGATTTAAAAAAAGAGAGGTTGTAATTACTACAGAAGAACAATATCCTCAACATATTTTAGTAGAATTATTAGGCGATAGAACAGAGATCATCAATCCGTTTAAGGTAGGTGATGATGTGAAAATTTCTATAAATATAAGAGGAAGAGAGTGGGTAAATCCTCAAGGAGAAACAAAATATTTTAATAGCCTCACTGGTTGGAGAATAGAAAAATTACAATCGGAAACTTTTTCTCAACAACCTAACAATCCATTATCTCAACAAATTCCTAATTCCACTTCACCTATATCCCCTGTAATAGAAGATGAAGATGATGACTTACCTTTTTAATTAATGAATTAGAAACAAATTAATTTAATAATATTGTTATAAAGCACCTTTTAGGTGCTTTAATTTTTAAAAATGTATTTATTAAATCAAAAACTTATTTTCCCTGATATTTCAAATGCTGATCCAAACGGTTTATTGGCAATTGGAGGAGACTTATCTCCTCAGCGACTCTTACTCGCTTACCAATCAGGTATATTCCCTTGGTATAACTCCGGAGAAATTATACAATGGTGGTCTCCAAATCCCAGATTTATACTTTATCCACAACATTTAAAAATCTCAAAAAACACACACAAATTATTAAAAAACAATTATTTTCAATTTACCGAAAATCAGTGTTTTGAACAGGTAATACAATATTGTTCTAAAATAAAAAGAAAAGGACAATCCGGAACATGGATTACCTCTGAAATGATTGAGGTTTATTGCCTATTACACAAAAGAGGAATTGCTAAAAGTGTAGAAGTTTGGAAAGATAATCAATTAGTAGGTGGTTTTTATGGTATAGACCTTATGACAATATTTTGTGGAGAGAGTATGTTTTCTCTTGCAAGTAATGCTTCAAAATGTGGATTTTCTTATTTTGTCAATAAATATACAAAAAAATACAAAGCAATTGATTGTCAAATATATAGTTCTTATTTAGCACAATTAGGTGCTGTTGAAATTCCTCGAGAGAAATTTAAGGAACTACTAGACGATGAAGCTGTTAAAAATTTGCATTTCAAATAATAGATACCTATATTTGCTCGCTAAATATAATCAGGCGCACCATGTCAATTCGAAGAAGGAAAAATCAAAACTATGAAACAAAGGAGATTTTAGATTCTCTAAATACTTCTGCTTTAAGTGGCGAAAAATTTTTACAAAAATATGCTAAACCCATTGGTATTCTTTTCAGTATTGTGATTGTAGCTGCATTAGGTTATGTGATTTATGATAATTATGTAGTTACTCCTAAAAATATAGAAGCTTCTGATTTAATGGTAGATGCAGAAAATTTATATAATGAAGGAAAAATTGATCAAGCGTTAGGAGGTAAAGCAAGTGGTATTTCTGGTTTTGTTGACATTGCTGAAGAATATAGTAATACTAAAGCAGGAAAATTAGCTTACCTGTATGCCGGAGTTACGCAATTTAAAAAAGGAAATTATCAAAAAGCCTTAGAATATTTCCAAAATTTTGATTCTCCAGATAAAGATTTAAAAGCTGTAAAATACGGAGCAATTGCAGATACCTACGTAGAGCTTAATAATACAACAGAAGCCATGAATTATATAACTAAAGCTGCAAAAGAAAGTAATAATGCTGCTACAGCTTATCAATTTGGAAAAAAAGCAGGAATTTTAGCAATGTCTTTAAATCAAAATGAAAAAGCTTTAGAATTTTTCCAATCTATTCATGATAAATATCCGGATATAGAACAAAACGGGGAAGTTGAAGCCTATATTGAAAGACTTAAATACGCTACAGGAAAACAATAATGGCTACAAATAATTTATCTGCATACGAAAAAAGCAAACTACCATCAGCTCATCCATATCGTTTTGGAATTGTAGTAGCTGACTGGAATTCACAAGTAACTCATAATTTGCATAAAGGAGCCGTAGAAACTCTTATAGATCTGGGAGCTAAAGATAGTAATATCGATACAATATTTGTTCCTGGTTCTATTGAATTGGTTTATGGAGCTACCAAAATGTGTAAAAAAAATATATATGATGCTGTTATTGTTATAGGTTGTGTTATTCGTGGTGAAACTGCTCATTTTGATTATGTATGTCAAAGTGTGACTAACGGAATTACTTATTTAAACACACATATGGACACTCCTGTTGTTTTCTGTGTACTTACCGATAACCACATTCAACAATCTTTAGACAGAAGTGGCGGTAAATTTGGTAATAAAGGAGTTGAAGCCGGAGTAGTTGCTTTAAGAATGGCAACGTTAAAAGAAGAACGTTAGCATTAAAACTATTTTATTTTTATTTCTTCAATAATTTTATCTGCACCCATTTTTTTAGCTTTATCAGCTAATTTTTTCCCATGCAGTTCGCTATTAACAAATGGGAATACCTCATTTAATAATACTTTATCATTTCCTTCTAAAGATACTATTCCTGCTTTAAAATGCACATTTTCTCCCTCTATTTTAGCTATTGCCCCAACAGGTGCTGTACATCCTCCTTCTAATTCATTTAAAAAACTCCTTTCTATTTGTACACAAATTTGTGTCTTTTTATGATTTATTTTATTTACTGCTTTTTTTATTTCTGTATTTGTCTTTAATGATGTTACAGCAATTACACCTTGCGATGGGGCCGGAATAATAAAGTCTAAAACTTCATAAGACAAAGGTATATTTAATCTTTTTATAGCTGCTAGGGAAAAAATTGTTGCATCAAAATTTTCAGATTCTAATTTATTTAATCGGGTCTGGATGTTTCCTCTTATATCACCAAATATTACATTAGGATACTGAGATTTCCAAAAAGCTCTTCTTCTTAAACTACTACAACCAACATATAAATCATTAAAATTTCCTGTATTTTTAGAACTGCTAGAATTTCTTATTAATATATCTTGTTCATAATCTCTTTCTAAAAAAGCCGTAATTTCAATAGAATCCGGCAAAATAGTCGGAACATCTTTTAGACTATGTACAGCAATATCCACTTCATTATTTAATAATGCTATATCTAAATCTTTGGTGAAAACACCTACTATATCCATTCGATATAAAGGTTGTATTAAATTTTTATCTCCATGTGAAGATATAGGAATTACTTTTGTTAAATAACCTTGTTTCTTTAATTTCTGTTCTACGGCATATGCTTGCCACATTGCTAAGGGACTTTTTCGGGTACCAATTCGAATCAGATTCATAAAAAATTTTAGAAATTAGAAATTTGTAGTTGAAACATTTCTTTAAACAAGCCTATAGTATCGTCTGCTTTCTCGGGATTTTTTATTAAATAGTTTGCCAACTTATTTGTTATTTTTTGTACAACTTTCTCTGAAAGTACAATTTCTTCATTTGATACCTCTATCTGATCTTTTTTTAAAGTTTTCACTTGATAATCTTTAATTCTTTCTAAATCATTTTTAAACGCATGTATAACTGGCACATACTTCCTGTTTTCAACCCAAATTATAAACTCTTTCATCATTTCTTTAATAATAGCTTCTGCTTTAGGTATTTCTTTATTTCTTTGCTCAAAAGTTTTATTGATTATTTGAGAAAGATCATCAACATTTAATAGGGTGACCTGAGGAAAATCTTTAAGTGAAACAGAAATATTAGCAGGAATAGATAAATCTATTAAAGTGACCGATTTATTAGGAATAAAATTTTCTTTTCTAATAATTGGGAAAGGGGCTCCTGTAGAAACGATAATAATATCTGATTCATTAACAACGGTATGTAATTCAGAATAATCTTTTACCTGTAAATTAAATGCATCTGCCATCTCTTTGGCTTTGGTAAAAGTTCTGTTTAAGAGTGTTATTTGTGGTTTCTTTATATGTTTTAATAAATTTTCACAAGTATTTCTCCCTATTTTTCCAATGCCTATTAATGCAATTTTTTTATCCGAAAGTTGGGAATAATTATTTAATATATAATGTACAGCAGCATAAGACATAGAAGTCGCTCCATTGCTTAATGCAGTTGTACTTTTAATTTTTTTAGATGTTTGTATGCCGGTATTTACTAACCTTTCTAAAAAAGCATTGGTTGTATGGTGTTTTTTAAATCTTTTAAACCATGTTTTTACCTGACCAATAATTTCAAAATCACCTAATATTTGACTTTCTAGGCCTGCTGAAACTCGTAAAAAATGACTAATAGCATCTTGTTCTTTATAAACAGAAATATATTTTTTATAATCCTCTTCAGATACATGAATGTGTTGACAAAATAATGTAATTACATCATTCACACTTTCAGACTGTACATATAATTCTGTACGATTGCATGTAGAAAGTATAAATAATTTAGTTGTAGGAAAAAACAAATTAATCTTATCGCAGAATGATTCAACTAAATCTGAAGGAAAACTAAATTTTCCTCGAATTTTTGCTTCAGCCTTTTCATAACTTAGGCTAATTGCATAAAAATTATATTTATTATTATTTAGCTTATTTTTTTCCATGCTATTAAATGCACACAAATATATTGTTCACAAAATTTATAAAATACCTATATTTACAAAAAAATGCCGGTAAAAATCAATTTTACAAAGTTTGGAATAAGTCTAAATAACCGATTTTATAGCACCTATTCATATAAAGATTGATTATTACTTGTTTTTTTAAATAGGATCATGGAATTAAAAAATACCTTTAAAAGTAGGATTAGAGAAAATAAAATAGGATCTGATATTTATCTCGCACTAATTGACAATTACACTGTTTTAACCGATACAATTTCTAAGCCGGTAGATAAACGGTTTGTACAATTTTATTTTTGTACAAAAGGGAGAGCTACATTTCATTTTGAAAATGAAAATCAATATTTATTGAAAGATGGTTATTCTTTATTACTCTACAATCCTAACATTGATATCCCCATTAATATAAGCTTATCTAAAAAATCCAAGCTAGTTATTTTTGTTATAACTATTCAAAATTTGATATCTTATTTTAAAGGGTATTCTGAAAAAATTCCATTTATTAAAAATAAAATTTATGAAAACAGTTATATTGAAAAACCTTTAAGTATTCAGGAAAAACTTATTATTTCGCAACTAGAAGACTATATTTTAGATTGTGAATTTGAAAATTTATATCTGACTTTAAAACTCCACGAAATACTTATTCATTACTTTTCCAGTAGTAATAAAAAAGAACAAGAAAACAAAAAAATGGATGATAAATTGGTTTTACAATTAAATGAAATTAAAAAATTGCTCATGGATAATATAGCTTCCCCTCCTACTTTAAAATCAATTTCATACACTGTAGGATTAAGTGAATACAAAATTAAGGAAGGATTTAAAAAACTTTATGGCAAAACAATTTCAAGTTTCATCTTAGATACAAAATTGGAAATTGGAAAAGATAAATTAGATATGAAAGTTAAACAGGTAAAAGAAATTGCGTATGATTTGGGGTATGAAAATCCCAGTCATTTTATTGAGGCTTTTAAAAAAAAATATGGAATTACCCCTAAGCAATGGATGATGAAATAATTTTTTTTTATTATAAGTATTAAAATTTAATTTGTTTTTAACTTAATAGGAATGTAAATATCTTCTTCTGAATTTAAATTATTATTTTTATATTTTTGTCCTAAAACCTCAAAATGAGGTCTTCTATTATCAACAATATATTTAGATTTAGGAAGCCATTCATTAAATATAGTTTTAAATATAGAAATGTCTTCACTAGATCCTTTATAATGAAAAACAGCATATAGTCCCCCAGAAAAAATAAAACTATCCATACCTTCAGGAATTTTACTTATTTGAATAACTTCTACAGCAGCCCATTTTATAAATTTAACTGTTGGATTAAAATCAAAATTTTCAGGATAGATTTGCATAGAAAATAAATCCTGAGAAAAAACATTTTTAATTTCTTTTTTTCTTTTCATAAAACTTTGCCATAAATCATAAGTCAAATTATTAGAAAATGAAATTTCTATATTTAAACCAATTAATTTTTTTTTATGTAATATCTTTATTTGTGGCTTTAAGTGCATTTATTTTAATTATAATTAAATATATGAAAAATATGTATTCATACTTTTATGAATTATATTTATAAAAAATCACTAAAAATAAAAAAACATTTTTTTTACACACATTGAATATAAATCAAGAAGTATTAAATTTTAACTAATAAATCTCATTAATAAATTTATTACTTTTAAAAGCTGATAAAAACAACAACCTAATGAAGCAAAAAGAAAAAATAGAATATATTATAAAAGAATTAAACAAACTTTATCCTAACCCTATCGCGCCATTGGAACATCAGGATATTTTTACATTATTAATATCAGTATTATTATCAGCACAAACAACCGATAAAAAAGTAAATGAGGTAACACCTGCTTTTTATAAAGTTGCTCCAAATGCTTTTAAAATGGCAGAATTACCAGAATGGGAAATTAAAGAATATATTAAAGAAATAGGTTTATCTAATACTAAATCGAAAAACATACATAAATTAGCCAATATATTAGTAGAAAAATATAATGGAGAAGTTCCTGAAAGTTTTGATGAATTGGAAGCATTACCAGGAGTTGGTCATAAAACAGCTTCGGTTGTAATGAGTCAAGGATTTGGACATCCTGCATTTCCTGTAGATACCCATATACATAGACTTATGAAACTTTGGAAACTTACTAATGGAAAAAACGTAGAAGAGACTGAAAAAGATGCAAAACGTTTATTTCCCAAAGAATTGTGGAATAAGTTACATATACAAATTATTTTCTATGGACGGGAATATTCTCCGGCAAGAGGTTGGAGCCTGGAAAAAGACTTTATTACCAGACACTTATTAGAAAATTAGCATATTATGAATGATTTTTTGTCGTATGAATTTATAGATTCAAGTAATTGTATAAATACTTTTGATGAAGCTCCTCTATGGAGTTCCAGATTTGGATTCTTATTACTAGATAATATAAAATTAAAACCTAATTTAACAGTAATTGATTTAGGTTCGGGAACAGGCTTTCCTTTATTGGAAATAGCCGAACGTTTAGGAAATTCTTCTAAAATTTATGGTATAGACCCTTGGGAAAATGCAAATAAAAAAGCAAAACAAAAAATAAAAGAATATAATTTATTTAATGTCGAAATAATAGAACAATCTGCTGAAAAACTTCCCTTCAAAGAAAAATCTGTTGATTTGATTGTATCAAATTTAGGTATTAATAATTTTAAAAATAAAGAGTTAATTCTCCAAGAATGCTTACGTGTTCTGAAGATTAACGGAAAATTAGCTATAACTACCAATTTATATGGACATTGGAAAGAATTTTACTCTATTTTCGAATCCACTTTACATGAATGTAAATATCCTTATTTAATTGATAATTTACATCAAGAACAAATACAACGAGGTACAAAGGAAAATATTTCAAAATTATTCGTAAATCAAGGTTTTTCTATTACAAATAGTATTGAAAGTCAATT
Source organism: Apibacter adventoris (assembly GCF_002964975.1). Lineage (GTDB taxonomy): Bacteria > Bacteroidota > Bacteroidia > Flavobacteriales > Weeksellaceae > Apibacter > Apibacter adventoris. The sequence goes on along the minus strand of NZ_PSZM01000036.1, from coordinate 82,356 downwards.
CACCATGAATTTTTTAAACGGAACTGCTTTTTTAAACCATCATTTTATAAAATGTGGCTGGCTTAGCTCTTGGTTTTCTCTATTTCCTGATTCTGCAATTCCAAAAATATTCAAAAAATTAGAATACAATCTGAATATTTACGCTGAGGAGCATAAACAAATTTCTTTATCTATTCCTATGCTTTTTCTAGAAGGTAAAAAATTATAACCAAAATTTTATTACATTTAACTTCAATTTAAAAAAATGAAAAATATTGTACTTATTTTTGGAGCTCTATATGGATTAACCTCTGTTATTTTAGGTGCTTTAGGGGCCCATGCTTTTAAAAAATTACTTTCTGTTGAAAAGTTAACAAGCTTCGAAACCGGTGTCAGATATCAAATGTATCATGCATTAACTTTATTGATATTAGGGTTTTCTTTATCTTTTACTACAGGATTAGAAAAATGGGCCAGTTGGGGAATTATAATCGGAACTTTTCTATTTTCTGTGAGTATCTATTTTTTATCTTTTTCAGAATACTGGAATATAAATTTAAAAATTCTTGGACCTATTACTCCTATTGGAGGAGTATTTATGATTTTAGGATGGGTATGCTTATTATTTTACTTTTTTAAATATAGATAAATGCTCTTTAATAAAAGGCTTAACTTTTAAGATAACAAAATCATTAGACAACATAAGATAAAATTTTGAGGAATCTTTTTTCAACTCACTTTGATAAAAATCATCAAATAAATTAGGTAAAAAATCCTGTAAATGGACGCTTTGATGGAGACTTGTATTTTCATAGCAGGCTACATCTTTTCTATGAACATATGGAGGATAAATAGTAAATGTAGGTTTTTGGAGTGCCTTCGCAATTAAAACAGCTCTGCTATCATTGCCCATAAATAAAGTACAATTTTGCATAAAAGAAGCATATTCCCTAACTGTTTTTCCTACAGGCTGTACAAATACCTTTGTGTTTGCATTAAGTAATGAAAGTAATTCATTTATCTGTTTATATTGTGAGGGTAAATAATTAAACAATAAATCTGCTCGATAATTTACCCATATAAAATCTATAAATTTAGCCATATTACCTAAAGTCCATGTATTTTTAACATTAGAACCTAATACTCCTAACATAATTATAGGCCGGGTAAATCGAATCCCGGAATTAATCATTTTTTCTTTGGCCTCCTTTATTTCTTGTTCTGTAAGATATATTTTTGCTTGTGGATCTATAGGAACCGGATTATCTTTTAAAAATTCCTCTATTACAACTAACCTGTTTTCTAATAGATTACAGGTTTGTGTAACCGGAACGGTAACTTTTGTAAATGTTTTATCATAAATTTTATTAAATAAATTTTGCGAAAAACCATATTTCTTTTGCGATTTAGAAAATATAGTAAATAAAAAACTACTCAAATTTTGAGATAGATTTATTAAGATATCATATTTTTCACTTTTTATTAATTTAATATATTTATATAAAAAAAATAAAGACCTTACACGATTACTGTCTAGAGCTATAATTCTATCGATATTAGGATTCTTTTGTAAGACTCCCATATATCTCTTATAACATAAAAAATCAATCTTACTATGTGGATATATTTTTTTTAGGTTATTAGCAATTACACTGGAAACTAAAACATCTCCTATGTTTTTATACTGTATAATCAGAGCTTTCACAAGCCTAACTTTTTCATAAACTATATAGAGACGTTATGTTCTCGTAAAGCATTATTTAAAGATGTTTTTTTATCTGTACTTTCTTTTCTTTTACCTATAATCAAAGCACAAGATACACCGTATTCTCCAGCAGGAAATTTTTTAGTTATAGAACCGGGAATTACTACTGATCTTGGTGGAACATAACCTTTATATTCAATAGGTTCTGAACCTGAAACATCTATAATTTTAGTTGATGCCGTTAATGTTACATTTGCGCCTAAAACCGCTTCATCTCCAACTTGTACTCCCTCCACTACTATACACCTAGAACCAATAAAACAATTATCACCTACAATAACCGGAGCTGCTTGTAAAGGTTCTAAAACCCCACCAATTCCTACTCCTCCACTTAGGTGTACATTTTTCCCAACTTGTGCGCAACTTCCTACTGTTGCCCAGGTATCTACCATAGTTCCTTCATCAACATAAGCTCCAATATTCACATATGATGGCATCATAATAACCCCTTTAGAAATATAAGCACCTTTTCTTGCTGTAGCCCCGGGAACTACTCTTACTCCTTTTGCCGCATAATCTCTCTTCAATGGAATTTTATCATGAAATTCAAAAATACCTATTTCAAAAGTTTCCATATTTTTAATCGGGAAATATAATACTACTGCCTTTTTTACCCATTCATTTACCTGCCATTTACCATCTCCTAAAGGTTCTGCTACTCTCAATTTCCCTGAATCTAATAACTCTATCACTTCATTAATTGCCGTATGGTATTTGCTTTCAGATAACAGAGAACGGTATTCCCAAACTTTTTCAATAGTATGTTGTAAATCTTTCATATTCTTTTTTTAAATGGCAAATTTAATAATTTCACATTAGTCTTAAATGTTATTTTCATTTATATTCTTTATATTCATATATAAAATTATGATGTATACTCTAAATAACCTAAAATAAATACTTTATTTTATTTCATTTAAAAATTGGGCATCATATAATTTTTTATAATATCCCCCTTTCTCTAAAAGATCTTTATGCTTTCCTATTTCAATTATCTTTCCATGATCCATGACAATAATTTTATCAGCATTTTTTATGGTAGCTAATCGGTGAGCAATAATAATTGAAGTCCGGTTACCTGTAAGTTTATCAGTAGCACTTTGTAATAATTCCTCGGATTTCGTATCTATAGAGGATGTAGCCTCATCCAAGACTAAAATAGAAGGATTGTATAAATAAGCACGTAAAAAAGATATTAATTGCCTTTGCCCCAAGGAAATAGAGGACCCTCTTTCACTCACTTCATAATTATATCCATTTGGAAGGCTCATAATAAAATCATCAATTTGTATTTCTTTAGCTGCTTTACGTACCTCATCATATGTTATATTTTTATTTCCAAGAGAAATATTTTCCAATATCGTATCATTAAATAAAAATACATCCTGTAAAACTACGGCAATATGAGAACGCAAATTCTGTAATTTATATTCTTTTATATCTGTTCCGTCTATGTAAATATGCCCACCTGAAATATCGTAAAAGCGACTCAATAAATTTATAATTGTGGATTTACCTGCTCCGGTTGCTCCAACAATAGCTACCTTTTCACCGCTGGAAACATTAAAAGACAAATTTTGTAATATTTCTTCTCCTTCTTTATAGGAAAAAGATACATCTTCAAAACGGATATCCCCTTTAATAAAATCTTTTTTTACATTTCCCATATCAGGAATTTCATGATTGGAATCTAAAACTGTAAAAACTCTTTCTGCACCAACAATCCCTCTTTGTATTGTATTAAACCTATCTGCTATCTGTCGCATTGGTCGAACAAGCATATTAATGTATGAAGTGGTAAAGGCAATTACAACTCCCGGAGAAATATTATGAGCAGTCAATGCATCATATCCAGCATACCAGATCATGACCCCAATAGCAATTCCTGTAATAATATCTACAATAGGGAAAAAAAGTGAAAAGTAAAAAACAGTCTTTAAATATGCTTTTTCTAATTTCTCATTTATTTTGAAAAAATTATTATATTCTCTATTTTGTTGATTAAAAACCTGAACAATTGTCATTCCTGTTAATCTTTCTTGTACAAAAGTATTTTGATTGGCAGTTTGAGTTCTTTCTTCTGAAAAAGCCTTCTTAATTGCTTTTTGAAAAACTCTGGTTATTATCAGCATAATAGGAAAAATAAACATAGCTATGGTTGCTAATTCCCAATTAATCCAATACATTGTTCCTACAACAAAAATAATCCGTAAAATATCTCCCAATACCATTAAAATACCATCAGTGAAAATTGTAGAAATAGTTTCTATATCGGAAACTGATCGAGTTACTAATACTCCTATAGGCGTTCTATCAAAAAAAGCCGATTTAAAATAAATCAATTTCTTATACAATTTAATCCTTAAACTTCGTATTACATTCTGTGCTACAAAATTTGAAGAATAAACTAATAAAAATTGAAAAACGACTTCGGCTATAAGCAATAAAAAAATAAATAATAAAGTTTGATATAAATCTGAATAACTTTTATTTTTTAAAATATCTATGTCAATAGTTCTACTAATTAAAACTGGGCGATAAGAGGAAACAAACGCTAAAATTATGGCTACAAATATTGTAGAATAAAACCAAAATGTGTTTTGGCTACCCAACTTTACCAAACGGGAAAGCGCTTGCCCTGTACCTACTTCAGAAATTTTATTTTTGGGTCTATTTTTCATGATAAATACTTTCCGGATATTCAATTTCCACCAAGGTTAGTCCTTGAGCCGGAGCAGAAGTAGAGGCAAATTTACGGTCCTTTTTTTCAATAATTTGTCTAAAATTTTCAACATCTAACTTTCCTCTGCCTACATCTATTAAAGTTCCTACAATAGCCCGTACCATATTTCGTAAAAATCGATTTGCAGAAATAGTAAAAATAAGCTCTTCCTCTTTCTGTTCCCAAAAAGCTTTATAAATATTACAATTATTCGTTTTATTATCTGCATGAAGTTTAGAAAAACTTGTAAAATCTTTATAATGCAATAGCAATTGGGCAGATTCATTCATTTTATCTATTCTAAAATCATAATAATAAAACTGAGCGTGAAACTCTTGTTTAAAAGGATTTTTATAAGTAGATATGTAATATTTATAGGTCCGTTTTAATGCATCAAAACGAGCATGGGCTGAATTTGAAACTTTAAAAATATTTCTAATTGCAATATCTGAAGGTAGGTAAGAATTTAATCTTTTAACCAAGTTTTTGGGAATATCATCGTCATAATCAAAATGTGCAAACATTTCTTTTGCATGAACCCCAGTATCAGTCCTTCCTGCTCCAATAGTTTTAATTTCCTTATTAAGTAGTAAACTGAGTGACTTTTCTATTATTTCTTGTATGGAAATTTGCTCCGGTTGACGTTGATATCCATAATAATGAGTTCCATTGTAAGAAAATTGTATGAAATAACGCAAATTTATTGTATTTTTAATGCAAAAATATTGAAAAAAATTTTACTTCTCTCAGATAGTCATTCTTATATCGATGAAAAAATTTTACATTACGCCTCACAAGCAGATGAAGTATGGCATGCAGGGGATATTGGAGATATAAAAGTTTCTGAAGCTTTACAAAAGATTTCTCCAGTATTTCGTGCTGTATATGGAAATATCGATGGAACAGAAATAAGAAAAGAATTCCCTCTAAATCAACGTTTTTTTTGTGAAAATGTAGATGTATGGATTACTCACATTGGTGGATATCCAGGAAAATATGCACCGTCCATACGAGAAAAAATATATAAATCTCCACCAAAACTTTTTATATGTGGTCATTCCCATATATTAAAAGTAATGAATGATAAAAAACTAAATTTACTGCACATGAATCCTGGAGCTATAGGTATTTATGGTTTTCACAAAGTACGTACTATGCTTCGATTTGAAATAGATAAAAATAAAATACAAAATTTGGAAGTAATTGAGTTTAAACGTTAAATATTTTATCTAAATCATTAATATTAAAAAAATAATTATCATATTATAAAAAACTTATACATTTTATATACTTCATTATTTAAATAACACTAAAGCAAATAACTTTAAGACATTTAATTTTATCTTTTTAACATGTCTAATCAAATATAGAAATATTAAAAATATTTAAATTTAAAAAATAAATTAGAACTTAATTTCAATGTTTTATCCCCGTTCTTTAATTTAAAGTATTTCTTATCAACTTTTATTTACTTGAAAAAATTATTTAAATAGGATAAATATAAAAAAATAAGATAATGTGGGTAAAAATTAGGGGTGTTTTAATTTTATTTTAATTTTATTTTTATATTTGTCCTATAAAAAATATAGCTTTATGTCAACTTTACGATTTTCCGCTCTAAAAAAACTTCCTTATTTGCAACCTAGACGCATAGAAGTTCCTAAAAAATTATCTGAATTATATTGTGAACATGTATTCTCAGAATCAACTATGAGAGAATATTTAACGAAAGATGCTTATCAAAGCATATTAGATGCCATCAAATTTGGTAAGAAAATCAATCGTGAGATTGCTGATCAAATTGCTGTTGCAATGAAAGATTGGGCTCTATCTAAAGGAGTTACGCACTATACCCATTGGTTTCAGCCCTTAACAGGAGAAACTGCTGAAAAGCATGATTCATTTTTTACACCTATCGGCGAAGGCAGAGCTATTGAAAGATTTAATGGATCTTTATTAATTCAACAAGAACCTGATGCTTCCAGCTTTCCTAATGGAGGAATAAGAAATACTTTTGAGGCTAGAGGATACACTGCATGGGATCCTACTTCTCCTGCTTTTATTATAGATACCACTTTATGTATCCCGTCTGTATTTGTTTCTTATACTGGAGAAACATTAGATTATAAAACTCCTTTATTAAAAGCTTTACAAGCGGTTGATGAGGCAGCTACAGATGTTTGTCAATCTTATTTTGACAAAAATGTTACAAAAGTACATTCAACTTTAGGCTGGGAACAAGAATATTTTTTAATTGATTCATCATTATTCCAAACACGTCCAGATTTAGTGCTTACCGGAAGAACTCTTTTGGGGCATGCTCCTGCTAAAGGGCAACAATTAGAAGATCATTATTTTGGTTCCATTCCTACTCGAGTAAGAAATTTCATGAAGGAATTAGAAATTGATTGTATGAAACTAGGAATTCCTGTAACTACCAGACATAATGAAGTTGCCCCTAATCAGTTTGAACTGGCACCTCTCTTTGAGGAAGCTAATTTAGCTGTAGATCACAATTCTTTATTAATGGATGTTATGAAAAAGGTAAGCCGTAGACATGGATTAAATATTCTTTTGCATGAAAAACCTTTTGATGGTGTCAATGGAAGTGGAAAACATAATAATTGGTCTTTAAGTACCAATACGGGTGATAATCTTTTAAGCCCAGGAAAAAATCCTAAAAAAAATCTTCAATTTTTAACTTTCTTCGTAAATACAATTAAGGCTGTTCATGATAATGGAGATTTATTAAGAGCTGCTATCGCCTCAGCAGGTAATGATCATAGATTAGGTGCTAATGAAGCTCCTCCTGCTATTATCTCTGTCTTTATAGGCTCCCAATTAACAAATGTGTTAGACGAATTGGAAAAGGTAACTAAAGGAAAACTATCTCCTGATGAAAAAACAGATTTAAAACTAAATGTAGTAGGTAAAATCCCAGAGTTATTATTAGATAATACTGATCGAAATAGAACATCGCCATTTGCATTTACAGGAAATAAATTTGAATTCCGAGCAGTAGGTTCTCAAGCTAATTGTGGTGAACCTATGACTGTATTAAATGCAATTGTTGCCTATCAATTAAGAAAATTTAAAAAAGAAGTAGATACCTTAATTGAAAAAGGATTGAAAAAAGATGAAGCTATTTTTAATGTTTTAAGAGATTATATTAAAGAGTCTAAAAATATTCTTTTTGAAGGTGACGGATATAGCGATGATTGGGTAAAAGAAGCCAAAAAAAGAGGTTTGGAAAATAGAAAAACTACTCCAGAAGCTTTAAAATTTGAATTAGAAAAGAAATTTATTTCTATTTATGAAGAATTAGAAATATTAAGCCATAAAGAAATTGAAGCTAGAAATGAAATTAAATTAGAAAAATATTCTAAAATGATTTCTATTGAGGCTAAAGTACTAGGTGATATTGCCAGAAATCATATTATACCTGTTGCCGTTGATTATCAAACAAAACTTATTGAAAACGCCAAAGGACTTAAAGAAATTTTCGGTGAAAAGGAAATGAAGTCTATGTGTACGGAACAACTGGATTTAATTAAAAGAATATCTACACATATTACAGAGATTAAAAGTAATGTTGATAAATTATTTACTGAAAGGGATAAAGCCATTAATATTACAAACCCGGCTAAACAGGCTGAAGCATTTTGTAATAAAGTAAAACCTATTTTTAGTTTAATAAGGGAACATTCTGATGCTTTGGAAATGCTTATTGATAACGAAATGTGGCCTCTTACTAAATATAGAGAATTATTATTTACAATAAGATAAATTACTTAAAAAGTTTCAATAAAAAATGGATCCATAACATTATGGATCCATTTTTATTTATTATGTATATAAATAGGATTCAGACTATCAAAAATCATATTTTATTACTATGTTATTATTTATTTTTGCCCCCTTACAAACGTTAATAAAACCAATTATTGTAAAATATGGCAAAACCAGAATTTAAGTATCAGGCTACCTTTGAACAGGGAAAAGATACAACCGAGTATTATTTACTATCTAAAGATTATACTTCAGCTGCTTTTTTTGAAGGAAAAGAAATACTGAAAATTGATCCGGAAGGACTAACACTTTTAGCTCAACATGCTTTTCATAATGTTGAATTTTTACTTCGTCCGGAACATCAACAACAAGTAGCGAAAATATTGTCTGATCCTAAATCGAGCGAAAATGATAAATTTGTTGCTCTTAACTTTCTAAGAAATTCTGAAATTTCAGCTAAGGGAATATTACCTTTTTGCCAAGATACTGGAACAGCTATAATTGTTGGAAAAAAAGGTCAGCAAGTATGGACCGGGGGCAATGATGAAGAAGCTTTATCAAAAGGCGTATTTAACACTTTCACTTCTGATAATCTCCGTTATTCTCAAAATGCGCCTTTAGATATGTATAAGGAAGTAAATACAGGATGTAATCTTCCCGCTCAAATTGATCTATATTCAGTAAAAGGTGATGAATATAAATTTTTATTTGTTGCAAAAGGAGGTGGATCTGCTAATAAAACTTACCTATATCAAGAAACAAAGGCTTTACTAACTCCTGAAAAATTATTCCCATTTTTAGTGGAAAAAATGAAATCTTTAGGAACTGCTGCCTGTCCTCCCTATCACATTGCTTTTGTAATTGGAGGAACATCAGCAGAAACTAATTTAAAAACAGTAAAACTTGCTTCAACCAAATATTATGATAATCTGGCTACTTCTGGAAATGAGGGGGGACGCGCGTTTAGAGATTTAGATATGGAGCAAAGACTTTTGGAAGCAGCTCAAAAACTTGGATTAGGTGCTCAATTTGGAGGTAAGTTTTTTGCTCATGATATACGTGTTATACGCCTACCTCGTCATGGTGCCTCTTGCCCTGTAGGTATGGGCGTTTCTTGTTCTGCAGATAGAAATATTAAAGCAAAAATAAATAAAGAGGGTATTTGGTTAGAAAAATTGGAAGATAACCCTACTCGGTTAATTCCTGAAAAATACAGACAAAAAGGAGAAGCCGGTGGAATTAAAATAGACTTAAACCGTCCTATGAAAGATATTTTAGCTGAACTTTCTCAATATCCTGTTTCTACACGTTTATCTTTAACAGGTACAATAATTGTAGGGAGAGATATAGCTCATGCCAAATTACAAGAAAAATTGGATAAAGGAGAAGATCTTCCTCAATATATAAAAGATCATCCTATTTATTATGCTGGTCCGGCTAAAACACCTAACGGATATGCTTGTGGATCTATGGGCCCTACTACAGCAGGAAGAATGGACTCTTATGTTGATTCATTTCAATCTCATAAAGGAAGTTTAATTATGATTGCTAAGGGTAATAGAAGCCAACAGGTTACTGATGCATGTAAAAAACATGGGGGTTTTTATTTAGGAAGTATAGGAGGACCTGCAGCAATTCTTGCTCAAAACAGTATTAAGAGCCTAGAGTGTGTTGAATATCCTGAGTTGGGTATGGAAGCAATTTGGAAAATAGAAGTTGAGAATTTTCCTGCTTTTATACTTGTAGATGATAAGGGAAACGATTTTTTTCAACAAATTAATCAACCAAATTGCTCAAACTGTTAAAAAATCTAATTTTTTCTTTAATTAATAGTAAATAAAAAAACAGCTCATAAATAGAGCTGTTTTTTATCTAAATGTAATAAAAATATTATAATTTATGACTGGTCTTAAATTTTTCAAATGTTTCTAAAGAATAATCTGGACAAGCCCCTTCGCTATTAGTTATAAATGCACCTAAAGATATAGCATTTTCTATAGATTCATTAACAGAACTTCCTTTTACTTTTTTTGCTAAAAATCCGGCTAAAAAAGAATCTCCACTACCTACTGTATCTCTTATTGCTACTTTAATAGCCTCTGCATAGATATAGTTATCCTTATCATGGTAAACTGCCCCTTTACTACCTTTAGTAATAATTATTGCTTCTAAATTAAAATATTTCCTAACATATTGTACTGCTTTTTCTTCTGTAACATATTCTACTCCGATCCAATCTAAAAGCTGTCTTAATTCAGATTTATTCATTTTAACTAAATCCGATTTTTTCATAAACTGAACAATATCTTCCTGAGAGATAAAAGGTGGACGAAGATTTATATCAAATACTTTATATGGCGCAATGTCTAATAATTTTTGAAGTGTTTGCTTTGAAATATTATTTCTTGTTCCTAAACTGCCAAAAACAAAAGCCTCAGTATTTTTTACTAAGTTCACATATTCATCTTTCCATTCTATAAAATCCCAAGCTACGGGTTCTACAATAGTATAGTGAGCTTCATTATTTTCATCAATTTTAGCAATAACAGTACCTGTATCATGATTGGGATCTATTTGGCACTCATTTACACTTATGTTTGCATTAGATATTTTCTCAAGCAATTCTTTTCCTAAATCATCATTTCCTACACGGCTTATCATCCTAGCATCAATACCCATTTTATTAAGATTATAAGCAACATTGAAAGGAGCTCCTCCTATTTTTCGTCCTTTAGGAAAAATATCCCATAATATTTCTCCGAAACAAACTATGGTTTTTGTACTCTTATTTATCATTTCTTTATGTTTTTTATTGTTAATTTTATCTACACAGATTTTCCAATTATTATTTCAGAATTATAAACTATTTGTTGTTGTAATAAGTTTGTGTTTTCAATTTTTTCTATTAAAAGCTCAACTGCTTTTTTAGATATTTTTTTTATTGGCTGCTTTATATGTGTTAAAGGGACCCTAAAAATATCAAATGCCTCTGATTCATCAAAGGTTACAAGAGCGAGCTCTTCAGGAATTTTTATATCTAATGTTGATAATTTTTTTAATGCTGCTATAGCCAATTTATTACTGGTAAAAAAAAGAGCATCAGTAGTCATTAAATTCAGTTCATCAATAGCTTTATATACTTCTGATTGTGTCTTAGATTCTTCTATATAAATAATTTTTTCAGAATCCAGATATATTTTACTATCCTTTAACGCTTTTTTATATCCTTCTACTCTATTTTTTAAATTTTCTAAATTTTTTTTATATGAAAAAATCGCAATGTTTTTTTTCCCTTTATTTATTAAGTAATTAACAGCTTGATAAGATATTTCAAAATTATTAGTGACTATGGAATCTATTTCCATATTATCTATAGGTCTATCAATTAATACTACCGGAGCTTTAGTTTCTACCAAATTATTAATTATACTTTCTGAGTTTTCAACTGGAGCTATTATAAATCCGTCTACTTGTCTTTTTTGAAATAAATCTATAAGTTGTTTTAATTTTTCTTCATTTTCATCTGAACTTCCAATTAATAGCATGTATCCTCTTTTAGAGGTTTCATCTTCAATAATTCTTGCTACTTGAGAAGTAAAAGGGTTAGCTATGTCTGCTACCAATAAAGCTATTGTATTGGTCTTATTAGATTTAAGACTTTGAGCTATTTTATTTGGTTTATAATTTAGTTCTGCAGCAATTTCTTTTATTTTTTTTGCTGTTTCTTTATTTATGCGATTTACAAATTTATCATTAAGTACATAGGATACTAAAGCAATAGATACACCTGCCTTTTCTGCTATATCTTTAATTGAAGCTCTTTTCATTTAGAATTCAGTTTATTAATTATCTGAGACATCCAGACCTATTTCTTTCTCAATTTGTTCTAAAGATTTTCCTTTAGTTTCTGGTATCCAAATTTTAACGAAAATAAATGCTAATATCGTAAATACTTCAAAAATAGCGAATAAATATTCAAAACTTATTCCTTTAATGATAGGTGCAAATTGTATTGTAAAAAAAGTACAAAGCCAGCTTATTGCTGTGGAAAAAGACATTGCTATACCTTTAATTTTGTTAGGATAAATCTCTGATATAATTACCCACATTACAGGAGCAAAAGAAGCTGCAAAAAAAGATATATAAATTAGTAACGCAATAAGAACCCCAAAACCATTTTGTATAGGTTTTGAAAATTCATAGGTTAAATAGCCTAGTGATATTGCCATACCTACAGCTCCCCATAATAGAAGTGTTTTACGACCTTTTGTATCTACTAGTCTTAAGGCTATAAATGTCATTAAAAAATTAACTAACCCAACTATCATCGATTGAAATAAAGAATCATTTTGAGCAGATCCTGCTGCCTGAAATATATCTGGAGCATACATAATAATTGCATTTATTCCAGTAATTTGTTGAAAAGCAGCTATAAGTGTTCCTACTAAAACCACTTTTCCCATATTTCCTTTAAACAATTTGCCAATAGATATTTTTTCTCTATTTTTTTCTGAATTAATTATTTGTTTCATTTCTGGTAAATCAGTTTTTACCATTTCATCGCCTCCAATTTTTCTTAAAATTTTAATGGCTTCTTCTTCTTTATTCTTGGAAATTAACCATCGAGGGCTTTCTGGAAAATCAATTAAAAGAAAAACCAAATATAAAAAGCCAAATAAAGCAGGTATCACAAGCATATATCTCCAACTATCATCGCCCAGATTAATTAACAAAAAATCAAAAACATATGCTAATAAAATACCAATTGTAATGGCAAACTGATTTAGGGAAACTAATGTACCTCTTTTTTTTGCAGGAGATATTTCAGAAATATACATAGGCCCAACTACTGAGGTTGATCCTACAGCAAGACCTGATAAAACTCTAAAAAATATTAGTATGGAAGATGATGTTGCTAAAGCACATCCTAAAGCAGATAAAATATATAAAATTGCAGTAATAATCATAACTGTTTTTCTTCCCAACCTATCTGCTATATTCCCAGTAAACAAAGAACCTAATAAACAACCTATGGTTAATAGGGCTGCAACAGTTCCTAATCCACTGTCAGTAAGGGAAAATTCATTTTTAATCATATCATTGGCGCCAGAAATTCCGGCCATATTAAGACCAAATATTAAACCTCCGTTTACAGCAACAAAAGTTACCCAATATAAATATTTATTCATCATATAAAAATATTTCACATTTTAAATATGCAAAAATAAAAAATTTAAACGTTTAAACATATATTATTTTCATATATTTAATCGCAAAGCAATAAAAATATAAAAACAATTAATGAAATTATATCATTAAAACATAAAAAACCCTTTAATAAATATATATTAAAGGGTTTTTATTATGTAATTAAAATATTATTTTTTAATTATTATATCAATTATAATAATTCTTCTTTTTAGGTTTTGCTATTTTAGGAGGGTAATTTTTAACTAACGCATTGATGTTTTCTTGAAATAAAGTTGTTTTAGAATTGGAATATTTATTATAATCTACTGTATTTGAGAATTTAGATGTCCAGATTAATTGGTTAGTATGAGCATTATCCATATCTATTTGAAATGTGTAATTTATAATTCTTTTTTTTATGGGAATTCCTATATTGGTTCCCAAACCAAACCATCCACTACCTCCACCAACACCTAAATTTACGGTATTAACATCATTTCCCTCAGCAATTGAAACCATAACAGCTATATAAACATCTGGATTATCTGAAGTTCTTTGTAGCCCTTTATTAATTAAAGAATTATCAAGATTTTTCATGAAATTTAAACTATCAATTTGATTTAATTGAATGCTGTTATTTGTATAATAATCATAGGTTTTTATGTTAGTAAAATTTGTATTTGTATCGTAATCTACAGTAGGTTTTATTGACTGACAATTTATAAAAAGGAAAAAAGAAAGTCCTAATACAATAATTATTTTCATGTATTTAATTATTTTCATTATTAAAGCAAATTTAATAATAATACTCTAAGTATAATACATTTTTTTTGTTCATTCTATTTCTGTGATTCTTGTCATATTTATAAAGGTTTGTTAACTTTTATGAGATACAAAAGGTAATAACTTTATATTTTTGCAAAAATTTTTTATCTAAAATTTAAATTTATGGACGAACCGTCTATCAAGATTAAATATGCAAGTGAATTGCTATCAGATGTAGCTGTAACTTTAATGATGAGTGGAGCTAATACTTCTCGTATAAAGAAAAATACGCAACGTATTGCTGATGCTTTAGATTTTGAGGCAGATTTATTTATTTCTTTATCCGGTGCTGTTTTAAGTGTTAGAGACCGAACAACTAATGAAATGCATACTATTGTAAGGGCTATTCCTCATGTAGGGGTTAATTTTGAAATAGTTTCTGAAATTAGTATTCTTTCCTGGAAAACTATTCAGGAAAAATATGATCTTCAAAAAGTGTATGAACAACTCCAAAAAATTAAAAAAATAGCCCATTATCCTAAGCCTGCCATATGGTTTTTTGTAGGTCTTGCAGGAGCTAGTTTGAGCCGGATTCTTGGAGGAAGCTGGTTAGAATTTTTTGTTACTTTTATAGCTACTGTTTTAGGATTAATTGTTAGGCAATTTTTAACAGAAAAACATTTTAACGTTTTCATTGTTTTTGCAACAGCTTCTTTTACAGCTGTTTCTACAGTAAACATATGTAGGATTATTACTGATTCAGATTTAAAAAGTGCATTTGCAGCCAGTGTTTTATTTTTAATTCCGGGAGTTCCTTTAATTAACTCTTTTATAGATATTCTTGAGGGATATATTTCTCAGGGTATCTCAAGAGGTATTCAAGGTTCTGTATTAATATTTATGATTGCTCTCGGTTTATTTTTATCATTATTTATATTTGGTTATGAATTTTTTAATTGATTTTTTTTCTTCTACGCAAGTATCTTTAGGTGAAAAGATATTTTGGTCTATGTGGGTGTCTATTGGTTTTGCCGTTATATTTCGAACTCCTAAACGTTCTATGTGGGTCGTAGCAGTGCTCGGAGCTATAGGATTCAGTTGTAGAGCCTTTCTACTTATCTATTTTAAAGATCAAATTGTTTTTGCAAGTTTTACTGCTGCCAGTTTAGTAGGTGTATTAGGTGTTTACTTTGCTCATAAAGTACATACACCTCCTATTGTTTTTACTATACCAGCCGTTATAAATATAATTCCAGGAAAACCCGGTTATGAATTTATGATTTCTCTTATTGAGGTTATTTCTTTAAAGGAAGGAGAGGTACTTCAATTTGAATATTTAGTTGAAATGATTGAAAAATCTGCTCGTACAGGCTTTACATTATTATCTCTAGCCTTTGGAGTAGTTTTTCCTCTATTAATATTTAAAACTGCCTCTGTCAAAAAAACCAGTTTAAACCAATTTTTTATAAATAAAAATAAAAATATTTAAATTTTTATTTATTTACAAATTAACTAGATAAATACGATTTAACAGTTTTAGTTCAATAAATTATAATAAATTTATTGAACTAAAGCTATTTCTTTTAAACTCAAAAGAGTTAAAATAATAAATCTATTCTGCTTAAATAGGTAAATTATAAAATTTCATATAATTATTTATAATAACCACAGAGTTTAAAATAAAAAAAGCATAACAAGCTTCCAAGAAATACAAACATTTCTGTTCGTATTTCTTGTACTTTCTTCTTTTCTATTTAATTTCTCCCAATACTATTAAATCTTTTTTATCAGAACGTCCAGGTCTATAATAAACCTCTCCTTTTATTTCTGCCGGAATTTTATATACTAAATTAGTTGTTTTCTTAGTTAATGGATTAATCTGTTTAAGTGACAATCCCCAACCATCTAATAGTATTGTTTCTGAGTGATCAAATTTATATTGTTTCCCATTATAATTAATCAACACTTCTCCATCCATTAACATCCTGCTTTCATCACTTATATTTTTGAAAGTAGTGTTTAAAATTAAATAAAGATTCCCTTCTTCTTTGTCAAGGTCTGCAAATTGATTTCCGGTATCTACCTTATCTTCTATATTTATTTTATTCACTGTTACTTCAAAATACTTTGTCTGTAGAGGCTCTCCTAATTTTATATAATTGAAAGAATTATCTATAGAAGAAGATTCCGAATCTTTTTTATCATCGTCCAGACTTGCAAAAGCAATAAATGAAAAGAATACAACAGCTAAAGCTGAAATTAATGTTTTAAAATGTTTTTTCATGATTTTAAATTTTAAATTTATATATAATTGATTTTTTGAAAAGTATAAAAGGAAGGAGAAATCCCAATAAATAAAATAACAAATCTGTTATATCAAAAGTCCCGGAGAGTAATTGAAATAACTGTAGTAATTCAGACCCTATTGCTACAAAAGGAATTATTATAAACCAGATTACATTTTCCACAGATATTATATTTTTCCAAATGTAAAGTGTAAAACAGGTATAAGAAAAAATCCATAGTCCATCTGGTAAAGAAAATAACATCCAATCAGGAATATATCTGACGTAAGAAATGTTATGTTCTCTTATTTTATATAAAAATTGTTGTATTCCTACTAGTTCACTCCATGAAAAAATTCTTAAGGGAAAATTCCTAAAGAATATATATATTAGGATACCTATGAATAAACTAATACTACTTCCAATTAATAAGCATATTTTATGTTTAGTAAAAGAATTATTGATTATTTTCAACGAAAATTCTAATTTTAATTTATGCTTCCAATCCCAAAAAGCAGAATTTATTTAAATAAAAAAGCGTGGGAACTGAACTTATTGACACCAAAGGCTCGCCAGAACCCACACACTCAATAAAAACATCCCACGCCACTTTGAATAGCTAGTGTGTGAAATGTTTGAAAACTGGCGATTTTCTGGTTATCACTAAAGCTAACGCTTAATTTTTTTATTTTAAAATTTTTATTTTCTTATAACTTCTAATCTTTTAAAGTTTCTACTTTACAAAAGTAAAATATATTATTAATATAATATCAAATCAAAATCCTTTTTTAGATAAAAAATTTTCTTTATCTAATTGCTATACCATAAAATTTTTAATAATATATCGAAAATATTTTAATCAAAAAACCCACAAAACATTACTAATTAATGTGTTATGGGTTTATTTCGTAGCGAGGAGCAGACTTGAACTGCCGACCTTTGGGTTATGAATCCAACGCTCTAACCACCTGAGCTACCTCGCCAAATGAGTGTGCAAATATAGTAGGATTTTCATTAAACTACAAAATTATTTATTTCCAATATCTATTTTTTGTAAAAAAATCTCTGCCATCATACATCTAACACTTCCTCCTCCGTATTTTTCAATTGTAGGAACATCTATCACTAATATTTTGCTGTATTTATTAATTTTTTCTATTTGCCCCATATTTAAACTTTTATAACCTGTAGAAGACATTACTAAATATTTATTTAAATTTTCTGTTTCTAATTGTAAACAATTAGCAGCAAAATGCATCATTTGCTTTTCAGATATCGTGATAATTTCTTTTTGCGAACTATGTAAAATATCTGAAACTAATTTTCTTTCTTTTAAGTCTTTAATGGAATCTAAACACACTATTACAAAATCTTCAGTAATACTTATCATTACATTTGTATGATAAATAGGACATTCTTTTTTTTCAATGTTTTGTGTTGCATGAAAAATAATAGGTGTAAATTCCATTTTTTCACAAAATTCTAAGAATAATCCTTCATTAGTTCTTTCTGAAACTGAAATATAAGCAACTTTATTTGTTCTATCTAAAACAATACTTCCTGTACCTTCTAAATAAATCTGTTTGTTTTCTGATTCTGTAAAATCAACTATGTTTTTTATTAAAAAACCTTTATTTTTTAAACCTTCTATTATGTCTAATCTTCTTTCTTTTCTTCTATTGGGTGCATATAAAGGATATAATAATACATTAC
The DNA here is from genome assembly GCF_002964975.1 of Apibacter adventoris. GTDB lineage: Bacteria > Bacteroidota > Bacteroidia > Flavobacteriales > Weeksellaceae > Apibacter > Apibacter adventoris. Next base: position 64,148 of record NZ_PSZM01000036.1, on the reverse strand, counting down.
CATCATCATGAAAAGAGATCCAGTTATTGGGAAAAATAGAGTCAGGAGTGTATGGTTCTTTTGTATCTTTAAAAACTATAACATTAATATAATGTTTTCTAAGTTTATCAACCATATTAGTAAACTCTTCTAAAGCTTTGTCCTGTATCAATTTCTTAGGATCAGAATCTTTTTTTTGAAAAAAATTATTTGTTGCAGTTTCTTCATTGAATCCAAAAACAATAGGTTCAATCATTAATACAGTATTTGTTATCTGTTTATTTTTCATCTTCATTATTTATTTTTTACGTTTTAAAGGTAATGTTGAACATCTTAACAGTCCTCCCATTTTGGATATTTCATAATATGGAACTTTTTTTACAGTTAGATTCCATTTTTCTTCTAAAAATTTATTAAGTCTAATGAATCTTTCTTCTGAAACAACTACTTCCGGAGAAATTGAAAATATATTTGTATTCATATAATACATTTCTTGTTGAGTAATTTCAAAAATATTATCTTTTCCAAAAAAATCTACTATAAATTGATAATCCTTAAGATTTATAAAACCTTCTTTATACACAATTGCTTTGTTTTTTCCAACCGGCATAAATGTACAATCTAAATGCAATATTCCTTGTTTAGGATCTTTGTCATTTTTTTTTAAGGATATATCTATAAATGTTTTATGTGGAAATAATTCTTTTAGAAAGTCTATAGCATATGCATTGGTTCTTGCGGTTTTAAGTGAAGAATAATCATCCCCTTTATATACCCCACAAAAAATAGTATCATTACAAAGAATTATATCTCCTCCCTCAACATGTGCTTTTTCAGGCAAGTTATATATATCTTGAAAAGAAATCATATCAAATATTTCTTTATAGGCTTCTTGCTCGTCTGCTCTGTCGGGAATTATGTTAGATATAATAACTTTATTTTCAATTACAAAAGCGACATCTCTTGCAAAGACTTGATTACAATCTTTTAGTATTCTGGGACGTAACACTTTTACTTTATGGTCGTTTAATATTTTTTCAAAACAAGTCATTTCATAAATAATGTCGTCTTCTTGAGGATATGAATTATTAGTAACGTTTTCGTAAGATTTTGCATCGTAGGTTTCCTCTAAATTAGGGGTTTTACCCATAGAATGAGGTTGACCTAATACAACAGTTTCTAATTCTGATGTTTCATCATTTATATTTAATAATTGCATAAAATTCAATCAAGATTATTTTAAAGATAAGGAAATATTATACCAAAAGTAGGTATTTTTGTTGTGTAAATATGTTTTTTTATTAAGAAACTTTATGTGGTATTTAAAATATAATTTTAAATGACAGAAAATAGATCTTCATATTGTCTAATGATTTTTTCTTTTGAATATCTATCTTTAATAGATTTTTTTATTATATTTTTTTCATGTTGAATATTAACTTCTCTTTTAATTTCATTTGCAAATAAATGAAAATTCTCGATATTAACTATTTTTCCATTAATATTAGGTTGTATAATTTCATTAATTCCTCCTTTACAATTATTTACAATTGAAAATATGCCACAAGCTCCTGCTTCTAACAAAACATTTGGAAATCCTTCGTAACGTGAAGAAAGTACAAATAAGTCTGCATTTTTTATAAAGGGAAAAGGATTTGTCTTTTTTCCTAAAAAATGAACATTATTTAGTTTATTTTGTTCTTTTTGTAATTTAAGATTTTCTTCTTCATCTCCTTCACCTATTATATATAAATGTATATTCTCTTCTTTTAAATATATAAATACTTTCAAGAGATTATCAAATCCTTTTCTTTTGGATAGATTGCCAATAGCAATAACATTTTTATTTTCTTTTAAATATGGAAGTTCAATTTTTTCTTTTAGTTTGGATTCTATTAAATCAAAATCTACCGGATTATTAATTTTAACAATTTTGGATTCTTTTATCTTCAGATTTTTAATTAAATCTGATTTCATATCTTCACTTTGGGCAACAATTGTAGAAAAGTTGTTATAAAATTTATAAAAAAATTTAATTTCCGGCCTTATTACATGTTTTGATACTATATTGGTTTCTCTTGTGATAAAATGAATTTTAGGAAAAAATGGTATTATAGGTGATAAAAAAGCGGAAATTTCTCCCCAACCGCCAAATACAATCGCAGGTTTGTATTTTCGAATAGCTTTTATTACAGGGAAAAAAGCATTTCTAATCCTATCTTTTTTTAACTCAATAATTTCTGTATTTTGATCTAAAAGTTTTAAATAGTATCCTTCTTTTCTCATAAGAAGGAGTTTAGATTTGTATTTTGTTTTATCAATAGAGTTTATTAGTGTCATTATTATTCTTTCTGCTCCTCCCATTTTCATATTTGGAAGAATAAATAAAATAACTTTCACTATACTTTGTTATTAATGTATCCTAAAGTAGCTTCATCATTTTGCATGACTCTGGCTAAGTTTCCTACAACTACAGAATTATCCGGAACATCTCTTGTAACATACGAATTAGGTGCAATTAAAACATTACTACCTATTTTTATGTCTCCAACAATAACAGCATTAGTTCCTATCCATACTTCATCTCCTAATATGGGAACTCCTTTTTTATCTCCTCGGTTTGTTTGACCAATAGTTACTCCTGTAGCAATATTACAATTTTTACCAATTTTTACTTTAGGGTTTATTATTACTGTTCCCCAATGACCTAAGTAGAATCCTTCACCAATATTTGTCCCAGGATATATTTGAAAGCCATATTTTACTTGATAATGGTATAATAATATTCTATAAAAAACTCCTAACACAGTTTTTTTTCTATATTTTGATGCTTTCCTAAATATATATAAATACCTAAAATTAGGATCTATCATCCCTCTGCAAATAAACTTTCCTGGCCATTTTCCATGAATTCTATAATAATCTTTTTGTATTATAGTTCGTGTCATAGTTATAGATTATCTAATATTTTTAAAAGCGAATTTACTGCATTTTCTAAAGAAAATGGTAATTCTTTTTTATTCATTTTTTCTATATATTGATCTGGTATGTGAGAATCTGTCAAAAATTTCTTCATTCCATTATAAATTCCATCTTCTGAATTTTCAACTATCATACCTAATTCTCCTTTATGTAAAATTTCTTTTACTCCTGATACATTTGTTGCTATAATTGGTTTTTTTAGTGTTAATGCTTCAAATAGAACTGTGGGATATCCCTCATATCGGGAAGAAAGAATAAAATAATCTGTATTTTTCAGAAATGGATAAGGATTTTTTTGAAATTCTGCCATTTTTATTGTTTTTTCTAGGTTTAATTTTTTTATAAGATTTTTAATTTTTATAAAATCATACCCATCGCCCACTATAATTATTTTATGATATAAACCTTCTTCTAATAATTTTTTATGCACTTTTATAAGTCTATCAAATCCTTTCTGCGGAAAAACAGTTCCAATGGCTACAAATGTTTTTTCTTGATATTCTGAAAAATCAAATTCAATTTTTTCCTTTGCTTTGTTTACTATCTCATCAGAATCTATGGGATTATAAATTTTAATTAGTTTTTCTTTTTCTATGGAATTTCTTGCAAGTTTTTGAAAATCATCTTTTATTTTATCTGAAATAACCCAAATTTTATCAGCTTTAAAAAATTTTATAAGTTTGTTTGGTTTATATTCTGGTATACTAAATAGATCATTATGGACCCAGACTACTTTTTTAGATGTTTTTACAGGGCTTTTGAGCACCTCTTGTAGTAAACTGTGGTTTGCAATCAATTCTATGTCATAATCTTCTTTTTTTAGTATAAATTTATAAAGCAACTTAGGAAATAATTTTAAAATTCCTTGATATATTTTTCTATAAGCTTTTTGGGGTATTTCCCAAGGCTTATTGGTTGTAATCATTTCACCTTCATTAAGATAAAACAAATTAATCCAATCTGGTACTTCGGAAAGGTATTTGCCTGATTTAAGATTTAATAATAAATCAATCTGATATTTATTTTTGGGTATGTTTTTTAAAAAAGTGATTAATACTTTTTCAGCGCCTCCATGACGGAGTGAACCTATCCTAATAAGTATCTTTTTTGTACTCATATGGTAATTTTTCTGCCCAGTATTTTTCCAATTCTTTTCTATTTTTTTCTAATTCTCTTGGATATTTTGTTGTGTTTTTAAGCATTTTATCTGCATATTCTTCAATAGTACAAATAAATTTCGCCGGATTACCAGCATAAACTGTATTATCAGGCATAGATTTAGTCAATACAGCACCTGCTCCTAGAATACAATTATTACCAATTTTTACATTGGGTAAAATAATGCAATTATTCCCTATAAAACAATTATTCCCTATCTTAATTCTACCTACATTTCTTGCATCCTCATATTTCAACATATTTTTTATAACATAATTACCGCCATCATGATTTATAAATCTTACACCAGATGTTATTTTTGTATTATCTCCAATTTCAATAAGAAATGGCTCAGAACCAAAATTGGGCATATCTACAAAAATTACATTTTTACCTAATTTTAAACCTCTTTTTATAGATTTTTTTATATAATATTCATCAGAAAATTTTTTTTGTATTTTTCTAATCATATAAAAAAAAACTTGTATAAAATTTTTCATCGTATATTGACTAGTTTAATAATTGTAATAACAATTCTTCAACTTCTTGATAAATACTATCTGGATTAAATTTTTCTTCAGGTTTTTCTAAATTTCTCTTTATATCATCAACAAATTTCGAATTCTGAATAAATTTCTTCATACCTTGGTATATTTCTTCTTCATTACAATTAACTAATAAACCATTAAAATTATTATCTATCATTTCTGGTATTCCTCCTACTCTAGTACTAATAATTGGTTTTTCCAGTGCTAATGCTTCATTTATAACTAAAGGATATGCCTCAGATTTAGTGGGTAAAACAAAATAATCTGCTGCTTTTAAGTAAGGATATGGATTTAATTTCGTTCCTAATAGTTTAAATGTTTTTTCAACCTTTAAAGCAATTACTTGCTTTTTTAATCTATCCATTTCTTCACCATCTCCTACTATTACTATTGAATGTATATAATTTTCATTTATAAGTCTAGCATGAACATTTACAAGTATTTCATATCCTTTTCTACTATGTAAACGTCCTATGGAACAAAAAATTGGTTTTTTTAATTTCCCGTAATCTACATTATATTCTTCTGCCTTTTTTTTTATTTCGTCAACATGTACTGCATTATAAATAACCGAACTATTAGAAAAAGTTATACCATATTTTTCTTCTATTAGATTCCTAATTTGATTGGCACAAAAAACTACATAATCAAATTTTTTCATTTTTTTTATATATTCCCATGATTTCGATCTTAATCTTTCATAAGTAACTTCTGAATGAAACCACGCAATTTTTTTTGAATTTTTATTTGAACTATTTAAAGTCATATCATATTCTGAATAACTTGAAGCTACTTCTATATCATATTTTTCTTTAAGTTGAAATGAAGGAAATTTTTTATATAAATATAATTTTAATAGTCTAAATGCAAGTTGAATCTTTTTTAATAATGGATTCTTACTAAAATCTTCTTTTCCTTTTGTTAGATATAAAAGTTTTACATTTTTCGGTATATCATTTCTAAGTTCTCCCTGATATAAATTAAGTAACAATGTAAATTCAAATTTATCTTTTGATAAATTATTTAAAAGATCCAAAATTACTTTTTGAACCCCTCCCATTTCCATAGATCTTAATCTAAATAAAACTTTTATTTTTTTTTTCTGCATTATAAATAATTAACAAAGATAAAAATTAGTATTTATATATAGTTACATCTTTTTTATAAGTTCTATGCAAATATTATTAATTTTATACACTATTGTAACTTATATTCTTCAAACTATTATTTATATATTTGCTATCATGATTTTTAGGAAAAAAATAAGTATTTTTTTTATTGTTTTTCTAATAGCTTTAATTAATTATAAAGCACAGACATTAATCATTGACAAAACACATATCAAAAAAAATCCTAAAGTTGGTTTGGTATTAAGTGGTGGTGGTGCTAAAGGTTTTGCACATGTAGAAGTTATTGAAGCTATAGAAAAAGCCGGTATTAAAATCGATTATATAAGCGGAACCAGTATGGGAGCAATAGTAGGTTCATTATATGCTGCTGGATATTCTCCCAAAGAAATAAAAAAAGCTATTGAAAATATTGATTTTGTTGGGCTTTTTCTTCAGGAAAAAGATCGTAGTTTCATTCCATTTATAGATAAATCATATCGTGATAAATATTTATTTACACTTCCCTTTGATAATAAATTAAAATTTACTTTGCCTACAGCTATTAGTAAAGGGCAAGGTTCTTTATTGTTATTAACTAATTTATTAAGCAATGTACATGATATAAAGGATTATTCTAAACTTCCAATTCCTTTCCTTTGCATAGCAACTAATTTAGAAACTGGAGATGAAGAACAGATGGAAAATGGATTTTTACCTCTAAGTGTATTAGCGAGTGCAGCTTATCCCTCTTTGATAGAACCTATTAAAATAAATAATAAATTATATATTGATGGTGGTATAGTTGATAATTTCCCTGCTAAAGCATTAAAAGACAAAGGTATAGATATAATTATCGGTGTAGATTTAGGATCCGGATTACAAAAAGCTGAAGATATTAAATCATTAATAAATGTGATAAATCAAATTATTAGTTATAGAATAAATATGAAAACTGACTTTGAAAGAAGTTATGTTAATCTTTTAATAAAACCTGACTTGAAAGATTATAGCGTTACAGATTTTGATAAGAAGGATTCTATATTACTAAAAGGTAAACTTGCTGCAGAAAAAGCATATATAGAATTAAAAAAAATAGCTAAACTGCAAAATAATAAAGATACGATTAACAATACAAAAGAAATACCAGTTAATAAAAATTTATATGTTACTACATTAAATATTGAAGGTAAAAACTCGTATGATTCTAAATATATTAAGAGAAAAATTGGAATTGAAATTCCTGGTAATACTTCTATAAAAGACATAAGTAAAGGAATTTCCGCTTTGTATTCAACAGGAAACTTTAATAGAGTATATTATCAAATTCAAAATAATAAGGAAAAAAATGATAGTATAAAACTAACACTGTTTTTAGATGAAAAAAATAACAATTCACTTAAATTAGGAATACATTATGACGATGTTTATAAAGCTTCTATTCTTACAAATATAACTTTATATAAGCTTTTATTTAAAAATTCTTCCTTATCAACAGATATAGTTTTTAGTAATAATTTTAGAACTTATATTAACTATTTTATTGATAATGGAGTTTATCCTAGCATAGGGTTTAATACAAATTTTAATGCTTTTAATTTTAATTATTCTGATTTAAAGAAAAGTAAATATATTATAAACAGAATACGAAATTTTGATCAGCAAATATATTTTCAATCAACTCTTAAAGAAAAATATGCTGTAGGATTAGGTTTAGAATATAGTTATATTAATTTTTCTCCTTTTAAATCTAATCCAACTTTCTTAAAAGATGAAAGCTATTTTATAAATCCATATTTTTATATCAAAGTTGATACAAGAGACAACGCAAATTTCTCTTCTAGAGGTTTTAAAATAAATGCTATTGCTAAGCAAATATTAGTTTCTAATGCACCAAATTTTAATGACTTTACCATTATAAAAGGAGATTTAAACTTTTCAATACCCATAACAAAAAAATTATTTATTGAAAACCAAGATTTTTTAGGAACTTCTTTTAATAGTCCGGCAATGCAATATAAATATTACATTGGAGGTTATTTTGAGCAAGAACTCTATAATTTTAAACGATTTTTAGGATTACCTTTTGCATATACAAGTGGAAATCATCTTATTTCTTTATACAGTTCTATAAATTATAAAATATTAAAAAATCATTATGCTAAATTATATGTTAATTATGCCAATGTAGAAAACTATTTTAAAGATATAAAATATTTTAATTATAAATATTCCAGTTATGGAATAGGCTATGGTTATGATAGTCCTTTCGGCCCAATTAATTTATTATACACTTATTCTGTAAATCAAAAAAAAGGAGTATTTAGCGTAGGATTAGGTTATTGGTTTTAAATTAAATATAATACAAATACAATGATACATTATTTTTCAGAAAATAATTTTATTCTAAAAAATAAAAGAAAAAGAAAAAAATGGATACATAATACCATTATAAATGAAAATACAAAATTAGGTAATATTAATTATATTTTTTGTTCTGATGAACAGTTATTAAAAATTAATATTGAATATCTCAATCATGATTTCTATACTGATATTATTACATTTGATTATAGAGAAAATGATATTATTTCTGGTGATATTTTTATTTCTATTGATAGAATCAAAGAAAATTCAAATATTAATAAATCAAATTTTGAAGAAGAATTGAATAGGGTTTTAGTACATGGAATTTTACATATAATTGGTTATAAAGATAAATCAATTGAAGACTCAAAATTAATGCGAGAAAAAGAAAATTATTATTTAAACATATATAAAAATTTACAATAAATATTTGTTTCACGTGAAACATTATAAAATATGATATTAGAAAAATATGATGTAATTGTAGTTGGTGCAGGACATGCAGGCTGTGAAGCAGCTGCAGCTGCAGCACAATTAGGTTCTAAAACCTTATTGATAACTATGAACCTTCAAACTATAGGTCAAATGTCATGTAATCCTGCTATGGGAGGAATTGCAAAAGGACAAATTATAAGAGAAATTGATGCTTTAGGAGGTTTATCAGGTATTGTAACTGATAAAACTATGATTCAGTTTAAAATGTTAAACTTATCTAAAGGTCCAGCTATGTGGAGTCCTAGAGCTCAATCAGATAGAATGAAATTTTCAGAAGAATGGAGAAATCAATTAGAAAATATTCCTAATTTAGATTTTTTTCAGGATATGGTTACGGAAATAATCACAGATCAACATAAAATTGTGGGTGTTAAGACATTTATGGGAGCCATAATTTATTCTAAATCTGTAATACTTACAAATGGAACTTTTTTAAATGGATTAATTCATATAGGTGAAAAACAATTTGGAGGTGGTAGAATGGGTGAAAAAGCAGCTTTTGGCATCACGGAAAGTTTAATAAAATTAGGTTTTGAATCTGGAAGAATGAAAACAGGTACTCCTCCACGTGTAGATGGTAGAAGCATTGATTTTTCTAAAATGGAAGAACAAAAAGGAGATACAGATCCACAAAAATTTTCATATACCAATACACCAAAATTAAAAAAACAAAGAAGCTGTTATATAACCTATACAAATATAAAAGTACATGAAACTTTAAAAGAAGGTTTTGAAAGATCACCTTTATTTAATGGTACAATTAAAAGTACCGGTCCCAGATATTGCCCTTCTATTGAAGATAAAATTAATAGATTCTCTGAAAGGGAAAGACATCAAATTTTTGCTGAACCAGAAGGTTGGAAAACTATTGAATATTATATAAATGGATTTAGTACATCTTTACCAGATGATATTCAAATAAAAGCATTACAATTAATACCAGGTTTTGAAAATGCTAAACTATTTAGACCTGGATATGCTATAGAATATGATTATTTTCCTCCAACACAATTAAAAAATACGTTAGAAACAAAAATAATAGATAATTTATATTTTGCCGGACAAATAAATGGTACAACAGGTTATGAAGAAGCTGCTGCTCAAGGTTTAATTGCAGGAATTAATGCCTCTTTAAAAATTCAAGAAAAAAATTCTTTTACTTTAAAAAGAAATGAAGCTTATATAGGTGTACTTATAGATGATTTAATAACTAAAGGTACAGAAGAACCTTATAGAATGTTCACTTCTAGAGCAGAATATAGAATGAGTTTAAGACAAGATAATGCAGATGAAAGACTTACTCCATTAGGTTATAATATAGGTTTAGTTTCAGAAAAAAGAATGAAAAATTTAGAAGAAAAATTAAAAAAGACTAATGAGTGTATAGCTTTTATAAAATCAACTTCTATAAAACAAGAGGAAACAAATCCAATATTAATCGATAAAAAATCTACTCCTATTACACAAACTGTAAAAGCAGATAGTATTTTAGTAAGACCTAATATAAAATTAAAAGATTTAGAAAAAATTAATAATATTCAAAATTATTTATATGCACATAATTATTCAGATGAAATATTAGAACAAGTTGAAATTAAAATTAAATATAAAGGATATATAGATAAAGAACTTGAAAATGTTGAAAAATTAAATAGACTAGAAAATATAAAAATACCATCTAATTTTGATTATTCAAAATTAAATAGTATTTCTACAGAGGCAAAACAAAAATTAATAAAATTTAAACCTGAAACTATTGGTCAAGCTAGTAGAATAAGTGGAGTATCGCCATCTGATATTAATGTACTATTAATATATATGGGAAGATAAAAAAATAAAAATTAAAAATACATAATCTAAATGTTCCACGTGAAACATTAAATTTTATGTTTAAATTTCAAGGAAAATAAATAATGAAAATTAAAGATCATTTTTTAACAAAAGAAATTTTTGAAGTTAAAGAAACTCAATATAAAGGTGTTTTAAAAACACAAAATATACCTGAAAATTTAGAAAAATATTATGAAAGTAATAAATACTTATCACATTCAAAAGATAATTCATTAAAATCTAAAATATATCAGTATACTCAAAAATTAAATGAAAAATATAAACTTAAAATAATTTCTAAATATAAAAAAACTGGTAAAATTCTAGATTATGGTTGTGGAGATGGATCTTTCCTGAAATTTATGAAAAATAATAATTATTCAATTATAGGATATGAACCAAATTCTAAAGCTTTAAATAATGCTATTTATAAAATTGGAAAAGAAAATACAATTAATTCATTAAACGATATTGAAAATAATTCTATAGATATTATTACACTTTGGCATGTATTAGAACATATATCAAATCCAGAAAAAATTTTAAATGAATTAAAAAATAAATTAAAAAAAAATGGAATACTCATAATAGCTATTCCAAATTATAAATCCTATGATGCAAAATATTATAAAGAAAATTGGGCAGCATGGGATGTTCCAAGACATATTTATCATTATTCTAAAGAAGGAGCTATAAACTTTTTTAATTTAAATCAGTTTAATGTAATCCACACTTATCCCCTACCCTTTGATAGTTTTTATATTTCATTAATTAGTGAAAATTACTCTAAAAACTATTTTAGTTTATTACGTTTTCCATTTATTGGTATACTATCTAATATAAAAGCTTTGAAAAATAAAAATTATTCTTCACTCATATATATTTTAAATAAATAAAATTGTATAAATATTATATAAAAAGAGACAATGATAACATTGTCTCTTTTTATTATATTATGTAAATATTTAATTAATTGTTTAAAATAGCAGCAACACCCGGTAATTCTTTTCCTTCTAAAGATTCTAACATTGCACCACCACCTGTTGAAACATAACTAACTTTATCAGTATAACCATTTTGTTTAACAAAAGCTACACTATCTCCACCTCCTACTAAAGAAAAAGCACCGTTTTTTGTAGCTTCTGCAATAGCATCCCCAATTGCTTTAGTACCAACTGCAAAATTTGGCATTTCAAATACACCTAATGGTCCATTCCAAAGAATAGTTTTTGAATGTAAAATTACATCAGAAAAAGATTTAATTGTTTTAGGACCAACATCAAGTCCTTCCCAACCTTCCGGAATATTCTTTGTTTCAACAACCTGAGTTTTAGCATCATTAGAAAAATCATCAGCAATAACAGAATCTTCAGGAATGAAAACTTTTACATTATTTTCTTTAGCTTTTTTTAATATATCTAAAGCTAAATCTAATTTATCATCTTCACATATTGATTTACCTACACTTCCACCTAAAGCTTTGACAAAAGTATAAGTCATCCCGCCACCAATAATTAAATTATCAACTACCGGAAGTATATTTTCTATAATTGTAATTTTTGAAGATACTTTAGATCCTCCTAATATTGCAGTAACAGGTTTTTCTCCTGTTTTAAGCACCTTTTGAATAGCATCTAATTCTTTAGCCATTAATAAACCAAAACATTTAGCATTTGGAAAAAACTGAGCTATTACAGCTGTTGAAGCATGTGCTCTATGTGCAGTTCCAAAAGCATCATTTACGTAGATATCTCCTAATTTTGCTAATTGTTTAGCAAAATCTACATCACCTTTTTCTTCTTCTGAATGAAATCTTAAATTTTCTAACAATAAAACTTCACCAGGTTTTAATGCTAAAGCTGCAGATTCAGCTTTTGATCCAACACATTCATCAACAAATTTTACTTTTGTACCTAATACTTCTGATACTTTATCTACTATATGTTTTAGAGAGTATTTATCAGTAACCTGTCCTTTAGGTCTTCCTAAATGAGTCATTAAAATAACAGATCCACCATCATTTAATACTTTATCTATTGTAGGTTTTGCTGAAATTATTCTAGTAGAATCTGTAACTTTTAGATTTTCATCTTGTGGAACATTAAAATCTACACGAATTAATGCTTTTTTTCCATTAAAATTAAAATCATTAACTGTTTTCATATTTTACCTTTTAATATTTAATACAAAGATAGTTTCATTGAAAGTAAAATAGAAATTTTAAAGGCTGAAATTTATCCACATTTGTACTATTATTATTATAAATTTTTTTAATTAAAAACAAAATATATAGTAATAGTAATAATATAGATGTTTATATGTTAATAAATTTTATAATAATAATTTTAAAGGTGATATTAACATGTTTATTAACATGTATACAAGTATAATAATTTGTATATTAATAATTTACATATATTTTAACAAATAATTACAAATTTGAATAACTTATTTGTTTATAGATTTAATGTTAATAACTGAAATAAATAACTTTCAAAACTTAGTAGTAATATATATAAATAAATTTGGATAAAAAATAAATTATATAATAATATCAAAAATCGTATTTTATAAAAATATTTTTAATTTTATTTTTTAACAATAATTTTTTTTAAATGTTAATATTTGTTTAACCTACCTATTTTTAGGTAATTAAATAATTAGAAATAAATATTTTTTTTATAAATATTTGATTTTGTTTATTATATATATTTTTATATAATTAATATATTTATAAAGTTATAAACAACATATTAATTAACTATAAATCAATATATTATGACTTAATTTTTATTTAATTTATTAATAATCAATAAAATAATTATAAAAAAAACCATCTATTATTATAGATGGTTTTTTTTTTATAATTAAGATTATTATTTTTTAATAATATATATACTAAAAATAATATTAAGAATGAGATTTAATAAAAATCCTCCTATAGCAAAATAACATGCAGATTTAGATTTTTTAGGATTTTTATTCTTTTCTACAAAAAATAAAATTATACCTACTAAAGGAATTAAGACACTTGCAACTTTAAGTAAAGTGCTTAAATCTTCTTCATTAGAAGGATCTTGTTGATTAAAATTTTCAGATTGATTTTCTGTTGACATAATTTATAAATTTTAATGATTATTATTTATTTAATATATATTCTAAAATAAAATTACCAATAAATTTACCTAAACAAGAAGCTAGAGAAGCTAATCCTATACCACATAAAAAACCAGTAATTACTCTTAATATGTTATTACTTTCTCTTTTAAAAAATAATTGTGTTGATCCATCTAAATATGCAGGTAAAAGCAATAAAATAGAATACCAAATATTTATATCAAAAAATATAAATAAAAATGAGAAGGGAACAAAAGCTATATAAATTCCTGTGCATCGTGCACACAAAGGAAATTGTTTTCCTTTCCAAAAAAATGATCGTTCCGGTTTTTGATGACAGGCATGGAATTTATACATAGTTTAACTTAGTTTGGATGGCAAAAGTAAAAAAAATGTTAATATAAAAAAAATATAAATTATATATAATTAGTATTTATATGTTTCTTCCTTTTTCATTAGAATATAAATATGTAAGTAAATCGCTTTGCCAAAACTCTTTTGTATCAATATCTAATACAGATATTTTACCAGTAAAAGCAGCTCCTGTATCTAAATTCCATACGCAAGCTTTTTGTGTAGGAAAAGGTGAATTTATATGTATTGTAGGAGTATGACCTATATAAATTTCTTTATAAATTTTTAATCTTTTTGGATATAAAGGTGAATTCATACATAAGTTTGTGTCCATAGCTGTTGCAGTTTCCCAAAGTGTTCTATCCCAATAAAACACATCTTCATGAGTTTCATTTTCAATACCTCTTACGTGTGTAAAACCAGCATGTAAGAATAACCGTTTTTTGTCATCGAGGTAGTAAGTTAATAGATTTTCTAAAAATTTAATATGTTTTTTTTTTGTTTTATCAGAGATATTCGCATAATTTTTAATTGTAATAGCTCCACCATGTTTTAACCATTTAGGATTAGGTGTATTGGATTTTAACCAATTTAGTAAAAGAACATCATGATTTCCTTTTATGAAAATACAATTAAATTTTTTTTTCAATTCAATTAGAAAATCTAAGGTGTTAGGAGTATCACTCCATCCATCTACATAATCTCCCAAGAAAATAAGAAGATCATTTTCAGTTATTTCAGCTTTTTTTAATACTTGTTTTAAACCTTTAAGTCCACCATGAATATCACCTATTACTAATTTTCTTTTCATTAATTAAATTTTTTTTAAAATGATTTTGAAATTAGCGATTAAATTATGATTATTTATGATTATTATTACATTTTTTTGTCACTTCATTTTGTAACTCTTCGAGAACCGGTTTTATAGTACTTTCTGGTAAATCGCTAATTCTAATATACATTAAACCATCAATAGCATCGTTAAATTTAGGATCTACGTTAAATGCTATTACTCTAGCATTTTGTTTAAAGTATTTTTTTATTAAAACAGGCAATCGTAAAGCAGGTTCCAATTCATCAATTAATTTATCAAACTTATTTAAATCATCTTCTGCAGCATCAAAAAATAGATCTTTTTCGTTTTCTTTTAATTTTACTTTAAATTCATTTTTAGGGTGAACATATTGAGCTACGTATGCATCAAAATAATGAGAACGCATAAATTCTACCATTATAGATTTAGAGAAATTTGAAAATTGATTGCTTATACTTACACCTCCAATTAAATATTTATAATCAGAATGTCTTAAACATACATGAACAATTCCTCTCCATAATAAAAATAAAGGTAATGGCTTTTGTTGAAATTCTGAAATAATAAAGGCCCTTCCCATTTCAATAACTCTTTTAAAAAACGGATAGAGTTCTGTATCAAATTCAAATAAAGAAGCCGTGTAAAAGCCATTGATTCCGTATTTTGTATAGATACTTTTACCCATTCCCATCCTATAAGCTCCTACAATAAGTTCATTTTCACTATCCCATAAAAATAAATGATGATAAAACTGATCAAATTCATCTAAATCAAAAGGCTCATTTGTGCCCTCTCCTACTTCTCGAAATGTTAGTTCCCTTAATCTTCCAATTTCTCTTAAAATATTGGGAATTTTTTCTGCTTTGCTAAAAAATATTTCATATTGATAATTAGTAAATAATTGACAATCAAATTCTCTTAGAAGCTCTATTTCTTTTTTTATATTGTTTTTAGGAGTTTCTTCTATAATAGGTTTTACTTCATCAGAATTTGCTGATTTGGTCATAGCGGAAACAGAAAGAAATTTTACATTTTTAAAAGGATTTTTTGTCATGGTATAAAAGGATTTAAGCATATAAACCTTATTCCTTAAAAAATTACCATAATCTTTTATATCAGAATATTCTTGTTGCTGTTTTATAGATATAGGCTTTCCGATTCTTATTTGTATAGGTTGCTTCCTTTTCCTTACCATTTCAGATGGAAGTAAAGCCGTTTGCAGGTCAGGATGTATATCATAAGCTTTATAAAAAAGTTTACTGTTTTTAGCGTGAAAATACATAGGAATTACCGGTACCTTTGCTTTTTGTATAAATTTAAGACCGCTTTCTGTCCATTCTCTATCTTGATATTCTTTTGTTTTAGAATTATAATGAGATACTTCTCCTGCCGGGAAAATAGCTAAACAGTGTCCTTCTTTTAAAAAACGGAAAGCTTCTACAATTCCTTTTTTACTATCAAAACTTTCTTTTCTTGTTTCAAAAGGATTTACGGGTATAACTATATTTTTTAAGGGATTAATTTTTTTTAATAAAAAGTTGGCCATCATTTTAAAATCAGGGCGTATTTCCGATAGTATTTTCATTAAGATAATACCATCTAGGGCACCTAAAGGATGATTAGATACAATAATAAATGGACCTTTCTCCGGTATTCTTTTCAGGTCCTCTTCATGTATATGATAAGATACTTTAAAATTTTTTAAAATTGTGGATAAAAATTCTTTTGTAGGTAAATTTTTAGTTTTATCATATTCTTCGTTTACCCGATTGAGTCGAAAAGTTTTTAATATAATCCATGAAATACATTTCCCTAAAAATCCAAATTTTTTTAGTTTTAAAACATCTTGTATATCGTTTAAAGAAATTAAGCTCATAACGAATCATTTATAACTACTTGATAGGTATTTTTTACTAATTGTTCTAACAAAACATTTTTATTGCTTTTAAGTTTATGCTGTATTTCAGCATTAGAATGTCGAATAGTATATAAAGATACATTTTTAATAATATTTAATTTAAAAAATATTTCTAATTCTTCTATTAATTTACTTAAATTATTATACTTATCTTCAACACATAAAGATATTGAAACAGCTGCTATATTTAACATAGTAACTTTAATGTTTAGAACAGATAATTTATTAAAAATATAACTTAAATTTTTTTCTTGCATAAATGAAAAATCACGTGATGATATTGTTAAAAGATGTATATCTTTTTTTAATATAAAGCAAGGAATTAAAGGATCAATAGTTGCCCCTTTTTTAATAATGGTTCCTTTTTTTTCTGGATATATAAAAGACCTAACATTTAGTGGTATTTCTTTTTGTTGTAATGGTTGTATGGTTTTTGGGTGTATAACAGAAGCTCCATAAAAAGATAATTCTATAGTTTCTTCATAAGAAATAAATTTTAACAATTGAGCTTCTTTAAAATATTTTGGATCTGCATTCATTACTCCAGGTACATCTTTCCATATAATCATTTTTTCAGCTTGTAAGCAATAAGCAATAATTGCAGCTGAATAATCTGATCCTTCACGTCCTAGTGTTACACTAAAGTAATTGTCATCTGCAGCTAAAAAACCTTGAGTAACATATACTTTAGAAGTATCAAAATTTTCAAAATTTTTTTCAGTTAATTTCCAAATTACTTTTCCTTCTCTATAAGTATTGTCAGTTTTTATATAGTCTCTGATATCAATCCAAGTATTTATTATTCCGGATTTATTAAGATAATTGCTTACAATTTGACTGGAAATAAGTTCACCAAAACTTACAATTTGATCATAAATAAAATTATAATTTTGAGACTTATTTTTCTTCAGAAATGTATATAGATCAGAGAAATATTTATTGATAATAGTAAAAATATTTTCCTTATAATCAAATAGTTGCGAAAGTATTTCAAAATGATTTTTCCTTATTTTTTCAATACAATCCGAATAATTATTGTTGACAAAATAAGAATTTACAATTTCTTCTAATTCATTAGTGGTATTACCCATAGCTGAAACAACAATAACTGTATTATTATAACCAGAAGTACGTAAAACATTTACAACGTTTTTAATACTATCAGCATCTTTAACAGAAGCCCCACCAAATTTATAAACATTCATAAGGACATTAAATGTTATTATAATTCTAAACGACTAATTTGCCAGATTTCACTAATTTCAGCACCCATTTTTTTATAAAAATTTTTAGCTTCGATATTTATACTATGTACCTCCCACTCTATTCTTTTTAATTGTTCAGTTTTAGCTATAGAAATTAACTTTTCCATTAATAATTTACCTATTCCTTCTTTACGGTAACTTTCATCTACAAATAAATCTTCCAAATGAATATGTTTGCCTTTCCAAGTAGAATACCTATAATAATAAATTGCAATTCCTGCTATAATATTATTTTTTTTTGCTGTTAAAATATGAAAAATAGGAGATGTAGTAGAAGTAAGGTTAATAAACTCTTTTAAACTTATAATAGAGTTACTATCTTCTCCTTCATAAACAGCCAATTTTTGTATCAACTTATAGCAATGTGTTATTTCATTCAGTGCTGCTTTATTAATAGTTATCATATTGTTTTACAGAAATATAAATTATATTTTTATATAATTTTAATTAAACAAAGATATGATAAATATAAATATAGTTATAAAGTAAAGCTAAAAATGAATATATTTGGATTGAAGATAACCACAAATATAGGTTTAAAATGAAAATAATAAATCCGCAAACACTAGGAGAATTTATCATAGAAAAACAATCTGAATTTCAATATTCTTCAGGAGAATTATCGAGACTTTTAAGTGCTATTAAATTGGCATCTAAAGTTGTTAATCAAGAAGTTAATAAGGCAGGTTTGGTAGATATTATCGGAGCTATGGGAAACAAAAATGTGCAAGGAGAAGAACAGCAAAAATTAGATGTTTTTGCAAATGAAGTTTTTATAGCGGCATTAAATAACAGGGAAGTAGTATGTGGAATAGCTTCAGAAGAAAATAAGGATTTTATTGAAGTAAAAGCAGGAAAAAATGCTAATGAAAGTAAATATGTTGTTTTAATAGACCCCTTAGATGGTTCTTCAAATATAGATGTAAATGTAAATGTAGGAACTATTTTTTCTATATATAGGAGAGTTACTTCTGAAGGAACGCCCGTAGAACTTAAAGATTTTTTACAACCAGGAAATAAACAAGTGGCAGCAGGGTATGTAGTTTATGGTTCTTCTACTATGATAGTATATACAACAGGATACGGAGTAAATGGATTTACTTTAGACCCGGCTTTAGGTGTTTATTATCTTTCACATCCAGATATTAAAATCCCTGAAAAAGGGAATATATATTCCATAAATGAAGGAAATTATATAAAATTTCCTTTAGGAATAAAAAAATACATAAAATATTGTCAAGAAGAAGAAGGAGAAAGGCCCTATACCTCTCGATATATTGGTTCATTGGTAGCTGATTTTCATAGGAATATGTTAAAAGGAGGAATTTACTTATACCCGTCTTATTCCCATGCGCCGAAAGGTAAACTACGTTTGCTTTACGAATGTAATCCTATGGCCTTTCTAGCTGAACAAGCAGGTGGTTCTGCTAGTGATGGTTTTACTCGTATTTTAGACCTGAATCCTATAGAATTACACCAAAGGTCACCTTTTATTTGTGGATCAAAAGAAATGGTTATAAAAGTTGAGGAATTTATGAAAAATGCAAACGAATAATTTTAAAAGTGTAGTAAAGAAGTTTAATGAATTAACTTTGTATGAATTGTATGAAATAATGCAATTGCGAAATGAAATTTTTATTGTTGAACAAAATTGCCCTTATCAGGACTTAGATAATAAAGATTTTAAAGCAACACATATTCTTGTGTATTTAGATGGTAAACTGGTAGCTTATTCTCGTATTTTTGATGTAGGAATCACCTTTAAAGAAGCCTCTATAGGTAGGGTAATTACCCATAAAAAAGTACGTTCATCAGGAATAGGTAAATTATTAATGGAAAAGTCAATAGAAACCTTATATGAACTTTATGGAAAACAAAACATAAGAATAGGAGCACAATATTATGCTATTCCTTTTTATAAAAAATTTAATTTTGTAACAGAAGGTGAGGTTTATTTAGAAGATGGAATTAAGCATATTGAGATGATAAAACATGCTAAATAGGAATAATTATTTATAAGGTATGTTAAAACTATTTTTTTGTTTATCATTATCTATAATTGTATTTTCTTTTTTAAGATTTTTTAACTTTCCGAAGTTATAAGATAATTTTAAATAAAATATTTGATTATCATCTTTTTGATAAGAATTAGTATTTAGGTTATGACTTATAATACCAGCTGCAATTTTACTGTTATTAAACAAATTTTCTACCCCAAATGATGCTTTAAAAGCTTTGTTATAAAAAGATTTTGATAATTCAAAATTTGAATAGTTAAAAGGTCTATTTGCAGTATATATTTTATAATTTCCTTTATTAGTACTGAACAAATAAAATCCAGAGAATTTTAAATCCATAGGAAGAAAGATTTGTGTATAAAAACTAAAAATCCATATAGGTTTTACCTTATTTATATAAGGATAGTCATCAAGTTTAAAATAATTATACATATTAAAAAAATACAGAAAACTCATTTTATCAACATTTAAGGGCTCTTTAAAAAATTTTTTACCTTTTCTAATTAGATCAAAAGGAATTGGTATTCCTAAAGAAACGTTATAATTTTTTAATCCGTTAAATGTTTGAGTTGTTTGGTTTACATTAAGAGAATTATCTTTAGTTTCAAAAGAAAGTAGGTTTACCTGATTAGAATACGTGTATTGAAAACCTAAACGTAAATAATTAAAAGCACTGAAAGTTATCTCATAATTATTGTAAAAATCCGGTTTTAAATAAGGGTTTCCTGTAGTTGTATTAAATTCATCATAATATCCATTTATATTAGGATCTAAGTTAGTATAGGGAGGGAGTGATATACTTTTTCTATATGATGTAGTAAAATTTAGTATAGGAGTTATTTTATATAAAAAGCTTATAGAAGGATACATTTTGTCTAATCGATTATCAATTTCTCGAACATATTCCTTTATATGACTTTTATATTTCAAATTTTCATAACGTAAACCAGCAGTAATATTTAATTTTTTAAAGTTTTTATTTACCTCTGTGTAAAAAGCATATTGATAATCATCATAATCAAAAGTAAGATTAGAAATATACTCCGGATATTCAAATATAGAAGAAGACTTGTTCATTAAATTATATTTTCCTGAACTTGATGAATGAGTGATAGAATATTTTCCCCCTAAATTTACACTTAAGTCTATTTTTTTTATTGGAATTTCAAAGTTGGATTTTGCATAAAAATTATTATAATTCAAATCAATTTTATTGATAGAGTAAGAATTGATACCTGAATTATTTTGAGCATTTTTATTACTAGGTATTTTATCATAATGAGAAAAATAGGCTGTAACATCAAATTTTGTTCCTAGACTGTCTAATTGAGTTTTATATTGAGTTATTATTTCGTGATTAGAGTTTTTGTTTGTGGATTTGTTAGTAGAAGATAAATCTATAGATTTAATAGAATTTAGGCTTTCAGAATTAGTAGTGTTAAAAAGATCATTATATGTATAACTATAATTATAATTAATAAGTAAATTACTTTTATTTCCTAATTTTATATTAGCTGAAGGTCGAAAATAATAATAACGATTATATCCTTCATCTTTTCCTTTTTGATAGAAAAAAATATGCGGAGAAAAATAAATGAACTCTCTCTCATAATTATTGGTTTTGTTCCATTCCCTATAATTAAATCCGCTATTCAATTGTACACTTATATTATTAAGCCGAGAATTTATATTAATAGAAGGAGAAATTTTATTATTTCGGTTAAAACGATAATTTAAAGTAGCAGCTCCATTAATACCTCTCAAAGCATTTCCGTTGGTAATAATATTAATAATTCCTCCTCCCGTATTTGCATCATAAGAAGCTCCGGGATTATTTATAATTTCAATTTTTTCAATAGAACTTGCTGGGATACTTTGTAAAAGATTTTCCAAGTCAGAACCTGTCAAACCTGAAGGGGAATTATCAATATAGATAGCCATAGATTTACCGTTGACAGTTAACTCTCCACCAAAACCTTTAATCACACCAGGCAGTTTTTTAACAGCATCTTCTATGCTTCCCCCGGATAATAAATCATTATCTTTTACCATATAAATGGTTTTATTTGCCTCAAATTTCACTAAACTTTTGCGTTCTCCTGTTATAGTAACTTCATGTATTTCCTTTTCTTTATAATATATGGGTGCTTTATTAAAAAGAAATATTTCATTGATTTCTAAAGAATCAGAGGTTTTTTCAGTTATTTCGAAAGTAGAAAATTCGGTTTCATAGCTCTTAGTTGTAACAATAAATTTATATTCACCATTAACTTTAGGAATAATATAATAATTTATACATTTATTAGATTTAAAAGTATTAATATCTATATAAGAGTTATTTTGTTTATACTGTAGGGTAATTTTTTTATTTGTACTATCTTTTCTACAAGGAATATCAGGATTTATAATTTTAGATATAATAACTAAACTATCCTGAGTATAAGCAAACAAAGAAATAAAAAAAGAAAAGAATACAATAATTAAAAATTTCATGGAAATCTTTGTTTTAGTTACTTTATAAAAGATAAAAAACAAAGGTAATTAAAAATAGAATCCATTAATATAAATATATAATTATAAACATATTTTAAAGGTATTATTAAAAAATATAATAATAAAAAAATATAATTTATCTGTTGAAAAATAGGTAATAAATATAGAAATATGAACAATAAACAATGATTTAAAAACGAGCAAACTATTGTCTTCTATATTTCATTTTCATAGTACGAAATAAATCTATGACAATGATTATAATCTATTTGGATTAACCGCTTTTTACCTTTTAATACTATAATAAATCATTGCCCATCTTATATTCTATTATCATTTCAGCGCCATCCGTCTATCAAAAACTTGTCTTTGTCTACTTTTTTTGAATGCTAATAAAACTAAATATAGATTTACAAAATGTCAAATTCTATAAATAGTCGTAGATATGAAATATTTTGTTATTAGCTTTTTAATAGGATTCTTATGTTATGCTCATATAAAAGCACAAGTAACAAACGATCAATTTACTCAAACGATACGTGGCATAACCGTTGATTCTCAGTCCGGAAAACCATTATCTTTCATCTCAATTGGAATATCGGATATACCTGAGATAGGAACGACAACAGATGAGCAAGGAAATTTTATATTGAAAAATGTACCGGTAGGAAGACATACTATTCAAGCAACATGTATAGGTTACCAACCATTTTTTATTCGTGAAATCCTAGTAACTACATCAAAAGAAGTCTATTTGGAAATTCCAATGACGGAAAGTTCACATGAACTAAGTGAAATTACTATAAGCGCTTATGAAAAAGATGCCCCAATAAATAAAATGGCACTGACAGGAGCACGTATGTTAAGCGTGGAAGAAGCTAGCCGCTTTGCAGGAGGATTGGATGATCCCGCCCGTTTAATTTCTTCATTTGCGGGAATCGCATCTGCACCATCTTCAAATGGAATATCCGTTCACGGTAACGCGCCACATCTGCTACAATGGAGATTAGAAGATGTTGAAATACCAAATCCCAATCACTTTGCCGATATACAAACCCTTGGCGGGGGTATACTATCTTCACTGAGCAATAAGGTTCTTGGTAATTCTGATTTTTTCTCCGCCGCTTTTCCCGCTGAATATGGCAATGCAGTATCAGGAGTTTTTGATATGCGCATGAGAAATGGGAATACTCAAAATAGAGAATATACTTTACAAATTGGAACTTTAGGGATAGATTTAGCATCCGAAGGAGCGATTAATAAGAAACAAAATTCTTCCTATATTATAAACTATCGGTATTCGCTTATTGGTTTGATGAATAAGATAGACAAAGATTCAACCTCAAATCATTTTAACTATCAGGACTTGAATTTCAAACTAAACTTTCCGACAAAAAAAACAGGCACTTTTTCCGTTTGGGGTACTGCATTATATGATAGCTATAAGCAAAAATTTGAAAAAGATCAGGAAAAATGGGAATATTTTTCAGATAGAAATAAAGGTCAATCAAAGCAATATATGCTTTCGGGTGGATTAACGCATCGCTATTTCTTCAATGATAATACGATGTTGAAAAGCTCTTTGGCAAGTACATATGCGAAATATAATGTGAAACAGGATGTATTTGACGCCAATATGAACTCAACTCCTTATGGATATCTTGATAGTCATACTACCAATTTAATTTTCAACGCATCTCTAAATAAAAAATTCAGTCATAGATTTACCAATAAAACAGGATTTACTTATACAAAAATGTTTTATGGAATGAATTTGCAAAAAGCACCTCATGAAGCTTATCCACTCGAAACAATTTCACAAGGTAAAGGAAATACTGAATTAATATCGGGCTATACAAGCGCATCGTTTGGACTAAGCGATAGAGTGACATTCAATCAGGGTATATACAGCCAGATTCTAACTTTAAATAATCATTGGACTATTGAACCTCGTATTTCCATGAAGTGGAAGAGCGGGGATCGGACCTACTTTGCAATTGCATATGGTATGCATAGTAGAATGGAAAAAATAGATGTTTTTTTTGTAAAGACTCAAAGCACAGGTAGCAAATCAATGAATAAAGATTTAGATTTCACAAAAGCTCATCATGCGATGTTTACTTATAGTTATAAATTATCAGACAATACTAATTTAAAGATAGAACCATATTTTCAGTATCTTTATGATGTGCCGGTAATAGCGGATAGTTCTTACTCAGTATTAAACAGGGATCAGTTTTATGTTGAAGAACCTTTGGTCAATAAAGGGAAAGGAACAAATTTAGGTATTGATATTACTTTGGAGAGATATCTTAATAAAGGCTATTATTATTTGATAACTGCTACATTGTTTGATTCAAGATATAAGGGAGGAGATGGGGTTTGGCATAATACAAAATTTAACCGGAATTATATATTGAATGCTTCGGGAGGAAAAGAATGGATATTTGGAAAAAGGAAGAATAAAATACTTAGCGCCAATCTTAGGTTAACGTTACAAGGCGGTGACCGTTATTCTCCTTTAGACGTTGAAGCAACAATGAATGATCCTGATAAAGAAGCCCAATATAATGAACGAAAAGCCTACTCCAAACAATTAGGGGCAATGCTCTTGTTAAATTATACCTTGAGCTATCGCGTTAATAATAAAAAAAGATCGTATGAATGGGGCATTGTAGGTTTAAATGCGACAAGCGCAAAAGAATTTTATGGACACAGATATAATTTTAAAACCGGCGCAATAGAGAAATATAGAGATTCTTCTTCGATAGGTAATCTCTATTATAAACTTGAATTTTAAATTATGATAAGTATTTTTAGATAAAAAGAAAATAATATTGAAATCAAATAAAGAAAAATATAGTTTTCTGCCTGATTTATTGACAAAAAAACGGTTCGAAATATGGAGACATATTTTTCTCATTTTATCTATTGCGATTATTGAGATGAATAGCACTTTAATTACTTACGGTAAAAATTACTCTATTCTCGAAAATAAGATATATTGGATAATTCTTTTTTCTTTAATATTAGACATGACAATTATCTATTTCAATTTATATATTATTGTTCCGAAATTATTATTAAAGAGTAAGTATTTGCAATACACAGTCACATTGTTAATATTAATAACCTTCTCTATTGTAACTAATCTGGGTTTTGAATACTTTATTTTCAAACCTAAGAATACTATATTCGATTCCTCGCTCACTTTTTATTCGGAGATAAATCTCATTATCGAGTTGGTTCGTTCGTTCTTGATATCTGGAATTTATATAGTGGGTATTTCAATGAGTGTACTATTTAAAAGTTGGCTAATGAATATTCAGCGTATTAATCAGCTGGAAACAGAAGATCTACGCTCTCAATTAGAAAGAATGAAAGAAAAAGTAAGCCCATCTTTCTTATCCCGAATATTAAAGAAATCAGCTTCTCTAGCCATATCAGCGCCGGAAGAATCGTCTGCGATGCTTCTGAATTTAAGTAAGATACTTAGATATCAATTATATGATTGCGGCAGGGATAAAGTTTTGTTAAGTTCTGAGATCGTTTTTTTAACGAATTACCTCAGTCTTGAAAAAAACTATCTCGGAAATTTTGATTTTATTATCAATAAAAATGGGGATATGACACATCTTTTTATACCTCCATTATTGTTTCTTCCATTTATTCAGCAATCTATCATATCTAATCATGAGCTTAACAATAAATTAATTCTGCAACTTAGCTTTTTAGTAGAAAATAATCTTTTGCAATTCAGTTGTATAAGCAATAACGTTGAGAATATAAATTATTCGCAGGTTAACCATAGACTCGAATTATTGTATCATAATAAATATTCGATAAAAATACAAAATGAAAAAGAACTGACTATCCAAATCGCTGTATAAATATGTTTGTAAACAGTATAAATAACACCTTTATCCCCAATATCCTGACCGGCTCAAAGTTCAGATTATTCAGGCATTTTATTCTATTGTTTATCATCAGTATTGTAGCATCTTGTATGAATCTCAATGGTGCATATAAAGCATCCTTTTATCAATATTATGAATGGTTGGTATTCTTTATAATATTTACCGGGGTTATATATATAAACATGTATGTTATGGTTCCTTCATTCTTATTGAAAAATAGAAGTTCGGTATATTTTATACTTTTGTTCTTAATTATTCTCATATTGTTACTACTAATATCACTTTCACAATTTGTATTTCATATTGTTGATTTGAGTAAAGGTATAAACTACGTTAGTCTCTTCCTTAGTTTGACAAACTCAATTATAGCCTTTGGTATTATTATTATTTGTTCCTCAACATTTATTATTTTAAAAAACTGGATTATAAATAATAAACGGATAAGGGAATTGGAAACAATTACCGTAAATGCTGAATTACAACAATTGAAAAATCAAATCAATCCACACTTTCTTTTCAATATTCTTAATAATGTGAACATCATGATAAAACACAATCCGATAATGGCTGCAGAAATGCTTACAAAGTTTAATGATCTACTATCTTACCAAATAGATGGCAGCACTAAAGAATTTGTTTCCCTCGATGATGAAATCAGATTTTTGACCGATTATCTTGAACTGGAAAAATCTCGCAGAAACAGGTTTAATTATGCTATTTTAAAAGAAGGAGTATTACACACGATCAAAATACCTCCTATGTTATTTATACCTTTCATTGAAAATGCGGTAAAACATAGCTCCGGAAATAAAAACATGTCTTATGTTGATATCTCATTCAAAATAAATAACTCGCAATTATTATTCTTTTGTGTAAACTCAAAGCCCCAAAGCCCGCCTATTAAGACTGAAGGAGGATTAGGATTGGCAAATATAAGACGTCGTCTGGAATTGCTCTACAAAAATGATTTTGCTTTGAAAATACACGAAACCAATACAATATATTCTATTACATTAAATTTGAAAATATGAAGTGTATTATAGTTGATGATGAACCGATTGCTCGCTTGGGACTTGCAGCCTTAGTGGACAAAATCTCTCAGTTGCAGCTTGTCGGTAGCTTCGAAGATGCTGAGTCTGCATCTGAATTTATGTTAGATAAAACTGTTGATTTAGCATTTCTTGATATCCAAATGCCGGGAATAAATGGAATCGATTTTGCAAAAAATATACCTCGAACCACTCTTGTTATATTCACTACTGCTTATTCGGAATATGCACTTGATAGTTACGATGTTGATGCCATAGACTATTTGGTAAAACCTATTGAAGAAGATCGCTTAGCAAAAGCAGTGCAAAAAGCCGTTGCTTATCATACCTTATTGATGAATGAAGAAAAGGGAAACATGGGAGATATTAAATCTGACCATATTTTTGTAAAATCAGAAAGAAAATTCTTCAAAATTTATTATAGAGATGTCCTATTTATTGAAGGTTTGAAAGATTATGTTATCATACAGACAGAAAATAAAAGAATTATTACTAAAATGTATTTGAAAAACATATTAGAATTACTACCTCACAACATCTTTTTTCGTATCAATAGATCATATATAGTCAATCTGAATCGGATTGAATCTTTTAATAACAACGATATTTTCATCAATACATACGAAATTGGAATAGGAAACAATTATCGGGAAGCATTTTTTCAAAGGATTATTCCGGAAAAGCGTTAACATCTTACAAATTTCTAAAATAGACGAATTGGTATATTAAACGTGCTAATCTGTCTACTTTTTCATAAGCTATATGGGTGATTCATATATTTGCAATATCTCTAATTCCCAATTATATATGGAAAAAGAAATCTTAGTATTAATCTAAACATATATATATGGGAAATTTAGTTAATTTGGACTTGTTTAAATTATTAATTAATAACTCATAAGAAAACATTACATCCACATGATGATTTTAGATTCCTGATAAAATAAAAAATATTTTAATGAAGTTTTCCTTGATATAGAAAAAAGGATACAAACGAAAAAAAATAATCAAATAAAAACAGTAATATATTGAACATTTAGTCAAAGTATGTACTTTTTTAGAATAAAAAAATAAATATTTATATTATAAAATTAATATACAGACTCGATAATATTAACTAATTTTATGCTATAAAAATAAAAAAATGGAGTATAAAAAGCTAGGAGATTCAGAATTGTCTCTATCAGTAATAACTTTTGGAGCTTGGGCTGCCGGAGGATGGATGTGGGGTGGCTCCAATAGAAAAGATGCCGTAAATGCTATTAAATCAGGATTTGAGGTAGGAATTACTTCTATTGATACAGCCCCCATTTATGGACAAGGAACCAGTGAAGAGATTGTGGGAGAAGCTATTAAAGAATTTTCAAGAGATAAAGTTCAGATTTTGACAAAGTTTGGAATGCGATGGGACTTACCCAAGGGTGACTTTGTTGCACATAGTAAAGACAATTCAGGTAACGAGATTGATATTTATAAATATGCAGGTAAAAAAAGTATAATATATGAATGTGAACAAAGCTTAAAACGATTAGGAACAGATTATATTGATCTGTATCAAATGCATTGGCCGGAAACAGTTACTCCTATTCAGGAGACATTTGAAGCTGTTTCAACATTAATAGAACAAGGGAAAATAAGATATGCCGCTGTTTGTAACTATTCAGCAGCTCAAATGAAAGAAGCAGAAAAATACTGCAATATAGTATCTAATCAGCTTCCTTATAGTATGATGAATCGTAAAATAGAAGCAGAGGCTATTCCTTATTGCATAAAAAATAATAAATCTATTTTGGCTTATAGTCCTATGGAACGAGGTTTATTAACCGGAAAAATAAAACCGGATCATATCTTTGCTGCAGGAGATGGAAGAAGCAATATGAAAATATACCGACCGGAAAATATCCAAAAAGTAAATGAATTTTTAAACAGAATAAAACCAATTGCAGAAGAACATGGTGCTACTCTGGCACAATTAGTACTTAACTGGACAATAAAACAGCCGGGAATAACCATTGCTTTAGCTGGTGCCAGAAATGCAGAACAAGCCCTTCAAAATGCAAAAGCGGCAGAAATTACGCTTACACAAGAGGATATTGACTTTATAAATAAAGAAATAGCAAAATTATAAAATAAAAATATGGAAAATCTTAAAGGAAAAAAAGCATTAGTTACAGGAGGTAGTCGTGGACTAGGAAAAGCAATAGCCTTAGCTTTAGCTGCTGAAGGAGTGGAGGTCGCTATTACAGGACGCAACGAAAAATCTTTGAAGGAAACAACTAAAGAATTGCAAACCAGAGGAATAAAAACAATGTATTCTGTTTTTGACATTTCAAATTTCCAGGAAGTAGAATTTTCTTTAAAAAAATTACAAAATGATTTTGGAACCTTTGATATTCTAATTAATAATGCAGGAATTGCAGCATTTGGAAGTTTTTTGGATATGCCTGAAAAGGAATGGATGAATATTGTACAAACCAATCTATTCGGACCATATTATGTATCTAAAATCATACTTCCCTCTATGGTAGAAAAAAAAGGAGGAGATATAATTAATGTTTCCTCAACTGCCGGATTAAAAGGGGGGGCTACTACATCTGCATACAGTGTTTCAAAAGCAGGATTAATTTCTCTTTCCGAATCCTTGATGTTTGAAATGAGAAAACATAATATACGTGTGACAACATTAACTCCTAGTACAATTGCTTCTGATATGTCTGTGAAAGAACTGAAAATAACCGATGGAAATCCTGAAAAAGTTTTACAACCAGAAGATTTTGCAGATTTAGTGATTGATATTTTGAAGCTTAACAAAAGAGCTTTATTAGCCAATGCATCCCTTTGGTCTACCAATCCATAAAAAAAGAAAAGAATTTAATTAATAAAAATAAAAGAAAAAGAATAAAAATAGTATGGGATTATTAGAAGAATCTAAATGGAGATATGCTACAAAAAAATTTGATCCTTCCAAAAAACTAGATCAGGACCAAGTAGATAAAATAGTAGAAGCAGCTTATCTAGCACCAACTTCATCAGGATTACAACCTTTTAAAATACTTATTATAACCAATACGGAATTAAAAGAAAAAATTTATCCTATAGCAAAAAACCAGCAACAAGTAATAGATTGTTCTCACCTTTTAGTATTTGCAGGTTGGGATAATTATACTGAGGAAAGAATAGACTATATCTATCATTTAATAACCAGCGAAAGAGATCAGGGTAAAGATCAATATAAACCTTATACCGATTACATTAAATCTATATATCTTTCAAGACCTGAACATTTAAATTTTGAACATATAGCACGTCAGGTATATATAGCGTTTGCCTATTCCATAGCTATGGCTGCCGAGCTGAAAGTAGATGCAACCCCAATGGAAGGATTCAATAATGAGGCATTAGACAATTTATTGAATCTTCATGAACAGGGACTGAAAAGTGTAGTTGTATTACCGTTAGGATATAGAGATGCCGAAAATGACTGGTTAGTAAACCTAAAAAAAGTAAGACACCCAAAAAATGAATTTGTAATGGAAATAAATTAATAAAATACAAATATTAAGAATATGAAAATATTTATTTCCGGAGTTATTCCCCAAATTGGCGTGAAGATGCTTCAAGAAGAAGGGTATATAGTTGAGGAATGGAACCATTCTCAACCCATTACTTTAGATGAATTGATTGATAAATGTAAAGATGCAGACGGCTACATTAATGTTATGTCTCCAGTTTCGGGAAAGTTTTTAGAAGCCTGTTCTCAATTAAAAGTGATATCTACTTTTTCTGTTGGTTTTAATCATATTGATATTCCAACATCTACCCGTTTAGGTATTCCGGTGGGTAATACTCCTGATGTATTGAGTAATGCTACAGCAGATACGGCTTTTTTATTAATGTTGAATGTTTCAAGAAAAGCTTTTTTCAATTACCGTAGGATTATAGAAGGAAATTGGAAACCCGGTTTTTTATCTGTGGATTATTTAGGGCAAGAACTGAATGGAAAAACTTTGGGAATATTCGGAATGGGGCGTATAGGTTTTAAAATGGCTGAAAAATGCAAGGGAGCATATGGGATGAAGGTGATTTATCATAATCGTCATAAACAAGAGCAAGCAGAAAAAGAAATAGGAGCTACTTATGTCTCTTTCGAAGAATTATTGAATCAAGCAGATGTATTGAGTATACATGCTCCTTTATCTGAAGAGAATAAAGGTATTTTTAATGATTCTACCTTAAAAAAAATGAAAAATACTTCTATTCTAATAAATACGGCTAGAGGTGCTATGGTGAATGAAAAAGATTTGATACAGGCTCTTCAAAGCGGTCAAATATGGGGTGCAGGATTAGATGTAACAGATCCGGAACCAATGAAAGCAGATAATCCTCTGTTACAAATGGAAAATGTGGCAATTACTCCACATATTGGATCAGCTACGGTAGAAGCTCGAAATGCCATGTCTGTATTATGTGCAAAAAATATAATTGCAGGAATAAAAGGTGAAAAATTACCCTGCGTAGTAAATCCGGAGGTTTATAAAAATAATTAAATTAACATATTCGCAATTAGTTATAGATAAAAAAAGCGGTTTTAACCGCTTTTTTTATTTATTGAGTTTACATTTTTTTAGGATGAATGATAAATTTTCATTAGTTAAAAAAGATATCATCAATTCATTCAATGTTTTAATATTTTAAATATTTTATTTATAACAATTAAAATAGTTTATTAATTAATTCAAATAAAACTCAAGGTAAATTTAAGATTATCGGGTTACTTCATCAATCAAATAAAAAATAGATTTAAAATTAATATCGCTGTATTCCTCCATTCCTATTTCACAAGTTCGGCTCGTAGAATATCCTTCAGAGCAACCTGTAT
Organism: Apibacter adventoris; assembly: GCF_002964975.1. Classification (GTDB taxonomy): domain Bacteria; phylum Bacteroidota; class Bacteroidia; order Flavobacteriales; family Weeksellaceae; genus Apibacter; species Apibacter adventoris. The sequence continues at coordinate 31,859 of NZ_PSZM01000036.1, read as the reverse complement.
GGATTTGTTCTTTTAAGTGTCTTTGTCCATGTTGATTAAGCTCCGGATAGGTAAATCCTCGATCTCCAGCAAATCCACAACAATTAGTTTGTATTATATTTACATTTTTTGCACATAGTTGAGTTAATTTCATTAGATCGTTCATAAGCCCTAATTTTTTAACCGAACAGATAGGAAATATGGTGGCATTTTCCTTAGGATTTTTTACTTTCAATTTAGGCATTACAAATTCCAACATAAATTTTATAGGATCATATATAGGTAAATCTTTATGAGAAAAATGAGAATGTGAAGTATAATAACAAGGACTCATATCATAAAGTATAGGATATTTTCCATTATCTGAAGCTTTATATAGAGCATCTTTCAGCTCCATTGATTTTTGTTCAGATTCTTGAACGTATCCTTTGCTGCTAAAAGGCATTCCACAACATAAAGAATTAAGATTTTCAGGATAAATAATAGTATAACCTGCACGAATTAATAATTCTTCTGTTTTTTGTGTAAGGGAAACTTCTTCTGTAGGATATTTTTCAGATTTTCCCATAGCACGATTAATACATGATGGAAAATATACTACTTTTAATTCATTTCCTTCATGTACAGCATTAAGTTTAATTTTTTTAGCAGGATAAGGCATAGCCCGGTTCCATAAAGGTATTTTGTCAAAAGATAATTTTCTTATCCCAGAAGATAGGAAGCTCATTAAGTGATTACCTAAAAATTTTTGTCCAAAATAAGCCACACTAAGACCTGTTTTTAAAAAAGAAGAAGTCCTCTGAAAATGGTCTGCAATATAACGTGCATTTTTTTTCTCAAAAGAACGTATTTTTTCTTTTCTTAAAGCTTTTACAAAAATACCTGTATCTATGCCTACTGGACAAGCTAATAGACATAAACCATCAGTAGCACAAGTTTCATCTACATTATAGTTAGATTTTTCTAAAAAATGTTTTAAACGTTGAGTATTTTCCCCGGTTTTTTTTAATCGCGCTATTTCACGGCTTACTACAATCCTTTGTCTAGGAGATAAAGTAAGACCTTCAGAGACACAAGATGATTCACAAAAACCACATTCCATACATTTATCAATCAAGTCATGTGCTTCCGGTAGTGGTTTTAAGTTTTCTAAATGAATTTGTGGATTAGGGTTAATAATAACTCCAGGGTTGATGAGTTTAAAAGGGTCAAAAGTATTTTTTATTTGTACCATAAGCTTATAGGCTGCTTCTCCCCATTCTTTTTCTACAAAAGGAGCCATATTCCGTCCAGTGCCATGTTCTGCTTTTAAAGAACCGTCAAATTGATCCACTACAATTACAGCCAATTCATCCATAAGGTCAGCATATCTTTTTACTTCTTTAGGATCTGAAAAATCCTGCGAAAAAACCAAATGTAAGTTTCCTTCCAGAGCATGTCCGAATAAAACTGCATCCTGATATTTATATTTTTTGAATAGTTTTTTTAAAGCTGTACAAGCTTCTGCTAAACGCGGAACAGGAAAAGCCACATCTTCGATAAGACAGGTAGTTCCTTTTTTTCGGAGACCTCCGACAGAGGCTAGTAAACCTTTTCTTGCTTTCCAATTAAAATTATATTCTTTAGGATCAGAGGTAAATTTGTAGGGTTGCAATATTGGAATAGAATTTACAGATTTTCGAATTATAGATTCTTTTTCCTGTATTTCTTCTTTATTGTTTGCTTGTATATCTACTAGTAAGACCCCTACAGTTTCAGGTAAGGATTTGAAATATTCAGGTGCATCAGGGTCATTTTCTACCGAACGTATACTATCACGGTCTAATAACTCCACAGCAGATACAGGACTCTCACGTAATAAAGGAACTGCTTCACAAGCTTGTTCTATGGTTGTGTAAATTAGAAGAGCACAGGCTTTGTATTTAAAATCGGTAACCGTATGGTAAGTAATATGGGAGATAAAGCCTAAAGTTCCTTCAGATCCTATCATGAGGTGTTTTAGAATATCTATCGGATCTTTATAGTCCACAAAAGCATTAAGGCTGTAACCTGTAGTATTTTTAATTTTAAATTTTCTTTTGATTCTTTCATAAAGTAAAGAATCAGAAGTAATATTATCTCTTATTTTTATTATATTCTGTATAATATCAGAATGTTCTTTTTTAAATTGTTCAATGCTGTAAGGATCTGAAGTATCTAATATGGATCCATCATATAGTATTATTCTAATATCTGCAATTGTATTATATGAATTTTGAGAAGTTCCACAACACATTCCACTAGCATTATTAGCCGCTATGCCCCCAATTCTGGCAGAATTAATCGAGGCCGGATCTGGACCTATCTTTTTAGCGTATGGAGATAGGAAAATATTAGCACGAGCACCAACTATTCCAGGTTGCAATTGTATTTTATTACCCCCATCCAGAATAGTATAATTATTCCATGAATGAGTGGCAACTATAAGTACTGAATCTGTGATTGCTTGTCCGGAGAGACTGGTTCCTGAGGCTCTAAAAGTTACAGGAATTTTCATTTTTCCTGTGATTTTTAGTGTTTCTATGACTTCTTTTTCAGAATGTGCTTGTACAACGATTTTAGGGATAAGTCTATAAAAACTGGCATCGGTTCCATATGCTAGGGTTTTTAGAGGATCGGTAACTAATCTTTTAGGAGGTATTTTTTTAGATAGCTCCTTTAATAAAAGGGAATATTTTTCAGGTAACATAAATTTATATAAGGTTTTATTATATGGATAAAAGTAAGCTTAATTAAATCTCCAAGGTCAACTTTATATAAAGATTTTTATCTAAATTACTTACCTGATAGGCACCTAATCTACAATATACTCCGACTCCTATAATTCCCAATAAAAGTTTATTGGCTTCTACTCCAAACTCTTGGTAATAATCTTTGGGAACATCAAAATCTAATAACTGATGGTCACTTTTATTTTTCATTGTTCCTATGAGACCGTTGTATATAAGAGCAAAGTGCAGAGATTTAAATTCACTGACTCTTATCGGTCTAAGATAATGAGTAAATTGGATTGATGCAAATTTATCTGAAAAAAATGAAGCAGGATCCATAGTTTCAAAGCTTTGAAACCCTCTTACACTAAATCTTCCCCAAAGATTGTGTCCATGTTTGGCTACCCCCATACCTTCGTAGGTATTCATAATAGGTGTTTCTCCGAATATGGCCCCTAAATTACCTGTTATTTTAGTATTACCTAATTTGTTCATAAATGTATATACGGCAGATAAATACAATCTATGTGTAGCTGTACTACGATCAAAAAGATTCCATGATTTGGAATAGGTTAAATAATAATATGGAGGGCTATCTTTAAATGTAGTTCTGCCAACAGGGGTTTCTAAATATTTAACTTTTGGGGCATATCTTAATCTTATAGCTGTATTAACAAAATTAAACCAGGTATCCTTGTTATAATCTTTAAAAAGATAATCAAACTCAGCACGTTGTCTTTGATAATCTACAGAAAAAGTAATATCCAAATTTTTGAAAAAATCTTGTTGATAGGAGAGTTCTAGTTTTCTATAACTAAAATAAGTGTCATTATATATATTGTTGGACTTAGCGGATATTTCATCTTTAGGGGTAAGATACTTTATTTTAGTTCTACCTGCAGGTAAAACGTCAGTTTCTGCTTTAAAAGAGAGTTCTCCTCCTTGTTTCTTATTTATAAAAAATTTAATTTCTCCTCCTGCTTTCACTTCTTCATCTCGGGTTGCTTTGGCTATATATCCCCCAATTTGAAAATTGGTGCTCAATTTATAATTTGTATGTCCTCCAAGTTGATAGCGGAAAGATTCATACATATTATGGCTAAATAAATTATAGAGATCGAGACTAAAAAAGCTTAATTCTAATTCTCCGGATGATAAGCTTCTTAAAAAGCGAAGTTTAGATTCCAGTTTATATTTTTGAAAGATTTTATTTAACTGATTATATGTAGAAGCTTCTCTAAGAGTTAGACTATCAGTTCTTAAAGATGCAATTTTTTCATTTGAATTTTGAGATACGTTTTTATCAATTTGGTATTCATACCCTTGAAATTCTTTAGCGGTAAAAGATACCGGACTTTCAAAATTTAAAAAATGTGATTCTACTGTTGAGGTAGTAGTAAGTTTTGTTATAGTATGTAGTCCTTTAGGTAGTATTTTATTAATTTTATTTATAAAATTTTTACTCAGAATTTTTGTTTTCATATATTCTGATTCGGCATGCCATATTCCTTGGTACGGAGTATAAACTATTTCATAATAAACATCAGAAATTTTTGATGTATTACCTAGTATTTTTACTAAGGCAAAACTTTCTGCATCTACAAAAATATCAAGATTTCTGTAAAATTGTGTTTCACTTTTACCTTTGGAATACATTAAAATTTCATATGTTTTTCTACCATTAATATTTAAACTATCTATGAATTTTACTACGTTATTTTGTATTTCTTTAGGTTTTAGTATTTCCGGATATGTATTAACCATTGATTGAGACATTGATATGTTATATAATTCCGGATTATTTAATCCTCCTGCTTTATATGCTGTAATAATGGCTTTTTTTCCATATTTTTTATCGTATTTATATACCATAATTCTTTCTCCTATAAAAAGCAGATTTTTTTCCAAAAGTTGTTTAAAAGCATTGTTTAAACTATCTAATTTCCTTTTGGGATTTGTGATATATTTCACCGAATCGGATGGTACATCTAAAGTAAATTTTACATAAGAGTTAAATCTATAATTTTCTAAAAAATCAGGATTATTTTTGGATCGATTTATCCAAGATTTTTGTATAATTTTAAGAGCCAAAGGATCACTTTTAGGGTTTGTTTTTGGTGGAAATAAATAAATAGTTTTATTTAATTTTCCTAAAGTTTCTGTTTTCTTTGCGAAACTATCTGCCAATATTAATATTTTGTCTTCTTTATTATTTATATAAAAAATACCTTGATCATTTGTTTTTCCTAATAATTTTTTTGATTCGTCATATATATGAGCATTAACTACGGGTTGTTTATTATTAATATTAACAACTTTAATTTGTAATTGGGCAAATGCTTGTGTAAATAGAAGGAGATTGAGAAAAGATATAAAAATTTTTCTACTCATAAAAATGGTTAGCTCGACAGATTTTTATTTATAAAATTATTCCTGCCCAATTTTAGACATTTAGAATACAAATGTAACAAAAGATATTTTATTTAATACAAAAAGCAATTATTTAATTATAAGAATAAAAAAAAACCTATGCAAGCTTGCATAGGTTTTTTATTGTATAAAAGTTCAATATTATCTTCTATTTAAAATAAAGATGTGGCTATCTGTACTCGAGCTTCTTTATTTGACGGATTCCACATAACAGTGGCAGATACAGGAAGTTTATATCCTAATACAGGAATATCTTTAGCGGCTTTAAATCCAACATTAACTATATCAAAATCATGTTTTTCATTTCCATAAAAATGGGACTGTCCCCCGTTTAAGGGAAAAGCTCCACCACAGAATAAGTTTACATTAATTTTTTCATTATCAATAATTGGGTAGCTAAGTTCTACGTTAGTGGAAAATTTTTGATCTCTATCTTTATTTTCTTTTCTATCTTCTCCAAAAAATGAAGAAACTAGATCTAATCTTAGAGGGAAATTTTCAGCAAAAACTACATATCCTCTTAAATCAAGTCTGTGCCCGGTGTCTTTTCTGTCATAATTCCAAATATCATTATTAGGATCCCCTTTCTCTCTTCCTGTAGAGTTGAATACATCCCAAATACCTATACCGTATCTTTTTGTGCCATAATTTATGTAGTAATTGATTTCATGATAATGTTCACCATTATTATCTGATAATCCCATACCACCCCAAACTCCTATTTTGAGATTTTTATTTCTATCTAATGAGTAATTTAGATCTACAGCAGCGATAGGAACATCAGAAACTATTATCCCTTTCCATAGGTGATTGGATTTTAATTCTAGGTTAAAATCAAATCGATCCAGGACTTTATCCAGATTATTTGTCTCCTGACCATAAGAAATTATGGTAAATATTGTTGTTGTTAAAAGTGCAATAATTTTTTTCATTTTTTTATAATTTTAATTTGTAAGTTATTATTTTTTATATTGCACTGAAAATGATTCTAAAGGAATATACCATTGGTTGTTAATATTCCTATTATAGGACCTAATAAATAAAGCTATAGGTACAGAGATTAAAGAACTTAATCCAAAAATTGATGAATTTTCATTAATTTTAAAATACCCTATTAAAATGTAAAAAATTGTAAATGTAAGTACATAGATCCCTATTACCTCTGATATTGGATTTTTGAGGTAATTTTTTATAGTTGGATTTGTACTAAATACATCTTTTTTAAAATTCGGGTTTTTAGTAGTATCAAAATTTTTTTTGTATTGGATATATACTAAAATAGTTCCTAAAACAGTTCCTATTAATTGTGAAATAATATTAATTTGTATTTCATTACATAGTAAGTTTTCTGCTATAGCTCGTTTTATTTTAACTGCTGGAATAGAATGTACTTTATTTATGATTACGGAAATTATTGCTCCCAGAAATACAATAAAAGTAAATCCGGAAGCAATATTAATTAACCTTGATCTATTACCTACAGTTTTTTTCAGTGCAAGATTTGTACAAACACTATTTCCTATTAAAATGGCTAAGAGTAATGTACTAATCAATTCTGCAAAATGTATATATAAAGGGACCATTTTGTTAATTCTTGTGGTTATTTATCTTCCTCATCTACCCAGTTAAGAACTCTGCCTACTGCTTTCTTCCAACCACTTATATTATGGGCTACATCTTCAGCTTTCATTTCGGGTTTAAATACTCTATCTATAACTCTTTGACTTTGAATTTCATCTATATTTTTCCAATAACCAACAGCTAATCCAGCTAAATAAGCAGCTCCTAAAGCGGTTGTTTCTAATGTTTTAGGTCTAACTACATTAAAACCAAATATATCAGCCTGAAATTGCATCATTAGATTATTAGCACAAGCTCCACCATCTACTCTTAATTCAAGGTCTTTAACCCCAGAATCGGCTTCCATAGCTTTTACTAAATCATATACTTGATAAGCTATACCTTCTAAAGTAGCTCGGGCTATGTGTCCGTCTGTTGTTCCTCTTGTTATTCCAAGAATACCGCCCCTTGCATAAGGATCCCAGTAAGGAGCACCTAATCCAGTTAAAGCAGGTACAAAATAAACCCCTCCATTATCTGGAACTGTTTTTGCTAGGTTCTCAGTATCTGGAGAGGTTTTTACTAGTTTAGCACCATCTCTTATCCATTGTACTGCAGCACCTCCTACAAATACACTTCCTTCTAAAGCATAATGTGTTTTTCCATTTATTTTCCAAGCAATGGTAGTTAAGAGGTTATTTTTAGACATTACAGGTTTTTCTCCTGTGTTCATTAATAAGAAACATCCAGTGCCATAAGTATTTTTTGCCATTCCTGGTTTATCACATAATTGACCAAAAAGAGCAGCTTGTTGGTCTCCTGCAATACCTGCAATTGGGATTTTAGTGGAGAATAAGGTAGTTGAGGTTTCTCCATATATTTCGCTACTTTGTTTTACTTCAGGCAAAATAGATTTTGGGATGTTAAATAATTTTAACAAATCTTCATCCCATTGCATGGTATGTATATTAAATAATAATGTACGAGAGGCATTTGATACATCTGTAACATGCATTTTTCCAAAGGTTAACTTCCATATTAACCAAGTATCAACAGTTCCAAAGCATAATTTCCCTTGTTCAGCTCTTTCTCTTACTCCGGGAACATTATCTAATATCCATTTAACTTTTGTTCCTGAAAAATATGCGTCAAGGATTAATCCTGTTTTTTCACGAATTTCTTGCGTTAATCCTTGTGCTTTTAATTCATCACAATATTTTGCAGTTCTTCTGTCTTGCCAAACAATAGCATTATAAACGGGCTCACTGGTTTCTCTATCCCAAATGATTGTTGTTTCCCTTTGGTTTGTAATTCCTATTGCCGCAATGTCTAATCCAGAAACGCCTTTTTTTGCAATTGCTTCCGCAGCTACAGAAATTTGAGAAGACCAAATTTCTTCCGGATCATGTTCAACCCAACCTGGTTTAGGGAAATGTTGGGTATAATCCCTTTGTGCAACAGATGTAATTTCACCGCCATGGTTAAATAAAATAGCTCGGGAAGAGGTAGTTCCTTGATCGAGAGCTAAAATAAATTTTTCTTTCATTTTTTTGTGTTTTTAGTTAAAATTTTAGTTAAAAATTACCTTTACTATTGTTGTATAATACAATTTGATAACTTAAACCAAACCAGTCATTTGCAATTTTTGGTCCACCGGTTTCATCTCGATGTTGATAGAAAGCAGTTATTTTTGCCATTCTAGGACTGTTTGGATATACGTAATAGTTTACTCCAATAGTATAAAGGTTTAGTTTTTCATAGTTAAATCCTGAAATTGCTTTATTTCCTTGATCATAATATTCATATCTTGCTACTGGTTCAATATGGTTAGTAACGTTGTAGCCTACTAAGAATGAATATCCTAATTTGTTTACTTTTATAAAGTCATGTTTCGTATAATCTAAATTTCCACCGGCAGATGATGTTAAATTGTAATCTCCTGTTTTAGGATTAAAGAATCTAACTTGTTTGTGTGTACCATAATCAAATTTAAATTTATATTTTTTAGGGTTTATATAATATAGATAACCTGAATAAGCCCAAGATTGTTTATATCCCATACCAGGAAGGTTTACGCTACCCATATGCCCTCCGAATTCAATATTTTTTATAGGGAATAAGTGTAATGAGAAATCCCAACTTTTAAATTCTAGTCCGTGATTTCCTTGGTCTACATTTGGGCCATCATTAAATCCAGACCAGTATCTATCTCTATTACTATCGCTGTTATGCCAAAAGAAAGAGTATTTTACCCATTTCCATTTACCATAAAGATCTATACCATAGTGTCTTAAGTCAGGAGCTCCTTGGTCAGTACTTTGATTTTCTGAGGTGTAAGTGAAATCGACTAAGTCTATGTCATAAGCAGAGGTTTCATTTGCAGCTCTGTTTCCGGCACCTTTGAAACGCCCAATTTGCACTCCTAATAATTTATGAAAATCGTATTTGATAAATGCGTCTGTAATTTTATTAGCATGTAAATTCCAAGTAACACTAGCACCTAACTTTGGTGTAATTTGCATGTCGGTGTGCAAAAATCCAATTTTAAATGCTCCCGGTTGGAAGTTGTAACTGGAATTTGCTTCTTTATAAACGTTTTTATCGCTAGGAACTTCTTGATATATAGTTTCCAATACCATACCAATTCCGTATTTAAGGGTAGGGGTAAAGCTATTTTCATCACCTCCTAATATATCTTTAAGGAAATTAAGTTTAATTCCATCTTGTAATGCTGATCCTTCGCCGGTTACACGTTGTATAAAAGGTTTTTCTGTACGAGCAATTGTATCATAGCTCATTAAATTAAGAGTTCCTGTAGAAGTGTTTTTTACAATTTCGGTATTTTCATTTTTAGTTTTTATAGCTTCTTCTAAGGCTTTATTTTTTTCTTCAAGTTCTTTGTTTTTAACATTTAGAGCTTGTTCTAAAGCCTCTACTCTTTTTTCAAGATCAGATTTCTCTTGCGAGTATAAAGAAAAAAAAGGAGTTAATAATATTAAATATAAAAGTTTATATTTCATAATGATGTGTATTATTAATAAGGTAATTTATTTTGTAAAAATAAGGCAAAGACTAATATTAATTGTCTTTACCTTATTGTTATTTATCATATCTTTTAATGAGTCAAATCATTCTATTATTTAATTCTTTCAAAAATATATACTTCATGGATTTCTTTATCGTACCCAGGATAAAATCCTGAAGGCATTCCCATTTTTATGATAGAACCTCTGTTATTAAGAATTAATAAATCATTATTAGTTGGGTCAATAGTAATTCCTTCTATTTCACCTTCTTTTTTAAACTCAGGAATAGATCTAAATAAACTTACATTGGTTCTTGTTTGGTCATCAGATGTATTAACGTCTGCTATGTAAATGTTATCGGGTTCGTTTAAGTCCGCATCTCCATCGTCTGCAGTAATTAATACTTTTCCGTTATTATAAAAAATTCCTTGTTGCCATTGTGGAGAAGGCTGTAAATGAATTTTGCCTATATATTTTTTATTTTTCAAGTCATATTTGTATATATAGTTACCTTGTGTCCAATCAGCCATCCAAGCTATATCATTTTGTTTATCAATGGCGATACCGCATACTTCTGGTTGTTCAATTTGTCCGAAATCGATAGAATATTTATAATCTAATGTTTTAGCATCATATACAGCGATTTGTATATTTCTAACATTTCCGGATTCAAAAAATTCAACGCCTGTATAAACTTCTCCATTATATACATCAATATCACCGAAATGGTTTACTTCTTTTTTAAAGTATATAAAAGGTTTTTCATTTTTGGTAATTAATTTTCCTGTTTTATCATATTTAAATAGAGCAGTACTACTAGATACATAATAGAAGTCTTTATCAGCAGCTATACCTTGTCTGCCATCTACTGTAATTACGTTTTTTAACTTGTAATCTTTTCCAGATTTTGCAATCTCTTGTGCATTTATTGTTGTAAATCCTAACAATAAAGCAGCCAATAATAATTTCTTCATGTTATTGTTTTTATTATTTAAGTGTTATATTTTATAAATTATACTAATATTCTGTGAAATGATCTCATGTTATAATGAGTACATTATTACAAATATTTAGTTATATAGAAAAATTATACTGTTTTAAATAAATATAATATTTAGGAAAAATTTTAAAATGTTTTTTCATTTTACGAAATTTTTTTAATAACCTAATGTTGTTAATACTGTTTTTGCATCTTGATATGCGGGCCCACCGTTTCTTAAGCCTTTGCTATGATAAAATAATATTGTCATGTCTGATTGATTGGTAAACATCCCGTCAGAGTTATTGAAATATTTTTCCATTTGTTCTTTATTATCAAAAGAGTAAGGGTGTATTTTCATGCCAGATTTATGTATTAAATCAGCTTGCCAAGAATTCAATAATTCTGGCCAGTTATCCGGAGGAGTACCACCTGCTATAGAAGGTCCAATGAATTGTGCTAAATTATCTAAACCAAAATTAATGTGTTGTATATAGGTTGATGTTTCATCATTGTGAATATCATCAGGACCTGTTCCTTTCCAAAAAAGTAGTGCTGTTGGTATTTTTCCGTTAAATATACTTTTTAGGATTAATAAACTTTCATGAGAAAATGTTTGTAATACAACTTTACCATTTGTATTTCCCACATTTATTTTTCCATTTTTAAATTGTGCTGTTTCTGTTGCAGGTTGGGTATTAATATTCCAACCTAATCTGTTTAATTCTTTTTCTAAAGCTTGTTCTATTCCTGGATTTAAAGCAGGTTCTTTAGTTTCAACATAAATTCCGGGTCTATTTCCGTTATCATTAGGGTCTTGCTCATATTCAAAATTATAAGATCCGTCTGAGTTTTTGCTCCATATTCTTTCACCTTGTGCATTTCTTTTTAATCTTTTACCTTCTGCATACATAATAAGGTCTTCAAGAGTAGAAATATATTGATGTTGATTTTTAAAACTTGACCTTGCTCTGTCTGGATTGTCTTTATTAAACCAACTTCCGGCATCTAGTTTTAATAATTCTTCATAAGTAAATGTTGAAGTTGGGTCTTTGGCTCGGTTAGGATATATATCTTTAATATTTGTGGTCCTTGTCATTACATTATCATGCATAACTAAGATGACCCCATCTTTAGTCATCTGTAAATCGGCTTCCAAGTAATCAGCACCTATATTTCTGGCCCATCTATAAGCGGATTCAGTTGACTCCGGTGCCCAATAGGATGTTCCCCTATGAGCTATGATAGCATTATCAGGAACATAATCTCTAACAATTTTCATTTCAGCCGTTAGTGAATGTAATCTTTCGCCACGTAATGGAAGTGCATTATCGTCATCGTCACTGCATGCTATTGTTAGCATACTTAAACAAGATAAAAGAGCTATTTTAATGGATTTCATAAATTATTGATTTTGTGGTTTAGTTAAATATTTATGGCTTAGAAGTATCTTTATTTTTTCTTATTTTCCATTGTTTAGTGTGATAATTAATATTTGAATCTTCTGAATCTTTACAATAAACAATGATACCGTCATTCTTTTCCCAATAAGATTTTACAGTGTATCCTCCAATTACTCCATCTTCTTTCGGACGTACAACTTCATTATCTGGGTTTACTATAATTTTTAGACCTGCAGATTCATTAAGCATATCTAGATCACCACGACTATTTCCGCCAACGATAAGTGGCTTGGTTTGAATAAAAGTTTCTATTGTGTAAGCTTTTCCATCGTCTTGAGGTATAGGTAATATTATTTGTTTGGTTGATAGATTGTTTTCAATTACAGATTTCACTCCCAATACATTTAACGGAGGAATTTCCAATTCATCTGAAACAAATTTTTGATATAGCAGCTCTGGAGAAGCAGTTAGTATCCAAACTTCAAAACCATAATTTTTCAGGTTTTTAATTAGTTCTTTCATTTCGGGATACATCTTATTTTTGTAGGTTTTTTGATAACAATCTACACCTATTTGTCTAATTTCTTCAGGAGATAATCCGGAAAGAAAATGAACACGGTCTTCTACATAATTTTTTCCAACATTATTACCATCCTTAACCATTCTATCCAGAATTGCTAACTTTTCTTTAGATATTTCATCAGTTTTTCCTCTGTAATTGTTATCTGCATACATATAAAGTGCTTCATCAGCAAGATAATATGGTACTTGACCAAATACGGTACCATCGCAATCAAATACAGCTACTTTTCTTTCTTTAGATTTTATTTGAGAGTTTAAAAATTTTTCAATTTTTGTATTTGCCTCTTTAGACCAACCTTGAATATAGCTGTATTTTTGCGCATTTATTAAAGAAATTTGGGCTAAAAAAATATATAATAATAATTTTTTCATTACTTTTTTGTTTATTTTTTTAGCATTTTAAGTTTTGATTTTTTATTTTCATCTGGAATAGTAAAAGCCATTAAAATAGAAGCTATAATACAACTTCCAATTAATAATTCAAAACCGGCACTCCAGCCATAGTGTTCTGCAATATATCCCATAAGAATATTGGATAGAACAGCGGTTCCTATAAAATAACCAAAGAAACCGGTAAATCCGGCAGAAGCTCCTGCTGCATTTTTAGGAGCTAAGTCAAGAGCATGTACTCCAATCAACATTACTGGACCATAGATTAAAAATCCTATAGATATTAAAGCTATGATATCTATCATCATGTTATTTTCATTTTTCCAATAAACAAAAACAGCAATCATTACTAACAGCATAAAGATAATTGTAGTAACCGCTCTTTTCCCTTTGAAAATTTTATCGCTAATCCATCCACAAATAATGGTTCCAGGTATAGCAGCAAATTCATAAGCAAAATATGCCCAGCCTACTTGTTTGATATCGTATCCTTTTACTTCTTTAAGGTACGTTGGAGCCCAGTCTAATACACCATATCTTACGAGATACACAAAAGCATTTGCCAGTGCTACAACCCAAAGAATTTTATTGTTTAAAACATATTTAAAGAATATTTCTTTTGCAGATAATACTTTTTCAGATTCTTGGCTATAGTCTGCAGGATAATCATTTTTATATTCTTCTATAGAAGGAAGTCCACAAGATTGAGGATTATCCCTAATTAATGCATAAGCAAGTAAGGCAATAAGTATAGCAATTACTGCAGGAACTCCAAATGTACCAAATTTCCAAGAATGTTGGATTCCTAATAAGGCTATATAACCGGTAGCACTAGAAGTTACAGGGCCAATTAACATTCCCCCTACATTATGTGCCGTGTTCCAAATAGACATTTTACTACCTCTTTCAGATGAAGAGAACCAGTGGGTCATAACTCTACCACAGGGAGGCCATCCCATTCCTCCAAACCAGCCGATTAAAAATTGAAGAATTCCAATAATAAAAACATTGGAAACTCCAAAATTAGTACCGGCAATAATTATAGTTAAGGAAGCTAATATTAAACCGAGGGATAAAAATTTACGTGCATCACTTCTATCAGAAATTCCTCCCATGACAAATTTAGAAATACCATATCCAATACCATTACAGGCTAAGGCTGCCCCTAAATAGTCTTTAGTGTATCCAAATTCTTTTTCTAAAAATGGCATAGCTAGAGTCAGGTTTTTTCTAACTAAATAATAAGCAGCATATCCTGCATAAATACCAATAAAAACCTGAAGACGTAATTTTTTGTAAGATGCATCTATTTCAGATTCTGGTTTACGCTTTATAGGCTTGGGAGGTGTTAAAAAATTTGACATTTTTTTTAATTTAATAATAGTTGTGTGTTTAAGTTATATTAATTTTTTGTTAGTAATCTACTAATAAATAGCCTTTGGCTAAATCTCTAAATTCATTTACTTCTTTTTCAATCCATTGATTATCATGCCCTAGTTCTTTTGCCATAATTTTAGCGACTGTTTCTGCACAATCAATGGCCGCTCTTGCGTCTATAAATAATAAACGTACTCTACGAGCCAGGATATCTTCAACTTTTTCAGCCATTTCTGTTCTTATAGCCCAAATGATTTCTGCTTTAGTATAATCATGATTAGGGTGTATTTTTTCAGCATATTCACTGTTTTCTTGTTGTAATTTTAAAATTTCTGGTATATCTGCCCCATAAATGTATAAATGATTAGTTCTATCTACTTTTTCAGCAGGAATATTTCCATGTATAGAAAGATTTTCTGTTTTACATGGTTTATTAGGAATTTTATTTATTTGTATGGCTTTATTAATAAAATCTTCAGCCATTTGTCTATAGGTAGTCCATTTTCCTCCTATTATTGAAATCAAACCGGTATTAGAAACCATTATTTTATGACTTCTGGATACCTCTTTTGTACTTTCTCCTTCTTTTTCAGGAGCAGCCAAAGGTCTTTGACCAGCAAAGACTGTTAAAACATCTTTTCTTGTAGGTTTTTTTGTTAAATATTGGGAAGCGGTAGATAATACAAATTCAATTTCTTGTTCCAGAGCTCTGGGTTCTAAACTTGGGTGTTCTACTAAGATGTCGGTAGTACCTACAACAATTCTATTGTGCCAAGGGACAGCAAATAATACTCGCCCATCGCTAGTTTTAGGGATCATTAAAGCACTATCTCCTGGTAAAAAGGATTTATCTAAGACAAGATGAATTCCTTGGCTAGGAACAACAGTTTTTTTATGGTTAGGATCATTCATATTCAAAATGTCATTGGTAAATACTCCAGTGGCATTAAAAATTGCTTTTCCTTTCACATTATATTCGTTTCCATATAATGCATCTTTTACTTTTACTCCAATTATTTTCCCTGTATTGTCTTTTAATAAATCAGTCACTTTTATATGATTAATAACAGTAGCTCCATTTTCTACAGCTGTTTGTGCTAGGTTAACCGCTAATCTTGAATCATCAAATTGACCATCATAATATACAACCCCTCCTCTAAGTTTTTCTTTTTTAATAGTAGGAAGCTGTTCAATAGTTTTTTCTTTATTAATATGTACAGATTTTCCTAAACTTAGTTTTTTTGATAACATATCATAAAGTTTCAGACCTATCGTATAGAAAGGTCCATCAAACCATTTATAGATAGGAATTACGAAAGATTGTTTTTTTGCTAAATGGCTAGCATTTCTTTCTAATAACCCTCTCTCTCTTAAAGCTTCTTTTACTAAAGATACATCTCCCTGGGCAAGATATCTTACCCCACCGTGAACTAATTTTGTAGATCGGCTTGATGTAGCTTTAGCAAAATCATTTGCTTCAAATAAAATAGTTTTATATCCTCTGGTAGCTGCATCAACAGCTGTACCTAAACCACTGGCTCCTCCTCCGATAATTATTACGTCCCATTCAACATTAGAGTCGTTTAATTTTGATATTTGCTCTGTTCGTTTCATTTTAATTATTTTTTTATTCTTTTCATGTGTGCCGTAAATATACAAAAAAACAATACGAAACCAGAATGTTTTTTTTAATGATATTTTTCAGATTTGTAGTAAACCTACTATTTATATGTAGTTATTTGTTAAAAAACAAATAATTATTAATATAATATTAATAAATAATATAAAAAATATATAAAAATATCATTTCAAATTTATATAGGAAAATGTATAAAAATAGAGAAAAAGTTAATTTATTACTGTTATTTTTTCGTTATATTTAGCCCAAAAACGAATCATGGTTAAGTTAAATGGAAGACAACAGATAATTATTGATGAGTTAAATGATCAAAATTTTATTAAAGTTAATGATCTTTGCGAAAAGTTAAATGTATCTGCTGTAACTATTCGTAAAGACTTGCAATATCTTGAAAATAAAGGATTACTATAT
The DNA here is from genome assembly GCF_002964975.1 of Apibacter adventoris. Taxonomy (GTDB): domain Bacteria; phylum Bacteroidota; class Bacteroidia; order Flavobacteriales; family Weeksellaceae; genus Apibacter; species Apibacter adventoris. The sequence continues at coordinate 15,333 of NZ_PSZM01000036.1, read as the reverse complement.
CGTACCCATGGTGGAGCAAGTAAGCAATCTTTATATGCTTTTGAAAAAAATATTAATGAAAAAGAATTTGTTCAAGTTGCTCAAAAACAAAAAATAGCGAAAGCGGCATTACAATTTATAAATGATCATGATTTTATTATTCTTGCTTCTGGGACTACAGTTTATTATCTAGCAAAAATTATTTCTGGATATGAAAAGTTAACGGTAGTTACTTCTGCCTTACAAGTTTCTATGGAATTAAGTAATGATCCATTTACGGATGTGATTCAATTAGGTGGAGATTTGAGAAAAAGTTCTGTTTCTGTTATTGGAGCTATTGCAGAATTAGAACTTAAGAATTTTTCATGTAATAAATTATTCATAGGAATAGATGGGATAGATTTAGATTTTGGATTATCAACTTCTAATTCCACTGAAGCTCATTTGAACAAAGTAATGATTGATCAATCTGAAAAAGTCATCGTTCTGGCCGATTCTACTAAAATCAATAAAAGAGGATTTGGACAGATTTGTTCTTTGGATAAAGTGGATGTTTTAATTACAGATAATGATATTTCCGAAAAAGATTTAATTTCTTTTGAAGATCATGGTATAGAAGTAATTATAGCTAAATAGAATAAATTTAAATTAAAAAAATCTTACAATTTTTGTAAGATTTTTTTAATTTAAATGATAACTTATTAGTCTTCTAAAGCATTAGCTAAAATACTTATCGGATTTTCGCATGCTTTTGTTGTAAACATTTCAATTTGCCACTTACATGTTTCACAATCTGTAGCAACCAAGTCAAATCCACCTTCTTCAATTTGTTTGAAAAGAGGATCCCCTATTTTTTTGGAAACTTCATGATTTTCTTTTTTAAATCCAAACGTTCCGGCAATTCCACAACAATTAGAATCTAAAACAGTAACTTCAGCATTCGGAATTAGCTTAAGTAATTCTATAGAATAATAAGACCATCCTAATTTTGCCATGTGACAAGGCGTATGATAAGCAATTTTTAATGGTTTATTTTTAAATTTTAGCTGAAGATTAGTATTACTTAATAGTCTGTAAACATAGCGAGTTGCTAATTCTATTTGATCTTTTACTTTACTGTTATCTACACCCAAAAGATGTGGATGTTCTTCACGAATAGTAAAAGTACATGATGAAGATGTAGTAATGACAGGAAGTTTTTTATCTATTACAGATTTACGAATTTCTCTTTCATCCAACTCAGCATTTTTTCTTGCTTTGTCAATAAAACCATTAGAAACTAAAGCAATACCACAACATCGTTCTTTTTCAAGCAACTGAACTCCTATTTTTAATGAGTTAAGTACCTTTATCATATCTTTTCCTAATTGAGGATTGTTATAGTTAACATAACATCCGTGAAAATAAGAAACCTGTGAAGAAAATTCTTTTTGTTTTTCAGCTACTTTTTTATACCAGCTTTTAAATGTTCCAAAAGAATATTTAGGTAGACTTCTTCTTTTATCAATTTTTAAAACAGGCTCAATTAGGCTTTTAATGGGTTTTGCTGATGTCATTGCATTTACAATAGGAGCAAAAGGAGTGGCAAGAGAACCCATAAAATCAGTGTGAGCTAAAATAGCATCTCTAAGAATTGGCTTTTTCTTACTATATTTAATACGGGCCAATTGGATAATATCCCCAATTTTAACATTTGAAGGGCATGCCACTTCGCATCGTTTACAATTAATACAATATTTTAAAGATTCGTCATAAAAATTAGCGTCTTTTAATCGTAATCTTTCTCCATCTGGTCCAGCTTGTTTTGGTCCGGGATAATCTGGATTAACTTTGGAAACGGGACAATACACAGTACAAATAGTACATTTTATGCATTGTTCGAAATTATTTTCACTTTTATTGAGTAATAGGTTCATGAGTTTTTTCTTTGGTTAAAATTTGTTCAGCAACATGTAGGGCAGAAAGTATGGATACTCCAGCTCCGCATCCTTCTTTTAATGGATTAAAACCACTAAGGGTGGCTCCTGCAACAAATAAGTTGTCGATAGGTTGATCATCTTTTATTGCATTAAAGTTAGAATTTGTTTTCACACCAAATTGCTGGTAATTTTGTCTATCAAATAAATTAGAGTTGTACCAATCAGCTCTATCAGTTAAATAATCGGTATCTAAATTAAATACGGGCTCATATACTTGCTTAGTATCAGCTATTAATCCTTGGCTGAAAAAGCTTCCGGAGGAAAGTATTATATTTTTAGCAATAAATGGAATATCTCCATGATTATGTGTATATATTTTAGATACATGGTATCCTTCTACATCAGCATGAACTACGTTATCTCCCAGCATGTAGATTCCACCTAATTTTGTAAAATAATTTTTTAAATATTGTTGTGTGCGAACACCTACTAATGATGGAGGAAATGTAGGTACCAGAAGAATGGGTTTTCCTATTTTTTTAATGAGTGTAGGTAAGATTTCAGTATTTTTAAATCCAATGCAATCAGGGAAAATAATGGCATCACTATTTTTACTGTTTTCAGAAAAAATCTTAGCTAAAGTATCCATGTTTTCTTCTTTGTCAAAAACAATGGAAAGATTAGTTGATCTGAATTCACTAGGATTTTTCCTTACAGCATCTAATTCAGGAAGGTTAAAGTATTTTATTTCAGTTTCAATATGAATTTTTTCAAGAGCTTCAGAAATAAATTCAGGATGAAAATCTAGAAACCCTTCTATATTAAGTATAGAAACTTTTTTCCATGGAAGTTTTTCATTATCTTCATTATAAGCAAAGTTTGGCATGGTTAGCCAGGTAGGCTTTAATACCCCCATAGGAGTAATCCTGTAATGATTTTTACTAGAAGAACCATGTGCAGGAATACCTATTTCTAAAAGAAATTTTTCTGCTTCTTTTGCTAATTGCACAAATTTGGATTCACCTATTTTCGCATATGGGTGATTAGGGGCTTGTTGAGCAAGATCTTTTATAGAAGCTTCTGGGTTTTGAACAGGACTTCCATCCGGTAAAAAATTTAGCAAATCAAAAGAACCCGAAAAAAAATGTAAGGCGCTTTGTCCTGAAGATATAATTGCACATTTTTGTCCGCGCTGTAATAAGCGGATCCCACTAATTAAACCTGTTAACCCACCACCTATTATTACTGTATCAAATTTCATCTTTTGCTTTTTTAATTTGTTCTTGAGATAAATTTAAACCACATACTCCTTCATATACCCAACTTGTAAATTCACTTTCCCTTAAAGTATCCCCCCAAGCAATGGGTCTGATTCCTTTCCATCTTTCGTTAAGGAATATAGATAAATCTTCTTTAGATTTATCTGTATTTAATGCCTGATAGTGGTTCATAAGTCCTGTAGCTCTACATGCACAAAGTTCTCCTTGGCAGGTTCCCATACCAACACGGGTTCTTCTACGAAGATCTATAAGGTTATTTACATGTAATTCTTGAATAGCATATTCTACTTCACCGGCAGAAACTTCTTCACATTCACAAACTAAACTGTTGGCTGTAACTGTATTTTTTGACAGATTCTCTGCACGATCACCCATTCTGTATATGGCAGATTTCCTAATAGAGGAAGGAAATGATGCCATTTTTTGATTTATTTCTTCTGTACTTTGTTGTGAACCCGGAAGTTTTTCAACAGCAGTAGTACATGGAGTGGAATTGTTTAATTTTTTACATACTAAATCTGTAGCCCATTCTGCCATTAATCGATAGGTCATTAATTTTCCTCCTGTAATCGTAATAAATCCTTCTAATCCGTCACGGGTGGCATGGTCTAGCAAAACAATACCTCGGCTTACATTACGACCAGATGGATCATCATCGGAAGCTACCAAAGGCCGAACTCCTGCATATCCTCTTAAAATTCGGGTTTGAAGTAGGATAGGTGCTAATTTTTCTCCTTCTCGGATTAAAATATCTACTTCTTCTGGGGTAACATACATATCATCTATTTCATCATAAGGAACATGTGTAGAAGTAGTTCCGATTAAACATATAGTATCTCCAGGAACTAAGATGTCTGCATCTGCAGGTTTACGGCATCTGTTTAATACCATTTTATTTACCCTATGTCCAAAAATAAGTAGAGCTCCTTTTGCGGGGAACATTTTTATTTTTAGATCTGCATATTCAGCTATTTTTTGCCCCCATATTCCTCCTGCATTCACCACTATAGAGGCATATATTTCTTTTTCTTCTTTTGTTTTATGGTCGTATACTTTAACACCTATTATACGATTTTGTTCTTTAATTAATCCTAAAACTTCATGATAGGTTAAAATTTCCGCTCCATGATCTTTGGCATCCATGATGTTAGAAAGTGTTAGTCTAAAAGGATCTACGGTACCATCAGGAACTTTTACAGCGCCAATTATAGAAGGGTTGGCAGAGGGTTCCATTCGTAAAGCTTCTTTAGGATCAATTGCTTGGGCATCAATTCCTGCTGATTGGCAAGATTCAATAAATTTGGTTTGATAAGCAATATCATCTTCAGGGAGAGTTAAAAATAACCCGTCAGTTTTCTCAACGCAATGACTGGCAATTTTTTTAAGAGTCATATTCTCTTTAATACATTCTTCTGCGGATTCTCTATCGGTTACCGCATAACGACTTCCACTATGTAGTAACCCATGATTTCTACCGGTAGCTCCTCCTGCGATATCATGTCTTTCTAGCATAAGTGTACGTAAACCTCTTCTAGCACAGTCTCTTGCAGTTCCTGCGCCAGTTGCACCCCCTCCAATAATAATTACATCCCAAGGGTTGGTTTTACTTGAATTTAAAGATTTTATATTCACAATGATTTTTGTTTATTTTTACACTTCAAAAATACGAAAGGAAACGAAACAAAGTGTAAATTAAACACGTGATATAAGTCATTTTTGTTTATATGTTTTCATTCTAAATTAGGAACTATTGATAGTGTTTTATTATTTTATATTTTTTTCAAAAACCTTTATTATAAAATGTTTGTAAAAAAAAAATGATAAAAAAATGTTATTACTTCGGCAAAGTAAAACCATATGAAACCTAATTATTACATATTAGTTTAAATACAGAAAAGAAATTTTTTGCTTTATAGTGTTTAATTAGAAAAGGAAAAAGACTTTAAAAGGGTTGTTTTTAAAACAACCCTTTTATAATTTTTAAGGAAATTTGGGGAATTGTTTAAAATTGGGTTTTCGTTTTTCCAAAAATGCTTTTTTACCTTCTTGAGCTTCATCCATTAAATAATACATTAAAGTGGCATCACCAGCTAGCTGCATGAGCCCATGTTGTCCATCTAATTCTGCATTTAAACATCGTTTAATCATACGTAAAGCCATCGGGCTTCTTTGTTGCATAATTTGACACCATTCAACTGTTTCATCTTCTAATTTCTCAAGTGGAACCACTTTATTTACCATTCCCATTTCCATTGCTTCGTTTGCTGTATATTGCTGACATAAAAACCAAATTTCTCTTACTTTTTTTTGTCCCACGCTTCTGGCTAGATAAGATGATCCGAAACCTCCGTCAAAACTGCCTACTTTAGGTCCTGTTTGTCCAAATTTTGCATTTTCAGAAGCGATAGTCAAATCACAAACTACATGTAGTACATGACCACCTCCTATGGCATATCCGTTTACCATGGCAATTACGGGTTTAGGTATTTCTCTTATTTTTTTATGTAAATCTAATACATTTAATCTGGGAATACCATCTTCACCCACGTAACCTCCTATACCTTTCACGTTTTGATCTCCTCCACTGCAAAAAGCTTTATCTCCAGCTCCGGTTAAGATTATTACATCTATTTCAGGGTGTTCACGACAATAATCTATTGCTTCTAACATTTGAAAATTAGTTTCCGGGCGAAAAGCATTGTAAACTTTAGGTCTATTAATCGTTATTTTAGCAATTCCTTCCCAATATTCAAATAAAATATCAGAAAATTCTTTTATAGTCTGCCAATTTCTAGCCATTTAATTTATTTTTAGTCAAATTTACTAATTTTAAAGAAATAGTTTTTCTAGTCTTTGTTTACAAATTATTTTTGAATGATTTTATCCATTGTTGTTTTATTTTTTTAGGAATTATTAAATAACACATTCCTAATATTATAAACCATAAAGGGGTGTATGTAAGAGCTTGTTTAGTATCTTCTTTAAACCAAAAAGAAATTATTAGTAATAGGAAAAAAATTAATGAAATATAGATTGAAAATAAACCTCCGGGAACTTTGTATTTTGATTTTTGATGTAATTCAGGCCTTTTTTTTCGAAAGGAAATATATGCAAATAAAATCATAGACCAGACGAAAACAAATAGAACAGTGGCAACTGTAGTTACTAAAGTAAAGGCATGCATAACATTTTCGTTTCCAAAATAAAGAAGCAAAACCGATGGAAGAAGACAAATACATGAAAAAGTTAGTCCCCAAGCCGGAACAGATGCTTTAGATAATTTTTTAAAAGCCTTAGGTGCTTTTTGGTTTAAAGATAGTCCATAAAGCATCCTACTTGTAGAAAAAATTCCGCTATTAGCAGAGGATGCTGCAGAGGTAAGTACGACAAAATAAGTTATATTAAAAGCCGAGGTAATTCCAGCAAAAGAGAATAGAACAATAAAAGGACTTTTATCGGGATTTATAGTTCTCCAAGGCATTACAGACATAATTACAGCTAATGCTAAGACATAAAAAAGTATTATTCTTATAGGGATGGCATTAATTGCTTTAGGTAATGTTTTTTCAGGATTATTAGTTTCAGCTGCAGTTGTTCCTACTAGTTCTACACCTACAAAAGCAAAAGCAGCAATCTGAAATCCAGCTACAAATCCAGCAAAACCAGTAGGAAAAAATCCTCCATCATTCCAAATGTTGCTAAGGGAGGTTGTTACTCCAGAGGGAGGTGTGAATCTGTAAATAATAAAAAAAATTCCTATAGCTATTAAACTTATAATGGCTAATATTTTTATAATGGCAAACCAAAATTCTGTTTCTCCGAATAATTTTACGGTTAGTAGGTTTAAACATAAGAAAAAAAGTATACAGACAAATGCAGGAATCCATGGGGCTATCATTCCAGGAAAAAGGTATTCTACATATCCAGAAATAGCTATTAAATCTGCACTTCCAGTAACTATCCAACAAAACCAATATGTCCATCCCATAAAAAAGCCAGCCATTGGACCTAATAAGTCTGAGACAAAATCTACAAAAGATTTATATTTTAAGTTAGATAAAAGTAGTTCTCCCATTGCTCTCATTACAAAAAATAAAATAAAACCAATAATAGTGTATACTAATAAAATGGAAGGACCTGCTAAATTTATAGTTTTTCCTGAACCCATAAATAGTCCGGTTCCAATAGCTCCTCCTATTGCAATGAGTTGAATATGTCTATTTGTAAGATTTCTTTGTAATTTTTTGTTAGAATCATTCATAAAAACAGGTAAGTTTATATTTAATATATCATTTTGAAAAAGGGAAAGTTTAAAATTAGGCTTTTTTGTTAAATATCTCAAATTTTCATTGTTTTAATTTTATATGTTTATGAATTTAGGATAATAACACGTTAATTATTATTTTTTTATAATAGTTTTTTAGTAAGGTTATCAAATAATTAAATCAGAGATTGTTCTAAATAAAAGATTTATCTATATATTTATAAATTATACTTATTTTAAAATAATACTAAATTTTATTTTTTAAATTAATGTATATATATTTATTTTATTTTAATTATTACATTTATTTATATTTAAATTATATTTGTAATAAATGGATTTGTTCTTTAAATGGTTAAGATCTTATCAAAAAAAGCATTTATACAATCACGATTTAAAATTTAAATTATGAAAATATTTTTATATTCTTTTAAAAGCAATTTATTGTTTTTATTTTTAATTTTCATTTATATTGGACATGCACAGCCTATACCAAGTTTTGAAACTTTAAAAGATACGTTACAAGCAACTTATGGTACTTCTAATAAACATTTTATTAAAACAACTTATGAAATGAGTTGTGGGGAATACACATTGGCATCAAGCGAGTCTAAAAAAGTAAGTGGAATGAAAGCTTATATAGAAGCAGCTACCTTAAAATCACCTTCAGGAAAAATAGCTATAAAAATTGAAGGAGATCCTGATAGCACAAAAGATATAACTTTAAAACTTCCGCTTTTAAATTCAAAAAAAGATACAATACAAACTCTAAAAATAATAGTTTCTGTATTAAAAATAGATAAAGAAGTGGAATTAATGCTAAATTATGGAGAAAATGCAGATACTGAGGTAGAAATTCCTTATTCTTTATCAAGTGGGAAACAAATTATAAAGTCTTCTTCGGTTCAGAAAGATGGGCTAGTTTATATAATAAATGGAACTACACTGAAATCTTCTGGTAAAATTAAAGTTTTAGTAAAAGGTAGTCCCAAATATTTTATTGCGAGTTCTGTACATATTCCAATTAAAAATGAAGAAGGATTGCTTATACAAAATAGTGAAGTTTTAATTTCCACATTTAAAATAACGTGTCCTAAAAATCCTGTAAAAGTTGTAGTTGGGAAAAAAATTGATAACCCCTTACTAGTTCAATATGATATGAATTTGGCTGGAGAAAAATATTTTTTTGATATTCCTCCTAAGGTTTCAGATACAATTAATGGGCTAAATAGTTCTGTTCCTGCCCAGAAGCTTATTGGTTTGGGTGGAACTGTTAAGGTAAATTTATTAGGAAAACCGATAGCGAATGCAGAAGTTCCAATTAGTATAAACAAAATTGATTGCAAAGTTTCAGTTCTGGTTGATGCTGAACTTATGGTTGAAAATCCTATTAATGCAATAAAAGCTGTAATTAGAGATCCATTAAAGCAAATGGGAAGTATATCCTATATATTAAAAGGAGACTCTATAAATCTTGAATCTTCCAATTCTATTAAAGTTAGTGGTTTAACAGCATATCTAGACGCTGTGAATTTAAATTCGTCTATAGGAAAATTAAATTTTAGAGTTGAAGGAGTTCCAGAAAAAACAGGTATTATAACTTTGAAATTACCAATTAATAAAAAAGGAGGGAAAGAGATAAACACCTGTGAGATTACTATTAAAGTTGAGGATAATAATGAAAAACCAATTATTTATTCAAATTTATTTAATTTAACAATAGCAAAGGATCAATCAATTAATGTTGATTTAGAAATAGGATATTTGTTTAAGGGAGAAAAATTTGAGCTAAAAGCTACATCTGCAGAAGTTAATGGGATCAAAGTAAGTATTAAATCAACGATGTTTTCTAAAGCTACAAATGAATTAGGGAAATTTTCTATAGAACTATCAGGTAAATTAGTAAAAGCTGAGAAAACGCTTTTAAGCTTGCCTTTAAAGAGTAAAAATGATGAGATTTTATATATCGTAGATATTGTTATAAATACTTCTGATTTTAAAACGGTTCTTGAAGAAAAAGATACAGAATTCACTTCTGTAACTGTAGATAAAAATAATAATGTTTGGGTGGGTACAAAATATAAAGGATTATATTTTATGGATCAATCTAAAAAAGACACAATTTTCTCAAAAATTACTATTAATAAAAATTTAGATCAATCCTGGATAAGGTCATTAGCGGCAGATACATTAGGGAATTTATGGGTAGGGCAAAGTGGAATACAGTCGTCATTTGGTTTTTTTCAATTAGGAGGAGTAAATAGAATTAATATTAATAATATATCAGATCAACGACATTTTAAACCCGATCAGGACACCTATAAATTACCATTTCTTGAAAATGATGGTTTGGGAACCCGTAATACATTACAAGTAATTGTAGATCCATATAACATAGTACGAGTATCACAGGGATTTCATCATATTCTTTATTCTGGAATGGGCTCTAAATATATTATAACTCCCGGAAGTTTTGCTTCAATTTCAGCTTCAGATACTAATGGGAAATTTATTCCTGTGGGTACTTACCACAGGCAAGATTCTGGCATTTCTTTTCCAGATAATACATATAATCCGCCAATTAATAAAAAAGAAGGAACCCGAAATATTTATTCCATTTCTGCTGATAGTTTAGCAGTATGGATAGCTGTAGAAAGTTTTGAATTTGAAAATAAGCTAATTCCTTCTAAAATTATGAAATATGGTTTTGATAATAAATTAATAGCTTCTGCTACTATTGATCAATTAACATTATCAGGTCAATTGACGTCTGTATATTCTGATGGTAAAGTTGTATGGATAGGCTCAAATTCAAATGAAGGTAAATATGCTATGTATATAATGTCTACTGATGAGTTAAAATTGAATAATGATAGCAATATTATTTTTCCCAAATCAAAAGTGAATCCTGCGGGAATATGGGGAGATAAATATGGGAGAGTTTTTATTGGTACTACAGATGGTATGATTGTTTATAATGGAGTAGGAGATTTATTTAATTATAATTCTTATAAACATTATGTGAACTTATCTCTTTACCAAGGGAAACTACCGAATAATTCTCAATGTTTAGTTGATATTCCTTTGATTTCAAATAATATAAAAACAGGAGTGGTAGATGGTAAAGATCCTAACTATGTATGGTTGGTAACTGATAAAGGTGTTGTAAAAGCACATATACCTATTGTGGAAATGTATGCTTATCATGTACAAGATATAGATGTTACTAAAGATCCGGATAAACCCTTTAAAGAAAAAGTAAACGGAAAAACAAACCATGTTTTTTTAACACAGTTAAAAGAGGCTAGTGCTAAAGAGAGTCAAAATAATAATGATGAATCTACATTTTCAGTTACTTCAGACGGAAGTCCCTCTACAATATTTTCAATTGTGGGTTATAAACCCTCTGTTTTTTACAAAAAACATCAATTTAAACTGGCTATTGGAGATGAAGAGGGAAATATTATTGAGGGGGATGAAAATAGTGATGAATATATTAAAAAATATGGCAAGTTAACTTTAAAGCCGGCTAAATTTTATAATGGAAATATAGAGGATTTAAATTATGTTGATATTTTGTATCAGCATCCAAGCTATATAGATGAAAAAGATTTAGAGGAAGGGAAAATAGAAAAAAAATACAGTTTAATACTAATAAATAAAGATTTTCCTAAAGAACCATTAAAAACCCGATATCCTATTAAATTTACTCTGTCCCCTGTATTATTAATACATGGCGCATGGTCAGATACCTTGACTTTAGATAGTATACAAAATAACATGTTGGATAAAGGATATACCCGTAATCAAATACTTAAAATATGGAAAACAGATAAAAACACGGCAGAAGTATCATCTAAGGAGATGATAGATGAGATTCCTAATTATATTGATCTGTTGAAAGGATCAGCTTCTAAAGCAAATATGTCGGTAGGAAAGGTAAATATAGTTGCCTATAGCCGTGGAGGATTATATACACGCGGGTATATAGAAAGTCTTTCAGATAAAACCCCATACAGATTTGATGTTAATTCATTAATTACGGTAAATACACCACATAGTGGTACACAATTAGCTAATGCAGTAGTAGATCAAAGAGTGATTAGTCCCAAGATAAAAGTCCCTGTAGTTCCAGAAACTGAGTTTAATTTTAAAAAGATTACATTTAAAGATGAAAGTTCTCTTAAAATAAAAGATATCTTTCAGATGGTTCCTTTTATGTCTGAAGCTGAAAGTAAAACTCTTTGGGGCGCAAAAAATATGATGGTTGCGAAAGATTCACTTTCAGGGGCATATAAAAAAGAAGAAACAGATTTAATTGAAAAATTAAATTCAAAAGAAAATCTAGCTAAATTTAAAGAAGCAAAAGTACCGATTCATACATTTAACTCAACATTTGATAATAAACAAAAATGGTATGTAAATCAGACAGCGTTTACAAGAGTTCCCGAAAAATTGTTTGCAACCTATTTACTAGGTAAGTCAGTAAATCCTTTAGGGGAAGATGGAACCATAAAATTTATAGGATATAAGAAAAATGTAAATGGGTTGACTATTGAAGTAGGAGAGGTTGGTAAGGTAATGAAGTTATCAGGAACAGGAAATCTACCGGTTAAAATTATGGGAACACCAGTAGCCCCGGGAAAAATTAAAGTAGAGGTAAATTCCACATTTTGTTCACTTTTTGTAAATGGATCTAATAATGAAGATTACGGGTTAGACTCTTCAGATTTAAATAATACAGATGTGGTAGTTGGAAATGAAATTAAAACTACAGTAAAATTATCTTATAATATGGTCAAACCTATAAATTTTGTAGGGTATAAAATAGAGGTAAACGGTTTATCTATAGAAGTAGGAAAACAAGGAAAAATGGAACTGTTAAAAGGAAAAGGAAGTATTGATGTATCTATCAATGGTAAAGCTACATCTTCTGGTAATATTCCTGTTAATGTAGGAGATTATTTTTGTGTAATTGTGGTAAGAGATTCTAAAGATACAAAACCTGGAAAGTTAACTTTAAATTGTGATAATTTCAGATTATTAGATTTAGAAACTAATACAAATATTGATACTACAGAGAAATTAGAATATATAGTAAATGGTAATCCAATTAATTTTATTGGATATAAGATAAATAAAAATGGTTTAACGGTAGAAGTGGGAGAAGATGGAAAAAATATTTTATTAAAAGGCAAAGGAAATCTTCCAGTTAAAATTAAAGGTAAATCGTTATCTCCTGTAAATATAAAAATAGAAATTAAAGATAAATATTGTACAATACATGTAAGAGAAGAAAAAAAACAAAACTCAGGAATTTTAACTATAGATTGTTCTGCTCTAAGTGGAGTTACGCTACAAACAAATACAAATACAGATGTTAATGTAAATATAAAATATATAGTAAAAAAATCTACAGATTCTTTACCATATGTAAATGTTTTAGAAAATTTATATGATAATCAATCTAATGATTATGTAGTTCCTACTTCAAGTATGAATGCCGGATTATCCGAGAAATATACTAGCGAGTTTCCAGATCTAATGCATATAGAATTTCCAACATTTAAAATTGAAGGAATAACAAAATCTTTGGAAATACAAAATGAAATAATTGAATTATTAAAACAGGATGTAAGAAGTGAGTCAGGAAGTTTTTCTCAAAATATTCAACCCAAAGAAATAAAATATAATTTTTTATCCGATTTTAAGTTAGATGAAAACAAGAAAAATGAAAGTAAGCTGGCAATAAATCCCAAATCTTTTATATCAAATTCTTTGAACCTATCTCCAGGGGATAAAGTTTCTTTTGATGTTTATCAGGAAAATATAGATCAGATGCTTATTGCTATTCAGTATCCGGGTGTTGAAGGAATTTATTCCTTCGCTAGAAATAAAATAGTAAATGAGGCAGAGAAACCCATACTTGATCCTGACTCACTTTCAAATAAAAAATTAGAATTAAAAAATACATTTACCTTTGAAATACCCGAAGGTTATTTACCCTCTAAAGATTTTTTTGTAACAGTATATGGATTTAAAGAAGGAAATATGGTAGCCAAACATACGGTATCTCCTAAGGTTGTTAAACCAGAGACTTTGCTAGAGAAAATAAGATTTTCTAATACTGAGATTAAAGCGAATCAAGGAAATATTTATAAGTTTGATTTATTGGGAACATTTGCAGATGGAGTAGAAAGGCGTATTAATGATAGAGAAGATATTATTAACTATAAAATTTCAGACGAAAAAGTAATTAAGAAGATAGATAAAGAAAATATTGAGGGAATAAAAGGTGGAGAGGCAACTTTGAGTGCATATGTAGGTATGTTGAAAGCGCAACTTAAGATTATAGTAAAAGGGCCTATAATATCTCCACCAACAAAAGTAAGTGATTTTCATTTTGAAAAAATAAAACCTCAAAGCATAAAATTGGTATGGAAAACTACTAAGGAATATTTAGCGCAGTATTTTACATTAGAAAGAAGTATGGATAATGAAAATAACTTTATAATTATTAATCAACAGCCTGCTAAAGGAATTACAACGAATGATCCTAAAAATTATGATTTTACAGATGAAAATATATCCGGTCATATTTATTATAGATTGAGATTGTATAATTCAAATAATATATTAATATATTCTAAAGTTATAGAAGTGTCTGAACTGGTTTTAGATTGTTCAGATTTAAACACTTTGCAAATTAATATAGGAGAAAAGTTAAATGTTTTACAAGAATTAAGATATAATATAAAAGGGAATGTGCCTATAAGTTTTACAGGATATAAGAAGGTTTTAAATGGATTGATCATAGAAATAGGTAAAGAAGGACGAACAATAGAGTTAATTGAAAAAGGAATAATTCCAGTAACCATAAGTGGAACTCCGACACAAACCGGCATAATACCAATAGAAGTAGAAACAAAAAGTTGTAACATAACAATTCAGGACAAAACGTTACCACAACCCGGCAAACTAACTTTGGATTGTAATAGTATAAATGGATCCACCTTAGAAGTAGGAAGTTCTTCCAATAAAACATTACAATTAAAATACACAGTAATCGGAAATCCTATAAACTTTACAGGCTATAAGAAAACGGAAAAAGGGATAACAATAGAAGTAGGCACAGAAGGGCAACAGATAAGTTTATCCGGAAGTGGAGTAATAGCTGTGACTATAAGTGGAACTCCGACACAAATCGGTATAATACCAATAGAAGTAGAAACAAAAAGTTGTAACATAACAATTCAGGATAAAACGTTACCACAACCCGGCAAACTAACCTTGGATTGTAATAGTATAAATGGATCCACCTTAGAAGTAGGAAGTTCTTTTAATAAAACATTACAATTAAAATACACAGTAATCGGAAATCCTATAAACTTTACAGGTTATAAGAAAACGGAAAAAGGGATGACAATAGAAGTAGGCACAGAAGGGCAACAGATAAGTTTATCCGGAAGTGGAGTAATAGCTGTGACTATAAGTGGAACTCCGACACAAATCGGTATAATACCAATAGAAGTAGAAACAAAAAGTTGTAACATAACAATTCAGGATAAAACGTTACCACAACCCGGCAAACTAACCTTGGATTGTAATAGTATAAATGGATCCACCTTAGAAGTAGGAAGTTCTTTTAATAAAACATTACAATTAAAATACACAGTAATCGGAAATCCTATAAACTTTACAGGTTATAAGAAAACGGAAAAAGGGATGACAATAGAAGTAGGCACAGAAGGGCAACAGATAAGTTTATCCGGAAGTGGAGTAATAGCTGTGACTATAAGTGGAACTCCGACACAAATCGGTATAATACCAATAGAAGTAGAAACAAAAAGTTGTAACATAACAATTCAGGATAAAACGTTACCACAACCCG
>NZ_PSZM01000035.1 GCF_002964975.1 Apibacter adventoris | reverse complement strand
TCAGCATCTGACTGCTGATAAGTTCCCTTAAACTGTATAATGCTTCTTCTTTTAAACCATCCAGATCTTCTATGACTATATGTTTACCTACCAGATCCCATTCCCCCCAATTGTACAAACTACTCTCGGTAATCCGGGTAAATCTCAGCACATCTTCCGGGGGTAATAAATCGGCTATCTTACTTATAAGGTGGGTTTTTCCGCTTCCTGAGCTTCCTTGTACGATGCCATGCAGCGGATTTTTTGTCTTATAACTACTGGCAATAATAAAAAGCAACAACCGTGTATTCTCCTCCCCTATAATGCCGCTCTGACCGATATGATCGTTAATTGTGATAAGGGATAAGTTGGAAATTGGAACTACGAAGTCAGAACTTTCTTCTAATTTCTCTCCTGTTATTCCTAACTTATTCGTACTTCTTACTTCTAAATTCACTCTTTTATTTATTAGCTCCCTAAAGATCTCTTTCTCATGCAACTGTAAAACCTCATTCACATCTTTATTGGGCAACTCTACTTGGGATATTTTTATTTTTTGATCGACCTTTGACGATTCTTTTCGTAATTCTAAAATCTTACTTCTTATTTGCTCTGCTCCTTTTTTTCCTGCTTCATCCATATCAAACATAATAATCACTTCTTCTAACTGCTTTAATTCTCTTATGGCGTCTCTGTGTTCCTTTGTAAAGCCGTTCACGCCGTAACAGGCTAACAGACTGTAAGAGGTAAGGGGTAAGGGATAAGGTAATAAGCTGGCGCAATCAATAACTGATTCTGTTAATATAAGTACTTTTGTATCTTCTTTGGGATAACCCGGATACAACCCCCTCCTATCCTTTAAATAATAGTGCCCTTTATCTTTAATGCTTCGACCGTAAAGACTTACTACTTTTTTGTTCTTATCTTTCAACGGAAACACTAAACAGTTTACTAAGCCTTTATACGTACGGCCATTATATCCTATTTCCAGTTTCTCCAAATCTAAATTCCTAACTTCTAAGTACTTTTTTGAACTCTCCCGGTGGTTCTGCTTCATCTTATAAAATACTTCTTCTAACTTCTCCATCGGTAACTCTTGATACTCCCGGTATTTTTGATTATCTGTTGACGATTGTTGATTATTCTTACTTCTAATTTCTAAATTCGTCATTTCTTTGGCTTTGAGCAGAGCCTCATGTTTGCTTAGATTTTCTTTATACATAATAAAGTCTATGACATCGATTACTTTGTTGGATTGGGGACAGTTTCCGCTGTAACACCGCACAGTGTCGGAATCTTCAAACACCTGCATACTCGGCGTTTTATCCTCATGAAACGGACATCTTAGCATCTTAGATCTTACTGCTAATTGATAATGGGCTAAGACTTCTTTAATGCTTAGGTGCTGTTTGATTTCTGCTATAGTCATAACTCTTGTTTTTTATTGACTAAATTTTATTGTGTTTAATTTAACAACAACAAAATTAAATAAAAGTTTTCTTTTTAACAACTTAAATGTTTTCATTTTCATTACTATTTGCCTATAATTGCTTTTTTAGCTACTTTTGTTTGTATGAATATCGCTAATAATATTAAAGATATAAGGGAACAAAAAGACCTTAAACAAATTGAAGTGGCTAATTATATTGGCGTTGATAAGTCTGCTTATTCTAAAATTGAAAAAGGGGTACGTAGTTTAACTATTGATGAGCTTCATAAAATGGCGCATTTATTTAATATGACTACGGATCAAATTATAAATTATGATGGTTCTATCCCTAAAGAAATTACTATTGAGGACAAGAATGAAGTAGAGCAAATAAGGCTTATTCAACAACTGGAAGAAGAGGACAAACAAACTATTTTTAGATTAGTGGATAAAATGCTTACTAATAAAAAATTTAAAGATTTTTTTACTAAAAACGCTGCTTCTTTATAAGTAAAATTATTATTATATATAATTAAAAAACAATCCTTTTGGATTGTTTTTTTATCTAATAAATTATAGTTTTTTACTATATTTGCTCCTGACAATCCATTTTATGAACATAATAAGGACAAAGTGTATCACTAATAATACGGGCAGGCGTAAGGGTGAAAGTCCCCAGACTTTTCTACTTCGTAGAATGGGTTGTCAGCGACCTGCCTATTTTTTAAACCCAAATATTTTTTACCATGACAACCCCAAACAAAAAAGTCGAAACCAACAAGGATTTCTCTATTTCCTTAACTTTTAAAAACAAACAAAACTACCTCTTTACTCTAAATTCCCTCTGTAATCTCTGTAAGTCCTCTCTTATCCTTTCTTTGGAACAACCTGAACTCCAGGAACACAACCATTGGGACTTATTCAACACCATTGAACTACTCAGATTGCTTTGCTTGGACGAGGAAATTATTGAATAAAAAAAGCCCGCTCAGTGGGCGGGTTATTTTTGTTTATTATTTACTATCTATCTTTTTGAATTTTTAACATTTTCTTTAATTCCTCTTCTTGTATTTTAGATAAATCCCAATACCACCACTTATTTAAATTATTCCTTTCATTAAGAAATCTCCTATTATAAGGAATCTTAAAAAGACTCAAAAGTAAAATAACTACTTTTTGTATTTCATTTTCTGGCAAATTAACAATCTTATATAAATTATTCATGTTTATGCCTTTTTCTAGTAATATACAAGGGGTATATGTTCGTTTCAAACCAGAATCCAATATTGCTAAATCAATATCTTCTTTAATTGGTTTAGATTGAATAATTAAATTAGATAAATCTTTTAAATAATTCCTTTTATCTTCTAATGACATTTCATAAAAAGAACTTAGTAATATCTCTTTACTTTCAATTCCTTGACCATATTTATTTAATAATAATTCTTGAGTTAAATTCATATTAAAATTAAAATGACGTTTTAGGGAAGATTTTTATAAATGGTTTGGACTCATCAACAGCCCCCTTAAATATATCCATATTCTTAGGCATATTATCTAATAATGATTTCGACCCGGGTAAAGAATTTTTAATTTTATTAAATAATTTTCTATTTATATTCGGCAAAACATAGTCCCAATCAGAATAGGCTCCAGCAGTTCCACTTGCTCTACTTCCTACAACTGTTATTGGTTTATTTATTCTAGTAGCTGCATTTCCAATTCTTTTTATCTCTCCTTGTGTTAATACTGTCGGATCTACATTTGTTTCTATTTTAAAGAGATCCTTACCTATGTTTTTAGCCTCATTAGCACCTCCTTTTGTTTCTTGAGCTAATACACCCCCTGCTCCTGAAGCTCCATATCTAGCTGTTACTATACCTACTGTAGCATCTAATAGATCCCCAGCAATAGTTGTTTTAGAACCTTCTGGCAATTTTGTTACACCTATTCCACCATCTCCCCTATATCGGGTTCCATCCCCAAAGGCTCTTGATGCTAAATTCATAACACCTGCTCTAGCATCACCTATGAAACTAATAGTTCCACTTACTATGATTTCTGCCATATCAGGCTCTCCCCAAATATAAGATTCATTCTGCTTTCCGTTGGGATCTATATATCGTATTGGGTTTTGATAGGTATATCCATACGTATTAAGGTTTCCTGAGTTAAATACTCCCCCATTATGTTGACCGTCTATGTAGTGCTCAACTTCAAAGATTGGGTTGTAACCGCTTAATGGATCCGTTGACAACCACACAAACTCCCTCGGATTATAATACCTAGCACCGTAGTAGTATAACCACGTTTCCTCATCCAGTTCCTTGCCATTAAATAGGTAAGGGGTATTCCAACTCTGGTTCCTTTCCTCAATAAACACCTCACCAAACGGTACATATGCTACATGCTGTACTATTTGCGCGTCTAAGTTAGTAATATAACTGCTACTTCCCAAATGATCCGCATGATAATAATACTGCATCTTTTCATATTATTCTTCATTCCCTTTGCCGATTCCGCCTCCATAGGCTTGGAGTTTTTTATCCTTTCCTTCACAACAGAAGCCTGAACCGTTTACATAATCATTATGGTCTTTTCCATGATAAGGCTCTTCAAATACGCATAGTGGGCTTTATTTAGGAGTAACCTCTGTAAATCCTCCCTTATCCTTTCTTTGAAACATCCCGAACTCCAAGAACACAACAATTGGGTTTATTCAACACCATTGAACCCCTGCGCTTACTCTGCATGGACGAGGATATTATTGAATAATAAAAAAAACCGCTTAATAGCGGGGCTTGTTTATTAATTTATTGTTTTAATTTATCTCTTCCTCAAACCTAGTTCAAAAGAGCGAAAATATGCTATTTTTTCATATTAATTTTAGCCTTTTCAACCAATGCTTCATTTTCATAAAACTCTTTGATAGGATAACTTTTTCCTTTATTATAATATTCTAAAAAAATTTCTGATGCTGTTTTATCACTTTTTTCGATAGCTAACTTTAGATAATCCAATGCTAATTCTTTAGTTAAATCATCCAAACAATTTAAATTGTGATCTTCCACACATCCTCCTGACACCATTAATATCTCATATACATCATAATATGCTCTAGGATAATGATATTTATTAGCCATCATTAATGAATATGGTAACATATCTAAATAATTTGATTCAAAATATTTTGTACTCAATTCTTCATAAGAAGTAATATTTCCTTTTATTATATTAATCTTTAATTGCTGAAAATCAGTTATATTTCTCTTATTTTTTGTGCAAGCAGTTAACAATAAAAGTAAAATTAATAATCTTAAAAATGATAATCTCATATTTTATTTTTTACAATTTCCACTAGAGCATCCTTCTGGAATTATTTCATTTACTGATGCAGAAGTAGTATCTGTTGATTTAATTTCCTTAATATTACTATTAAACCATTTCTCCTTATATGTATTAGGATTCCATGATCCATCATATTCATCAATAAGTTTACCTGCTTTATAAACTCTCCATTTTCCTGAATCTATAGGTTGAACATCTGAATAAATCCCTAAAAAACTAGTCCACTCTACAGAAGTTGTAGACCCAATAAATACTTGATCAGGATGACCAGAAGATATTATTTGCAATCTAGTTTTTAATGAGTTACCATTATTATCCATTCTATCTCTAGCTAAATTACACCCATACATAACTACAACTAAATTCCCTATTTTTTCTCTATTCCTCCATTTTTCACTATCTCTAGTTAAAAACTGATTGAAAGAGTCTGGTCCATTTATAATATCTCCTTTTTTATTGTTTTCAACAACTCTCGCTCCATGGGTTCCTGCATGACTAACAATTGTTAAAATATTTGATTTATTACTTAAAGCCTTTCCTCCATTTATTAAAGCTTTGTCATCTTTTTTTGGATCTGTAGATGTTATGCCATAAATTACATCAGCTTGCTTACCATTTGGATCAATGTATCTTATTGGGTTTTGATACGTATACCCATAGGTATTTAAGTTAAATGAGTTGTAAACTCCTCCATTATGTTCACCATCAATATAATGCTCATCCTCTAATATTGGATTATAACCACTCAATGGATCCGTTGACAACCAAACAGACTCCCTTGGGTTGTAGTATCTGGCTCCGTAGTAGTATAACCCCGTTTCCTCATCCAGTTCCTTGCCATTAAACAGGTAAGGGGTATTCCAACTCTGGTTCCTTTCCTCAATTAACACCTCCCCAAACGGTACATATTCTACTTGCTGTACTATTTGCGCGTCTAAGTTAGTAATATAACTGCTACTTCCCAAATGATCTGCATGATTATAATACTGCATCTTTTCATATTCTTCATTCCCTTTGCCGATTCCCCCTCCATAGGTTTGGAGTTTTTTATCTTTGCCTTCACAGCAGAAGCCTGCTCCGTTTACATAATCATTATGGTCTTTTACATGGTAAGGCACTTCAAAATACGCATAGTGGTTTTTATTTAGGTAGTAAAATCCTTTCTTATCCTTTCTTTAAAACATAAAGAACTGAACTCTCCGAGCACAACCATTGGGACTTATTCAATACCATTGAAATCCTCAGACTACTCTGTTTGGAAGAAGAAATTAGTTAAATAAAAAAGCCCCGCTAATTGAGGGGCTTTTTATTTAGTACAATAAGTTATTATAGATTATAACCACCTATCTCTTTTGAAATATTTATCATGTCCTAATTTTTATTTTCTCTATTACGTAATGAAATAAATTCCAATATTTGATAAATACCATTATAAGGTTTACCTTCTTCTAATTTTAAAATATAGTTTTTACCATCAAAATCTTGTAATTTAAGCCTCGTAAATTTCTTCTTATTAAGAATATTACTTTTAAATTCTTCTTGCATAGCAATTATTACAGCCTCTATATTAAAATAATCAACCATATAATTATTAGTAATTAATCTTTTATTAGTAATTAATACAAAATCTTTGTTTTCTTTATAACATATTAAAATCTTTTCATCTTTATCCTTAATTTTTAATAGATCAAAATATTCTTCTTCATTTTGTTCATTAATTATTTTTGTGTACTTTCCTTCTCCCCCTTTTCTCTTAAATATAGATATTATAATTGATGATAAATCTTTCATTATTTCAATGTTTTTTGCATTATTACACCTTCTCCTGATTTCTCAAAAGAATATCCAAAACGTTTAATTACTTGAGGATTTAAAAATCCGTCATTAACAATAGAAGAACCATAAATTGATATTTTATCTGCCTTTGCTTGAATAGCCTCTTGTTCAATTGATTTAATTAAAGACCTAAAGTTTCCAAGACCCTTATCTGCAGATTTTATATAAAAAATATTCCTGTTGAAAGTATTACCAACTAAACCTTTTGTTCCATAAATACTATATACCCCTACTTTCTCAACATTTTTAACTGATTCTTTAAATAAGGCCTGTGAAAAAGTTTCTTCTGCAAGCATAAGCGGTTTTGCTCCTTTTGCTAAAGGAATAGCCATTGCCAATTTCATAGTGGAACCAGCCGTATTTAACTCATTCCCAAATCTATCTGCTCCTGTTATATATCCTTGTATTCCATCCCACGCTAAGGCTATCGGGTTATATTGATCTGTTTCATATACAACCCTATGAACCCAATCCATAAAACTACCACTTCCATCTCCTCCATAAAATTGACCTCCTGAAGTTACTCCCGAATTATTACTTCTACTATACTCAGGGTTCCCATATACTGTTAAATCTCCATTTGAATTTGTATATGTCCAATTCCCTCGTGTAGTTCCTTGATATTGCGTGCCTGTATCTGAATCATAATAGTAGTCATCAGCACCTGTGGAAGCGCGGGTAGGATCTCCTTCCGGCATCATACCAGTCGGATCAGTATAATTAATTGGATTTTGGAAAGTATACTGATACGGAGTACCTGTCATTTCATGCATAGGGTCTACACTTAAGAAGATAGACTCCCTAGGATTATAATACCTAGCCCCGTAATAGTATAATCACGTCTCTGCTCCAAATTCCCCTCGCGCGAACTTCTCCTTTTTATTCCTCTCCTGTTTCCTTGTCCAAACAACTACACAACAGCTATTTCAATAAACTCCTACCCCAAAGATATAAACTTTTTTCAGTTAAACTGGCTATACTGTGCCTGAGTAAATGGGGATAGATTCTTTTTTTGATCCGGGTTCTTTGTATGATTCTTTTTAAGACCTGATAAATACCGTCCGGGGTAAGATTTCCTTGTATTCCTTGTACTAATTTATTGCCTGTATTAATCGGTCGTTCGGTCTCTATATATTCTGTTATAATTTCTAACGATCTTTTATTTATGAGCACTTGCCTTTGTCTTTTAGTTTTACTCTTTTTTACTAAAAGGAGTTTATTCTCTCTGTCTATATCTTCCAACTCTATATTCGATACTTCGCTTAACCGGAGTCCTAAACTGTATAAACAGACTAATACTACCTTGTCTCTTACATCTTTACAGCTTTTTAGTAATTCCTCTATTTCTGCTATACTTACTATATCTATGGGTAAGACTTCTTTTTTATGGTGTTCTTCTTGTAGGTAATGAACCTCTTTTTCTACTTCTGATAAATAGTGGAGATAGGTTTTCTTTTGGTAGTAATACAGTTGTAAGGTGGAAGGCTTAAGGGATAAGGATGGATTGTCCGTTTTAGCCTCATATAATTCGGCTCTTTTTAACAACCCCCGAATACTACTCTTTTGATAGCCTTTTAACTCTAAATACTTTTTATAATGATGTAATCGTTCCTGATTTTTCATAATTCGTATTTCTAATTTCGTACTTCTCTGACTTTTTAGGTTATACTTTTTGGGAATTAGGAACACTTACCTTATAAAACATTGATTATATTTATAGTAGACTATTTTTAGGTGTTCCCAACCTGTTCCTTTTCTGTTTCGTTTTTTAATTTCTCTATTTGGATTTGTAGTTGTTCTTTGATTCTCATTCTTAGTTTCTGATAATCGTCCCAATACAGGATCTTGTATTTAATCCCTATTCGTTCATGCCCGCCTATGGGTTTTATATAATCTAACTCTTTTAAACTCTGGATATATCGGAACATCTGTGTTTTACTTATGTTTAAACTTTGTCTCACTTCTCGTAAATAAAATTCTTTATCCTTACTCTTTAAATACTTCTTTAATCTCTCATAAAACTGCCTCAAACTGCCATCCAATTCATCTATCTTGAGTAAGATACTCTCAAACAATATCTCCGTGGCTTGTTCTAAGTCTTCTATCTCTGTATAGATCCTGCCGTCTTTGTAGTTTCTCTGACGTTGGTTTAAATACGTAATCTGTCTTATAATGCTTTGGTACATCTCGTTTAACCTCCGTATCTTATGTACTTCTTCGGGAAGCTCTAACTTCGTGGCATAGGGATTTATCACTTCTACTTCCTGTAAGTTCCGTATATATTCCTGTAACTGCTCCTTAGCTCTTATTTCTTCTTCCTTACTTACTTCTCCGGCATATTTCTTATTCTGATACGCTATGATCTTTTTGCTCTGATTTGTACTTTCGTCTACCGCCAGTATAAAGCTCCGGCTTATATTGTCTTCGTACAAATCGCCTTTGGTAGTGGCGCTTAAACTGCTAAACTGGCCCCGTACTTTCTTTTGGGTACTTTTGATATTGCCTTTTTTATCTTTAACACTTACTGAGCTGCTCAGCATCTGACTGCTGATAAGTTCCCTTAAACTGTATAATGCTTCTTCTTTTAAACCATCCAGATCTTCTATGACTATATGTTTACCTACCAGATCCCATTCCCCCCAATTGTACAAACTACTCTCGGTAATCCGGGTAAATCTCAGCACATCTTCCGGGGGTAATAAATCGGCTATCTTACTTATAAGGTGGGTTTTTCCGCTTCCTGAGCTTCCTTGTACGATGCCATGCAGCGGATTTTTTGTCTTATAACTACTGGCAATAATAAAAAGCAACAACCGTGTATTCTCCTCCCCTATAATGCCGCTCTGACCGATATGATCGTTAATTGTGATAAGGGATAAGTTGGAAATTGGAACTACGAAGTCAGAACTTTCTTCTAATTTCTCTCCTGTTATTCCTAACTTATTCGTACTTCTTACTTCTAAATTCACTCTTTTATTTATTAGCTCCCTAAAGATCTCTTTCTCATGCAACTGTAAAACCTCATTCACATCTTTATTGGGCAACTCTACTTGGGATATTTTTATTTTTTGATCGACCTTTGACGATTCTTTTCGTAATTCTAAAATCTTACTTCTTATTTGCTCTGCTCCTTTTTTTCCTGCTTCATCCATATCAAACATAATAATCACTTCTTCTAACTGCTTTAATTCTCTTATGGCGTCTCTGTGTTCCTTTGTAAAGCCGTTCACGCCGTAACAGGCTAACAGACTGTAAGAGGTAAGGGGTAAGGGATAAGGTAATAAGCTGGCGCAATCAATAACTGATTCTGTTAATATAAGTACTTTTGTATCTTCTTTGGGATAACCCGGATACAACCCCCTCCTATCCTTTAAATAAT
>NZ_PSZM01000034.1 GCF_002964975.1 Apibacter adventoris | reverse complement strand
GAATGGAGCATTAATCGTTGACCTCCTTGTACAAAGGTCTCAGGACTTTCAATTTTAATCTGGTTTTCAGAGTTTATTAATGCTTTTCCTGCCTGGGTATGATAATAATTACTTACCAGTTGCTGCATAAACGGAGTGTTTACCAGCATCTTTTGCATTATATCCAAAGTAGCCTGGTTTCCTACCGTGAAATGCAGGTTATTCCCTACATGTATATTCAAATTTTCTCCAGTGGTTATTTCCATGTCTTTAGGTGCATAGGTTTTTATATTACCCTGTCCGTCCATAAACATTTTATTTCCGCTGGGGTCTTCTATAAGTATAGAACCCTGTTCCTGAGCATCATTAAAAACAATCTTGGTCCCACTACGGGTCTGTATGACTTTAATATCGTTTCCCTGAGTGTAATATTCTGCAATCTCTCCTCCATTATAAGCCGTTCCCAACACAATAGGAGCTTCGGCATTTCCTCCCTGAAACGCACACAATACGGTTTCCCCGATCTCAGGGTTGAAATAAGTCCCTTTGCCTCCTCCGGAATGGGGCTGTATTACCTGTACCCAAGGAGTCTGGCTGTTAGCCCTCCTTTGCCAGGTAAACTGTACCCTTACCCTTCCCATTTTCAGGGGGTCTCGGTTGTCCTTTACAGTGGCATGTTGTATCTGGGCTTTGGGAGCTTCTACCTCGTTATAGTATGGAGGAACCGGTAAGTCTTTAGGTACTCCGACAAAGGTATTGGTATACCCTTCTCCATCTGCAAAGGTGTGGACGATTTCGGTTATCTTATACGATTCTATGGGTACCCGTCCGTTTTTGAATATTTCATGCCCTGGAATCCAAGCCATCATCTTAACCACATCACCGACACGTAAGCAAGGATTATTACTGGTAGCTTCCACATAGACTAAATTCTGCCTTTTCTTCATATCTCTTTCCAATGATCGTTGCATATCCAACGAGCCGTTAAGCAATAAGCTCTGATCGTAATGGGCCATAGGAGATACATTATATAGGTTTTTGGATGCATTGTAGGCAAATTGCTGAAAAGGGTTGTTAGAGGATTGTATGCTTTGGGTTTTGGAATCTAGCAAATAGTCTGTTCCTTGTTTGGCATCATAGGCCGTATAGGAAAAATTCTGGGGCTGCACTTCCATCTTAATTTCATAATCGTAAACATCTTCTCCTTCCATTAACTCAATAATTTTACCTCCCCAGGCAGAGAAACAAAATTGTTCTCCATTGTAGTAAAAATATTCTCCAAACCTTTTACTTAGCTGCTGTAAAAACTGAAAATCGGTGCTGTTGTATTGTACTATATAATTCAGCCTTTCATTGTAATTAGGATTAATATGAAAGCTTATAACATTTTGCGGATAGTCTTTAATTACTTCTTTAATAATTTCCTCAAAGGTCTGGTTTTCAAAACTGCGGCAATGGAGCCCGTTTTCCATAAGAATGGAAGGAGATGTCCCCCGAAAAACAATCTGGCGAATTCCTTCTTTTTTAGGCATGGAAAGTTGGGTAATGATTCCGGTAAAAATAGAGGTGGTTTTCCCGAACTGTCGAAATTGGAAACTAATCCTTTTTCCTAAATATTCTCTGGAGTTTTGTAAAAGGTAAGTGGTATGATTCTCTCCGAATTCGTCGGGGTCACAAATAAGGGTAAATTCGTGCAGGTCATTGATTTTTTGCCTGATTTCTAATTGGATATTTGTTTGAGTGAAAAAATCAACTCCATTGATCTTTATTTTAACTGATACTAAGTGGGAATCTCCGTATAAGTCTTCTTTTGTTCCTCCGTATTTTGCAAAATAAGAGGGTTTATTTTTGGGTGGATTAATTTGAAAAAGAGGGTTTTTCTCCTCATTGGGGTTAAGTGTGTCCATATATAGTTAATTGTAAAGACTTAAATAGACAACAAATATATTATTTCTTTTAATATAAAATAAATAATTAACAAAAAAAATAAAATAAAATGTAGATATAAATATATGGTTATGGGTTATAATATAGTTACACCATTTATTTATACTAATACTTACAAATTAAATATATTATACTCCCTTATTGTTATTAACTTT
Organism: Apibacter adventoris; assembly: GCF_002964975.1. Taxonomy (GTDB): domain Bacteria; phylum Bacteroidota; class Bacteroidia; order Flavobacteriales; family Weeksellaceae; genus Apibacter; species Apibacter adventoris. The sequence continues at coordinate 114,351 of NZ_PSZM01000034.1, read as the reverse complement.
CTTACTATTTTAATTGTTTAAAAAAAATTATTTATTTAAATATAAATAGTATAACTTTATATTAAACTAGTAATTTTATATATATTAAATCTATACATATTTAAATACTATTAAATTCACATATTAATAAGAAATGAAGAATGTAAAAAATTCTATAATAAGGCATTTTATCTATACTGTCAATACAAAACCGTAGAAAGATAATATACTATAAATGTGAGGGTTATATATAACATTAGAAAAAGAGCCATAGAAAACTATGGCTCTTTTTGCTGCTTATACACATAAACTTTAATTTTTTAACGAAGCCATATCAATTACAAAACGATATCTTACATCACTTTTTAACATTCTTTCATAGGCTTTATTAATATCTTGCATTTTGATGATTTCTATTTCTGAGACTATATTATGTTCTCCACAAAAATCAAGTAATTCCTGAGTTTCTGCTATACCTCCAATTACTGATCCTGCTACAGATTTTCTTTCCATTATCATAGGAACAGAATTCAACATAGGAGTTAAATCTCCTAAATATCCTACTAATACTAAGGTTCCATTAATAGATAAAGTTGATACGTATGGGTTTACATCATGCACATAAGGAACGGTATCTATAATTAGATCAAACTTGCCCTTTACAGATTTCATATGTTCCGAATCTGTAGAAATGACAACATCATCTGCTCCTAAATCTTTCGCATCCTGTATTTTAGAAGGACTACGAGAAAATAAGGTAACTTCTGCACCTAACCCTTTAGCTAATTTAATAGCCATATGTCCTAATCCGCCTAAACCAATTACAGCAACTTTACTTCCTTTTCCTACCTTCCAATGTCTTAAAGGTGACCAGGTTGTTATTCCGGCACACAATAAGGGTGCTGCGGCCGCTAAATCAAGATTTTTAGGTACTTTTAAAACAAAATGTTCGTCTACCACCACTTTTTCAGAATACCCACCGAAAGTTTGTTTATGCAAATGTTTATCATTGCCATTATAAGTTCCAATAAATCCATTTAAACAATATTGTTCCAAATCTTGTTTACAACTCTCACACTCTCTGCAAGAGTCTACTAAACAGCCGACAGCCGCAAAATCTCCTACTTTTAATTTTGTTACATGCTCACCTACCCGTACTACTTTCCCTACAATTTCATGTCCGGGAACAGCCGGGTATAAAGTACCTCCCCAGTCATTACGTACTGTATGGAGATCTGAATGACAAACTCCACAATATAGAATTTCAATTTCAATATCTTTTGGTGTAATTGTACGACGATCTATCTGCATTTCTTTTAAATCTGCTTTTGAGCTTTCTGCCCCAAAGGCTTTTACTTTAAATGTTTCCATATTTATTATTATTTATGTTTTTTATTATTTATAACTATTAGACACTAGCTCTTTATACAAAGATAAAAGGAGTTTATCTTTTATTGTTTTTCTTACTGGCTCACGATTGTTTTCTAAAAAGTTCAGAACTATTGCTAAGTATAAAAAGAATATTTATAAATTTTCATTTCTATCATTCACAACTTATTTTTAATTTTTTATCATATAAATTACCTGACAATCTCTATATGGTATAAAAAAAATTTATGCGTTTTACATTTAAATATTTATTCAAGAATATAAATCCAATTAAAAATGTTTACTCTAATAGTTCCATAAAAGCATTAGTTTACACAAATATATAGCTTGTTTTATAACCCATCAACATCTTATATTATTTTTAACATATTATAAAGGTAATACTCTTTTAGTCTTCACTATATTTATTGATTTTATTTTAAATTATTAAAAAATTATATATATACTTGTATATATAAAATAAAATGAATACATTTGTATACAAACAAACAAATAAACCCAATCAATACTAGTGAATATGGAAACAAATAAAAAAATTACTTCAAATTCTGGTACTCCTATCGGAAATTACCAAGATTCACAAACTGTAGGTCCCAGAGGCCCTATATTATTGCAAGATTTTTTCTTACATGAAAAACTTGCTTTATTTAATAGAGAAAGAATTCCTGAAAGGATTGTTCATGCTAAAGGTTCGGGTGCTTTTGGTACTTTTACTGTAACTCATGATATTACTAAATATACGCGAGCAAAAATATTTTCCCAAATAGGAAAAAAAACTAAAATGTTCGTTCGTTTTTCTACTGTTGGTGGAGAAAAAGGGTCGGCTGATAGTGAAAGAGATCCTAGAGGATTTGCTTTAAAATTTTATACAGAAGACGGAATATGGGATTTAGTAGGAAATAACACACCTGTTTTCTTTATTAAAGACCCACGTAAATTTCCTGATTTTATACATACACAAAAAAGAGATCCTTATACTAATTGTAAAAATCCTACTATGTTTTGGGATTTTTTTTCACTAAATCCTGAATCATTACATCAAGTTATGATTTTAATGTCGGATAGAGGAACTCCTTTCGGGTTCAGACATATGCATGGGTATGGTAGCCATACTTATACTTTAGTAAATGCGAAAAATGAACGTTTCTATGTTAAATTTCATTACAAAACCCAACAGGGTGTAAAAAATTTAACGCTTGAAGAATCTATTGACTATAAAGCAAAAAATCCGGATTATGCTCAAATGGACTTGTTAAAGTCTATTGAACAAAAAAACTTTCCAAAATATACTTTTTATATTCAAGTTATGACTCCGGAAATGTTAAAAGATTATAAGTGGAATCCTTTTGATGTAACAAAAGTTTGGTCTCAAAAAGAATATCCTTTAATTGAAGTAGGCGAAATAGAATTAAATAAAAATCCTCAGAATTATTTTCAAGATGTAGAGCAAGCTGCTTTAGCGCCATCAAATATTGTTGACGGCATCGGTTTTTCTCCTGATAAAATGTTACAAGGAAGAATTTTTGCTTATGCAGATGCTCAAAGATACAGAATCGGCACTAACTACCAATCTTTACCTGTAAATGCTTGTCCTTTTGCTGTAAATAATTATAGTAGAGACGGAGCTATGAGACATGATGGAAATGGCGGAAGTTCTCCAAATTATTTTCCTAATAGTTTTGATGGAAATTATGAACCTAAAGAATATAAAGGACAACCTTATGAATTAGAAAGTTCTATAGTGGATTATTATGATAGAAATGAAAACGATGATGATCATTATTCTCAACCTGGCGATTTATTTGATCGTATTATGGATGATAATGCTAAAGCTAATACAATTAAAAACATTGTAGCTCATATGAGTGGTATAGATGGTGAGAAAAAGGATGAAATCATACATAGACAACTTTGTCATTTCTTCAGAGCTAGTTCCGCTTTAGGCATGGGTGTAGCTAAAGGGCTTAATATAGATATAAGTAAGTTAAATCTTAAGTAAGTTAAAAAACTAAAAAACTTTACTTTATAATAATTATTATTATTTATATGACAAAAGGGAGTGAACACTCCCTTTTGTCATATATTAATTATATATAAAATTTTTAAATTTCTTGGCTAAATTGTTGCAACATTCGTATATCATTCTCTGTAAACATTCGTATATCTCCAAACTGATACATAAGCATTACAATCCTTTCTATTCCCATACCAAATGCGAACCCACTATACTTATCAGGATCTATATTTACATTTTTTAACACATTAGGATCTACCATTCCACATCCTAAAATTTCTAACCATCCTGTTCCTTTAGTAATTCTATAATCGGTTTCTGTTTCTAATCCCCAATATACATCTACCTCGGCACTAGGTTCTGTAAAAGGAAAATAAGAAGGACGCATCCTAATTTCTGATTTTCCAAACAATTCTGTGGTGAAATATTGTAAAGTATGTTTTAAATCTGCAAAAGAAACATTTGAATCTATATACAAACCCTCTATCTGATGAAACATGCAATGTGATCGTGCTGAAATATCTTCATTGCGATAAACCCTGCCTGGAGAAAGAATTCTGAAAGGCGGATTATTTTGCTCCATATATTGTATTTGCACGGAAGAAGTATGAGTTCTTAAAACCCTATCCGGATTTAATTCTATAAAAAAAGTATCTTGCATATCTCTTGCCGGATGATATTCGGGCATATTTAGAGCAGTAAAATTATGCCAATCATCCTCTATTTCCGGACCATCAGCCACAGAAAAACCTATTTTTTTGAAAATATCTATAATTTTATTTCGAATAATATGTATAGGATGTCTACTCCCTAAAGAATAAGGTACTCCTGGACGAGTAAGATCTAAATCAGAATTTTTATCATTTTCTACGGAAAAAGTTTCTTTTAAACTTTCTATTTTTTCTGTAACTGCTTGTTTTAATTTATTTATTTGCTGTCCATATTCCTTTTTCTGTTCATTTGGAACTTCTTTGAATTGGGTAAATAAATCATTCAATATACCTTTTTTTCCTAAATATTTAATCCTGAAAAGCTCAATTTCATCTGATTTTATTGATGTAAATTGTTCTACTTCTTGTAAATAATTTTTTATATTTTCAAACATTATTTATGTTATTTCTTTAAAGTACTTAAATTAATGCTATGCAAAAGTAAGAAAAAAGATAAGTTATATTTACATACTATTTTTAAAATTTTCTTTTAAAAATTTATAATTTTTTCTTAAAGTTAATTCATATATCAGCATCCATATATTTAATAATCCTGTAATTTTATGTATGGTCGGTCTATTTTATATTATTAATTCTTAATCTGAAATCATTGATATCATTAAATACTTTTCAAAACACACTTCTATCATCACTTTAAATAATATTATTTATATATTTATATTCAATATATTAACAAAAAAATAAGTGTATTTTTATTTAAATCCTACATAACTCATTTATACAAATAAAAATATTTTAACTTAAAGATAAATTCCTTAATTAAAAATTTTCATTCTATATATGCTATTTTTATTGCAAACTACGATTTCTTGTAATACAAAATTTAACAATAGAAATAAGATTTAATTTAGTAATTTTGTTACCTGAATATATAAATATTCAAATTATGAAAAAAATACTTTTTTTTTCTTTAGTATTAACTCTTATAAATTGTAAAACATTGGAAATAGACAAACAGACTTATGAAGGATTGGAAAATGGCTTATATGCAAATATTAAGACCACACAAGGAGATATGCTCATTAAATTTTATGACAAAGAATCTCCGGTAACAGTTTCTAATTTTATAGGTCTCGCCGAAGGCAAAATACAAAATAGTGCTAAAAAAACAGGAGTTCCATTTTATGATGGAATTATCTTTCATAGAGTTATAAAGGATTTTATGATTCAAACCGGAGATCCTCAAGGAACAGGAATGGGAGGTCCCGGTTATCGTTTTGAAGATGAAAAAAATGATTTAAAACATTCGGGTATTGGAGTTCTATCCATGGCTAATTCGGGTCCAAATACAAATGGAAGTCAATTTTTTATAACTGAAGTTCCTACTCCTTGGTTGGATGGACGACATACAATTTTTGGACAAGTTATTAAAGGTGATGATGTTGTAAGTAAAATAGCTAATGTACCTACAGGAGCACAGGATAAACCATTAACCCCTGTAATAATAGAAAAAGTATCCATTATTACTAAAGGTGAAGATTATAAAAATTATGATGCTGCAAAATTTTTCCAAGATAACAAAGATTTAATATCTGAAAGAAATAAAGAATATTTGGAAAATAAAGAAAAATTAGAAGCAGTTCAATTAGAAAGCCTGAAAAAAGATATGCAACAAACACCATCCGGTCTATTTTATAAAATAACAGAAAAAGGAAATGGTAGTCAAGCTAAAAAAGGAGATACAGTTTCTGTTCATTATGAAGGTTCCTTAACTAATGGTAATGTATTTGATTCTTCTTTTGCTAGAAATGAACCTATTGAGTTTCCTTTAGGTAAAGGCATGGTTATTCAAGGATGGGACGAAGGTATTTCTTTATTACATGAAGGAGATAAAGCCACCTTTTTAATTCCTCCTGCCTTAGGTTACGGCTCACAAGGTGCCGGCGGTGGTGTAATTCCTCCTAATGCCTGGTTATTATTTAATGTTGAATTAATAAAAGCGAAGTAATAAAAAAAGAACTGTTTATTGTTAAACAGTTTCTTTTTAAGTCTTTTAAGTAATAAAAGTAGACCTTATTTATAGTTTACATTATAGTTTTAATATTTTTTTAAAACAATTTATTTTCATTATTGACTGTTATATTAAAACCTCTTATTTCTTTTTAAATATTATTTATACAACTTATTGTCTATATTCACTCAAATATATATAAACCAAAATTTATTGCAATTCCTAACTAGAATTTTTAGTTAGCTACATCACTAATAAATTTAATTCTCATTATTCTTAATTCATCTTCTGAATATTCATCTCCAAATTCATCTAATAAAAGTGACATTTTATCACTTTCTGAATCCATTAAAAAGTCTATTATTTCTTCTTGTTGTTCTTCATCTAATAATTCGTTTACATAATAGTCAATATTCAGCTTAGTTCCCTGATAGACTATACTTTCCATTTCACTTAGTAAATCTTCCATTGAGAGGTCTTTTGCTTTGGCAATATCCTCAAAATCTAACTTTCTATCTGTACTTTGAATTATAAAAACTTTATAAGATGATTTATTAGCAACTTGTTTAATAACTAAATCTTCAGGACGTATAATATCATTTTCTTCCACGTATTTAGCTATATAGTCTACAAATTTTTTTCCAAATTTTTTGGCTTTTCCTTCCCCTACTCCAAAAACATTAGATAATTCGGATAAGGTAGTAGGATATTGTAAGGCCATATCTTCCAAACTAGGATCTTGAAAGACAGCAAATGGAGGAATTCCATTTTCTTTTGCTACTTTCTTTCTTATATTTTTTAGATCTTCATATAATTTTTTGTCTGATACATTGTTTTCTCCTGCTGATTGCTGCAAAGTTTGATTTTGAGCTCCAATTTCTTTTTCAAAATCAACATCTTCTGCCATAAGAATTTCCTTAGGCTGATTTATAAATTTTTTCCCAGATTCAGATAATTTTAAAACTCCATAAGATTCTATATCTTTACTCAATAAATTATGTACTATAGCCTGTCTAATAACTGATTTCCAAAAATTATCCGTTTTATCTTTTCCTATTCCAAAATAATCTTCGGTACTTAATTTATAGGATTTAGTTACTACTGATTCTTTACCCATTGCAATGTTTACAAGATCCTTTAATTTAAGTTTTTCTTGAGTTTTTTCAACAATGATTAACATCTGTTTCATTTCTTCTGAAACATTAATCATATTTTTAGGGTTTAAGGAATTATCATCCATTTTTGAACCTAATCCATGGTTTTCATCAAATTCTTCTCCAAAATAATGTAGAAGATATTTTCTTCTCGACATGGAAGTTTCTGCATACCCAACAACCTCTTGTAAAAGTTGCATTCCTATTTCCCTTTCTGAAACGGGCTTAGCTGCTAAAAATTTTTCTAATTTTTCAATATCTTTATAATCATAAAATGCTATACAATGCCCTTCTCCCCCATCTCGTCCTGCTCTTCCGGTTTCTTGATAATAACTTTCTAAACTTTTAGGAATATCATAATGGAAAACAAATCTTACATCTGGTTTATCGATTCCCATTCCAAACGCAATTGTTGCACAAATTACATCGACTTCTTCCATTAAAAATTTATCTTGATGCAATGCTCTTGATTTGGCATCTAACCCGGCATGGTAAGGTAATGCATTTATTCCATTAACCTTAAGAAGTTCAGCTAATTCTTCTACTTTCTTTCTGCTTAAACAATAGATAATTCCAGATTTTCCCGGATTTTCCTTTATATATTTAATTATTTGTTTTTCTGGATTTACTTTTGGTCTTATTTCATAAAATAAATTTGGACGATTAAATGAGGATTTAAAAACTTTTGCATTAGTCATTCCTAAAGTTTTCTGTATATCATCCTGTACTTTAGGTGTAGCTGTTGCTGTTAAAGCGATTACAGGGGCATTACCTATTTTTTCAATTATATGTCTTAAATTTCTATATTCCGGACGGAAATCATGCCCCCACTCAGATATGCAATGTGCTTCATCTATTGCAAAAAATGAAATATTTATAGTTTTAAAAAAATCAACATATTCTTCTTTTGTTAAAGATTCAGGGGCTACGTATAATAATTTTGTTATCCCCATAGAAATATCATCTTTAACTTTTTTAACTTCTGTTTTATTTAATGATGAATTAAGTACATGAGCAACCCCGTCATTTGAGGAAATACCTCTAACTGCATCTACCTGATTTTTCATTAAAGCTATAAGAGGTGATACTACAATAGCCGTACCTTCAGATATTAATGCCGGCAATTGGTAACATAAAGACTTTCCGCCTCCGGTAGGCATTAAAACAAATACATTATTCTTATTTAGTAAACTTTGAATAATTTGTTCTTGAGGTTCTTTAAATGAATTAAACCCAAAATATTTTTTTAATGATATGGATAGGTCTTTTAGTGAGGATTTCATTCTTTAACCTTAGTTTTTTATTATTAAATTTGTCGTTTAGAATTTAAAAGTACAATTTAATTTTTAAACAAAAAAATATTATTTATTTTGGAAAATGAAAAAATATTAAATGCAGGCAAAAATACTATTTTATTTGAAATAGCAGAACTGCAATCTCTAAATAATAGATTAGGAGAAGATTTTATTAAAGCTGTGCATTATATTCTTGAATGTAAGGGTAAACTAATTCTTTGTGGAATCGGTAAAAGTGCACATATTGCTAATAAACTTGTAGCTACATTTAACTCTACAGGCACACGCTCTCAGTTTCTTCATGCAGCAGAAGCCAAACATGGCGATTTAGGCATTGTCACAAAAGATGACATTATTGTTTGTATTTCTAATAGTGGTACTTCTTCTGAAATACAAGAAATTGTTCCTTTCTTGCGTGAATATTGTAATATACTTATAGCTATGACGGCTAATAAAAATTGTTTATTAGCTGAAGTTGCTGATCTTGTTCTGGATACCCATATAGATAAAGAAGCTGATCCGAATAATTTAGCTCCTACGACCTCTACAACTGTACAACTTGCACTCGGAGATGCGCTTGCTGTAGCTTTATTGGAAGCTAGAAATTTTAAATCTTCAGATTTTGCAAAATTTCATCCTGGCGGAGCTTTGGGTAAAAAACTTCTATGTAAAGTTGAACAACTTATAAAACCGGATAAAAAACCTGCAGTGCAATTATCTTCACATTTAAAAGAAATTATAAATTCTTTAACTTATTCTTCTTATGGAATTACAGTTGTTATTGAAAATAATCATGTTATGGGAGTTATTACAGATGGTGATTTGAGAAGAATTATGGCAAAAGATATTGATTATAATAAAATAATGGCAAAAGATATAATGTCTTTATCTCCTAAAACTATTCAAAAAAATGAGTTAGCCAATAAAGCTTTAGAGATTCTCAAAAAAAATCAGATAGGACAATTGGTAGTTTTAGATGGAGATAAATATGTGGGTATAATAGATTTACATATACTTTTAGAAAATGGTTTTAAATAAAAATCAATTTATATATGATTTCTAAATAATTCATGGCTAAGAAAAAAAAGATCAATTCGGGAGATATGCCTTTTCTTGCTCACGTAGGAGTATTACGAAAGCACATTCTTCGTTCATTAGTAGCAATTTGCATTGGAGCTTGTTTTATAGGATATAAGATGCATTTTGTAATGGATAAAATTATTTTAGGTCCTGTTCAGAAGGATTTTATTAGCTTTAAGATTATGAATGCTATTGCTAAGCTATGGGGATCTGATGAAGCTTTTATAATGCCCGAGCATTTTCCAATTCAGGTGCGTCGAGTTTTTGAACAATTGAATACTGCTTTTTATGTAGCTATGGTTGGAGGACTTATTATAGCTTTTCCTTATGTTATATATGAAATGTGGAAATTTATATCGCCCGGACTTAAGCCAAATGAAAAAAAGAATTCTTTAGCTTTTTTTATATCTACTTATTGCCTTTTTATTACAGGTTGCTGTTTTGGTTATTTTTTAGTAACTCCTCTTACTATGCACTTCGGATATTTTTTTAATCTTTCCGAAACTATTAAAGTTAATATTGATTTATCCAGTTATATTAGTATATTATTACAAACCGTTCTTGGTATGGGACTAGTTTTTTTACTTCCTGTTATTGTATATGCTTTAACGGCTGTGGGAATATTAACTCCTAAATTTTTAAAAACATACCGAAGACATGCTTTAATTATTATACTTATTTTGGCAGGATTTATTACCCCAGGTGATATACCCTCTATGCTTGTAGCTTCATGCCCGTTATATTTACTTTATGAAGCCAGTATACTGGTTTCTGCTGTTGTTTATAAAAGAAATCAAAACGATAATGATAAAAAGGTAACTACGTAATAGAATATATTTCTTTTTTATTTTTTTATAAAATTATACTAAAATATTTTAAGAATTTGCTTTACTTGGTCTACATAATAGCCACCAAATAAAACTGAATGAACTAGAAGAGGGTACAATTGACTGAAAGGTAGTCTTTCCTCCCAGTTGTTATCGAGCGGATACACATCTTTATATGCTTCATAAAAATAAGATGGAAATCCACCAAAAAGCTGGGTCATTCCTAAATCAATTTCTCTATGTCCATTATAAACAGCAGGATCTATTAGTAATATTTCCTGTTGTTTTGAAACCATATAATTTCCTGCCCATAAATCTCCATGTAATAAAGATGGTGATTCTTTAGGGAAAATTTCATTTAATTTCAAACATAAATTTTCTACATTCTTCACTACATATTTCTCTATTTTATTTTGTTCTTTTAGTTTTTTTATAAGGGGAATAAGATGATATTGACCATAAAATTCTCCCCAATTAGAACTAGATGTATTTACTTGTTTTAAGCTTCCAATATAATTATCTTCTTTAAATCCAAAAAAAGGTTGTTCTATCTTATGCATATATGCTAATGCATGACCAAAATTTTCCCATGTTTTATTTTTAGCTTCTCCCCTCTCCGTCCATTCTAATATTAAATACTGAAATTGATCTATTTCTCCATAATTTATAATTTTTGGTGTTTTTATATATCCAGTTTGTCCTAAGGCTTCTAATCCATTAGCTTCTTTAATTAACATTTTAGGAAATAATTTTTTTTGATTAATTTTTATAAAAAAATTTCCTTCTTTCGTTTCTAAAAAATATGCCTTGTTAATATCTCCTCCTGATATTGTTTTGAATTTATTAATTTTTATTGGTAATTTTTCAAATAATTTAGATACTTCCATTTTTTATCTTTTATAATTAAATATTCAAATTAATAAATAAAATACTATTGTAAATTTGTTTACTAATACTTATTTTTTTACAATATTAACATTTTCAATAAATTACTTACATTTGATATTAAAATAATATTTTTTAAACTCTATAATTACAAACTTAAATATTTTTTATGAGAAATTTATCTTTAAATATAAAAGTCATCATATTTATAATTTTTTTATATTCTTGTGGCAAAAGTTCTACTCAATCAGATAATTCTTCAGCTAATATTGATTTAAATGCAGAAAATAATAAAGCTGATAATATTAGTACTGTAACAACTAAGGAAGAAATGAAAAAATGGCCTGTAAATTATTTGGAAATAGAAGGTAATGATTTAATGCAATATAATCTTAATGAATTAAGAGCTAAAGCAGGAAAAACGATTACATTAGTACTCAAGCATGTGGGTAAAGCCAGTAAAATGGACATGGGACATAATCTGGTTATTTTAAAACATGGAACTGATCCGGAAGATTTTGCTAAAAAAGCTTTAAAAGAAAGAAGTCATGATTATATTCCTCCCAGTGAATCTAAAAATATTATAGCTCATACGAAATTGTTAGGGGGTGGAGAAACAGATACTATAACCTTTATCATAAACGAAAAAGGAAAGTATGATTATTTATGTTCTTTCCCTTCTCATGCTTTTTCAATGAAAGGAAAACTTATTATTGAATAATAAAAATTTAATAATTCTATAGGTATATGAAGAAAAGCTGGTTAATAACAAGTTTGAGTAATTTATTTATAGCCTCTTGTATAGGCTTTTTACTTAGAATCACTCAATTTTATAAAATTAGTATACCCTATGGCAATTTTTTACATGCCCATTCTCATGTAGCTTTATTAGGCTGGCTTTATTTGTTTTTTTATATTTTTATTTATTGGATGTATATTCCTAAAACCTCAAAAAATAAAAAAAGATTTACTGGTTGTTTCTGGATAACACAATTTTCTATTATAGGAATGCTTTTTAGCTTTCCAATTCAAGGATATGCATTTTTTTCTATTTTATTTTCCTCTTTACATATAGTATGTTCATATTATTTTTGTTGGATAAGCTGGAAAAATATTTCTCATGTATATTCCATAGATAACTTATATTTGAAGACTGCATTAATTTTAATGTTATTTTCAACATTAGGAGTTTGGTCCTTAGGAGCTATACTTCCTACTTTAGGGAAATCTTCTATAGCTTATCCTATTGCTATCCAGTTTTTTTTACATTTTCAAATTAATGGATGGTTCTTATTTGGAATTTTCTCTTTTATTTTTAAAATCTTAAAAAATTATAATTCCCCAATTCCTAAATATAGTTATCTTTTTTATTTTTTTAACTTAGGAACTGCAATACTTACATTTTTCCTTCCTATTAGTTGGCATATTTCTTCATTTATTTTTTATATTTTAAATAGTATTGGTCTTTTATTTCAACTTTTTTCATTATTTCTATTTTGGAAATATATTCATCCTCCTTTGTTGGTAATTTTCAAAAAAAAATCTGTTTTTATTTATAGTTTATATATTCTATTTATTCTTCTTTTTTCTGTTAAAATTATTTTCCAAAATTTTCAGTGGATTCCTGAAATAGCTGAACATTCCTATCTTATAAAAAATCTTACTATTGGATTTATTCATCTTATTGTATTGGGAATATATACTTTGTTTTTATTTATTCTTATTCTTACATTTATTTCTACAAAAAAGATAAACGCTTTTATTAAAATAGGGATTATCATTTTTACTATTGCATTTCTTTTAACTGATATTTTATTAATTCTTCAGGGCGCTTTTTTATTTATGGACTGGGGAAATATTACTGGATATTTTATTATAATTTCTTGGGGAAGTGTATTATTTCCCCTTGGAATAATTTTATTTATTATAGGCTTATGTAATAAAAATATAATTTTACTTACTTAAGTAAATAAATATTTATAATTTTTCAACCTCTTAGCATATATCCAAAGATTTTTTTCTTCTTTTCATACTGCACATTGTTATCTTAATTTAGGTATTAATCTCCAAAACATTCATGATAAGTTAAATTTTTATTTAATAGAAAGACTGGAAAAAACTATTGCGATATTTTAGTGTATATTTTATAATTTTTAATTTCTTTAAGTGTAAGTAAGATGATATAGATATTATTATTTTATATGAATGATACGCGATACTTTTACTTAAAAGCTAAGGTATAAGAATGTATCCATTTTTTTCTAACCCATTAAAAAATTATTTTTTTTAGAAAATATAATATATTTTATCGCTCATAAATATAAGTATTTATAATTATTTTTATATACGGCATGATTTTTACTTAAATATTATAAAATGTTTAAATAACTTATTAATTATGAATAGAAAATGCTTATTACTAACCTTATTTTTATTAGGTTTTATTATTTCTGGCTATTCTCAGGATAAACTATTTGATAAATTTGCTCATAAAAATGAAGTCACTTCCATTAGTGTCTCTAAATTTTTATTAAAAATGATTCCTGATTTTGATAAACAAGGTATATATATCTCTAAAGTATCTGATAAAATAGAAAGTGCACAGATGCTTTATACTAGCGATAAATCTCTGGCTAAAAGGATGAAAAAACAAACTAATAAATATGCTACTAATAAAGATTATGAAGCTGTTTTTAATAGAACTCATGATACTTTTTCACCTTCAACTTTTATTAAAAAAGATCCAGATAACAAGCAATATATAGATCAAACAATATTATTTTTTGATAAAGGAAATCACTTTTTTCTTATAAGAATAGATGGAGATAACCTAACATTAGAAGATGTAAAAAACTTACTTAATAAATAATTATATTAGTTTTATTCATAATGTTTTAAATTATTATCATAAAAAAATTATAGGGGTAAAAGTTATATTTACCCCTATTCGATTTCTAAATATTCAAAATTTTTAAATTATTACATAAAAAATACTGAAAGACTTCTAGCTCCTTGTGCCCCACGAACCATAACCGCTCCAATATCAGCAGTTGCAGAAGGTCCTAACATAAAACAACCATAGTTGTTATTTAGCAAATCAATTCTGGCATATGCCTCATACATGTCCTTCACCAATTCTTGTGGATCTAATAAAATTATTAAATGTTGTGACAAGAAACCTAAAGAAGTAATATCCATATCCTTTTCTGTTATCCAAACCATACCATTTTCCGAAACTCCAAATTGTGCGCGGATAATACCTAAATCAACATCTGCCAACTGATGAGGTTCAGTTATTTGGGTTATATCTTTATTTCCTTTAAATTCAACTGCAGAAGAACAAATAATCTTTGCTTGTGGATACAATTCTCTAATTAAATTTTCTCCATCTTTAATACTTTTCACTATATGCCATGTTCCTGCATTTAAAGTTAAATTATCTTTAAATTCCTGTAAAATATCTTTATTACTTTTAGGAAATAATGGAATTTTAGGATATGCAAATTTACTTCCGTCAGGTTTATTTTTACGTATTGCATTTAAAATATATTCTTTTGTACTTATCATTTTTTATTTTTTCTATTCTTTAAATACCAATCTCTAAATGTTTGTTTAGCCATAGAAAACATTTCTCTGTCCTGTGCCCATGGATTTATTTTACTATATATAAGAAAATCAGGCACTATGGGCAATACTTTTTCTGCTATGGTTTCAGCTGTTCTAAATAACGAAGGATGCCCAAATACAGATCCTGCAGCCTTAAAGGCAAGAGATCTGTTTAAAGGCATATATCCCTTTTCTACTACTACTTTTCTCCATTTATATATTTGTCCGGAAATATCTATTTTTACCGGACAAACATCTGAACATGAGCCACACAATGTAGAGTGAAAAGGCAATTCACTATATTTTTCTAAATCAAACGTAGGACTTAAAATAATTCCTATAGGTCCGGAATATGTAGATTCATAAGATAATCCTCCACTTCTTCTGTATACGGGACAAGTATTCATACATGCACCACATCGTATACATTTTAAAGAAGTCCAAAAATCATCCATCCCTAATCTTTCAGTCCTACCATTATCGGTAATAATAACATGCAACTCTCCGTTTTTTCTTGGACCTGTAAAGTGAGATGTATACTGTGTAGCAAGAGTACCTAATGCACTTCTTGATAGGAGCCTTATAAATATCCCCAAATCTTCCACTTTAGGAATTATTTTTTCTATTCCTATGCTGGCTATGTGAAGCGGTGGAACAGATGCACCTATATCAGCATTTCCTTCATTGGTACAAACTACAAATGTTCCGGTTTCAGCTATGGCAAAATTGGCTCCGGTCATTCCTGCTCCAGCACGAAGAAACTTTGGTCTGGCATTATTTCTCATTGCTTCATTTAAAGAATGTGCATCAGTATCATTAGGGTCGGTTCCAATAGTTTTAGCAAAAAGTTTAGCGATATCTTCTGTAGTTTTTTCAATTGCAGGCATAACAATATGTGCCGGAGGTTGATGGGATAATTGCTGAATTCTCTCACCCAAATCCGATTCGGTAACTTCTATTCCTCTTGATTCTAAAAAATTTGTCATGCCACATTCTTCCTGCAACATTGATTTGCTTTTTATTATTTCAGTTACCTTTCTTTCTTGTAATATATTATATACAATTTCATTATGTTCCTGAGCATCTCGAGCCCAATGGACAATAGTTCCTCGTTTAGAAGCATTTTCTGCAAATAGGTTTAAATATTCATCCAGATGAGTAAGTGTATGTTCCTTAATTTTTGATGCTAAATCTTTGAGAGCTTCCCATTCAGGAACGCTTTTAGCAATCCTGTCTCTTTTTAATCTGGCATTCCAAAGATTTTTATCATGTTGTTTTTCGTGAATATTATCTTGTTTTATAAAATCTGCTGAGTTTTTTACTATATCAACTACTTTCTTTTTCATGAATTATGATTTTAAAAGGGTCCTCCGTTTAAAACTTGTGCTATATGTACAAAAGGTAAATGAGTTATACCATTTTTATGAGCTATTCCTTGTTGATGCATTAAACAAGACATATCTGGAGAAACTACATATTCTGCTCCGCTGGTTATATAGTCAGAAATTTTATCTTTTCCCATTTTGGCACTTACCACTTCATCGGTTACACAGAAAGTTCCTCCGAAACCACAACATTCATCAGGACGGCTCATTTGGGCTAGCTCAAGTCCTTCTACCATTTTCAACAGATCTGCTGATTTATTAAATGCAACACCCATAATTTCTGACGGTTTACTTATTCCTAGACCTCTTATTGAACTACAGCTATTATGCAAAGCTACTTTATGATTAAATTTTACCCCGGGAAAATCTTTAACTTTAATTACATCATGCAAAAATTCTACTAATTCATAAGTATTTTTTCTAACATGTTTTACGTCTTCAGACTGCTTTAAACAATCAAAATGAATTCTTACCTGTTTTATGCAGCTACCTGCTGGACCTACTATATATTCATAATTTTTAAAGTTTTGAATAAATAACTTTTCAGCAGCTTCTGCACTTTTGTAATCACCTTCATTAGACATAGGTTGACCACAGCAAGTTTGCTCTGTAGGATATTCTACTTCTAAGCCTAATTTTTCTAATAATTCCAATGTAGCAATTCCTACCTGTGGATATATAGCATCTATATAACATGGAATAAATAAACCAACTTTCATAACATATTAAGAACTATTTTATTAAAATATTATTTATAATCATTCTAAAATAAATATTTATTGATATTTTATTATAGAAATATGTTTATAGCAAAGATAATATTTAAGGTGATATTTTTGAGAAAAATTTTTTACCTATCTTATTAAAGATAAATAAAACTTTATTTTAATATTGGAACAAATTATGAGATTAATAATTTCCACATATACCAAACAATATATATTATTTGGTTACTGGTTTTAAAATTATTAACTAAAAATAAACTATATTTTTTTATCTAATTATTTATATTGGGAATTTGGGATAGAAAATATAATAAAAATATAAAATTATTAATCCTGTGCAAACCAGAAATACGGTTTGAATCTTTGTTTAAAACAAGTTAAATATTAAAAAATATAACTTGATTTTTAAAAGATGTATAATTATAGTCAAATTATAAAACCAGGTAATATAATAATTTCATAAAAATATTATATATTTTTGTTTTTTGTGTGTTTCTCTACTATTTTTCATTATTAAAAAGATCATGATCTTTATTTATTAACTTATTATTTACAAAATCATCAAATTGTTTTTGTTCGAATTTTTCCCAGTCCTTTAGAGTAAAGTCTTTGCCTTTATATGTTTTATATATCTTTTCTGTTTCACTATTTATTGATATTTCTAATGGATAAAGATCTATTAAATATTTATATTCATGACCTTCAGATATATTTTCTGTAAGTTCTAATTTTGCATAGATTATTTTACCTGTACTTTTATCTATATTATAAAACAGATCTTCAAAAAATTTATAATCTGTTATACCATTATACTTATTTTCTAGACTTTTTAATAAAATAGTCAATTCATGTTTATTTGTAATCTCTGATTTTAAATGAATATTTATTTTATGCGAAAATTCTTTCTGTGATATATCCGAAATATAAAATTTATATTTAATTTCCGCGCCTTTAATCAAACGCGAATCAAAAATGTATAAGCTGGTAAATTCTCTAGCAGTTGAAATATAATCTTTAAATTGATAAATTTCGGGAAATAGAAGTATGTAAGCTAATTCATTTTTAATATTATCTTTTAAGAATAAAAGACCTTTTTCAAATGAAGTTACAAAATTTTCTTGATCTTTTAAAATAGGAAGAAATTCATAAAGTTTTTTTTCTTTCCAGTTTTTCCACTTTTTTTCTATTTGATCCATATTGAGTAAAGTTAGAATTTGCCCTCTCAAACTTCTTTCAATTTTAAGTTCTTCGGTTATAAAAGACAGAAATGATAATTTTTTAAAAAATTTATTGAAATTTTCATCATTTGAATTTTCTTCTGTTTCTGTTAAAAAATAAGTATTTATTATTCTTGAACCCTCTATTATCTGTTTTAACTTTATTTTAGACTTTCTTTCTATAATTAATGGTTCTTTATCTTTATTTAAAGAAGTATAGCTCTTAATGTTTAGAATATAAGAAGATTCAAAATTTTCTAAATTAATTAAATTTTTATTTTTAAATAATGTAAACATTTCCCAATTGTGTATATAAAATTTATCTATATTTCAGCATTATTTTTCATCTAAAAATAAACCTTTTTCGTTCTTTTTTGAAATATTTCCTTTTTTTATAAGATATTCTTCCCATTGTCTTTGTTCAAAAATATCCCATTCTTCTTTTGTATAATTTTTTCCTTTAAAAGATTTATATACTGAGTTTTGTTTTTCTTCTTTATTTGTCCCCTTATTTTCTGAGCAAACAATTAGATTATAATATTTAGCATCTTCGAAATAAAATAATTTTTTCCCCAAATTATCATAAACTTGCTGAAAATATTTTTTTGCTAAATCGGTTTGTTCTATTTCAAAAAAAATTTTTCCTATTTTAAATTTTGAATTTAAATACTGATCTTTATCTACGCAATTTTGAGATTGTATATAATATTCTTGGGCTTTTTCATATTTTTTACTAGCAAAACAGGCATCTCCTAATAGAATATATAATTGTTCGGACCCTTTATATTCTTCAATCGGAATTGGAAAAATAGCCCTAGCTTTCATATAATACTCTATGGCATTTTCAAATTTTTTTTTCTGAAAGCTTAGCTTTCCTTTGTTCACTAAAGAAACAATTTTTGTAAAAATTTCTTCTTGTAATTCCATAAAAATATATTGATATATAAATGATAACCGAAATAAAGTTACTAAATTTAAATAATATATATCATATTACTCATATTAAATATAATTTTATAAAATATAAATATATATTCTTTTACTATAAAAGTATCGATTATTAAACTTATTTATTTATTGTTATTATTAATAATATTGTCTAATTCTTCCTTTTTTAAACCTATAGTTCTTTTCACACCATCAACCATACCACTATATTGACCATTTTTGTGTCATTTTTTAGTATGCAATCTCTATTTTGTTTAATAACTTCCCCTATTCCTCGTTCAATATTTTTAATTGTAGTACTTTTTTGAAAAAACCTTCATTTTTTTTATCTCTAATAAAGAGATAAGAATTTAACCTGATACAAAACAATAAAGACTATATATAGAGACTAAAATTAAATGTATCATATAACAGTATAAAACTTTTTTCTTCTTTTGTGAAATAATTATTTAAAAAATTAGTAGCTTTTTGATTATTCCTATCTATTTTAAATATATTAATGAGAACATCTTGCAATTCTTTATGTGTCATAACTTTATCTGGTAAATCATAAAAAAATAATAACCATTCCCAGTTATCAATATCATTTCCATTAATTTTTACTAATTTTTTAGCTAAATTATACGCTTCTTTATAAGCATCCTTAAAACTACATAAAGACGTAGCTAATATCATTGAGGAGAAATAAACTGATTTTTCTTGTTCTGAATTTTTTCCTAAAAAGATCATAAAATCATAATATTCCTGGGACGGATATTCGTTTGTATCTAATTCTATTTGGGTAGAAGTCTTATCTGATTTATCATTATCAAATAAAATTGATGCTTTTTGGAATTGTTTTTCTACTATCAACTTTTTTATTCTACTCAAAACTAAGTTTTTATTATTAAAATTCCTTTTTATTCAAGATAAATGACTGCTCATAAGTAGAATCAAAATCATCTTCATATAAAGCATTTCAATTAAAAAAATTATAATTTTAAATATTACTTATTTTTTTTATTATTAAAATATTGACTTTTCATTTTTAAATATTTTTAAAAAATGAAAAAATAAATCAAAATCATTTTTATTTTCATGTTTTGACATTTGGCTAATCAAATCTCCAAGAAACTCTATTAGCTAAAAAATATTTCTTTTTAATCAATAATAAAATTCATTTCTGAATATTTCATCATTTTTATCTATTAAGTTATTTTCATTCTGACATAGAAAATATTCATTTATAAAACTTTCTAATAAGATTAAATTTTTCTCCCTAAGATACATTAAAGGCCTTTTCTCTATGTACACAAAAAATTTAATTAAACTCATTTAATCTATAAAAAGATATTTACTATAATTTTAATTAAAAGACCTGACAACTTAAGCTTTATCTTTGTTTTACTATATTAATAAATATATTTTCTTAATTTTTCATTGGATAGTAATTTAATCCTTTGATTTTATTTTCTTTTAAAATTTTATAAAGCTTATGTGAAATAACCGTATTTCTTTGATTAAGCCCTCCATCACCAAAATATTCTTGTGTATAAAAAAAATCGAATTCTCCGGGAGAACTATAAACGATGGATAAAATATATCATTTTTTAAAACATATTTTTTAATATTCCATCTATCAACCTTAATTGATAACTTTAAATCAATTTCCTTTATATTAAATTTTGATTTTGAAATCCCTTGTTGTATAATTTGACATACATTTTTTAAGGGCTCACCTGTTTTATAATTACATACTGGTATTGATTTTATGCCAATAGGTTTTAAAAATACTTTCATATGTTTCAAGTGGAGTAAAAAAAGCATTTTCTATGTAATTTGCAGAGGCTATATTAGAATTTCCCCATTTAGGTTTTCCATTTAATGAATAATTCCCTATTTGCTCCCCTCTCAACAATCCATATTCTTCATCTGTATCTACTATTTCAAAAACATCTTTATAATAAGGATACACAGTGAATGGATATATTTCAAAAACATCTTTATAATAAGGATACACAGTGAATGGATATGTAAATGTATTTATTTTATTTTCTGTATCAGGTTTAGCATCTCCTAAAATCTTACTGGCATATATAGTAAGATACTCAGCATTTTCTTTATCTTTTTCTGAAAAAACAATCTCTCTTTGCACTATATTTTTCCAATCTGGATTAAAATATTCTTTTATAATTTTTACTCTCGGATCACTTTCTTCTAGTTCAAAGCTATCCCAACCTACTTTTACTTTAATCCTTAATTCACTTAATATTATTCTATCATTAGGGGTAAAATTTTTAGCAATTTTTATATTAATTTTTCATATATCTAATACTTTTTAGAAATAATAAATTCTGTTAATTTTTAAGAGAAATCTTTCTTCCCTATACATTTAATATTATTATCATGAATTTTAAAATAATTATTTTAATGAATTTTTTGCTATTTTTATTAATGGTTGATATTGGCTTTCAATACATTCTTTTAAAAAACAATTAATTTTAGGTGTTTTTTTCCAATTTTCACAAGCTGCTGCAAGCCCCATCCTAATATCAGAAAATCCTTTTTCTAATTTAGGTTCAAATTTTTGTATGCAATTAATTATTTCATTTTGATCATTTTCACTCAAAATCATTTTATCTTCGCCTAAAGCTTTAAGAGCCCCATCTACTACCGAAAAATTTCCAAAAGAAAGCATTTTTAATATTGGACTTGCATCCTCTAAATTTTTTCTTTTAATTCTACAGTATGCTCTGGATGCACAAATAGTAATCATATCATGTGATTCATTTTTCTTACAAATTTTTAAAAGCTCATTAGCTGCATTTTTATAATTTAATATACCTAAGGTATCAATTAATAAACATATAAATTCCCAAGACTTATTTTTATTGTATTCTATTTTAAAGAGATTAAATAAATCATCTTGAAAAACAGTAAGTTTATCTATTACAATTTTTTTTACAACTTTTTTTCTTTCAGCTATTTTCGTAGAAAAAAGTTGACGTCTTAATTTATCAATATTCTCTACTGTTTGGTCCATAAACTATTTTTATTTTGTCTATAAACACTTTCATTTTTTTCAATATTTATACTAGCTAAAGAGGAATCTTTTAATAAAATTTCATCTAAAGATACTATTATAGCTTCTTTCATGATAGCCCCCTCTTCACTAAACATTTGTAAATCATTATCTTTATCTAAGGATACATAAACTATATCCTTGTTTTCATTAATCACAAATGTTGTAGTAATTACAGGTTTATTTTTAGGTAAATCAGTTAGTTTCATAAGATAATATATAATATTTGTTATTAAATTTTAAAAATTATTTATTTGATTTATCTCTATTTTGTTGCCTACTTAATATTTGAGCATTATCTGAAGGATCATTAGTTCCTCCTTTAGATTTTGGTTTGACATGGTCAACTTGTGATTCATTAGGATTAGGTGTTACTCCTTTTTCGCTCTTTTTTGCTCTTTCTAGTATAGTTCCATCTTTATCACTCCTTAATAAACCTCCATTATGTTCCATATTAGCTTTATAAATTGATTCTTTCTGAGCTGCTGTAAAATCTTTTCCTGGTTCAATTTTAAATTTACTTGTATCTATTTTACTATAATCAGTCGGTCCTTTCCATACTGGAATTTCATCAGTTTTCTTAGCAATATCTTCAGCTGCTTCAGTAATACACTTTCCTTTAGCATTGTGAACTAAAAATAAATTTTCTCCAACAAAATAAGTATGCCAATGTGCTACTTCAAAATTATAAACTTTTTGGGATGTATACTTAAATTCAACAGATTTAATTACAATTTCCTCTTTATTTTGGGTTATAATTTTATCTCCTTTTTCAAGTTCTGAAGCCTTTTTCCATTTTCCATTTACATAAAAAGGGTGAAGTGCTGTCGTTTCTATTGTTTCATTTTCTGTAATTATTTCTATGGTATGGTCACTTTCTTTCTCCATAGTATAGAGTACTTCCTGCAAAGCTATTGCTCCGGTTTCTTCATTATAGGCCCACACTTTGTCTCCGGTTTGTATTTCTTCTATATTTTTGAGTCCTAACTCAGTATGTACCTGTGTACCAGCAGGAAAACAAGCAAAAACACAAGTTTTTAACAGTTTTTTAGCTACATCGTCTATACTGCTTTTAAGTGTTTCTTTTGTTAGTTTTTTAAAAGCCCCTTTACCTAAACCTTTAGCCAATCCTTTCACGGCACTTTTCCCAACTGCTTTAGCTGTTGCTTTTACTCCTCCTTTTATGGCTCCTTTTACAACGCTTCCTCCCCCTAAAGTAAAAACATCTACTACTACCATAGCACTATTAAATAATCCCCAGCCCCATCTTCCTTGCTGAAAATCATTTACTGCATCTCGTCCACTTCCCCATACCGGAATAAAACCTTCTACTAGTCCAGATTCCCCAACACTATCTCCTTCCCCACTATCATTCAACTCTTCCTGGGCCTGATCCTGCATTTTTTGTACTTCTTCTGCTGCATCTGCAGGTAGAGGAACCTGCCCACTAGTCATAAATTCAATTTTTCCTCCTGCAGAGCAGGGACAGGTGCTTTTACCTATTAAAGTTTCAGCTCCGTCCACTTTTACTTGCCAGGTGTCTTTCCAAGTTTTAGGACTGGTAACAGGTACACAAGGTTTCTGTGTTAAAGAGCATATTTTAAAAGACGGAATATTTTTAACCGGCTTTGCATCCATTTCCGTAGCTACCAAACATTCATCTATTTTGGTTTTGGTATTGAAATCCGGTTTAAAATAGTCCGGGGCCGCTCCCTTATCACACATCATTAAAGCCCCTTTGGTAATATATTCTAAATCATCCATAAGTGAACTTTTATTTTACATGATATTCGTATCACCTGAAGATATTACAGCGGAAGGACCTCCGGTTATGGTTAAATCAGATCCGGTAGATATATCCATTGCTCCTGAAGCATCAATTCCAACTTTTTGTAAGGCTGATATGGAAATATCCTGCTTGGTATCTATAACCGTTTTTCCGTTATCTTCTACTGTAATATTTTTCCCTTTCAGGTTAATTGTTCCATTTTCATGCATAGTAAGGGAACTATTTCCTATGGTTATAGTAAGGCTTGTTGCTCCGTCTAAAGTAATATTTCCTTGATTATCCATATTTAACTTAGCCTGTCCTTCAGGCTTTTCTTCATTTCCCCCTACTGTAATACTCTGGGTAGTTGCTGCTCCTATGGAGGAATTTCCAGAGCCGTCAAACTTCATATTTACAGAACCCGGCTGATCGGTTAATAAGGTACTTCCATCTTTATCATTTAATTGTAATTTATTTCCCTTAACCGATTGTAATCCTTTTATATAATTTCCTTGGCCGCCCAATCCTGATTTTTCCTGACCGTTAAATAATGCTCCTAAAACCACCGGTTTTTCTGCATTATTACTTTCAAAATCTACAATTACTTCTTCTCCTATTTCCGGTAAGACATGCATTCCTTTTCCACTTCCGGCATACGGAGTCAGCATCCTAATCCATGGAGTTTTTTCTCCACTTTCTTTCTGCCATGGAAATTGCACTCGTATACGGCTCAATCCTTTAGGATCATTATTATCCATCACTATGGCTGATTGTGCTTCTGCAACAGGGGTAAGAAAAACATTTCCGTAAGGTGGACATTCGGATTCCACAGGTATTCCGTAAAAATTATTATAATAGTTACCAGATTCATTACATACATGTAAAATGTCTGTAATATAATATGAACCGTAATTCTGAGGAGTTAACGAAGAAATATTAAAGTTGCTGGTAGAAAATGCTGAGTCTTGAATGTTTATAATATCACCTAAACGCAAAGATGAAATATCCGAGGTTCCTGATGCAACTAACAGATCGGATACCTGACTTTGCAATTGTATTTTTAACCTTTCTGTTAAATGATTACTAATATTTTCTTCGGTTATAGGATTATTATACAATAAATTAGAAGTTATAGGAAAAAAAGATTTGGAATTTTCAATAAGGTAATTCGTAATAGTATTGGTTTTTACTGAAACGGAATCTGATGATTTGTTTTCCTGCTTTTTACTAGAAGCATCATAACCTAAAAAATTAAATTTTACCGGTTTTGCTCTCATTCCTATATTAAAGTCACTAAGCAATTTTCCGTATTCCATTTTTACAGTTCGGGATTCAGGCTTTCCAAAAACCAACTGTCTTCCGTTAAAATAAAACCATAGTCCTTTTTTAGCTGCAAGACGAGAAAGGAACTGAAAATCGCTTTCTTTGTATTTTACAGTATAAGCCAATTTTTCATCGTTAGCTATATTTATTACAGGCTCTAACTTATCTGAAGGATACTTGCTTATAATATCATGTACAATTTCAGAGATCTTTTTATCTGAATAAGAACAGGTATCCGGAAGTCCTTCCATTTGGTAGGTAGGGCTATATCCGTTAAGTATTATTTTTGCAGAGGCTCCTTCAGCCCTAAGTAATTTAACTTCTGAAACCGTCCCCCTGAATTCTAACTCATTATCAAGACTAAACTGACTGGGTGAAATAGATATCAATACTTTTGCTCCTACCTGTTGTTTGGCTTTTTCTAAAGAACTGCCTATTAATTCAAATGGAACGGAATAAACTATCGAAAATTTATGGTGTGCATTAAGCTTTTGTTCTATAACTAATTGGTTAAAACTGGTTATAGGCTCTCCGCTAACTAATATCCGAGTATTTGTGGGTGTTGCCATAATTTTGTTTTAAAACTATTATTTAACATATAATTAGATTTTAAGCAATAAAATAACTGAAAGTCTTTTATTTAAAACCCTTTCTTATAAGAAAACTCGAATTGATCCTGAGAAGTGGGGGGTATTAAATGAAAATTTATCATTCTGTGAATAATCTCCTGCGACCACATATCAAAAGATCCTAAATGACTAAGACCAAAAGTAGTTCCGTCAGGTGTTCTTATCAGTACAGATGTACGTCCCTGATTAAGAGAGAAAGAGTCCCTTTCTTTGAGCCAAGTCCTTCCTCCTCTGTGCTCATTCAAATAATTTTGATCCAGCTCTCCTGCTATATTAGGAGTATAAGTAAATCGATCTCTAAAATTACCTGGAAGTGGATTATTCTTCTCTAATAAATCATAGTCTACATAATCTGGCCTAGTAAATGCAGCATTATTCGTATCGGAAGTAAAAACATCGGAAGATAAAATAACCTGATAATTAGACGAATTACTACCCATAGTCACATTCCCTCCACCTGTATACCAGCGATCATGCCCATCTGATAACCGTCCAAATTTATTAAAATCATTATAGTTCTGAAAGGTAAAATCATTAAAACGGGTTTGAAGAAAACCTACCTGTTGATTTCTCCCAAAATTATTGAAAATATAATTAGTTCCTATTGTAATTGATTTTTTATATCTATCCTGCATACCGGTACCATGTTCTATAGTAAGTGGATTTAAATCCATAGGATTGCCTTTTCCTATTCCGGTGGTAAATGCTCCGGTTCCTACAAAGTCCAAATTCAATTTATCACTGCCGGGAATACTACCTAATCCTCCATTATAAACTTTAAAACCTAAGTTAACTCCTGTTTGCAAGTGAGGAGAAAATTTATAAGTCACACCTACCCCAAAAGTACTAGTATAATATGTTTCTTTTTGACCGAAATGAGCGGTTAGTGAAAAAAAAACCTTGGTTTCATAATCTGATGCCATAAATCTTCATTTTAAGTTAAACTTCAGAAGGCCAGTTCTTTTTAAATTCATTGCCGTTCATTGAGATAGACTGGGCAGAAATCACTAGCTCTACACGCATAGGAGCACTAGACGTAGAGGTGAAAATTTCATTATACCCAATACAATAGGCTTTGGTAAATTTTAAATCTCTCATCTTAGATAGTGCATCTCTACGGTAAAATATAATTTCTCCGTTTTTTGTATGTGTACTACTTATCATCCATTTGAAAAAATCAGTTTCATTAGTAGATTCCACTACCAAAAATATGGTTCCTCCTTGTGGCTCCATAGAGGGTTTTCCATTATTATCCACAGGTTGTTGCAATGAAATCCTAAACTCTAGAACGTTATAGGTTTTTCCATCTAATTCTAATTTGGCTAAAAAAGACATATTTAAATTTGTATATAAATTAATTCTATATAAGTAAGTAAAATATCAATTAAATTAATAACAATAAGAATTAAAATTTTAAGGTAAAACGCTAAAAAATAAATTTACACCCAATCATTTACATGCTTAGCTGTTCCTATTTTTATGGACTTTGCAGATATAATAAAGGTTTCTGTAAGAGGATTTCTTCCTACTGAATTAAAATTTTCTCTATATTTAACCACATATCCTTCATTAAAGATTAACTCTTTTAAAGTTGAACGAGAATCTTTTTTTAAAAAAACAATTTTTCCATCTTTCCGTTCAAAACTATTAGTCATCCATTCAAAAATATCTGTTTCTCCTGTAGATTCTATAGTTAATTCTATTCGTCCTCCTCTGGTTTGAGCTGATGGTCTTCCTGTAGGGTCAGTTTCTTGAGCTAAAGAATAATTTACATTTAAAATATTATATTTTTTACCAGAAACTTCAAAAATTGCTTTAAATGACATAATAAAACGTTTTATTGTTAATATTTTAAATATATAAATAAAAATTTATATTACAAAAATATATAATACCTATTTATTTATTTTATTTAGTATGTTAATATTATGTTAATGTTAAAAACACTTTTTCTAGCTCTTAAGGAGAAACTTTTTATTAAATAAAATTACTTATTAAATTATATATCATTGATTTACTGAAATTTAGTGGACATATTTAATAAGTTTACTCTAGTTAATAAAATTTGTAGAGGTTTATTTTGTCTTCTTTATATATGTACATATTTAAGGGGATATAATATAAATAAGTAGAATTTTTTATATGTATATTATTTTATCATTGAAAATGATATGTTTAAAAATGAAGAAAATGATATTTTTATTTATTCAGAAATAAACTAAAAGTTTAAATTTATAAAAAAATAAATAATAGATTTAGCTAAATGTTCAAGAATTTAAGAAACGTTAAAAAATAAAACATAGGTAATTACTTTTTAAGGATTTTTATTTCCTTTTTAATTTAATTTCCTATTTGTTAAATTTAATTTTAGTAAACTTTAATTATTTATTGCATATTTCGATACACGTTGGGAAAATATTTATAAAAAGGTCTCCATGAATATATTTTAAAATAATTCTATTTAGAATAAAAAACATTATCTAAATTTATTCCTCCGTAATTTCCTGAACTCATCATTAAAAAAACAGTATTTTCTTTGTTTATCTCTTTCAAATATTTTTCTAATGATTTTGCATCAGTAAATACTTTTAAATCGTTGTCCCCAAAAGATTCGATAATTAAATCTTTAGATAAAGGTTGCATCCTTTTAATTTTTAGAGCTTCTTCACTATAAAAAACTAATGCCTGGTCTGCTGGAGATAATGAATTTTTATATTGTTGTAAAAATTCAGGATTTAAAGAGCTATAGGTATGTAATTCCAAACAGGCTACCAATTTCTTTTTTTGATAATTTTCTTTTACTGCCAAAACTGTAGCAGAAACTTTGGATGGGGCATGAGCAAAATCTTTGTAAACTATATATTCTGGCGTTTCGTAGATTTTTTCTAATCTACGTGAAGCTCCTCTAAAAGATATTATTGCTTCATAAAAATCTTCATCTTGAACTCCTAATTGATTACAGATAAGACGAGCTCCTTCCATATTTAAAATGTTATGTTTTCCAAATATAGAAAGTTGTATTTCTCCTTGATCTGTCAGTAAATATACTTTCTCATTTTTGATAGTATATTTTGGTGTATGATATGGAAATTTTTTTAAATAATTTTCTGATTTTTCAACTACATTTTTAACTTCCTGATCTTCTTCATTATAAATTAGTACTCCTCCTTGACTTATACTGTTTATAAAAGCTGTAAACTGCGCTTTATATTCAGAAAAAGTAGGGAAAACATTTATATGATCCCAAGCAATTCCACTTATTAATGCGATATTAGGATTATATAAAAGAAATTTGGATCGAAGATCGATCGGAGATGATAGATATTCATCACCTTCTAAAATTATAAATTCATTGTGATTGGTTAACTTTACCATAGTATCAAAACCTTCCAATTGAGCTCCTACCATATAGTCAACATCTAGATGGTGATAATTCATAACATGAAGGATCATTGATGTTATAGTGGTTTTTCCATGCGAACCTGATATAACTACACGAGTTTTATTTTTAGATTGTTCATATAGAAATTCTGGATATGAAAATATTTTCAGATTTAGTTCTTTAGCTCTTTTTAATTCCGGATTATCTTCATGTGCATGCATTCCCAAAATAACGGCATCTAAATCTGTACTGATTTTTTCTGGAAACCACCCCATTTCCCTAGGTAATATTCCTTGCTTTTCAAGTCTTGAACGAGAAGGTTCAAAAATAGCATCATCTGAACCGGTTATTTGATATCCTTTTTTTGCTAACGCTAAAGCTAAATTGTGCATTGCACTACCCCCTATCGCTATAAAATGTATTTTCATCTATACGTGTTTATCTACTACAAAGATACCTTTTTCAACTAAAAAAGACAGCTTTAATATACTGTCATTTTTATGAATCTATAATTTTAATTTTTAATATAAATTTATATTTCAAAAAAAGGTCTTGTTTTTTCTTCTTCTCTTTCAGCCTCCAATTCTTCTACTGATTTGACTTTTAAAAATTCAGGTGCTTGTTCGATAGCTATCATAATTTTATCTAAAATAGTATTAGCATTTTCAGATTCAAAATCTATCTCTAAAGGTGGCTTAAATGTCATTTTAGGCTCAACTCCTCTTTTTTTAACAATTAAACCTTTTTTATCAAAAGCTCTTCTAAATCCATCTATTACAACAGGAATCACTATAGGTTTATTTTTTTGTATTATTTTTGCTGAGCCTTTTCTACCAGGTGACCATGGAGTTGTAGTTCCTTGCGGAAAAGTTACTACCCAACCACTATTTAAAGCTTTAATAATATTTCCTATCTCAGACATGTCTACCAAACGGTTTACATTTTTGCCTGCATCTCTCCACGTTCTTTTTACGGTAATAGCTCCTGTATATGAAAATATTTTGGCAAGTAATCCTTTATTCATAGTTTCTTTAGCAGCAACATAATAAAGGTCTATCTTTGGATCCATTAGGTAAATAGGATTTTTTATTGTATCTATATATCCATGTTTTACGGCGCAAAATACATGATACATAGCAAATACATCTGCAAAATATGTCTGATGATTGGATACAAATAATACATTAGTATTCGGAAGATTTATCAAATTTTCTGTCCCTTTTATTTTTAATTTATTAAATCCATTAAATCTATTATAAGAAAAAAGCCCTAAGGTAAATACTAAAAATCTTTTTAAAAAAAACCAATGTCCAAATGCGTCTTTAAATATTCTCTTTTTGTCTTTCATCTATTGTCTTCATTTAGTTCACGCATACAAAAGTAAGTTATTATTTAAATAAATGCTTAAATTCATTTAATATCATAGCTGTTGCACCCCAAATTGTAATACTACCATATTGAAATGCAGGTACTTCTTGAAAATATACGTCTGATATTTGT
Source organism: Apibacter adventoris (assembly GCF_002964975.1). GTDB lineage: Bacteria > Bacteroidota > Bacteroidia > Flavobacteriales > Weeksellaceae > Apibacter > Apibacter adventoris. The sequence goes on along the minus strand of NZ_PSZM01000034.1, from coordinate 83,502 downwards.
TTATTAACAATTTTTGTTCCAAATAAAAATTGTTCAAGTTCGATTTCAATAATTTTTTGAACCTCATTAGGTGAAGATTGAAATTGAATTAGACTATTCTCATAAAATGCAATAAAAGGGTGTATATAAAAGTTACTTATTGAAATGTATAAAGGAGATAATTTTTTAATAATATGTAATGTATTTTTATTTAGTCCTATTTCTTCGTAAGTTTCTCTTAGTGCTGTTTCTTCGTCAGTATGATCATAAACTTCTTTTTTACCTCCAGGAAGAGCTATTTGTCCTGAATGAAATCCTCCATACTCAGACCTTAAAATCAAGGGAAAATACACACCTCCCGATTTTTGATATAAGGTAATTAAAACTGATGCTTGCTGAGCTTTTTTTTCTTTAATTTCTTCATAAGTATATTCTACCCTATTAAAAGGCGCTAATTCTTTTTGGGCACTTATTCCTGGTAATGAAGCACCAAGTATAGTATTTTTTACTTCTAAAAAATTCATTTAACTACATAATGTCTTATTTTAAAAGACTATAATCCGGATTTATTCCTATCCATTTATATAATATTTCACTTAATTCATTTTTTTGTAAGGTGCTCATATTTACAATTCTTGCCGAAGCATGATTGGCTCCTGGTAATTCTAAAATTACAGAATTTGTTTGAGATGAAGGATTTACTTTAGTCGCACTCCATGTATCTGTTTCCCCATAAATATAAATAATATTATTTGCTTTAGTATCCAACCATTTTTTCAGTTTTTTATTTAATTCTTGTGAATATTTTACTTTTCCAACTTCTTTAGGTGAAAATATTGCTGAAGGATTTTCTGTAAAATATTTTAGGTATTTTTTAAATGAAGTTATATTATAACCGTAATACCCCATCTCTGTATTTGCTTGATAGTAATGTGGGGCTAATTCTTTAATTTCTTGATCACTAAAAAAACTAATATCAATTGAATTCAATAAATAATCTACAGCTTGAACAATATCAGTTGTATAAGGAATCGAATTACATGACGAACCCCATTGCCAAAATGAAAAAGAATATTCTAGTACACAATATTCATAAGCTTTATTTATAGATCCTAAATAATTATAAGTGAGTCCTCTTGCTTCAGAATATGTATTTATAATTTTAAGAGCTTCCTCTTCATTTTTTAACATATATATTTGAAAATTCTCTATTTTCTTTCTACATTCTTCCGTTCCTACATTATTTAAAAAAGAATAAATTCTTGGATCTTCTAAAGTATAATTTATAGGAGCTACATAAGGAATGGAAACTTCTACATCATCTGGAAAAAAATATCTATAGTAAATAGATGTCTGGCCACCTTTGCTTATGCCTGTACTTATCCATTTATTTTTATATAATTTTCTGAATATTTCATTGATATGATGAAGATCATTTGCAGCATTATATAAATTTAAATACTTCCAGTTAAATACTGAGGAATCAGGTATAGATTCACCGAAATACCTATGTTCAATATTAAAATCATTAGAATTTAATATTTGTTGCAATTCATTTTTTCTATCATATATCTTGTACCCCTGAGTTTGCATTAATACAGGACGGTCAAAACCTGTATGAGTATATATCACTTTCTGGTAAAAATATCCTTTTTTTGTTTTTTTCCAATCTAATGGTTGCTTAATATAAAGTTCATATTTTAGTATTTTATCTTTAGGATTACTAATTTTTTTATATGAAATTTCTTTTTGTTCGGAAAGAAATTTTTCTATTTTTAATTCATCATCAGATTGTGCTGAAAAAAGAAAAATACTTACTAAAAACAATACTAATAAAATTTTATATTTCATAATTATAAATCATTAATTCTATATTTATTATATATTAATTTTAATTATTAAAGATTTATAAAAATAACAAAAACAAATACAAGAATACAAATATTGTATATAATTTTAGTAATAACTAACTATAATGTTCTTTATCTTAATAAGAATAAGAAAAACTGTATTATAATTCTAATGCTTTTTTAATATTATTATTCATCAATAATTCTACAGGATTTTCTACAGCTTCTTTTACAGCGACCAAAAACCCTACTGATTCTTTTCCATCAATAATTCTATGATCATAGGAAAGAGCAATATACATCATTGGAGATATTACAATTTGTTTATTCTTTACCACGGGGCGGTCTACTATGTTATGCATTCCTAAAATAGCACTTTGCGGAGGATTTATTATAGGTGTAGACATCATAGATCCAAAAACTCCTCCATTGGTAATAGTAAATGTTCCTCCTGTCATTTCATCTATGGTGATTTTACCTTCTCTTACTTTAATTGCTAATTCTTTTATATTTTGTTCCACACCTCTGAATGTCATGTTTTCAGCATTACGCAAAACAGGAACCATTAATCCTTTAGGACCGGAAACAGCTATACTAATATCTTGAAAATCATAGGTAATTTTATAATCTCCATCAATCATAGAATTTACATCAGGAAAAAGTTTTAAAGCACGCACCACTGCAAGTGTAAAAAATGACATAAATCCTAAACCTACTGTATGTTTATTTTTAAATTCATCTTTATATTCGCTTCTTATACGAAAAATTTCACTCATATCTACTTCATTAAATGTAGTCAACATTGCCGTTTCATTTTTAACGGACACTAATCTTTGTGATACTTTTCTTCTTAAAACTGATAATTTTGTTGAGGTTGAAGATCTAGATCCATTTCCATTTGAACTTCCCAAAGAAGGTGCTGCTTTCAAAGCATCTTCTTTTGTAATTCTTCCATCTTTACCTGTTCCTTGAATAGATAAGGCAGATATATTCTTTTCTTCTAATATCTTTTTAGCTGCTGGAGAAGCTGTTCCAGATGCATAAGATACTGATTGTATGTTTTTATTTTGAAACGATTCTGGAGTATCTATATTTTTAAAATCTTCTCTTTCGATTTCAATTTTGGAAATATCATCGATTTTCTCCTTTTGCTGTGGTTTTATTTTATCAGTATCAATTAAACATACTACCTGACCTACTTGTACAGTATCTCCTTCTTTAGCTTTTAATGTGATAATTCCGCTAGCTTCTGCCGGAAGGTCCAATGTGGCTTTATCAGAATCAACCTCTGCAATTGCCTCATCTTTTTCCACATAATCTCCATCTTTTACTAACCAGGTTGCTATTTCAACTTCTTTTATTGATTCTCCTGGTGAGGGAACTTTCATTTCAAGTATCATAAAATTATATATTTATTTTGTTTATTTTAAATTTTCAAAAACTGTATGAATTAAAGCATGTTGTATCTTATCATATCTATCATGTGATCCAGGAGAAGGAGATCCGCTGGGAGAAGGACTAATAACATCTATATCAAATTTTCTAAATTCTTTCAATATATACCACCATGCACCCATATTTTCAGGTTCTTCTTGTGCCCATATAAACTCTTTTTTGTTTTCATATTTATCTAATATTTGATATATTTTATCCCAATGTAATGGATATAATTGCTCTAATCTTACTATAGCAATTCTTTCTTCATTTAGTTCTTCTTTTTTATTAGATAATTCATAATATAGTTTACCGGAACAAAATACTAATCTAGATACTTTTTTCACATTTGCTGTATTATCATCAATTAATTCTTGAAAACTTCCATTGGCTAAATCTTCTAATGTAGAAAAAACTTTACGATGTCTTAATAAACTTTTAGGTGAAAATACAATTAAGGGTTTTCTGAAATTAGTTTTCATTTGTCTTCTTATGGCATGGAAAAAATTAGCTGGTGTTGTAGCATTTATAACATACATATTCCCATTGGCACATAAAGGTAAAAATCTTTCTATTCTTGCAGAAGAATGTTCTGCTCCCTGTCCTTCAAAACCGTGAGGTAAAAGCATTACTAATCCGTTCTGCATTTTCCATTTATCTTCTGCTGCTGAAATGTACTGATCTATAACAATTTGAGCTCCATTCACAAAATCTCCGAATTGAGCCTCCCAAATTGTAAGTGAATATGGTGTCGTCATCGCATATCCATATTCAAATCCTAATACACCATACTCAGAAAGAGGAGAATTATAGGCATAAAATTTTTTTGGAGTATCTAAATTATTAAGAAGTATAATTTCTTCTTCTGTATCTTCTGTTTTAATTACTGCATGACGGTGTGAAAAAGTACCTCTTTCAACATCTTCTCCGGAAAGCCTTACTGCATGCCCTTCGGTAAGAAGTGAACCGTAAGCCAGTAACTCCCCCATCCCCCAATCTATTGCATTGGACACTTCTACCATTTCTCTTCGTTGTTTTAATAAACGTTTTATTTTGTTAAATAAGTTTTTGCCCTGTGGTACTTCTGTTATTTTATAAGCTATCTCTTTTAGTGTATTTAATGGAAACTTTGTGTCTATAGGTTTTAATAATTCATTAACACCAACCTTATCAAATGTTTTCCATTCTTGTTGCATAAAAAGCTCAACTGTAGCTTGTGGCATATCTTTAGAAGCTTCTAAATTTTTATCTAATAATTTTCTGTATTCTTCATCACTTTCTGCAATCATCTGAGTAGTAATAACATCTTCTTTCTCCAATTTTGCTCGATAAATTTCTCTAGGATTTGGATGCTTAGAAATAATTTTATATAATTGAGGTTGAGTAAACCTGGGTTCATCACCTTCATTATGTCCATATTTTCTATAACCTAATAAATCAATGAAAACATCTTTATGGAATTTATTTCTATAATCAGAGGCAAAACGAACTACATGAATAACTGCCTCAGGGTCATCTGCATTAACATGTAATACCGGAGATAAAACTGTTTTTGCTACATCTGTACAATAGGTACTTGAACGGGCATCTAAATAATTTGTAGTAAATCCTACCTGATTATTTACTATTATATGTATAGTTCCTCCTGTTTTATACCCATCAAGACTCATCATTTGAAGAACTTCATATACAATACCTTGGGCAGCAATAGCTGCATCTCCATGTATAAGAATGGGCAACACATCACCGTAATTTTCGTTATAATCATGGTCTGTTTTAGCTCTTGCTATACCTTCTACTATGGCATCTACTGTTTCTAGATGTGAAGGATTTGGAGCCAAACTAATTTTAACAGTTTTTCCTTTTTTAGTATTATATTTATTGCTGGAGCCTAAATGGTATTTAACATCTCCTGAAAAGATTGTATCTATATAATCTTTTCCTTCAAATTCAGTGAAAATTTGAGAGTAAGATTTATTAAATATATTTGCTAATACGTTTAACCTACCTCTATGAGCCATACCTATGACTATTTCCTTTACTCCCTGTTCTGAGGAATGATTTATTATTTCGTCAATAGCTGGAATTAAAGATTCTCCCCCTTCTAATGAAAATCGTTTTTGACCGACAAATTTGGTATGTAAAAAATTTTCAAAAGCTACAGCATGTGATAATTTTTTAAGTATTCTTTTTTTTTCTTCTATACTTAAGATAGGATGGTTAAAATTATTATTTAACCAATTTTGTATCCATTTAACTTCTTCCGGATTTCTTATGTACATATATTCCACTCCTATAGAATCACAATACATACTCTCTAAATGTTCTATTATTTCTTTGAGTGTACACCTACCCAATCCTATTATTTCTGCTGCATTAAAACTCTCAGAGAGGTCTGATGAAGTTAAACCAAAATTTTCATAGTTTAAAGTGGGTGTATAAGTTCTTCTTTGTCTTACCGGATTAGTTTTAGTGAATAAATGCCCTCTTTGTCTATAACCATTAATTAAATTTATAACCTTAAATTCTTTAGCTATATCATTAGATATTATATTATTAATATCAATTTTTTTTAAAGATTTATTATCATAGGACTTATTTGCAAAATCGAAACCCTGAAAAAAACTTCTCCAACTTGGTTCTATACTATCTGGATATTTTAAGTATCTTTTATATTTTTCCTCTATATATTCAGTATGTATTGCATTTAAAAATGAAAATTGGTCCATTTAATTATTTACTTTTTATAGTATATTTTATTCTGTGTAATGTTTCAAATCTACTAATTTTATAAAAATATGCAAAGTAAATCATAAATATATTACAAACATCACTATTTCAATCAATTACATTTATAAAATCATACTATTTTTGCTTTATATATTTCTATCAAAGAACCTATATATTGATAATTATCATATTTAATAAAAATATATTTTACTTTTTGGGTTTAATATTATTTGATTCTTATTTTCATATCAATAATATTATAATTAGTTTAAATTATACCTACTTAAAGTTCATTACATTTGTTTTAGTTGAAAATAAAAATATTTAGATTATAGAACTATATTTTCATTTTATAAATTATCAATTATTGATAAAAAACCGTTTTAATTTCCCATGAACTATTTTAATATTATAAAAGATTTTTAAATCACCATGAATTAACTAAATTATATTAATACTTTATAAAAATTTAAATAATATATTATAATAATTTATTTTTTATATTCTTTTTAATAAAAATTAACAAAAATAATATTATAAATCTATGAGTTTTTATCTAAACATTTTTAAATTATGTAATTATATTTGAATTTATTTTAAAATTTTTTCATTGAAAGCAATTAATATTAAGCATATAAAAAAATATTTACAAAAAAAGAAAATCGCTTCTTTAAATAATATTTCTATATACGAAATATTACAAATTTATATTCAAGGAATAACCAAGGGAGCTATAGGAATACGAGCAGCAGCAGCTTCATGGAGTCTATTTATGAGCTTATTCCCTTTTTTAATTTTATTTCTTTTATTTATAAGTCGTATGCCTTATTATGAAGAAATATTACAAATCATTTATAATTTTCTTCTTAAAAAATTATTACCTACTAATATATTTGAAATTGTAAATAATTATATGAATAAGAGAATTGATTTAGTAAATAACAATTTAAAGCAACCTAATCTTTTATTTTTAATTTTTTCAATTTTTTTATTCATTATTCTATCATCCAAAGGAGTAAGATCATTAATCAGAGGTTTTAAATCTATAAATAATCATGAACCCATTGAATTTAAGGGATTCAAATCTTTTCTATTAAGTATTTTTATAGTTTTATTTTTTACTATTTTTTTATTTTTATCACTTTTATTAATTTATATTACTGAAATTATTTTTAGAGTTTTCCAAGATTCTCTCCCCCTGAATATTAGTGAATATCGTCTGGCTATAAATATTTTAAATTTTATTTTATCTATTTTTATTTTTTTTATAGGAATCTGTTTTCTTTATTACTGGGGAAGAACTGCTAAATTTAGTTTTAAAGAAGTTATGCCCGGCGCATTTCTTACTACTATTCTTTTTTCTTTAACTACTTACTTTTTCGGTTACTATATTACATATTTTACTCGATTTAATTTTCTTTATGGTTCAATCGGATCTGTGCTTATTATTATGATTTGGATAAATCTTTCAGTAATGTTAACCCTAATTGGTTATGAATTTAATATAGCATTGAGAAGAGCAAAATATTCTATTTCAGAAAACTCCACTTCAAATTAATTCACCAATACATTTAAAGAATTTGGTATAAGGGAAATTTGTAGTCTTTTTGAATTTAATATGTGATATTCACCATCAATTTGCATATATTTTGCAGATGTTTCTATAGTTAATTGACTTGAATTAAATTGTCTCCTTTTTTTACTAAGTTTCTTATTTAATAAAAAACTTATTCCGATCCAGCTAAACATTGCCCAAGAACATTTTTCAACAAGGTTTATGTCAAATTCTCCATCTTGAAGAGATGCTTTGGGCGATATAGAAAAGCCATATCCCATACAATTACTGTTTGAAATATTTAGCATCATTATTTTTCCTGTATAATTTATAGATTTTGAATTAACAGAAATTTTAATAGGCTCATATTTAAAAATACTAAAAAACAGACATTTTAAATATCCTACAAATTGTCTTTGTTTTTGTTGTGAATATATTTTTACAACTGTAGCATCAAAGCCCAATCCTGCATTGCTAAAAAAATATGTATCATTTATTTTTCCGCAATCAATTTTTTCTATATTATATTTTGAATTTAAGATATTCTGTAAAGCTTGTTCTTCATTAAGAGAAATATTTAAATGGCGAGCTAAACCATTCCCTGAACCTATAGGCACTATGGCTAAAGGAACTTCTTGGTTTATTAAAGCTGAAGCTACTTCATTGAGGGTACCATCTCCTCCACAACTTACAATTAAATCTGCATTTTCATGAACTGATTGTATTGTAAAATCAAATGCATCCTGCTTTTTTTGAGTAATTTTTATTTTTATATTTTCTTTTGGGAAAAGACTATATATCTTTCTTATCACTTCTTTTCCTTTTCCTTTTCCCGAGATAGGATTTATGATAAAATGAATATTTTTAAATTTCATTTATTATATAGAAAATATGTAAAAATTACAACCATTATCTTATACTTCTTAAAATTTACTTTTCTTAAGATTCTGCTTTTTGTTTGAGATCATGAATCATTTGCATCGGATCTTTTGCATTAAACACAGTACTTCCAGCCACCAATACATCTGCTCCTACCTCTGTCAATTTTTTAGCATTATCTAAATTTATACCTCCATCCACTTGTATTAGAGCTTTAGATTCTTTTTGTAAGATTAAATCTTTCGTATTTGCTATTTTTTTGTAAGTATTTTCTATAAATTTTTGTCCTCCAAATCCTGGATTTACACTCATAATTAACACTAAATCCAAATCCGTAATTACATCTTCCAGCAAATGAATATTAGTATGAGGGTTGAGTGCTACCCCCGCTTTCATTCCTGTTAATTTAATTGCTTGAATTGTTCGGTGTAAATGAGTACACGCTTCATAATGAACTGTTAAATAATTCGTACCTAACTTATGAAATGTTTCAATATATCGATCTGGATTTACAATCATTAAATGGGTATCTTTAATTTTTTGCGCTTTCTTATTAACTGCTTCTAAAATTGGAAAGCCAAAGGATATATTTGGAACAAATACACCATCCATTATATCAATATGAAACCAACCGGCTTCACTGTTGTTGATCAAATCTATATCTTGGTTCAAATATCCAAAATCTGCCGAAAGTATTGAGGGTGCTATAATTGCCATATCTTTTTTTTTCAAAATTACTAAAAACATTATATTAGTCAAATGATATATATTATTATTCCGACATATATATTATTAAGATAAAAAATACATAATGATTTTATTATAATAATTAATTTACTATCTTTATTATAAAATTTTAAATATAAATTATGAATTTATATATAAAAAATATGGTTTGTTCACGTTGTATATGGGCTGTGAAAAACATTTTAGAAGAAATTTCTATTGATTTTATTTACGTTGAATTAGGAGTAGTAAGATTAAATTTTAACCTCACTAATGAACAAAAAAACAAATTAAACAAAAAATTAAAAGACTTGGGTTTTGAAATACTAAATGATTATCAAGAAAAAATTATTGAAAAAATTAAATCAATCATAATTTCTCGTATTCAAACTACAAAATATAATAATATTAATTTATCGGAAGAAATTTCTCAAAGGCTAAATAAAGACTATTCTTTCTTAAGTAAATTATTTTCTACAACAGAAGGAATAACCATAGAGCAATATATTATTTTGCAAAGAATTGAAAAGGTAAAAGAATTACTTTCTTATAATGAAATTTCGTTATCTGAAATATCTTATTTATTAAACTACAGTAGTTTATCTCATCTTTCGTCTCAATTTAAAAGAGTTACCGGACTTACTCCTTCTCAGTATAAAGCTAAAGGATTAAAATTAAGAAAGCCTTTAGATAAAATCTGAAAAATTAAATCTATGATCTATTAAATTTTTTTAAAAAACGAAAATGATATATTGCCATATTTTCGATTATCTACAAGATTAGAATTTCCTGAAAATTTTATACGAGGATTATGTTCTAAAATCAACTGTCCAGAATCAGCTAAAAAATTATTATTAATTATTAAATTAATAAGTTCTTCATATTTTTCTAATGTAAAATTAAATGGCGGATCTGCAAAAACTAGATCATATAATTTAAAACTTGGTTTTTGTATAAAAGAAAAGACATCTTGCCTTATTATATTTACTTGTTCTTGTATATCTAATTTTTTTAAGGTTTCAACTATAAATTTTACATGTTTAACATTGATTTCCACTGATGTAATATCTTTACAACCACGCGAAGCAAATTCATAATCTATAGAGCCGATTCCTGAAAAAAGATTAAGTACCGATATTTGACTTAAAATATATTGATTATTAATTATGCTAAAAAGAGCTTCTTTTGCAAAATCTGTAGTAGGCCTAACATCAAAATTATTAGGCGCTATGATTTTTTTACCTTTTAAATTTCCTGATATAATTCTTATCATAAAGTATCTAATGTGGTATAATTTTCTAATTCAAATCTTTTTTCTGATCCGGGATGTAACGATTTTAAAAAAGATGTAAAAAAGTCTATATTTTTTTCAAAATTTCCGTAATAGTATAATGTAGAATTAGACAAAGTAATAGATAGTTTTTTTGAAATTACTTGTAAGAAATAAAGTATGTCTTGCATTATTTTATAAGGATAAACGTTGTAAATCAAAAGTTTTTGTTTATTTATTACTATTAATTCAAAATACTCTTTATAAATACATAGGTGAAATCCATCAGTTTTTTTTTCTGCTATTTTGGATAAAAACTTAAATCCAGTATGAGTTATTCTTACTTTATCTGCTAAATCTTTAAAATAATTATCTATTTCTTCAGGATAATAAAAAACTATAGCTAAATCAAAATTGGGTATCCAACAATATCTAAGTCCTTTATTCTCAGAATAAGGAACATTGTAATTTAAAAATACTTCTGCTAATTCTTCTTCAAAGTATTCTAAGGGAATTAATGTAAACTCATCATTTATAATTGAAACATCTATAAAGCTGAATTTATTTGAATTATTTTCCTTATATAAACTTTTTTTTACTTTTTGAATACTATCTTTTTTTTCTGTATCAAATACAAAAATATTTTTCGAAAAAACATTTTCTCCTTTTTTTTGTTTAATACAAGAAATTCTCTTTTTTTCTAAAAGTAAAGAAAGAGAATCTACTACAGAATTATCTAAATTTTTTCTAATTTCCAAAATTAAATCGATTTATGCATATCGCAAATATACTATTAATCGAGAAAATAAATTTTATTATGTCTTATAAAAAAAAGCTTGGATTAATGGGAGAAATTTATGCTAAAAAAGCTCCCGGAGTTGATAATTCTTTTCCTTTTTTAAACTCATCTAAATTTAATAAAATACATGAGGCTATCTGGCTTAAAGCTTCTTTGGTTAAAAAAGCTTGATGTCCAGTTAATAAAACATTAGGAAGACTTGTTAATAATTTAAATTTTTTATCGGGAATAATTTGTTCAGAAAGATCCTTAAAAAATAAAACTCCTTCATTTTCATATACATCAGCACCAAATCCACCAATATGTTCACTCATAATGCCATCTATCAGATCTTCTGTATTTACTAACCCCCCTCTTCCTGTATTTATAATTACTACTCCTTTTTTAAGAGTTTTTATAGTTTCTTTATTAATTATATATCTTGTTTCTGGTAATAAAGGCAGAAACAGAGCTATAATATCTGCCCTTTTTAACAATTCTTCTTTTGTAACATATTCTCCTCCATTTTTTTTAAAATCAGGAGATTCAAAAACGTCATATCCTAAAACTTTACATCCAAAACCATACATAATTTTAGCAAAATTTTTTCCAATTTTACCGGTTCCAAGTACACCTACTGTTTTATTATGTATAGAATCTCCTATAAGTCCATCTAAAGCAAAATTTTGAGATAGAATTCTATAATATGCTTTATGTATTTTTCTACTTAATGTTAATAAAAGTGCAACAGCATGCTCTGCTACACATTCAGGAGAGTATGCAGGGACTCTGCATACTTTTATATTGTATTTTTTAGCTGCATCTAAATCTACATTATTAAAACCTGCACATCTCATAGCTATGTATTTTACTCCTTGTTTTTCAGCTAATATTTTAATTACATCAGCATTAATCACGTCATTCACAAATGCACAAATGGCTTCTGAGGGCTCCATATTTGTAGCTCTTCTTTCATTTAACGTTTTAGGTACATATTCTAAATTAAAGTTATAGTCTTTATTATATTGATCAAAATACTCTCTGTCATATTGTTTAGCTGAAAAAAATGTAATTTTCATAAAATTTATAATTTTAACTGATTCATTGGAATCTATTATGGGATAAATTTACGAAAAATTATCTAATTATATACTTTACATTCTTTAGGTTAAATATTTCCGTTTATAAAATACTTTTTGTAAATTTGCCGGCTTATAAATAGGAAACAAATGAATGTTACACAAAACAAAATAGATGATTTAAATACTGTTATTAGTATAACTATTTCCCCTGAAGATTATAAACCTAAAGTAGAAAAATCTCTTATAGATTATAGGAAAAAAGTAAGCATGCCCGGATTTAGAAAAGGCAAAGTTCCTATGGGGGTAATAAAAAAACAATATGAAGGTTCTCTTACATTTGAAGAGATTAATAAAGTATTAAATGAAAATCTTAGTAACTACATTAAAGAAAATAAATTGTCTGTTCTAGGACAACCACTTCCTATTAGTGATAATAATTTAGATGTTAATGCCAATGAAATGACTTTTAAATTCGAAGTTGGCTTAGCTCCCGAATTTAAAGTAGATTTATCAAAAGCAAATGTACCTTATTATAAGATAGAAAGTACAGAAAAAGAAATTGATGATACTGTTGCAAAAATGCAAACTCAATTTGGGGAACTTGTAGATACTGATAAAATTGAAGAAGGAGGGAATTTTGCAGGAAAAGTAGAAGAAATTGATTCTGAAGGAAATCCTGTTGATGGGGGTATAAATGTTTCAGTTACTTTTATAGTAGATGATTTAAAAGATAAAAAAACTTTTCTTAAAAAGAAAGTAAATGATGTCATTGAAATACAAGCTCAAGATTTATTTAATGATGTCCATCAATTACAACATTTTTTTGGTTTATCTCATGATGAAGCTCATCATTTTAATGCTAAATTAAAAATAATTATTGAAAAAACTTCCACTCGTACTAAAGCAGAACTAAATCAAGAGTTATTTGATAAAGTATATGGTAAAGATAAAGTAAAGTCTGTAGAAGAACTTAGAAATAAAATTAAAGAAGAAATTGAAAATTATTATAAAAAAGAATCTGATACAAAATTCATGAATGAATGTGTTGAATGGTTATTTTCTAATATTTCTTTCGATCTTCCATCTGAATTTTTAATTAAATATATTAAAAGCAATTCTAAAGAACCTTTATCTGATGAAGAAGCTTCTACTGAGTATGAGAAATCTGAAAAAGCATTACGCTATCAATTAATTGAAGGAAAAATTCTTTCTGATAATAATGTAAACATTCAATATCCTGATTTAATTGAATTTACAAGAAATCAAATGAAACAACAATTTGCTATGTATGGATATACTGATATCCCAGATAGCGAATTAGATAAATATGTAGCAAATGCTATGAAAAACGAGGAACATGTTCGTCAATCTTCAGGAAGCTTAATTCAACAAGAGTTATTTAAAATATTTGATACTCAGGTTAAAAAGAACGAAAAAGTTGTTTCTATTGAAGAATTTGATAAAATACTGAAAAAAGAGTCAAATAAATCTAAATAATAAATATTCTATTTTTTAATATTTTTATTAATATTATAATAAAATAAAGAGATTACTTTAAAGTAATCTCTTTATTTGTTTAAAATATTAAATCAAATAATGAAAATCTTTTCGTAAAAATAAAAAATTAAATTATTAATATTGCTTTAGTGTTAATTAAGCTCTTTCTTGTCGATTTGATATATAAGATTATCATTATTTTATACTGCAAATATATAGATTTTATTCTAAATACCAAAATAAATAAATGATTTTTATCAATATTTTATAGAAAATTATATAACATTTTTTATTAGTACGTAATTAACTATGTGAATTACAATAGTTTATTATGTAAGTGAATATAGATTATAATCTTTCTACATAACATAGATAAAAATCTATATTATAAATAGTATTATTTAATAATATTTATAAAAAAGCTGTTTAAACTGAAAGTATAAAAAAATTTTAGTGTTTTGAATGGAGGTTTATAAAATTATTTTTCTTCAGAAAAAGAATTTAAAATTGATTTTTGCTGTAATTTTAATAATCTACTTAGATTATGTAATACACGACCTGTAAAACTTTTAATCCATCCTTTTCTTTTTAAATAAGGTGCTGTTTGTTTTAGTGTTTCGAAATCATTATTCAATTTAGTTAACTCTACTTCTAACAATTTAGGATCTCTTACCATATTTTTAATTTCCATCCCAAATTCTTCTTTCAATTCATCAAGCTTTCTATCAATTTTTAACAATTCATCGGTTGTAAAATATCCCTCAATATGATCAAACTTTTCGCATATTTGTTCTACATTTTTTTGTTCTTCAACTAAAAGGCTCAAAGGTGATTCTGTAGATATTTCCTTCCATATAGAATCTAACCAATCATGAATTTTAATATAAACTTCATTTTTATCAATTAATAAAAAAGTATCTTTAAAGGAAAATTTCCCGGGACAAGCTTCTCCAAATATATCATAAGATTCACCTTCTTCTCTGGTTTTAAAATGATTTTTATCATTAAAAAGAATATGAAATTTAGGTTCTATAAGATAAATAATTTTTAAAACTCCGTCATTTATATTAATTTCAAAATCAATATATTCAAATTTTTCATGTTTCTGAAGAACATTTATCACTCTTTCTAAAAAATCATCTTTAACCATTTTAATATTTTATAATTATAAGTAAATCTAATTAGTTTTGATATTTTTCTATATAATAAGTATTTTTTATTATATTTGCAATTCATGCAAATATATAATTTTTTCTATATACTTTATTAAAATTATGAAAAATATCAATAAAACAACTATAGAAAGGTTAGTAGAGTTTATGGAATATAAAAATCTTAACGATAATAAAATTACCTCCATAGCCGGATTATCTGTAGGTTTAATAGGACGAGCCAGAAAAAATAATTCCGGATTACATAGTGATACTATTGAGAAAATATTAACTTCTTTTCCTGAATTAAATCCTACCTGGTTATTAACCGGTAAAGGAAATATGTTGAATAAAGAGTCTGAAAAAAATGTAATTAATAATAATCAAGAAAATGAAGAAAATTTAATTGATGATATTTTTGATACGCAAAGAGATATATTAGCTTTTTTAAAAAAAAATTATACTAAAAAAATATTTTAAATATTTAAACTTCTACTAAACTATATACAGGAAAATGATCACTGTACCCTCCTAAATATCTGCTCCCTGAATAAGTTCTAAAAGGAATTCCTGTTTTTTTTCGTTCTGTATCTTGTAAAAAAGGAGCATTAAAAACGTTAGAGTTTATATATTTACTATTATTATTAAGAAAAAATGATTGAGAAAAAATAATTTGATCAAATAACATTCCTTTTCCTTTATAAACAACACTAAATTTATTATTATTGTATAAGTTGACAAAAGGATTAAAAAAATCATTAAAAGATAATTTATCTATAACCATTTTACATTTTAATTCCCGATATATGTAGGAAGCTTCTGGATTATCGTTAAAATCGCCCATAATCACAATATTAGCTTTTGAATCATTCTTATAAATTAAATCTATTTTTTCTCTTAATTTATGTAGTATATATATTCTCTTTAATTTATTTTTGTCTTGATCTCTTTTAGAAGGTAAGTGCAAAACAAAAAAATAAATTGGAATTTTTGATAATTTCCCATGAACATAAATGATATCTCTTGTATATTCTTGGATACCTTCGGAATTAAAAACTTGAATTCGAATAAAATCGTTATCTATTAAAGAAAAAAATTTTTTATTATATAAAAAAGCTGTATCTATTCCTCTTTCATCTAATGAATCCTGATGTATATATTTATAATTTTCTCCATTAGGAAAACAATCTAACAAATCTTTAATTACCTTATTATTTTCAATTTCGCATAAACCTATAATTGTAGGGCTATTATTTGTTTCTTCTCTACCAATTAAGCCAAGAGTTTTAGTAATACGATGTAATTTATTTATATATCTAGTTCTTGTCCATGAGCGCTTACCTGAAAATGTATATGTATTTTTATTTATTGAATTTTTATCATCAAAACCTACGTAAAAATTTTCTACATTATAAAAAGCAATTGTATGAATCATTCTAATTTTAATACAACATTGTATAGGAATAAAATTATAATATTTTGTAATAATAATTTAGGTATTAAAATAAATAAATTTCATCATCACATTAAAATAATGAAGACCATAATTTATATGTTGAAAATGATTTTAATTTATCTATTAATGTATTCATTTCTATCGGAATATATTGTTGAAAATTAAATCTTTCATCTTCTATATGATTTTTTAATACAGAAAAATTAATTCCAGACAATAAACTTTCTCCTATAAATGCTGCACATAATAAAATAATTCTGAAAATAATTTTTTTTGCGTTTTCTTTAGATAATCCTGAATCCAAACTTATAATATTGATAAATTTATCTTTTTTATCCTGAAATAAATATTGTATAAACTTAGAAACTATTTTTTTATTTTGAGTGCAAATTTTGTCACTAAATAAATCTGAAAAGTTAAACAGCAAACCTGAACTCCCAGCATATTTTAATAATAAAATAAATTTCTTATTTTCTTTTTTTTCGATTAAAATTTCTAATATACTTGCAATTGTAGTTTGTATTGCAGATAAAATTTTACTCTCATCTTCCTTGAAGTCTTTAGAAATATCCTGAACTAATTTTGGAGATATGAACTCGTTTATTGAATTGAATAATTCCATTTTTTAGTGTTTTATATGATTAAGATTTTAGTGATCTTTGCAATTAGAAAATCTCTTCCTTGCAAAACTACTAAAAATAAGTATATATTAGAAGTTTTCTATATATAATTTAAATAAAAAAGCTATTTATTTATCAAATTCACTTAATTCTACATCCATTATCTACTATTTCTTCCGGAACCAAAAAAGAAAACTTACCATTGGTATTTTTTGTTAATAACAACATTCCTCTGCTTTCAATTCCTCTTATTTTTCTCGGAGCTAAATTTAAAAGAACTGTCACTTGTTTTCCTATTAATTCATCAGGAGAAAAACTTTCTGCTATACCTGATACTATTGTACGAATATCAACTCCTGTATCTATTTTAAATTCTAATAATTTATCTGTTTTTTCAACTCTTTTAGCCTCCAAAATAGTCCCTACTCTAAGGTCTAATTTCTCAAATTCTTCAAAAGAAATAACATCTTTCTGAGTTTCTATCTCGGACTGAGGCATTACGTTTTTATTTTTCTTTTCTTCTAATTTTTGGATCTGATAATTAATCTGTTCATCTTCAATTTTATCAAATAGTAAAGGAATATTCTTTATTTTATGTCCTGCTTTTAAAATTTCACATCCATTTTCTAAATCATTCCATGAATAATAAGAAATATTTAATCCTTCTATAATTCTTTTTGATGTAAATGGCATGAATGGTTCTGATAACTGAGCTAAATAGGCAACTATTTGTACTGATACAAATAAGGTATTTGCTGTTTTTTTAGGATCTGTTTTTATTGTTTTCCATGGTTCTTGCTCTTGCAAATATTGATTTCCGATTCTTGCTAAAGCTATTAATGAATTTAATCCATTTCTAAATTCATATTTTTCCAAATATTTTGAAATATTTTGAGCTGTTTTAGATAACTCTTGTAATTCAGGAATTTCTGATAGATCTTTTGGATTGGGAACTTCACCATTATAATATTTATGAATCAGTACAGATACTCTATTTATAAAATTGCCAAATACTCCTACTAATTCGGAATTATTTTTAGTTTGAAAATCTATCCAAGTAAAGTTATTATCTTTAGTTTCAGGAGCATTAGATAATAAAACATAACGTAAAGTATCTTGTTTTCCTGGAAAATCTTCTAAATATTCATGCGCCCAAACAGCCCAGTTTCTTGAAGTGGAAATTTTATCATTTTCTAAATTAAGAAATTCATTTGCCGGAACGTTATATGGTAAAATAAAATCTCCATGAGCTTTTAACATTGCCGGAAAAATAATACAATGAAATACTATATTATCTTTAGCTATAAAATGAACTAATTTAGTATTTGCATCTTTCCAATAAAGCTTCCAATCTTTACCTTCTTTTTCCGCCCATTCTTTGGTAAAAGATATATATCCTATGGGAGCATCAAACCATACATATAAAACTTTTCCCTGTGCATCTTTTAGAGGAACAGGGATACCCCAATCCAAATCCCTGGTCATAGCCCTGGGTTTCAAACCATCATCTAACCAAGATTTCACCTGACCATATACATTGGCCTTCCAATCGTCTTTATGACCTTTCAAAATCCAGTCAGATATAAAATCTTGATACTTTTCTAAGGGTAAATACCAATGTTTGGTTTTTTTTAATATAGGTTTTTCTCCACTTAGCATAGAATGAGGATCTATTAATTCTCTAGGGCTTAATGTTGAACCACATTTTTCACACTGATCTCCATAAGCATTAGAATTTCCACATTTAGGACAAGTTCCAACAATATATCTATCTGCTAAAAATTCACCAGCTTTTTCATCATAATATTGTTCTGACTCTTCTTCTGTAAATTTATGATTATGATATAATTTAAGAAAAAATTCCTGCGTAGTTTCTTTATGTTTTTGTGATGTGGTACGTGAATAATTATCAAATGAAATACCTAATTCTAAAAATGTTTTTTTCATTAATTCATGGTACCGGTTTACTATATCCTGAGGGGTAACCCCCTCTTTTTTAGCTCTCATAGTTATAGGAATCCCATGTTCATCTGACCCTCCTATAAATACAACCTCATGTTGTTTTCTTCTTAAAAATCTTACATATACATCCGCAGGAATATAAACTCCGGCTAAATGACCAATATGTAAAGGACCATTGGCATAAGGTAATGCTGAGGTTACCGTATATCTACTCATGAAATAAATTTATTTTTATAATGTTTATTATTAACTTGGCAAATGTACAACATAAAAGCAGATTAATGAAATTTAACAACTTCAGATTGATAATCATAATCAATGTATAAAGATTAAACCACATTGATTTTTTGAAGACGATTCTCATATCGAAGACTATTACAGGTATTTACTAACGAACCGTAAATTCAGCGTCGGAACAAGCTACATTTGTCTGATTTATTTCAAAAAAATAGTCCGTAATGCGGTAAATCAGAAAATCCTATTTCTCAATCCGTTCTCAAACTTTGCCACATTAATGAAAGACCCCATACATAAGACACTGAGCAAAGAAGAATTGGAGAGATTTATGGCTTACGATCAAAAGTCTGACAGCAAAAAAAGTAAGGATATTTTGTGATTTCTGTATTTACAGGCCTTTCGTATATCGATATGAAGAACCTAACATTAATAATATCCATTAGATGGAAGAAAGTAGCCAATAGATCATTTCTAAACGTCAGAAAACAGGAATAGAATACCATGTGCAGTTGTTGTATATCCCAATTAGTAATTATAGAAAAATATTGCGAAAAATAGTCTGACATTAAAGTGTTAGATATATCCCTTGCAAGATGACCATACATTCGGGACTGAATGTCATCGATACACGCTGCGTCATTAACAAGAAACTCGGAATCTATATAAGTCAGCATGCATTCTCAACTATTGTGACATTTTAATATATCTAACAGCAAAACAGACAATTAATAGCGAGTAATCTTTAATAGGTAATGGTTGGGAAACGAGCAAAGCACTTTATTTTGCTTAGGTTTCCCATTATTCAAATAACTTCTTGGAAAATGTAAACAAAATATCCCAAAAAAACATACACATATGTATATTTTTTGTTATATTTGAAATATGAAGCAGCAAGAAAAATCAGAATCTACACGTCAATTACTTATTGATGCCGCATATATTCTATTTTATACAAATGGATTACAAAAGACAAGTATTGATAATATCACTACTAAAGTAAATTTATCTCGGGGTGCTTTCTACCATCATTTCAAGGATAAAAAAGAACTTATTTTGGCTGTTATTAAGACTAAAGTACATAGCAGGATTTATGATACAATGATTTCGCCTCTGTATCGAGAAGGTGATCCAGTCTTACTATTATGTGATACCTTTTCTAAACGCCTTAAATCTTTTACAAAAAACGAAAAAGAATTAGGTTGTCCTTTAAACAAATTTATTACAGAATTAAACAGCTACAAACAATACAACTCTGCTTTAATGAACACTATAAATGAGTGGGAAAAAGCTATCAAAGATATTCTTATCAGAGCTAAAAAAGAACAGAAGATTAACTTTGATACGAATGTTAGTGCTACTGCTTTATTTTTGATTAGTGCATATGAAGGTATAAGAACAATCAGAAAAATTGATGAAAATGATACCAAACTTAATGAATTTATTGAGATTATTATAAAATATATAATGAGCTTGTAATTTTTTTTAATTAAAAACATACATATTAGTATGTTTTGAAATATAAATATTATGAAAACAAATCAACTTATTTTAAAGCCAAAAGTTTTATTTTTTGATATCAATGAAACTATTTTAAACACCGACCCTTTAAGATCGTTTCTTTCTTATAAATTCGGTGAAAATGCTTACGACTTATGGTTCTCAAAACTATTGCATTACTCATTAGTCTCAACGGTTACCGATACTTACAAAAACTTCGGACTTATTGCAATAGATGCTTTGAAGGTAGTGTTTAACTTAAAGAGGACTGATTTTACCGCAGATACCTCAACTCAACTGCTGAATATTCTATCTTCATTACCGGCATTTCCGGACGTTTTAAAAGCTCTCGAAATACTCAAAGAAAAAGGATACTTGATTGTGGCTCTATCTAATTCGTCAGAAGATTTACTAAAAAGACAACTAACAAATGCCAAAATTGATTATTTATTTGACAAACAAATTAGTACAGAAATCTTCCAAAGTTATAAACCGCATCGGGATGTTTATCTTAAAGCTGCATACCTTTTAAATACTCCTATAAAAGAATGTATGTTAGTTGCCTCCCATAATTGGGATGTATATGGTGCATTATGTGCAGGCTTAAGAGCTGCTTTTATAAAAAGAAGTGAGCAACAAGCATACTTCTTATCATTAAAACCAGATATAGAAGGGATTGGCTTATTATCTTTATTTCAAGAACTATAAAATACATATTCAGAAGCTAAATATTCTTTGTGATATGAACGCAGTTTTCAACGAAATAATGGATAGGATAAATATTGAATCACAAATGATTGATTTGTAAGGGCTATTTATCTCGTGAAAAGGCTGTCAGAATGGTTAAATTCCTCAAATATTGCCTATCTGAACTACGTGATTATTTTCTCGTTTTGAAATCGATAACACTACAGACCAAAATAGAATTTTTCAAAGAATTGAAGCCTAAAGTATTGGGACTGTTGCTGTATTTCAACAAAATACTTCAGACTCTTTGTCCTCATTCTTATTTCAGCTTCGAATGAACGTATACAAAATACCCTTGCCTTCTTTGATAACTGTCATTAGTGAACAGCATCTTCTCAAATTTTCGACTGCTTTGCTAAAACTACTTCTGCCGGAAGTGACGAAAAGAATTACTGTTTTGCCAAAAAATCGTAGCTCTCCATAAAAGTATTGATGATAATCGGAGCAATATACCACCAAACCGGAAATCCGATATTGGAGTTTCGGACTTTATCTCATATATATCGGCATCCATAATCTGCTAGAGCCTTTGTTATACCTGTCGCGGAAAAATAACTTACTAACGTTTTCATCATTTTATTCTTTTTTATTTTCCAAGTTTGTCATATTCTACATCGCTTACAGGTTCGAGCCATTCGTTCGAGGCATTCTCTCCGGGAATTTCAAAAGCAAGGTGTGCAAACCAGCTGTCGGCAGCAGCTCCATGCCAATGTTTGACGTTAGCGGGAATGTGTATCACATCGCCGGGAAGCATCTGCACAGCATCCTTACCGTCTTCCTGATACCAGCCACGCCCTGCTACACATACAAGCATCTGCCCGCCACCTTTAGTTGCATGATGAATATGCCAGTTATTCCGACACTGGGGTTCGAATGTTACATTAAAAAAAGGAATTTGCTCCTTAGAAATAGGAGCCAGATAACTGTTGCCGATAAAGTATTTGGCATAAGCCTTATTGGGCTCTCCTATCGGGAAAATCATCTCTAGCTGAAATGCTGCCTTGCCATTGTCGTCTGCTGTACTATCTTTTGCCCATACATCTTTAGCCATGCGAAACGCTCCCCATGCATTAGGCCATCCGGCATAAAAAGCAATGTGAGTGAGCATTTCGGAAATCTCGGTACGCGTTACCCCGTTTTCTTTTGCAAATTGCAAATGATGGCTTAGTGACGAATCTATAATGCCCTTGCCTATGAGGGTTGCGACGGTAATCATGCTACGGTCACGCGGACTAAGACCCGGACGGTTCCATATTTCTCCGAAGAGAACCTCATCATTCAACTCAGCAAATTTAGGAGCAAACTCTCCTAATTGCATGCGACCGGCAGTTTGTGTAATCTTTTCTTGTGCCATATTATATTGTATATTAGTTATTGAAATAATTATTACTAAAAGTAGCGCTTTCTTTACATTTATCTTTTCCATCAAATTTTCAGATTTAGCTTATTGAAATGAATACTGTTACATCACCATTCCCAGGTGCTGACAACGATTCTTCGCGCGGGATGTCACCGGTCTTACCCAACCGGATAAAACGGACAGGTATTGTAAGCATAGTATAAGAACTTCTTCATGGCTTATTTTGTTTTGATTTTTCGTATTATTTTTGCAGGAACACCTCCGACTATAGTGTTATCCGGGACATCTTTTGTTACTACCGCACCTGCCGCTACAATAGCGTTCTCGCCCACGGTGACACCCGGCAGAACAGTGGCCGAAGCTCCTATCCATGCCCCTTTTTTGATATGTACCGGTTTACTATAGACATACCGCCGCAGTTCAGGGTCTTCGGGGTGGTTTTCTGTAATGATATTGGCTTTGGGGCCGATAAGTACCCTGTCTTCAACCGTAATGCCTCCGCGATCCATAAAGGTGCAGCCCATATTGATAAAGACCTCTTTGCCGATGGTGGTATTCTTTCCCCAATCGGTATAAAAGGGAATGCAGACTGTGGTTGTTTCATCTATTCTGATGCCGAGCAGTTCATTGATTTTCTCCCTAATCAGAGCGTGTCCGAAGGGCAGCTTATTGAGTTCTATTGTTTTTGCAAACACCCAATCTATCTGTTCCTGCACTTTGTGATAATCGGGGTCGTCCAGCCGGATCATCTCGCCCTGATGTAATCTTTCTATTATATCCATTATTTCAGGTTTTCATTAAAAAATGATGCCAGCTTGTCAAACGGAATCATATCCAGACGGTCATACAGGTCTGTATGGTTCGCTCCGGAGATTATCATCAGTTCTTTATTATCACCCGTAAGTTTCTTGTAAGCATCTTCGCCGAAATAACGCGAATGGGCTTTCTCTCCGTGGATAATCAATACCGGGTTACGTATCTCTCCGATATACGCGAGCTGTGGCGTATTGATGAACGAGAGGGAAGAGGTCACGTTCCAGCCATTATTGGAATTCAGAGACCGTTCGTGGTAACCGCGTGGTGTTTTGTAATAGGCATAATAGTCTTTCACGAACTGCGGCGCATCATCGGGCAGCGGATCCACCACGCCCCCCGCAAGGGCATAAGTACCGTTTTTGAAATCCACGGTACGCTGGGCATTGAGTTTTTCGTGAAGTTCATAACGCGCATCGGCATCCATCGCGTCAAAATAACCGTTGGCATTTACCCTGCTCATATTGTACATTGTAGAAGCTACCGTAGCCTTAATACGGGTATCGATGGCGGCGGCATTGAGCGCGAGCCCGCCCCATCCGCAGATGCCGAGTATTCCGATGCGTCCGGGATCAATGCCATCAAAGGTGGAAAGAAAATCGACGGCTGCACTGAAATCCTCGGTATTGATATCAGGCGAAGCCACATAACGGGGTTCGCCGCCGCTCTCGCCTGTATACGAAGGATCGAAGGCCAATACGACAAATCCACGTACGGCGAGTTGGTTGGCGTAGAATCCCGAAGCTTGTTCCTTGACCGCCCCAAAAGGTCCGCTAATGGCTATCGCAGCCGATTTACCGCTCTGATTTTTCGGTATGTAGAGGTCTCCTGTCAATCCGATTCCGAAGCGGTTTTTGAAGTGTACTTTTTGACGGGTTACACGGTCGCTTAATCCGAATGTGTAATGTTCTGTTGTATTCATATCATTTGAATTTTGATTGTTATTTTTCTGTTGCCGATCGCAGGACTGACCCCAAAAAAGGAGCAGTAAAACCGCCATAACGGATAATTTCTTCATCCCTTTATTTTTTTATGCTATATCTTAACCAAACACCATCGCCGGACAGTTGCTCAACCGCCAGCAACGAGAACTCCACAGGTGGTTTTTCGGGCAGGCAGCCGGCACGTCCGAAAAGGGTAACTGTATCCGGAGAACCGTCCGTGACCGGAGCGATAACAAGGCTTAATTCGTCAATCAGGCCTTCATTCAGAAATGAACCGTTTATATTGCCACCCCCGGATAACATCAGGGTTTCGATGCCGAAAAGTTCATGTAGCTTTTCGGAAGCAAGCGCACAATCGAGGTTTTGATCTCCGGCAATGATATAGGATATATTCAACCGCCGAAGAAAATCCTTATAGGCATTCGATGCTTTTACAGTCAGCACTTCGATGACGTGAGCGGTTGGGCGGCCTTCGTATTTGAGATCGCTGGACTCCCATCCGATTCTTCCCGAAGCATCCACCAACACATAATACATCGGAGCGTCTTTTACGGCTACAAAGTCTCCTTCGGGAACGACCGAAGCATTTCGGTCCAGATCCGGTTTATGATAAAAAGTAAAATTCTCATCGGTAGTAACCCGTCCGCAGAGCCATGCTTGCGGATTGTAGAAATTGTTGGTACGTTCGTATTCCATATTTACGCCGTCTACGGCATCTGTTTCCATAAACGAACCTGTGATCTTTCCGTCCACCGCCGTCATCATGTGGCAAATAATCCTCGGTCTCATATTCTCTAATTTTATTTATACATCTCTCTATAATGCAAAGAAAATGCAAAAACCATAAAGTAATTTTGTCTTACAGCTCAATTTTATTTGCTGAAAAGTTCTTATACAAAAAGGCTTCATATTTGATGCAATCTTATCTTATATGCCTAAGTACCTATGCTTTATTTGATTGTCAGTTCAAGCACTTTACCACTCCATTCGGTTTGCTGAAAAGCATTTATTCCTGCTTTCATCAAACAATTGCCGAATATATCGGATTTTTTGAATTATAATGTAGGTATCTTATCATAAAAGAGTCAGAATAAATTCCGGAGAAGTGAATGTTCGTTCTGATGAGATAAATGAATTGATAAATAAAGCCGAGGTTATTTTACAAACTCTGAACTCTAAATATTTATTTTAATAAGCATGTGATTTATAATTTAACTGATGTGCAATTAGGATATGATATTTTTAGAAGGTTTGATGAATGAAAAGAATATTGGCAAATTATGGATTTCTCAAACAAAAATAACTACAGTTAGGTGATTTATCTAACTCCAAAAATTGAAGAAAGATAGTTACAAAATTTATTGCATATATTTGTCATAAGAACTATTTGAATCTATGAAAATTAAAGCGTAACAAGGTTTTATGGTTATTTTTAAATCGTTTATGTTTCTTTTTTTACTCTTTCTTATTGATTGATAATCAATTAAATTCTATTTTTCTATATGGTTTACTTTACAAAAGTTAAAAAGATAAGAGATATTTTACTTTAATTAGTATCTTTACATAAATTTCATGATTATGAATCATAGTTCTTTTAATTCTGATAATTTTCAATTGAAAAGAATTCCATATCTAAAAATCATTTTGTGTTGCTTATTATGTCTTCCAATAGGAATCTTATCTATTATTTTATATGCCAAGTCCAAAATTTATTGGAAAAAAAATAAATATGAAAAAGCCTTAGAATTAAGTGATAAAGCTAAAGAATGGGCTATTAATGGTATATTGATAAGTTTTGTTTTATTTTTCACTTATATTATACTTTCTTCTATAAATGTATTACCTAATTATGAAAAACATTTATTAGAATTAAAAGATATATTTTATAAATAAAATAAATTATAAAAATTATGGAGGTGGGGCTAAATAAATAAATGGTTTATAAGGAATATTTCTTAAAATTGTAAATAATATAACTATAACTAAAACCATAGTCCCTAAATCATTTGAAAACATAAATTTAGGTATATGATTATTTTCTTTTAAAATATATACTTTTATTACTACATAAAGAAGATATATAAAAAAAGGAAAGAAAATAATTAAAAAATTATATCGTAATGCCTGTAAAAATTCTCCATGTAATAGAAGGTGTAAAGCTCTTTGTCCCCCACACCCTGAACAGTTATAACCTGTAACAATTTTAAATGTACAGGGAACACCCGAATGTGTATGTACTGGATCAGTAGAATAATAAAAGATTAGAACAATAGAACTTACCATAATTAGAAAGCTCCATACCCATATCCTTTTCATATTTCTTTTTTTACTTTAATAAATAAAAGCTGGGATATATTATAAATATACTCCCAACTTTTATACATTTTTGATTAAACTTTTAAAAATTAATTATCTAAATTGTTTAAAATAATTTTTATAGTACCCTATTCCGTAAATAGATAAGATAACTAGCTGAATTATTATATATACAACCACTAAACCTAAGGATATAAAGGAAAAAATTTTTACATTTTTTGCAGCCTGCAAAGCTCCATCATAATCTTGAGCATTGTATTTTGTTCTTACCTGAGAGGAATATACAATAGCAATAATCCCTAATATTAAACCAATCCAACAAGGAGAACAACAACCCAAAATTGTTGAAATTATCGCTAATGGAAGATTATTACTTGGCATAGATGGCGTTACTGTAAAATGATCTTCTGACGATTGAGATGGTTGCTCAAAATTTTGATTTTCCATATAATTTAATTTTTGGCAAATATAACTTTTTCATTTATTTTATTTTATACAAAAATTAATAATTTAACTCCTGGTAACTTAATTTTATAATTTAAAATTTTAGATATTTGTAAAAATTTAATCCATGATATCCGTAGAGACTAAAATATCTAATAAAATTTTTGACAATTGTTTAATGAATGCTTCCGGTGCTAAGTGTATGACTTTTGAGGATCTTTCAAAACTTAAAAATTCAGAATCCGGAACCTGGATAACAAAAAGTTGTACAATCTCTTCTAGAGAGGGTAACCCCTCTCCTCGTTATGTAGATTTAAAACTAGGTAGCATTAACTCTATGGGGTTACCTAATTTAGGGTTTCAATTTTACTTAGACTATGTCTTAGATGAACATAAATTGGGAAATGACCATTTATTTTTCTCTATTGCAGGATTATCTTTGGAAGAGAATATGGAAATGCTTAATAAGATTAACAGTTCTGATTTTCAGGGTTGGGTTGAGCTAAATTTATCTTGTCCCAATATTCAGGGAAAACCTCAAACGGGTTATGATTTTGAACGAACAGAAGAAGTTTTAGATAAAATATTTTCATTTTATTCTAAACCTTTAGGTGTAAAACTTCCTCCTTATTTTGATATTGCCCATTTTGAAATAGTAGCTGATATACTCAATCAATATCCACTACAATTTGTAACTTGTATTAACAGTATTGGAAATGCATTATATATTGAAGATGAATCTGTAGTGATTAAACCAAAAAATGGTTTTGGGGGAATTGGAGGCGCATATATAAAACCTACTGCTTTAGCCAATGTTAGAATGTTCTATAAATTATTACGAAATGATATTTCTATTATTGGATGTGGGGGGGTTGAAACAGGTAAAGATGTTTTTGAACACCTCTTATGTGGGGCTTCTATGGTACAAATTGGAACACAGCTCATGAAAGAAGACATTTCTGTATTTTCAAGACTTTTAACTGAACTAAAAACAATCATGAAAGCCAAAAATTATAAATCTTTAAATGATTTTAAAGGAAAATTGAAAGAACTGTAACATTATTTTTTAATATTCCATTTATAATTGTAAATTTATCATAAAATATATTTTTTAATGTTAACTATAGGTATTGCAGGGGGAACAGGATCCGGAAAGACAACAGTAGTAAATAATATTTTAAAACAACTAGACTCAAATCAAGTCAATGTCTTAACACAGGATAATTATTATCATTATAATCCTAATTTATCTTTCGATGAAAGAGTCAAACTTAATTATGATCACCCAAGATCTATTGATTTTGACTTATTACTTAAACACGTACAACAATTAAAATCAGGACTACCGATAAATGAACCTCTTTATTCTTTTATTACACATTCCAGAACAGAAGATGTAACGATGATTCAACCTAAGGAAATTTTAATCGTTGAAGGTATTTTAGTTTTGGCTGATACTGAACTGAGAAAAGAATTTGATGTAAAAGTTTTTGTTAATGCTGATTCTGATGAAAGACTCATCCGAAGAATACGAAGAGATATTCAGGAAAGAGGTAGAGATTTAGAAGAAGTAATTGAACGATATCAAACTACGTTAAAACCTATGCATGAAGAATTTATACAACCTTCTATGGCCTTTGCTGATATTATAATTCCAACAATGAAAAAAAATACTGTAGCTATTGATGTTTTAAGTTCTGTAATTAAAAATACTTTAAAAGTAACTCATAATTAATCATTAACCCACGATGTCACAGATTAATAAATCTACGAAAAAAATTACAATACTGGGTAAAAACTGGTATTCCAGTATGTATTTTATTCTTTCCGTGATCTTTATTATCTGGATGTTATTTTTTGATACTAACTCTTACCTTACGCATAAAGAATTAAATAGTGAAATATCAAAATTGGAACATGAGAAAGAATATTATAAAAATAAATTAGACTCTGAAAATATACAATACAAAAATCTAAAATACAATAAAGAAGCGCGAGAAAAATATGCCCGTGAAAATTATTTTTTTAAAAAAAATAATGAAAATATTTTTATTATTATTAACTATGAGGATACCATAACCCCAAAAACCAAACCTAAAAAATAAGTTTAGGTATGTATTATAAATCGAACCTTTTCTGATTTTTCCCAGAAAGAAAAGATAAAAAACAAAAGTAGATTAAAAGTCAAAAAAATAAATCATCAAGTTTAAATCATAAAATAACATAAAACAAATCTATAATTATATTAGACTTAATGGAATTATTAAAAAATGATTAAACTACTTTTAATAAAATAAAAACAAAACTTAAAAATTACTAGTGAAAACTTAAAAAGTTTTATTCAAATATAATGAATTACAAAGAATTAAGTAAGGGTATTATTAGTGCTGTAACTGTTATAGCTTTGACGGTCTTGTTGGTTTTTCTTTTATGGAAAATACGTTTTATTCTAGGTTATTTATTTATTGCCTTTGCTCTTTCTCTTATGGGCAGACCTATTATGAATTTTTTAAATGGAAAAATTAGAATTTCTAAAACTATTTCTGCTTTTATTACTATATTATTAATGTTCAGCATATTTTTTGCTTTTCTTTCTTTAATTATCCCTTTAGCTATTGAGCAAGCAGGTAATCTATCTTTACTTGATACTAATAAACTGCAGGCATCTATCACTGAACAAATTAAAATTATTGATGAGTCATTAAAAAACAAACATATCTATTTATTTGATGGAAATTATGCTAAATTGCTAACTCCGAAATATAAATTCAAAATTCATCAGGACACAATTCAAATTGGTTTTTCCATATTATCCAAAATAGGTATTTCTATATTTTCTATAGTTTTCATAACATTTTTCTTTCTTAGAGAAAAAGATTTATTCAACAAAATCATTGTTGGTGCCGCTCCGACTAAAGATATAAAAAAAGTAATTTTAGCCCTTTCTAATATAAAAAATTTACTTACCCGATATTTTTTGGGTATTTGTTTACAAATTTTTGCCATGTTTATTTTATACTTAATAATATTAGGAAGTTTCCGCATAGAAAATATGATTATTATAGCTATATTTTGTGCATTTTTTAATCTAATTCCTTATTTAGGTCCTTTAGTAGGTTTTTTTATTATAAACATATTAAGTATGAGCAGTATGTTTACTTTAGGTATGGATCTTAATTCTCAAATATTTCCTAATATTATATGGATCAGTATTTTATATTTAATAGCTCAATTAATTGATAATGCTGTTTTTCAACCACTCATTTATGCAAAGAGTGTAAAATCACATCCATTAGAAATATTTTTAGTTATGTTAATATTCGGGGTTTTATTTGGTGCTATTGGAGTGATTTTTGCCATTCCGGGATATACAGTACTCAGAGTTATTCTAAAAAGTTTTTTCAACCGATTTAGGATTGTTCAAGCAATAACAAAAAACATATAAAAATTTTTTACCTTTATTTATTCCGGATAATTTTTCTATTATTCAGATTAAGATAAATAATAGATCCTAAGAGCAAAACAACTGCAAAAATCTGTAAAGATGATAGATAATACTTATTAACAAAGGTATCTATTAGAACAACCGTAAAAGGATAAGTCAGTTCAAATATAGAGGTTAATAATGCAGGGGTATTTTTTAAACCGACATAATAAACAAAAACTTCTGTCAATCCCCAAAACGAACAAAAAACAGCAAATAATAATAAAGATCGATTATCCAAAAAATAATTGATATCACTAATTAAATTACCGGATAAAATTACTAAAACCCCTACAATGATTGTTGTAAAGAAAAAACGATAAAAAGTACTAGTAAAAAAATCGTATTTATGTAAAATTTTTTTACCAAATACCAAAGAACTTCCATAAGAAAATGCAGCAAGTAATGAATAACAAATAGCTTGGATATTATTACTTTCCAGCATCATGGGACTTTGAAATCCAAAAGCTAATAGGTAACTGGCTACCAAAGCCACCAAAGCAACTATAAAAAATTTGAGATTGGGCTTTTCTTTTAATATTATAATAGACATAGCTATAGCAAAAACAGGCTGCAATTTCTGCAATAATATAACTATACTCACTTTACTAAAGCCACTAAGTTGTAATGCTTTTACTATTGATAAAGTGCCTATAGTTCCTCCGAATAAAGCAATCAAAAATAAATATACATAATCATTCCAAGAAAATATTTTTAACATTTTATATTTTCTAAAACAAAAAACGGACAGAAATAAGGTAGGTATAAGATGAGCTACGAATACAATAAATTTAACATTATAAAAATGAAATATTTTGTAATACAAACCAATTAATATTCCTCCATCTATACCAAGCATTACAGAAGCTAGGATTATGAAAAAGGAACCTAAATATTTTTTATCCACTCCTATTTATTATAATTAAAATGAGTGCAAAATTACTCTAAAATATCAAAAAATAGAACAGAATAATTTCATAAAATTTATCTCAAATAATAAAAATTAAATTATAAAGTACTAATAGTAATGTATAGTATTTTAATAAAAAGAAATACAAATAAATATTATTATAATAATTATATTTTATATTATATATATGTTCTTTAGAAAAGGAATTTCAATTATTCATAATTTATTCATTTTTTTTGATTTTTTTTTAATAATACCTCATTTTAGAATACAAAATTTATATATTTGCTAATACTTATTTAGACTAATTAAAAGTAATGAGTTGTTTGAAATATATTTTTTTACTAATTTTTTTTCCTGGATTTATTTTCTGTCAGGAAATTAAAATAGAATTAAAACTAATAATAAAAGATGAAGAAAACAATTTGATCAATAATGCTAAAATTATTATCCAAGGTAAAGAAAATAAAACTATAACCTTTTATACCGATGAAAAAGGAAAAGCTGACATTCAAATTATTAAAGGTAAATATACATTATTCATATCTCATTCCAGATATGCTCCCTACAGCTCAGAGATTCAACTAAACGGAAATTTAACTCAAGAAATAAAATTAAAAACAAAAGAAAATGAATTAGAAACTATTATCGTAACAGCAAAAGAGTCAAAAGGTATCACTACAAAATCAATTATAGACAAAAAAGCTTTAGAACTTTTGCAACCTTCCAGTTTTACGGATGTATTGGAATTATTGCCCGGAGGATTAGCAATGGATCCTGTATTTACTTCTGTAAATCCTATTCAACTCAGACAAGCAGGATCTGTTTCCGGATATAATACAAATTCTTTGGGTACGCTTTTTATGATTGATGGCATTCCTATCAATACAAATGCTGACCTTCAATATTCTCCCGATCCTTTGAACCAAGCCATTACAAACGGACAGAAATTTTCCAATCAAAGAAAAAAAACTACTTCTATCGGAATCGATATGAGAACGATTTCTACAGATGACATAGAAAAAGTTGAAATTATACGTGGAATTCCTTCTGTAGAATATGGAGATTTAACCTCAGGTGTTGTGAATATAACAAGAAAAAAAGGAGGAAATAAGTGGGAAGGAAGATTTAAGGCTGATGGTTATAGTAAACTATATTATATAGCGAAGGGATTTGAAATTCCTAAATATCAATGGAACATAAATGCAAGTATGGATGTACTTGATGCTAAATCAGAGCCTAGAAATACCTATGATACTTATAAAAGATATACAGCCTCACTCCGAAGCCAAAAAATATTCTCATTAACTTCTTCTCAACTAGTATGGGATCTTAATTTAGACTTTACTGGCTCTATAGATGACGAAAAATTTGATCCTGATACCGGTTATGATAAAATAGATCGATACAAATCCACTTATTATAAATATGGAATATCTAATAATTTTGAACTCTTATTGAAAAAAAAATGGATTAAAGATATTCAGTTAAGTACCTCTATTAGAGAAGAAGTTGACAAAATTGAGCAAATAAAGTTTATACAGCTACCAGCTGTGGCTCCCCTACCCATATCTATGGACGAAGGTGCCTTTGACGGAATTTATCTAGATAAGAACTATGCATCTAATCTATATGTAGAAGGAAAACCCTTAGATGTATTTCTTAAACTAATATCAAATATGTATGCCAAAACTTTAGGTTTTAAACATAGCATATTAATTGGAAGTGATTGGACCTATTCTAAAAATAACGGTAAAGGTCAAATCTATAATCGTTTACAACCCCCTAATCTAAATATGGGTTCTTTCCCAAGAAGATATAAAGATATTCCGTCTATGTCTAAACTATCCTTATATGCAGAAGATAAAATAGGCTTCAATATTAATAAAAATCATTTTATTTTGAGTTTAGGATTACGATCTTTTAAAATGACTAATATGGATCATTCTTATAAACTAGCCAAAAGCTTTTTTTGGGAACCCAGAGCTAATTTCCAATGGTCTATGCCTCAAATGTTTATTCATAATAAAGCCTTTACTATGGATATAACATTAGGATATGGAGAACACAAAAAAGTGCCTACTCTAGAGTTATTATATCCAGATCTTCATTACATAAACTATACACAATTAAATTATTTTCATAACAATCCGGAGTATAGAAAATTAAACTTTCAAACTTATATTATTAATAAAGAAAACAAAGACTTAACGGTAGCTAATAATAATAAAAAAGAAATAAGATTTGATTTTAGTTATGATAACAACAACTTATCAGTAACAATATTCCGTGAAAAAATGACTTCCGGTTTCCGATCCATGACTTATTATAAACATTTTATTTATAAGAAATATATTACTGATAATATTGACCATATAAATATTACTGCTCCTCCTGATCTTACTAATCTATCTTATGAAATAAAAAATGATTTTGCTACTTATACGAAAACAGAAAATGGAAGTACCACTGATAAAAAAGGAGTAGAATTCCAATATTCTTCTAAAAGATTTTCTATAATCAATACACGTTTCACCTTTAGTGGTGCTTGGTTTAACACTATTTACCGTAATAGTGTTCCCATGTATAAATCTTCAGATGTTATATTGAATAATGAAAAAATTCCTTTCGTAGGCCTATACAAAGATGATGACGGATATGAGTTGGAAACTTTTTCCACTAGTTTTATGGCAGACACTTACATTCCTATATTAAAAATGAACTTTTTAGCATCTGTACAATGTTCATGGTATAATTTAACTGAATACATGAAAAAAGATCGATCTCCACTGTATTATATGGGATATGATGAGGTTTTACATCCTTATACGGAAGCTGACAAAAATGACACCTATCTGAAATGGTTATACAGAGATAACAATAATTTAGATTCTCGCAGAGTACCTCTTTCACTTAATATAAACCTAAAATTTTCAAAAAAAATGTATCATGAAAAAATAACCGTTTCCATGTTTGTTAATAAACTATATAACTATAATAAAAAATATGAAATATACGGAATTGTACAAAGAAGATCTTCCTATTCTCCTTATTTTGGAATGGAAATTAATTTTAAACTATAATAAAATATGAAAAAATTCAAATATGGAAAAGAAATATTTGCTTTATTCTTAAGCATGCTTTTCTTGTTATACAACTGTTCCAATGATGACAGTTATACAGAAACAGAACAAAACAATTTTACAACCCATCTTTTATATCCTGAAGGTATAAAAGATGATGCTAAAGGAAACTTTACCCTCTTATTAAAAGAGAAAAACTCGGGAACTGAATACAAATTTGAAAATGAAACTGAAAAAAGCCTAACTAAAAAGATTGTTTCCGGAAATTATCAAATAAATATAGAAGGATATGTTGTAGTTGAAAATGACACTTTAAATGTTTATGGTCTAATAGAAAACATCCAAATAAACACTACAAACAATAACCTGACTATACCTCTTTATCTTAAAAATATCAACAAAGATGGAGATTTTGTTATTCAGGAAGTTTTTTTTACAGGAACAATATACCCTACCGGTAAAAAATACGACTCAGGAAAATATTTTAAAATCTATAATAACAGTAACCGAACCTTATATGCTGATGGTTTATTAATTTGCCTATCAGAATTTAACCCCTGGACTAAACGTGATGTAACCCCCAATATTTTTAGCAGTTCCTTTCCTGTTTCAGCCATACTAATGCTACCCGGAAAAGGAAAAGACTATCCGGTAGAACCAGGAAAATCCATAGTTGTTTGTGACAATGCCATAAATCATAAAACTACAAATCCTAATGCCTATAATCTCACTCCTGCTGCTGTTATTGGAAAAGCAGGTACTCAATATCTTTTTGAGTTTCCTAATACAGATAATCCAAAATTAGGAGAAGTAGATAATCCGGAAGTTCCCAATGCAAAAGTTATTTTCACCACCATGAAACTTAATACAGTTTATTTGCATAATAGAGGGGCAGAAACCTATGCCATAGCCAGGTTGGGAGAAAACATTTCCCTAAATGAATATCTGAATCAATACAAATATGATTATTCTTATTTAAATGAAGCAGGGAATATATTTAAAAGGTCAGTATATAAAATACCTAATGAATGGATTGCAGATGCGGCAAATGTAAGTACTCCGGGAAAACATAACTGGCTGGTTATTTCTCCCTCTATAGACAGAGGTTGGACCTATTGCTCTTTAAATGATAAAGATATTACAAGATTTGATACATGTATAAAAAGAAAATTTAAAGAAAAAAATGCTAATGGAATAGATATTTTACAAGATACAAATAATTCAACTGAAGATTTTATTCCCAGAGCTAAACTTTTTCTAGAATAATAATATAACATTAAATAAATAAATCTATGAAATTAATTAACAAAATACTATTTAATATAGTAATTATTTTACTTTTTTTTTCCTGTTCTTCAGATGATGATATGGATATTTCTTCAAATAGCAAAACAAAAGTAGAATTAAGACTATCTTATCCTCAAGAAATAGATATTTCATCTCCTGTAAATTTTATTGTCTCATTTAAAGAAATAAATTCAGGAATAGAAACCCAAGTAGAAAGTAAATCTCCAATTTTAAATATCGATCTCATCAGCGGAAATTATAAAATATCCGTTGAAGGAGTTATTGACAATGATAAAGCCCCAATTAAACTAACCGGCATATTAGAATCCATATCTATTACAGGAGAAAATCAAATAATAGAACTTTCTGTACATCAATCCATAACCCAAAAAGGAGATTTAATATTTGAAGAAATTTATTATACGGGTAGTAAAAACTCGCTAACAGGAATCCCATACTTTGGCGACCGATACTTTAAGCTATACAACAATTCGGATTATGTAGTATATGCTGACGGATTACTTTTAGCTGAATCAGAATTTACAACTAATGATAAAAATGACTATTCTCCTAATATTATGGAACAAAAATTTGCGGCCGGAGGCATAATTATTTTACCTGGTAAAGGGAAAGATTATCCTATTCCACCAAGATCTTCCATAGTAATAGCAGAAAGTGCTAATAATCATAATGCAATAGATAAAAATTATATCAATTTAAGTTCTGCAAATTTTGAAATGTATAGTCCTTATGATGATGAAAGTGTAGACAATCCACAAGTACCTAACACTTCGGAATTGTTTAATTCTGTATCTATTGATAAAAAAGGAGTTAGGAGCTACGTGATTGCTCGTCTACCGGAAAATATGTCCAAAGAAACTTTTCTTGCAGAAAATAGTTACCATTATACATATAATGAATTTGGTTTTCTTATGGATGGAGATGCTATGGCTATTCCCAATAATTGGATTATAGATGCTGTTAATTTAAGTAATGGTAAAGATCCAGATTGGATTTTAACATCAACTTCTTTAGATAGCGGATGGACAACTTGCAGCCTTCATGAAGGAGATGAATCCAGATACGGAAAGAGTGTAAACAGAATAGTTACTACCCAAATACCTTATAAAATATTACAAGATACCAATAATTCTAAAAAAGATTTTAAATCAGGAAAACCATCATTAAAAAAGTAAACAAATATGACATATAGGAATAAAACATATTTTGTTATTTTATTATTGGTAAGTATATCTTGCTTTGGGCAAGTTATAGATACTTTACAACTTACTTTGACTGATAAATATGACTTCCGGAGCAATTTTTACAGATATCAAATAGAAAAAAATCCGGCCAATATGTTTTATTACAGAAATTTTTCTTTCTCAGAGATATTTAGCGAATATCATATTCAAAATTCAAATAAATATTATGAGGTTAATAAAGGAAAAGGTTTAGAAGGCATAAAAGTAGAAGTAGAATCATACCAAATACTATCTCCCCAAAAACACATAGTTTGGGGAAAAGCCTTTTATTCGAAAAATGTTATAAAAAAAGTAGTTTTAAATGAAAATTCCGACCTAGAAAATATATATCCCTATATATCAGCAGATAGCATTGGAGGAAATTTAAATAACGAAACTTATTTTTTTGAAGGTGGTTATTCTTATAAATCCGGAAAAAATATACTAGGTATTTTCGGACGTTACAAAGCTCAACAAGAATATAGAGATATAGATCCCAGACCCAAGAATCTGGTGTCAGATTTAGATATTGATTTGGGGTACAGTAGAAATATCTTACCTCAATATACTATTTCGGCTAATATGGGATTTAAAAATTATACTCAAAGCAATGATGTTAAATTTGCCAGTCTTGTAGGTAAACCTGTACTTTACCAGATGTTAGGACTGGGCAACTATAGTTATCTCTTTACAGGAAAAGTTTTTAATACTAGTTTTAGTGGTAATACTTACAGAGGTGGAATTCAATTTTTTAATTCCGAAAAAAAGAATTTTTTCTTTTCTGCAAATATTGAAAGATTCAACAATAAAAAAGTAGAAGAAAACACCAATAGTAAACTAACACTTTCTAAGATTAAAGAAAATCTTTATTATATTTCCTTAATAAAATTATTTGACCCAAGTATTAATTATACCTTAGGGATTAGTATAAACGGCACTTATAAAGAAAGAACCGGTACAGAATTTTATTACATAGATTTAGGTTCGCACATGGATTGTATAGATAAAAAACAACAATATTCCCATAAAAAAAGCGACCTAAATCTATCTTTTTTATATTCAAGAAAAATTGTTAACGGCTCCTACTCTATCAGCCCCTTCACTAATTTAATAAATGAAAAAGAAAAATATGTTTACCCCTATTCTTATCAAGAATTTTCCGACATATCTTGGGGTATAAACCTGGGACTAAATAAATCTTTTACTTCGGGAACTCATTTTTTTATTTCATCCGCTGTAAGCTGGAAAGAATCTTTAAGTTCCGAAAATAAATTAAAAATGACAGGAATCCATGATAGTTTTCAAAAACAGCTCAAAGATGATTTTGAATTTAAATCTTCAAATTATTTCAAAACAAACTTACAAGTAAAAGTATATTTCAAAATTTCTAATCTAAACTTGTTTGTAGACCAATCCTTACAATATACATTCTATCACCAAAAGCCTAATTATTCACAATCAATAAGTTTAGGATTAGTTTTTTAAATGTAAAACAGACATGAAAAACCTAAAGAGCATATTCTTAAAAATATTTTTATTAATAGTTATCCTTTTCTGCTTTTATAATTATAAAAGTCATACAGTTGATATAAAAGAAATTATAGAAAGCTATAAACAACCTTTGGAAAAGTGGCCTTCTCCTTTTATAGATAAAGGTATTCCATGGAAAGAATTTGAACCGCTTGAAATAGACACACTTTTCTATGAAACTCAGGAACTACCGGAAGTTATTTTAGGTAAAATGCTATTTTTTGATCCTAAACTTTCTTCCTCCAATCAAATTTCTTGTAGCAGTTGCCATGATCCGGAATTAGGATGGACAGACCACCGTAGTGTTTCTTTAGGGCACGACCATCAATTGGGAAGAAGAAATGCACCTTCTCTATACAATTCTGCTTTCAAAGATAAAATGTTTTGGGATGGTAGAGCTTCTAGCCTGGAGGAACAAATAGCGGGTCCTTTGGAAGCTCATAATGAGATGAGCTTTAATAAAGACCTAGTGGTAAAAAAACTTTCTAAAATAAAAGGGTATAAAAGTCTTTTTAAAAATGCTTACGGAAATGAAAAAATAACTTATGAACGTATTACCAAAGCCATAGCAGCTTTTGAAAGAACTATAAAAAGTCAGCCCGGCAGGTTTGATAAGTTTATAAAAGGTAATTATTCTACACTTACAGATAAAGAAATATATGGTATGCATATATTCAGGACTAAAGCAAGATGCATGAACTGCCATTATGGTAAATATTTTACTGATGAAAAATTTCACAACATTGGTCTTACTTATTATAAAAGAGAATTTGAGGATTTAGG
This sequence comes from Apibacter adventoris, assembly GCF_002964975.1. Taxonomy (GTDB): domain Bacteria; phylum Bacteroidota; class Bacteroidia; order Flavobacteriales; family Weeksellaceae; genus Apibacter; species Apibacter adventoris. The sequence continues at coordinate 43,854 of NZ_PSZM01000034.1, read as the reverse complement.
GTTATATGAAACCACAAAAGATCCTAAGGATGTTGGTAAATTTAAAACCCCGTCTTTGAGAGATTTACTACTTACTCGGCCCTGGATGCACAATGGCTTTATGGATAATTTAACAGGCATCATTAATTTATATAATAATACTCTATTAATAAATAATCCTACTAAAGAACAAAAACTTAAAGATCCTATGTATCCGGTAATTGACTCTCTTATAATTCCTCTAAATTTAAACCAGGACGAAATTGAAGCTTTAGAATCCTTTTTAGAAGTCCTCTCTTCAAGTAGATATAAAATGCAAAGACCGGATTTTCCTAAAAAATAAATAAGTATTAATAATTAAATTAAAACCAAGATTATGTTTTTAATATATTTTGTATTCCTTTTCTACGAAAAACGAAAAGTTACATAATTTTTAATTTATATACACTAAGTATAAAATTGATTAATTTTTTAGGTGACAAATACACAATATCAATTTCGATTTCTGGTAAGTATGTAAAAATTAAACCAATGTGTTCGATAAAAAACTTTTGAAAGAACAATAGATTTTTTTATTGTTATTGTATCCTTTTCAAGATTTTTTTCAAAGTATATATAGATAAAATAAATTAAAATATATATAATATAACAATAATGTATTTTACATTTAAATAATATAAATATTATGTTAAAAAAAGATATAGATATTATTTATATTCGATTTAATACACATTTAAGATCAAATTTATTTAATTATATTTCAAAAAATAAATAAAATAGAAAATGAATCTTTCTATATGAAAATAAAAATAATTACATTTGATGGGTTTTTAAGGAAATATATTGAAAATAAGAAGTGCCTTATTTAGTTAAAATTGCATGATTTTAAACAATTAGATATTCACAGCCTTACTAAAAAATTTTTAAAATATGTGTTCTCATCTTTATGTATTCTGGTCTTTAGCGATAATTACTAAATATGGATGCAACTCGCTTCCTTTTTATTTAATAACAGCTTCTTTGGTTGCAAGAAGAATATAAATGTAAAAATATGAGCCAAATTGGTTTTATTGTTGGTATCGTTATTGTGATTGCGATATATATGGTATATCGTAAAAAAAATAAGCAAGATGAGGAGAAATAACATTACCAAATTTCTAGAAAGAGGAACGCCCACAAAACGGTAAAGCCCTAAAAAGACAGGAAAAGCCAATTAAAGACATAAAGTCTGTTAGTCAGTAAATTAACAGACTTTTTTCTTTTTCGCCGAAGCCAATAAAAGTCATCGAAAGACAGTAGTTGAGTGAAAAATAAGTGAACAAAAATTTCAACTTCGTTTTGTTCACTTTCTGTCAAATTACTCACTGGTAATAAATGACTTACAATGACCTAACTTGGCTTTATTCGGGGTGCTGAATCTTTAAGCGATAGTCAATAATTTTGTCGAATCGTGAAAATTTTGAGTTATGAACAGTACCTATCGAATCCTCTTTTTGACAAGAAAAAGAGTAAACAGCAACGGATTAGCCTCTATTAGTGTCCGAATTTCTATCAGTGGAGACAAAGCAGAGTTCAGTTCCCTGCAATTTGTAAAGCCTGAAATGTGGAGCCAAACAGGCAGGGCAATCAGACGAACAAAAGAAGCTCAGCAAATCAATGATGCTTTAGATAAAATAAAGATAGCCTTAGACAAGCATTATAAAGCTATTCTTGAAAAAGACGGTTATGTTACCGCTGACAAACTTCGTGACACCTATTTAGGTAAAGAAATTCGGAAAAATACAGTTCTTTCTCTGTATGACATCAAAGTAGAACAAAAACGAAGCCTTGTCGGTAAAACAATCCGAGATACCACCCTATCTAAATATCTGGCTACACGTAAACGTGTTGCCGATTTTATACTGCATAAATACAAGAAAGATGATTTGCAAATAAGGGATGTAGATTTTCAGTTTATCACCGATTACGAGGTCTATCTGAAATCAGTTTGCGATTGCGGTCATAACTCAACAGTAAAACATTTACGCTATCTAAAACAAATTATAATCAACGCTCTAAAGAATAGGTATATTACTCACGATCCTTTTGATGATATGACTCTTTCGTATAAACCTGTGCATAAACAATTTTTAATTGAGCCTGAAATTAAGAAACTCCTATCTAAGAAATTTGATTGTTAACGATTGGAAGAAGTACGAGATGTTTTTGCTTTTCAGTGCTTCACGGGCATCGCCTACATAGATGTTGTTAATCTGACTACCGATAATATTTACGAAGATGGTTTCGGGCAAAAGTGGTTACGTCTAAGCAGGCAAAAATCGGATGTAGAAGCCAATATCCCATTATTGGAAATTCCTTTGAGCATTATCCGAAAATACAGAAGATTAGGTACTGATAAATTGCTCCCCATGCACACCAATCAAAAGATGAACGAATATTTGAAGGAAATTGCTTCACTGTGTGGCATAAACAAAAGGTTGACAACGCATACAGGGCGACATACATTCTCGACAATTATGCTGACCAAAGGCGTATCAATAGAGAGTGTTTCCAAAATGCTCGGACACACAAACATCACTACAACACAGATTTACGCTAAGATACTGAACGAAAAGATTTATGTTGAAGTAAATAAGGTCAGAAGTGAGTTCGATGCTTTTCAGGAGTATTATAAGCAAGCGAAGTAAGTTTTCTTTTATCTGAACACGAAGATATTTTAAGAGAATAATTCAGCAAGGTCAGGCTCTGACGAGTTTGTGCAAATAATCTTCCTTTTTTCAAAAGAGTATTATTTGATAAAACCTTGCTTTTATTATTCTCTTTTTAAATGGGTGGTTTATCAGTTGAAAAGAAAAAATAGTATTCAGTCTTTCAGTATTTATCGTGATATCAATCTATCCTTTCTAAATTTACTCGGAGTACTTCCAGTATGCTGTTTGAAAAATTTTATCAGATGGCTCTCATCCGTAAAACCAAATTCATCAGCTATTTCATAAATCTTGTATTCGCTGTATAATAATCTGTTTTCAAGCATCTTTAAGCGATAACGAATTAGATATTCTCTAATGGTCAGGTTGGTATGCTTTTTAAAGTAATGGCTAAGATATTGTTCCGAAATATTATAATGGTTACTTATATTTTGTATACTGGTTTTGTCGGGATTAGTTATGTTATTCTGTATATAGTGTAAGATATCCTGAATTTTCTTATCTGTATTTTCGTTTATTACTGAAGGAATGTAGGCAGATATATTTCGTGCAACAAGTAATATCAAGCTATTAATTAGCTGTTTTATAATTTCTTGACTATATAAATTTTCATTTGCATGCTCTTTTACTATAGCTTCGCAAATATTTTGAATAATATATTTATCTACATCAATTTTTATTATCTCATTTGTTGCATTATTCACATTACTCAAGATATATTCTAATTGAGACTTATTATTCAAACACCAATTGGTGCTCCTGATATACGTTATATTAAATTTTATCAATAAAAACTCTGTCGTAGACTTAACATCAAAGGTATGACAATCATCGGGTGATATTAGAAATAAATCCCCTGTGCCATATTTACTTTTATTCATTTTTATATTTTGCTCTCCACTTCCCGAACGGATATAAACAAACTCGAAAAAATTGAAAACCCGATCTTTTATTGGACAATGGTTTGTTTTTTCATAAATAATCTCAAATGGCTTATATATATTTTCTTTTTTCATGTAGTAAATATGCCGAATTAGCGCATATATATACAATTTAAATAGCATTATAATGGTATATTTTTGTTTTCAAGTAAAAATTTATTATCAAATGAAAGCAATAGTATTAAAAGGATTTGGTGAAATAACCAATTTAGCTCAAGAGGAAATCTCTGTTCCTCAAATAAATTACCAAGATGTATTGGTTAAAGTAAAGGCATTTAGTATAAATCCCGTAGATGTAAAAACAAGACAAGGTGGAGCTGAGGTAGATAAATTTATAAAACAGAATCCGATAGTCTTGGGATGGGATGTGTCGGGAGAAATTGTTGCAAAAGGACAATTTGTTAACCAATTTGAAGTTGGTGATGAAGTTTTTGGAATGATTAATTTTCCAGGAGTCGGAAATGCGTATGCAGAATATGTCGCAGCACCCTTTGACCAAATTGCTCTCAAACCTAATAATATAACTCACTATGAAGCTGCTGCATCTTCAATGGCTGCGTTAACTGCATGGCAAGCATTCAATGAATATGGCTTATTGAGGGGAAAAGAGACGGTATTAATACATGGAGCCTCTGGTGGTGTTAGTCACTACGCTGTTCAAATTGCAAAATATATGGATGCCTATGTAATAGGTACAACAAGCACAGAAAATAAAGATTTTGTTTATAAACTCGGCGCTAATGACGTTATTGACTATAAGACACAAGATTTTGAGAAGGTGCTGGAGGATATTGAATTTATATTAGAAACACAAGGAGGAGATAACTTTGGAAAATCACTAAATATTTTAAGATCAGGTGGAACAATAATAAATCTACCTTCAAATCTTACCGAAAAGTCTAAAAAAGTTGCTTTTGAAAAAGATTTTAAAGGAAGTCTATTTATGGCTGTAAAATCAAATGGTAGTGACCTCGGAAAAATAGCAAAATTATTAGAGTCTGAAATTATAAAATCACATATATATAAGGTCTTTTCATTCAACGAAATTCAGGAAGCACACCGACAGATGGAATCTGGGCATACTGTTGGTAAAGTTGTTATTTCATTATAAATATCTAAAAAGTGGATTTCTTATATAAACATATTATAACTTCTTTGACATTTTGTGTTTGTTGCCCCATTCCAGTAAGTGGTCTAAAATAGGTTTAAGTTCTAAACAAATTGGAGTTAATTCATATTCCACACGAGGTGGAACTTCTGCATAAACTGTTCTTTTGACCAAAGCATTATTTTCCATTTTACGTAATTGAAGGGTCAACATTCGTTCTGTTATATCAGGAATACTCTTTTTTAATTCACTAAAACGCATTTTTCCATTAAATAAATGACAGCAGATAACCAAAGTCCATTGTCCACCGATTAGGTTTGCAGCATATACTTCTGCACACTCTTCGGACATACTTTTCTTATTTGCACAATGTGTTGATGTTTCTTTAATTTTAGACATTACTTACATTTTTGATAGTACCATACAATTAGATGCTAATATACGAAAAATGTAGTTTGTTATATACCTTTGGTTGAAATTTATATTAGAACAAAATTTAAATAATTAAGCAACACCATGAAAACGTTAATAGTAATTATTCACCCTAATCTGAAAGACTCAATCATAAATAAACGTTGGATTGATGAATTAAAAAAATATCCGCAGAATTATGTCCTACACGATATTCATCAGTTATATCCTGACGAAAGAATAGACATTCAAGCAGAACAAAAGTTATTGGAACAGTATAACAAGATAATATTCCAATTCCCCTTTTACTGGTTTAATTGTCCACCCTTTTTCAAAAAATGGTTAGATGAAGTTTTAGCACATGGCTGGGCTTATGGCAGAAATAGTGAATATAAATTAGCCGGAAAGAAAGTAGCACTAGCTATCACAGCAGGTATTAATGAGGAAGATTACCAAGCCACAGGAAGATACCAATATACATTAGAGCAACTCACAGTACCCTTTGAGATAACATTTAAATATGTCAGGGCTGATTATAAACCTCTATTTGCTTTTTATGGAGCAGAGCATAATGGGACAAATAGTAGGATAGATGAAAATGCTCATGAATACATTACGTTTTTACAGAATATTTGATTTTTATAAAGATTGGAGCTAGATTCATTCAGCATACACGAAATAGCCAATATAGAATCCTATTTATTCACAATTTAAACTATGCTTATGAATGATCTTACAACAACGAGGCTTTTCAGCTTATTGGCTGAGCCCTCACCAGTGCCGAATGAAGAAATGCAAAGTGCCTATGTAGAACTTGTAGACGAAGTAAAGACCCAAACTCAATCAGAAACAGATTATACACAACTGTTTCGGTTGTTAAACCTGACTCGTATCGAGTTCCAAGCACTACAAACACAAATTTTATACGAGCAGGGGGAAAAATGCGCTTAAAAATCTGTATTGTCAGAAAACAATATGGTTACTAGAATCGGAAATTGGATTGCTGAAGCTGCAAATTGCCCAAAATCAACGCTTTTGTTTTCCAAAAGAAGATTCTGCCCCTAAAAATCCAAAAATCTATTTTATCCCTAAGCCGAAATGCTTGGGGATTGATAGTATGGGAGAGTTTACTTCTGCATTTAAATTATCCAACCAGTTTCTGGATGAAACAGGGAAGCCAGTTCCCTATATCCATATTGCCAACACATTAGCAGAAGCTTTCAACTTCACTTTTGGAGATGCCTATAAATCCAAAAGCAGGGTATTCAACCGAAAGACTTGCAATCTGACTAATGCACTTGATTATTAGGGAACGCAGAAATAGGGACATATAGAAAGATGAAAAATAATGAACTTGTATAATATTAATATACAGAATTATACAAGCTAAATTTAGGGGAGTCCATAGGGATTCCCCTATTTTGTTTGCTTCGTTCTGCTGAGCTTTGCCTTACCAATCGATTGGAATTAATAAGAATATTAATTTCAAAAACAGAATATTATGTATTTAAACAATCAGGACTTTTTAAACTGGATGGAAAAACTATCCAAGAAGTTAACAGATATAGGGCAAGACCTAAAATCACTTATCAATACTAAAGAAGTATTTACCGATGATGAAAAGATTCTCGACAATCAGGACTTGGCTTTTCTCCTGAAAGTAAGTTACAGGACACTCCAAAGGTAACGGACAGCAGGTAAACTACCTTACTTTTCAATAGGTCATAAAACCTATTATCGAACTTCCGATGTTCGGAACTTTGTTCAAGAACATATGGACTTGCAAACTTTCCAAGAGTTTGAGAAAAAGCATCCGAAAGAGGATAGTCAGGACAGGAAAGAGGAATGATTCTGCGTTCTATGCTTTAAGCTGAATATTGTAAAATGACGAAGGTTGTTTATTATCAACACCTTCGAGTAACCGCTCCGTATTTAGCAAAACAACATCGCTCGACCGCTCTTTTTGTTTTCGCTAAATTTCAGCAAGAGGGAACCGGACTTCGTCCTGTTCTGCCTCTTGCCCTTCGGGGCAAAGCCTTCGGCTTTAGCATGTTATTAAAACATGCTGTTATAACACCTGCTATAATAAGAATTGACAAACAATTCTATTTAAGCAGGTTAAATATACGAATAACTATAAAATAGTTATAACTATGGCAAACCAACATCGCAAAACTATATTTACTACGATAGCTATCGACAGCGAAACCAATAAACTGGTGGAAAAGATATGTAAACGCTATTCGCTGAAAAAGGGAGAAGTTGTAAAACTGGCTTTTGTGTATTTAGATAAAGCAAGTATCAATCCAAGCGAAACACCCGAATCGACAAAAGCAGAACTTCGGAAAATAAATAAACGGCAGGATGACCTGATCCGTTTTATCCGACACTATGAAGAAGAACAACTCAATCCCATGATACGCACAAGTCATTCAATCACTACAAAATTCGATACAATATCAAAAGGGTTAGTTGATTCTTTAGCAGAAAATATACAGGACAATCGCAATATACTGGCTAAACTATCCGAAGTTATCGGCAACAGTTTCAAGAGCCAGAATGATGTACTGAATAACCATGCCAATGCTATCAACTCTTTATCCAAGATTTTCAAGCAGGGCAATAAGAAGATAGAGCAAATAATCTATCTGTATATAGAGCTATCCAACTGTGGAGTAATGGATAGCAAGAAGAAGGAAAATCTAAAATCACAGATAACCAATCTGATAAACAGCCAGTAAGATGAACATCGACTTTCCACCACCATCGAAAGGTACATACAACAATGCAGGCAGTAGCCGACAACTCTGCAATTACCTCGAACATGAAGATATAGAACGAATGAAGCAGGGAATCTACACAGAGGGATTTTTCAATCTGACGGATGATAACATCTATAAATCACAGGTTATAAAAGATATAGACAAGAATATAGGTCAGTTACTAAAAACGGATGCGAAGTTTTACGCTATCCATGTAAGCCCATCGGAAAAAGAACTTCGGGCAATGGGTAACACCGAACAAGAACAAACCGAAGCCATGAAAAGATATATCCGAGAAATCTTTATACCCGAATATGCCAAGAACTTTAACAAAGGCTTAGAATCAGAAGATATAAAGTTTTACGGAAAGATACATTTTGATAGGAATAGTACAAGGTCAGAGAGTAATAATCAGAATAATATGCACTGTCATTTGATTGTCAGCCGTAAAGGCCAATCTAACAAAATTAAGATAAGTCCGCTAACTAACCACAGGAACACCAAGGAAGGAGCTATAAAAGGAGGATTTGACCGAACGAATTTATTCCAGCAGGCAGAGTATGGTTTTGACAGGCTATTCGGCTATGATAGACAACTAACAGAAAGCTTTGAATATTACAATACGATGAAGAATAGCAGTATAACCGACCAACTCAAAATACAGGAAAAACAAATTGCTGGTGAAAGAGAAAATATGCAAATAGGCATCAGTGCAGAAAAGATCTTCCCAAAGAAGAATACTATATAGAAAGACTTTGGACATGGACAGACTGGCTTGGTGATGAACATTCCAAGTTTGTTTATATTAGAAGAGAGAGATACCAAAGGGATTTTATTGAACCACCTAGTCTTGAACTTAAAATTGAAAATATAAATGAATCGAAAGTTTTATTAGTAAACAAACTTGTAAAAAAGGTTGATAATTACGAAATTAATAAGCATGCTATTAATTTGTTATTGGAACTATTTGGAGAATGTGATATTTTGAATTCCGATTTACATATCATAAAAAGTCCTCAAGTATTAAGGTTAAACTGGAAAATTCTACCGAAAGGAGAATATCCTTGGAGTCAGGTTGAACCTATTATTAAAGATAGAATAGAAAGGTTACCCAAAGGAAATAGACCTGTTGTTCAACATCGAATAGAAAAGATTACTTCTAAGAATCCATCCTTTCTTGCATTTGGCGAGGGTGGTTTCTATGATTACACTGTTTTCGGCTTTCCCGAAAAATCAATCTATATTTTTGAAAGTTCAAAGATGGGTAATACTACTTATGTATTTGATAAAGATTGGGAAGAACTTACTAAATTGACAAAAAAAGAAATCCTTGATGGAAATTTGCAAAAAATGCGAATAGTACATAAAGATGGCTGGGCTCAAGAGATAGATAAAATCCTATAAGAAGATATACCAAACTTATTTTTTTGCTGTATAAAAACTTGCCTATATCGGCAAAATAAATTACATTTAAGGCTAATTTTAAATAAAACTTGCCGATAACAGCAATTTATTAGATTTATGCAATATCTATCAGTTAGTCAGTTTGCGGAGAAATGGGGAGTACCAGAAAGAACCATTCGCAACTATTGTGCGACAGGAAGAATAAAAGGAGCTTTCTTAACAGGTAAAACGTGGAATATACCCGAAGATGCCCTTTTACCACAAAAAAGTAGTAGCCGATTCAGTGATAATCCTTTGCTCAATATCCTTAAAGAGCAAAAAAATATGAAGCTGAAAGGGGGTATCTATCATCGTACACAAATCGACTTAACTTACAATTCCAATCGTATCGAAGGAAGTAAGCTAACCGAAGAGCAGACTCGTTATATCTTTGAAACAAATACAATAGGGGTAACTAACGAAACTATTAATGTGGATGATATAATCGAAACATCCAACCACTTCCGTTGTATCGACCTGATTATTGAAAAAGCAAAGTCAAAACTTACCGAATCGCTTATAAAAGAATTGCACTATATACTTAAGTCCAGTACCTCGGATAGCCGAAAAGATTGGTTCAGGGTGGGCGATTATAAGAAACTACCTAACGAAGTAGGAGGAATGGAAACCTGTTCTCCCAAAGAAGTCCAAAATACGATGAAAGAATTACTCAATAGTTATCATTCTCAAAAGAGTAAAACGATTGAGGATATAATTGAGTTTCATTACAAATTTGAGTGTATACACCCTTTTCAGGATGGTAACGGGCGTGTCGGTCGCCTCATTATGTTTAAGGAATGTTTGGCTAATAACCTGATACCTTTTATCATTGATGAAGATTTGAAATGGTTTTATTATCGGGGATTACAGGAATGGGAAAAAGCTCACGGTTATTTAATTGATACATGTTTAACAGCCCAAGATAAATATAAAGACTCACTTAATTATTTCAAAATTGATTATTAAATATAAGAACAGAAATACTATCTTTACACTATCGCTTAGAGAGGAAAAGTTCTCTAAAATTCACTTTCAAAACAAAGTGAAAAACGAGTGAAAAAAGAAAAACGAAATCTTGCTAATACACTAACAGCATATGGGTTAGATAGGACACTCAAAATCCGTCAACTTCTCCCCTTTTTTAATTTTAACTCTCATATAAAATTAAAAAAATCTCCCAAAAAATATTTTTTAGGAGATTTATCTATCTTTCTTTTAAATGTTTACTTATAGCATACTTTTATTTAACAATATAAGCATTCATCTCTCCAAATGAAGGTTTGCGCTTTGTTAACATATCAATTTTATTAAAATCACAAGATTGGTTATTCTGCCTAATGACTCCAATTCTTACATCATTAAGGCGATTGTTTAACTCATAAGATATTAGCTTGTATGCACGTGCCTTATCTGTCATTATCTGAAGGGAATCAAAGCTGGATTTGATACTCTTTAAATCATTTTTAAATAATGGACAAGAGTCAATTACATCTTGGGATATAAATTCATAAGCTGGTAAATTACTAAGTTTATATTTTTCTGATTTTATGAAACCTTCAGGTAAATCTATTCCTTTATCTTTCACATACTCAAGAAAATCATGCTCACGAAATATTTTAGATTTAAATAATGTTTTTATATACTCTTCCATCAATTTCTTTTCTTTTTCGTCTACTTTACTATTTATATCGACAAAAGGATGATCCATATCAAAATGCCAATAATATTGATATTGCTCTATAAATAATGTATTACTGATTAAGAGGAAAGGTACATTTATAGTATCTCCATTTGGTTTAACATAAGGGTATAAATAATCATCTGTATATTTCAATTTATCTTCAGTTACATTTTCAGCACCTTTTACCAAATAAATTTCATGATAAAGATAATAATTACTCAATGTAGGGTTTATAATACAATTTTGATCATTGGGCTTTACAAAAAAATTAACTTTCTCTCCATTGTATGTCATTGAATGTTTTCCAAAATCTAAAGTTGTAGTAACTGATGAATTACTTGGAATCTTATAATCTTGTTCATCTATCTTTACAGTGATAGTAGCAGAGGTTGGATTGTCTATTATAAAAGATTTTGAGCTTACCTTGGGAGTTGTATCGCAACTTACCAAGAATATAATAATAATAGCTAAGTAAAAGAATGAATTTTTCATGAGCATATTTTGTTTTTTTAAGTATAGAATAGTTGTTTTGTACAAATAGAAACACAAAGGTAGTTTTTTATTTCTATTCATCCATGCTCTTTATTCCATTAATTAAAGCAATATTGATAATCTTGCTGATTAAATTTCAGATAAATCGATAGATTGAGTTTATATATATTAAAGTAAAAATTAATAAAAACACAAATATATAATATCTCTCATTTATTAAATTAGTGCTTAAATATATAGTATTTTAGCAAAAAATTCAGATTAAAAAAGTGATAAATAAAAATTTATTGGATAAAGAGGTGCAAAAATATATAGTAGATAACCTTTCTTCAGATTTATCAGAAATTAGGTTAAAAAAATCTCCATTTAAAAATGTTACCTCACTGGAAATTGTTCAACAAATACAAGGAAAAAAAATTGCCATAACGAAATTTCCTTTCTTAAGTAAACAGAAAAATATTATCTATCCACCACATATTAACCTAGAACAAGCCTCAACTCAAAGCACAGCTTTATTTAAACAAAAAATAATAAAAGGCGAAAAAGGAATTGATTTGACTGGTGGAACCGGAATCGATAGTTATTTTATCTCAGAATATGCAAAAGAATTTTATTTTATAGAACCTGATGTTAATTTAATGGACCTCGTTATTCATAATTTTCAGGCTTTAAATCGAACTCATATTAACTTTATAAATAATACAGCTGAAAATTTTCTAAATCAAAATCAAGATTTTTTTAATTTTATTTATTTAGACCCTTCGCGCAGAGACGAAAATAAAAATAAAAAATTTTTATTGGAAGATCTCTTTCCGAATATACTCCAAATACGTGATATTTTAACTAATAAATCCACTAATGTATATATTAAATTATCTCCTCTGTTAGATATTCAAAAAACCGTTGAGCAGCTTAACCTTTCAGATATTTATATACTGGCAGTGAAAAATGAAGTAAAAGAATTACTGGTTAAATTAAATCCGCAAACCTCTTTAAATACAAATCCCCATATACATTGTTTTAATTTGGAAACTTTTCAACCTGAATTTTCTTTTTATAAAGATGAAGAAAAAAATATAACTAATGTTGTTTTTTCTTCGCTAGAAAAATATTTGTTTATGCCTAACAATTCTATTTTAAAATCTGGAGCTTTTAAACTTATAAGCCTACGTTTTAATCTGAAAAAACTACACCCAAATACACACCTGTATACTTCGGATAATTTTATTGAGAACTTTCCAGGAAGAATTTTTGAAATAATTGAAACTGATTTTTCACCTTCAAAAAACATTCACAATAAATATAATATTATCAATCGTAACTATCCGTTAAATACGGAACAAATTAAAAAAAAATATTCTATAAAAGAAGGTGGAGAAAACTATATTTTTTTTACCTGTACAATTAATAAAAATATTTGTTTTATTGCAAAACGAATTATTTAATAATGAATGATCATAGATATAATAAATTTATTTTTTTTTATAATTTCATTAGTAAAATATTAACATTTTAAATTATAACTTGCATTTTTTAAAAGAAAATCCATGCACAAAAAAAACTTGTTATTATTTATTTGTATTTGTTTACTTAATTTAACTTTTTTTAGCTGTAATAAATCAACAAATAAAAATATTAATACTTTAAATACTACTTTTCCTGGATTTCATAATATAAACTTCAATACTATTTTTACCCAATCTGAAAACCATGCCTCTAATGATAACTTAATTAAAATTCGCCTTAATAATTACTTTTCTCAAATATGGGAAGGAAAAAAGCTAAGCGGAGGAGTTTTAATAGCCAGGGGAAATACAATATTATTAGAAAAATATACAGGATATGCCGATGCTAATTTAAAAAATCCTATTACCTCTACTACCCCCATGCATATAGCATCCGTAAGTAAAGTAATTACTTCTTTAGCTATATTGAAATTAGTTGAGGCAAAAAAATTAACTTTAGATCAAAAAGTAAATACTATATTACCCTCATTTCCCTATTCCGAAATTTCTGTTAAAGATTTACTTTCCCACAGAAGCGGATTACCTAATTACGCTTATTTAGTTGATGATCCTAAGATATGGGACAAGAAAAAAGAACTTACAAATAATGACATATTACAAATATTCACTACATATAAACCAGAGCTTTTATCACAACCAAACACCCATTTTTCATACTCAAATACCAATTTTGCTTTATTAGCATTAATTGTTGAAAATATTACTAAAAAGAAATTCCCTGAAGCTTTGAGCTTAATGATTTTTAAACCTCTAGGTATGAATCATTCATATGTCTTTCAAAAAAAGGACTTTGCTACAGCTACCCCTTCCTACTATGCTAATGGAAAAGCTTATAAATTTGATCATTTGGATTTAATATATGGCGACAAAAATGTATATACCACTCCCGAAGATTTGTTCAGATTAAGCCAGGCTATGTATGCCCCAAACTTTTTAAATAAAGATTTACTAAACCTTATGTTTACTCCTTACAGCAAAGAAAAAGATGGGGTAAAAAACTATGGGTTAGGTATGAGAATGAAGATTCTTAAAAATGGAAAAAAAATTACTTATCACAATGGATGGTGGCATGGAAGTAATGCTGTTTTTGTTCATCTTATTGATGAAAAAGTAACCATAATAGCTATAGGTAATAAATTTTCAAGTTCCGTTTATTCTGCTTTTAAATTAACTAGCCTATTTGGGGACTATCCACTCCCGATGGTAGAAACTGATACTTATAAATCTGATTCTATTAATATCTTATTAAATAAAATATTGGATACAAAAGATAATTCAAGTCTAGGAAATACGAATGAAGATACAATTTCCATCATACATAAATAAAAATATTTCATACTTTCTAAATGTGCAAAATAAGCATAACTTTATGCAAAAAATAGAACATTTATGATATACTGAAATTTATGTAGCTATAAAATTTGTGTATAATTTTAAATTATAAATATTAAAATAAAAAATCCGTTTTTAGACCTAATGCTTTACCAGTTATAAATGCTTTAACAAAAAGGAATTTAAAACAAAATTTTAATAACTGTATTTTATTATTTAGAATAAAAATTTATCTAATGGAAAGTTTTTATTTATAACTACTCAACATAGCCAAATAATCATTCAATCTTTTCTTTATATCTAAAAAATAACACAAAAATATTTATCTTTGCACCTTAAAATATATAAAAATTCCATGAAAATTTATAGTATCAAACAATTGTTATCTAAAGGAAAAAAAGCCCTACACGAAGAGGTTACGGTTAAAGGATGGGTACGTTCATTTCGTTCTAACCGATTTATCTCTTTGAATGACGGTTCAGGAATAAATAATCTTCAAATAGTTATAGATTTCAATAATTTTGATCCTACTATTTTAAAACAAATTACAACCGCATCCTCAATTCGAGTAGAAGGAACTGTTACAGAAAGTGAGGGTGCTGGTCAGGAAATTGAAATAATTGCAAAAAAAATAAAAATTTATGGATATGCAAATCCTGAAGAAGTTCAGGAAACAATTCTACAACCTAAAAGACACTCATTAGAAAAATTGAGAGAACAGGCTCATTTAAGATTTAGAACCAATACTTTCGCAGCTATAATGAGGGTCAGAAATGCACTGAGTTTTGCCATTCATCAGTATTTTAACCAAAATGGATTTTTTTATATAAATACACCTATTATAACAGGATCTGATGCTGAAGGAGCTGGAGAAATGTTCACCGTAACCAATTTTGATTTAAACCACCTGCCTAAAGACAATCAAGACAAGGTAGATTTTTCTCAAGATTTTTTTGGTAAAAAAACCAATCTTACCGTATCCGGACAATTAGAGGGTGAAACTGCCGCTATGGGGCTTGGGAAAATATATACTTTTGGACCTACTTTCCGGGCTGAAAACTCTAATACTACAAGACACTTAGCTGAGTTTTGGATGATAGAACCGGAAATGGCTTTTTATGACTTGGAAAAAAATATTGACCTTGCTGAAGATTTTTTAAAATATTGTATACAATATGCTGTTGACCATTGTAAAGACGATTTAGATTTTCTTAATAAAAGATTTGAAGAAGAACAAAAACAAAAACCTAAAGAAGAAAAATCCGAACAAAATTTACATGAAAAATTAGAGTTTGTACTTAATAATAAATTTATAAGATTAAGCTATACGGAAGCTGTAGAAATTCTTAAAAAATCAAAAGCTAATCAGAAAGGAAAATTCAAATATCCTATTGACGAGTGGGGAGTGGATCTACAATCTGAACATGAAAGATATTTAGTAGAAAAGCATTTTAAATCTCCAGTAGTTCTATTTGATTATCCGGCTAAAATTAAAGCTTTCTACATGCGACTAAATGAAGATCAAAAAACTGTTCGGGCAATGGATGTATTATTCCCTGGCATTGGAGAAATAATTGGAGGGTCGCAAAGAGAAGAACGTCTAGAAATTCTAAAGCAAAAAATGAATTCATTAGGAATGGATGAAAAAGAACTAAACTGGTATCTCGATACACGAAAATATGGAACAGTACCCCATTCCGGTTTTGGACTAGGATTAGAAAGACTGATTTTATTTGTCACAGGAATGAGCAATATCAGAGATGTTATACCTTTCCCTAGGACTCCAAATAACGCTGATTTTTAAAGAAATAATAAAAAAAAGATGTTCAAATTGGACATCTTTTTTTATGAGTTTTTTACAATAATAGATTGTTAAGATAACTTAATTTTTACTTCAATTTTTAAAGAACTTTCAATTAAAATTTTTCATCAAATTATATTATTATCCTCTATTCTCTGTTAAATAAGTATAATATAAATACTACATATTAATCTTATAATTATTAACTTACTCTATACTATTAATAAAAATTACATTTAAATATATAATTATAAATTCAAAATATTAATTTTTATCTATTTTTAATAATATATCATCAAACTAAAAATAAAATTGATATAAAATAATTTATTAATACAATAATTATACCCGTATTTGTATCTTATCATTTAATAATGTAAATTTGATTTAAATTATTACTCAATATAAATAATAAGTCTATGTTAAAACAGGATTTAAGACTAAAACAATTATTAAAATTATCTCCGCAACAAATACAACTAATGAAGCTGGTTCAACTTCCTACTTTAGCTTTTGAAGAAGCTGTAAAACAGGAAATAGAAGAAAATCCGGCTCTGGAAAATGATGCGCAAGATGATTTTTATGATTCTGATGATCCATATGATACAAATGATTATGATGAATCTTCTGAAAATGAAATAATTGAAGCTCCTTATATCAATATAGATGATTATTTAAGCGACGATGAAATTCCATCTTATCGAACTCATTCTAATAATTATAGTGATGATGATGATGAAAAGGAAATACCTTATGCCCAGTATGAATCATTTCATGAACATTTAGAAAATCAATTACATACATTCAGATTAACAAAAGAGGAACAAGAAATTGCTGATTTTATTATAGGTAATCTGGATGATGATGGATATTTAAGAAGACAATTAAGTTCTATAGTAGATGATCTTGCTTTTACCCAAAGCATTTATACAGATATAAAAACCGTTGAGAATTTATTAATTAATTATATTCAAAAATTAGATCCTACCGGAGTTGGTGCAAGAGATTTACAGGAATGCCTTTTATTGCAATTAAAATCTCGCAATCAAACTAAAAGCGTCATGCTTGCCTATAGAATTATTGATGAAATGTTTGATGCTTTTTCTAAAAAACATTACAACAAAATACAACAGAAATTTTCTATTTCTGAAGATGAATTAAGGGATGCCATTACAGAAGTTGAAAAACTTAACCCTAAACCAGGTAAAGCTTTTACTAATAATTCAAAAAATACAGATCAGATAATACCTGATTTTACTATTAAAATTGTAAATGGTAAATTAGAATTTTCCCTAAACGGAAGAAATGCTCCTGAATTAAAAGTCTCCAGAGAATATTCTGAGATGTTTGATACATACAAGAACACAGAAAATAAATCAAAAGAACAAAAAGATGCTGTAATGTTTGTTAAACAAAAACTTGATTCTGCAAAATGGTTTATTGATGCAGTAAAACAACGTCAACAAACCTTGTTTGTCACTATGAAAGCCATTATGGATTATCAAAAAGATTATTTTTTAACCGGAGATGAAGAATTAATTAAACCTATGATTCTTAAAGATATATCTGAAATAACCGGATTAGATATTTCTACTATTTCCCGTGTAGCGAACAGTAAGTATGTAAATACACCTTATGGTACTTTACTAATTAAAGATCTCTTTTCTGAAAGCCTCACAAATTCTGAAGGAGATGAAGTATCTACTCGAGAAATTAAAACTATATTACAAAACGTCATTGAAAAAGAAGATCCTAAAAAACCATTAACAGATGATAATTTAATGAAAATTTTAAATGACAAAGGATATAATATAGCGCGAAGAACTATTGCAAAATATAGAGATCAACTAAACATTCCGGTGGCAAGACTTAGAAAAAAAATTTAAACTTTACTTACTCAAAAATATATAATACAAATTAAATTGGTAAATATTTCTAAATATTGTATATAAATTACGCTATAATTTAAAAATAATACAAAAATTATTCACATAAATAATTTTTACATTACTTAATAATATCATTATGCAAGCCTATTTAAATCTTTTACAACATATATTAGATCATGGTACTGTTAAAGAAGACCGAACCGGAACCGGTACAATAAGCATTTTCGGATATCAAATACGCTTTAATCTACAAGAAGGATTTCCTTTAATTACCACAAAAAAAATACATCTTCGTTCTATTATTTATGAATTATTATGGTTTTTAAAAGGTGATACTAATATAAAATATTTACATGAACATAAAGTGCGAATTTGGGATGAATGGGCTGACGAAAATGGTGACTTAGGTCCTGTCTATGGACATCAATGGAGAAGCTGGGGAGCTCCTAATGGTAAACACATAGATCAGATTTCGGAAATTGTTAATCAAATAAAAAATAATCCAGATTCCCGGAGAATTATTGTTTCTGCCTGGAATGTAGCTGATATCCCTAATATGGCTTTAGCACCTTGTCATGCCTTATTTCAATTTTATGTTGCTCAAGGAAAATTATCTCTTCAACTTTATCAAAGAAGTGCAGATGTGTTTTTAGGCGTTCCGTTTAACATTGCTTCTTATTCACTATTATTACATATGATGGCACAAGTTTGTAATTTAGAAACAGGTGAATTTGTACACACTTTTGGAGATGTACATATATATAGGAATCATATAGATCAGGTAAAATTACAATTAACCCGTGAACCGAGACCTTTACCAATTTTAAAAATAAATCCTGAAGTCAAAGATATTTTTGACTTTACCTATAATGATTTTTCAATTGAAGGTTATGATCCTCACCCACATATCAAAGGTAAAGTAGCTATTTAAAAACAGAATTTATTTTTTTTTATATAATATCTATTAATTTTATTTTATATGAATTTTATCACATTTTAATTTTTAAAAATTATATTTCGTAGATTTGCCATGTGTGTTAAAATTCAGCTAAAAAACTCCAAAAGAAATGCTAATTAAGATAAAAAGGCTCATATCTTTTAGAATGAGCTTTTTTTATTTAAATTATATAATTATAATAAACATATAATTTTCGATTTTATGAAAGAAGTTTCTATTTTACTTTTTAAGGATTTTGAAACCTTAGATGTATTTGGTCCTGTGGAAATTTTTGGAAGACTTAAAGATGTTTATTCTGTTACTTTCTATTCATTAAATGGCGGAATCATAAAAAATTCACATGGAGTTAATTTAGAAACAGTTTCTTTAGAAAAAATTTTACAAGGTACAGATATATTTTTGATTCCCGGTGGTTGGGGAACTCGTAAAGAAATAAATAATATACCATTGCTTAATAATATATTACAAATATCTCAAAAAAGTCAATTCATCCTTACTGTATGTACCGGAAGCGCTTTATTAGCAAAAACAGGTCTTCTCAATGGAAGAATTGCAACCTCCAATAAAAAAGCATTTCAATGGGTAATATCAAATAATTTAAATGTCAGATGGTTAAAAAAGGCCCGCTGGAATAATGATGGTAAATTCTATACTTCATCCGGAATAAGCTCCGGAATGGATATGGTTTTAGGCTTTATTTCTGATTTACACGGAGAAAAAATAGCGGATACTATAGCTTCTGAAATTGAATATAATTGGCAAAAAGATAAAACTATTGATAATTTTTCTATATAGTTGTTTTACGATATTTAATTCTAAACTTCATAATTTTTATTTAATGTATTTTTTTAGATATTTGGTCTAAAATAACAATTTTCATTATATGTTCTTTTATAATATAATTTTTTTTATGATTTATAGTTTCTAAATCCCTGAAGTGATTTTATATAATTAAGAATAATTTTAAGTATTCTTTATTTTCTCATAAATCATTAAATGAAAAAATCTTAATTTTAACTTACTTGGAAACAAATTTAATTTTGTGAAAAATTACTTCAAAATAAAAAAAATAATCATTACTTTATGAATATAATTACATTTATTAAAACACTTTCTTTCAAAAAGAAACAATACAAAAAATAATAAATTGTAAATTAGCATTAAAATATAATACAATGGACTTGCAAGATCAGCTTAAAAAATTATTTCCTGATCATCAGTTTCAGGAAGATCTTCCTGAATTACAAGCAAAAGAAAAAAAAATATTTCTTCAGAAAGAACCTATTCTTTGCAAATATGAAAAAAAAGGAAGAAATGGAAAACCGGTTACAATTCTTGAAAATTATAATGGTACAAATGAAGATTTAAAATTATTGGCTAAAGATATCAAATCAAAATTAGGAGTAGGTGGATCTGTAAAAGAAAATTCAATTGTTATTCAAGGAAATTACAGGGATAAAATTATGGATATACTAAAAAATAAAGGTTTTAATGCAAAACGTGTTGGTGGATAACCTGAATATCTCCCTCTTTTTTATAATTATTTAAACATACAATATCTAATAAAAAAATGGCAAGTAAATTATCGAGTTCTGAATTAGTATTAAATCCTGACGGAAGTATTTATCATTGTAATATAAAACCCGAAGAATTAGCAGATACTATCATTCTAGTTGGGGACCAAAATCGTGTTTCAAATGTATCAAAATACTTTGATGCGATTGAAACTCGCTCACAAAAAAGAGAGATTATCGTTAACACAGGTATACTTAATCAAAAAAGGCTAACTGTTATATCTACAGGTATGGGAACTGATAATATAGATATAGTTCTAAATGAACTGGATGCTTTAGCCAATATTGATTTGAAAAAAAAGGAAATTAAACCAATTCGTAAACAATTAACATTTGTACGTTTAGGAACTTCCGGTGCAATTCAGAAAGATATTCCTGTTGATACAATAGTTGCTTCCACTTACGGACTAGGTTTTGATGGGCTAATGAGCTTTTATGCAAATACAGAATCTTTTTATGAGAATCCTATAGCTAAGGAGTTTATTATACAAACAAAATGGAATCCAAAAAGAGCTTTACCCTATTTAGCAGAAGGATCTGAAGAATTACTGCATTTAATGACAGAAAATTCTAAAGTTATATCAGGGATTACAGCTACAGCCATTGGTTTTTATGGACCTCAAGGAAGAATATTACGTTTAAATTTAGATAATGAATCTATGAATGAACAATTAACTAAATTTACATATAATAATAATCGCATTACAAATTTTGAAATGGAAACTTCGGCTATTTATGGATTATCGCATCTTATGGGACATAAAGCCCTTTCTTTAAATACTATAGTAACTAACAGATATTCGGGTACTTTTAGTAAAGATCCCTATTCAGCCATTGATTCAATGATTCAATTTGCCCTTGAAAAACTCACAAAATTTTAATATATATTAATTTTATATTTTTTAACCATTAGTTTTATTTCATTTAAAATTTAATTATTAATTTTTTCCAAAAACAAAAAAATATAATGAACATAAAAAAAATAACCGTTTTATTACTTCTTAATTTTACATTATATTCATATGCTCAAATTGAAAGACCTAAATTGATTGTAGGCATTGTTGTTGATCAAATGAGAATGGAATATTTATATAGATTCGGTCCTTATTTCTCAAAAAATGGTTTTAATAGATTAATAGATAAAGGGTATTTATATACTAACATGCACTATAATTATGTACCTACACATACCGCACCCGGACATGCCTCTGTATATACCGGTACTACACCTGTAAATCATGGGATATTGGGCAATAGTTGGTACATAAGAAATTCCAAAACAAAAATATATTGCACAGAGGATTCTACAGTAACCCCACAAGGAAATCCTGAGAAACCAGAGGAAGGATTAATGTCTCCAAAAAATTTACAATCTACAACTATAACAGATGAATTAAGATTAGCTACAAATTTTCGAGGAAAAGTATTTGGAATTAGTATGAAAGACCGTGGGGCCATATTACCTGCAGGTCATTTTGCTAATAGAGCATATTGGTTATCTAATAATGGAAATTTCATTTCCAGTTCTTTTTATGGGAAAGATTTTCCCCAATGGGTTAATTCATTTAATAATGAAAAAATATATATGAAATATATTAATGAAGGATGGAAACTACTGAAAGATCAAACATTTTATCAAGAAAGCTTACCCGATGAAAATCCTTATGAAATTTTATCCATAAACAAAGATAATAAAGCTATTTTCCCTTATAATTTAAAATCTGCTTATGAAAAAGATGGTGCTAAAGTTTTAAAATCTACTCCTTTTACTAACAATATGATTGTTGATTTTGCCAAGGAACTTATACAAAAAGAAAATTTAGGACAGGATAATGATACAGATTTTTTAACTCTTAGTTTTTCCGCTACAGATGTTATTTCCCATCAAACGTCTCCCAGATCAATAGAAACTGAAGATACATACTTGCGTTTAGACCTTTTAATCGCTGATATTCTTTCCTATTTAGATACAAAAGTTGGAAAAGAAAATTATTTACTTTTTTTGACGGCTGACCATTCCGGAGCAGAAAATCCTTTATATCTTCATGATAAGGGATATGAGGTATTTTCTTTAAAAAGAAAAGAAATAGAACAAAAATTGAAAGATTTTTCTGTAAAAACTTATGGTAACGATTTTATATCAACATATTATAACCAAAATGTGTATTTTGATGAAGAAGCAATCAAAAAAGACGGTATAAACAAAGAAGATGTATTTGAAACATTTGCCGATTATATAGAAACTTTTCCGGGAGTAAAAAGAACCTATACCGAAAAACAAATACTTAATGCTTCTGCTACTGACGAACATGGTTCTATGATTTTCAGAGGATATGACAAGACACAAAACGGACAAATTTATGTATTATTAGACCCTGCCTATATGGAATATATGATACAAGGTACTTCGCATGGAAGTTCTTATACTTATGATACTCATGTTCCGGCTATATTTTATGGTTGGAAAATACCACATGGAATTAATCATAATAAAAAATACATTACTGAAATAGCTCCCACTATTTCACAAAAAATAAGTATTACTTTTCCTAATTCAACATCTGCACAAATACTCTCAGAAATTTTAGAAAAATGATTAAAATAACATAAATTATAATCATTACTTCATTTCGAAAAGTAATCGTTAACAAATGATTCTTAATATTTTGATTAAGGAAAATTGAGCTAACATTGCCATAATTTTGAGTTCAGGTATCTCAAAGGTATAATTTAATTGGTTTATTTAAGTATATTCTGTAATTTATTAAGGCAAACCTACCATAGGTTACAAGTCTATATTAGTCCATTAGAAACCTGAATTAGGAATATTTATCATTATTAATAAGGAGCTTTTTATATAAATTTTAAAAAGCTTAATAATGTAAATCGATATAGAAATTCATATATTTATTTGCAGAAGTACCAAATTATGCCTGCAACTGTTCTACTCATGAACAATTGCGAAGTTGTTCCTACACCATTAATATCAGATAGTATCAGAGGTTAACTCTTTCAAATCATTCTGTGTTCCGTCTATAATTTTATATAACCATTAAACATTTCATTATTTATTATGTATTTTATAGAGAGATGATTCAAATACTTATACTCCTCTATTAGATGAAACTAAGTAACCATTTATTTACTGATCCAGTGTTAATAAATAATCCTTATTCCTTTTTTTCCGCCTCTATATAAAGAATTTGTTATGAACTATGCATATAATTACTGACTCGAAAATAATATCCTCATGATATACAAAAATTCTATAATATTTGAATTTCTATTTATTATAAATTAAATTTAAAAATCAAAATATAAATCAAATAAAAAATTATTTTTGTTTTTTATTTTGTTGAACAAATTTATAGCCTATAAATAAAATAATTAACCAAACTGGAATTAATTCTACAGATAATTTCATACCAGTAAGCCACATAATTATTAATATACCTATTAGAAATATTAAGCATATATAATTTGTAACAGGATAGCCGAACGATCTAAATTTCGGTATTATTTTATCTTTATTTTTAGATTTCCTGAAAAATAAGTGAGTTAAACTTATCATTATCCAGTTAATAATTAAAGCGGAAACAACGAAGGACATTAAATATTCTAGTGCTTCTTGTGGTATTAATTTATTAATAATAACACATATAGCAGCAAAAACAGCAGATACAAGAATAGCCATGATAGGAACATGATTTTTATTTAAACGAGATAAAAACTTCGGAGCATTACCTTGAATAGATAATCCATATAACATTCGGCTATTGCAATATACACTACTGTTATATACTGATAAAGCAGCAGTTAAAACTACTAAGTTTAAAATATTTGCTACAATATGGGTGAAATAAATTGTAAATCCAGTAATTGTAAATCGAAAACCTTTTAAAGTATTAAAAACAGTAACAAAAGGGCTACTGTCAATTGTAATTTCTCTCCAAGGAGAAAGTGAAAATAAAATTATTAAAGCGCCTACATAAAAAATCAAAATTCGATATATAACTTGATTAGTTGCTTTAGGAATGGTTTTTTCCGGATGTTCTGCTTCAGCAGAAGTAATACCTATAAGTTCCAAACCACCAAATGAAAACATGATTATAGCCATAGCCGCCAACAATCCCTGATATTTTCCATTTTCATTCATTGAAAAAAAACCTTTTGGAAAAAAACCTTCATCATTCCAAAGATTGGCTATAGAAGCATGGGGGCCGCCTGTACCGCTAAGTAATAAATAACAGCCAAATACTATCATTGCAATAATAGCTATAACTTTTATTATTGCAAACCAAAATTCGGCTTCTCCATATATTTTAACATTTGCCAAATTGATAGCATTTATTATCAAGAAAAAAAATAAACTGGAAACCCATAATGGTATATGAGGCCACCAAAATTGAACATAGGTGCCTATAGCTGTTAATTCAGCCATACTTACGAAAATATACAATATCCAATAATTCCAACCAGAGATGAATCCTGCAAACGGTCCCCAATATTTATAGGCAAAATAACTAAAACTTCCTGATACCGGTTCTTCGACTACCATTTCCCCCAATTGGCGCATAATCATAAAGGCAATAAATCCGGCAAAAGCATAGCCTAAAATAACCGAAGGTCCTGCCATAACGGCTGCAGGTCCTATTCCTAAAAATAATCCTGTACCTATAGCTCCTCCTAAAGCTATTAGCTGAATATGTCGATTAGTAAGTCCTCTTTTTAAATTTTTTTTTTCTTTTGTTTCCAAATGCTGTCAAATAAATTCCTACAAATATAAGCATATATAGGAGGTTAAAAAATTAAAAAAACCTGAAGTAATCACTTCAGGTTTTTTTAATTTAAATCAATCTTTTTTTATATTTTGATGATAAGGAATTCTATTTTGAATCGATCTTATTAAAGTAAGTTCATCTGTATATTCTAACTCTTCACCTATACCTATTCCTCTTGCTATGGTTGTAAATTTAATGTCGGTATCTCCTAAAATTTTGTAAATATAAAACATAGTTGTATCTCCTTCTATAGTTGCACTTAATGCAAATATAATTTCTTCTACTTTTTGTTCTTTTATTCGTTTTAATAACGGAGTAATACACAAATCGGCAGGGCTTATTCCTTCCATAGGAGATATCTTTCCTCCCAGCACATGATATTTTCCTGTATATTGATGTGTACTTTCTATAGCCATTACATCACGTATATCTTCAACTACACATATAATTTTATCATCACGATATATATTAGAACAAACATGGCAAATATCTGTATCAGAAAGGTTATTACAAATTTTACAATGTTTTATTTCATTTACTAAATTAGACAATGCTTTTGTTAAATTTTCTGTCTGAATTATGGGTACATCCAACAAATGAAGTGCTAACCTTAAAGCTGTTCTTTTTCCTATTCCGGGTAATTTTGAAATTTCTTCTACAGCCTGTTCTAATATTTCACTGGAAAAATTCATGAAGTTATGAAAACCTTAAACAATTTAATGGTTATTAAGTATTAAATATTTTTCTGCATCCAAGGCTGCCATACAACCAGAACCAGCAGCTGTAATAGCCTGTCTGTAATGTTTATCTGCTACATCACCTGCCGCAAAAACTCCGGGAACATTCGTTTCTGTTGAAAATGGTTTTACCTGAATATATCCGGTTTCATCCATATCAATTTTTCCTTGAAATACTTTAGTATTAGGTTGGTGACCAATAGCTATAAATATACCATCTACTTCTAATACGGTTTGTTCATTGGTTTTATTATTTACTACAACTGCCCCGGCTACTAAATTGTTTTCTCCTTTTAAATCAACAACTTCATGATTATACATTAGTGTAATATTTGGGGTTTGGACTAATCTTTCCTGCATAATTTTAGAAGCTCGTAAATAATCTTTTCTAACAACCATATAAACTCTTTTACATATTTTAGCCAAATAGGTAGCCTCTTCTACAGCTGTATCTCCACCTCCTACTACTACAACATTTTTTCCTCTGTAAAAAAAACCGTCACAGGTTGCACAGGCAGAAACTCCTCCTCCTTTATATTTTTCTTCAAAATCTTTACCGAGATATTTTGCACTTGCTCCTGTTGATATGATTACAGTTCTAGTTTGATATTCTTTCCCCGAGGAAGTTATTACTTGATGAATATCTCCTGGATTTTCTCCAAAAACTATTTCAGTAACTGTATCTACAATTAACTTTGCACCAAATTTTTCAGCTTGTTTTTGAAGTTGCAACATCATTTCCGGACCTGTAATTCCTTCCGGATACCCTGGGAAATTTTCCACTTCCGTCGTGGTAGTTAATTGTCCGCCTAGTTCCATACCGGAAATTAAAATCGGATGTATTTCGGCTCTTGCCGCATAAATTGCAGCTGTAAATCCTGCGGGTCCTGACCCAATAATGATAGTTTGTAAAATATTGTTATCTGTTGACATTTAATTATTTTTTATTATTGAATTTAAACGAAATTACAAAATTAGTGATTTAGATATATTTTTGCTTTATATATTTTTCAGATACTACTATTAATAAAATCTTTGAAGTATTATTTTTAATTAATAGCTTAAACAACTAATAAATTTGTTTCACTATTTTTAACTACATTGATTTATCATTATATATTTAGCGGAAAAAAAATATAGTTTGTTATTAACCATAATTACTTACTATTATTTTGCTTGCTTGTATTTAAGAAAGAGTGGTTAATGATAAATTAAAAGAAAACTGAAAAAATATAGTACAAACTTTATTATCTACATAATTGAAATTGAATAATAATAATTTCTTATAAAATAGACTTTCATAATTAAAATATAAACATTAGACAATAAAATAGCACATAAATATAATTGTTTGTAATTTTACAACCTGATATAAGACAAAATTAAGTATGAAAAAATTAATCCTAAATTTTTTTTTATGGTTTGCTCTATTAATACCATCTTTTTTTCAATCACAAACTTATAGGAAAATATATGGCTTTTCTGATGAAATAAATCAGCGTCTGGAATCTTTTCTCAATTCAACACTCACAAAAACAGAACGTAAAGTCGCTGTATTTGACTGCGATGGTACACTCTTAGGACAGTCTCCTTTTTACTTATCTGAAGAAGCAATTTATAGTTATGCGAAAGATAACTATTATGGAAAAAAAGATGCTAAATCTCAAGAAAAAATGAAATATATAGATGAACTTATACACCCTAAAGAAGAATATGGATATTTGCAAAATAGTTTAAATTTTCTTTCAGGGATGTCTCCTTATGAAATTGAAAAAATAGGTATGAACACCTATCAACAGAAATTTCAAGGAAAATTTTATCCAGAGATGAAACAATTATTAGCGAACCTTAAAGAATATGGCTTTGAAATATGGGTAGTAACTGCTTCAACAGAATTATTATATCAGGGATTTATCAATTATGAACTAGGAATTCCTAAAGAAAGAATTATAGGAATGAAATCTGTAATTTCGTCTGACAATAAAGTAACTAATAAACTGATTTTCCCATATCCTCAAGATAATGGCAAAGCTGAGGCTATTTATACATATATTAAAACCCAACCTATGATAGTTGGAGGAAATAGCCGTGGAGATATGGAAATGATGAATTTGGCAACAGATTTAAAAATTATAGTTAATCCTGACAATTTAAAGGTAGAAAAAGGAAAATATTCAGGAGCCATGAATGGATATACTGTTAAGGAATATTGGGAGAAAGATCCAAATTGTATAAGTGTTTATTCTAATGATATTAGAATAGGAAATATTAAGTATATTACGGAAGAAAATGGCATTAAACCTAATAGGGAAAATCCTAAAAAATAGTTTTTTTAATATATTTTTTGATTTATATTTAAATATTCCAACAAAAATTATGAATTAATTATACATACCAATTAACCATTTTTTCCAAACTTAATGTAATGGTAATGCAGAAACAAAAGTTGAATCTTTTTTCATGTAATTTATAAATTCTTGGTCAAATAATTTTACTCCCTCTTGCGTAAAATGATTCGAATCATAAAAATACTGAGTTGGTATATCTAAAATAGTATTAAAATTATAATAGGGTCCGTAAGAAGAAAATTGCTTGTCTATATCACGATTATTAGTAATTGAATTAAATAAATTTTTAGTTACAGGAGTCTGTATTAATATAAATTTAATATTATGTTCTTTAATAAGTGTAATTAATTTTTTAAGTTCTTCTATATTAGAATGATGAAACCCTAATTTTACAGATTTAAATTTTTCAGGAACATAATTTCCATTTTTATATGAAGTCTCAACAAATCCCCCACCGATATACTCATCGTAATTTCCTTTTAAATTATATTTATCATATAACCTTTTTTTAGGTTCTTTATAAGAATCAAATATTCCACTACTATGAAAAAACGTAGAGTATAAGAAAGTATTAATTACTAATATATTTTTAGATTGAACTGCTAATTTTAAATTTGTCATACTAAATTCAGTACTAGATAAATAATCTGCTTTTGCTTCAGCTCTATCCATATCCAAAATAGTGGGATATATATCTAATATAATCAATTTTGGATTCATGGTATGAATATATTTTTCAAATAATAATTTCGAAATTACAGGAGTTTGTGCTACAGAACTCAGATCGAATATTTTTAA
Organism: Apibacter adventoris; assembly: GCF_002964975.1. Classification (GTDB taxonomy): domain Bacteria; phylum Bacteroidota; class Bacteroidia; order Flavobacteriales; family Weeksellaceae; genus Apibacter; species Apibacter adventoris. Next base: position 14,585 of record NZ_PSZM01000034.1, on the reverse strand, counting down.
ATTATTTTTTTCAAAAACTCTAGGATCATATCCTCTAAAGACATGAGAACTTCCTATAAAAAGAATATCTACATTTTTTACCGTGTCCGCTTCTTTTAAACGTGTATAAGTATGTCCTTCTGTTCTAAATTTAAATTGTAAATTTTTATTGATAAAAATAGGTAAAAATGTTCCCCATATAATTAAAAGTAAAAAATAAGTAACCATAGAAAAACCTAAAAAACATATAATTTTAGTCAGAAATCTTATTATTTGTTTATTTTTAAACATTGTTTATAAATATTAAAATTGAAAATAAATAAATGGTGAACCTTTTATTTCCATATACATAAAAATTAAGAAAATAATAAATGAATAAAAGAACCATCTGATTATAAAATTCCAATTATTACCCAATTTTTCTAAAGCATAATTATTTTCTCTCCCTATCCATTCTATAATTAAGAAAAACAATATTAATATAAAAACCACAATTATTCTAAACAATTTCCTCCTATCCTGAATAAAAGGAACTGTGAATAAATCTGCATTAAATATTTTCGAAATATAAGATACAGCATGATGTAAATTTTCTGATCTAAAAAATATCCATGCAAAGGTAATAATGATAAAAGTCAATAAAATAGATGTAAATTCTTTTAAAGAGGGTAGTTTTTTTCCTTGTGCTACAATATCTAAATTATGACGATTTGTTTTTAATATGATAGAAGGCATAATGAACAATGCATTTAATCCTCCCCAAAATATAAAAGTCCAATTAGCACCATGCCAAAAACCACTAACCAAAAAAATAATAAATGTATTTCTAATTCTCATCCAAGTACCTCCACGACTTCCTCCCAAAGGAATGTACAAATAATCTTTAAACCATGAAGACAAAGAAATATGCCAACGTCTCCAAAATTCTGCTACATCCCTGGAAAAATAAGGATAATTAAAATTTTTGAGCAAGTTTATCCCTAAAAGCCTGGATGATCCTAAAGCAATGTCTGAATAACCTGAAAAATCACCATAAATTTGGAAAGCAAATAATATTGCCCCTGTAACAAGTTCACTTCCTGATAATGTATCTGAAGAATCAAAAATAATATTTACATAATGTGCACAATTATCAGCAATTACTATTTTTTTAAATAATCCCCATAAAATCTGGCGCAATCCATCTACTGCTTGATAATAATTAAAATTTCTCTTTTTCTTTAACTGAGGAAGTAAATGGGTAGCTCTTTCTATAGGACCCGCAACCAATAAAGCAAAAAAACTTACAAACAGTGCATAATCCACAAAATTTTTTTCTACAGGAATTCTTTTTTTATAAATATCTATTACATATGAAAGTCCATGAAAAGTATAAAAGGAAATTCCTACCGGTAAAATAATTTGAAGAGTCCAAATATGAGGCTTTATACCTAAATTAGATAATAACTCAGCAAATGATTGTATAAAAAAGTTATAATATTTAAAAAAACCTAAAAAACCTAAATTTATGATAATACTAAGCAATAACCAAAAACGTCTTTTTCTTTTATTATTATGCCTTTCAATCATTATTCCTGAAAAAAAGTCTAATAAAGTAGAAAATATAAGTAAAATAAGAAATCTACGATCCCAACAAGAATAAAAATAATAACTACAAACTAAAAGAAAAAGATTCTGAATTTTTAATTTTTTATTGAAAACAAACCAATATAAAATAAATACTATTAATAAAAAAATTGCGTAGTTAAAAGAATTAAAAAACATCTAATAATTAATATTCTAAATATAGTTACAAATATAAGTATTATTTTATTATACTATTGATTCCAACTTATTCCCATTAACTATCACCCATTCATCTAATTGAAAATCTGCCTCCATATTTATTTTAGGATACTTATTATTTTCAGAATAAAATCTTCTTCCTTCTGCATTAATTTCTTTATGACCATATAAAAAAGACAAATCTCCAATCTCTTCAATTTTGGCTACAAAAGAAATATCCTCTTCTTCAGGAAATATGAACTCTGAGTACTGAATAGCTATATCAACCGTATTTTTTACATCTTCAGACAATGCTACATTTCTATAAATTATATCATAAAATGAAACTGAATTTTCGGGGATTTCTAAATAATCTTTATAATTATCTTTCCAAGTAGATTTATCTTTAAGCGCAGAATGTAAAGCTGTAATTAAGGCCAAAGTAAAATATTTTCTTGTTTTCTGTCTGTAATAATCATTAGGATAATGTCCTCCTTCGAATAAAAGGGTAGGAATTCCTAACTTTTGAAAATTATCTCCAACAGAACGCGGATAAAATTCATCGGAATATCGGGCAATTTTATTAGGTAATATTTTAGTTATTTCTTTATATATAGAAGCTATTATTCCCATAGATTGTTTTCTTATTTCTGTAATTTCTCTATCTTCTGAAACTGAAGGCGACAAAAACGACAATGTAGCTGAATGGTTTGTTGTCCCTACTCCATAGATAGTTCTTTGATCATGAAGATTAAAAGCTAAATCATAGATTTTCTCTTTTACAAGATTTTTTAAAATTCGGATTTCAGGAGAAGCTTCCGCTAAAAAATCACGATTTACATCTATATTCATAATATTCCTTCGCGTCCAGATTTCTGATCCGTCCGGATTTAGCATTAAAACTATATCTAATGTAAATTTTTCGAAAATCTCTTTTGCTAATTTATTTTCGTTTTTTAAAAATTTTAATAAATCTAAAACACTCAGTGTTCCTGTAGTTTCATTACCATGCATTTGAGTCCACAGAAGAATATTCTTTTTACCAACCCCTATAGATAATTTAAAAATAGGTTTTTTACAAACAGAATATCCCAACAAGGTTAGATTCTCTTTATAATTTTTTACTAGGAAGTCATTTAATTTTTTAGGATTGACATATCTGTTATTGAAAATTTCTTCAACGTCTAAATTTTGCTCTAGATCAACGATTTTTAATTCTGTGGACATAAGATACTTTTTTACAAATATATTCAAAAATAGAGAGTTTTCAATTATTTACATTTGTAAATTACAAATGTAAATAATTGAAATGTTTTTGATAATGAAAACTATGCCGTTTTGTCTGAAAAAAATAGATATGCTTATTTTATATAATTCAAATTATTGTTTACCAATAAAATATATTTAATTATTTAAAGATTGTGTTAAAGTGAGATTTAAATGTTTTTATGTAAGTTGTTGAGATATTTTAATTAATTTTGCATAAAAACTAGTATGTTACATATGTAACTAAATATACAAATGTAAAATATGGAAATTAACAAAAGAATAATTGCATTAATAGAAATCTTAGGATTAACACCTAGTGAATTTGCCGATAAAATTCAGGTACAACGATCCGGAATTTCTCATATAACTTCAGGAAGAAATAAACCTTCCTTAGATTTTTTGGAAAGTACTTTACGTTGTTTTCCTGAAATAAATTCTGACTGGCTAATATTAGGCAAAGGGAAACCTTTAAAATCTCAAAATAACGAAGATAACAGCTCAATAAAAACAGAAGATGCTTCTTATTTAGAGCCTATTGAAACTCTCTCCTCTCCTCTCCTTTTTCCTTTAGATGATGACAATAGGAAATCTGAAGAACAAAACCCGGAGGAAATAATAAAGTCTACTTTTAATGAAAATGCTAACAATAGTAACAAAATTGAAGATTCTCATAGTAATGAAAAATTAAATAAAGAAAATACAAACGAAAAAGAAATACAAAAAATTATAATTTTATATACAGACCACAGCTTTGAAGTTTATAAAAACAAAAAGGACTGAAAATGAATTTTCAGTCCTTTCGTTATATTATAAAGAATAGTAAATCTATGCTTCTTTTACTCTTGCATCTTTAATTCTGGCTTTTTTACCTCTTAAATCTCTAAAGTAGTAAATTCTAGACCTACGAACTTTTCCTTTTCTGTTTACCTCTATTTTTTGTAGAGCTGGCATATTTATAGGAAATACTCTTTCTACCCCTACATCTCCACTCATTTTTCTGATTGAAAAAGTTTTTGTAGCCCCTGTTCCTTTTACCTGTATTACTACACCTTTAAAAAACTGGGTTCTCGTTTTATTACCTTCTTTAATTTCGTAATAAACAGTAAGAGTATCCCCTGCATTAAATTCAGGAAATTCTTTTTTTGCAATGTACTTATCCTGTACATATTTAATTAATGGTTCCATGTATTATTATATGACTTATTTACCTTGAGTAACATTCACGTCTTTCGTCAGAGGTTAATCAATTCGGATGCAAAAATAATCAATTATTTTAATTTTACAAAAAATTAAAAAAATAAAACTACCGGCTAGCCGGTAGTTTTATTTTTTTATTATTATAGAGTATTTATTTATTTTTTACTATCTTTTTTAATTTTACTTTCTACTCTTTTTACTCGTTTTTCACTATCCGGATGGCTTGAAAATATCTTAGTTCCGGTACTTTTATCTGCTCCGGCTTCTTTTTCCAATTTTGCAATTTTTTCAAAAGCTGTAGCCAGAGCATGAGGATCTTTTCCATTATTTACCATAAAAGTGTAGGCATAATCATCTGCAGCTGATTCCTGGGTTTGAGAAAACTGCGCACCGGTAAGTTTAGTTGCAATATCACCTAAATCGGAATTTACCAAATCCGCTACAGAACCTGTAGTAGATCCGGCATATTTTGCAGCAGCAGCTGTAAGAAGAGCCTGTTTATATGCTTTTTTGGAATGCCCTAATTTCACATGTCCTATTTCATGTCCTATAATTCCTAATATTTCATCATCAGTCATCATATCCATTAAAGAAGAAAACACTCTAACACTCCCATCCGGACTTGCAAATGCATTAACATCTATTACATAATATACCTTATAATTAAGTTTTAATCCGTCATAATTTTTATAAGGGCCGAATATTTTTTCTAAACGATCTGCATAGGCCTTTTTCTTTTTATCTTTATCTTTGGTTGAACATGTAGCATTATGTTCATCCATCCATTTTACCGATGCAGCTGCAGCATCTTGTACCTCAGCATCTGTAACGGTAAGAGCTTTTGCTGCAGTGGATAAAGCTTGGATTTTTCCTTTATTCAGTTGTGCATTAAAACCTGCTATAGTTAAGCAAGCCATTGACATAGTAAGTAAGATCTTTTTCATAAACAATTTAATTATTGGGTACAAATATGTAATTTTTTTTTTATTTCACCAATAATTAAACAATGAATAATTTTCAATTTCTTAAAGACTGAAATAATAATTATTAAAATAAAAACAAAAAAATAGCTATTTAATTAACAAATAGCTACAAATATACAAATATAAGATAAAATACTTATTCTTTTTTAATAATAAAAAATCAATACTAATACTAATCTTAGTAAATTGAAGCTAAACCCAAAGATTAGCTATACATTAAAACGAAAATGCATAATATCTCCGTCCTTTACTACATATTCTTTTCCTTCTACCGATAGTTTTCCTGCTTCCTTAACCTTGGCTTCAGAACCATATTTTACAAAATCTTCATACGCAATAACTTCAGCTCTGATAAATCCTTTTTCAAAATCCGTATGAATAACCCCTGCTGCCTGTGGTGCCGTCCATCCTTTTTGTATGGTCCAAGCTCTAACTTCTTTTACTCCTGCCGTAAAATAAGTTTGAAGATCTAACAAATGATATGCCTGACGAATTAAACGATTTACGCCCGGTTCTTCCAATCCTAATTCTTCTAAAAAGATCTGTCTTTCTTCATAGGTTTCCAATTCAGATATATCTGCTTCTATCTGGGCTGCCAATACAATAATTTCAGCTTTTTCATTTTTTACTTTTTCTCGTACTTTTTCTACAAACTCATTCCCGCTCTTCGCAGATTTTTCATCAACATTACATACATATAGAATAGGTTTGAAAGTAAGTAACTGTAAGTCTGCCACAACCGGACCGGTAATTTCATCCGTTTCATATTCTCTGGCATTGCGTCCTTCTTCTATAAATTTCTGTAGTTTCTCTAAAACGGAAACTATTAACTGCTCTTCTTTATTTCCGGCTTTTGCTGCTCTTTTAGATTTTTCAAGTTTTTTCTCTATAGTCTCAAGGTCTTTCAGTTGTAGCTCTATATCAATAATCTCTTTGTCTCTCACAGGATCTATACTCCCTTCCACATGAGTAATATTATCATCCTGAAAACATCGTAAAACATGAATAATGGCATTCGTTTCCCGTATATTTGCCAAAAACTGGTTTCCCAAACCTTCTCCTTTGCTGGCACCTTTTACCAATCCGGCTATATCTACAATTTCCACCACTGCAGGCACCACTCTTTCCGGAATTACCAGTTCTTCTAATTTATTTAATCGAAGATCTGGCACTGATACGGTACCCACATTGGGTTCTATAGTACAGAAAGGATAATTGGCCGACTGAGCCTTTGCATTGGATAAACAGTTAAATAAAGTAGATTTTCCTACATTGGGTAAGCCCACAATTCCACATTTCATATTTTGAAAAATTTGTGCAAAGATAAAAATATTTTATTCTTGCCCACATAGCTTCTTTTTTTTAGATTTTATTATAATATTTTTTATGTATTTTTGGTCGTAAAAAGTTCTTAACTAAAGTCTACTATGAACAAAAAATTAATACTGGCAAAAAAACATAATTTATATCGGAACACTCTTTTTACTACCAAAACCTGCCTATTATCTGCCCAAAGAATGCTAAAAAATGCTCTGGAAGGAAATAAAAAATTTCCTGATAAAAAAGCCCTTATAGACCTACCGATTATTTCCGCATCAGAAAGTTACTTATGGAATGCGGACGACCAGGAAGATAATTGGATACTTACTGCCGGCAAAATCCAGAATTTAAGACTGGCAGCCCGGAATATTAACGGAGTGGAAATTCCTGCCGGAGAAATTTTCAGTTTTTGGAAATATATAGGAAACCCCAACTTCGGTAAGGGATTTGTTACCGGAAGAGAAGTAAAAGAAGGCTGTATTGTTCCTACCAAGGGCGGCGGCTTATGCCAACTTTCCAATGCTTTATATGATGCTGCTTTAAAAGCTGATTTTCAAATTATAGAGCGACATAGGCACTCTCAGGTGATTGCCGGTTCATTAGCTGAAAAAAATCGCGATGCTACTGTAAAATGGAATTATATAGACCTGCGTTTCCGCTCCAATTTTCCCTTCCGTATAGAAGTTCAAATGACCGATAGCCGGCTGATGGTTGTATTTAAAAGCTCACAAAAAAATAATCCAGAACTCAACACAAATTATAAAGAGTTTTTTAAAGCTTCTTCAATAAATGACTGTTATTCCTGCGGAAACAAAGCCTGTATATTACATAATGGTAGAGAAAAAATAAAAAATACCGGAAAAGTTACCTATATACTGGATGAGAAATGGATCGAATATGAAAAGTACCTGGAATCGGTTATTAATGAAAATGATGTTGTTCTCCTTCCTTTTACGCCCGAAAATAAATTGAAAAACAGTAAAAATTGCTGGAATTTAAAGGGAAAAAATATTCAAACTTGTTCTATCCCTTCCCTACGTCGGATTCTGAATTTCAAAATACATAAAGGAAAAAATCCTTTTGAACTGGCGCTTGCTGAAGATCAAAAAATTTGCCGTAAAATGGCTAAATTGATCCCAATAGAAAGTACTCATTTAGTAGTTTCACAAAACCTACTTCCTTTTTTATATAAAGATTTCCATACTGCAGGAAGAACGTTGGATGTTCTTATGTACCGTTTGCCAATAGAAATTTTACAGAAAAAGCTGGATGTAGCTTTCAGTACCTATTCTGAAAGTCCTACCCTGCATGACTTCAGAGCGTCCGCATCCATATGGAGCCTTGAAAATGAGGCCCTGAAACAAGCCCGTAAAATTATTACCCCTCATACTCAAATAGCTAAATTATTTCCTTCTAAAAGTCATTTACTCACTTGGCATATTCCACAAAAAAAGATACATAAGTCCCCTGAAGGGAAAAAAATTTTGTTTCCTGCTTCATCTTTAGGCAGAAAAGGAGCCTATGAAATGCGAAAACTCATAACCGAACTGGGGCTTCCGGTAGTTATTGCAGGAAAGGCCATAGAAAAAAATGATTTCTGGAAAAATATAGAGGTGGAATTTGCCGATAATGATAATCTGTTCCATAATATAGCTCTTCTTGTCTATCCTGCATATATTGAACACCACCCTCAACTTTTACTGGAGGCTATTTCTTTAGATATTCCTATGATTATTACAGAGGCTTGCGGAATTGAACCGGGCAAAAATATTACAGTAGTTCCTACCGGAAATTATGCCGAATTGAAAAAAGAAGTATCTAAATTTCTTTCTCTTCACCCAATTTTCCAATCTTTTTAAAATTATTTATTGCTTTTTTGGTTGTCAACAAAAATATAGAATCCCTTTATTCATAATACATGGGTAGGAATGTTGTTATACAAACCGAACAGAATCCTTTCATAGAAAGCAATACAGAAAAAAATAATTAAAAAAAAGTTGCCATCATATTAAAATAAACCCTATTTTTGCTTATCTCATTATGAGGTTAATAATGATTAATTATTTAGTTATTTAATAAAAAACAACTCAAAAACCTAGCTTTATGTCAGATTCATTATTTCCGGAGCCAGAGGAACTGCCTTCATCTCCCTTCAAAATCCTGAGCCAGGAAGAAATTGCCCGCCAACAATCCCTACAGGGCATAATTGCTACCTATGGCGGAAGCCGCGAAAACCTATACGGCGACTCTCCCTTGGTAAGCGTTTTTGTACAAATATCAGGAGAAGCAAGATTCACCCACACGAACTTCCGCCTTCAAATCCGCCAGAGGGTTAATTCCCACGATACCTTTGAAATGCTCTGCGATCCCGATGAGTACGGAGAAAACCAAGCCTACCTGTTAGAAAACAGCCGTAAAGATTTAGGCAAACGCATAACCTTTACCTTCAAGCAATGGGGAAAAAGCTGCTCGTTGTTTACCGGTGTACTTACAAGCATTTCCACCCGCAAAAAAGACGGGATCAAACAAATCGTCCTGCAGGGGAAATCGCCCTCTATCCTGATGGAAAACGGGTCTCATTGCCGCAGCTTTGAGAACCAAAGCCTTGAGGAAATCATCAAAGAAGTCATCCGCGACTATCCCCAAAACCTTATAAATTTCACAATCAACCCCAACCATAAAGAAAAAATCCCCTATATAGTACAATATAACGAGACCGATTTTGCCTTTATCCAACGATTGGCGGCACGTTACGGAGAATATTTCTACTATGACGGCAGCCGCTTTATCTTCTCTCCCTGGGGTGGAAAGATTACCGAACTGATGGAAGGAGAAGATGTCTATGACTATGAATTGAAAATGGAGGTACAGCCCCAGCACTACCACTATAGCGGATACGACCCCAAGCAGTCTCAGAGCTATAGTGTAGACTCTTCCGGGCAGTCGGTAGAAGCTTCAAAAAACCCCTTCCAGCAATATGCCGATCAGGTATCCCAAAAGCTCTTCCATGTAGAACCTTCGGGCTTTTACGAACAAAGCCTGCTGCCTCAGAGTCGACGGGATATAGAACAGGCGGTTTTGAGGGAAAACAAAAAAAGACAAAACCTGATAGATATAGAAGTAACCTCCAATAATCCGAATATAATGCTCGGAGATATAGCTAAGATGCTGGTTTGGATTCCGGATCATAAAATATTCAAAAACGGAAAAGTACCTATAGAATCCTATAAAATCACGGAGATTATACATGACTTTGCCGATGGTGAGGGGTATACCAATACCTTTTACGGAGTGCCCAAAGACCTGAGTGTACCTTTTTACACAGACCTTAGCAATACCCCCAAGGCAGACATCCAGCATGCCAAGGTTATAGATAATAAAGACCCACAGAAAATGGGAAGGGTACGGGTACAATTTACCTGGCAGCAGCCGTCAAACAGCAGTACCCCTTGGGTGCAGGTGATACAGCCGCATAGTGGGGGAAGCAAGGGCACGTATTTTAACCCGGAGATTGGGGAAATGGTCTTATGTGCCTTTCAAGGAGGCAATGCCGAATGTCCGGTAGTACTGGGGACCGCCTATAACGGAGGGGAAATTGCGGCGTATTATACGCAGGGGAATGATATAAAGGTGATACAAACCCGCAGTGGGACCAAGATTATCTTTAATGATGCCCAAGGGAAGGGTTCTATCTTGATAGAAGACCCCAGCGGAAACAAAATGTTTATGGATGGTGAAGGGAATATCTCGATACATGCGCCTAAAAATTTTTCTGTACATGCCGGGGAAGATATAAAGCTGAGTGCCGGAAAAAATATGGTTACCAACGTGGGAATAGATCAAACCACAAGCGTAGGGAAAAATTCCTCCACCCAGGTAGGCAGGCAGTATTCCTTGTTTGCCGCGGATATCTATGAAGAAGCTCTAGGAAATATAAGCTCTAAAGCAAAAGAAGCAATGGAAAATGCACAAGAAAAAGTAACTTCAACTCAAGGAAAAACCCAGTTTCATTCTCGTGAAAATTTTAAAACGAACAGCGGGGAAAAATCCAGATTATTTTAAGAGTTATGGCAGGAGGAAAAATAGTGAAAATAGCAGGAAAAAAGATAATTCAGGAATACGAAACCCTAACCTGTTATAATGAGAATTTTACCATAAATGCCGGAGAGGCCATAGAGCTCACTACCGATGCGGAAATGATTTGCGGAGACCCTGAAGAACCCAAAACCGGGGGCAAATATATTATACGGGGCTGGTGGAGCTCTGATAGAGATGGGCTTATTAAAATACACAAAGCCTGTTTAGGTGATACTGTGTTTTTCCAGATTGAAACCAAGAATATTCCTATATATAATGAGGCAAACGATGTCATAGATGAAGACCTGAGCCGGCTACATATTTCCTTTTATGACTTACAGCTGGGATTGGGATTTGATTTTATAGCCAGTGATCGGGAAATTAAAGGTGGACCTAAGTATGCCTATATCAATGAAGAAAACAGGGCCTGTGTTCCTATTAAAATACTGTATAATGATTTGACTATAGACTTTGTAAAAGAAGATAATACTCCGGGAGATATAGAAATATATTGCGTGGCAGAATACAAACCCTCATACAGTATCGGGTCAATTAATAATAACGGACCGGTATACCAGAAAGAAAGCTTACCGGTTTCTTTTCGGGATTACCTTAGTGTGGGGCTACCCGATATTCCCGATTTATATTTTATAAAACCCGGAATCAATTACCAGTTTCCCGAAATACGAAGCAGTGAGGGAAATGTTATTTACCTGCAATTATTGTTAAACCAGGAGGATTATACCCAAAAGAAAATAGATCAGGCCAAAGAAAAAATAAAAGGAAAAATAAAGGGAGTAGCCAAAGATGCCATGAAAGAAGCTACTGCAAAAGCATTGGACAAGTTTAAGGAATATTCTTATACGCTGGCTATACGCGAGTTAGAAAAAGGTTCTCTTATGTACACGGATGGAAGGGTAATACACCGCAAAAACGTATATGATACGGATATTACTATGATAGACGGAAATGTACGTAATATAAAGCGGGCATCTAATACCGGTTTTCGTGTGGCACACCCTACCCTGCAGGGAGACACCCACTATGCCACCACCCTGGGACTAAACCAATTGGAAGTTTTCGCCCAAAGCCATCCTGTACACACAGCAGCAAACCTGAGTACTAAGATATTTGAAACCCTAAGCTTTGTTATTGATGTAAAGGAAATGGAACAAAGCCTGTCTACAGGCACCCCGGATTATAAAGGATTGGGAAATCTGGCACTAAAGAAATTCTTTGGTTTTTTCCCTTCTTGGGTAGGTAAAATGGCCGGGCATCTTTCTATTGCAGTAGATTTATTGGTTGACCAATATAGCAAAGATATTGAGGAACTTTTAGAAGAGCAGACTATTATGGAATTTTTAAAGAAAAAAGAAGCAGGAATGAAAAGCATGAAGGATTTTTTACAATATGATAGACCTAATAAAAACTTATTAGAAGAAAAGATTACTGAATTAGGATTTAGATTTTTAACCATTAGTACACCTACCTTACAAAAGCTTTTAGCCAAGGAATTTAATACACTTGAAGAACTGAAGCATTTTGAATCAGGATTATATGAAAAGACAGATTCATTACATGGAATAGTATTTAGAGGAATCTGGAATCAATACTATAAACGATATGATAATTTTATTTACTGTATTTTTATTGACGAAAAAAGTTTAGATGTATGAAAAACTATATTTTATTATTAGGTATTTTACTTTTTACAAGCTGTAAAACTAAAGAAGATTATTCTAAATATACATATATTGATGAGGGAATAGAAAGTGATAAATATGAAATAAGTACAATCTTTCCTAAAGAAGTGGAATTATTTACCATTTTTGGTCCCCCTTATGCTTCTGACCCAAGAACCTATCGTGCTGAGGAAATCAATCAAATGCCTTTAATTGCATATGATCAGTCTAATTTTTTGTATTTTAGATATAAGAATAATAATAAAACTAATGATTTCAAATATAATATGTCAAAAAATATGATTGATACTTTAAGTACTGAAGACATGAATGTTATACGTAATTCTTATGCTCATAAGGAAAATAAATTTGTTAATTTTAAATTCCCTGAAGCAGAGGAATATTATAAGGTAATTAAAAAGGAATATTATAGTGAAATTTCTGAAGAAGAAAAAAAGAGAGTTTTAGAAGAATATAAAGACAGTAAAGAAGAAATAAAACAAGCTGTTATTGAAACCCGTTCATTACGGTATAATATAACCTATGCAGAATTACAAATGCCTAAGGAAAAAATTCATTTTAAATTTAATTGTAATTTAAATAAGAATATAGAACTCTTTGGTAATGAAGAATTATATAAAAAAGGATATATGTATATATATATTTTTTATAATTTGGATATGTTCCCACATTCAGGTGGTTTATATGTAATACGACCTAAGGCAAAGAAATAAAACTAAATCTTTAAACGGTAATAATATAAAGTCTTTATTTTTATTTTTTTATATCTGAGCAAATATTGAAAAACTAACCTTTTATGAAAAACTATATTTTATTATTAGGTATTTTACTTTTAATAAGCTGCAAAACTAAAGAAGATTATTCTAAATATACATATATTGATGATAATCTTAAAAGTAATAACTATGAAATTGTATCCCTAATGTCCGAGAAATATCAAATCAAAAATATGTTAGGATATACCTTGACTAGAGGAATGTTTTCTCCTGAACAGGAAAAAAAAACATGGGATATGCCTTTGATATATTTTAATAAAAAAAATATGATTTTTTTTATTATATATGACCGTGATAATTCTATTGCTTATTATATGAAATATAATTGTCTAACTAATAAAAAAGATACCATTAATAACGAGGATAGTATTAAAAGATACAAAAAGATTTTTGAGGATAATTATAAGAAAAAAAATGATTTAGTAGATTTTAAATTCCCTGAAGCTGAAAAATATTATAAGACAAAAAGTGAATTAAAAGATACCATATCAAAGGAAAATATTAAAATAATTTATGAAAAATACCCTGATAATGAGAATAAAAGAAATCAAATGAAAAATTTGATGTCTATCTATTATAAAACAGATTTCATTAATTTACATATGCCTAATGAAAATATTAAGTTTAAATATAATTTATTAGGTAATGGTAAAATTATCTTCTTTGGCACTGAAGAATTATACAAAAAAGGATATATATTTATATACATATATAACATTTCAAACATATTCCCGCATTCAGGTGGTTTATATGTAATACGACCTAAGGCAAAGAAATAAAACTAAATCTTTAAACGGTAATAATATAAAGTCTTTATTTTTATTTTTTATATCTATGCAAATATTGAAAAACTAACCTTTTATGAAAAACTCTATTTTATTATTAGGTATTTTACTTTTTATAAGCTGCAAAACTAAAGAAGATTATTCTAAATATACATATATTGATGAGGGAATAGAAAGTGATATATATGAAATAAGTACAATCTTTCCTAAAGAAGTGGAATTATTAACCATTTTTGGAGAACGTTATCCCGCTGACCCAAGATTTTCTCATGCTGAGGAAATCAATCAAATGCCTTTAATTGCATATGATCAGTCTAATTTTTTGTATTTTAGATATATGAATAATTATAAAATTAATGATTTCAAATATAATATGACAAAAAATATGATTGATACTTTAAGTACTGAAGACATGAATGTTATACGTAATTCTTATGCTCATAAGGAAAATAAATTTGTTAATTTTAAATTCCCTGAAGCAGAGGAATATTATAAGGTAATTAAAGAGGAATATTATAGTGAAATTTCTGAAGAAAAGAAAAATAAAATATTAGAAGAATATAAAGACAGTAAGGAAGAAATAAAACAAGCTGTTATTGAAACCCGTTCATTACGATATACTATAACCTATGCAGAATTACAAATGCCTAAGGAAAAAATCCATTTTAAATTTAATAGTGATTTAAAAAAGAAAATAGAGTTTTTTGGAAATGAAGAATTATATAAAAAAGG
>NZ_PSZM01000033.1 GCF_002964975.1 Apibacter adventoris | reverse complement strand
AGATTGACAAAGAAAATATATAGTTCTTTTACATATTCATGATTAGCTTCCCAGTCATTAATTGCAATTCCTAAAGAATCCCATACATATCCTCGGCCTGTATGTCTTGAATATGTTCCTAATAATTGGATCCATGCATCCAAGGGTTTCCCTAAAGGAAGCTCCTTTCCTTTATAGGTTATTTGGCAGGGAGTAATAGCAAACTCTGTATCTTCTGTTTTCATGATAAGTGCATCTTTTTTGGGCTGGCACTGTACAAAAAACGAGCTACTCATGCTTAGATTCAGCAGTATAAATAAGAGATTTTTCATTTAAAATCCTTTATCTTTATTTTTTATTATATTCTTCTGTAAAATACTATTTCTCATACAATTCATAAGAGATTTTCAAATATTCCAACTCTCCTTCACTATAACGCAAAGTTATATAATACCAATAGTCCTGATTGGGACATATAGAGCTATGATCTTTTTGTTCGCGGAACTCTCCGGTTTTTATAGTGGTAGAGCCGGAATCCCAGCTCCAGTCGCCATCGTTATCCCAGTATCCCATTTTTTCAAGACCTTTTATTTTTGACCTCTCTTTATTTACTTCCTCTAAACTCATTCCTGATTTAACCGGTGCTCCCTGTAAATTGACTGTTTGGGTATAGGGGGTAAAAGGATAGATATAATTTTTAGGATCGTGTTTTTCTTTAAGTTGAGTTAACTCTTCTTGTGTAAATGGTTTTACATCTGGATACTCAAGATCTGGAGAAAGCATTCTCTTTTCTTTTTCTTTAGTAATAGGATAATATCCCCAAGCATATTGCAATTTTCCCGCTTG
Source organism: Apibacter adventoris (assembly GCF_002964975.1). GTDB lineage: Bacteria > Bacteroidota > Bacteroidia > Flavobacteriales > Weeksellaceae > Apibacter > Apibacter adventoris. Next base: position 803 of record NZ_PSZM01000033.1, on the reverse strand, counting down.
TCCTACCTTACTATCCAGATTGACAAAGAAAATATATAGTTCTATTGTAGGTCGTGATTCTATAAAAGAACGTGTATTATAATCAGTATCTTTATAATATTTAGCAGCATCCCAATGTATCGTTGCTCCTATTCCTAAAGTATCCCAAATAAAAACTCCATCTACAAATCTATTATATTCTCCAAATATCTTTATCCATTCTTTAAAAGGTTTTCCTAAAGGAAGTTCCTTTCCTTTATAGGTTATTTGGCAGGGAGTAATAGTAAATTCTGTATCCATAGGTTTTGGGGGTTCTTTGGTTTGACATTGGGTGTAAAAACTACAAAACCCTAAAAGAAAAATGAGTACTGTATTATTTCTCATTCTCTTTGGATAAATATTCTACTTTCAAATATTCCAACTCTCCTTCACTATAACGCAAAGTTATATAATACCAATAGTCCTGATTGGGACATATAGAGCTATGATCTTTTTGTTCGCGGAACTCTCCGGTTTTTATAGTGGTAGAGCCGGAATCCCAGCTCCAGTCGCCATCGTTATCCCAGTATCCCATTTTTTCAAGACCTTTTATTTTTGACCTCTCTTTATTTACTTCATTTAAACTCATTCCTGATTTAACCGGTGCTCCCTGTAAATTGACTGTTTGGGTATAGGGGGTAAAAGGATAGATATAATCAGGTTTCTTTTTTAGCATTTTTTCTCTAGATTGATCCAACTCTTCCTGAGTATATGGTTTATTTCTTATTGTACTTTTTAGAAGAGATTCCTCCTCCTCTTTACTTAAAATGTAATATTCATTCCAT
>NZ_PSZM01000032.1 GCF_002964975.1 Apibacter adventoris | reverse complement strand
ATTTTACAGAAGAATATAATAAAAAATAAAGATAAAGGATTTTAAATGAAAAATCTCTTATTTATACTGCTGAATCTAAGCATGAGTAGCTCGTTTTTTGTACAGTGCCAGCCCAAAAAAGATGCACTTATCATGAAAACAGAAGATACAGAGTTTGCTATTACTCCCTGCCAAATAACCTATAAAGGAAAGGAGCTTCCTTTAGGGAAACCCTTGGATGCATGGATCCAATTATTAGGAACATATTCAAGACATACAGGCCGAGGATATGTATGGGATTCTTTAGGAATTGCAATTAATGACTGGGAAGCTAATCATGAATATGTAAAAGAACTATATATTTTCTTTGTCAATCTGGATAGTAAGGTAGGACAAGCGGGGAAATTGCAATTTGCCTGGCAAAGAAAATCATTTGAATTTATAGAAAAAGACTATCAATCTATAAAAGAACCTATGTCGGAAGAACTTAAAAAAAGGATAATTGGAAGGATAGAACCAAAAGAAAAATATATCTATCCTTTTACCCCCTATACCCAAACAGTCAATTTACAGGGAGCACCGGTTAAATCAGGAATGAGTTTAAATGAAGTAAATAAAGAGAGGTCAAAAATAAAAGGTCTTGAAAAAATGGGATACTGGGATAACGATGGCGACTGGAGCTGGGATTCCGGCTCTACCACTATAAAAACCGGAGAGTTCCGCGAACAAAAAGATCATAGCTCTATATGTCCTAAACAGGACTATTGGTATTATATAACTTTGCGTTATAGTGAAGGAGAGTTGGAATATTTGAAAGTAGAATATTTATCCAAAGAGAATGAGAAATAATACAGTACTCATTTTTCTTTTAGGGTTTTGTTGTTTTTACACCCAATGTCAAACCAAAGAACCCCCAAAACCTATGGATACAGAATTTACTATTACTCCCTGCCAAATAACCTATAAAGGAAAGGAACTTCCTTTAGGAAAACCTTTTAAAGAATGGATAAAGATATTTGGAGAATATAATAGATTTGTAGA
>NZ_PSZM01000031.1 GCF_002964975.1 Apibacter adventoris | reverse complement strand
AATGAGAAATAATACAGTACTCATTTTTCTTTTAGGGTTTTGTTGTTTTTACACCCAATGTCAAACCAAAGAACCCCCAAAACCTATGGATACAGAATTTACTATTACTCCCTGCCAAATAACCTATAAAGGAAAGGAACTTCCTTTAGGAAAACCTTTTAAAGAATGGATAAAGATATTTGGAGAATATAATAGATTTGTAGAAGGAGTTTTTATTTGGGATACTTTAGGAATAGGAGCAACGATACATTGGGATGCTGCTAAATATTATAAAGATCCTGATTATAATACACGTTCTTTTATAGAATCACGACCTACAATAGAACTATATATTTTCTTTGTCAATCTGGATAGTAAGGTAGGACAAGCGGGGAAATTGCAATTTGCCTGGCAAAGAAAATCATTTGAATTTATAGAAAAAGACTATCAATCTATAAAAGAACCTATGTCGGAAGAACTTAAAAAAAGGATAATTGGAAGGATAGAACCAAAAGAAAAATATATCTATCCTTTTACCCCCTATACCCAAACAGTCAATTTACAGGGAGCACCGGTTAAATCAGGAATGAGTTTAAATGAAGTAAATAAAGAGAGGTCAAAAATAAAAGGTCTTGAAAAAATGGGATACTGGGATAACGATGGCGACTGGAGCTGGGATTCCGGCTCTACCACTATAAAAACCGGAGAGTTCCGCGAACAAAAAGATCATAGCTCTATATGTCCCAATCAGGACTATTGGTATTATATAACTTTGCGTTATAGTGAAGGAGAGTTGGAATATTTAAAAATCTCTTATGAATTGTATGAGAAATAGTATTTTACAGAGGAATATAATAAAAAATAAAGATAAAGGATTTTAAATGAAAAATCTCTTATTTATACTGCTGAATCTAAGCATGAGTAGCTCGTTTTTTGTACAGTGCCAGCCTAAAAAAGATGCACTTATCATGAAAACAGAAGATACAGAGTTTGCTATTACTCCCTGCCAAATAACCTATAAAGGAAAGGAAATTCCCTTAGGAAAACCTATAGATGCATGGGTAGAACTATTTGGACCCTATTCTCGTAATTTTAATGAACATACCTATATTTGGGATTCATTAGGAGTCGCTATCTTTAACTCATGTATAACTGCATATGACACAAATGTAGATAAAGAAAAAAGAAAATGTGATCAACTATATATTTTCTTTATCAATCTGGATAGTAAGGTAGGACAAGCGGGAAAATTGCAATTTGCATGGAATGAATATTACATTTTAAGTAAAGAGGAGGAGGAATTTCTTCTAAAAAGTACAATAAGAAATAAACCATATACTCAGGAAGAGTTGGATCAATCTAGAGAAAAAATGCTAAAAAAGAAACCTGATTATATCTATCCTTTTACCCCCTATACCCAAACAGTCAATTTACAGGGAGCACCGGTTAAATCAGGAATGAGTTTAAATGAAGTAAATAAAGAGAGGTCAAAAATAAAAGGTCTTGAAAAAATGGGATACTGGGATAACGATGGCGACTGGAGCTGGGATTCCGGCTCTACCACTATAAAAACCGGAGAGTTCCGCGAACAAAAAGATCATAGCTCTATATGTCCCAATCAGGACTATTGGTATTATATAACTTTGCGTTATAGTGAAGGAGAGTTGGAATATTTGAAAATCTCTTATGAATTGTATGAGAAATAGTATTTTACAGAGGAATATAATAAAAAATAAAGATAAAGGATTTTAAATGAAAAATCTCTTATTTATACTGCTGAATCTAAGCATGAGTAGCTCGTTTTTTGTACAGTGCCAGCCCAAAAAAGATGCACTTATCATGAAAACAGAAGATACAGAGTTTGCTATTACTCCCTGCCAAATAACCTATAAAGGAAAGGAGCTTCCTTTAGGGAAACCCTTGGATGCATGGATCCAATTATTAGGAACATATTCAAGACATACAGGCCGAGGATATGTATGGGATTCTTTAGGAATTGCAATTAATGACTGGGAAGCTAATCATGAATATGTAAAAG
>NZ_PSZM01000030.1 GCF_002964975.1 Apibacter adventoris | reverse complement strand
TGATTGGGACATATAGAGCTATGATCTTTTTGTTCGCGGAACTCTCCGGTTTTTATAGTGGTAGAGCCGGAATCCCAGCTCCAGTCGCCATCGTTATCCCAGTATCCCATTTTTTCAAGACCTTTTATTTTTGACCTCTCTTTATTTACTTCATTTAAACTCATTCCTGATTTAACCGGTGCTCCCTGTAAATTGACTGTTTGGGTATAGGGGGTAAAAGGATAGATATAATCAGGTTTCTTTTTTAGCATTTTTTCTCTAGATTGATCCAACTCTTCCTGAGTATATGGTTTATTTCTTATTGTACTTTTTAGAAGAGATTCCTCCTCCTCTTTACTTAAAATGTAATATTCATTCCATGCAAATTGCAATTTTCCCGCTCGTCCTACCTTACTATCCAGATTGACAAAGAAAATATATAGTTCTATTGTAGGTCGTGATTCTATAAAAGAACGTGTATTATAATCAGGATCTTTATAATATTTAGCAGCATCCCAATGTATCGTTGCTCCTATTCCTAAAGTATCCCAAATAAAAACTCCATCTACAAATCTATTATATTCTCCAAATATCTTTATCCATTCTTTAAAAGGTTTTCCTAAAGGAAGTTCCTTTCCTTTATAGGTTATTTGGCAGGGAGTAATAGTAAATTCTGTATCCATAGGTTTTGGGGGTTCTTTGGTTTGACATTGGGTGTAAAAACAACAAA
>NZ_PSZM01000029.1 GCF_002964975.1 Apibacter adventoris | reverse complement strand
TCTTTATATTCTTAACTTTTTTATTTTTAAAAGAAAAATGAGTACTGTATTATTTCTCATTTTCTTTGGATAAATATTCTACTTTCAAATATTCCAACTCTCCTTCACTATAACGCAAAGTTATATAATACCAATAGTCCTGATTGGGACATATAGAGCTATGATCTTTTTGTTCGCGGAACTCTCCGGTTTTTATAGTGGTAGAGCCGGAATCCCAGCTCCAGTCGCCATCGTTATCCCAGTATCCCATTTTTTCAAGACCTTTTATTTTTGACCTCTCTTTATTTACTGCCTTTAAACTCATTCCTGATTTAACCGGTGCTCCCTGTAAATTGACTGTTTGGGTATAGGGGGTAAAAGGATAGATATAATTTTTAGGATCGTGTTTTTCTTTAAGTTGAGTTAACTCTTCTTGTGTAAATGGTTTTACATCTGGATACTCAAGATCTGGTGAAAGCATTCTCTTTTCTTTTTCTTTAGTAATAGGATAATATCCCCAGGCAAATTGCAATTTTCCCGCTTGTCCTACCTTACTATCCAGATTGACAAAGAAAATATATAGTTGATCACATTTTCTTTTTTCTTTATCTACATTTGTTTCATATGCAGTTATACATGAGTTAAAGATAGCGACTCCTAATGAATCCCAAATATAGGTATGTTCATTAAAATTACGAGAATAAGGTCCAAATAGTTCTACCCATGCATCCAAGGGTTTCCCTAAAGGAAGCTCCTTTCCTTTATAGGTTATTTGGCAGGGAGTAATAGCAAACTCTGTATCTTCTGTTTTCATGATAAGTGCATCTTTTTTGGGCTGGCACTGTACAAAAAACGAGCTACTCATGCTTAGATTCAGCAGTATAAATAAGAGATTTTTCATTTAAAATCCTTTATCTTTATTTTTTATTATATTCTTCTGTAAAATACTATTTCTCATACAATTCATAAGAGATTTTCAAATATTCCAACTCTCCTTCACTATAACGCAAAGTTATATAATACCAATAGTCCTGATTGGGACATATAGAGCTATGATCTTTTTGTTCGCGGAACTCTCCGGTTTTTATAGTGGTAGAGCCGGAATCCCAGCTCCAGTCGCCATCGTTATCCCAGTATCCCATTTTTTCAAGACCTTTTATTTTTGACCTCTCTTTATTTACTTCCTCTAAACTCATTCCTGATTTAACCGGTGCTCCCTGTAAATTGACTGTTTGGGTATAGGGGGTAAAAGGATAGATATAATCAGGTTTCTTTTTTAGCATTTTTTCTCTAGATTGATCCAATTCTTCCTGAGTATATGGTTTATTTCTTATTGTACTTTTTAGAAGAGATTCCTCCTCCTCTTTACTTAAAATGTAATATTCATTCCATGCAAATTGCAATTTTCCCGCTTGTCCTACCTTACTATCCAGATTGACAAAGAAAATATATAGTTCTTTTACATATTCATGATTAGCTTCCCAGTCATTAATTGCAATTCCTAAAGAATCCCATACATATCCTCGGCCTGTATGTCTTGAATATGTTCCTAATAATTGGATCCATGCATCCAAAGGTTTACCTAAAGGAAACTCCTTTCCTTTGTAGGTTATCTGGCAGGGAGTAATAGTAAATTCTGTATCCATAGGTTTTGG
>NZ_PSZM01000028.1 GCF_002964975.1 Apibacter adventoris | reverse complement strand
ACTACAAATCCAAATAGAGAAATTAAAAAACGAAACAGAAAAGGAACAGGTTGGGAACACCTAAAAATAGTCTACTATAAATATAATCAATGTTTTATAAGGTAAGTGTTCCTAATTCCCAAAAAGTATAACCTAAAAAGTCAGAGAAGTACGAAATTAGAAATACGAATTATGAAAAATCAGGAACGATTACATCATTATAAAAAGTATTTAGAGTTAAAAGGCTATCAAAAGAGTAGTATTCGGGGGTTGTTAAAAAGAGCCGAATTATATGAGGCTAAAACGGACAATCCATCCTTATCCCTTAAGCCTTCCACCTTACAACTGTATTACTACCAAAAGAAAACCTATCTCCACTATTTATCAGAAGTAGAAAAAGAGGTTCATTACCTACAAGAAGAACACCATAAAAAAGAAGTCTTACCCATAGATATAGTAAGTATAGCAGAAATAGAGGAATTACTAAAAAGCTGTAAAGATGTAAGAGACAAGGTAGTATTAGTCTGTTTATACAGTTTAGGACTCCGGTTAAGCGAAGTATCGAATATAGAGTTGGAAGATATAGACAGAGAGAATAAACTCCTTTTAGTAAAAAAGAGTAAAACTAAAAGACAAAGGCAAGTGCTCATAAATAAAAGATCGTTAGAAATTATAACAGAATATATAGAGACCGAACGACCGATTAATACAGGCAATAAATTAGTACAAGGAATACAAGGAAATCTTACCCCGGACGGTATTTATCAGGTCTTAAAAAGAATCATACAAAGAACCCGGATCAAAAAAAGAATCTATCCCCATTTACTCAGGCATAGTATAGCCAGTCACTTATTACAAAGAGGGATGGAATTAGAGCAGATTAGTAAATTATTAGGCCATAGCAGTTTAGAAAGCACCCAAAGATATACGCATATAGAAGTAAGAAGTAGGAATTTAGCAATAAGGAGTAAGTAGAAAGAAATAAGGGAATGAATGATTTTAAAAATTACTTAACAACCAAGTATAAGTATGCAGAAAGAACCGTACAAGAAAAGGGAAAACAGATAGAGCAATGGAAACGTTTATGTGTACCCGGTCAGGAATTAGAAAAATTAAGTTCTAAAGAATTACACAGACTAATAGAAATACAAAAACAAAGATACAGTATACAGACGCTTAATAACCAGTTAAAGAGCTTAGAACAGTATTATACTTACGTAGTAGAAACCCAACAAAGAAAAGATCATCCCCTAAGACACTTTAGGATTAAACCCGAAACAAAACCCCTTATCCAAGGACTATTAACAGAACAAGAACTTACAGAATTATATGAGAACTACTCCGTACAAGGGCATTTAGGCGGGCAATTCAACCATTACCGACAAAGAAATAAAGTACTCTTAGGACTTATGATTTATCAGGGGTTGGATAGTAGTACCCTGGATAAATTAGAAATCCAGGATATAGATGTAGAAAAAGCAATCGTACAAGTACCCAGAATCAGTGACTATAAACTCCAGGAAAGGATCTTGCCCTTAGCCTCTAATCAGATCATGGAATTACATAAATATCTGACCCAGACAAGAGAAGAATTACTCAAGTTAGTAAAGACAGAACAAGAAACAAAAAGACTGTTTCCCAAGAGTTCAAAAACAAGATTTAGCAGTATAACACAATCAATAAGAAAGCAGATAGAGATAGAAAATATACACCAACTAAGATATAGTAGAATTCTATTATGGATGAAACAATATAACCTAAGAGAAGTCCAATACAAAGCAGGCTATAAAAGTATCTTGAGTTTAGAAAAGTTCAACCTTAAAGACTTAGAAAAACTCAAACAATCAATAGAAAAATATCACCCCTTTTAAATCCGCTGAGCCGAACGAACTGATCACCCGCTCAATCTAAGTTAGTACTTCTCACTTCGTACTTACTCAAAGGCCTTTGCAACGGTATTCGTCGTCTCTCGCTCCCAGCTTCACAGCCTTGCACTCCAGCTGTAAGTATTCGCTTACGTTTGGCTGTTTCTCGTGGCTCGTTCCTTCTCATTCGCTGTTGTTTCATCCGCTCGCTGGGGCTCGCGTCTGTCACAGCTTATATGTTTTGCTCGCAGGCAGGTGCTACGCGCCGCAGCGGCTTAGTTCAACTAAAAAAAGTAAACCACTTATAACGCCTCTTTCGGGCGGTTTATTCGCCAAAAGAAATAAGGAGTTATTTATATAATTTTTGGCAAGATCTCACCTCCCGCGCTGGCACACTCGCTTTACTGCTCGCGTGGATGCTTAGAGCTCGTTTTTAGAAACTCGCGTAACTCCTTTATAAAAAACTCGTTGCGTTTTTTAGTTGTTTTTTAAAGAAACCAGGCACAGAGAAAAAACAACCAAAAATCCGCTTATATTTTTTTATTCAGTTGAAAAATAAAAAGGAGTATGAAAAAGCAAGGGGGAATCACGCAAGTCGAGATAAGATAATTTTATGTAATTGAAAGTAAGTGGGTTAAAAAGATGATGTGTGTAAAATAGTGGGAAATCTACATACATAAGTATGTAAAATGTATTTATTTAATTAAATATCAATCAATTAAATGTATGTAAAAATTTACATACAAAAAAACAGGCCCTTGAAAATAATCTTTCAAATGAAATAAAAAATGGAGGCATCTTTTTTATTTTAACTGAAAAAAGTTTATATCTTTGGGGTAGGAGTTTATTGAAATAGCTGTTGTGTAGTTGTTTGGACAAGGAAACAGGAGAGGAATAAAAAGGAGAAGTTCGCGCGAGGGGAATTTGGAGCAGAGACGTGATTATACTATTACGGGGCTAGGTATTACAATCCGAGGGAGTCTATCTTTTTAAATGTAGATCCGATGTTTGAAGAAACAATGACTCCATATCAGTATACTTATCAAAATCCTATTAAGTTTACCGCCCCAACAGGAATGGAAGGAGAAAGTGTTGATGATTGGATAAAAAACAAACATGGTAAATATTTAGATGATAAAAATGCAACTAGTCAAGAAACTACTAGGGCTGGTTGGACATATGTAGGAAAAGAATTACCAAAAAATGTAGATTCAAAAGGGCAGGATATTTTAGAGGAGGATAGAAGTGGGCGTTTAGTTCATAAGAATACAGATAATTGGATAGGTAGACTTTCAAATAAGTATTTAAATACAAATTTTCCAGAGAAAAAGGTTTATGATTAGGTTGAGGAAAATTTTACTAACGAATTAGTAACTACTTCAGCAGGATCGTTAGCAGGAGGAGTTATATTGAAAGTAGGAGGTAAGGTTGTAGGAGGTGTTGTAGGTAATGGAGGGAAAACATTAAAACCATTAGGTTTAGGATCAACAGGTAGAAAAGTAGCAAAAGATCTTAATGAACAACTGGCAATGAAGGAAGCTATGTCTAATCCTAGTGCAGGAAAAGTTATTATGAAGGAATAAAAGATTCTAGATGGTCGGGTTGGAGTAAAATGCAATATATTCATGTAGCACAAGATGGAGTTAAAACAGTTGTACATTATGTGGGTAAATTTGAAAAAGGTGTTCTAAAGTATGTTGATGATTTTAAGTTTAAATAAATTTATATGATAGTAAGATGTGTAAGCAATAAAGGAGAATTTCTTAGTTCTTATGAATATGAATTTGAGAAAAATAAAAAAAAAATAGGGAGATTTGGTTCTTCAGCAGATACTCAATATAATGAAGTAAAAGTAGGTAGAGAATATTTGGTTATGGGCATAATCGTTTTTAGAACTTATCAAGGGTTTTTACTTGATGATGATGGTTTTATATCTGTATTGCCATGTCAACTATTTGAGATATTAGATAATAAAATAGATCATAAATGGTATTTTAGAATGGTTGATAAAGAAGAAGAAATTTATCCGTATATACAGTCTATTTTTGGTTATTATGAACTTTGTTTAGATAAAAATTCATATTATAATCTTATTGTAGAGCAAGAAGAAACATCCATGCAAATATATTTTAGGAGAAAAATAGAATTAGAAAAAACATTATCTGAATAAAAATAACTTATTTTATATTGCTCCCAAAAAGTTAAACAAATACTCAGTAAATATTTAAAAAGAAAGCGACCGATATGCATCGGTCGCTTTTTACTTTAAGAATCTTTATTGAGCAGATCCAACAACTCCATTTCCTCTTTAGGGATAAGGGAATGGATAAGAGCAATTATATTATAAAAAACCATTTCATTTGGGAAGTAGCAGTAATATTACTAACTTAGACGCAAAATAGTACAGCATGTAGAATATGTACCGTTTGGGGAGGTGTTTATTGAGGAAAGGAACCAGAGTTGGAATACCCCTTACCTGTTTAATGGAAAGGAACTGGATGAAGAAACGGGGTTATACTATTATGGGGCTAGGTATTATAACCCGAGGGAGTCTGTGTGGTTGAGCGTGGATCCGTTAAGCGGTTATAACCCTATTATGGAAACGGAGCACTACATCGATGGTCTACATAACAAAGGGGTATTTAATTCATTTAACTTAAATACCTATGGGTATTGTTATCAGAATCCTGTCGTATTAATAGATCCAAATGGGAGGCAAATTGAAGCTCCAAATTTAATAGGAATTGCAGCTCATGCAGCATTTGCTAGATATATGAATACAATTAGTGGAATTTCAGGGAACTGGAAACCTGAAAGTCCTTTATTTAGAGATTTTAGACCAGATTTATTGTATTACGGAGGTAATACAAATGAATCAGGAATGGGGGCTGTATGGGAATTGAAACCTTTTACACAATCTTTAGATACCAAATATAGTATAAGTAGTGTGTTGCAAATTAATCATTATGTAGATGAGTTAAATGCTAGAGAGGAAGGTGGACTAACATGGGCTACTGGTACGACAGCTTTAGGAACTCCAAAACCATTTGAGGGTACATTAACTTTAATGTGTGATAAATATCAGTTTTTATATTATATTACCTATCCAGAACAAGGTTTTATATATTATAGCTATGAACAATTAAAGCAACCTGAACCGGAAAAAGTTCCTCAAAGTGTACCACAACTACCTCCAGTAGTAGTTCCGGCAGTACCTCAAACCAAGCCAACTTCTAGTCCTTCTGGGAGAGGAGCACCAGCTTTGTTAGATAAAATACTCAGATTTCCGATATTTATTATTAGTTCACCAATTATAGAGTTTTATAATAACTCAAATAATATAGATCCAAGAATCACATAACAATAAAAATGATATTTATGATAAATTACAAAGGATTTTATTTTATTAAAACTTATGATTTAGAAGATTATTTTTCAAAGATGTATGATGATTTAGTCTTTCAATTTGATGAAAAAATTCAAGAGAGAGGGTATTTCGAGGATCAAGGTTTTGCACTATTTCTAGGACAAGAGAACGAGGAAGTATATATAAATTTAGAATACAAAGAATATTCTTTTTTAAATGTTTTATTAGCTTTTCCACCTCAATCTTTATGTAAAGAATGTACAATTTGTTGGAAGAATAACGAGGAAGGTATTCCAGAATTTTATTGGACAACAAATTTTCCAGAAAAGGAATTACATGAATATGCTAAAAAGTATAAATAAAGTAATTATTAGACTATTCTAAAAGAAAAACCCCACTAATTAGCGGGGCTTTTTTATTTAACTAATTTCTTCTTCCAAACAGAGTAATCTGAGGTGTTCAAGGGTGTTGAATAAGTCCCAGTGGTTGTGTTCTTGGAGTTCCTTATGTTCCAAAGAAAGGATAAGGGAGGATTTACAAAGATTACTCCCTAAGTAAAGACAACCATGCCTATTTTGAAGTGCCTTACCAGGGAAAAGACTATAATGATTATGTAAACGGAGCAGGCTTCTGCTGTGAAGGAAAGAATAAAAAACTCCAAGTCTATGGAGGCGGAATCGGCAAAGGGAATGAAGAATATGAAAAGAAGCAGTATTATGATCATGCGGATCATTTGGGAAGTAGCAGTTATATTACTAACTTAGGCGCACAAAAAGTACAGCATGTAGCATATGTACCATTAGGTGAGGTGTTAATTGAGGAAAGGAACCAGAGTTGGAATACTCCTTACCTGTTTAATGGCAAGGAACTGGATGAAGAAACGGGGTTATCCTATTACGGGGCTAGGTATTATAATCCGAGGGAGTCTATCTTTTTAAATGTAGATCCGATGTTTGAAGAAACAATGACTCCGTATCAGTATACTTATCAAAATCCAATTAGGTTTACTGACCCAACGGGGATGTCAGCAAATCCCATTTATGATGAAAATGTTAATTTTTTAAGAACTGATGACAGAGGCTTGCAAGGAGAAGCTATAATAATGAATAAAGATAATTTTTCTCAAGGTATGTCTCATGAAGAAGCTAAGAGTAAAAGAACTTTGTTGAGTAATTATAATGTGGAATTAGATGGTAAAGGAGGATTAACAGAGAAAGGAAAGTATCAAGCAGCAGTTTTTGATAGGATTAGTATGCACTCTTTAGGATTGAAAAATAGGCCTGATTATGATGGATTTTTAACTTTAAGTGAGGCTAATGATTGGTATAGAAATGGAGGTGGAAGTTCTTTATTTGTTAATTCAGCATTTAGGGTTAGAAGTCGGTGGAAGTAAATATGTCAATTTTGCTTCTCCAAAATATGCAAATTTTGAGACAGGTTTAGTTTATGGAACTATAAAATTAACCAATCTAGGAAATAATTCAATTAAATTAGGATTGAATAATGGAAAGTTAGATACATATGATTTTGACTATCAAGAAGGAAGGTATTTTAGGAATTTTGCTACATGGGTAGGTAAAAAAGTTGCAGGGAAAGGGCAGTCATATGATATTACTTATGGTGCAGCACGATTAAAATCACAGCCAATGTATTTAGACCAAATGTGCCTATTTTACCATAGTAGATTATAATAGAATTCTATTAATTAAAATGAAGAAAGTTATATATAAATGGTTTTTTAGTATGTTTCCTTTTATTATGATAGGATGTCAAACTAAAGTTTTTAAAAATGAACTATCACAAATATTAGGAATGGATAAAGTATTTATAGTAGATAGTAATAGCTTCGATGAGTTTGGTGGTTTTGGAGAAGGTTATACACTTGAATCATATAAATTGTCAAAAAAGACAGTTCAAAAGTTTTGTAAAATAAAAGAAAAAAATAATTTATATAAAAAAAATGATTCAAATTGGAATAAAATCGGGTGGAGTAAATCTCCTATTAATAGTATCTATAATGAGATATCATTAATGGGATTAGGTTATGATAATGGTAGTGTATGGTTAAAGGAGGAATTAAGTAAAATAAAGGATATTTTGATTAAGCCTAATAACTACTATTCAATATTTTATAGTCCTAATATAAAAAATCCAGAAAATGCGATACTGTTTATTTTAGATGTAGAACAATGTAAATTATATATAATTGAAAGTAATTTCTAAAACTAGATAAATATTAAGGAAACCCAAAAACCCTCGCATATTAGCTAGCCCCTAAAATTTCAGATAAAAAGTATTAAATTTCTATAAAAAAAGAGACCAATAACTATCGGTCTCTTTTTTATTTTACTCTATTTCCTCGTCTATGCAGAGTAATCTAAGTAGTTCAATGGAGTTGAATAAGTCCCAGTTGTTGTGTTCTGTAAGTTCGGGATGTTCCAAAGAAAGGATAAGAGAAGATTTACAGAGGATACTTTCTAAGTAAAGACCATTATGCGTATTTTGAAGTGCCTTACCATGGAAAAGACCATAATGATTAAGTAAACGGAGCAGGCTTCTGCTGTGAAGGAAAGGATAAAAAACTCCAAGCCTATGGAGGCGGAATCGGCAAAGGGAATGAAGAATATGAAAAGATGCAGTATTATTATCATGCGGATCATTTGGGAAGTAGCAGTTATATTACTAACTTAGATGCGCAAATAGTACAGCATGTAGAATATGTACCGTTTGGGGAGGTGTTTATTGAGGAAAGGAACCAGAGTTGGAATACCCCTTACCTGTTTAAAGGCAAGGAACTGGATGAGGAAACGGGGTTATACTATTATGGGGCTAGGTATTACAACCCGAGGAAATCTATCTTTTTAAGTGTAGAGCCAATGTTTGAAGAAACGATGACTTCGTATCAGTATACTTATCAAAATCCTATTAAGTTTATTGATCCTACAGGAATGAGTGCCGAAGATGGAGGTGGTGATCCTACTCCAAATAAATTAACTGGTTCTAAAAATTTATTAGTTTATCTAAATGAAAATAATAAACAAACAGATTATTCTAAGATGTATGAGAATTCTGGGGATTGGGATTATGTAATAGTTAATAATATTGATGAAGTAGCAGGTATAATGAAAAATCATTATGGAGATGATGTTCCCAAAGTTGAAAATTTAGTAATTAGAAGTCATGGTCATACAGATAAAAGGAGTTCTCTTCACGGTCCTGATTTAGATAATAAAGTAGGAACAGGCATTGTACATAATCCAGCTTCTAGTCCTGGTTTAACATATTTAAGAGGTATATTAAGTGATAATGCATCTATTGTTTTTACAGCTTGTAATGCAGTAATGGGATATACTGATAATAGTAATGGACTTCAGAAATCATCAAGATCATTAGCTTCAAATTATTCAGAATTTTTCTTAAAAGGAACAAATCGTAATTTGTTTTTTAATTGGGCTAAATCTCATTCAAGATTAGCTGCAGGAAATAAAGAATATTTTGCCTTTGATTCTGATCTTCATAGAGATAAATTTGAGGGGTATGCAATTTTATTATAATTCAAAAGGAATATGGTCTAAGAATAATAATTTTTATGATATAACCATTTTGAGTGGAAAAGGGTTCTTTTCTTCAGGAGGAATTCAAAGAACCATAATAAGACCTTTAACTAAGACTTCTGGTTCAGAGAATGCCATATTGAAATCAAAAACATATTAATTATGATTAAGACATTAATTTTATTATTATCTATATCTATAGTTTCATGTCAAGATAAAAGATTGGTAGAAGATAATAATATTGGGATACAAAAATGTGATTCTTCAATAATAAGTCAAATTAAATTTCCGGATGATATTGAAGATTTAGAACAAAAAAACTATAGATGTTTAGATAAAGTAATAATAGAAGGAAAGAATAAAAAGGTAGCGAATAAATTTAAAGTATTATTTTCTGATCAAAATTATCTTTTAGCAGAATATGATTCTAAGACAAGATTATTGAAGGATAATAAAAATAATACATGGTTTCTAATTAAAGCACCAGAACCAAATAATTTTAAAGGTATGGGGTATGGATTAGATGGTATTTATATATTAGATAATGATTTAAATCCTATTTTCTCAATACATTCAGGAGAAATCAGTAAGTATAGAATAGATGATAAGTTAAAAAAAAATTACACTATAAGGGTGAAATTAAATAAAAAAATAAACCTAAAAGAAAGTATAGAAAAAATGTCTTATAACGAATTAGTAATTATTTTTCAAGAACTTAAAAAAGGTAACTATACAGAAATAGGAAAAGAAAAGGAGCATTTTTTTTATGAAGAAGAAGTACCTTTATGGACAGAAAATGTTATAATGTAAGATCAGAATTTAAAAATAACACCCCCGCTATTATTATGGATTGCTCCCAAAAGTTTAGACAAAATCAAACTCAATTTAAATTAAAAAAGCCCGATTTATATCGGGCTTTTTTAATTACTCCTTATTAATCAAATCCAACAACTCCAGTTCATCCTTAGTGATATAAGAGAACGCAGAAATTCAAAGGTATTGTAAATATCCCAATTGTTGTGTTCTGCAAGTTCGGGTTGTTCCAAAGCAAGGATAAGGGAGGATTTACAGAGATTACTCCCTAAATAAAGACCACTATGCGTATTTTGAAGTGCCTTACCATGGAAAAGACCATAATGATTATGTAAACGGAGCAGGCTTCTGCTGTGAAGGCAAAGATAAAAAACTCCAAGCCTATGGAGGCGGAATCGGCAAAGGGAATGAAGAATATGAAAAGAAGCAGTATTATGATCATGCAGATCATTTGGGAAGTAGCAGTTATATTACTAACTTAGACGCGCAAATAGTACAGCATGTAGCATATGTACCGTTTGGGGAGGTGTTTATTGAGGAAAGGAACCAGAGTTGGAATACCCCTTACCTGTTTAATGGCAAGGAACTGGATGAGGAAACGGGGTTATACTATTACGGGGCTAGGTACTACAACCCGAGAGAAAGTATCTTCTTGAGCGTGGATCCACTCTTTGAAAAAACAATGACTCCGTATCAATACACCTATCAGAATCCAATTAATTATACTGATCCAGATGGAAAGTGGCCTATTTTAATAAATGGTAGAGTTAGTAACGATAGCGAACGAGGAAGTAGTACATATTGGGATAAAAATGTACGAGAAACGATTAAAAATAAGACAGGATATTATCATAGTCAATTTATGTATGTTGATGGGGATAGAGGGATGCTTGCAGCAAAAAGAATATTAAATGGGAGAAATCAAGGTATAGCAGATGCTAAAGCAGTATATGCAAGGATGAAGGAGACAATGAAGAATGGTAAAATAACAGAGCAATTACAAGTAATTTCACATAGTCGTGGAGGGGCTTTTGCTAATGGTTATATGAAAGGATTAACAGCAGAGATAATAAAGTTAGCAGAGAAAGATAAGATAGGTTTTTCTTATGGGAAAGATAATATAATTGAATATTCTGTTAATATTGCGCCTCATCAGTCATCTTCTTTATATTATCCAGAAGGTGGAGCCACAAATGTAAATATTAGCCATAATGGAGATATCTTATCAGGAGTAGGTGCAACAGGTAATGTAATCAATGTAGCTTCAAATACGGATGAGATAGGATTTGATCAACATGGAAATGCAACATATAATAAAGAGTTAGGATTTACTTTAGAAGTTTTAGAGAATGGAAAAGGAAATGTTAAGCAACAATTACAGGAAAAATATAAAGAATGGGATAAGTCGAGAACTCCTCATTCTGGAGTAAAATCGGAAGTTAAATAAGATTAGTGTAAAGATGGATAATCAATTTTTCTATAGTGATAATTTTATTTTATATACTATTTCAATAATTTGTTTTATAATCATAGTGAGATTATTTAGGATTAATAAGAGCCTAGGAGTTATTAATATTGCTATTTTTTTCTTTTATAGTTCTATTTTGTATTATAATTTATTTTGTAAAAGCCAAGGAGGCTCTGGATTATTATGGTGGTTTTATCTTGTAATGCTAACCTTGATTCAGGTTTTAATACTTGGAATTTATTTTTGTATTAGATATTTTAATAAAAATTAATAATAAATAAAGTTAGAATTTCGCTTTATAAATTACACGCCAAAATTTACACAGATTTGTAATTAGATAAGAAAAGAGCCCGATTTGTATCGGGCTTTTTTATTTTAAGGTTTTTCATTCAGCAGGTCCAACAACTCCAGTTCGGAATCAGGGATAAGAGAGCGCATAAGGTTAAGAATGTTAAAGATGTCCCAGTTAGAGATGGAAGGCTTATCAGTAGAGCAGTCACAAAGGGCCATTTGCGTTACTTTGCATAGCGATTTAAGCGTAAAACCTAATTCTTGGTAAGAATCTAAAAACGGTAGAGCTTCTAAAGAATTTAAGAAATCTTTGGGGTTTAAGTTTTCATTAGAATTTTTTGTGTTCATAAAAATGCGATTTGGAAAATAAGAAACCTATAAGGTTTAGGTGTTCCACGCTCGCAAAAGCGTTGCTTTAGTTTCCAAGTAAGCCACCCTGCCCTATAGGCTAAGTTTTTTGTTTTCATAAAATTTGCGATTTGGAGCTGTAAAAATAAAAAAACTATTTCAAAGAGAATAGTTTTTATTTTATCTGAGAAATATTATTTATAAGAAGATCTTACATACCATTTAAAGCACTGGTCAAGGTATTTTTTAATCTTTTATTAGCAACGGCCGTATCAATAAAAGTGAAGATAGATTTTTGTTGTTCTTCATCAAGTTCAGAAATAAGCTTAATTTTTTCAGTTAAAGATTTATCAGAAGAATCAATATCAATAGAAAGTTTATCTTCAATTAAATTGATTAGATCCACCTCAAGAGCATCAGCAATTTTTTGTAACATATTTACCGTGGGATCCGATTTACCTGTTTCTATTCGGGTATATTATACCCTGTTAATACCTATTTTATCCGCAATATCCTGTTGAGATAACCCTTTGCTCTTTCTGATGTTCTTTATATTGTCGTTAATATTAGTCATTACCTGTGATTATTATTACAAATTTAGAAAAATGTATCTTTAAAATAACATTGATTAAAAAACAATAAAAATAATGTAACAATATAATTACATTTTTATCTTTGTGATGTAACAAAATTGTATCAATAGAATTTAGTCAACAAAAACCATAAGTTATGACTATAACAGAAATCAAACAGCACTTAAGCATTAAAGAAGTATTAGAGCATTACCAGATCCGACCCAAAAATGGAATGATAAACAGTCCGTTCCATGAAGATAGAACACCATCTATGCAGGTGTTTGAAGATTCCGACACCGTGCGGTGTTACAGCGGTAACTGTCCCCAATCCAACAAAGTAATCGATGTCATAGACTTTATTATGTATAAAGAGGATCTCAGTAAACATGAATCCCTGCTCAAAGCCAAATAAATGACAAATAACGATTTAGGAATTACGAAAAATCATCAATCTCCAATGGTTAATCTTCAATTATCAGAAGAACGCATACTATTTTTAGAGAGCTTATATAAGAGTTTCCGCAAAGGGGTATATAACAGCGTACCTGCCAAAGAATACTTAGCACAGAGAAATTTAGATACCAGGCAGATAGAAGTAGGGTATAACAGCGGACAGTTCCACCACGGAGAGCAAAAAACCCGGAGCTTATACACAGCGCCTTAGCCAACGGACTACTCTTAGACCGGGGTCATGTAAATAACCGCACCGGAGAAAGAGCCTATGTGGTGTTTGGGAATAAGAGTTTAGTATTTCCCTTACAAAACAAAGAAGGCCGGATTGTAAGTTTTTACTTCAGGGCGATAGAAGACAAAGAAGTTGCCCACTTGTATTTACAAGACCGTCAGGGTTTATATCCGGGTTATCCCCAGGAAAATACCAAGGTTTTACTATTAACCGAGAGTATAATCGATTGTGCCAGCCTGATTCAAAGTTTGAATAAGTTAGAAGTAAGAAGTACGAATTTAGAAAAACTTCCCACTTTGGACTTCAAAAATCTAACTTACTTAGCTTGCTATGGAGTGAACGGCTTTACAGAGGAGCACAGGGAAGCCATAAACGAACTCAAAAAATTAGAGGAGATTATAATTATGTTTGATAGCGATGAATCCGGTAGAAAAGGAGCAGAGAAATTAGGAATAGAGATTTTAGAATTACGAAAAGAATCGTCAATCAAAAAATAAAAATATCCAAAGTAGAGTTGCCTAATAAAGATGTGAATGAGGTTTTACAGTTGCATGAGAAAGAGATTTTTACAGAACTAATTAAAAACAGGAGTAAGATAGAAGAAATAAGCAGTAAGGAGGAAGAAGTAAGCAATAAAGAATCCTTATCTCTTACTTCTTATCCCTTATCCCAAATTACCAAGGAACCCTTACCCCTTAGCTCTTATTCCTTATCTCAAATAAATGACTTAATAGGCAAAAGCGGCATTATAGGAGAAGAGAATACAAGATTGTTGCTTTTTATTATAGCCAGTAGTTATAAGACAAAAAGTCCGCTGCATGGGATAGTCCAGGGCAGTAGCGGAAGCGGCAAGACCCATTTAATATCTAAGATTGCCGATTTATTACCCCCGGAAGATGTGCTGAGATTTACCCGGATTACCGAGAGTAGTTTGTACAATTGGGGGGAATGGGATCTGGTAGGTAAACATATAGTCATAGAAGATCTGGACGGTTTAAAAGAAGAAGCATTATACAGTTTAAGGGAACTTATCAGCAGTCAGATGCTGAGCAGCTCAGTAAGTGTTAAAGATAAAAAAGGCAATATCAAAAGTACCCAAAAGAAAGTACGGGGTCAGTTTAGCAGTTTAAGCGCCACTACCAAAGGCGATTTGTACGAAGACAATATAAGCCGGAGCTTTATACTGGCGGTAGACGAAAGTACAAATCAGAGCAAAAAGATCATAGCGTATCAGAATAAGAAATATGCCGGAGAAGTAAGTAAGGAAGAAGAAATAAGAGCTAAGGAGCAGTTACAGGAATATATACGGAGCTTATAACAGGTAGAAGTAATAAATCCCTATGCCACGAAGTTAGAATTACCCGAAGAAGTACATAAGATACGCAGACTTAATGAAATGTATCAAAGCATAATCAGGCAGATAACGTACCTAAACCAGTGTCAGAGGCTTTAAGAATGGATATATTTATACAGAAATAGAAGACTTAGAGCAGGCCACAGAGATACTCTTTGAGAGTATACTCTTAAAAATAGATGAGTTGGACGGAAGTTTACGACAGTTTTATGAGCGGTTAAAAAAGTATTTAAAGAGTAAGGATAAAGAATTTTATTTACGAGAAGTGAGACAAAGTTTAAACATAAGTAAAACACAGATGTTCCGATATATCCAGAGTTTAAAAGAGTTAGATTATATAAAACCCATAGGGGGGCATGAACGAATAGGGATTAAATACAAGATCCTGTATTGGGACGATTATCAGAAACTAAGAATGAGAATCAAAGAACAACTACAAATCCAAATAGAGAAATTAAAAAACGAAACAGAAAAGGAACAGGTTGGGAACACCTAAAAATAGTCTACTATAAATATAATCAATGTTTTATAAGGTAAGTGTTCCTAATTCCCAAAAAGAATAACCTAAAAAGAAGAACGATGATAGAAGAAAGAATAAGAAATTATAGGAAGTATTTAGAGTTAAAAGGCTATCAAAAGAGTAGTATTCGGGGGTTGTTAAAAAGAGCCGAATTATATGAGACTAAAACGGACAATCAATCCTTATCCTTTAAACCCTCCACCTTACAACTGTATTACTACCAAAAGAAAGTATATGTAAACTATCTAAAATCTATAGAACAAGAGCAGGTTTATTTAGCAGAAGAATACCATAAAAAAGAGATTCCGAAAATAGATATAGTAAGTATAGCAGAAATAGAGGAATTACTAAAAAGCTGTAAAGATGTAAGAGACAAGGTAGTATTAGTCTGTTTATACAGTTTAGGACTCCGGTTAAGCGAAGTATCCAATATAGAAATAGAAGATATAGACAGAGAGAATAAACTCCTTTTAGTAAAAAAGAGTAAAACCAAAAAACAAAGACAAGTACCCATAAATAACAAATCCTTACAAATTATAACAACATATATAGATCAAGAAAGGGCCATTCAACAAGAAAAAACTCTTATAAGGCCATAAAGGCGATTTAAGATCAGACGGCATTTATCAAATACTAAAACGATTAGTAAAAAGAACTAAAATAAAAAAAAGGATTTATCCCCATTTACTCAGGCATAGTATAGCCAGTCACTTATTACAAAGAGGGATGGAATTAGAGCAGATTAGTAAATTCTTAGGCCATAGCAGTTTAGAAAGCACCCAAAGATATACGCATATAGAAGTAAGAAGTAGGAATTTAGCAATAAGGAGTAAGTAGAAAGAAATAAGAAAATGAATAATTTTATATCTTACTTACGAATTAAGTATAAATATGCCGAGAGAACCTTACAAGCCAAAGAAAATCATATAGAAAATTGGGAGAAATTATGTTTAAAAGATCAAGAACTAGAAAAACTAACAACAAAAGCATTGCTCAGCCTTATAGAAAACCAGAAGAAAAAATACCAGATATCCACGTTAAACAATCAATTAAAAACACTAGAACAGTATTATAATTATCTAGTAGCAATAAAAAAAAGAAAATCCCATCCACTAATAAACTTTAGGATAAAGTCGGAAACAAAACCCCTTATCCAAGGACTATTAACAGAACAAGAACTTACAGAATTATATGAGAACTACTCCGTACAAGGTCATTTAGGCGGGCAATTCAACCATTACCGACAAAGAAATAAAGTGATCTTAGGCTTGATGATTTATCAGGGGTTGGATAGTATTACCTTAGAGAGATTAGAAATTGGGCATATAGATGTAGAAAAAGCAATCGTACAAGTACCCAGAATAAGTGAATATAAACTCAAAGAAAGGATCTTGCCCTTAGCCTCTAATCAGATCATGGAATTGCATAAGTATCTGACCCAAACAAGAGAAGAATTACTAAAAATAATAAAGACAGAACAAGAAACAAAAAAACTGTTTCCCAAAAGTTCAAAAACAAGATTTAGCAGTATAACACAATCAATAAAAAAGCAGATAGAGATAGAAAATATACACTTGCTATGCGGGCAAAGATAAAAAACTCCAAGCCTATGGAGGCGGAATCGGCAAAGGGAATGAAGAATATGAAAAGATTCAGTATTATGATCATGCGGATCATTTGGGAAGTAGCAGTTATATTACTAACTTAGACGCACAAATAGTACAGCATGTAGAATATGTACCGTTTGGAGAGGTGTTTATTGAGGAAAGGAACCAGAGTTGGAATACCCCTTATTTGTTTAATGGCAAGGAACTGGATGAGGAAACGGGGTTATACTATTACGGTGCTAGATATTACAACCCAAGGGAGTCTGTGTGGTTGAGCGTGGATCCGAGGACGGAGAAATATCCGGGTATTAGTCCTTATATCTATATGGGGCAAAATCCAGTGAAATATATTGATCCTGAAGGTATGGAACCAATAAAACCTGAAGCTGTTACAATAAAAGGATTTGTAAAAACAATTAATACAACAGGTACAAAATTAGGATTGAAGGCAGGTAAATCCGCTCATAGCGCAATGTTATTATTAGGTGTAACTAAATTTGATTGGGGGCAAGGAAGACCTATGCCAGTTTATACATAACGTATAAATACATTCAAAGATAAATATATTTATACTGAAAAAGGAGGTTGAATGGATATGGCGCATTTTATGTTTTATGCAGGAAGAGCATATGATTATAAACAACAAAAAGAATCAGCACAGAGAGCTATAGATGAAATAAAAAAGGCAGGAGGATTTGCTACACAAGGAATATCAACCTCATTGATAGCACAATCTAATATGGATCCTGTGGGAGAAGCAATACAAGATGGAAATTATCAAGAGATGTCTGATAGAATATTTGTGTCACACTCAGCATATAGTTATGAAGATTTACCAAGTAATAAATTTGGAGCAGAATTTGGGGTAAATTATTTTGATAATGTATTGAAAGCTAAAACTCCAGAAAATGCACCAAATTATAAAAAACTTCCAAATAAGGATGAAAGAAAACCACCAAGTCGTACTAATCATACAACTAAACCTGTATATACCAAAGATAATCCTTAAATTAAACTAAAATGAAAAAAATTATTTTAATTTTTTTAGGAATACTTATATTTCTGTTTTGTTTTTGGTTTTTTTATTTACGTATAGAAAGAGAGGAAAGATTAATAAAAGAAGGAAATAAAATAGTAAGAAAAATAGAAAATTTTAAGAACAAAAGAGGAAGATTACCTAAATCTTTAGAAGAAATAGGGGAAAAAGAAGAAGATGATTATGATGCTATATATTATTTAATACAAAAAGATAGTATTAATTATAATATTTATTTCGGAATAGGTTTTGACGAATCAAAAATCTATTATTCAGATAGTAAAAAATGGGAAGATTTTAATAGAGAGATGAAATTAGTGTCAGACTCTTTAAAGTAGATTATAAACAAAACCCCGCTCAACGAGCGGAGTTTTGTTTTAAGACTCTTTGTTAATTAAATCCAACAGCTCCAGTTCATCCTTAGGGATATAAGGGAACGCTGAAATTCAATGGTATTATAAATATCCCGATGGTTGTGTTCTTGGAGTTCTGTATGTTTCAAAGAAAAGATAAGAGAAGATTTACAGAGTTTACTCTCTAAATAAAGACCATAATGATTATGTAAACGGAGCAGGCTTCTGCTGTGAAGGAAAGAATAAAAACTCCAAACCTATGGAGGCGGAATCGGCAAAGGGAATGAAGAATATGAAAAGAAGCAGTATTATGATCATGCGGATCATTTGGGAAGTAGCAGTTATATTACTAACTTAGACGCGCAAATAGTACAGCATGTAGAATATGTACCATTTGGGGAGGTGTTTATTGAGGAAAGGAACCAGAGTTGGAATACCCCTTACCTGTTTAATGGCAAGGAACTGGATGAGGAAACGGGGTTATACTATTATGGAGCTAGGTATTACAATCCGAGGGAGTCTATCTTTTTAAGTGTGGATCCAATGTTTGAAGAAACAATGACTCCGTATCAGTATACTTATCAAAATCCAATTAAGTTTACTGACCCAACGGGGATGGAGGGAGAGAGTACAGGAGTTATAAAAAATAAGGAAGGTACCTATACTGTTGTGAGTGCCAAAAATGATGGAGATACAGGGATTTATATAGCTGATAAAGATGGAAATTATGATGTGAATTCGAGTGAAAAAATAGGAGATACTTTAAACCCTTGGGATTATATGAATACAGATGAATCTAAAGGTACATTTTCAGGTGTTAAGCCAAAAACTATGTTTGATCCAAATTCAAACCTTAATTTTTACACATTGATTTATAAAAATGACTATAAGCCTTCGGGGTATTCGGAAGGAGCTGATTTAGCTGAACTGGCTTTATCCTCAAGAAATAAAGGATATAGGGATATAAAAGAAAAATATGGTCATTACACGACCGTTATAGTTGATGCAGAGAAAAAAATATATACTACGGTTAGATATACTTCCAATGTTAGTTTTGGAAAAAATATGAGGAATATTTATTCTCAATATGCAGAAAATTACAATGGAAAACCAAGGGATTTTTACATAAAAGTAATGCCTATTGTTGGTAAATATAATCAATATAAAAACAGTGGAAATGGCTATAATAAAGGTTATCCTTTTTATGGAGAATATACATATTCTGGTTCTGGAATATATAACGGATTTTATTTTAAAGCGAATTACAATAAGTATTTTAGATATTAATAGAAATGAGAAAAGTAGTTATATTATCAATCAGTATTCTCTTACTATATGGATGTAAGGGATTTCTCAAAGATATAGATTTAAACAGAAAGATTATAGAAAGCTCAAAATATAAAATAGTCTGGTATACAAAAGGAAGCTTTAGTGTAACAAAAGTGTATCCAGAGTATATTAAAATTATAAACAAGGAGGAAAAAACAAATAATGTTATAGAGGAGAATGCGATAGATGATATTAATTTGTTATTAGGCGATACTTTAGAAATAACTTATGGTAGGAATTATATTCTAAATAAAGATAAAAAAGATACTGTTATTAATGATTTATTAATTAGGTATCAAGATTCAAAACTTGATAATAATAGTACTGTAAGGTTTAAAACTTTTGAATAGTATCAGCATAATAAATATATAGGGTTTAATATAAGAATATTTCAGTATGAATTGAACCTAAAATAGTATAAAATAAGAGGCTGTCTAAAGACTAAGACAGCCTCTTTTATTTAACTAATTTTCTCGTTCATGCAGAGCAATATGAGGAGTTCAATGGTATTGAATAAGTCCCAATGGTTTGTGTTCTTGGAGTTCAGGATGTTCCAAAGAAAGGATAAGGGAAGATTTATAAAGGTTATTTCATAAGTAAAGACAACTATGCCTAAAAGGGCATAATGATTATGTAAACGGAGCAGGCTTCTGCAGTGAAGGAAAGGATAAAAAACTCCAAGCCTATGGAGGTGGAATCGGCAAAGGGAATGAAGAATATGAAAAGATGCAGTATTATTATCATGCAGATCATTTGGGAAGTAGCAGTTATATTACTAACTTAGACGCACAAATAGTACAGCATGTAGAATATGTACCGTTTGGAGAGGTGTTTATTGAGGAAAGGAACCAGAGTTGGAATACCCCTTATTTGTTTAATGGCAAGGAACTGGATGAGGAAACGGGGTTATACTACTACGGAGCTAGGTATTATAATCCGAAGGAGTCTGTGTGGTTGTCAGTGGATCCACTTTTTGAAAAAACCATGACTCCGTATCAGTATACGTATCAAAATCCTATAAAATTTACAGATCCTACAGGGATGGAGCCCGATGGATGGATAGGCCAAACTGATGAAAATGGGAAAAGATCATGGACATGGGATTCAGAAGTAAATACAGAATCTCAAGCAAAAGCCAAGTATGGTGAAAATACAGACTTTTACGAAGGTGGAGACCAAATTTTTAATGAATGGGGGACAAACAAGCAATTTCAATTATATAAAAATGGGAATTGGGGTTATGTATCTACTAGTAGCAGTGAAGCTACAACAGTAGGACTATTAGCAGAAGGATCAACTGAATTACTCGGCACTGGGATATTAAGAGCTTTAGGACTTATTAGTGGGGCTTTGCTTTTAGAGGGAGATATAACAAAAAAATCTCCATCTTTTCAATATTTTTACCGGGCAATGTCTAGTGCTGAATATGCTTCAACAAAAGGGTATTTAGTTGATTTAAAAACTTCTGGAGAAGGGCCCCATGTAAGAACTGATATATCATATTTATTAGATGCAAGTTTTATTAATAAATTAGATTCAAAATATGACTATATTTTGAGTTATAAGGTAAACATAGCTTCTGCGACATTGTTTGAGACAACTCCATTTATATATACACCTGGGACTGGAAAAGGGGGGCCTGTTTTTAATGCAGCTAGAATGGCTGGAATGCCATATTTAAAGTATGAAAAAGGTTTTTCTTATGGATTTCCTGGAGCTGCTACTGCTTTGTTTAATACTTCATTAATGGAACCTCCTAAGATAATTTATAATATTAAAACAGGGAAATAATGAATAATAAATTTGAAGAAGATTATAGATGGTATAATGATCAATTAAATCATATTCCTATTTCAGTAGATTTTATAAAAGAAAGTACAATAATATTTAAAAAATTAAGTGTGTTAGCAAATACACTATATGATGGAATTGAAAACAAGTTAAGTTGGCTAAAGTCTGAAATTTTATCACTAAAAGATACAACAATTAAGATATCTATAGGTTTTAGTATAGATTTTGAATTATATTATAAAAATAGTACTCTTAGATTTGAATTAATAGAAGACTATTTAAAGAATAAACAACTTAAGTTCCACATTACAGAAGAATTAATGTATATTTATGAATATTATTTAGATAAGGATGAAGTTTATAAAATAATACGAATTATATCTAGTTTAATGCAATATTCTATTCCCAATAATTTAACTAAATCACTTATAATAAACATTTTAACTTCGTATTATAAAGATGAAGATTTTGAAGATAATACTATTTTATTAGTTTTAAGAAATTTTATATATAAAAATTTATCTATTAGTGATAAGGAATTTATCATAAAAGAATTCCCTCAAGCAACGATACTTAAATAATAGAATAATTATATTGAAAAACTAAAAAAAGAGGATGTGAAAAATAAAGTGCACATCCTCTTTTTCTTTACTCTTTATTCAATAAATCGAGCAGTTCGAGTTCTTCATTAGGCAGGAGGGCTTGAATAAGAGAAAAGATATTGTAAATGTCTTATTTTTAAAGTATTAGGAGAATTCTTTATGATCCAAAGAGAGGATAAGGGAGGACTTGCAAAGGTTATTCCCAAAATAAAGACCACAATTCTTATTTTGAAGTACCTTACCATGGAAAAGACCATAATGATTATGTAAACGGAGCAGGCTTCTGCTGTGAAGGAAAGGATAAAAAACTCCAAGCCTATGGAGGGGGAATCGGCAAAGGGAATGAAGAATATGAAAAGATGCAGTATTATTATCATGCAGATCATTTGGGAAGTAGCAGTTATATTACTAACTTAGACGCACAAATAGTACAGCATGTAGAATATGTACCGTTTGGAGAGGTGTTTATTGAGGAAAGGAACCAGAGTTGGAATACCCCTTATTTGTTTAATGGCAAGGAACTGGATGAGGAAACGGGGTTATACTATTACGGAGCCAGATACTATAATCCTAGGGAGAGTGTGTGGTTAAGTAGTGATCCGTTGGCTGAAAAGTACCCGAATATCTCACCGTATGCGTATACATTTCAGAATCCAATAAATTATACCGATCCTACAGGGATGGTTCCGGAAGATAGTGCAGGCGATCCTCCAAAGAGGTCTTGGTTTGGAAGGAATATATCTCAACCAATAGGTAGTTTCTTTAAACGATTATTCAATCCATTTCCAGAAATGAAACCTAAATCTTCAGGATCTGAGACAAATAGAACAGGAACTGTTGAAGTTGGAGAAATAGAACAAACTCATGATCCAGAAACTATTGCAATTTGGGATAGAGAAGATAATTATGTAGGAGGAGATCCTTTTTCAGGATTAGCAGAAGTAACAACTCAGGGGATTCAATGGCTAGGAGAACAGATTACAGGTTCTGATGTCTCAGAAGAGACAGCTAATAATATTCAGTTAGGAACTACTTTATTGACTACGATATCTTCAAAAGGTAAAAGTTTGCCTAAGTTAATTTCTCTTGTAAAAAAAGATAGTAAATTATTGAAATTATCGAAAGAAACATTTAAAGGTAATGTTGTATTAAGAAAAGAGGCTAATGATTTAATAGATCAGTTATCAAAAGGTAATATGAACCCAGGTATTGGTACGAAAAGTATAGGGAAAGGAATATTTGAAGCTAGATCTAGAGGAGGAGCTAGAGTATACTTTAGAAACGGCAGTGATGGAATAGAGATAGTGGGATATTCTAGTAAAGCTAATCAGCAACAAGTAATTAATCGTATATTAGAAGCATATTAATGAAAAAATTTAAAATTATTTTCCCATCATTTTATCAAGTAAAAGATGTTTTCAATGACAATATTGATGTAAATATTGTTTATGAAAATGAGGAAGTTTTTTTTGTTACGTTTTTTACTCTATTAAATGTAAAAGAATTAATGTTAAAAAATAAAGAAATATATTTTTGGGCTACAGATATGGTTATAGTAAAAGATTTGGATAAGGAAACTATAAGAAATGTAGTATCAAAAATGACAGAAGAAGGATCTGTAGAACAGATTTTATCAAAGATAGGAACTATAGAAAGTCTTTACTTAGAACCTTTTGATATGTTAAAAGATATGACTTTGGTTTAAATAATTAATATCATCCTCAACTTATAATTTATAATGTTTTATAGTTAATAGTTTAGAGGATAAGGAATAACAACCCCCGCATTTCGCGGGGTTTTTTGTATTAGGAATCTTTGTTCAATAGATCCAGTAATTCGAGTTCATCTTCAGGAATGAGTAATCTAAGGAGTTCAATGGTGTTGAATAAGTCCCAGATAGTGTTTTCAGAGAGTTCGGGATGTTCTAAAGAGAGGATAAGGGAAGATTTACAGAGTTTACTCCCTAAGTAAAGACAACTATGCGAATTTTGAAGTGCCTTACCATGGAAAAGACCATAATGATTATGTAAACGGAGCAGGCTTCTGCTGTGAAGGCAAAGATAAAAAACTCCAAACCTATGGAGGCGGAATCGGCAAAGGGAATGAAGAATATGAAAAGATGCAGTATTATTATCATGCGGATCATTTGGGAAGTAGCAGTTATATTACTAACTTAGACGCACAAATAGTAAAGCATGTAGAATATGTACCATTTTGGGAGGTGTTAATTGAGGAAAGGAACCAGAGTTGGAATACCCCTTATTTGTTTAATGGCAAGGAACTGGATGAGGAAACGGGGTTATACTATTATGGGGCTAGGTATTACAACCCGAGGGAGTCTATCTTTTTAAGTATGGATCCGATGTTTGAGAAAACAGGAACTCCGTATCAGTATACATATCAAAATCCAATTAGGTTTACTGACCCAACGGGGATGGAAGCAAATCCCATTTATGATGAAAATGGTAATTTTTTAGGAACTGACAACAGAGGCTTGCAAGGAGAAGCTATAATAATGAATAAAGATAATTTTTCTCAAGGTATGTCTCATGAAGAAGCTAAGAGTAAAGGAACTTTGTTGAGTAATTATAATGTGGAATCAGATGGTAAGGGAGGATTAACAGAGAAAGGAAAGTATCAAGCAGCAGTTTTTGATAGGATTAATATGCACTCTTTAGGATTGAAAAATAGGCCTGATTATGATGGATTTTTAACTTTAAGTGAGGCTAATGATTGGTATAGAAATGGAGGTGGAAGTCCTTTATTTGTTAATTCAGCGTTGATAGATTTATTTCCAGTCACTTTAGAAAATGTTAATCAGAGTAAAAATGGATATTATTTTAATTTCTTTTTAACACAAAATACAGAGACAGGTTTAGTATATGGAAGCATTAAGATAACATTGATGGATAAAAAAAATGGAATTGTACGATTGGGAGATAAAAAAGGTCTATTAGATACCTATGATTTTGATATAAAACCTAGTGATGGTACATTGAAAAGAGCTGTAAGGAATATAGGTACAAGAATAGGGAAATTTGTTGCAGGGGAAGGAACACCGTTTGATATATATACCTATGGTACAGCAAAATTGAAGTCGAATTCAGTTCTTTTTAAACCAAATGCCCCTATTTTACCGTAATTATTATTGATATTTAATTAAATTTAATATGATAAAAAAAATAATATATAATTGGATTTTAGTTTTAGGAATTTTAATTCTTTCAGGCTGCTCTTCTATGGTACTTGATAATACTTTTTGTGAAAATATATTAGGGTTAGATATATCTATAAATAAAGAACTCTATAAATATGAAGAAGATGGTGTTAGGGGAAAAGGAGTTTTATTTATAGAATATTTATTTAATAAAAAGCATAATAACCTGTTTATAGACAAAAAAGATTATCCTCATTCTTATGATATAAGAAAAGATTGGCAATTGTCTCAATGGGAAGAAGTTTCATTAATTGATAAACGTGTTTTTAAACTTATAGGAGAATATAATATAGTAGATGAAAAATTTAGACAATATATTTCAATTATAAATGACTTAATATTATCAGAAAATAATTTAGTGTCATATTATTATAAGGAAAGAAACGGTTATTTTTATGCAATAGAAATGTATCTTATAGATGTATCTAATAATAAATTATATTTTTTATATATGAAAGTTTAAGAAATAAAAGAATCTTAAATTTTGGAAAAACAAGAACTGAACTTTTATAAATAAAACGCTCCTCTTTTACAGCTAGTTCACAAAATATTGACAAATTAGCAGTATAATATTAAATAAAAAGCGACCGATACGTATCGGTCACTTTTGTTTTACTCTATCTCCTCGTCCATACAGAGTAGTCTAAGGAGTTCAATGGTGTTGTAAATATCCCAATTGTTGTGTTCTTGGAGTTCGGATTGTTCCAAAAATAGAATAAGAAAAGATTTACAGAGGTTACTTCTAAATAAAGACCACTATGCGTATTTTGAAGTGCCTTACCATGGAAAAGACCATAATGATTATGTAAACGGAGCAGGCTTCTGCTGTGAAGGCAAAGATAAAAAACTCCAAGCCTATGGAGGCGGAATCGGCAAAGGGAATGAAGAATATGAAAAGATGCAGTATTATTATCATGCGGATCATTTGGGAAGTAGCAGTTATATTACTAACTTAGACGCACAAATAGTACAGCATGTAGAATATGTACCATTTGGGGAGGTGTTTATTGAGGAAAGGAACCAGAGTTGGAATACCCCTTACCTGTTTAATGGCAAGGAACTAGATGAGGAAACGGGGTTATACTATTACGGGGCAAGATACTATAACCCGAGGGAGTCTATCTTCTTAAGTGTGGATCCGATGTTTGAAGAAACGATGACTCCGTATCAGTATACGTATCAAAATCCAATTAGGTTTACTGACCCAACGGGGATGAAAGGAGAGTGGACAGGAGTTACTAAAAATGAGGATGGAAGTTATACAGTAGTAGCAGGAGAAGCTGATAATGATAGAAATATCTATGTAATGGATAGTAAAGGGAATAGAACAGATGAAGTTGTCGGACAATCGCTTACAGAATATTCATTTTTCTTAGATGAAGGTCAGCCTGCAATAGGAGCTATAATCAATCCTGGAGATATGAGTGGAAATGATTTTATGAATAATGAAATTATTAATAATCCAAATGGATTGGGATTAACTGAATATATGAGAAATGTTACAGGAGGAGAGCTTTATGATTTTAAGGATAGAGGATTTGATGAGAAATCTGGTGGTATGACCACAACACAGTATCATTATCGTGGAATGTTATTTTCAATAGATGAAATGAAATTATCAAATGATAATCTTGCAACGTTTGCTTCAGCAAGGGATTTTGGAAATGCAGCAGCAGGATATGTAGCAGGTCGTAAAGGAATTTCATGGATGGCTGCTAGGACAGCTTTTGATGGCTTACAAACAGCACAAGGGAAAAATTGGAAAACTGGTAAATGGCAGGTCGAAGGGCAACCTACTCAAAGAGCTGAGAGAGCAGGTCATACTGCAGGTATGAATGCTTTTAAAAGGGCATATAGTAAATCTTTAGAAGAAGTAAAGAGGGCTAAAGCGCAACGTGTTATTCCTTTTGGACCAAAGTAATTGAAATATAATGAAAAAAAAGATAATAATTATTTTGATATTGATCATTACAATAATTGGGAGTGGTATATTGTATTTATTTCAAGAAAGAGAATATTTTTGTTTAACATCAAATAACTGTATAACTGTATGGAAAACAACCGAAGGGGCTTATATAATTCCAGGTAAATATACTAGTTGGTTTAAACCTAAGACTAATTGTAATTATATTAAAGCTGATAATACTCAATTTCTCACATTATATTATACAAATGAAATCCCTGGAAAAATTGTTGTAAGAGATCAGGGGAAAGAAGGTGGCATTGAAGGAAGAAAGTATGAGATTTACAATTATGTAAATTTATCTCCAACATTTGTAGAATTTTCGAAGGAATATAAAAAAATATTATATCTTCCTAATGCAGTTAAATTTAATGATCTAAAGTATGGTGTAAGTTTTTTAGATATAAATATATTTGAGAATTATGCAACAACAAGTGATGGACGTATATTAAAGTAGAAAAGTTTTAGCTTATTAACTAGAAAAAACAATCCCGCAATCGCAATTGCGGGGATTTATTGTTTAAATAATTTTCTTGTTAAAGCAGGAGTTCAATGTTGTTGTAAATATCCCATTGGATGTGTTCTTGAAATTCCTTATGCTACAAAGAAAGGATAAGAGAATAATTACAGAGGATACTCCCTAAATAAAGACAACTATGCGTATTTTGAAGTGCCTTACCATGGAAAAGACCATAATGATAATGTAAACGGATCAGGTTTCTGCTGTGCAGGCAAAGATAGAAAACTCCAAGCCTATGGAGGCGGAATCGGCAAAGGGAATGAAGAATATGAAAAGAAGCAGTATTATTATCATGCAGATCATTTGGGAAGTAGCAGTTATATTACTAACTTAGACGCAAAATAGTACAGCATGTAGAATATTTACCGTTTGGAGAGGTGTTTATTGAGGAAAGGAACCAGAGTTGGAATACCCCTTATTTGTTTAATGGCAAGGAACTGGATGAGGAAACGGGGTTATACTATTACGGGGAGCGAGATACTATAATCCGAGGGAGTCTGTGTGGTTTTCAACGGATTCGTTGAGTGATTATAATTTAATTTTTGGAGTAGAGCATTACATAGATGGTCAACATAACGGAGGAGTGTTTAACTCAGGAAACCTTAATATGTATGGATATTATTATCAGAATCCTATAAATTATGTAGATCCTAATGGAAAACAGATATTTTTAGGTGGGGCAACAGTTATTTCAACTACTACAACTATAGGTAGTTCAACTATAACTATAGGAACAACAGTAGCAACCATGCCTAAAGGACCTATAATTATTAGTCCAGGATTAGATTACAATACAATTAGACCAGAGATAGAATTAGAAGAAGTAGAAGTAGTAGGGAGATCAGCGCCAAAGAAAAGTTGGCTTAAGAGAGTTGGAAATAAAATAGGAAGATTGTGGGATAAAGTAGTGGATTGGATGACTGGAGAGAATAGAGAAGCAAGTATAGAAGGATCTGATACAAAAGGAGATGAGTGAACACTTAATCCTCAACCAGAACAGAATAGAAAGCCTACTAAGACAGAAAGAATGCAGGCTAAGAAAAAGAGGGCAAGCTCTGATAAATCTCAATATGGTAATGAAGCAGATTCAAATGCTAGAAGATAAATAAAGCAAAGACATCAAAATGGACAATATAGAAAGACAAAAGATAAGGTAGGTGAAAAAGCAGATACTAGAAGAACAAGATATAAATAAATTAAAGTAAGAATGTTATTGAATTATTTAAAAATAAAAGGATATTTAGATGAACTAAATGGTTTTTTGATTAAAAAAGGAGATTTATGGAGTTTATACGATAACAATCCAACTGATTTTGTTTTAGATGGCAAGTTTTTCGTTCAAAATAAATTTATTTTAAATAAAAAAAGTAGAGAGGATGATTATGATTTTATTAAAGAGCAAGTATATCTGTTGAAAATTAGTGGGAAAAAAGATTTATTTAATGATATTGATTTAAATTCAACATTAGCTATATTCAATTTTTTTAAAAGTAATCAGAATATAAAATTAGTAGGTATTCAGATAAAAAAGGAAAATGTTATGTATATAGGAAGAGTTTCAAAGGTTTGTGAAAAATCTGTATATATTCAACTTCTCAGTGTGAATGCTAAATGGTTAAAAGTAGAGAATTTTAGATATGATGAAATACGTTTAGTTTTCATAGATACAGATTATTTGAATTCATTAGTTATGTATTTAAAATATAATAATAAAATATAAAAAATAAGGGGAAGTATCAGGTTAGAGATTGAATTTTAAACAACTGAAAATAGATATTGAAACGGTAACATTATAGTTACCGTTTTTGTTTAGAGCTAAATTAAACCAGCCTTTTGTATTTTTTCAGAGCTTAAATTCTTTTTCACTTATTTTATCTAGAAATTCAAATTCGTTAGCGAGATATAAACTTGAATAAGAAAGATATAGAGTTGAAAATATTACAGTTGTTGTGTTCTGAGAGTTTAGGTTTTTCCAGAGAAAGGATAAAAGAAGATTTATAGAATTTACTTCCTAAATAAAGATCACTATGCATATTTTGAAGTACTTTACCATGGAAAAGGGCATAATGATTATGTAAACGGAGCAGGCTTTTGCTATGTAGGCAAAGATAAAAAACTCCAAACTTATGGAGGCGGAATTGGCAAAGGGAATGAAGAATAAGAAAAGATGCAGTATTATGATCATGCGGATCATTTGGGAAGTAGCAGTTATATTACTAACTTAGACGCACAAATAGTACAGCATGTAGAATATGTACCATTTGGGGAGGTGTTTATTGAGGAAAGGAACCAGAGTTGGAATACCCCTTACCTGTTTAATGGCAAGGAACTGGATGAGGAAACGGGGTTATACTATTACGGGGCTAGATACTATAATCCGAGGGAGTCCGTCTGGCTGAGCGTTGATCCGCTGTTTGAAGAAACGATGACTCCATATCAGTATACTTATCAAAATCCTATTAGGTTTACTGATCCAATGGGGATGGAGCCAGATGAGGGAGGAGATGGTGGCTTTTGGAGAGGAATAGGGAATTTGTTTAAGTCTAGGGCTAGAATCAATGCCGAAGATAAAGTAAGATTGTTAAACAAGAGTCTATATCAGTAAGTAAAGGAAATATGACTGCATATAAATAATGGAATGTAACCTATACAGATAATAATATAGAGAAAACAATACATAGGTTAGAATATACAAAAGAAGGACTTTATGCACATATTTCTTTTGAGGGATATCTACTGAATCAGAAGGAAGTATAGCAGAAGGGGATCCCAATGCAGGTTCTATAAGTTTACCTAACCCATTCCAGGGGAGATATAGTAATGGTAAATACTAATCCTGTCATGACAGCTATATCAGGCGCAGTGGCCCCCACCATTAGGTTTTATTTCAGGATGTGTTCAAAGTTATTCATCATTTAGTGAAGGAGATTATGTTGGAGGAACCGTTGGAGTGATTACTTTAGGTTTCAGTGTTAGAATGTCAGGTCTAGCAAATCAATGGTTTAGAGGGGCTAATAATAAATTCACTTTCACTCCTGAGGAATACAATAGTAAGACATTAGGACAAGGAACAATAGAGTTTAAGTAGGGAGTTAGCCCTAAATATTTGAATAAAATTCCTAATCCAGGTAAGCAGAAAATTAAACAAATGTTTAGAAGAACTTCATTACCGGTGAAAGATAATCTCGGAATACAAGAAGCTGGATATTTTCATTTAGGAACTAGATAAATATTATTGTGAAATACTTAAAAGTAAAATTAGAAGAATCAAAAAGGAAAGTAATTGAAAGTAAAGGATGTCTATTCTTTTGGATATTGAATAAACTATTTTCACACAAATTTAATGAGGAAAATAAAGTAACTTATTGGTTACTCGAGTTTGAATATAATGATTGGAATTATAAAAATGAAGTTAAAAGAGAAATAGGTTTGAATGAAAATGGAAGGATAATAGTTCGTTTACCTAATAAAAAAAATGAATTAGGTTTTT
>NZ_PSZM01000027.1 GCF_002964975.1 Apibacter adventoris | reverse complement strand
TGAATCCTTTATACATTAGTTGAAAAGGATATTTTGTATCTTCCATAGTTAAAACCCTTGTATCTTCCATAGAATGCTTGCCATAGGTATATCCCTTCTCTATATAAAACATCCCTTCTGTTTTAATTGTATCCGGAACTACTATAAAAGGCACTTGCTTTACAAAAACTTTTCGCATTTTAGATTGTTCAATATCACCTCTTGTAGATCTACGATACTTCCATTTTTCATAACCATACCAACCTATATAAGAACTCAAATAAATTAAAAAGACTCCAAATATCATAGTAATTATAAGTATCTTATATAATATTTTAAACTTCATTCTTATTTATTTTTTTTCTATTTATTTTTAGATTTTTTTCTGTAGCTTGTATTATCACATTCTGACCTTGCTTTTGAAGTCCTTTATTGAGCATTTCAATTTGTTTTAATAACATAGCGGCTTGATTATTTGGAATTAATTGATGTTCTATTTTCTCATACCCTATTTTATCTGGTACATCTTTTCCATATCTATCTTCTATAACACCTTTCAAAGCAGCTTGTCCTGGATCTATACAAGATTGTCCAAATATATTATACCATTTAGCACTCGCTTCTTTCTTTGCTTTTTCATAGGCTAAATTATCTTCACTTGTATTGGATAATATTAGAAATGCTCTATCATAATTATGTTTTTCATTAGGATTAGCTGATTCATTAATTATACCTATTATTTCAGTTGCTTTTAATCCTGATCCTCTAAAATCATTTCCTATTCTTGTTTTTCGATTATATTTAATATTTCCTAAATCTGAATTTTTTGCTAGCCCTATCGGTTTTGCTCCTTCTCCAGTTCCATTCATCGATATATAGCGCCAACCGTCTTTATCATTCCCTATCAGAACTGCTGAATGCCCTAAACCATATACAGAATTACTATCATAAAGAATAATTATATCTTCCCCATCTGGATCTACAGCATTTACTGACCTATTATGAACATAAGAATATACACTTAAATTCTCACTATCATAAATTCCCCCCGTATTACTATCTGCATCTAAATGTGCTATATACAATGGATCGTTGACAACCATACAGATTCTCTCGGGTTATAATACCTAGCTCCATAATAGTATAACCCCGTTTCCTCATCCAGTTCCTTGCCATTAAACAAATAAGGGGTATTCCAACTCTGGTTCCATTCCTCAATAAACACCTCCCCAAACGGTACATATTCTACATGCTGTACTATTTGTGCGTCTAAGTTAGTAATATTACTGCTACTTCCCAAATGATCTGCATGATAATAATACTGCTTCTTTTCATATTCTTCATTCCCTTTGCCGATTCCCCCTCCATAGGCTTGGAGTTTTTTATCCTTGCCTGCACAGCAGAGCCTGTTCCGTTTACATAATCACTATTGTTTTTTCCATGGTAAGGTTCTTCAAAATAGGCATAGTGGTCTTTATTTAGGAGTAATCTTTGTATATCTTCACTTATTCTCTCTTTGGAACATCCCGAACTTACAGAACACAACATTTGGGATATTTATAATACCATTGAACTCCTGCGCTTACTCAGCATTGACGAGGAGATTTGTTAAATAAAAAAAGCACCGCTTAATTAAACGGTGCTTTTTTATCTTTCTAAGAATTGCTTTTCTTCTGGAGTATATTTATTTTCCCATTGGGATTTAATCTTTTTAATCTTAATAAAAAACAATATCAATAAAACTAATTCTAATCTAATTTTAAAATCTGAATTATAATAACTAAGTATCATCGATACTAAACATAGTAATATGCCCCATATAGCATTTATCAAACCTATTCTTATTGCTAGTTTTTTTCCTGTCCATAGCATATAAGCAACAAGTCCATTAAATAAAAATGTGAAATATATTAATAACATACTAAAGCTTCCTTGTTGAGCATCAAATCCATATAAAGCTAAATCTGGTTTAATGCCAACTATTGTTAACAATATTATTAGGATAGATAAAAAACCTGCAATCATAAATATCCAACAAAAAAATTTAATCCACCAAGGGAGTAATTCTCTTCTACTACTTAACATATTTTAATTATTGTAAATCATAATTAATCATAGAACAATAAGAAACTAAAATCAAAAAAACATCTTCTGACATCTCATCAAAAAAAATACTATGTTGATCATCCTTTAGCCTACTAACTACATTTATAACAGCAACCTTTCTACCATTTAAATATACAGCACGCTTACTTCCTAAAAAATCTAATGTTTTATATTTAATTTCTTTCCCTTCAAAAGACATTACATCTTCTTGAAATATAATAGTATAATTTAAATTATTATAAATAAGCTTTTTTTTACTAAATAATAAATAATCATATTTTTCTAAAATTAAGAATAATTCTTCACTAATAAAGTAATATAAAGTATATTTACCTAATATAGAACGTGTTTTTTTTACAAGAAAATATAAGCTATCATCATTATTATATACCTTAATAGACTTCCATGCACTATATATATTATAAGATATCATTGAATTACTGGAGAAGTTTTATCAGATAATTTAACTTCTATTTTCATATTCAGATCGATCACTAAAATTTGCGCGTCTAAGTTAGTAATATAACTGCTACTTCCCAAATGATCTGCATGATAATAATACTGCATCTTTTCATATTCTTCATTCCCTTTGCCGATTCCCCCTCCATAGGCTTGGAGTTTTTATCTTTGCCTACATAGCAAAAGCCTGCTCCGTTTACATAATCATTATGGTCTTTTCTATGGTAAGGTTCTTCAAAATACGCATAGTGGTCTTTATTTAGGGAGTAACCTCTGTAAACCTTCTCTTATCCTCTCTTTGGAAAATAAAGAGCTTACCGAGCATACTCAATAGGACATTTACAATATCCTGCAACTCCTGCGCTCCCTTATCCCTAAAGACGAGTTAGAATTGTTAGATTTACTCAATAAAGAAAAGTAAAACAAAGCCCCCTCGCAATTGCGA
The DNA here is from genome assembly GCF_002964975.1 of Apibacter adventoris. Lineage (GTDB taxonomy): Bacteria > Bacteroidota > Bacteroidia > Flavobacteriales > Weeksellaceae > Apibacter > Apibacter adventoris. The sequence goes on along the minus strand of NZ_PSZM01000027.1, from coordinate 3,258 downwards.
GGGGTTTTTGGCTAAAGAACCTTTTGCTTTATTTTATCATTTATGATATTTCTAATCTCTTTACTAACAACAATAGTATCTACATTATTTAAAGACATATAAAAAGTTTGTTCATCTCTTTGATCATGCCAAATCCATCTATAATTATACTGATAATTAGTTTTAGATACCTTCTCAACTATCCAAATATCACTATCATTAATTACCTCATTACCTATTTGTAAATGTAAACATTTATCAATATTTTTTTTTACAATATCAAATTTATCATAAGAAATAATATAACAGGTATCTAGTACCCCTACTATATTTAAATTTATTTGTATAGAATCATTATAATTGTGAATCTTCAATATTTCAGAATATAAATTATTACTCAATTTAGAAATTCTATAGATTTCATCATCAATCTTTATTCCATACAATGAAGGTTCCTTAAAATCATCCTGTAAAATTTTTGAAAACACTGAATTAAATAAGCTATCTTCAACATTTCCTTTTCTTATAGGAAAATAACTTTTTAAAATATTTTTCTCTTCTATTTTGTTATTTTTTAAACAGGAAATAAAAAACAAGAATATACATATTAAAACCTTTTTTTCCATCCTAATCTTTGATATACATTATCTCTAGTTATTGGATTTTTATCTTCAACATTCCAAACAGTTCCATTTGTATTATAATACCTTGTCCCTGTTCTTCCAAATATATAATTATTAGAAGCTTTATTACTTCTCATTAAATCAGAAGAACTAGGCTTGGAGGTTCCTCCTTCATTAGTTCTTGTTCCTACTAATTTCCCTTGACTGTTATATACAGGATCTCCTTTTTTAGCAAAGCTCGGATGTGTATGGTTTCCTATAGATAATACATCATAAACCTTCCCTTTATATGAAACAGACTCTGGTAACATATCAGATGTAAAAACCGTGTTATTTTCATATGGTAATATATTAATTATTGAAACATGTTTATCCCCTAAATTATATAATCCCCAACTGATTTCTTTCTGCTCATACATTGACAAATCTAATAAAAAACTACCTAATCTAATATTTGTTATATCATTTGCATTTTCAATTTGCAATCCATCTTTTGCTATATTAATACCATCAGATAAAATTCCTTTTCTAATATTACTCGAAATAACATCACCATTCTCTGCTATTAATCTATCACTTTCATCATTTGTTACTTTATCCAATGTGATTTTTCCATCTGAGCCTAATTTGTAGTCATTATCTACTCCTTCTCCCTCCATCCCTGTAGGATCTGTAAATTTTATAGGATTTTGATACGTATACTGATACGGAGTCATTGTTTCTTCAAACAACGGATCTACACTTAAAAAGATAGACTCCCTCGGATTGTAGTACCTAGCCCCGTAATAGTATAACCCCGTTTCCTCATCCAGTTCCTTGCCATTAAACAAATAAGGGGTATTCCAACTCTGGTTCCTTTCCTCAATAAACACCTCCCCAAATGGTACATATTCTACATGCTGTACTATTTGTGCGTCTAAGTTAGTAATATAACTGCTACTTCCCAAATGATCCGCATGATAATAATACTGCATCTTTTCATATTCTTCATTCCCTTTGCCGATTCCGCCTCCGTAGGCTTGGAGTTTTTTATCTTTGCCTGCACAGCAAAAGCCTGTTCCGTTTTCATAATCATTATGGTCTTTTCCATGGTAAGGCACTTCAAAATACGCATTGTGTTCTTTATTTAGGGAGTAATCTCTGTAAATCTTCGCTTATCCTTTCTTTGAAACATAAAGAGCTTACCGAACATACAAACTGAGATATTTACAACAATATCGAACTCCTCAGATTACTCTGCATTGACGAGGAGATTAATTAATAACAAAAACCTCGCAATTGCGGGTTTTTTGTTTATTTATTTTAATTCATTCCATTTTTCTTCAAAATACTCTCGTGATATTTTTACATGCTTAAAATGATTAATAAAATATAGATAATCCACATCTTCATCAGCCCAAAAACCTAATTCATTTTTTTTATTAGGTAAACGAACTATTATCCTTCCATTTTCATTCAAACCTATTTCTCTTTTAACTTCATTTTTATAATTCCAATCATTATATTCAAACTCGAGTAACCAATAAGTTACTTTATTTTCCTCATTAAATTTGTGTGAAAATAGTTTATTCAATATCCAAAAGAATAGACATCCTTTACTTTCAATTACTTTCCTTTTTGATTCTTCTAATTTTACTTTTAAGTATTTCACAATAATATTTATCTAGTTCCTAAATGAAAATATCCAGCTTCTTGTATTCCGAGATTATCTTTCACCGGTAATGAAGTTCTTCTAAACATTTGTTTAATTTTCTGCTTACCTGGATTAGGAATTTTATTCAAATATTTAGGGCTAACTCCCTACTTAAACTCTATTGTTCCTTGTCCTAATGTCTTACTATTGTATTCCTCAGGAGTGAAAGTGAATTTATTATTAGCCCCTCTAAACCATTGATTTGCTAGACCTGACATTCTAACACTGAAACCTAAAGTAATCACTCCAACGGTTCCTCCAACATAATCTCCTTCACTAAATGATGAATAACTTTGAACACATCCTGAAATAAAACCTAATGGTGGGGGCCACTGCGCCTGATATAGCTGTCATGACAGGATTAGTATTTACCATTACTATATCTCCCCTGGAATGGGTTAGGTAAACTTATAGAACCTGCATTGGGATCCCCTTCTGCTATACTTCCTTCTGATTCAGTAGATATCCCTCAAAAGAAATATGTGCATAAAGTCCTTCTTTTGTATATTCTAACCTATGTATTGTTTTCTCTATATTATTATCTGTATAGGTTACATTCCATTATTTATATGCAGTCATATTTCCTTTACTTACTGATATAGACTCTTGTTTAACAATCTTACTTTATCTTCGGCATTGATTCTAGCCCTAGACTTAAACAAATTCCCTATTCCTCTCCAAAAGCCACCATCTCCTCCCTCATCTGGCTCCATCCCCATTGGATCAGTAAACCTAATAGGATTTTGATAAGTATACTGATATGGAGTCATCGTTTCTTCAAACAGCGGATCAACGCTCAGCCAGACGGACTCCCTCGGATTATAGTATCTAGCCCCGTAATAGTATAACCCCGTTTCCTCATCCAGTTCCTTGCCATTAAACAGGTAAGGGGTATTCCAACTCTGGTTCCTTTCCTCAATAAACACCTCCCCAAATGGTACATATTCTACATGCTGTACTATT
>NZ_PSZM01000026.1 GCF_002964975.1 Apibacter adventoris | reverse complement strand
ATAAATGAAAAATCGGGATATAGGTAAATACATTTTAGTAGTTAGGAACTTTAGAAGGTGAATTTTCGGTTATTTTTTCACGTTGAATTTTATTTTTATAATATTCTGCAATCGCATAATATTCATCAGAAGCCATATCCAGTTCGGTTTTTCCTGTTCTGCCATCAATAAAAATATATCTTCGGGGCGTATTATAATAATAATTGTTAACAGGAAGAGAACCTCCCACGCGAGGGTCCGGGTGGTAATTTTTGAGTTCTTCGGGAGTTAGAGTATAAACAACTACATAGGCAGGATAATCATAAGGATTTTTTTTATCCCAACCTCTGCGTACATCGATATATTCCCTTTTACCAAATTCTTTTTCCAGATCTATATGATACTCTTTCTTTATTTTATCTATTACCTGAGTATAAGTAAAAGGGTAATCTTGGTCATAGTTTTGATTGTTTATTAATTCATTATTTATATCATAATCTTTCCAATTACCTATTCTACAAGAATAAAAATATATACCCCCCCCTTGATAAATACCAATTTTTTTATCATAAAATTTCATTAATTTATAAGGACTATTTTTTTTACTTATATCTTCTCTATAAAAATCAGGTTGCCATATTAATTTAATCTTAGTACTGTCTTCTAAATAAACTACTCCATTATTTTGGCTTCTGTTCTCCTTAAACCATTGAATATCGAGTTTTTGTAGGGTGTCTACAGTGGGAATTAAAGAAACATCTTGTGCATAGGTAAGCAGACAACCAAGAAAGAATAAGGAATAAATGAAAAATCGGGATATAGGTAAATACATTTTAGTAGTTAGGAACTTTAGAAGGTGAATTTTCGGTTATTTTTTCACGTTGAATTTTATTTTTATAATATTCTGCAATCGCATAATATTCATCAGAAGCCATATCCAGTTCGGTTTTTCCTGTTCTGCCATCAATAAAAATATATCTTCGGGGCGTATTATAATAATAATTGTTAACAGGAAGAGAACCTCCCACGCGAGGGTCCGGGTGGTAATTTTTGAGTTCTTCGGGAGTTAGAGTATAAACAACTACATAGGCAGGATAATCATAAGGATTTTTTTTATCCCAACCTCTGCGTACATCGATATATTCCCTTTTACCAAATTCTTTTTCCAGATCTACATGATACTCTTTCTTTATTTTATCTATTACCTGAGTATAAGTAAAAGGGTAATCTTGGCTATCATCATTAAATGTAACCCATTTTTTTAAATCAACATGAAAACCTTTCCATTTTCCAATTTGTATATTAAAAAAATTAAGTCCACCCCCCATATATTTACCGCTTTTTTTGTCATAAAGTACCGTTAAAACATAAGGACTATTTTTTTTTCGCAAATTTTTTCTATATGAATTATTTTGCCATATAAGTTCTACCTTTGTACTGTCTTCTAAATAAATAATTCCTCCGTTTACATCCTCATTTTTCTCAAACCATGAAATATCAAGTCTTTGTAGGGTGTCCACAGTAGGAATTAAGGAAACATCTTGTGCGTAGGTAAGTAGGCAACCAAGAAAGAATAGGGGATAAATGAAAAATCGGGATATAGGTAAATACATTTTAATAATTAGGAACTTTAGAAGGTGAATTTTCAGCTATTTTTTCTCGTTGAATTTTATTTCTATAATATTCCTGAGCTGCATAATATTTATCAGTAGTAATATCTAATTCAATTTTCCCCGAACGTCCGTTTATAAAAATAAATCTTTGAGGAGGATTATATCCATAGTTATAAGATTCGGGAGCTTCTTTTACTCGTGGATCGGGTAGATAATTTTTTAAAGCCATATTATCTAAACTATAAGAAACCATATATTTTGGATAATCATAAGGGTCATCTTTATTCCAACCTCTTACCAAATCTATAAACTGACGTTTACCAAATTCTTTTTCCAGATCTACATGATATTCTTTCTTTATTTTATCTATTACCTGAGTATAAGTAAAAGGGTAATCTTGATTTTCATTTTTATATATTTTTAATTTACCTGTTTCATCATAAACTTTCCAGGGAGAAATTCTCAGATTATAAAAAAATACACCACCCCCTCTGTATTCTCCAGATGATTTATCATATAATATTGTTAAAACATATGGGCTATCTTTTTTCTTTATGTCTTTCCTAAATTGATTGGTTTGTTGGATTAATTTTATCTTAGTACTGTCTTCTAAATAAACTACTCCATTATTTTGGCTTCTGTTCTCCTTAAACCATTGAATATCGAGTTTTTGTAGGGTGTCTACGGTAGGAATTAAGGAAATATCTTGTGCGTAAGTAAGTAGGCAACCAAGAAAGAATAAGGGATAAATAAATAATTGGCGCATGGTTTTTTATTATTTACTTCTACATCAAATATACTATTTTTATCTTAAATTTCAATAGCGGGATTAATTATTTTCCACTGCCAGTAAAAAGAGGTGTACGGGGTAGGAGAATAGTCCATCAGGTTGAGGGTCGTATTCGGTTTAAATACAAACTTTTTATTAGGGTTTAGCCGGTATAGGCTTTCGGCTTTTCCGGTTTGGCTTCCATACATTCCGTCTTTCTTATTGATAAAGGTATGTGCCAGCCCCAGGGCATGGAGGCATTCGTGGCTTGGGGTATTGGCAGGAAAATTAGAATCCAGCTGTATTTTAAACATCAGCACCCATTTGTGTTTAGGGTGGGTAGAACCTTTAGTTTGCTTTCCGTTGCAGTTTAACCCCAGGGCAAAGAAATAAACCGCTTCTCCTTCCGGGTACAGGCTGTATTTGGGTTTTCCGTTTTCTTCTTTAGCTTCGGCTAATGCCCGATATAAGCGCTCGTGCACCCCGCCATCTTCTTTACGGATTTCTTTATCTACTGTATTATCATCTATACAATAGCCTCCGGTTTTAAAATCGGGGTTATGGGTCAGGTTCAAAGTTTTATCACCATTGAATTGCTCCCATTCGGGAAGAAGGAGAAACTGGTGCAGATAATACAGATACCGGATATTTGAAGGCTGGAATTCACCTATTTGTTCTTTATCATCATTTAAAATGTTCATTATCGTATCTACCAATACAATTTTTTGCCTTTGTATATAGGCTTCGTTGTTGGGTAGGGCAATAACCCTTCCTGCCAGTTGCGGAACGGGGTTTCCTGCATAGAGTGCCCAAAGGCTGATTTTCTGGGGCTCGGAAAAGCTTTTTTTGCAGCTAAGTTCCAGTACTACATTAGAAACCAATCCTTCGTAATAAGGAGTAAAAGCCAAAGAGGAAAAATCTACGGAGTTATACCTTTCGTTATGCTCTTTCCAGTTAGTATCAAAATAAGGGTTTTTGCTTACCAGTATTTTCTCGGGTTTTTTGCCTGCCACGTCTATATACAGGTTAAAAGCCGCACGAAATGGAGGAGAGACATAACCATCTTTTCCTTTCATTTTTTCGTCCTGTTTTCGGCTGGTTTCTTCATCAAACAGAGCCAGATAAGGGATATAGTATTTTTCTGTTTTATATTTGCGGCCCAGCCCCAGTTGCTTATAGGTATTACGGTAGGCTTGCAATGCTTCTTCCTGCCCAGAGTAGGGCGTGGTATTTCCTTGAGCATCTATGCTTTTTATGCCATTTTGCAGCAGGCTTTCTATCTGCACGGGAGTATGAGATACCCAGGGAATTACTTCATGCTGCTGGTACCAGTCAAAGCCGAATTGCCCATTGTAAACCTCATATTCTTTTCCGGCTATTTTTACTTTGGAGGCAGTGGTGCTTTCCAGATTCACTAACGGGCGAAGTTCTACAAGGGTAGTGCCTGTCGTTTCTTCCTGTTCAGGATGGGGGTCGGCCTTTCCGAATATAATTTCCGGGGCTTCCTGTATCACTTTTTTAGCAGTAAAGGTTATATCTCCCTTAGCATATACATGATAGTTACCCTTGGTATATTCGGTAATTTTTCCTCCCGATAGTCGTATTCTCATGGCTGTAGAGCTACAATTGGGTTAAAATAATTGGTTTTTTTCATTGCTGTTATTTTTTAAAACACTTTGGGAGTTATGTTTGATTTCCTCATCGCAATAGGTATCTATTCGGTCTTTGCTGATAATTTTTCTTTTATTTTCAGTATAAGATTCAATATCTCCGCTCACTTCCTCCTTCATCATACCAAAGATTTTTAATAGGTAGTTCATTCCCGTTCTCAGTAAGCTGTTTCCTCCTACATTTGTGTTCATATCCTGTCCGGCCACAATATTTATGTCTCGTTGGGCATTTATGTTAATATTTCTGCCGGCATTCAGGGTAATGTCTTTCAGAGCCTCAATATTCAGGCAGTCTCCCTGGCTGTCTATATGGAACTTGTTTCCCTTAGTATCTGCCAGGGTAATATTTTTAAATTCCTCAAACTCCAGATAATGCCCACTATGAGTTTTAATTACCTTAAAGCGATTGTCGGGGGTATAAAATCCGCTGATTTCCTTTCCGTTGTAGCGGGTTCCCAATACATAGGGCCTTTCGGGATTATGATCTTCAAAGCCAATAAGTACCTCTTCTGCGATTTCGGGAATAAAGTAAAAGCCTTTTCCGGCTCCTCCGTGGGGTTGCATCTGACGAATCCACGGACTTTGTTCGTTGGCAGACTGCCAGGCAAATCGTACCCGGATTCGTCCCATTCCTTTCGGGTCTTTGTTATCGGTAACCACTGCCGGCTGGGTTTCGCATACCGCCTGCGGAATTTCTTCTACCGGAACTACTTCCAGGTCTTTAGGAATAGCTTTTAAACGGTTATAATAGCCTTCTCCATCTTTAAACTCGTGGGAAATTTCAATGATTTTATAAGATTCCAACGGCACATTTCCATCTTTGAATATCTTATGTCCAGCAATCCAACCATGAAGCTTAATAATATCGCCCAGCCGTAAATTAGGATTTTGGGTTTTCATCTCTACCACTGCTACGTTTTTGTTTTCCAATTGCTTCTTTTTTACAGCCCGGTTCAGCTCTTGGTAATCTGCCTCGGAAAAGCTGCCGGCATAATGTTTTTGGGGGTTGGTAGTAAAGATTTTTTCTGAGGTTTCCTGAGCAAATTGCTGAAAAGGATTTTTGCTTGACTGCAAACTGTTTTCTTCGCTGTGCACTTTCAGGTTTTCCGCTCGGTTATAGTCATAAGCGGTATATTCGAAAGCTTGGGGAGCCAACTTCATTTGCAGGCGGTATTCAAAGAAATCCTGCTCTTCAAAAAGCTCTACGGTTTTTCCTCCCCAACCGCCCAATACGATTTGCTTTCCGTTGTAAAAGAGGTTTTCACCATATCGGGCACACAAACTGCGTAAAAACTGCCAGTCGCTCTGGTTGTATTGTACTATATAGGGGAGTTTATCTTTTGCATGGGGGCGCAAATCTCCCTGCACACGGTCTGTGGGGTAGCCGGCCAATATCCGGCTCATAATTTCGGAAAGGTTCAGGTTTTCAAAACTGCAGCAGTTCTCCCCGTTATCCAACAATATAGTAGGGGAAAAGCCTATAAGCACTATATGGGAATAGCCGTCTATGCGGCGGTTTTCTATTTCGGTTATGATTCCGGTAAAGAGATAAGTAGAAATACCCAATTGTTTAAATTGTATAGTGCAACGTTTTCCTAATACATATTTGCTGTTAGATAGCGGATAGGCAGAGGTTTCTGCAAATTCTTCGCTGGGGCAGAGAATCTCGAAACGGTCGTGCCGAGAGATTTTAGAATCAATAGACAGGGAAAAGTGGCTATGTTTAAGTATTTCTTCACCACCTACGGTCACGGTGGCATAAATAATGTGAGAGCCATCCAAGTCTTTTTCACGACTGGCTCCGTAAACTACCTGGTTAGAAAGTTGTTTGCGTTTTTTTATAATATCAGGAGGAATAAGGTAGGAGTCAGTTCCGGGAATACGGTATTGTTCGTCTTCGGGAGTAATAAAATCAGACATTAGATAGGTATTTAATAAAAATTATTATTATTTATATATGTACAAAAATATAAATTATTTTAATATAATACGGTTTTAAATCATGTATTTTTGTTTATTTTATTATAAATGTGTGTTTTTGTTATGATAATTAAACATAAATATATTTTGTCGAAATGGTTATTTATAAGGTTTCGGGATAGGTAATTTATCATAAACCTAAGCTGAAAAGTTTAGGAACGTTGAAGACAATGGAAATGGATGGTTGAGGAAAAAAATTATTGTATCAACTCTATTTTGACATCGATAAAACCAATAAGTAGATTAAATATAGGAAAGTACAGAAGCGGACAGAAAATAAAAAAAATTAAATAAATTTTTGAAAATAAAAACCAGGCATTTTATCTTTTAATTAGTCTTTCTTAGAATAATAATATTTCTGTTCCTTAAACTATAAAACGTTTTTTTAATTCGGGAGTAGGTACCATACATTGATCTTTTTTACCAAACCATTTGTATCGGTTTTTAGCTATATAATCATATACTATGTTTCGTAAGCATGCAGGCAATATTATAAAAATATACAAAAGATTATAAGGAAACCCCATTTGCAAGGCAATCTTTAAAGCAGCAGTACTTTTTATATAATAAGCTTTATTGGGTTCATAAAGAATAATAGAATTCCAATGATCTTTAGATAGGTTTCTTTCCTTTAAAAAATTAATCCCGAATTCTGATTGTAAAGATGCAAATTTAAATTTTTCTTTTTGGTCATGTTTAATTACAAACTTTACAGTAGAATTACATAAATTACAAATTCCATCAAATAAAATAAGGTATTTCATTTGGAAATTATTTAATGTAAAAAGCTGTTTTCTTTAAACATTTCCTCATACTGAGGAAGTTGTTTAACAATAAAATTTTTACAAAATTTCTGCAATTGAGGATAGAATTGTAAAAATTGTTTTTCGATATTTTTTTCTTTTAAATATATCTCTTTTAGGGAGTTACTCATGTTAGAATGAAACTTAGACTTTTTACTTAAATTGTAGAGCGTCCATTCTATACCTTCAAAAGTTTTATATTTTTCGAACCAGTCATCCTTGATCATAGAAGAAAGAAATCCATTTAGCCTTTGAGGAAATAATAATTCTTTACTCTGAACCAATTCATAACATTTCTGCTTAAAATATTCAAATTCATCTTCACAAAACAAATGCCAGTTCTTAATTAAAAAATAATCATAAATAACATCTGTAATTATAGGGGCAAATTTTCCATAAGAATTATGAAAAATACTTGTAGTTTGCTTTACAATAGGATGAAAATCGGTATAAGTATCAATATTTCGGTGCAATAAAATTCCTGCCGCTATAGATTGAGGGTAATTTTGATAATCTTTTCCTCGTACCACTTCGCCCAAAACATTACCTACTTGTATATCTGTAATGTTATACGATAGTAATTGATGGGCTACTATGTTCATACGTTATTTTTTATATTATATATTTAAGTTAATATCAGGATTGATTTGTTTTGTACTGTTTTTTGGAAAAATACAATATTTTTCTTTCATCAGCTCTTTTATTTTGGGATTCAATTTTAATGCCATCTTTAAATATAAATCACTCTTTTTCTCATTCTTTAATAAGTAATAACAATTGCTTAATTGAAAAAATAATTCTGCGCGGTTAAAATTTTTAAAGCTTTTATGCAATATATTGGCAGCTTTAGAATAGTCTCCTAAACTGATCAGTATTTCGGAATATCCTAACCAGTTATACATATGATCGGGCTCTAAATCTAATATAATTTCAAAAGATTCGGATGCTTCTTCAAATTTTCCCAATTGGATATTTATGTAAGCATATTTTTTCCAGTAACTCACATTTTTAGTTTCAATATCTAATGCTTTGTTTATATAGTGTAGGGCTTCTTCATTATTTCCCAATGTGTCATGAATGTTGGAAATTTCAAACCAGGCTTTATCAAATTGAGGGTCCTCTTTTACGGATTTTTGAAATGATTTTAATGCTAATATGGGCTTATTCAGTTTAATATATGCTTGTCCTATTTTAAAAAGAGTAAAAGCTGCTGTATCATCAAAACCTAAAGATTCCTCATAAATTTCTATAGCTTTTTCCCAATTATCTAATTTTTCGTAACAAAAGGCTTTTTGGGTATATCCGGCAATGCTTTTAGGATTAATTATAATAACATAATCAAAAGCATGTAATGCATTTTTATATTGGTTAAGATTTAAATATTGTAAACCTAATTGAAACCAACTTTCTTCAGAATAAGGGTTAATATCAATGAATTTTTTTAAAAAATTAATACATTCTGAATTTTGATGTAAGATTTCAAAACAATGTATACAGGAAAATAAAGAAAATTCATCATTAATATTATATTCCAGGGCTTTTTTATAAGCATTCAAAGCTAAAGAAGGCTCATTAATTTCTAAAAATTCGTTTCCTAAACAATTATAAATATAATCTTCGTCTTCTTCATTCTGTAAAGCTTGTGTATAAAAATCGATTGCTTTATGAGGAAATTTTCTTAAAGACCAGTATTTAGCCGTAGCAATGATATAATCTGTATCTGTATAACATAAATCCTTCAAATATTCAATTAAATTGTAGGCTTTATGAAGATCTTCAATTCCTACGAAATACTCCAGTTGTTTAATTTTAATATCTATATTTGAAGGGTATTGATCAAAAGCAACATTCAACGCTTTGAGGGCATATTCATAATCATAAATATCCAGATAAAATGAAATAATCTCACAAAATTCATCAGAATCAAAATATCCAGATTCATTTTTTTCCATCATTTCTTCAAACCGATTGACTAATTCATTATCAAAAAATTCTTCCACGTTATTAAGCTTCTATTTTAAAATATATGTAAAAATACATAAAAAAATAATTTATAAAAAGCAAATCGAATTATAATTTATTCACAAAAACTTAACATAGAATAAAAAGTTAAATTATTCGTATAGAAATTCAATTTCTTTTATTTTAAATTTTTCAATTAATTTGTTTTCAAGTTCCAGTAGTAAAAGCCCATCTTCATCCACACCTTTAATCCTACCTTTAACTATAGAATTTTTAATTTTAAAAGACATGATTAAATTTTTACCAAATAGATAATTATTATAAGTTTTATAAAGATATTCGCTATGATCTAATAAAGAGTAATTTTCTTTAAAGTTAATTAATAAATGATTTACCAGGCTTGAGAGAGAGTAACTTTTAGATGTAAGAAGAGTAAGGGAAGATGCTCTTAATAAGTCCAAATCCGAAAAATCTGTTTGCAATACGTTAATACCGATTCCTATAATGAAAGTACCTTTAGATTTTTCAATTAAAATACCACAAATTTTTTTTCTTTTTATTAGTATGTCATTGGGCCATTTAATAGATGTAGAAAGATGAGTAATTTTTTCAATAAAATTTCTTACAACAATAGCCACCCAAAAACTCACAGAAAGAGGAGAAATCGAAGAATTAGCAAGACAAAATGTCAGGGCTATATTTTTTTTGGGTTCGCATAACCAGGAATTTCCTCTTTGTCCTTTTCCCTGTAACTGGTTAAAAGTATAAACCCCGGAAAAATTTTCTTTAAAATAAAGTAAATTTTCCTTAACATATTCATTAGTAGAATCGATTTTTTCAAAAAATTTTAATGGCATAGGTTTTGACTACTAAATAACGTGTTAAATTTATTAAATTTAAATCAAAAGAAATTCTAAAATGATTATTTTTGCATAACCAAACCAAATTAGGGTTTATTATATTACATTAAAATTAGATGACAGAAACTAAGATAGACAACAATACATTATTAGAATATATAATTAAAGGAATAGAAGAAGTTAAAGGGTATGATATAACAATATTAGACTTTACAAAGTTAGAAAATACAATTACCGATTATTTTATCATTTGTACGGGAAATTCCAATACACAAGTTTCAGCAATATCCAATTCAGTAGAAAGATATGTGAGAAAGCATATTAAAGAAAAACCATGGCACATAGAAGGTACTGATAATGAGCAATGGGTATTGATGGATTATATTTCTGTAGTTTTACATATTTTTCAACAAGAATATAGAGAATATTACGATTTAGAAAATTTATGGGGTGATGTACCAATAACTAAGATAGCTAGCGAAGATAGTGATGATAAAAAATTCAATTTAAAACTAAATTAAAATAAGATTCAATTTTGGAACCAAATAATAAAAAAAAGAAAAGTAAAAAGCCGTTTTCATTTAACTGGTTTTATGGGATTTTAATCATTTTTGTAGTGTTATTATTATCTCAACAGTTTTTAAATTCAGGTCAGGAAACAAAAATAGATTCAGCAAAATTCTTTTCATTACTTGAACAAAAATATATTAAAAAAGTAATTTTTGTTAATGAATCCTCAGAAGTAAAAGTATATCTTACCCCTGAAGCTAAGAAGGACTCTAAAGTATACAATAATGACCAAGGATTAATTCCGTTTAATCAAATTTCAGATTCTCCCCAATTTACTTTTATTGCCGGAGATAAACAATTATTTGAAAAAAGGTTTAATGAGGATAAAATAAAATATAATTTAGAAACTAATTTGGAATTTGAAAATCCTAGCCCATGGGGAGGAATTTTCATACAATTATTATTACCTATATTATTTTTTGCTCTCATTTGGTATTTCTTATTTAGAAGAATGGCCGGAGGTACAGGTGGTGGCGGAGGTCAAATTTTTAGCATTGGACGTTCGAAAGCTAAATTATTTGATGAAAATGATAACATGAGAGTAACATTTAAAGATGTTGCAGGACTGGAAGGAGCAAAAGAAGAAGTTGAAGAAATTGTAGATTTTCTAAAAAATCCTAAAAAATATACAAAATTAGGAGGGAAAATACCTAAAGGAGCTTTATTAGTAGGTCCTCCGGGGACTGGGAAAACTTTATTAGCCAAAGCGGTAGCGGGAGAGGCTAAAGTACCTTTTTTCTCTCTTTCCGGGTCAGATTTTGTTGAAATGTTTGTAGGGGTAGGAGCTTCTAGGGTTAGAGATCTTTTCCGACAAGCTAAAGAAAAATCACCTGCAATTATTTTTATTGACGAAATAGATGCTATAGGAAGAGCAAGGGGAAAAAATAATATTACTGGGTCTAATGATGAAAGGGAAAATACCTTGAACCAGTTATTAACAGAAATGGATGGTTTTGCGACAGATACCAGTGTAATCGTTTTAGCAGCAACCAATAGAGCAGATGTCTTAGATCAAGCATTAATGCGTCCGGGACGTTTTGACAGATCTATTTATGTAGATTTACCAGACCTTAATGAAAGAAAAGAAATATTTAAGGTTCATTTGAAACCTTTAAAATTAGATCAGGATTTAGATATAGATTTTTTAGCGAGGCAAACTCCCGGATTTAGTGGTGCAGATATTGCTAATGTTTGTAATGAAGCTGCTCTTATTGCTGCCAGAAAAGGAAGAGAATCTGTTGGTAAACAAGATTTTTTAGATTCAGTAGATAGAATAATAGGAGGATTAGAAAAGAAAAATAAAGTTATAAAACCCCATGAAAAGAAAAGAGTTGCTTTTCATGAATCGGGACATGCAACTATTAGCTGGATGGTAGAACATGCAGCTCCTCTTCTAAAAGTAACTATTGTACCTAGAGGACGATCTTTAGGTGCTGCATGGTATTTACCTGAAGAAAGACAGTTAACTACAACAGAACAGATGTTAGATGAAATATGTGCAACATTGGGAGGGAGAGCTGCAGAAGAGGTAATATTTGGAAACATATCTACAGGAGCATTATCAGATTTAGAAAGAGTAACGAAACAAGCTAATGCTATGGTTACTATCTATGGATTAAGCGAACAAATTGGTAATATATCTTATTATGATAGCTCTGGCAATGAATACGGATTTACGAAGCCATACTCAGAAGTTACAGCAGAAACCATAGATAAAGAAATTTCTAAAATTATTGAAAATCAATATAAAAGAGCTATCCAGATATTAACTGATAATAAAGATAAATTAACCCAACTAGCTAATAAATTATTAGAAAAAGAAGTAATTTTTAAAGAAGATTTAGAAGAGGTTTTTGGAAAGAGAAAATTTGATGATACCGATTTTTCAGAAGAAATAAAAGAAGAAGAAAAAGAAGAAATAAATCATTCAGAAGAAGAAACTAAGACAGAATAAGCAAAATGAAACAAAAGAATATTTAAAAAGTTCTTATTATTATAGATTATTCATAATATGTGTTTTTTTTATATATTTGAATAAGAAAATAATCAGAAATTTAACAAAAATTTGAATGGGATTTCTTGATAAAATATTTGGTAAGAAGAAAGGGAAAGAATCAGAAGCTTTTGATTGGAACGATGATAAATTGGAAGAAGACGTATTATTTACAAAGAGATTTAAAGCAGGAGGAGGAATGTTTTTTTATTGTGATAATAAAAATGAAGCCTTACAACATTTACAGGAAATTCTTATAAATGAAGATATAAGTGAAGTTTTATGTGTAGAACATGAACTTATATCTTTAGTTAATGTTTTAGATTGTAATTATACTACCCAAAGTAATCAAAAACAAGATATAGCTCTAATTAGTTGTGAATATTTGGTAGCTTTAGATGGATCTATAATGATATCTTCTGATCAAACACGTCATTTAAAGAAATCGGATCTTCCAAATAAAATAATAGTTTGGGCTAATCCTAATCAAATTATAAGTTCTTCCAGTGCCGGATTAGCTAAAATAAGATATAATAAAAAAAATAGTATTCCTTCTAATATAACCTCTATATATGGTAATCAGGTACAAGGTTTTAGTGATATATCAACAGCAAAAAAATTATATTTACTTTTAGTAGAAGAATGCCTTTAATTTCAGATAATTAATAAAAAAAACAATGATAACTCGTTCTCTATCAGGAATAGTCTACGTATTGTTGGTATTTTTATGTACTACAAATTTCCTTACAGATGTAGCGTATATTTATTTTAATATAAAAATACAATCTTCCTATCCATTTTACATATTAATTTCTCTATTTTTTATAGGCTGTATGATAGAAGCTGTTAAAATTCTTAATTATAAAAATATTTTATTTAAAATATTAACTTTTATTCTCGCCGGATTCATCTATTATAACTTTTCTAAAGACTATTTTGTTAATAGTTTAAATTTCACATTATATTATTGGAAATATATAATGCTTTTAATATTATTTGCTCTATCTATTATAACTTTATTTCGGTTTACTGAAGAACTTGTTACAGATAGTGGTAAACTAATATTTACAGCTATTTATTTGGGTATTCCTTTTAGTTTAACTTTAGCTATTCCTAATAGTAATAATCCGTTGACCTCAGAAATATTTTTTATATTTTTACTTATCTGGATTAGTGACTCTTTTGCTTATTTAGTAGGGAGAAAATTTGGAAAAAGGAAGCTTGCTCCTAAAATTTCCCCAAACAAATCTATAGAAGGTTTACTGGGGAGTATCATATTTACCATTATAACAGGTATAATAATTGAAATCAACTATTCGCAATTACGGGGTAACTGGATTATTATAAGTATTTTAATAGCGTTATCTGCTCCTATAGGAGACTTGGCAGAATCTAAATTAAAAAGATTTTTTAAGGTAAAAGATTCAGGTAATCTGATGCCCGGACATGGTGGAATATTAGACAGGTTAGATAGTTTTATTTTCTGTATTCCTGTTATATTTTTATATTATTTAATTAATTCAGTATTATGAGAATCCATAAGGAAGGTAAGAAAATCATTCTTGTTAGTATCATAGGAATTTTACTTTTAAGTATAATCCTGTTTTATTTATTTCGTTGTTGGTCATGGATAATGATTGTACCGTTAGTGATATTAGAAGCCATGATCGTTTGGTTTTTTAGAAATCCAATAAGAGAATATGAAGCTAAACCTGAAGAAATCATTGCTCCTGTAGATGGAAAAGTAGTTATAGTAAAAGAAGTATATGAAAAGGAATATTTAAAAACAAATTGTATACAAATTTCCATTTTTATGTCGCCTTTAAATGTACACGTATGCAGGTATCCGGTAACAGGAAAAGTAATTTTTAAAAAATATCATCCCGGAAAATTTTTAGTAGCTTGGCATGAAAAATCTTCTGAATTAAATGAACGTACTACAGTAGTGGTAGAAAATCCTAATAAAAAACAAATTTTATTTCGACAAATAGCCGGAGCTATGGCTCGTAGAATAGTTATGTATTCAGAATTACAAGATAAAGCTGAAGCAGGAAAAGAATTTGGTTTTATAAAATTTGGATCTCGAATGGATGTGTTTTTACCTCTTGGTACAGAAATATTGGTAAACGTAGGAGAGGTTATAAAAGATGGAGGAATAAAAGTAATTGCAAGATTAAAAAATTGATTATTATGAACTTTTTTATATTTGTGTAAACTAATAAACTATATTATGGCTAATATTTTAGATGGTCTAAAACTATCCAAACAAATTAAACAAGAAATTAAAGAAGAGGTAGCACAATATGTAAATAAAAGTTTTCGTCCACCTCATTTATCTGCTGTATTAGTAGGAAACAACGGAGCAAGTGTTACTTATGTCGATAATAAAATAAAAGATTGCCATGCCGTAGGTTTTCGTTCTTCTTTAGTAAAACTTCCGGGTAATATAAACGAAAATGAGTTATTGCAAGAAATAAAAAAACTGAATGAGGATAAAGATTTAGATGGATTTATAGTACAATTACCTTTACCAGATCATATAGATCAAGAAAAAATAATTATGGCAATAGATCCCGAAAAAGATGTAGATGGTTTTCATCCCCAGAATTTCGGAAAAATGGCTTTAGAAATGGAAAGTTTTTTACCGGCTACTCCGTATGGAATTATGACGATGCTGAAAAGATATAATGTACCTACTCAGGGTAAAAATGTTGTAGTAATAGGAAGAAGCAGAATTGTAGGGAGGCCAATGAGCATATTAATGAGTAGAAAAGGATACCCGGGAGACGCTACTGTAACTCTTACCCATTCAAAAACACAAAACTTACAAGATTTTACTAAAAACGCAGATATTGTAATAACAGCATTAGGGGTTCCTAATTTTTTAAAAGGTTCTATGATAAAAAAAGGAGCTGTAATTATTGATGTGGGAATTACACGTATTGATGACTCAACAAAAGAACGAGGTTTTTATTTAGCGGGAGATGTTGACTATAATGATGTTTCTGAAAAAGCCTCTTGGATAACACCAGTTCCTGGTGGAGTAGGACCTATGACGAGAGCCATGCTGTTAAAAAACACCTTAATTGCTTATAAAAAAAATATTAACGGTTGAAATTGAAATATCCTAATAAATTCAGATATATAAAATTTATTTCTGAATTTATTAGGAATTAAAATAAAAAGTTATTTTTCTACAAATTTGTTGATTTCTTTATCGATTTCCTTTTGTGATACATCAGTGTTATACTTCGATAATATTTCAAACAATTCTATATCATTTTTTTGTTTTTTCATAATAAGGTCTTTATTACGTTTATAAACCTTATCCCAAGAATTTCTTACCTTATCCCATATTGAAGAATTTTGTGACCACCACTGCTCTGCAGCCAGACATCTTTCAGGATTAACCTTTTTATATACATTTTCTCCTCTTTCCTGAGCTATTAGAATGTCTTTAGACTTTTTTTTGCGTAATATTTTTCTATTGTCTTGAATATGAATCCAACCATAATCAGTAATTTCTTGACGGTTTGTTCTATTCAACACATTATAATCATCTCTTTGAGTATATTCCCTACGAGGAAGCGGTGCATCTGCATTATTTTCCCAATAATTTTTATTATCTACATGAATCCATGTAGAACTCCCTTGATAACGGGGACTGTCATCAACCTGATAAACCTTTTGCGTCCATTGACCTAAGACCTCACTTTTAGGCAGAGATTTATATTTCCATTTTGTACCCTTATCAAAAGTGTATAAATCAGTATTCTGATAAATCCAATCTTGTCTCCAATGTTTAACAATCATTGCACTATCTTTAGAACCTACAATTAAAAGATGTTGAATTGAAATTTTATCTCCTGTATCTTCAATTATTTTTGCAAGTTCTAATGCATGAGTTTTTTCTCTGTCATGGAATTTATAATTTTTATCTGGTGAAAAGGTTTCGGCATAATTAAATGTTACTTCATAACATCCCGCCATAGATTTAATAGATTTTTGATCTTGTTCTTTAGTACTTTGACCAAAATTAATTAGAGAAATAGAACAAGAAATAAAAATAAAAATAATTTTTTTCATATAATTGATATTAAAATTTGAAATTTTTTAAAGAGGCTTATACTCAAATTCAGGATATCCTCTATGTCCTTCATTGTTAGTCATTTTCAAAAAACGAATCTTATAGAGGGTTCCTATATTATCTTTAATAACATAAAAACGGTTTGTATAAACAGTAGCTCCTGCATACGTACTTCTCCATGTAGATCCAATGACCCGTTGATCATCATATATAAACTTAGAGGGGTCTACTTGGTCTTTTGTAAAATTTTCATATGTAAGACTAGATGTTGTAGTATTTACTTGGTAAGCTGCGGTTTTATTTAAAGTATTCAAAATAACAAAATCTGCAAAAGAATATGTACCATGTCCTACATTTTCATTTGTAAAAACTGTAAAACAAAGATCCCAGTTATCTTTTGGAGGTTGTATATCTTCAATACCATTTTCCAAGCTTAGGAAATTAAAAAGATAATTATTATTTTTATTAATAATAAATTCTTTATGAGTAGTATCTGATAAATTGGCATATTGTATTTTGTATTGGTTGTTTTTGTATCTTAAAATTCGAACTTTTTTCCATCCTCTAAAATCTCCGCTACTATGTAATGAGGTTTCATTTCCTTTATAAACAGCATATCCCATATTAATAAGATAAACTTTATTTTCCGAATCATTAATACTAATTTTATCAATAGCAGTTCTTTTCAAATAATTGCCTTTAATATCATCTACATACTTAACATTTTCTGCATCAAAATTGTTAACTAAAACAGAAAGTTTGAGAGAGGCTACATTTGCTTCCGTTACAGCATCAATATCTGTAAACTCTGTTTTCCCGGCAGCCATTAATATAGATCCGTTAAGAATCACCAAAAATTCATTTCCATTATAAAAACCAAAGTCCCAGGAATCTCTTTGGTTTACCTTCATGGTTTGTGTATCAAGATCTATCCAAACCTGGTTTGGTTCTGCAGGTCCGCCTACATTTGGAGCTAAAACGGCTCCCGAAGGTTGCGGCACAAATATAGGATCATCATCTGTATTACAACCAATTAATAATACAGATAAAAAAATATAGCGTATTTTTTTTACAATATGAGGTATCATAATATTAAAAATCTAAATTAAATCCAAGTTTTAAGAAATAAGAACGTCCATAAAATAAATTTATGCTGGATATAGGTCCTTGATGAGCACCTGATTGAGCAGCAGTTGTATTAACATTTTTTATATCAAAAATATTTCTAACTCCTGCAGTAATTTCAATTTTATTTTTGAATAAATATTTTCTTATTGAAGCATCCAGTTGATTAAAATCTTCTTGTTTACCTAAATAAAAAGAATCTGAATTTGAATCATATATATATCCAGACTCTTTACCGGTATATTTATAGTATATAGAAATTGTAGTTTCCCATTTTTGAATCGTATAATTTACGTTAGAATTGAGTTGAAAATTGTATAGATATTTATCATTAGGAACGGTTACATGTATTCCATTTATATTATCATTTAGTTTCCTGGAAATTCCAAAAACCGATGCTCCAAGGCTAAAATCAATATTTTTATATTGAAAAGAATTACCCCCTTGTATGCCCCAACTTGAATATTTATCTATATTAATATATTTATAATGCAAAGGGACAATACTAACAGTAGAAAGTTCTATTTTATCTTTAAGTTCAATATAAATAGTGCTTAAATTAAATGAAGTTTTTAGGTCATTATTAGAAATAATTTTTTGATTCCAATGAATAGCGGTAGAATATCCTTTTTCAGGATTGAGATCAGAATTTCCTTGTATATCGTGATTGCTATCTACAAAATATGTATATAATTCATCAAAATTAGGCGTACGGTTTGAAGATGAAAATTCAGCTCTAATATCTGATAATTTAGATAATTCATATTTCATGGCAAATGAATATGAATATTGGTTTTCGAATTTAGAATTAAAGCTGGATCTAAATCCCGGACGTAGAGATAGCCCTACGTTTGTACGTATTTCACTAGAAATGAAAATATCATAATTATCCAAATGTTTCCTTACATCTTCTTGAAAACCGGATACATTTAATCCTGCAATACTTGCTGAGTTTGCAGCTCTAAATCCTTCGATTAAATTAATTTCATAACCCAGTTGAAAATCCAGAATTTTGCTTTTTATAAAATTACTAAACGTTCCGCGGTTATACCAAGCTTCTGTTTTTGCATAACTTTTATACGGGTTTTTAAAATTAAAAACTTCCCTTTTACCAATGTCATAAATATAATCTCTATATTTTCTGTTTTGTTCCTGATATGAAAAATCTCCATTATAGTCAATTTGATTAAAGAATCGGGTTTTTAAAAATACGTGATGTAACCATCGTTGCGTATTATAATCTCTATCTGTAGATGAATATGTATATAAACCGCCCAAATATAAAGGAGCATATTTTACTATAGGATTATAATATTTAATTATTTCATCTAAGAATTGAACTTTATAAAATGCGGAAAAATTTTTAGACTTAAAACTAATTAAAGCATTTGCATTCCACTGTTGTTTAGGTAACCATTCATATCCTCTTTTTCCATCGTTTTCATAATATCTTTTCCCTTCCTTATTATCAAAAAAACCTTGAAAATTATTACTGTTAATCCCTGCAGAAATAAACCATTTATTAGATAAATTGTGAGATACTTCTAAAGATTGAATGTGGCGTCCTTTTTCTTTCCAGTCATATTCATTACCTACGGATTCTTCTTGGGTATATCCTGAAATTTTCCATTTTTCAGGAATCTTTTTCTTAGTAATAATGTTAATAATCCCTGTTAATGAATTAGAACCATAATCAACCCCCATACTACCACGTACTATTTCAATTTGTTCTACATTATCTAGATTTATTTTAGTTAAATCTATAGTATTTCCCATACCATTATCACTCACTAAAGGAATATTATCTATCATTACTTTAAAATATTGTCCGTTTAAACCGAAAAGAGATACTTGAGAGTCTCCGGTATCTTGTTTAGGGACAACTAAGAAATTGAGATTATAGTTTAATACATCAGCTAAAGTACTGGCTGCTCTATTTTTAATATCTTGTTCTGATATAATTTCAACCTGATAGATTGATTTAGCTAAAGATTGAGGAGAATATTGTCCGGTAATGATCACATCGTCTATGTTTCTATAAGATAAACTATCTTTTATATGTTGAGACTTTGTGAAGCAAAAAATAAAATATAAAATAAAAAAAGAATAAAATCTATTTATATACATTATAATGATAATTTTAGTTTATACAAATATAATTATTATTTAGAATCAATCTAATTAATATATAAATTAATTTAATTATTTGTTGAAGTTTAAAGAATATCTCCTTTTTAGAAGGATAAAAAGTGTTTTCATGAATATAAAAAGAAATAAAATATAAAAGCGCAAGAAAAGATAAATATTATTTAAAAGTAGCATTAATTATTTAGAATAAATTTAAATAAGCTATCTTTGAAAAATGTTATAGTAAAATTAAAAGTATAAAATATGACAGAATATCCGAAAAATAAATTGGCATAATAAATGTTATTATGATAAAGGAATTATTAAATTTGTATAATCCAAAGTAATTTTTTAAGATTTAAACTTATACATGAACGAAAATTTTTCACAACAAATAAAAGATGTAATTAGCTTCAGCAATGAAGAAGTATTACGATTGGGAAATGACCATTTGGGTACAGAACATCTCATCTTAGGAATGTTACGTGAAGGTAATAATAAAGCAATTTCTGTACTCCAAAGTTTGAATATTGATTTAAGTGAGCTAAGAAGACAAATAGAGAACCTTAATTCTACGGTTAACGTAGTTAAAATAGAAAGAAATAATATACCTTTTACTAAGGCGGCAGAAAGAGCCTTAAAAACCAGTTTTTTAGAAGCCAAATTATTTAAAAGTCCGGAAATAGAACCCATACACTTATTATTATGTATTTTAAGGATTGAAAGCGATCCGGTAACTCAGATATTTAAAAAATATGGAGTTGATGCAAATGCAGTAAGGGAAGAATATCGATTTCAATTTCAAGAAGATTTTACAGAGCAACCCTCAGCAGAATTTTCAGAAGATGAAGCAGGAGGAGAGTATTCTAACTATGGCGAATCTTCTAATAAATCTTCTGGAGGTGGAGGAACATCTAAAAGTAGAACTCCGGTTTTAGATAATTTTGGAAGAGATCTAACTATGGCTGCAGCTGAAGGTAAATTAGACCCGGTTGTGGGGAGAGAAAAAGAAATAGAAAGGGTTTCACAAATATTAAGTAGAAGGAAAAAGAATAATCCATTATTAATAGGAGAACCAGGAGTAGGTAAATCCGCTATAGCAGAAGGTTTAGCATTAAGAATCATTCAAAAAAAAGTATCTAGGGTTTTATATAATAAAAGAGTAGTTACCTTAGATGTGGCCAGTTTAGTTGCAGGAACTAAATATAGAGGACAATTTGAAGAAAGAATGAAAGCTATAATGAATGAATTAGAGAAAAATTCAGACATTATATTATTTATAGATGAAGTACATACCATTGTTGGCGCCGGAGGAGCTACCGGATCATTAGATGCTTCTAATATGTTTAAACCGGCATTGGCTAGAGGAGAAATACAATGTATTGGTGCTACTACATTAGATGAATATCGTCAATACATAGAAAAAGATGGAGCTTTAGAAAGAAGGTTTCAAAAGGTAATGGTAGAACAAACTTCGCCGGAAGAAACCATCATAATTCTTAATCAAATTAAAAATAAATATGAGGAGCATCATAATGTAACTTATACAGATGAAGCTATTAAAGCATGTGTCTTTCTAACCACAAGGTATATTACGGATAGATTTTTGCCAGATAAGGCGATAGATGCCTTAGATGAAGCAGGATCTCGTGTACACATAAAAAATATCAAAGTTCCTCAGGAAATACTGACTTACGAAAAAGATTTAGAAAAAATAAGAGCCAAAAAAACCAAAGTTATTAAGAGTCAGAAATATGAGGAAGCTGCTCAATTAAGAGATACGGAAAAAGAAATCGAATCTAAGTTGGCTAATGCTCAAAGAGAATGGGAAAAAGTTTCACGAGAAAATAGAGAAGTTGTAACCGAAGATAATGTAGCTGAAGTAGTTTCTATGATGAGTGGAGTACCGGTACAACGAGTAGCGGAAGGAGAACTTCAGAAACTAGCTCAAATGAAAGACTTGATGAAAGGAAAAATTATAGGTCAGGATGAAGCTGTAAACAAAGTGGTAAAAGCAATTCAAAGAAACCGAGCAGGACTAAAAGATCCTAACCGACCTATAGGAACTTTCATTTTCTTAGGATCTACCGGTGTAGGAAAAACTCAATTAGCTAAAGTAATGGCGAAAGAATTGTTTGATTCAGAGGATGCTCTTATTAGAATTGATATGAGCGAATATATGGAAAAATTTGCGGTATCAAGATTAGTAGGTGCGCCTCCGGGATATGTAGGGTATGAAGAAGGAGGACAGCTGACAGAAGCCGTGAGAAGAAAACCTTATGCAGTAATATTACTTGATGAAATAGAAAAAGCTCACCCGGATGTTTTTAATATATTGTTACAAATATTGGATGATGGACATGTAACCGATAGTTTAGGAAGAAAAATAGATTTTAGGAATACTATCATAATATTGACTTCCAATATAGGAACTCGAGAATTAAAAGAATTTGGCGATGGAGTTGGTTTTGGTACTTCTGCTAAAAAATCATCTTCAGATGCAAGAGCAAAATCAACTTTAGAAAATGCTTTAAAAAGAACTTTTGCTCCAGAATTTCTAAACAGGATAGATGACGTAATTGTATTTAACAACTTAGATAAAGATAACATTTCTAAAATTATTGATCTCGAATTACAAAAAGTATATGCAAGAATTGATAAATTAGGATACAAAGTAGAATTATCTCCAGAAGCTAAAGAATTTATTATAGAAAAAGGATGGGATAAAAACTTTGGAGCACGTCCTCTTAAAAGAGCTATACAAAAGTATATAGAAGATTTAATTGCTGAAGAAATAATTAATTCTTCAATATTAAAAGAAGATCATATACAAATTCGTTTAAATAAAGATAAAAGTAATACTGAGATAAAAAATTTAGGTAAAAAAGAAAAAACATCAGAATCGAAAGAGTAAGAAAATAAAATATATATTCTAAAAAAGCCACTTGATCAAGTGGCTTTTTTAGTTTGTAAATGAATTGGATATAAAACTGATTTTAAACAACAAGAAAATTATTTTATTTAAGATAATTAAATTCTATAAAATAATAATATATTTGCAAGACTTATCAAGAAAGGTGGAGGGACTGGCCCTGTGAAACCTTGGCAACCGGCTAACTTCAGCATGGTGCTAATTCCAGCCCTTAAGGGGAAAGATGAGTGATTTGCTTAAATAAAAATCTCCCAAGCGAATAAAATCTTTTCTTTAAGACTTTCTTGATTAAGATTATTTATAAAATGATCTAATAATTAAAAAAAGAGAATGAAAAAAAAGATTTTATTAATTTTATCCTTATTATTTGTAAGTTTTTTTGAATATATAACAGCTCAGGAAAAAGTAGCCATAGACTCTTTGGAACAGTTTAATGATTTAGATGAAGTAGTTATAATAGGAGGAAGGAATTCCGAGAGAACCGTTGTAAATTCTCCTGTAGCCATAGATGTTATTGATGTTAGGAAAATTGAAAAAAATTCACCACAACTTACAGCTAATGATTTATTAAATTATTTGGTTCCTTCATTTAATTCGGTACGTCAATCATCCTCAGACGGTACCGAACACATAGATCCGGCAACTTTGAGAGGTATGGGACCAGATCAGGTTTTGGTTTTAGTAAATGGAAAAAGACGTCATACTACTTCTTTAGTTAATTATCAAAATACAGTAGGCAATGGTTCAGTAGGGACAGATTTAAGTGCAATACCTGTTTCAGCAATAGAAAAAATTGAAGTATTAAGAGATGGAGCAGCAGCACAATATGGATCTGATGCCATAGCAGGAGTAATTAATATTATTTTAAAAAAAAATGAAGGAGGATCAGCCTCTATATCTTATGGAATAACTAATAGAAAAGATGGTGAAAACTACAACTTTAGTGGAAATTATGGAACTAAATTAGGAACTAATGGAGGTTCTATAAACCTTTCACTGGTGGTAAGCCAAAGAAATAAAACGAACCGTTCATATGAAAACAATTTAGATAAGTTTGGAAACAATTTTGCTTATGAATTTGCTCCAAATCCAGAACAGGCAAGAGCAGAAGATGAACAAATTATGGCAGCAAAGGGGCTTACACAAAGAGATTTTAGATTTAGAATAGGTGATGCACAGATTAAAAATCAACAATTTTTTATAAATGCTATCTATCCTCTCTCAGATAAATTTAACTTATATTCTTTCGGCGGAGCTAGTTTAAGGCAGGGAGAAGGAGCAGAGTTCAGGAGACTTCCTAGCGAAACCTCTAATGTTGTATCAGAATATTATCCCAACGGATTTCAGCCTTTGTTAAAATCTACTATTTATGATATATCTAATGCCACAGGAGTTAGGTATTATTATAATAATTGGAATATTGATTTAAGTAATACCTTAGGACAAAATATCTTTAATTATAAAGTAGCTCAAACCAATAATGCATCCTTAGGTGTAAATTCTCCTACAGAATTTAAAGCAGGAGGACATGAATTTTTACAAAATACTATAAACTTAGATATAGCTAAAAATTTTAATCACATCTTTACCTTAGCTTTTGGAGGAGAATTCAGATATGAGCAATATCAGATAAAAACAGGGGAAGAAGCCTCTTGGGGACGATATGATAAATTTGGTAATATTGTAACAGCGATTACTGATCCATCAAATATTATAGCAGCAGGTGGCTCACAGGGATTTATAGGATTTTCACCGGCAAATGCGCTAAAAAAAGATAGAAATAATGTGGCAGGTTATGCAGATTTGGCCTTTAAAACCAATAAATTTTCCGGAGATATAGCCGGAAGATATGAGCATTATTCTGATTTTGGAAATTCTTTAACAGGAAAATTAGCTTTACGTTATGAATATGCAAACGGTTTTGCAATAAGAGGTGCATTTAGTACAGGATTCAGAGCTCCATCTTTACAACAACAATATTTTAATAATTCATTTTCAGATATCTCCACTTCAGGTTCAGGCATAGTTTCCAAAGGAATTTTTACAAATGAAAGTATTTTGGCTAAAGCTTTAGGCATAGAGAAATTGAAAGAAGAAAAATCTATTAATGCAAGTGCCGGATTAACTTTCAGACCCTCAAAAAACTTATATATTACAGCAGATGCTTATTACATTAAGGTAGATGATCGAATTGTTCTTACCAGTGAATTTGTAAATCCCATCATTCAATCCTATGGAGTAGAAGGAGCAAGATTTTTTACAAATGCTATAGATACTGAGACTAAAGGAATTGATATTGTGGCAACTTATAAGTTAAATATTGGATTAGGTAACTTAACCATTAATTTATCAGGCAATTATACACAAACTGAGATTGTAGATTTTCATTTTCCTGAAGTATTTGGGGGAAATATAAATGAATATTTCGGTCCCGATCAGACAAATATAATTGAATCTTTAAGCCCTAAAACCAAGGCTACTTTAGGTTTTGTGTATAATCTTTCAAAATGGAATTTTTTAGTAAGAAATACCTATTTTGGAAAAGTTACCAGAGATGGTTATCCTTTTGGTAAAGTGCAGCATCATGATCCTAAATTAGTAACAGATTTAAGTATTAGTTACGATATATTTAAAAATTTTACTCTAACCGTGGGAGGGAATAATATATTTGATATTTTCCCGGATAAACAGATATATGAAAATTCTTATTATCACGTATTCAAATATGCTCCGGTGCAGATGGGTACCACAGGGGCTAATTGGTTTGCAAAACTTAATATGAATTTTTAGATTTCAAAGTAAATTAAAAAGTGGCAGCAAAAAAAATAGGTTGGAAAACAGCTACGGCTATAGTAGTATCAAATATGATCGGCACTGGAGTTTTTACCAGTTTAGGATATCAGGTGCCTGAGTTACATAATAGTATATCATTACTTCTTTTATGGTTTGCAGGAGGAGTTTTGGCATTAATAGGTGCTTTTATATATGCAGAATTGGGTGCATATTTTAAACAATCTGGTGGTGATTATATATACCTTTCCCGTACCTATCATCCTATAATGGGATACCTTACCAGTTGGGTTTCTCTTATTGTTGGTTTTTCAGCTCCGGTTTCACTGGCAGCACTGGCAATGTCAAAATATTTAGGAATAGAACATGTAAAAACTTTTGCTATAGTTATAATAATATTTATAGCTTTTTTTCAATGTTTTAGCCTAAAAATAAGCAGTCATTTTCAAAATTTTTTTGCATTTCTCAAAGTCGTATTTATTATAGTACTCATTTGGGTAGGAATTTATATAAGTCCCACTCAGCCTAATGCTTTACTTTGGGATTCTTCTTGGAAAAATGAAATAATTCTTCCCGCTTTTGCCAGTTCTTTAGTTTTCGTTACCTATGCGTATACTGGTTGGAATTCAGCTTCTTATATTGTAGAAGAAATAAAAATTCCTAAAATAAATCTTCCTAAAGCACTGATTATAGGAACTGTATTTGTAACTGTAAGTTATGTGTTGTTAAATTATGTCTTATTAAAACATGCAAGTATAGAGGAACTTGAGAATAAAGAAGAGGTAGCCAATATAGCTTTTTATCATGTTTTAGGTAAACAGGGAGTAAAATGGGTAAGTTATTTTATAGCTCTACAGCTGGTAGCAACAATTAGTGGTTATTTATGGGTGGGTTCCAGAGTGACACAAGCTACAGCCAAAGAAAATCATTTATGGAAGCCCTTAGGAAAAGAAAATAAAAACGGAATTCCTATATATGCAATTTTCGCTCATACCATTATTAGTATAATTATTATATTAAGTGGTAAGTTTGAAGAAATTTTTATCTACACAGCCTTTGTACTTCAATTGTTAGCGACAGCCGCTGTGAGCACTTCTTTATTTTTGAAAAAGAAGGACCGTACTTTAATTAAAAAAAGCTGGTTTTTATTATTGCCCATAATCTTTTTACTTTTTAGTTTTTATATTCTATACTTTACTTTTATTAACCATCCGAGAGAAAGTTTAATAGGCATAGCTATTGTTGGAGTAGGAGGAGTATTATATTTTTTTGATAAAACTAAAATGGTAAAAAATCATAAATAGAAAACATGAATGTCTATGAAAGAATTTAATGATTTTATAGTAAGTAATAATGAGAGTAAGAAATTATCAAATAAAGTAAAAGCGATATATATGCCCTATTTTTTAATATTTTTTGAAAGACAAGGAATGGATTTTAAAAAGTATTTAGGTCATATTAATAGGTTGATAATTGTACAG
This sequence comes from Apibacter adventoris, assembly GCF_002964975.1. GTDB lineage: Bacteria > Bacteroidota > Bacteroidia > Flavobacteriales > Weeksellaceae > Apibacter > Apibacter adventoris. The sequence continues at coordinate 10,842 of NZ_PSZM01000026.1, read as the reverse complement.
AAAAGAGTCAGATAAAATTCAGTATTATAAAAATAAACAAAAAAAACCGAAAGATCAATCTTTCGGTTTTTTTTGTTAATAAATGAAATTATTTTTTAATAAACTTATAATTTTTACCCTTAATACTTAAATAATACATATTAGGAGATAAATCGGAAACATTTATAGATATAATACCTTCTACTCTGATAGGGAAGAATTTAACAATTCTACCATTTCTGTCATAAATAGTTAGGGTAGTATGTTCCTTTTTACCTGAATATATACCTTTTATATTGATGATGTCCTCAACTGGGTTAGGATATAGTATAACAGAGGTATTATTTTCAGAATTAAGAATTCCATTATTTAATTTAGGATCAGATGCATTAGCATTTTTAATAGTAGTAGTATTAGCTTCAACTATTAGGTTATAGCATTGTTTAATATCAAAACAATGCTTATTACCGTAAACAACTACATAATAAGTACCCTGATCTAAATTTTTAGAGAAAACAGATTTATTTGAGTTTTTCTTTTTATTACCTTTTCCAATTCTTTTATTTGAAACATCATATATTTCAAAATTATAATCATTAGGAAGGTCTTGTAAAGTAACGGTAACATTAGAGATACTATTAAGAGAAAACTTAAAATAATCTTTATCTGTAGCAGAGCCGATTCCTGCGTAGTAATTAGTATTAGTATTAATAGCTGTAGCTTGCGCAAAAGAATCGTTAGGTTCATAATTATTAACACAAGTAGATTTTGATTCTGTAGCTTCAACTCTGAGGTTATAACACTGATTAATGTCATAATAACCACTATTTCCGTAAACCACTACATAATAAGAACCCGGTTCAAGATTATTTAGAGAAACCGATTCATTAGAAGTGCCGGAATTAATACCAGAACCAATTTGCACCTTAGAAGCATTATAAACTATTAAATTATAATCCTTAGGAAGGTCTTGTAAAGTAACAGTAACGTTGGATTTACTATCGAGGGTAAACTTATAATAATCTTTATCGATAGCAGACCCTATTCCTGCAGAATAATTAGTATTGGTTTGAATAGTTGATGCTTGTGCAAAAGAATCGTTGGGTTCATAATTAGTAATACAAGAAGCTATTACTGTTGCTTCAACATAGAGATTATAGCAATGAATAATATCAAAATTACCATTTTCTCCGTAAACCACTACATAATAAGTGCCCGGTACTAGATTGTTAAGAGTAACAGATTCATTAGAAGTACCAGAATTAGTACTGGAAACAATTTGTACCTGAGAAGCATTATATACCATTAAATTATAATCTTTAGGAAGGTTTTGTAAACTAATAGTAATATTAGACTTAGTATCTATGGTAAACTTGTAATAATCCTTATCTGTTGCAGAACCAATTGCTGCAGAATAATTGGTATTGGTATGAATAGGTGTAGCAGATGTAAAATAATCGTTGGGCTCATAGTTAGCCACACAAGGAGATGCTTCAGTTGTCTCGATTAAGAGGTTGTAACATTGTGTTACATCAAAATTATAATTTCCTTCAACAACTACATAATAAGTGTCTGGTTCTAGACTCTCAAAGTGAACAGATTCATTAGAAAAACCAGAATTATTACTCAAACCAATTAGTGTTGAACCACTATATACTTTTAAATCATAATCCTTAGGAAGGTTTTGTAAATTAACGGTAACCTTGGAATTACGAGTTATACTAAACTTATAATAATCTTTATCTCCATAAGAACCAATACCTGCGGAATAGTTAGTGTTGGTATCAATATCTTTTGCGGTACTAAAAGAATCATTAGGTTCAAAGTTATCAATACAAGAAGACTTAACTATAGTTTCATTAACTTTGAGGTTATAACATTCTGTAAAATCAAAATAATCTGGAGCAGCATAAATTTGCACGTAATAAGTTCCCGGCTCTAAATTATTAAGGGTAATCATTTTTTCAGAATTAAAAAAAGAAGTAGCCCCTTTTTGTTCTTTCGAACTATTAAATACTTTAAAATCATTACGAGAGTAATCTAAAGTAATAGGATTTTGTAAACTAACAGTCACATTGGATTTATTGCTCAGAGTAAACTTATAATAATCTTTATCTGTATTAGAATCAATTGCTGCAGAATAATTGGTATTAGTGTTAATAGCTACTGCAGATTCAAATGAATCATTTGGTTCATAATTAGTCGAACAAGAAGCTTCTTCTTTCGCCTCAACTTTTAGGTTGTAACAAACAGGTTTTTTAAAATCTATTGTATATAAATATAAATAATAAGTACCTGGTTCTAATTTAACATTATAAAATGAATAACCCTCAATTTTTTCTTGAAAACTGTTATATAAATTATAACCACAATCACCATCTATATGAATGAAAACCTTGGACCTTTTATTCAGAGTAAACTTATAATAATCTTTATCTGTGGCAGAATCAATACTTCCGGCATATCTAGTGTTATTATCAATAGCTGTAGCTGTTTTAAAAGAATCATTAGGTTCATAGCTATTGGCTATACAAGGAATATCTTTGTCATATGCCTTTACTTGTAATTTATAACACTGATTCATAGCATATGTATCTTTACTTTCTACAAATAAATAATAGGTACCCGGTTCTAGGGTGTTAAGCGGAATACTTATATCGTCAATACCATTGGAAGTACTTTGACCAATAAGTTTTTGCGAACTATCATATACATTTATATTACAGCTTGTAGTAATATTTTGTAAAGTAACGGTAGCATTAGATTTACTGTTTAGGGTAAATTTATAATAATCTTTGTCTGTAGCAGATTCGATCCTTGCGCTATAAATGATATTGGTATTTATAGCTGTTGCAGACGCAAAAGAATCATTGGGTTCGTTGTTATCAATACAAGGGGTCTCTACTTGAACATTTAGTTTATAGCATTCTGTAATGTCAAAACCAGCTCTTTTTATATATACATAATAAGTTCCCGGGCTAAGATTGTTTAATTGGATAACAGAATTACCAGAACCAATTTGATTTTTTGAAGCGTCATATACTTTAAAATCATGATTATCAATTGAACTTTGTAAACTAACGGAAACGTTGGATTTACTGTTCAAGGTAAATTTATAATAATCAAAATCACCATCATAGCTTATCGCTCCGTAGTAATCTGTATTAGTTTTAATAGCGGTTGCAGAATCAAAAAAATTATTCGGTTCATAGTTATCAATACAAGAAGCTTCTTCTTTCACTTTAATTGTTAAGTCATAACATTTGGAAATATCAAAATCCGAAAAATTAGCAATAAGCACATAGTAAGTACCCGGTTCTAATTTTCTACAATCATAACTTGAAATATATTCTTTTGAACTGTTATATACACTTATATTACTATTGTTTATATTATCTAAAGAAATCTTAACACTGGAAGTCTTGTTTAAGGTAAACTTATAATAATCTTTATCGTTAAGATATCCATACCCAGCACTATAGGTAGTATTAATTTCTATAGGAGTAGCAGATTCAAAAGTATCATTAGGTTCATAATTAGCGTTACATGACGCCGGTCTATCAATTTTTAAGGAATAACATTTGGTAATATCATAATAGCCATTTTCCCCGTAAACAACCACATAATAAGTACCATGCTCAAGATTGTTAAATTTAGCCGTTTTATTATCATTAAAAATAGTACCGGAACCAATTTGAGCTTGAGAATTGTTATATACTATAAAATTAATATTTTCAGGAGAGCTTAAAGTAATTAAAATATCAGAATTTTCGTCTAGCTTAAACTTATAATAATCTTTATCTGTTGCTGAACCAATGCCTGCAGTTTGTATATATTTATTATTAATACCTGCAGTTTGTTCGTAATTGGTATAAACCCATGTAGCAGTAGCAAAAGAATCATTAGGTTCGTCTTTAGGGATACAAGAAAACTCTGCTAATTCATCAAAACTGATGGTATAACATTGAGTATTATCAAAATTACCATTATTACCATAAACATATATGTAATAAGTACCCGCCTCTAAATCAGGTAAAGCAACCGATTCATTAGTAGTACCGGAATTAGTACCGGAACCAATTTGTTTTTTTGAAGAGTTATATACTATTAAATTATAATCTTTAGGTAGATCATCTAAATGAACGGTAACCTTAGCTCTTTTATTTAACGTAAACTTATAATAATCTTTATCTGTGGCAGATGTTATTCCAGAATGGTAGTCTGTTACCCTTTTAATTTCTGTGGCTGTTTCGAAAGAATCATTGGGCTCGTATTTATAAGGGTCACAAGGAGGCAATAATTCCTCTGAGTGAAGAACCAGATTGTAACACTTAGTCAAATCACTATATTGACTAGCTTCTACAACTAGATAATAAGTTCCTGGCTTTTGATTCATAAGAGACACCCAATAATAAGGAGCAGAGGATTCATTAATATAATTTTGCGCACTGTCATATACCTTTATAGTATATCCGGTAGGATATCCTTCTAAACCAACATCAAAATTAGATAAAGCGTTTAAGGTAAACTTGTAATAGTCTTTATCCGTAGGAGATCCAATCTTGGCTAAGAAAGAAGCATTATTATTAATAGCTGTTGCAGTTGCAAAAGAATCATTAGGTTCAAAGTTATCGGTACAAGAATTATATTCTAAAGTAGTTGCTTTAATTTTGAAATTATAACACTGGGTAAAATTATAATCTAAATTAGCTCCGTCAACATATAAATAATAGGTTCCTGGATTTATTTTGTATAATGTCAAATTTGGATCATCACGGCGACTAATATCTGAAGTTATTTCTTTTAGTGAACTATCATAAATATATATGCGATGAGTTTTAGACATGTTTTCAAAATAAATAGAAACATCGGATAAATTGTCGATAGTAAACTTATAATAATCTTTATCCGTAGAAGAACTAAATCCTGCAAAATATACAGTTTCATCTGTATTAACAGACTTTGCAGATTCAAAAGAATCATTAGGTTCGAAGTTAGCTATACAGGGACCTTGTGTTGATATTGTATTAAAATAAGCTAAAGTATAATTTGAAGTACTAGAACCTGAACAATTGGCCTTGACTCTCCAACTGTAAGCTGTATTAGCAGCTAACCCCGAAAGGGTAAAGGAAGTAGAATTAATACTCGTGTTAGCTGTAGTCCAGGTGGTAGCTGAAGCAGTTTTATATTCTACTGTATAATTTTGAGCTCCGCTTGCTGCATTCCATTTAAGGAGAACACTATTTTCAGAGATATTAGAAGCAGAAAGCCCGGTGAGTGTAGAACAGGTGGAGGCAGGTGGATAAATGTTGAAAATTGCGATTTGTTGATCATTATATTGTTCTAAATCATCTAAAGAATAGTAACCATTATCAGTGCCTCCATAACCATAATTATGATGATATAAATTGTTGGAATCATAACCATCTATAACAAAAGAATGTCCACCTCCACGTACTTGAGCTCCGTAAACAAAAACAGGATATCCTTTGGCTAACTGGTCCTTAATTGAGTTTTTCCATTCAGTATTATCTTCATAGTAAGCAGGCCTTGATTTCATTTGAACATCAGGGCTGTATTTAAAGTAATTTTTTAAGGCAGAGACAATAGCGTCATGGTTGCCCATACTACCATAATACTGATATTTCATATCAACTGCAATTCCGACATGAAGCATTAAAGTAGCAACAGCATCAACTTCTGCTTCAGTAGATGCTGAAGAAAGTGAATTAGGCATATTTCCCCATTGATAGGTAGTGTTTTGGAAATCAGCGGTTAATGTTTTTCCATTCGTGTCAGGAATAGTATAAGTATGCGTTCCTTTTCCCGTAACAGGATAGTTCCAGTATTTCATTATTTGAGCCAAAGCCGTGGCAACATCTCCTGTAGCAGTTGTTTTCCCATTAATAATAGGAGTAAACTTATTATAATACTTAGTTTCAGCCCAAGTAGTTTGAATAAGAGGTTTAACACTTTCAGGCTGTGATGATTTAGCATTTATAGGTGAAGGGAGGGGCTTTCCGGAAAGTAAAGCTTCCCACTCTTTTTTAATTAATGAATTGCCCTCATTAATCACTTTTTTGAATTTGTTTTTTCTTAAATTTTCACAGGCTGCCTGATAACCGTCAAGAATGCGTAAAAATCCCGGAGATGCAGATCCATTTGTAGATAAGGGAGAATCAAATGAATAAGCTAGAATAGGATGATTTCCCATTTCGGAAGAAATAATACAAAATCCCTTTCCGTTATTGATTTTAAAAATATAGAAACCATCGTACTTTTTATTTATTTGATTTGTAACATTGGTTAATTGTACTTCTCTTGATTTGTTATTTTCAGATTTAAGAGTAAGAAAATTTTTTGCTACCAATTGAGCGGTTTCTTCAGAAATTTCTTGTCCATGGAAAGAATAGGATAAAATAAATCCTATAATGATAAAAATAGGTTTAAATTTAATCATAGACTAGTAATATTTATTAAAATAAAAATTATTAAATAATAAAAATATTCAAAATATAACATGTATTCAATACTTTAAAAAGAAGTAGAATATGAAAGATCGTAACTATTTTAATTTTAAATTAAAAGTAGTTTTTTATATGGTTTAAAATTTAATATAATTATTTCATAGATTTAATTTTAAGGGATTATTACTAAGTAAAATTATAATTTATTATTCATAATTTAATTACTCAATTAAAATATTTATTTTATTTAATTAACAAATATTAATATTTTATTTTTTATATGTATAAATTATTTTGTATTTATTATATAAATACATGTCAAATATAGATGCGAAAAGTGATTTAATAGGAAATCTGAAAAATTTTAAAAAGTTAAATAATCTTAATTTATATTTATTATATTATAGACAAATAAAAAACCGAAAGTTTAAACTTTCGGTTTTTTTATCTATTTAACAGAGAGATTTATTTTTTAATAAACTTGTAATTTTTACCCTTAATTCTTAAAAAATACAGATTAGGAGATAAATCGGAAACATTAATAGAAATAATATTTTCTAACCTGATAGAAAAGCTTTTAACAATTCTACCATTTCTATCATAAATAGTTAGGTTTGCATATTCCTTTTTATCTGAATATATTCCTTTTATATTGATGATATCCTCAACAGGGTTAGGATATAGTATAACAGGGTTATTATTTTTTGTATTAGGAATTTCATTGTCTATCAGCGTATCTGATATATTAATATTTTTATACGTAATATAATTTCCTTCCACCTTTAGTGTATAGCACTGGTTAACATCAAAATTACCTTTTTTATCATAAACTTGCACATAATAAGTATCTGGTTTTAAAGTTTTAGAGAAAACGGATTTATTTAATTTTTTCTTTCTAGTACTTTTTCCTATTCTTTTGTATGAACTGTTATATACTATAAAATTATAATCCTTAAATAGATTTTGTAGAGTAACCGTTATGCTAGATTTACTATTCAAAATGAACTTATAATAATCTTTATCTGAAGCAGAACCGATTCCTGCGGAATATTCAATATTAGAATGAATAGATGTCGCTTGTGCAAAAGAATCATTAGGTTCATAACTAGCAATACAAGGGGCTTGTGCCGGTATAGTATTAAAATTAGCTTGAGAATAAAGCGAAGTATTAGAATCTAGACAATTAGACCTGACCCTCCAGTTATAAGCAGTATTAGCTATTAATCCCGAAAGGGTTAGGGTAGTGGAATTAGTAGCAGCGTTGGCTATAGTCCAGGTAGAAGCAGAAGCAGTTTTATATTCCACTGTGTAATTTTGCGCTCCGTCTACCGCTTTCCAGCTGAGAACGGCATTGATATCAGTAATATTTGAGGTTGAAAGTGCGGTGGGTTTAGAACAGGTGTAAGATGAAGGGTAAATATTGATAATTACGGCTTGCCTTCCGGTATATCCTTTAGGATTAGTTATCTGATAATAACCGTTAGAACTTCCTCCCCACCCAAAATTAAAATGAATCAAATTGTTGGCATCATATCCATCAGCAATAAATGCATGTCCACCGGAAGAGGACCTTCCGGAAAAATAGACAGGATAACCTTTGGCTAACTGATCTTTAACCAAATTTATCCATTTAATATCACTTGCATAGTCAGATCTATATTCAATATCAATATCCGAGCTATATTTAAAGTAATTTATTAGAGCAAAGGGAACCTTTTTACTATATGCCCCGGAACCGTTTGGACCATATGTCATTTCAACAGAGATTCCGGCATGAAGCATTAGAGTAGCTACAGCATCAATTTCTGCGTCAGTAGATGATGATGAAAGTGAATTAGGCATTGTATCCCAGAGATAAGTAGCATTTTCAAAATCAGCAGTTAATGTTTTCCCTTTCCAGTCATACTTAGAATTATCAATGGTATAAGTATAAGTTCCGTTTCCTTTAACCGGATAATTCCAATATTTCATTATTTGAGCCATGGCCGTAGCAACACATCCCGTAGGACAAGATTTATCTTCATAGGTAAGAGGTACAAATTTATTATAGTATGGACTTTGTTTCCAAGTGGTTTCAAGAAGGGGTTCAACATTTTCAGGATATGATAATTTGGCTTTTTTAGTTGAAGGAAGAGTTTTCCCATCAAGTAAAGCTTCCCACTCTTTTATAATTAATACGTGATCTTCTTCATTAATGATTTTTTTGGATTTGTTTTTCCTTAAATATTCGTTGGCTGCCTGAAACTCGTTAAGAATGTATAAAAATTCGGGCGATATTGGCTCTTCTGTAGAAAAAGTGGAATCAAAAGAGTAAGCTAAGACTGGATGATTCTCTTTTTCGGAAGAAATAATACAAAATCCTTGTCCATTAGCGGTTTTAAAAATATAAAAACCATTGTACTTTTTATCAATTTGAGCTGTAATATTAGTTAATTGAACTTCCTGTGATCTTTTTATTTCAGATTTTTGGCTAATAAAGTTTTTTGCTACTATTCGGGCGGTTTCTTCGGAAATGTTTTGTCCCTGAAAATAATAGGAAATAAAAAATCCTAAAATAATAAAAATAGATTTAAATTTAATCATAAGGTAGTATTGTTTAATAAATTAAAAAAAATATTCGATAAATATTCAAAATATAAATAATATGTATTCTAAACTTTAAAGTGAAGTAGAATAAGAAAAAATCAGAACTATTTTAATATCAAGTTAAAAGTAGTTGTTTTTTAATATATAATAAAAAATAGAATTATGTCATAAATATAATGTTTATAAAATTAGTTTGTACAAATATATAAAAAATTAATTTATATTTATTTTTTCGAATAAATGGAAAAAGTGTTTGAATGTAAAGTATTGGATATTAATTATAAAAGCTAAAAATTATACAAAAAAAACCGAAAGATATTTCTTTCGGTTTTTTGTTTGTTTAACAAGAAATTTATTTTTTAATAAACTTGTAATTTTTACCCTTAATACTTAAGTAATACACATTAGGAGATAAATCAGAAACATTTATAGAAATAACATTTTCTACTTTGGTAAGGAAGGATTTAACAATACTTCCATTTCTGTCGAAAATTGTTAGGGTTGTATGTTCTTTTTTTTCAGAATATATTCCTTTTATATTGATGATGTCCTCAACAGGATTAGGATATAGTATAACAGAGGTATTATTTTCTGTATTAAGAAGTTCATAAGTTGCTATATTAACATCCTTATTAATATTAATAGCATTAGTAGTCTGTATTTTCAAATTATAGCATCGATTAATATCAAAATTGCCATTATATCCTTCTACAACTACATAATAAGTACCTGGCTTTAGATAATTAAGAGTAATGGACTCATTAGAAGTTCCTCCGAGAGCACTTTTTCCTATTTGATTTTGCGCAATATTATATATGATTAAGTCATAATTTTTAGGGAGATTTTGTAGAGTAACCGTCACGTTAGATTTACTGTTTAGTGTAAACTTATAATAATCTTTATCTGCGGAGGAGCCAATTCCTGCATAGTAATTAGTATTTGTATTAATGTCTGTTGCCTTGGCAAAAGAATCATTAGGTTCGTAGTTGACAATACAAGGAGCAATTGCAGTTGCTTCAGCTTTAAGTGTATAGCATCGATTAATATCAAAATTGCCATTATATCCTTCTACAACTACATAATAAGTACCCGGATCTAGATAATTAATCGTTATGGACTCATTAGAAGTTCCTCCGAGAGCACTTTTTCCTATTTGACCTTGCGCAATATTATATATGATTAAGTCATAATTTTTAGGGAGATTTTGTAAAGTAACCGTCACAATGGATTTACTGTTTAGAGTAAACTTATAAAAATCTTTATCCGTAGAGGAGCCAATTCCTGCATAGTAATTAGTATTTGTATTAATGGCTGTTGCCTTGGCAAAATAATCATTAGGTTCGTAGTTGACAATACAAGGAGCAATTGCAGTTGCTTCAGCTTTAAGTGTATAGCATCGATTAATATCAAAATTGCCATTATATCCTTCTACAACTACATAATAAGTACCCGGATCTAGATAATTAATCGTTATGGACTCATTAGAAGTTCCTCCGAGAGCACTTTTTCCTATTTGACCTTGCGCAATATTATATATGATTAAGTCATAATTTTTAGGGAGATTTTGTAAAGTAACCGTCACAATGGATTTACTGTTTAGAGTAAACTTATAAAAATCTTTATCCGTAGAGGAGCCAATTCCTGCATAGTAATTAGTATTTGTATTAATGGCTGTTGCCTTGGCAAAATAATCATTAGGTTCGTAGTTGACAATACAAGGAGCAATTGCAGTTGCTTCAGCTTTAAGTGTATAGCATCGATTAATATCAAAATTGCCATTATATCCTTCTACAACTACATAATAAGTACC
>NZ_PSZM01000025.1 GCF_002964975.1 Apibacter adventoris | reverse complement strand
TCTCTATCCCCATAAGAAAAAACATCTCTTAAGCAAAGAGAATGAAAAAAAAGGGGAAGCAGTAGCTTCTCCTTTTTTCAAATTTATCCCTATTATAAAAACAAACACTTATCAAAAATAACTTATAAAATGTCTTCATTTTTAGCCAAATTAGAAATGGAAGGATCTGTATATACAGTACTTCATTGCCACTACAGCTTTCAAAAAAACATAGATTCCTCAGGCAAACCCCAGGGAGCAACCCGCGGAGGATACCTGGATTTAACCTTGGAAAGTAACGGGAATTCAGTTTTCATAGACTGGATGCTATCACAAAATAAGACCAAAGACGGAGTCATTATCTTTTACCGTCGCGATGCGATGAGTAAACTACAGGAAGTAAAATTTGAGAAAAGCTACTGCATCTCTTTCGAAGAAGAATTTGATGCCACAGATAACCAGCCGATGCGTATACGCTTACAATTATGTTCCAAGAAGCTGAGTATAGCCAATATCAGCTATGAGAACAGTTGGAAACTGGGCTGAGCAAAATAACCCCAGGGAGAGGGTCAGGGTATATTTTTAAAAACCAATAAAAAAGGAGGAAAAGCCAAGTCCTTTCCCGAATTAAAACCCTAATATATGAGCATAATAGAAGATCCGAATAAAAAGGCACCTCAGGTAGACCTGAGTAAACTCACAGAAAAGCTACAACAATCTGCCCTTGACTCAGCCGAGACGAAACTGGATCAAGCCACCCAAGGCATCCGAGAAGAGGTAAAAAAAGTACAGGAAACAGCCACCCGGGTACAAAACAAACTAACCCGGGTAAACGAAGAACTTAGCCCGATAAAAGGCAACACCTTTGAAATCATCCCCCCGGAAGTATTGGAAAAACAAAAAGCCTTAAGTAGTTTAGTAACCTACGGAGGGGATTTAAAGAGCCTCTACGGCGACAGCCATCTGGTATGGAGCACCGTACAAATAGGCGGGGAATACGTACTAACCGATAGTCATTTTACTCTGAGCATACACTAGCAGGTAGGGACTCATGACAGCTTTGAAATTTTGTGTCCCAGTGAGGCCTTCGGAGAAAAAGACAGCTATCCCTTAACGAATACCCGTAAATATTTAGGGAAACGCTGTACCCTGCAACTCAAACAATACGGACAGACCACCTATATCTTTACCGGAATCATAACCCAGATCCGCAACAAACGTATAGACGGTTATAGCCATATAATCTTAGAAGGAAAATCCCCAACCATCCTGTTAGAGAATGGCTTGGATTGCCAGAGCTTCGAAAAAAAAGGACTTAAAGAAATTATTGAAGAATCTACCCGCGAATATCCCTCCGACCTGATTCAGTGGGATATACGTCCTCACCTACAGGAAAAACTGCTATATACCGTACAATATCGGGAATCCGATTATCAATTTATCAGAAGGTTAGCCACAAGATATGGAGAATGGTTTTACTACAATGGCACCCAGCTGGTCTTTGGCGGTTATGGAGGCAAGACCGTAGAGCTGGTAGAAGAACAAGACCTGTTCGAATACGAACTGAAGATGCAATTAGTCCCCCAAAAGTTCACCTATACGTCCTACGATGCCAAGCAGGCAGAGAACTACACCGTAGAATCCGAAAGTGTAAGCGTACAAGGCACCAAGAACCCCTTTCAGCAATATGCAGAAGAAGCCTCAGCCAAGACCTACAACAAAGTCCCCCTTTCCTTATACAACCAAAGTTTGATGGAAAGTGGCAGGATGGAGCTTACCTCTGCAGTAAAAAGACAGAAACAGAGCCGTCAAAACGTATTTTATTTAGAAGCCAAGACCCATAATCCGAACATACGTTTAGGCGATATTGTGAAGCTCAAAGCTTGGATGCCGGGACATGAGATCTTCAAGAACGGAGAAGTTCCCTTAGAGAGCTACCGCATTATAGAGATCACCCATAACTACGAAGGCATGGAAGGATATCATAACTTCATAGTAGGGGTACCCAAAGAAATAGAGACCCCTCCTTATATGGAAGAAGACGCCATACCCCAATGTGAAGAACAGTCGGCTACGGTTATGGATAACAACGATCCGGAAGGGATGTCAAGAATACGAGTGCAGTTTCTATGGCAGAAGCCCTTTAACGGAATGACCCCATGGATACGCTCCATCACGCCCTATGCAGGAGCCGGCAAAGGGATGCATGTAGTGCCCGAGATAGGCGAAGAAGTGATTGTGAGCTTTGAGAATGGGAATGCAGAGAAGCCTGTTTCTTTGGGAGCGATGTTCAACGGAAAAGGAAAATCCGGTCATGGCGGTAAGGGAAACTATATCAAAGGGATACAAACCCCTACAGGAAATAAGCTACAGTTTAACGATCAAGAAGGTAGTGCTATGCTTACGGATCAGCCTGGTTCTGTAAGTATGAAGTTTGATGGTGGAGGAAACTCATCTATAGGAGCTGCTGCTACGCAAGCTATTACCGTAGGTGCTAAAGAAGGAAGTCCAGATGGAGAAGCTAAATTATTAATGGATAATGCCGGAAATATTACCCTGAAAGCGAATACCAATATTACCTTAGAAGTGGGTAGTAATAAAATTTCAATTAATAATGACGGAACTATAACAATTAATGGAGATAAAATTCTTTCAACCGCCAAAACCGGATTTGGTGTTAACGGAGGAGAAACCGTTTTAATTGCTTCCAAAGCTAATCATATTACGGGAGGACCTACTAAATTGGACGGGGGAGATGTATTTGTTAATTAATCATATAACGGATAAAGTATTATGACAGTACAAATAAAAGAACCGTTTAATGAACAATATACACTCATTATAGATTCGGATATGCAGGCGGTAGATATGCATATTACTACAACTACACAGATGCGTTGGGATTTTACGGTAGTAAAGGTTACAGATCACTCGCTGGAAATTCGTCTGATATTACTAGATCATATTTTATTAGAGACTAATAATCCTATGGTAAAAGAAGTTGCCCAAGTCTCTCAGGTCTTCTCACGCATGTATAATGAACTGCATCTAACAATAGACAAAAAAGGAATGATAAGCCAGATACATAACCTGGATGTAATACAGCAAAAGTGGGAACAAACTAAGAAAGAGTTACTGAAATCTGTAGAGCATAGCCCCGATATTAAAGGCATTATTCAGATAAATGATGAATTATTTGCTGCACCTGATAAGATAAAGCAAGCAATACAAGCCAATGAATTCTTTACTACCTATTTTTCTTATGTGTATGGGAAAGAACTTCCTTATATAGCAAAAGGAATAGTTAAACCTAATTTTTTTAATTCAGCTAATGTGCAGTGGGATCTTTCAATAACAACTGTTGATTCGCAACTCATTCATTTAGAGATGAAGCCTTCATTTTTATTGTCATCCGGATTTTATAACAAAGCTTATGGACAATTTGCCGAAAAAATAGATATATCTAAGCTGTTTACTCAAATGAAAGAAACAGGAAAATATCAAATAGAATCTGGAAGCGGGCGATTGGCAGAAGCAATTATCCATAGAAAAGAAGAAGCCGCTGCTAATCTTTATACAAAAGTATCTTATCATTTTATGAGCGAAGAAAAATATAAAGAAAAATTGAAGAATAAATCTCAAAAATATACTGAAGAAATTAAGGCAGTACAGGAGCATATTTCTACCCAAAATGTAAAAGAAGTAAATGGGAAAAAATATACGAAAGAGCAATGGGAAAGTTTTGAGAGAAAACAATGGGAAATTTATGCAAAAAAGCATAATATCTCGGGTTTTGATGATAAGAATCAAAAAGATTTGCCATCCGGCAGATTTCTGGCAGATGATTAACTATAATAGAAGCAATGCAAGTAGGAAGAATTACCATATATTTTATAAAAAATAAGACTTTTATAGACTCTCATGTCATATGTCATACACTGGCTATGCAGAAAATAACACCCAATAAACAAAATGAGCAGGTAAAGATAAAAACCTGGGGGATTCGTTGTATGATGTATGATACCAGAATGCGAATATTTTTTCTCAGACGAAAACAGGTTCTAATAAAAGCAGAATAAATCATGGGAAATAAAATAATAACAGAAAAAGATTTTTGGATATGCACCCTGGGAAATGTGCCGGCACAATTGCAGGGAACCCGTGAGGGAAGCAAGAAAAAATCCGGAGAAAAATATATAACGGTTGAAGACAAAGCAACCAGTAGCTGGATAGACTTCGGTTGTAAAAAGTATATGTTATTGATGGCCATAGTAGCTGCCGTTTTAGTGGTAGGAGCTGTGGTGTTAGGAGTGGTTACCGTGGCTACCGGAGGGGCAGCCCTTATTGCTATAGGAGCACTGGCAGGATTAGCAGGGGCAGCCATTGGTGCAGTAATGGGAGGTTTACTTTGCGGGCAGAAAATGGGAGGTGGAAGAAAATGGCTGGGAAATAAAAAAGACCTGATTATTCAGGGTTCTCCGGGAATTACCGGTGGGCATCAGATGAAATGCAAAGCCGGAGGAGTAATAACCTTTGCACCGCATATTAAGAATTGGTCGCAGGCCGTAAGCTTAGGTGCGGCTAATTACATTGGCGGATTAATGGAAGGAATGATGGCAGGTGCTGCCATAGGAATGGGAGGTGCAGCCCTAAGCGGGGGGAGCAGTGTTTTTGCTTCTGCCGGATGGAGAGGATTGGGACGTGCTGCTCTGAACTTTGGAAAATCTATTCCTACTAATTTAAAGGTAAATTTTATAGAAAGTTTTAGTAAATTTGGATTAGGAATGCGAGGAGTTATGGGAGTGCAAAATACGGCTGCTACCTATGGAAATACAGGAGAGGCCAGCATTACCGATTTTGCCAAAGGAACCGTAGCTATGGAAACTGGTGCTTACGACTCGGCTAAAAATATCGCAACAGGGCAGGGTACCTGGCAGGATTGGGTAGGAATGGCCATGATGATAGCCCCTGTAGGACAAGGAAAACGGGAACTGGAAGATTCGTTGTTTAATAAAGATGCGGAAGGAAAAGCTAAAGATGCCGAAACCACCAAAGACGGAGATAATGAAACCGCAAAGGTAAAAAGCCAGGAGGGTGAAGCCCCTGCCCAAAGTAGAGATGCAGAGGCGTTTGAAGGTGATTCCATGAAAAGGGAAGCCAGATATAATGCAGAAGGCGAAAGAATGATGACTTCGCGTGAATTTAAAGATTTTAGAAAGAAAATGGCTGATTTGGGAATAAAAATAGAACTAGATACAAAAGGTAAAATATTAGGAGATAAACATGTAGCTGGATTTGATTCTAGTAAAAAAACTTTGTATTTAAAGAAACCACCTAAAACTTATGATGCCATGCACGAAGGATTTCATGCCGAACAATGGTCTAAATTAGGAGATGAAGCTTATAATAAGCAAACAAGATTGGAAAAAGAAACGTATGTTTATGAGCAATTGATGAAAAATAAAGAGATTTTAACTCCTCAACAAATTAATCATGCAGAAGCTTATATTTATTATGTAGAGAACGGTTATTGGCCTTATTTTAATAAGAAAATTAATTTATATGAATTTTAAAATTTTTTGTAATGAAATTGAAAAAAGAAACAGTTTTACAGATTGTTAAAGATTATCAAGATAGATACCCGAATATTAAAGGAAATGGAAATTTTAAGATTCAATCATTCTTAGCAAAAAAAGATAATCAAAAAAATAATATATGGTTTGTTACTGAAGATAATGAACTATTTGGTGAAATACATGAATTTATATATGTTATTTCGGATGAAAAAGGAGAAGTAGAATATACAATGAATGAATTGGGAACTAAAAATCCACATATTCCAGAATCGGACGAAACATGGGATAAATTTACCGATGAAGATATAGAACGGATGAATAATGGAGAATGGGATGATAAATGGGATAATTACTAAAATACTATTATTATAAAAAGCAGAACTTATTCTGCTTTTTTATTTAAGACGCCTAGTCCTCCAAAGACGGAGATAGTGGAACCGCAAAGTTAAAAAGCCAGGAGGGAGAAGCACCTGCCCAAAGCAGGGATGCAGAGGCATTTGAAATGGGAAAAGATGCTTATGTAGACCCATATTTTGATAAGGGAGAAGTCAATGTAGAAACACAAAAAACACTTGAAGGGCAATTTACGGATTATGACTGTACTGCTACGACATTGGATATGATTCTTAAAGATATGGGATATAGCAATATTGAAAGAATAGACTTAATTCATGCTTTAGAACAAAATTTTGGAAGTGGTGTGGACATGTTAAATATACCAAAAGCTATTGAAAATTTAGGTTTAGATATTAATACTACATCTGGTAAAGTATCATATGAACAGTTAAAAATAGGTCTAGAAAATGGAAATTCAGCTGTAGTTAGTGTAAACAATGGACAAGGTGCACATTCAGTTATTATTGATAGAATTGAAAATGGACAAGTAACTGTTAGAGACCCTCTTCCAATAAATAGAGGCTCTTCATATACAATTCCCGAAAAGACATTTCAAGATGCATGGGGAAGATTTGAAAATCAAACGGGTAAAGTTGTCATATTTTAAAAATAAACATTATGTATAAAATAGCTATTTATAAAGACGTAAAAGAACAATTAGATATTAATGTATTAAAAGAAATAAACTCTAATCAATTATATAATTTAGGACAAGCACAAACAATATCAAAAGAAATTAGAAAAAAGGGGGGGGTTTCTTGGATATATGATAATAAATATGATAAAGTTAATATCTCTTATCAAGAAGCTGAGCATAAAGTATTTAATTTCATAGAGAATAAGGGAAATTATTCAAAAACAATTTTAAAAGGGCTTGATACACCTATTTATTATTGTTTTAAAGTTGAAAACTATTTATTAGATATAGAACCAAATTTTGAATTCTTTTATATTGATAAATTAGATGGTCATTTCTTAACTATGGATGAGGTAAAAGATTATCAATTAGTAATTAATAAGATTTTTAGTTAATGTATTAAAATAGAAGATAAAATTTTATTAAAATAATAATTAAGGAAGAGGATTAAATATTCTCTTTTTTTTAACTTTAAAAATTTAGACACTGAGGCCAATAAAGACGGAGATAGTGAAACCGTAAAGGTAAAAAGTCAGGAGGAAAAAGTCCCTGTCCAAAGTAGAGAGGCAGAGGCGTTTGAAATGTGATTAGGTAAATTTGAAGGAGATACAGCAAGAGATTACTATGGAAGTGAGATTCTCATCCGGCAGAATGGCAAGCTATGATAGACGATTTAAAAGCAATGGTGTTGAGATAATTTATAGGGATGGTGATTTATGTGACTTGCTATTAATAAATATGGTATTGAAATTCCTGTTATGCAGCATTTGAATTATAAGAAGCTAAAATTGTAGTCCTAAAAAAATTTTGATTGATTCTCTGTGTTGTAAAAACTTCCTTATCAATTGCCACGGGAATTGTTTCTAGAGTATTAATTAAATTTAATATTTTTCTTTTCTCTAAATCTGCAATCAAAAGCTCACTTTGATAGGCTAATTTATCCCAATTGTTAATATATTCATTCCATATATCCCTATCCAGTTTACTAGTATTAGTTAAACCTACAATTCCCTTAGTCTTTAAGTTTTCATCAAAACTTCCAAAATTACCTATCTTCATTTTAACCGAATTGGGACTTCTTCCTATTAGTTTTGAAATATAAATTATATAAGGATTAGTTGAGGTTGCTTTAGAAAAAGGAATCTGACAATATAATCTTAGTACAATTATCGTTTGATCTCTTGTCCATTTTTCCATTTCTTTTCTTTTTTATTTCTAAATCTTCAACATCATATTCAATTAAAAGATTATTTAAAAGTTCAAAAGTTATATCAGTTTTTCCTAATAATATAGTTGAGAATATTTCAATCCTATCATCAACTGATAAAGAATTTAACATATTATCATCTCTAAAAAAAACGCATGAAATTATCACGATTCATATTTACGAAATTAGCCATATATATCTTTTTACAAATGTATAACATTTAGTTATCTTTTTTTATAATAAAGATAAGCGTTATATATAAATATAATATCAGCGTTCAATTAAACCACGGAGCAGAAAACTGATTATTTGAATCATTATAGTTCTATTAATCAATAAGATATTTTAGTAGAAAAAGTCACAAGCCATTTTTTTCTTAATGCTTGTTTGAAAATCTATCGAGAAATACATGCTATATTTATATTATCTGCTAATGCAAAAGATTGTAAATTGTTTATAAGATTACTGAATAATTTTCATTTCTTTTAGTAATCTGCTTGCTCCTGCATATTTATCTATAATAAATAAAATATAACGAATATCAACCATAATATTTCTACAAATAGATGGATCATAATTCAGATCACTCATAGTACCTTCCCACACACGGTCAAAATTTAATCCGGTCAGGTTTCCGAAGGCATCAAAAGCAGGACTTCCTGAGTTCCCTCCTGTAGTATGATTAGTGGCGATATAATTAACCGGTAAGTTTCCGTCTTGCTCATATTTACCATACTCTTTACTTTTATACAATTCAAAAAGCTTTTGGGGAACATCAAATTCATAATCACTCGGTATATATTTTTCTATTACTCCCTGCAAGGTTGTAAAAGGTTTATAATATACTGCATCTTCAGGAGAATATCCATCAATTTTTCCGTAAGAGACCCGAAGAGTCGAATTAGCATCCGGATAAAACTTTTTTTCCGGAAAAATTTCCAATTGAGCCTTCATATAAATTCTCTGTAAGCTATCTAGTTTTGATTGGTTTGCTATAAAATTTGGTACAATAGATTTTCTATAGATTTCATAATAAGGCTTCATAAAATTGATCACTGGGTCTTGAGACAAAGTTTCAGCAATCTCTTTATAATTACCGGATGAAAGTATTTGTATAATATTTCCGTTTTTTCCTGTAAGGGATGATTTTTCCCATAATTGAGTGATGAAATCTTGAGCAGATACATTATCTTTATAATTTTCATACCCGGAAGCCTGAAATACTTTTTCAACATTTTGAGAATACATAAATAATAATTTAGCGCTTACCTTAGCATCTATTTCAGCATCATAATTTTTATACAGTTCTGATATTATATCTGAAACTTTTTTTTGATTTTTCACAAAATTTTCAGGTGTAGAATTAAGCAGGTTTAATATGATATAAGACATTCTAAAAGTTTCAGAATTTACGTAAAAAACTTCATTAAAATAAGTATGTGCTTTTTTATATTGAGAATTATCTTTATATATTTTATTTAATAAAGAAAGTAAGTTTCCATATTCAGATAAATTTTCTTTTTTTAATTGTATACGTTGTGTAAAAAGAGATTCAAACTCATTTTTTTTCTGTAGTGCATCAGTTCGTTTTAAACCCTGACTTTCTCCCATCCACTTTTTCCATCCGTTTGCAATGCTTGCATATTTAGCAGCATATTTAATCTTAATTTCCGGTTTTGTACGCATTTCTTCATCTAATATTTTTAAAGAAGCATCTCTTAAAGATATTCTTATTGGATTTTCAATTTCCAAGGTTTGAATTAAGGCAGATCCGGGTAAATATTCATCAGTTTTTCCTGGAAATCCATATATAAAAGAAAAATCACCCTCTTTTTTTTCTTTAATGGATATAGGTAAGAAATATTTAGGAGTATAGGGAATATTATCTTTAGAGTATTTAGCAGGATGATTATTTTTATCAGCATAAATTCTAAAAATAGAAAAATCACCTGTATGCCTTGGCCATACCCAGTTATCAGTATCAGATCCAAATTTACCAATTGAAGAAGGAGGAGTTCCTACCAAACGAACATCTTCATAAGTTTCTGTGATAAATGCATAATATTGGTTTCCTTTATAAAAAGGGTAGATCATTACTTGCTGATAATCTTTTTTAGGAATTGTAAGAGAGACTTTTTCAATGATAGAATCAATTAAAATCTTTCTTTTTTCCTCAGTAACTTTAGTAGGTAAATTATTAACTATTTCTTGGGTAACTTCTTTGATATCTACAATAAAAGTAGCAGTCAGATTTTTATTAGGGAGTTCTTCTTCCAGGTTTTTAGCCCAAAATCCATTATTTAAAAGGTTGTTTTCTATAGTGGAATGTGATTGTATTTGACTGTAGCCGCAATGGTGATTTGTTAAAAGAAGACCTTGGGGAGAAATTACTTCAGAAGTACACCCTCTGCCAAAATGAGCAATAGCATCTTTTAGGCTGGGTTTTTGCGAATTAAATATTTGCTTTGTAGATATTTTCATACCTAGTTGTCTCATTTCTTTTTCATTGAGCTGATTAGGAATCCACATTCCTCCTTCCTGAGAAAAGCAATAAGAAGAAAAAAAGATAAATAAAAGATTTAGGATTTTAATTAATTTCATTTTTATCATTATATTATCGCATTTAAAGTATCAAATATAAATATTTTTAAAGAAAATCATTAAATTTGTAATAGAATAGTATGAGGCTATTGACAACTAATAAAAAACTTATTTTTAATATAATGGGTTTAATAAGAACCATAATTAATAAGATATTCTTATTCAATTTATGTATCAAATAGATTTAGATAAAGAGGCAGAAGAAATTGCAAGGCGCTATAAAAATATGCTTCGTAATACTTATAGGGATTTAACCGAGGAAAATAAAATTTTAATTCGGAAGGCCTTTGAGTTAGCCAAAGAGGCACATAAAGACCAAAGGAGAAAAACAGGAGAACCCTATATATATCATCCTTTAGCGGTGGCGAAGATTGTCGCGGATGAGATAGGTTTAGGAGCAACAAGTATAGCCTGCGCATTACTTCATGATGTAGTAGAGGATACAGAATATACCCTTGAGGATATTGAAAAGATGTTTGGACCCAAAATAGCAAAAATTATTGATGGATTAACAAAAATTTCTAATGTGGACCATCAAAATTTGTCTCTACAATCTGAAAATTATAGGAAACTATTACTTACCTTATCTGAAGATATACGGGTAATTCTTATTAAAATAGCCGACCGCCTTCATAATATGAGAACTTTGGATAGCATGAAAGCATCCAAACAAAAAAAGATAGCTTCAGAAACTACTTATATTTATGCCCCATTGGCTCATAGAATGGGATTATATGTAATTAAGTCAGAATTGGAGGATTTGAGTTTAAAATATACAGACCCGGATAGTTATTATTTTGTAGTAAAAAAATTAGAAGAAACAGAAAAAGACAGGCAAAGATATATAGAGGAATTTACTCAGATTATTAGTAAAAGGCTACAAGAAGAAGGTTTAAATTTTAAAATAAAAGGAAGGCATAAATCAGTATTTTCTATTTTCAAAAAAATGAAGAAGCAAAATGTTTCTTTTGAAGAAGTATATGATTTATTTGCCATTCGTGTTATTTATAAATCAGATAGCAAAAATGAAAAATTTTTAGCTTGGAAAATATATTCCATAGTAACAGATGAATTTACTCCCAATCCAAGTAGGATGAGGGACTGGATTACAACTCCTCGTTCTACCGGATATGAAAGCTTACATGTAACCGTTATTGGTCCAGAAAATAAATGGGTAGAGGTACAGATCCGTTCTGTAAGGATGGATGAAATTGCAGAAAAAGGAATTGCAGCACATTATAAATATAAAGAAGGATATAAAATTGAGGAAGATAATCAAATAGAAAATTGGATAGCACAGGTAAGAGAAACTATTGAAAATCAGACATCTACTAACGCAATGGAGCTTTTAGATGATTTTAAACTGAATCTATATACTAAAGATATTTTTGTATTTACCCCTAATGGAGATTTAAAAGTTTTATCTGTAGGGGCGACTGCTCTAGATTTTGCATATTCTATTCACTCCAATATAGGCGACCACTGTTTAGGCGCTAAAGTGAATAATAAATTGGTCCCGTTAAGTCATTTACTTAAAAGTGGGGACCAAGTTGAAATTTTAACCTCTCAGAATCAAAAACCTAAAGCTGACTGGTTGGAATTTGTATCTACTTCAAAAGCAAAATCTAGAATAAAAGCAGCGCTTAATATAGAAAAAAGAAAATACACAGAAGAAGGCAAAGAACTTTTAATAAGGAAATTAAGACACCTAAGAGTTAATTTTTCTGATGCAGAACTGAATTCTATACAAAAGTTTTTTGGAGCAAAAACAAGCCATGATATTTTTTATCAAGTAGCTATAGGACTTATTGATACTAAAGAATTAAAAAAATATATAGATAGTAAAGGAGTTTTCAATAATTTATTATCCAGACTACGGAAAAGACCCACCTTTATTAGCAATAAAGAAAATATAGAACCTAAGGAGGAAGGAACTCTAGATATGATAGTTTTTGGAGATGATGAAAAAAAATTAGATTATCAATTAGCACAATGTTGTAATCCTATACCCGGAGATAAAATTTTTGGATTTGTTACTATAAATAAAGGTATTAAAGTACATAAAGAAACCTGCCCAAACGCTATTGATATGAGGGCTAATTACGATTATAGGGTAATTCCTGCAAAATGGGTCAATAGTGCCAATAGAAA
This sequence comes from Apibacter adventoris, assembly GCF_002964975.1. Classification (GTDB taxonomy): domain Bacteria; phylum Bacteroidota; class Bacteroidia; order Flavobacteriales; family Weeksellaceae; genus Apibacter; species Apibacter adventoris. Next base: position 45,384 of record NZ_PSZM01000025.1, on the reverse strand, counting down.
TTTCTTAATTGATATATCTATTGAAGGTATAGACAGAAAAGGAATACTTAATGATATAACAAATTTAGTATCCCATACACTCAACATTGACGTGAAAAAATTTACTATAAATTCAGATGATGGAATCTTCCAGGGAATATTAACCTTATTTATAAAAAATACAGTGCAACTTGAAGAGGTATTGCAAAAATTACAAAATCTGGAAGGAGTAGCAAAAGTAAAACGGCTAGAAAAAAAGTAGGTTTTTAATTTTATTTTTCTAATCTCTATATTATCTTTAATTTCTAAAGAATTCTTATGTAATTATAATTTTATTATTGAATTTTATTTTTTTATAATTTAAACAGATAATCGTACTTTTAGTTTTTTATTTGATTCTTAAAATTGGAGGTATTTATTTAACAAGATTTATTATCTTTGAAAGGTTTATTATATATAATATCTTTTTATCATTAAAAAATTAAATTTATAAAAATACATATATATACATTATAGTATTGGTGAAAAAAAATATGAAGAATCAACTAAATGAAGCTATGATATCTTCCATTAGATCGCATATTTCAGAAGGAGATGTACTGGTAAATGTATTAATGGATATACTTTGCATAGGTAAGGAAGCAGCATATCGACGTATTCGAGGAGATGTTTTATTTACATTTGATGAAGTAGCTAAAATATCACATGAATTAGGAATATCTTTAGATACAATTGTAGATACTAATAATAAATCAAAATCTTTTTTATTTAATTTAAATCTATATCCTACAACAGAGTATATATTGGATGTATATTGTAAAATGATGAATGATCATTTAAAAGTATTTTATAAGATGAAAAAAGATTCTGATTCTCTAGCTAAAATTTCATTTAATACTTTGCCATATTATTTTTATAATTCCTTTCAGAATATTTCAAAATTCAGATTATTTAGATGGATGTATCAAACTATGGGGATAAATGCACCGAATAATTTATCCAGTTTTAGTCTTACTTCAGAAATACTAGATTTACAGAAAAAATATGTTATTGAAAGTTCTTTAGTTACAGAATCTCATATTATTTTAGATAAAAATTCTTTTTTATCATTAATTAAGGATATTAATTATTTTTATAAATTGAATTTAATTTCAGATAGTGATCTGAAAAAATTAAAAGAAGAATTATTTGAGCTACTTGCAGGTTGGGAACTAATGGCTATGACAGGAAAAACCGAATCAGGAAAAAATATACTTATATATATATCTAATGTGAATTTTGAATCATGTTATAGTTATTACAAATCAAAATCTTTAGAAATCAGTCATATTAGAGTTTATTCAATTAATGGATTAAGCTCAACCAATCCTTATGTGTGTAAAATTCATAATGAATGGATTGAGTCTTTAAAAAGATATTCAACCTTAATAACACAAAGCGGAGAAATACAAAGAATAGAATTTTTTAGAAAACAAAGAGGTTTTATTAATAAGCTACTTTAATGCAAAATTCTAATAAAAAGAAAAAATATTAAAAAAAGTATAAAAATATCATTTTTTATAAAAAGTGTCATTTAGAATATTTTTTCATTATTCATGAAAAAATATTTAAATCATTATTTATAATTTCATAAAATGAAAATACAAGAGTTATTTTTTTCAAATTCTGAAAAAAAAAATTCGTAACAAAGCATATGAAGGCCCTATAAATTAATATTTAAAAATTACCTTTGCAATAACAAAATATAGGGCTAAATAACACTAAATAATTCAATAAAAATTACAATTTGTTTTTTTAATAAAAAACTATTTGAAAAGTTTGATAACTTCAATATTTTCAAATGATATTAAAAAACAATTAAAAAAACTTTATTCTAAATTTAATAGGATTACTAAAAAAAAATTTATTCTTTAAGTAAATTCTTATATGAAATATCAAGTTCTTTTTTTTCTTGGTTATCTATATTCGGAAATTTAGGATGCATCTTTTTTAATGTTTCTTTAATTAAATATCCCATAATAAGTTGACCATAAGATTTATAATCACAAGGTATAATAAACCAAGGAGAATAATCTGTAGAAGTATTTTGCAAAGCCAAAGTAAATGCTTTTTGATATTGGTTCCAAAATTCTCGTTCTTTAAGATCCGAAGATGAAAATTTCCAATTTTTTTCCTTGTTTTCAATTCTTTTTATAAATCGTTTTTTTTGTTCATCTTTACTTATATTTAAAAAGAATTTTAAAACTTGAGTTCCATTATTTTCTAAGAATTTTTCAAATTTGTTTATTTCATCATATCTTTGATTGAAAAACTTTTCATTAATATCATTTAGAGAATTAACACTAGGGATGTTTTCATTGAGTATAAATTGAGGATGAACCCTACTTATTAACACATTTTCATAATGAGAACGATTGAAAATACCTATTTTTCCTTTCTGAGGAATTTTATTTTGATGTCTCCATAAATAATTATATTTATATTCTTGTGAGGTTGGGGTTTTAAAAGAAGTAACTTCTACCCCTTGAGGGTTGACGCCTGTCATAATTGCACGTATAGAACTGTCTTTTCCTGCTGCATCTATACCTTGAAATACTATTAATAAAGATTGTTTCCCTTCTGCATAAAGAATATTCTGATAATAATCAATTTCTTTTACAATATCAGATAACATTTTTTTATTTTTTTCTTTATCATGAAATTCTTTTGGTGCTTTAGTTTCATATTTTTTTAAATCTAGATCCTTGGAAAAAGGAACTATAAAATCTTTCATTTTAATTTCCATAATAATGTATTTTAAATTAAACTTTATTTAACCTTGTGTATATTTTTTTATTAGAAGTATATGAAATAATAATTATCGTATAATATCTTAATTAGCAATTGTTGTTAATATTAAAAGATCTTGATTAATAAGATAAGAAAAATTCATGCCATATTTTTTTATATTTATGAAATATTAATATATGAGTAAATCCTTCAATGACCATTTATAAATAGTTTTAAGCTGAATGTTTATTAAATATAGTTAAGTCTATTTTTCATATAGAAATATATCATAAACTTCTTTTTCTTTTTTTTGCTGAAAATCAATGAATTGAATTTAAAAATAATTATTTTAATTTGAAAAACTCAGTAAATTAAGAAAAATTATTCAAATACTAAGCGGATTTGTGTTCCTATATCTAAGCCCATTAAAGAACTAGCACCTCCTACAGTTTTTAAATTACTTTTATACATGGAAATTTGTATGTATCCTGAAGAATTGAAGATAGCCAAAGCTTTTCCATGAAACTTTTTTTCATCAGGTTCATTCCCTAAAAGATCTGAATATTTTGTAAATATTTTAGAAAATTTAGTATTTCTTGCAAAAAGAGTAAAAGGTCTGTTTTTACCAAATTGTTGAAATTGTTTTTGAGATATATTAGTTACCGCATTTCCATAATTATCAATATAAATTATTATTCCGGTAATACTATTATCCTCATTTTTTTCAATGGGTTTTAATTGTGTAAGTTTTTTAAATGTAGTTATTTTCCGTCCCACTAAATCGAGTTTTCCCCCTCTCGCTAAGTGACAGGCTACAGGGACAAATAGATCTTTTGTTAAAAAATGTATTTCATCATATTTATTAATGGTGATTTCTATTATTTGATCAGGATTTATTTCTTCAGCAATTAAAGATAAAATACCATTATCATTACAAATAAAAAAATGTCCATTAACTTCTGCCGCAATAGGTTTAATAAATGTATTGGGAAGCGCATCTACTCCTATAATATGAATGGTTCCTTTAGGAAAATCATTGTAAGAATTTTTTAAGATATAGGCCGTTTGTATTAAATCAAAAGGCATTATTTGATGAGATATGTCTACTACAGTTACCTCTGACAATTGAGTGTAGATACTTCCTTTCAAAGAAGCGACATGAAAATCATCTAAACCAAAATCTGTAGTAAGAGTTATTATTCCCATTTTTATTATCTCTAACACAAAGTTATTGCTTATTTTTGTTTTATAAAATTTCAAAATCAAGAAAAATTTGAATCATTTACAGATTAATTTAGAAGGAGTAGATTTAAAAATCTTTTATGGAGAATATAATCAGAATTTTAAAATATTGACCGATTTTTTTCCAAAATTAAAAATTACTGGTAGAGATAGAATTATTTCAGTTTCAGGGAATGATGAAGATTTGTTGTTTTTTAAAAACAAAGTAGCTGAAATTATCAAATACATTAATAAATACAACCGATTAAATGATATAGCATTAGAAGGAATTCTGAATCAAAATAAATTAGTAAATGAAACAGAGGCTAATTTAGATGATGTGATTGTTCATGGAATTGGAGGAAAGTTAATACGGGCTAAAACTGAAAATCTTAAAAAATTAGTAGAATCTGTAGGTTATAATGATATGGTATTTGCAATTGGACCGGCCGGTACAGGAAAGACTTATACAAGTGTAGCATTAGCAGTAAAAGCTTTGAAAAATAAAGAAGTTAAAAGAATAATCTTAACGCGGCCTGCTGTGGAGGCAGGGGAGAGTCTAGGTTTTTTACCTGGAGATTTAAAAGAAAAATTAGATCCTTATCTACAACCTTTATATGATGCTTTAAGAGATATGCTTAGTCATGAAAAATTATCTTCGTATTTGGAAAAAGGAATTATAGAAATTGCTCCTTTGGCTTTTATGAGAGGACGTACTCTAGATGGTGCCTTTGTTATTTTAGACGAAGCTCAAAACACAACTCATTTACAAATGAAAATGTTTTTAACACGCATGGGGCAAGATGCAAAATTTATAATAACAGGAGATCCGGGACAGATAGATTTACCTCACCATCAAAAGTCAGGCTTAAAAGAAGCAATTCGATTACTGCATGGTATAAAAGGAATTGGTTTCATTAAATTAACAGAGATTGATGTAGTTCGTCATAAATTAATTAAAAAAATATTAGAAGCTTATAGACAACACGAAGAAAAAGAATAGTATAAAGATATTAACTATAATATAATTATTTGTAAAAGATATTTTTTACGAATAATCAAAATTTGATAAATAGGATTTTTTAAATTATTATAATTGATTGGAATTTTACTTTATATTAAATTAAATATCAATAAAAATAAGTTATAAAGAAAATCTTTTAATAACAATTTGTTCCATTTTTTTGTAGGTTTCTTCTTGTGTTAAATATGTATTATCGATTAAAAATGCATCTGATGCCATAATTAAAGGAGAATCTTTTCTATTTTCATCTATATAATCCCTTTTTTGTAAATTCTTAGTAACTTTTTCTATGGTTAAAGATTTATCTTTTTTATGAAGTTCTAAAAATCTTCTTTTAGCTCTCTCTTCAACACTGGCAGTGATAAAAAATTTTAGGTCTGCATTAGGGAAAACTACTGTTCCAATATCTCTACCATCCATAACAATTCCTCCATTTTCTCCAATTTTCCTTTGTTGTTCAACCAAAAATTTTCTAATTGCTGATCTTTCTGCTATAGAAGATACCCATTCTGAAACTTTCATATTTCTAATTTCATTCTCAACATTTGCTCCATTTAAATAAGTATCGTTACTATAAAAATTAGGATTAAATTTAAAGTTAATGTGAATATCATTAAGATGTAACTCAAGCTTTGAAATATTTATATTTTGGTCTTCCCAAAAAAATTGAATTCCATACAATGTTACAGCCCGATACATAGCTCCGGTATCTATATGTTTCCAACCAAATTTTTTGGCTAACATTTTAGCATAAGAACTCTTTCCTGTAGATGAATAACCATCTATAGCAATTATAGGACTATATTTTTTAGGTTGTGGTATACTCATGAAATATTTTTAGTAGCATAAATAATATAACAATTAATCATAAAGATAAAAAAACAAATGTTTAATAACCTAAAATATCTAAAATTTCTTTATAAGTCTGTTCCTCTCTGAAAATTTTATAACTAAATTCACCTTCTTTATTCTTATCAATAAGAATATGTTTGGGTTGAGGTACCAAACAATGGTGTATACCTCCGAAGCCGCTAATGGAATCTTGGTAGGCTCCAGTATTAAAAAAACCAATATATAAAGGCTTATCTTCACTATAGATAGGTAAATATATAGCATTTACATGCTGTTCGGAATTGTAATAGTCATCACTATCACATGTTAGTCCCCCCAAAAAAACTCTTTCATAAGAATCTTCCCAACGATTGATTGGGAGCATTAGAAATCTTCTGGAAATAGCCCAAGAATCAGGTAGAGTAGTCATAAACGAACTATTTATCATATTCCATTTTTCTCGATCATTTTGTCTTTTTTGATTGAGAATTTTATATATTATACCACCGCTTTCTCCCACAGTATATGAACCAAATTCAGTATATATAGTGGGTTCTTCAACTCCTTCTTCCTCACAGAATTTTTTAATTTGATAGGTAATCTCATTAATCATATAATAATAATCATATTCAAAATTTAAGGAAGTTTTAATTGGAAATCCTCCTCCAATATTTAAAGAATCTACTTCCGGAGCTAATTTTTTAAGACGAGCATAAACCCTTAGACATTTGTATAATTCATTCCAATAATAAGACGTATCTTTAATTCCAGTATTGATGAAAAAATGAAGCATCTTTAACCTAGCGTGAGGATGATTCTGAATTTTTTGTGCATAAAATGGAACAATATCTCTATAGCCTATTCCTAAACGAGAAGTATAAAATTCAAATTTAGGTTCTTCTTCAGATGCTATACGTATTCCTACATTAAAGGTAGTATCAATACTATCAGAAAGTAAATCTAGTTCTCTAAAATTATCTAAAACAGGAATAATATTCGAAAAACCACCATTTATCATTTCTGAAATAGTCCGTAAGTATTCATCTGTTTTAAAACCGTTACATATTACTTCAATATCCTGCTTCACCAATCCCTTTTTATATATTTTTCTAATAATTTCCATATCATTAGAAAAAGAAGTTTCTAAGCTAATTTTATTTTTAAGAACTTCTTCTAATACAAATGAAAAATGACTTGATTTGGTACAATAACAATACCTGTAATTATTTTTATAATTATTTTCCTTAAAAGCTTTTTTAAACCAACGTTTCGTTTGCTGTATGTTTTGAGATATCTTGGGCAGATAATTAAATTTGAAAGGTGTACCAAATTTTTCAATTAAATCCATTAAAGGAATGTCATGAAAAAAAAGTTTACCTTCTTCCACCTTAAATTCAGGTTGTGGAAAATCAAAAGTTTGTTGTATTAAATCGTAGTATTTTATTTTCATTTGATGTTGAAAATTTAAGATGCAAATATCAAGAAAAAATTAGTACTGAAGTTGGATTTTTGTTAAAACTTAATATAAAAAAAATAAAATAATTAATTTTGAGATACCGCTTTCAAACCAATAATGGAACCAATTAAAGTAGTTATAAAAAATATTCTCCAAAAATTAGCAGGATCTTTAAAAACGAAAATTCCTATAAGTACTGTACCAACCGCTCCAATTCCGGTCCATACAGCATAAGAAGTGCCCAAAGGCAAATTTTGTGAGGCCTTAATTAGAAGTAACATACTCATAGTAAGACAAAGTAAAAATCCGAAAAACCAATAATATTTTTCAATACCGTTAACTTCTTTAACTTTACCTAAACAAGTTGTAAAACCAACCTCAAAAAGGCCTGCGATAACCAAAATAATCCAGTTCATTGAATTTGTTTTATAAAAGTTACAAAAATGAAAAGAAAAAAAGACTTTTTTTAATTTATAAAAAAATATTTTAACATTTTGTTTAAACCATTACTATTTGAAGTTATAATGGAAATAAATAATAGCTATAAACAGTTTCATTATAACTTGATGGTAATTTGTATCTATATAACTTAGTGTTAATTAAAAAAATAATATAATAATCTGGAATTAAGTTGCATACAACTCCGATTAAATTATTTTATGAATAATAATAGTTTGCATACCCATAATTCATCATATCTATAATATAGTAAATGAAAAAAGCAAATCAATAAGCCGGATTCTGTCATTTTTCAGTTCTGAAAAAGCCCTGTTATTTATCTAGAATAAGAATTACTTCTTACTTCAAACTGCTTACCCCCCGACATCGGACGGATAACCCTTATAAGTCGGTATACATAGCATTGCACCTCACAGAGTTTACCTGATTTCACTACAGCCTAACTGTACTTGCTTTCTGTTGCACTTGTCCTCACTTTACAGTGGACGGGCGTTACCCGCTGTGATATCCTATGGTGTCCGGACTTTCCTCTTTCATTAAAAATGAAAGCAACAAGGTTGATTTGCTTTCTGCAAAAATACGATATTTTCCCTAGTTTTGCATGTGAAAACTTTACACTACTTAAAAAACAATATTGTTGATTTATTTTAAATATAATAAATATTATGTATTCATTGAAAGAAATTGAAGATGGTAAAATTTTTTTAATAGATAAACCTTTAGATTGGACTTCGTTTGATATTGTTAACAAAATAAAATGGAAAATAAAAAAGCATTTTAAACTAAAAAAAATTAAAGTAGGACATGCCGGAACTTTAGACCCTAAAGCTACAGGGCTGTTAATTGTTTGTGTAGGCAAAGCAACCAAAAAGATACAAGAAATACAAGATGCATCAAAAATGTATACAGGTACAATAAAATTAGGTGTACAGACTCCATCTTTTGATACCGAAACAGAAGAATTTAATCATAAAAGCATTAATCATTTAACTGAAAAACAAATAAATGAAAATATACAATATTTTATAGGGGAAGAGATTTGGCAAAAACCGCCTGTTTTTTCTGCATTAAAAAAAGAAGGAAAGAGGTTATATGAAATTGCCAGAAAAGGAGAACAAATTGATATACCCTATAGAAAAATCTCAATATATGATTTTAAAATACATCGTATAGAGCTACCTTACATTCATTTTTCAATACATTGCAGTAAAGGGACATATATACGGTCCATCGCTCATGATTTTGGTAATAAGTTAGGGGTAGGAGGATATTTAACCCAATTACGACGTGAGAAAATAGGGAATTATTTAATTGAAAATTCTAATAATTCAATTATCGAAAAAGATGATTTTTTCCTTGAAAAACTTAAATGAAATTATTTAGCAATCACAACTTCAATTCCTAAATCTTCCAGTTTTTTATAGTATATAGAAGAAATTCCATCATCGGTAATTAAAACATGGATTTTATCTAAATCAGTAATCTTGCCAAAACCCCGTTTTCCTATTTTTGATGAATCCGCAACAACAATTACCTTTTCTGAATTGCGGATCATTAACTGATTCATTTTTGCTTCCAAGGTGCTGGAAGTAGATAAACCAAACTCAAAATCAATTCCATCAGCCCCTAAAAAAAGCTTATTACAAGAATAATTAGTAATCATAAGTTCTGCATATGGTCCCATAACAGAGCCAGATTTTGTTCGAACATCACCTCCTAGTTGGATTACATCCAAATTAGGATTGCCATATAATAGAGTGGCAGATTTAAGTGAAGAAGTTAAAATAGTGAGTTTCTCATAATGATTTCCGATGATTTGAGCTATATTCTGAGTGGTAGTACCGGAAGATATTATAATAAAATCATTATTTTTAATAAAATTTAGTGCAGTATTTGCAATTTTTGTTTTTTGTTCTACATTAATTGTTTCTTTTTTATTCACATTTCTTTCACCAATAATAAAAGATTCACGCGTTGCACCACCATGAGTTCTATATAATTTTCCTATTTTTTCTAAATGATTTAAATCTTTACGAATGGTTACTGCTGAAACAGTTAATTTTTTACATAAATCGGCAACTGAAACATAATGATTTACATTTAATTCATCTAAAATTTTTTGTTGACGGATATTATTTATGTTATTATTTTTCATTTAAAAATTACTTTTTATTTAAAGTGATAATGAAATGCAAAAATAAATAATTAATTTTATCCTAAAAATTGAAACATTATAAAGATAAATTATAGCAGATGTAAAGTTTCGTTATAGAAACTTGCAAATATATATATAACTATATGTTTTTCAATAATTTAATATATGTTTTCGATGTTGTTCTCTTATGTTATCTTATCAAACATGTCATTTATCATAAAAAAAATACAGTTTACCCATTGTATAGTTTCGATTTGGTAAATATATTTGCTTTATTGAAAATTAAATAACATTTTAAACTAAAACCAAAAAATTAAAATTATGGATGTAACAACAAAGTTTCTAGGAGAGTTATTAGGCTCATTCACTTTAATAGCCTTAGGGTGTGGAATAAATATGAATCTTAATCTCAACAAATCCTATGGCGAAGGAAACAAAGCAGCGATAAGCGGACCACTATCTTGGGGTTTTGCTGTAGCAATGGCAGTAATTGTATCTTCTCCTTTCGATACAGGGGGACATTTTAATCCGGCTGTAACAGTGGGTCAATGGGTAGCAGGAGTTTTAGATGCTAAATTTTTATTACCCTACATCGTAGCACAATTTATAGGTTGTTTTTTAGGAGCTATAGTAGTGTCATTTGTATATAAAGGACATTTTGATGCCACTTCTGACGACCCAGGAAAACTATTAGGAGTATTCGCTACAAGTGCTTCAATTAGAAAAAATAACGGAGTTTTCAATTTTTCTGCAGAAACAATAGCAACTTGTTTCCTTGTATTTATAGGATTAGCAATGGGGGCTAACCATGGTGGAGAAGTTGTGGTAAATGCTCAAGTAAAAAATGTAAGCCACATGGTAGGATTTGGATCTTTAGGCGCTTTGCCTTCCGGATTTATGATTTTTGCTATAGGTATGGCTTATGGAGGGGTAACAGGTTGGTCTTTAAATCCTGCTAGAGATTTAATGCCTAGATTAGTACATCAGATATTGCCAATAAAAGGAAAAGGTAATAGTGAGTGGGGGTACGGAATAATATATGCTTCTATTGCACCAATGATTGGAGGGTTAATAGCAGCAGCCATATATTTAAGTGTTCAAGATTATTTTATAAAATAAGAATTAAATAATAAAAAATTAGAATATAAATATATATATTCAAAATAAAAAACAAATTAAAATATCTAAGGATGAAATTTTTTATAGACACTGCAGATTTAGAGCAGATTAAGAAAGCTCAAGAATTAGGAGTATTAGATGGGGTTACTACTAACCCCTCTATAATGGCAAAGGTTGGTATTACCGGTAAAGAAAATATTCATGCACATTATAAAGCTATATGCAATATTGTAGATGGAGATGTGAGTGCAGAAGTACTTTCAACAGATTACGAAGGTATAATCAGAGAAGGAGAGGAGCTAGCTAAAATAGATAAACAAATTACAGTTAAAGTTCCTATGATTTATGATGGAGTAAGAGCAATTAAATATTTTTCAAGCAAAGGAATAAAAACAAATTGTACTCTTGTATTTTCTTCAGGTCAGGCTATTTTGGCAGCTAAAGCGGGTGCTACATATGTTTCACCATTTATCGGTAGGTTAGATGATATTTCTACTGATGGGTTAAATCTTATTGAAGAAATTAGAACTATTTATGATAATTATGGTTATAAGACAGAAATATTAGCCGCTTCTATAAGATCGCCTATGCATATTATAAATTGTGCTAAAATTGGAGCAGATGTAATAACATCACCTTTAGCTCCAATTTTAAATCTACTTAAACACCCATTAACAGATAATGGTTTAGCACAATTTATAGAAGATGCTAAAAAATTATAATTTATTTTATTTAATAAACTAAAATATAGAATAAACATTTAAAAAATTAATATGTCAAAAGAAAGTATAGCTTCTGCCCTCAAACAAGCGACAGAAACAAAGTTTTTGGAAATAGGTTCAGGTATTTTAAATAAAGTACCTAATATATTTAAAGATCAGTTTCCAGGTAAAAAAGCTATTATTATAGCAGATCCTAATACCTACAGAGTTGCAGGGAAAGAAGTACATGAAGCCTTAAAAAATGCAAATTTAGAAGGTGTAGAACCCTATATTTTAGATGATCCTAATTTATATGCGGATTATATTTTTGTTGAACAAATAAGAGATTATTTAAGAGATAAAGATGTTACTCCCATAGCAGTAGGATCTGGTGTTATCAATGATTTAACTAAAAGAGCTAGTTCAGAATTAAAACGCCCTTACATGTGCGTAGCTACTGCAGCATCTATGGACGGATATTCTTCTGCTGGAGCATCAATCACTAATAAAGGTGCAAAAATAACTCATGCATGTGAAGCTCCACAAGCATTAGTTGCAGATATTGATATTATATCAAAAGCTCCATCATTAATGACTGCCTCAGGGTATGCAGACTTATATGCAAAAGTAGTTTCAGGTGCAGATTGGCTTCTTGCAGCTGAATTAGCAGATCCAAACAAACCTAAAAAAGGTATAGAACCAATCACAAGTGCATGGAATATTGTACAGGATGGATTAGCAGAATCTTTACAAGATCCTGTAGGAGCAAAAAATGGAGATCATAAAGCTATAGAATTATTAACTGAAGGGTTAATGTTAGGCGGTTTTGCGATGCAATCTATGGAATCATGGGGAGCAGGAGTAAGCCGTCCGGCATCAGGATCAGAACATCAATTTAGCCACCTTTGGGATATGGAACATCATACTTTTAAAGGAGAGATGGCTAAAAAATTTGGATTGTATCCTAACCAAGATGAACAAGCCCCTTCACATGGGTTTAAAGTAGGGATTGGAACTTTAGCAATAACTGCTATGTATGAAGTAATGCTTAAAACTCCAATAGAACAATTAGACGTTGAGGCTGCAGTTGAAAAATGGCCTTCATTAGAAGTACAATTAAAAGAAATTGATGAAATGTTCGGTGGAACAGATATACATCCGTTTGCAACTACTCAAACTTCAGATAAGTATGTAACCAAAGAAGAATTGAGAGAACAATTAAATAAAATTAAATCTAACTGGTCTGTATTAAAAGATAAGCTTAGAAAACAAGTAATTCCTTTTGAAGAAACTAAAAAACGTTTATCAGCAGTAGGAGCTCCTGTAGAACCAGAACAAATCGGAATAACTAGAAAAAGATTAAAAGATAGTTTTTACCGAGCACATAAAATCCGAAGCAGATATACGATTTTAGATTTTGCCTATAGAGCAGGATATTTTGATCAATGGATTGAAGAATTATTTGGAGAAAATGGAGTTTTAAAAGGTTAATATTTAATTATACCACACTTATATTATAATTATTTTTTAGCTTATATAGGTGTGGTTTTTTTATTGAAAATCAAAAAATATGAAAAATCATATTACAGATAATAGTCAAATTTCCCCAGAACTTTTAAATAAAATAAAAAAGATAAAGCATGTAGCATTAGATATGGATGGAACCATATATAATGGAACTACTTTATTTCCATTTACAATTAGTTTTCTAAACAAACTGAAAGAATTAGGCATAAGCTATTCTTTTCTCACTAATAATCCTTCAAAAAGTATTGAAGATTATCTGAAAAAACTAGAAAATTTGGGGATTTCAGCTACAGAAGAAGAAATGTATTCTTCAGCAGTGGCTACGATTGATTATTTGAAAAATAACTATCCGGAAGCAAAAAGATTATTTATACTAGGTACTCCAAGTATGATTAAACAATTTGAAAAAGCCGGATATATTTCAACAGAAGATTCTGCAGAAGATATACCTGATGCATTAGTTGTAGCTTTTGATATGACATTGACTTACGAGAGATTATGTAGAGCTTCCTGGTGGGCAAAACAGAATATTTTATATGTAGCAACAAACCCGGATAGAGTATGTCCTACCGACCAGCCCGTTGTTTTAGTAGATTGTGCTTCAATTTATTCATGTATTGAGACAGCTACAGGACGTAAGCCAGATATTGTTTTAGGAAAGCCGCAAAAAGAAATGCTAGATGGAATTTTAACTTCAAAAAAATTAAAACCAGAAGAAGTAGCCATGGTAGGAGATCGTATTTATACAGATATGATGATGGCTCACAATGCAGGAGCTTTTGGTGTTTTGGTCCTTACAGGAGAAGCAACCTTAGATGATGCAAAAAAAGCAGATCCTGAATTAGACATCATTTTGCCTAGTATTGAAACACTAGGTAATTTAATAGAATATTCACACTTAAAATAGAAAAAAATGGGAAAATATAGCTATATAAAAGAAGAAGCATACGAAGGAAATTTATTACTTCCCAAACTAAACTTAGTATTATTTACTTGGGGAAATGTTAGCGTGGCAGATCATAAAGAAGGTGTATTTGCAATAAAACCCAGTGGAGTTCCGTATGATAAATTAACTATTGAAAGTATGGTAATAGTGGATTTTGAAGGAGAAGTTATTGAAGGAAATTTAAGACCTTCTTCTGATACCCCAACTCATGCAGTTCTTTATCAACATTGGAATGATGTAAATTCTATAGTTCATACACACAGCACCTATGCTACAGCGTGGGCGCAATCACAACTTGATATACCTATTTTCGGGACTACACATGCAGATCATACTACATCTGACATACCATGTGCGCCACCAATGAGTGATGAGATGATAAAGGGAGATTATGAATATCAAACAGGTTTTCAAATACTAAATATCTTAAAAGAAAAAAAATTAAATCATAAAGAAATGGAAATGGTTTTAGTAGGAAACCATGCTCCATTTACATGGGGGGAATCAGCCATAAAAGCAGTTTATAATAGTGCTGTATTGGAAAACGTAGCTAAAATGGCCTATCTAACACGACAAATAAATCCCAAAGCACCTAAATTAAAAGATGCATTAATCAATAAGCATTACGAAAGAAAACATGGGGCTAATGCCTATTATGGACAAAAATAAAATAGACAAATAAATAAGTATAAACACATACAATAAAACTAAATAAAGCAAAAAAAATGGAAAAAATTTCAAATAATTTGGTTATAGGAATTGATTATGGTACAGACTCGGCGAGAGCTATGCTGATGGATGCCGAAACGGGAAAAGAATTAGCACTATCAGTAAAAGAATATCCAAGATGGAAAAAAGGTTTATACTGTGATCCTGTAAATTTTCAGTTTAGACAACATCCGTTAGATTATATAGAAGTGCTAGAATATATTGTAAACGATGTAGTACGTACAGTACCTGATTCGAAAAATAAAATAAAAGCACTAGCTATAGATGTTACTTGTTCAACACCAATAGTAGTAGATAAAGAAGGAACGCCATTAGCTTTAAGATCCGATTTTGCAGAAAATCCTAATGGAATGTTTATTCTATGGAAAGATCATACAGGAGTTAGAGACTGTGATCAGATTAATGAATTTTCTAAAAAATGGCATACAGATTATACAAGATATTGTGGAGGTGGGGGTAATTACTCAGCAGAGCATTTTTGGGCAAAAGCTTTACATATTTTCAGAGTTGACCCTGAAGTAAAGGAAGTAGGATACTCTTTTGTTGATGCCTGCGATTGGTTATCCAATGTAATAGTAGGAATTAACAAACCAGAAGAATTAAAAAGAAATATTTGTACAGCAGGGTTTAAAGTATTATGGAATAAAGAATGGGGAGGCTACCCTCCTAACGATTTCTTTAAGTCATTAGATCCGGCTCTAGACGGGATAGTAGATACTTTCTCTAAAAAAGTCTATACCTGCGTAGAACCTATAGGAAATTTAACAGAAGAATGGGCAAAAAGATTAGGACTTACTACCCAAGTTAAAGTAGCAGCAGGAAATATAGATGCTCATGCAGGAGGTATTGGTGCTGGGGTAAAAAATAAAGCCATAGTACAAATTATAGGAACCTCTACTTGTGACATAATTGTAGGACCTAAGAGCAATGAAAATACATTGATTTCAGGCATTTCAGGACAAGCAGATGATTCAGTAATTCCAGGAATGGTAGGGTATGAAGCAGGACAATCCGTATATGGTGATTATTATGCATGGTTTAAAAAAGTTCTAATGTGGCCGCTTCGAGAAATATTTGCCAAAACCGAATATATAGATGGAGCTACTAAAGAAAAAGTTATACAAGAAGTATATGATAAAATGATTCCTGAGTTAGCTAGACAAGCAAAGGTTATACCTGCAACAGATAGCCATATAGTTGCTACTGACTGGATCAATGGTAGAAGAACCCCTAATGTAGATTATGACTTAAAAGGAACGATTACAGGTTTAACACTTTCAAGTTCAGCTCCTTTATTGTATAAGTCTATAGTAGAAGCAACCGCATACGGTTCAAGAGCTATAGTTGAACAATTTATTAATAATGGAATTGAAATAGAAGAAATTATAGCAGTAGGAGGAATTTCGCAAAAATCACCTTATGTAATGCAAGTGCTTTCAGATGTTTTAGGCATGCCTATTAAAGTAATAGCTACAAGAGAAGCTTGTGCTTTAGGAGTAGCAATGTGTGCAGCTGTAACAGCAGGAGTATACTCTAAACTAGAAGAAGCTCAAGAAAAAATGGGAATGGGAATATCTACCATTTATTATCCTAATGAAGAAAATCATTCACATTATAATATTGAATATAAAAAATACCAACAGTTAGAGAAAATTAAAGATCTAACTAAATAGTTAAAAATAGTATAAATAAGAAAAAAGATAATTTAAATTATTCTTTTCTCTATTTATAAAGTATAAAACTAAAAAAAACAAAAAAATGGAATTATCAAATAATTTAGTAATCGGTTTAGATTATGGAACAGATTCTGGGAGAGCTATCTTAATGGATGCAGAATCTGGTAAAGAATTAGCGCTTTCACTAAAAGAATATCCCAGATGGAAACAAGGATTATATTGTGATCCGGTAAAATCTCAATTTAGACAACATCCATTAGATTATTTAGAAGTATTAGAATATATAATAATTGATGTGTTAAAAAAAGTGCCTGGAGCAGCTGAAAAAGTTAAAGCTATCAGTGTAGATATGACCGGATCTACTCCTGTAGCGGTAAATAGGGAAGGTACTCCATTATCTCTACTTCCTGAATTTTCAGAAAATCCGGATGCGATGTTTGTCCTTTGGAAAGATCACACAGGACAGAAAGACAATGATTATATAAACGATTTTTCTAAAAAATGGCATATTGATTATACAAAATCTGCAGGATGTGGAGATTATTCAACAGAACATTTCTGGACAAAAGCTTTGCATATCTTTAGAATTCCTGAGATAAGACAAGCAGCTCATTCATTTGTAGAATCAAGCGATTGGTTACCAGGTATACTTTGTGGTATTACAAAGCCAGAGGATTTAAAAAGAGGAATGGGGATAGCAGGTTCTCGTGTAATGTGGAATAAAGAATGGGGAGGATACCCGCCAAATGAATTTTTTAAAGCTATGGATCCTGCTCTAGATGGATTAGTAAATACTTTCAATAAACAAGCTTTCACTTGCGATCAGGCAGCTGGTACTATTACAGAACAATGGGCAAATAAATTAGGTCTGCCTAAAAACGTAATTATAGCAGTAGGAAATTTAGACTGTCATGCAGGAGCAATTGGAGCCGGTGTTAAAGATAAAGCAATGGTGGAAATTGTAGGAACTTCTACCTGTGCTATTACTGTAGGGCCTAAAAAATTAGGAAATAAATTAATACCCGGTATACCTCAACAAGCAGATGATATTATTCTTCCAGGAATGACTGGCTTTGAAGCAGGGCAATCTGCATTTGGAGATTTATATGCATGGTTTAAAAGAATGTTAATGTGGCCATTAGACAATATTATGTTAAAATCAAATATTGGAGATGCAGAGACCCGACAAAAACTGAGAGATGAAGTTTATGCAGAAATGATACCTAATTTAGCAAGACAAGCAAAAGTTATCCCTCCTAAAGATAGTCAAATTATAGCGACAGATTGGATTAATGGAAGAAGATCACCTAATGTCGATTATGATTTAAAAGGAACAATTACCGGACTAGCCCTATCAAGTATAGCTCCTTTGGTGTATAAATCACTAGTTGAGGCTACAGCCTATGGTGCAAGAAATATAATTGATAGATTTATAGATAATGGAATAGAGTTAAATGAAATTATTGCAGTAGGAGGAATCTCACAAAAATCACCTTATGTCATGCAAGTAATGGCAGATGTAATCGGAATGCCAATAAAAGTAATCGCCACTAGAGAAGCATGTGCCTTAGGGGTAGCTATGTGTGCTTCAGTTGTAGCCGGGGTATATGAAAATTTGGAAGAAGCACAAAGAAAAATGGGAATGGAAATATCAACTATTTACTATCCTAATCAGGAACATCACGAACATTACAATTCAGAATTCAAAAAATATCTACAATTAGAGGATATAAAAAAACTTGCAGAATAAATAATTAAAAAACTAAAAAATTAATGATTTAGTATCTTTAGAGTATTTTAAATAGTGTTGAAGTTGTTTATATAAAAAAATGGATGAATCCGTAAAATTATAAACAACTTCAATTGCTATTGTAGAAATTTAAAAAAAAGAATATTACTAAGTACAAAATAAGTCAGTATCAAGAAAAAACATTTTTCTTAAAAATCAATCTAAAAGTTCTGATTTTCAACACTATATTATAAATCATGCAAATAAGTTAAAAAGTTATATAGCTGATCATTATATTTTAGATAAATCTACTTTTTACTTCTAGCTTAAATATTAAAGTTTTTAAATACATTTTTTATGTAATACTAAATTTTTTGAGAAGAAAATGATTTTAAAAGTTATAATAACTTATAAATAATCAATAATATACAATAACCAATTAACTTATTAAAGTATAGTAGTTAATTATTAATTATATATAAAATTAAATATATAAAAAAAGCAATATTAAATGATTTTTATATATTTTGAAATCGTAAATTATATTTCTTTTATTTTATTATATATTTCGAAAAAATAATTAATAAATATTAATTAAATATGGATACATTTATTTATATGTCTGTAAATTAGTATTTTATATTTATATATTTGCATATATGATTTCTTTCATATATGATATATTTTTATATAATATAGCCTGAAAATATTTTTTAATTCTTTATTTTTGTAAAATAATAATTACCAAACAGAAATTGAATAAATTTTTTGTATATAGAGTTTTAATTATATAATAAAGATTAAATAATATATTAGAATTAAAAAAATAATACAATATTGAATAAAATGGCAAATACTGAAAAAGCAAAAGTAGCAATAATAGGATCAGGAATTATGGCGACAGCCTTAACATTTCCGTTAGCTGAAAATGGACATGAAGTGCATTTAGTAGGTACGCATTTAGATAGGGATATTATAGATTCAATACAAAAAACGGGAATTCATCCTAATTTAGGATTAAAAATACCTTCAAGTGTAAAAGCTTACCAATTAGAACAAATAGAAGAAGCCTTTGATGGAGCAGATGTAGCCATGTCTGGAGTGAATTCATTTGGTGTAGATTGGGTAGGAGAGCAGTTGGCAAAGGTAGTTAAACCAGGAATGATGGTATTTTCCATAACCAAAGGTATGCAGGCAGATTCAGAAGGAAATCTGGCTATTCTTCCTGAAGTGATTAAAAAGTATTTTCCTGAAGATTTAGTTCGTTCTGTTACATGGTCAGCAGTTGTAGGTCCTTCTATAGCCGGAGAAGTAGCAGTACATCACGATACTTGTGTAGTTTTTTGTGGAGAAGATCAAGCATCATTAAATAGACTAGCTAATATGTTCCGTACAGATTATTATCATGTTTGGACATCTACTGACATTGTTGGTATGGAAGTAGCTGCTGCAACAAAAAATATATATGCTTTTGCTGCAGGATTTAATGAAGGTATCAGAGATAAAAATAGAGAGCAAAATGATCGTTATGTGAGATTCAATTACGGTTCGGCTGTATTTGCTCAGGGGCAGGTAGAACTTACACAGTTTATGCAATTACTATCAGATAACCAAGTATTAAGTCCTAAGCATCTCTTAGTAGGATCAGGAGATATGTTTGTAACCTCTATGGGTGGAAGAAATGTGAAAGCAGGTCGATATGTAGGAGCAGGAATTCCATTTTCAGAAGTAAGAGATGTCCATATGAAAGGAGTTACTATGGAGGGTGTGGCAGCAATAAAAGTAATTGGAGGAGCTATGGCACCTTTAACTAAACGAGGAATAATAAAAGAAACGGATTTCCCTTTATTAAGACATCTTTATGATATTATAGTTAATGACAAACCACTTAATATGCCTTGGGAAAAGTTTTTTGACGGAGAAAAATAGAAAAATCTATTTAAAAACTAAAAAAGAAAGAAAAATAAACACAAAACAAAACTACACAAAATAATGGAGAAAGATAGTTATATATTAGGAGTAGACTTTGGTACTCTTTCAGTAAGAAGTACAATTGTTAGAGTAAGTGATGGCTTTGAAAAAGGAACAGCAGCCGTAGAGTATAAGCATGGAGTTATGGATACTCACCTTACAGCTAGTGAAGGTGAACCTTTGCCTCCTGACTTTGCATTACAGGTACCTGCAGACTACTTAAAAGCATTTCACAAATCGGTTCATGGGGCTATTGAAAATTCTGGAGTATTAATACGCCATATTATAGGAATAGGGATTGATTTTACCTCTTCAACAGTTTTAGCTACAGATGAGAAAGGTACTCCATTAAGTGATTATCCTCAATTCAAAAATCGTCCACATGCATATGCAAAATTGTGGAAACACCATGGAGGGAATAGCCAAGCAAAACGTTTGCTAGAAGTGGCAAAAAAAAGAAATGAATCGTGGTTACCTCGTTATGGAGGATTACTATCTTCAGAATTGGCATTACCTAAAGTATTGGAAACCTTTGAAGAAGATCGGGAAATATATGATAAAGCTGCCTATTTTGTAGATGCAACAGATTGGATTGTTTGGCTTTTAACAGGGAAATTAGTATATGCCAGTGGAGACTCAGGATTTAAAAGACATTTTCAGGATGGGCAATATCCAAGCTCTGAATATTTAGAAGCAGTAGCGCCCGGATTTGGGAACATGTTTATTGATAAAATGAGTGGCCCTGTACAACCTTTAGGGTCAAAAGCTGGAGAGTTAACAGATAAAATGGCAGAATGGTTAGGATTAAATCCCGGAATATCCGTAGCTGTAGGTAATATAGATGCGCATGTAACCGCTGCAGCTATTAAAGCAGTAGAACCGGGTATTATGACAGCCATTATCGGAACTTCAGCTGTTTATTTAGTGAATGCCGAAGATTTTAAAGAGGTTCCGGGTATGTTGGGAATTGTGTATGAAGGAATTAATGAAGGATTATGGTGTTTTGAAGCAGGACAGTCGGCATTTGGTGATTTATTTGCTTGGTTTATATCAAATTGCGTACCCGAAGAATATGAAGTAGAAGCTAAAAAAGAAGGGATAAATATTCATGATTACCTAACCAGAAAGGCCTCATCTCAGGAAATAGGAGAACATGGACTTATCGCATTAGACTGGCATAATGGCAATCGATCCATTTTATCAGACGCACATCTTTCCGGACTTATTTTAGGACAGTCATTAATAACCCGGGCTGAAGATATTTACAGAGCATTATTAGAATCTTGTGCATTTGGAGCTAGAAAGATCATTGAAACAATTAAAAATAACGGAGTAGAAATTAAAGAAATTGTTGCAGCAGGAGGTTTATTAAAAAACAAATTTTTAATGCAAATGCTCAGTGATGTTACCCGAATTCCACTTTCAATTTCAGATGCCTCCCTAGTAGGAGCTTTAGGCTCTGCAATATACGGAGCAGTAGCCGCGGGGTGTTATAAAAACTTGCAAGAGGCTTCAAATGCAATGGGAAATAAAGTGCCTAATGTATATAAACCTCATGAAAATAGATCAATAAAATATGACAAATTATATCAGGAATATTTAATTTTACATGATTATTTTGGAACAGGGCAAAATAATGTAATGCATAGACTTAAAGCCATTAGAGAGGAAGCAATTAAAGAAAAAAACTATAAAAAAAATTAAGATAAAACAAAAAAATAAACATGAACGATATTAAAATTTTAAATAAAGCAGCAGATAACATTAGAATTTTAGCTGCTTCTATGGTAGAAAAAGCAAAATCAGGGCATCCGGGCGGAGCTATGGGAGGAGCTGATTTTATAAATATTTTATATTCCGAGTTTTTAGAATATGATCCTAAAAATCCAAGATGGGAGGGAAGAGACAGATTTTTTATGGATCCGGGGCATATGTCTCCGATGTTGTATTCTACTCTGGCTTTAGTAGGTAAATATTCTATGGATGATCTAAAACAATTCCGCCAATGGGGAAGTGTTACTCCTGGACATCCGGAATTGGATGTAGATAGAGGGGTAGAGAACACTTCAGGACCTTTGGGACAAGGCCATGCTTATGCAGTAGGAGCCGCTATTGCTGCAAAATTTTTAAAAGCACGTTTAGGAGATGTAATGAATCAGACTATTTATGCTTTTATTTCTGACGGAGGAATTCAAGAAGAAGTTTCCCAAGGAGCAGGACGTATTGCAGGACATTTAGGATTGGATAATCTTGTTATGTTTTATGATTCAAACGGCATACAACTATCTACTAAAGTAGCAGAAGTAAATGAAGAAAATGTAGCTGCTAAATACGAAGCATGGGGGTGGAAAGTAATTACTATAGAAGGCAATAATCCGGAAGCAATACGTAATTCATTAAAAGAAGCAAAAGCCGAAAAAGCAAAACCTACTTTAATTATAGGTAAAACTATAATGGGTAAAGGAGCGGTAACAAAAGAAGGTAAATCTTTTGAAAATCAAGTATCTACTCATGGACAACCTTTAGGAGATGCCGGAGCAAGTTTAGAAAAAACTATTGAAAACTTAGGTGGAAATCCACAAGACCCATTTGTTATTTTTCCTGAAGTAAAAGAACTATATGCCAAAAGAGAAGCAGAGTTATTAAAATTAGTAGAAGAAAAAAAATCTCAAAAAAATAAATGGGCTCAGGAAAATCCTGAATTAGCTAAAAAGTTAGAAGTTTGGTTTAGTGGTGTAGCACCTAAAGTGGATTGGAGCAAAATTGAACAAAAACCTAATGCAGCTACTCGTGCAGCTTCTGCAACAGTATTAGCAACCTTAGCCCAACAGGTGGAAAACATGATTGTTTCTTCTGCCGACTTGTCTAATTCTGATAAAACTGATGGGTTTTTAAAACATACACATGCTTTAACCAGAGGAGATTTTTCTGGTGCATTTCTTCAGGCAGGAGTTGCTGAATTTACCATGGCTTGTTTATGTTTAGGAATGAGTTTACATGGAGGAGTTATTCCGGCTTGTGCAACATTTTTTGTATTCTCAGATTATATGAAACCAGTAATCAGAGTGGCAGCTTTAATGGAGCAACCTGTTAAATTTATTTGGACACATGATGCTTTCAGAGTAGGAGAAGATGGACCTACCCATGAACCTGTTGAGCAAGAAGCACAGATACGTTTAATGGAAAAATTACAAAATCATAAAGGTCATAATTCTATGTTAGTTTTACGACCTGCAGATGTACAAGAAGCAACTGTAGCTTGGAAATTAGCTATGGAAAATACACATACACCTACAGGACTTATTTTTTCTCGCCAGAATATAAAAGATATTCCATCTCAGGGAAAAAGATATGAAGAGGCATTACAATCAGAAAAAGGGGCTTATATTGTACAAGAAGATAAAAACTTTGATGTTATTTTATTAGCTTCTGGATCTGAGGTATCAACATTAGTAGAAGGAGCTGAATTATTACGAAAAGACGGAATAAAATCAAGAATTGTATCTGTTCCTTCAGAAGGGTTATTCAGAAGTCAATCTAAAGAATATCAAGAATCTATATTACCTAAAGATAAAAAGAAATTTGGTTTAACTGCAGGTTTGCCTGTAAATTTACTAGGATTAGTAGGAGATTCAGGTAAAATATGGGGATTAGAATCTTTTGGTTATTCTGCACCTGCTTCAATCCTAGATCAAAAGTTAGGTTTTACCCCTGAAAATGTATATAAACAAGTTAAAGAATATTTAGGTTAAAATTCATAAAATTGTAAAGGGTCCATATTTGTGGTTATTTGTGGACATATATAGAAAGAAGAATTATTTTAATTCTTCTTTCTTAATTTTACTAAATTAAAAAAAGAGTATGGAAAATATAAAAGCTTTTTTATTGGACATGGATGGTGTGGTTACCAATACGGAATCACAGTATGAAGCCTTTTGGGATCGGTTGAAAGATAAGTATGGATTAAAAATGGATGATTTTAAACATAGAGTAAAAGGTAAAAGATTAAAAGACATTGTATCTGAATTTTTTTCATTCCTTCCAATAGAAAAACAAAAAAATGTAGCCAATGACATAAGAACTTATGAATTGGAAGAAATGGTTTACACACCAATTAATGGGGTATTAGAATTTGTGAAATCCTTAAAAAAATCTAAATATAAAACAGCTTTAGTTACAGGATCTTTAAGAATAAGAGCCCAAAAAGCGATGAAAGACATAGGTCTTACAGATTATTTTGATATTTTAATTACTGCAGATGATGTAACTAAAGGAAAGCCTGATCCAGAATGTTTTAGAATGGGTGCTGAAAAATTAGGAGTACTACCATCTGAATGTATTGTATTTGAAGATGCTTTTAATGGAATAGAATCTGCAAAGTTAGCAGGAGTTGAAAAGATTGTTGGAATTATGACTAATTATTCAAAAGAAGAACTGACTAAAGTGGCAACCATAGCTATTCCCGATTTTGATGGACTTACTATAGAAGACGTTTTACTTAAAATTAAATAAAAAAATATATGAGTACATTAAAAGCTTACCTTTTTGATATGGATGGGGTGGTTGTTAATACAGAGCCACAATATGATTTATTTTTAAAATCTTTTATAGAGGAATATAATTTACCTTCAGATTTTTTATCAAAAATAAAAGGTGTTCGTTGGCCTGAAATTATTAGTATGTATTTCTCTGATTTATCAGAAAGTGAGAAAAAAAAGTTGTCTGATAGAGTGGCTAATTTTGAAATAAATGAATTAAAATATATTCCCATACCTGGAGTTAGTGAATATATTCATCAACTAAAAAAACAAGGAATAAAAATAGCACTAGTAACCAGTTCTTTAAAATTTAAAGCTGATATTGCTTTGCATAAAATGAAATTAGAAAATGTCTTTGATGTAGTAATTACAGGGGATGATATAAAAAATGGTAAACCGGATCCGGAATGTTACTTATTAGCTGCTGAAAAATTATGTATTAAACCAGAGGAATGTGTTGTTTTTGAAGATTCCTTTGCCGGTATAGAAGCCGGTAAAAGAGCTGGTATGAAGGTT
Organism: Apibacter adventoris; assembly: GCF_002964975.1. Lineage (GTDB taxonomy): Bacteria > Bacteroidota > Bacteroidia > Flavobacteriales > Weeksellaceae > Apibacter > Apibacter adventoris. The sequence goes on along the minus strand of NZ_PSZM01000025.1, from coordinate 20,038 downwards.
ATAGCTCTATCTACAACCAATTCAGAAGAATCTTTACATTTAAGGGTAGATAGAGTAATACCAGATTTTATAAATTTTACCATTTAATTCATCTATATAAGTAAATTATAAACATTTATTAGTGTTTTTTCAAATCTAAAAGAGAAAATATATTATTATAACAGGCGTAAGATTGTTGGTAAGAGAGGTGATTTATATTATGTCATATTTATAATAAACAATTAAAAATAATGTAAAAAAACAATATTTATAAAGTTATAATTTTTAGTTATGAAATTAGAAATTTATGTTATTAATATATAAATTCAAAAATAAAATTATGGATTAAGCTTTTTAAATTGTTCTTCGTATATGGGAAGAGATATTTCATTTGAGTTATCATAATATATATTTATGCTATCACCGGGTTTATTTTTAGTTTTCTCTAGTTTTTTTATAATAGTTGAGTGAATATTACCCTGACTGTCAGTATATATAATAGTCCATACATCTTTTTTTACATTTCCAATATCAACATTTTTTCTTTCTCCTGTAATTAGAGCTTTAGTTTTTTGAGCATTTGAAATATTTATAATATCCTCAGGAGGCAATGCGATCAGATCTCCTTTTTTTTCTTTTTGCGTACAATTGATTAAAAAAGAAAAATTTATAAGGCAAAAAAGAAAAAGAATTTTTTTCAATATGTTCATAATTATTAGGATTTGAGTAATATAAATTTTTTGCGAAAAGATTATTCTATTTCGTAAGTGGTTTCTCCTTTTCCATCTTTCAAAATAATTCCCGATTCAGCTAATCTATCTCTGATTTCATCTGATAAAGCCCAATCTTTTTCTAAACGAGCTTTGTTTCTTAGATCTATTAATACTTTCATGGCATGGTCTAATTTGCTATGATCATTTAGAGTGTCAGATAATAATTCTAACCCTAAAATATCATAGAAAAAAGCATGAATAACTTCTTGTAATTTAGATAAATCTTCCTGATTTAATGTTTCGTTACCTAGTTCTAAATTATTTATCAATTTTACCGCCTCAAATAAATATGAAATTAAAATTGGAGTATTAAAATCATCATTTATTGCTTCATAACAAAGGTCTATCCAGTCCTGAATATTAAAAGTAGAAATTTTTGAAGATTTTATCGAAGATAATTTTTCTATAGCAGAAGAAAGACGTATAAATCCTTTTTCAGCAGCTATCATAGCTTCATTCGATAAATCCAAAACACTTCTGTAATGTGCCTGTAAGAAGAAAAAACGAACAATAATTGGATGAAATGGTTTTTCAAAAAAGTTATTATTTCCTTGGATCAATTCTTCCGGTAAAATAGTATTTCCTGTAGATTTACTCATTTTTTGTCCATTGAGTGTTAACATATTGGTATGCATCCAATATTTTACAGGTTCTACACCCAAAGTACCTTTGGCCTGTGCAATTTCACATTCATGATGAGGAAATTTTAGATCCATGCCTCCACCATGAATATCAAACTTTTCACCTAAATATTTTGTACTCATAGCTGTACACTCTAAGTGCCACCCAGGGAAACCATCTCCCCAAGGGGAAGGCCAACGCATGATATGTTCTGCCGAAGCTCGTTTCCAAAGCGCAAAATCTTGAGGATTCTTTTTTTCTCCCTGACCGTCTAAATCACGTGTATTGGCAATCATGTCTTCAATTTTACGTCCACTTAATTCCCCATAATTACCTCCTTCCATATTATATTTATTTACATCAAAATATACAGAACCATTAACCGTGTACGCCAATCCGTTTTTCAGTAATTTTTTTATAAGTTCTATTTGTTCTACAATATGTCCGGTAGCTGTAGGTTCTATATTCGGAGGTAGTAAATTAAAAAGAGAAAGAACATTATGGAAATCTACCGTATATTTTTGCACAACTTCCATAGGTTCTAGTTTTTCTAAAACAGATTGTTTTGAAATTTTATCTTCTTCATTATCTAGCAGATGTCCGGCATCTGTAATATTTCTTACATATCGAATTTTATATTTAAGATGTCTAAAATATCGATTAATTACATCAAAAGATAAAAATGTTCTTACATTGCCTAAATGCACTTTATTATAAACTGTAGGTCCACAAACATACATTCCTACAAATCCTTCATGTAAAGGAATAAAGAGTTCTTTTTTACCATGTAAGGAATTAAAAAGTTTAATTTTATTGTTATGATAAGTGCGCATTTAAACTAAATTTTAAAGTGGGAATCTATCCCTATATAATGAAGAAATTCTTTTCGTGTGGTAGGATTATTTCTAAACATGCCACTAAGTTCAGCAGTCACTGTGCTGCTGTTAGTATCCTGTATTCCTCGGGAATTTATACAAAGGTGCTTGGCATCAATAACACAAGCTACATCTTTAGTGTTGAGTGCTTCACTCATTGCTTTAACAATTTGTCTAGTAAGCCTTTCCTGTACTTGTGGGCGACGAGCATAATAGTTTACAATCCGGTTTATTTTAGAAAGACCAATTACAGTACCGTTTGATATATAGGCAACATGAGCTCTTCCAATAATAGGTAAAAAATGATGTTCACAAGTAGAATATACGGTAATGTCCTTTTCAATTAACATTTGACGATATTTATATGTGTTTTCAAATGTTGAGATTGAAGGTTTATTTTCAGGTAAAAGTCCCCCAAAAATTTCTTTCACATACATTTTAGCAACCCTTTTAGGGGTATCTTTTAAACTGTCGTCATTCATATCCAAACCTAAAATTTTCATTATTTCTGTGAAATGATCTTGTATGAGTTCCTGTTTTTTTTCAATAGGCATTTCAAAAGCATCCTTTCGGATGGGAGTATATTCTGCATTAGAAAGATGGTCTATATCTTCGTCTTCGGTAAACATATTATATGCTAAAAGTTATATTTTACAAAAATAAGATTTTTTAGCTTTGGTGAATGTATGTTCAGTTTAAAAATAATAATAGATGAAAATTTTAATTTTATTTATATAAAATTATTAATTTTATTTTTTTTATATATTTTAATTAAAAACATTTTATATATTTGCTTTTATAATAAAAAAAGTATTTAAAATTATGTTCTTTATTTATAAATTTGATATTCTTTATATTATAAAAACTTTTTAAAAAATCAAAATATACATATTATGATAAAAATTAAGCCATTGATTGTTATATTATCGATCTTTATTTTATGTACAAATCTTTCTTGTAATGACGATGATGATCACTCAGGAAATTATCAGTTAAATGTTTCAAGTACAAAAAAAATAAATGATTTTATTTCTTCTATAGAAGATAATGATAGAGGGATGGGAAGTGTGTCAATTTTCATAGGAGATCAGCAAGTATATAGTAGAAGTTATGGTTATGCAGATATAGATACAAAATTAAAAGCTAATAATAATACCATATATAAGATTGGTTCTGTAAGTAAAACCTTTACAGCTACTGTTATTATGAGGCTAATAGAAGAAAAAAAATTAACTTTAGATACTAAACTTAGTAAATTTTATCCTCAAATTCCTAATTCAAATCAAATAACAATAGAATATTTGTTGAGACATAAAAGTGGTGTTATAGACTTTACCTCGGATCCGGATTATTTGACATGGTATACCCAACCTCAAACAAAAGATTATTTGATTAATAGATTGACATTAGGTTCAGATTTTCCCCCAGGTACTCAAACCTTGTATTGTAATTCAAATTATTTATTGTTGGCTTATATTGCAGAAGATGTAAGCAATCAGTCCTATTCTAATTTGATTAAGAAATACATTTCAATTCCTTGCAAATTAAGTAGAACAGGGGAAGGAGATGTTATCAATATCCATAATAATGAAGCTAATTCTTATCTAAGAGCAGGAAATGGATGGAAATTGGATAAGGAAACTGATAAGACGGTTTCAATAGGAGCTGGGTCTATTGCTACTACAGCCTATGAATTGAATGTGTTTTATAATAATTTATTTTCATGTAAGATTGTTTCTAAAAACAGTTTAAATCTTATGAAAGAAATTATAAATGGATATGGTTTGGGATTAACTCAGTTTAATGCTGATGGAGAAATAGGAATAGGGCACAGAGGGGCAATAGATGGTTTCTATACGGCAGTATTTTATTATCCGCAATATGGAGTTACAATTTCTATATTAACAAATGCATCAAATTACTTTGTAGATGATATGATGAAAGGAATATTAAGTATATACTTAAATAAACCTTTTGATTTACCGGTATTTAAAAAGCCTTTGGATTTGAAAAGTGAAGATTTAGATAAGTATTTAGGTAATTATACCAGTCAAACATTTCCATATCCTATTACCGTAAGTAAACGAAATAATATATTAGTTGTTAATATTGCTGGATTATTGGAATATGAACCCATATGTTATGAACCAAATGTTTTTGTTTATGAATCTTTAGGTGCTGTATTTACTTTCATTCCCCAAGAAAATAAAATGCGATTATTTTATGGACAGCAAGAATATATTTATAACAGAGTAAATAAATAGAATTTTCTTTATAGGTATATATTTCAAATTATAGAATTTTTAGTTACTGCGTTAATTATAAGGGATTAACCAATTACTTTTAAATTATTTATAAATTTTATTTTAACTAATTAAAGTAAAATGTTGTAAATTTGTATAGATTAAGTCTAAATAAAAAATTATGAATATTTATGTTCAATATATTTTTATAGCAATAGTATTGGTTTTTGCGGTAGGCTATGTAGTTAAATTATTTAAAAATACTTTTTTTAATAAGAAAAAAGGATGTGGAAGTACAAATTGTAAATGTGGAAAGTAGATAAATTTTTTTATTTTTGGAACAATAATTGAAATTATTCGCTATAAAAGATATTTATTTCATTCAATGAAAGCAAAGACAATTATAAATATAGTTTCAAAAGATAAATCTTTTTTAACAAAAATTCCTCAATTATTTAAAATGTTAAGGCAGTCCTTGCAAGGTAAATATAAACCGGGCAGAAATAATATATTTATATTTTCTTTTTTAATGCTATATTTATTATCTCCTATAGATCTTATTCCTGATTTCATTATCGGAATAGGTTTTTTAGATGATATAACAATTGCATTTTTTGCGCTAAACAAATTATTCCGAGAAGTAGATAAGTTTACGGAATGGCAGAAAAAAAAGGATTCAGTTATTACCATTGAGTAAAAATCATAAAACGTTATTGTGTATAATAGGTCCTACAGCTATAGGTAAGACAAGTTTATCTATTTCCATAGCTCGAAATTTTAATACAGAGATTCTTTCTTGCGATAGTCGCCAGTTTTTTAAAGAATTAAAAATCGGTACAGCAATGCCTTCACAGGAAGAACTCGATTCTGTTCCGCATCACTTTATTGGAAATATCAGCATAAAACAAGAATATTCGGTAGGAGATTTTGAAAAAGAAGCTATTGCTAAAATAGATCAATTGTTCACCAAGTATGATGTATTGGTAATGGTTGGTGGATCAGGTTTATACGAAAAAGCCATTACAGAAGGGTTAGATACTTTCCCGGAAGTTACACCTGTTATTAAGTCTGGGTTAATTAAAGAATTACAAGAAAAAGGAATTGAATTTTTACAAAAAAGACTATTAGAGACAGATGAAGAATACTATCATCTGGTAGATATACATAATCCTGCAAGAATAATTAGAGCCTTGGGAGTATATGAAGTTTCAGGAAAACCGTATAGTTATTTTCGGAAAAATAAAAAGAAAACCAGAAATTTTGAATATTTAAAAGTAGGTTTAACAGCTCCAAGAGAAATTATTTATAGTAGAATTAATTTACGGGTAGATAATATGATGGAGGAAGGATTATTAGAAGAAGTGAAATCATTATATTCCTATAGAAACCAAAATGCTTTGCAAACTGTAGGTTATAAAGAACTATTTGATTATCTGGACGGGAAAATTTCGCTCGATTTTGCTGTGGAAGAAATAAAGAAAAATACACGCAGATATGCTAAAAGACAACTTACCTGGTATAGACGCGATGCACATGTTCATTGGTTTGATTATCAGAATACAAATCAGATTGTAGATTTTATATCTAAAGAAATAAAATATTAATGTTAAATTTTTTTTGTTTTTTAATTTTAAGTAAGGTCATAATCATATTTGCTTAATTAGTAGATTTCATAAAACGTAATTTATTTTTGTTTAAATTTTTTTCCAATAAATTCAATTTAATTATTAAATAAATTGAATTTTAATATATAATATTTATTTTATAAACTTTATTATTAACAATAAATGAATTTTCTTTTTTATCTAATTTATCTCCATATATCAGGCTTTGTTAAAGCATCATGTGCTAAATGATTTAATCCACTGGTAATTATCCCTTGTCTAACTCCCATCCAAAAATTACCTCTGGTAATATAGGAGAAAATACCTCCGCTTAGCCTTCTGGAAGCAATTGATGCTGCTTTATAATAGTTTTTGTTTATTCTTCTGAAGCAAACCATTCTTTTTTTTGCTACCTCTATCATATGAGCAATAGTTATAGGTGGTTTCTGTAAAGGCTTATATTTTCTTAATTTTAAAAGACTTAACCAATACCTCCATCCAAAATCTGAAAGATTATAAAAATATTTATCAATTTCTAAATATCCTTTTTGACATTAATATAGATATTAGAAAAGTATTGTGAAGAAAATGCAAACTGAGGGTTGAAAAAAGTGTATAGATAAATTTTCTTTAGTTTTGAAGTTTTATTTAAAAAGCGAAATAGAGTTTTTAAACAGCTTTGTGCTGAGTATAAAACCTTTAAAGCATTTTGAAATTTCCTTTTTACATGATAAAAGTAAAATAAAAAAAACAAACATGAAATTTGTCATATTATAAATATATCTAAGGATAACCTAAATAAAATAATAATTTCATGGAATTTTGTGAAAATTCTGCATAAAAAAAGTATTATAATTTTGTAGGTTTTGTAAAAAGTTATATTTTTGCACCGGCAAGTCCTGCACAACCAGCTCCTGTGAATCCTCCAGGGTGGGAACGCAGCAAAGGTAAACGGTTGTAGCGGTGTGATGCAGGTAGCTTGCCTTTTTTTATTGGTACTGACTAAACTATTCTTAAACTATAAAAGTAAACGTAATATTCTAAAATTTTTTTATTTAAACTATGTCTGACCAATCTTCTCCAAAGTATATATTTGTTACGGGTGGGGTAACTTCTTCCCTAGGAAAGGGAATTGTAGCCGCATCTTTAGGGATGTTGTTAAAAGCCCGTGGTTATAGGGTAACCATTCAAAAATTAGACCCTTATATTAATGTAGATCCTGGTACTCTAAATCCTTATGAGCATGGAGAATGCTATGTTACAGAAGATGGAGCAGAAACAGATTTAGATTTAGGACATTATGAAAGATTTTTAAACAGTCCTACCAGCAAAAATAATAACGTTACTACGGGAAAAATTTATCAAACAGTTATTGATAAAGAAAGAAAAGGTGATTTTTTAGGGAAAACCGTGCAAATTATTCCTCATATTACCAACGAAATCAAAAGGAGAATTAAAATTCTTGGAAAGAAGAATGAATTCGATATAATAATTACAGAAATAGGAGGTACTGTAGGAGATATAGAGTCTTTGCCTTATATTGAAACAGTGCGTCAATTGCGTTGGGAATTAGGGTATCAAAATTCATTAGTCATTCATCTTACTTTAGTCCCATATTTAGCAGCAAGTGGAGAATTAAAAACAAAACCTTCTCAGCACTCTGTACGGCAGTTAATGGAAAATGGACTTCAGGCTAATTTTTTAGTTTGCAGAACAGAACACCATATACCGAAAGAAGTACGCTCTAAATTAGCACTATTTTGTAATTTAAATATAGATAATGTAATAGAAAGTAAAGATTTACCCACTATCTATGAAGTACCTTTGTATCTACATAAACAAAATTTTGATTCTTTAGTGCTTAAAGAATTGGGTTTGTCTTCTGAAACAGAGCCCGATCTAAAACAATGGAACAGTTTTTTACAGAAATATAAAAACCCTAAAAGTAAAGTTGAAATAGCTCTGATAGGGAAGTACGTTTCCTTACAAGATTCCTATAAATCTATTGTTGAAGCTTTAATACATGCGGGTGCCTATTCGGATATAAAAGTGAATATCCGTTGGATTTATAGTGGTGATTTAACGCCGGAAAATATTTCAGATTATTTACATGGGGTTAATGGAATTATTATAGCTCCAGGATTTGGAGATAGAGCAATTGAAGGGAAAATCATTTCATGTCAATATGCTAGAATAAATAAAATTCCATTATTAGGTATATGCTTAGGCATGCAAGTTTCAGTAATAGAGTTTGCTAGAAATGTATTAGGTTATAAGGATGCAGATAGTATAGAATTTAATTCGCAGACCACACATCCAGTAATTTGTCTTATGGAAGAGCAAAAAAATATTACCAATAAAGGAGGAACTATGAGATTAGGAGCATGGTCATGTAAACTTAAAAAAGATTCTGCTTTAGAAAAAATATATAATAATCAAGAAATAAAGGAAAGACATAGACATAGATATGAATTTAACAGTGAATATTTAGCAGAATTTGAAAAAAACGGTTTAGAAGCTATAGGCTTTAATCCGGATACAGGTTTGGTAGAGGCTATTATAATTAATGAACATCCGTTTTTTATAGGGGTTCAATATCATCCGGAATATAAAAGTACCGTGGCTTCTCCACACCCTTTATTTTCAGCTTTAATCAAAGCTTCACAAAACTATCAAATAAATAAAGTAAAGAATGCAAAAAAATAAATTAGATAAAAATCAACTCATAGGTTTTATTCTGATAGGAATAATTTTAATTGGATTTCTGATATATTCTAATAATCAGCAAAAAGAAGCTATAACAGAAGCACAGAATACAGAAAAAAAGGTAGTAGAAAATGAAAAATCAACAGTAGCTGTTAATACTCCTGAGCCAATAAAGCCTGATCCCGATTCTCAAGCAAAAGTCGAATTAATTCCTTTTACTAATGATAACTTAGATATAAAAGTTAGTACATTAGGTGCTCAATTGAGAGAAGTACGATTAAAAAAGTGGACTGCTTATGATAAAGATAATAATTCGCATAAAAAACCCTTATATTTAGTAAACAAAAATAATTCCGACTTTAATATATCCTTTAAAGATAAAAATGGAAAGATTATAAATACAAGAGACCTAGTATTCACCCCTTCAGTACAGGGAAATGAAGTTATTTTCTCTGCTAATTTAAAAGACGCTCTTATACAATTTAAATATAAATTAAAAGGAAAATATTCCTTAGACTTTTCAGTATTTACTCAAGGTTTATCTAAAATTACCTCAGTACAAAATGCTTTATTAGAATGGCAACAAAATGCCTTAGCATTAGAAAAAGGTAAATCCCAGGAAACTATTTATACAGAATACAGATATAGTTTAAATAATTATTCTCAAACAGACTATGATACCAATGGTTTTGAAGAAGAAAAAGACAAAATTGATTGGATAAGTGTTAAGCAGCAATTTTTTGCAACTATTTTAGAATCTCAAAATGGCTTTTATAAATCTAAAGGAACACAACAATCAGAAAAAGAAGATCCCGATTACCTTAAAAATTTTGTTTTTTCTACTATTGTTCCTTTACAAAAAGGAGATATTAAACAAAATTATACATGGAATTTTTTACCTTTAGATTATGACTTATTAAAATCCTACAAAACCGAATCTGGCGATAGCAAACAGTTTTCTTATAATATTCCATACGGATGGATGAAATGGTTGTGTATTTTTTACTTATGGGTATATGAGTTTTTAGCAAAATTTGGAATAGCTGCAGGATGGATTATTTTTCTAATGACTATCGTAGTAAAATTAGTTACTTCTCCAATTATGTATAAACAATATATACAAGGGGCTAAAATGAGAATTTTAAAACCCGAGATAGAAGAACTAAATGAAAAACATAAAAACTCAGATCCTATGAAAAAGCAACAGGCGACTATGGATCTGTATAGAAAAGCAGGAGTTAATCCTTTAGCCGGATGTTTACCCGCTTTAATTCAAATTCCTATTTTCTATTCCTTATTTAGATTTTTCCCTAATAATATAGCATTAAGAGGACAATCTTTTCTATGGGCAGACGATCTTACAGCCTATGATTCTATTTATGAATGGACTACACATATTCCACTTTTATCAAGTATATATGGTAATCACATTAGTTTATTCACAATTTTGTATTGTATCGTTCTATTAATATACACAAGAATGTCTACATCAACCATGCAACAACCGACACAAGAAGGGATGCCCGATATGAGATTTATGATGTATCTAATGCCTGTAATGTTTATTTTTTGGTTAAACTCATATGCTTCAGGTTTATCCTGGTATTATTTAGTCTCAAATGCAATTAATATTATATTAATCTTATTAATTAAAAACTTTTTGATTAATGAAGAAAAAATTCATGCTAAAATGCAGCAAAATAAAGCTAAACCAGCTAAAAAAAGAAGCAGATGGCAACAAAAAATGCAAGAAATGATGGAACAAGCACAGCAACAACAAAAGCAAATACAAGAACAAAAAGCTAAACAACAAAACAAAAAAAAATAACGATATATTAAGTTAATTAAAAGAAAAGGCTTCTAATTTTTTTAGAAGCCTTTTCTTTTAGAGAAAATATTATTTGGAATTATTTTAAATAAATACTAATAATCCTTTTTATTTTTGTAACTTTATATAATAAAAACAATAAAAAAATGAATTATCGTATAGAAAAAGACACTATGGGAGAAGTTAAGGTTCCTGCAGATAAATATTGGGGAGCTCAAACAGAAAGATCAAGAAATAATTTTAAAATAGGACCAGAGGCTTCTATGCCTGCAGAAATTATAGAAGCTTTTGCATATTTAAAAAAAGCTGCTGCACATGCGAATTATGACCTAGGAGTGTTACCCATAGAAAAGAAAGATCTAATATCAAAAGTTTGTAATGAAATTTTGGAAAAAAAACTATCAGATCAGTTTCCTTTAGTTATTTGGCAAACAGGTTCAGGGACTCAGTCTAATATGAATGTAAATGAAGTCATTTCCAATAGAGCATTAGTTTTAGATGGTGGAAAATTAGGTGAAAAAAGCCCTATTCATCCTAACGATGACGTAAATAAATCTCAATCATCCAATGATACATTTCCAACAGCTATGCATATTGCTGCCTATAAAAAAATAGTAGATCACACCATTCCTGCAATTGAAAAATTAAAGAATACACTAGAAAAAAAATCAGAAAAATTTAAAGACATTGTAAAGATTGGTAGAACCCATTTAATGGATGCTACCCCTTTAACTTTGGGACAAGAATTTTCAGGTTATGTAGCACAATTAAATCATGCGATAAAAGCCATAAAAAATACACTTCCACATCTATCCGAACTAGCTTTAGGAGGAACTGCTGTAGGTACAGGATTAAACACCCCCAAAGGATACGATGTGAAAGTAGCTAACTATATAGCAGAATTTACCAAACTTCCATTTATTACGGCCCATAATAAATATGAAGCATTAGCAGCACATGATGCTATAGTAGAAACACATGGAGCTCTAAAACAAGCAGCAGTTTCATTATATAAAATAGCACAAGATATACGCTTGTTAGCCTCAGGTCCAAGAAGTGGAATAGGAGAAATTCATATTCCGGAAAATGAACCCGGTTCATCAATTATGCCTGGAAAAGTAAACCCTACACAAAATGAAGCTATGACAATGGTTTGTGCACAGGTATTAGGAAATGATATCACTATATCATTTGCAGGTACCCAAGGTAATTATGAATTAAATGTATTTAAGCCAGTAATGGCATATAATTTTTTACAATCTGCCCAATTAATTGGAGATGCTTGTATATCATTTGAAGAACACTGCGCTATAGGTATAGAACCCAACCTAAAAAGAATAAAAGAGTTAGTTAATAATTCACTAATGTTAGTTACAGCTTTAAATACCCATATAGGTTATGAAAATGCAGCTAAAATTGCAAAAACAGCACATAAAAATGGAACCACTTTAAAAGAAGAAGCAGTAAATCTTGGACTACTTACACCGGAACAATTCGATGAATGGGTAAAACCAGAAGATATGGTTGGAAATTTGAAGTAAGTATAGACAACAAATTTAACAAATAAATTATAAAAAAAAACAAATACACATATGATATATTTCTTATCTAATATTTAATAAATGATTAGTATATTTGCAAAAGTAAAATTGATATAAATATGCCTCAAAACATTAGTAAAATTAAGAAAATAGGAGTACTTACTTCAGGAGGAGACTCTCCGGGGATGAATGCAGCTATTAGGTCAGTCGTAAGAGCATGTAATTATTACGGAATAGTCTGCTGTGGAATAAGAATGGGCTATGAAGGACTTATTAATGATTATGTGGTAGAATTAGGTCCTCGATCAGTGCGAAATTTAATAAATAGAGGTGGTACAGAACTTAAATCAGCTCGTTCCCAGGAATTTAGAACAAAAGAAGGAAGAGAAAAGGCAGCAAAAACTGTAAAGAAACATAATATCGATGCCTTGGTAATAATTGGGGGTGATGGATCATTTACTGGAGGAACAATATTTCAAAAAGAACATGGAGTTCCATTTATAGGAGTTCCGGGGACTATTGATAATGATATTTTTGGTACAGATTATACCGTAGGTTATGATACAGCTCTTAATACAGCCGTAGATGCCATAGATAAAATTAGAGATACAGCTACCTCTCATAATCGTGTGTTTTTTGTAGAAGTTATGGGAAGAGATGCTGGCTTTATAGCTTTAAATAGCGGAATAGCCACAGGAGCATTAGATATTCTTATTCCTGAAGAAAAAGATAGCATAGAAGATTTATTTATAGCTTTCGAAAAAGCACAGGAAAAAGGAAAAAGTTCTAGTATAGTAATTGTAGCAGAAGGTGAAAAATTAGGAGGAGTGTATGATTTAGCTAAATTTACTAAAATGAAATATCCTGAATTTGATGTAAAAGTGACAGTTTTAGGTCATATTCAAAGAGGAGGATCTCCTACAGTTGCTGATAGGGTATTAGCATCCCGATTAGGAGTAGCAGCAGTAGAAGGATTAATAGCAGGTAAATCAAATGTAATGGCTGGTATGCAATCTAGTAAATTAGTATTTACTCCTATAGAAGAAGCCATAAAAAAACATAACGAAATAGATAAAGACTTAATTAAAGTAGCAGATATTCTTTCAACATAAAAATATAATAATAAAAAATAAATATTATGTCAAAAATTAAAATTGGTATTAATGGTTTCGGTCGAATCGGGCGTTTAGTATTTCGTGCAGCACAAGGAAGAAACGATATAGAAGTAGTAGGAATTAATGACCTTATAGATGTAGAATATATGGCATATATGCTTAAATATGATACAGTACATGGTAAATTTAATGGCACAGTAGAAGTTAAAGATGGAAAATTAGTAGTTAATGGAAATGCTATTCGTGTTACAGCAGAAAAAAATCCTGCAGATTTAAAATGGAATGAAGTAGGAGCAGAATATATTGTAGAATCAACAGGTTTATTTTTAACTAAAGATAAAGCTCAAGCACACGTTCAAGCTGGAGCAAAATATGTAGTGATGTCTGCACCGTCTAAAGATGATACTCCTATGTTTGTGTATGGAGTAAATACAGATTCTTATGTAAAAGGAACACAATTTGTATCTAATGCTTCATGTACTACAAACTGTATATCTCCAGTAGTTAAAGTATTAAATGAAAAATTTGGTATTTTAGAAGGACTTATGACTACAGTACATGCAACAACTGCTACCCAAAAAACAGTTGATGGACCATCAGCAAAAGATTGGAGAGGAGGTCGTGCTGCTGCAGGAAATATTATTCCTTCATCTACAGGAGCTGCAAAAGCAGTTGGTAAAGTTATTCCAACATTAAACGGTAAATTAACAGGTATGGCATTTCGTGTACCTACCTTAGATGTTTCTGTAGTAGATCTTACAGTTAATTTAGCTAAAGAAACTACTTATGAAGAAATTTGTAAAGCTATGAAAGAAGCTTCAGAAGGAGAATTAAAAGGAATTTTAGGATATACAGATGAAGAAGTAGTATCATCAGATTTCATTACAGATCCACGTACATCTATTTTTGATGCAAAAGCAGGTATTCAATTAAGCCCTACTTTTGTTAAAGTTGTTAGCTGGTATGATAATGAATGGGGATATTCTAATAAAGTATTAGAATTAGTAGCTCATATGGCTAAAGTAAATAACTAAAACTAATTCTTATTAAAATAAAAAGCATCTTAAATAATAATAAGATGCTTTTTTTTATTATGAACAAAAAATATAGTAAAAAAGAAAAACTATTAAAAAAAAATACTATCTTTGCAACCTTGAAAAGAAAATTAAATTATAAAGATAAAAAGATAATATAATAATGAAACGTACATTTCAACCTTCCGAAAGAAAGAGAAGAAACAAACATGGTTTTCGCGAAAGAATGTCATCTGTTAATGGAAGAAAAACTTTAGCAAGACGTAGAGCAAAGGGCAGAAAGCAATTAACTGTTAGTGAATATAGAGCTAAAAGATAAATGCTTAGAAATATATTTATGGAAAAATCGTTAAGAGAACTTAACGATTTTTCTATTTTATACTTTATTATAAACATAGTTATAACTTAAAAAATATGTAAAAAAAATTAATTACTTTTTTTTCAAATTCTTTTTTTAGGAGTATTTTATAATAGAGAAATATTATGGGTCAACAGAAACATTAAAAGAGATAAAGACAATAAAATAAGAGACAAAAGAACGAGAGAGATAAGACGAGCGCGCGCGAGAATAGAAAAGAAGAATAACAACCGGATAAATAAAAAGAGAGAGAAAGAAGGGGTAAAAGAGATAAACGAAGAATATGAGCGAAAAAAAGTAAAAAAAAGTGGGATAAAAAAATAGAATATAAAATATTGATAAATAATAATATAGTGATAAGGGAGGTGAAGGTGAATAAAAAAATATTAAAAAAAGTTTTGTAAAAATTTGTGAGGGAATAAAAAGTATGTATCTTTGCACCCGCAACTCAGGAACAGAGGAAAAGAGAAGAAAGGAGAGGAGCGAAAACGAACAGATCATTGACATAAAAATTTTAAGATAAAAAGTAGCAAAAACGACTTGGGAAAGCTCTATTAAGAATTAGGGTGCAGGAAAAAACTTTTGTAAGATTAAAAGAATTACAATGGAGAGTTTGATCCTGGCTCAGGATGAACGCTAGCGGGAGGCCTAACACATGCAAGCCGAGGGGTATTTTGGAGCTTGCTTCAAGAGAGACCGGCGTACGGGTGCGTAACGCGTATGTAACTTACCTATATCACGGGGATAGCCCGGGGAAACTCGGATTAATACCGGATAACATATGATGTAGCCTTACATTGTATTAAAAGATTTATCGGATATAGATAGGCATGCGTAGGATTAGTTAGTTGGTAAGGTAACGGCTTACCAAGGCAATGATCCTTAGGGGGCCTGAGAGGGTGAACCCCCACACTGGAACTGAGACACGGACCAGACTCCTACGGGAGGCAGCAGTGAGGAATATTGGACAATGGGTGAGAGCCTGATCCAGCCATCCCGCGTGAAGGACGACAGCCCTATGGGTTTTAAACTTCTTTTGTATGGGAATAAACCACATTACGCGTAATGTGCTGAAGGTACCATACGAATAAGCATCGGCTAACTCCGTGCCAGCAGCCGCGGTAATACGGAGGATGCGAGCGTTATCCGGATTTATTGGGTTTAAAGGGTCCGTAGGCGGATTTGTAAGTCAGTGGTGAAATCCTACAGCTTAACTGTAGAACTGCCATAGATACTGCGAGTCTTGAATAGTATTGAAGTAGCTGGAATGTGTAGTGTAGCGGTGAAATGCATAGATATTACACAGAACACCGATTGCGAAGGCAGGTTACTAAATACCGATTGACGCTAAGGGACGAAAGCGTGGGGAGCGAACAGGATTAGATACCCTGGTAGTCCACGCTGTAAACGATGGATACTCGTTGTTGGGGAGTAAATTCTCAGTGACTAAGCGAAAGTAATAAGTATCCCACCTGGGGAGTACGACCGCAAGGTTGAAACTCAAAGGAATTGACGGGGGCCCGCACAAGCGGTGGAGCATGTGGTTTAATTCGATGATACGCGAGGAACCTTACCAGGGCTTAAATGGGAATTGACGTACTTAGAAATAAGTATTTCTTCGGACAATTTTCAAGGTGCTGCATGGTTGTCGTCAGCTCGTGCCGTGAGGTGTCAGGTTAAGTCCTATAACGAGCGCAACCCTTATCATTAGTTGCCAACGGGTAAAGCCGGGAACTCTAATGAGACTGCCAGTGCAAACTGTGAGGAAGGTGGGGATGACGTCAAATCATCACGGCCCTTACGCCCTGGGCCACACACGTGCTACAATGGCCGGTACAGAGGGCAGCTACACAGTGATGTGATGCGAATCTCGAAAGCCGGTCTCAGTTCGGATTGGAGTCTGCAACTCGACTCTATGAAGCTGGAATCGCTAGTAATCGCATATCAGCCATGATGCGGTGAATACGTTCCCGGGCCTTGTACACACCGCCCGTCAAGCCATGGAAGCTGGGGGTACCTGAAGTCGGTGACCGTAAAAGGAGCTGCCTAGGGTAAAACTAGTGACTGGGGCTAAGTCGTAACAAGGTAGCCGTACCGGAAGGTGCGGCTGGAACATCTCTTTTTTAGAGTAAAAAACAAAAGGACTGTATCCCAAATACAGAGTTTTTCCAAGATTCGCTACTAAAAATATTAAAATTAAATCATATAACACACCCCTAAATAGGAATATCTTGGAACGAAAGGCAAGATAAAGGACAAGAATCTGAAGGTAAAAAATCTGACAGAAAAAAGAGAGTCTCATAGCTCAGCCGGTTAGAGCGCTACACTGATAATGTAGAGGTCGGCAGTTCGAGTCTGCCTGAGACTACAAGAAAGATCTAGAGGGGGAATTAGCTCAGTTGGCTAGAGCGCCTGCCTTGCACGCAGGAGGTCAAGGGTTCGACTCCCTTATTCTCCACAAAAGTTATAAAAAGATACTGGAATTAATAGGAAAAATATTAAAAGAAAGGATCAAAAATAACCGTGTTATAACCGATCATTGACATTATTGGAATTTTATATAATAAAAAAACAAACGATCACCAGTTTATACTAGGTGAAAGGAAAGAAATCGTTAAGAGCGTACGGCGGATGCCTAGGCTTCGAGAGGCGAAGAAAGACGTGGTAAGCTGCGAAAAGCTGCGGGGATTGGCACACACGAAACGATCCGCAGATCTCTGAATGGGGCAACCCACTATACAAGAGTATAGTATCTCTGCAAAGAGAGGCAAACCTTCTGAACTGAAACATCTAAGTAGGAAGAGGAAAAGAAATCAAACGAGATTCCGGGAGTAGTGGCGAGCGAAACCGGATTAAGCCCAAAAGTTTATGAAAATATAGTAGAATACTTTGGAAAGAGTAACCAAAGCGGGTGAAAGTCCCTTATACGAAATATTGAATAGATGAAAATGAGTAGGTCGGGACACGAGAAATCCTGATTGAATATGGGGGGACCATCCTCCAAGGCAAAATACTCCTCGAAGACCGATAGCGAACTAGTACCGTGAGGGAAAGGTGAAAAGTATTTCGAAAAGAAAGATGAAAAAGATCCTGAAACCGTACGCTTACAAGCGGTCGGAGCATCGAAAGGTGTGACGGCGTGCCTTTTGCATAATGAGCCTACGAGTTAATTTCACTAGCGAGGTTAAATAGTTAAGCTATGGAGCCGAAGCGAAAGCGAGTCTGAATAGGGCGGTATAGTTAGTGGGATTAGACGCGAAACCTTGTGATCTATCCATGGGCAGGTTGAAGCTTTGGTAACACAAAGTGGAGGACCGAACCGGTTGACGTTGAAAAGTCTTCGGATGACCTGTGGTTAGGGGTGAAAGGCTAATCAAACTGGGAGATAGCTCGTACTCCCCGAAATGCATTTAGGTGCAGCGTTAAGAAAGAGTATAATAGAGGTAGAGCTACTGATTGGATGCGGGGGTTTCACCGCCTACCAAATCCTGACAAACTCCGAATGCTATTATATGCTTCTTAGCAGTGAGGGCATGGGTGCTAAGGTCCATGTCCGAGAGGGAAAGAACCCAGAGCAACAGCTAAGGTCCCGAAATGTATACTAAGTTGAAAAAACGAGGTCAGATTGCCCAGACAGCTAGGATGTTGGCTTGGAAGCAGCCATTCATTTAAAGAGTGCGTAACAGCTCACTAGTCGAGCGATCAGGCATGGATAATACTCGGGCATAAGTATACTACCGAAGCTATGCGAAATGAAAATTTCGGTAGGGGAGCATTCTATAAGCACAGAAGGTTTAAGGTGACTTAGGCTGGAGCATATAGAAAAGAAAATGTAGGCATAAGTAACGATAATGAAGGTGAGAAACCTTCACGCCGTAAATCCAAGGTTTCCTCAGCTATGCTAATCAGCTGAGGGTTAGTCGGGACCTAAGGTGGATCCGAAAGGAGGAATCGATGGAAAATCGGTTAATATTCCGATACCCGTTATAAATTCGATGGAGGGACAAAGTAATGAAACTGCCGCGTACTGACGGAATAGTACGTTAAAGCATGTAGGTAAATCTAAGATAGTAAAATGCGTTTTAGATGCCGAAAGTAATAGTACCAGGAAGCTTCGGCGGAATGGATAGAGCAGGTAAGCGCTTTCAAGAAAAACTTCTAAGGTTAGTTTATAACGGCCCGTACCAAAACCGACACAGGTGGATGAGGAGAGTATCCTAAGGCGCTCGAGTGAATCATGGTTAAGGAACTAGGCAAAATAGACCTGTAACTTCGGGAGAAAGGTCGCTCCCCGTAAAAAGGGAGCCGCAGTGAAAAGGCCCAGGCGACTGTTTATCAAAAACACAGGACTCTGCAAAATCGAAAGATGAAGTATAGGGTCTGACACCTGCCCGGTGCTGGAAGGTTAAGGAAGGATGTTCGAGGCAACTCAAAGCATTTGACTGAAGCCCCAGTAAACGGCGGCCGTAACTATAACGGTCCTAAGGTAGCGAAATTCCTTGTCGGGTAAGTTCCGACCTGCACGAATGGTGTAACGATCTGGGCACTGTCTCAACCATGAGCTCGGTGAAATTGTAGTATCGGTGAAGATGCCGATTACCCGCAATGGGACGAAAAGACCCTGTGAACCTTTACTATAGCTTCGTATTGACTTCGGGTAAATGATGTGTAGGATAGGTGGGAAACTAAGAAGCGGCTTCGCCAGGAGTCGTGGAGTTAACGTTGAAATACCACCCTTTATTTATCTGGAGCCTAACTTCCTAAGGAAGGACATTGCGTGGTGGGTAGTTTGACTGGGGTGGTCGCCTCCAAAAGAGTAACGGAGGCTTTCAAAGGTACCCTCAGCACGCTTGGCAACCGTGCGTAGAGTGTAATGGCATAAGGGTGCTTGACTGCAAGACCAACAAGTCGAGCAGGTGCGAAAGCAGGACATAGTGATCCGGTGGTTCCGTATGGAAGGGCCATCGCTCATAGGATAAAAGGTACTCCGGGGATAACAGGCTAGTCTCCCCCAAGAGCTCACATCGACGGGGAGGTTCGGCACCTCGATGTCGGCTCGTCACATCCTGGGGCTGGAGAAGGTCCCAAGGGTTGGGCTGTTCGCCCATTAAAGTGGCACGCGAGCTGGGTTCAGAACGTCGTGAGACAGTTCGGTCTCTATCTATTGCGGGCGTTAGAATTTTGCGTGGAGTTGACTCTAGTACGAGAGGACCGAGTTGAACAAACCTCTGGTGTATCAGTTGTGCCGCCAGGTGCACTGCTGAGTAGCTAAGTTTGGAAGAGATAAGCACTGAAAGCATATAAGTGCGAAACTCGCCACAAGATAAGAATTCTTTTAAGGGTCGTGGGAGATCACCACGT
>NZ_PSZM01000024.1 GCF_002964975.1 Apibacter adventoris | reverse complement strand
GGTGTTCTGTGTAATATCTATGCATTTCACCGCTACACTACACATTCCAGCTACTTCAATACTATTCAAGACTCGCAGTATCTATGGCAGTTCTACAGTTAAGCTGTAGGATTTCACCACTGACTTACAAATCCGCCTACGGACCCTTTAAACCCAATAAATCCGGATAACGCTCGCATCCTCCGTATTACCGCGGCTGCTGGCACGGAGTTAGCCGATGCTTATTCGTATGGTACCTTCAGCACATTACGCGTAATGTGGTTTATTCCCATACAAAAGAAGTTTAAAACCCATAGGGCTGTCGTCCTTCACGCGGGATGGCTGGATCAGGCTCTCACCCATTGTCCAATATTCCTCACTGCTGCCTCCCGTAGGAGTCTGGTCCGTGTCTCAGTTCCAGTGTGGGGGTTCACCCTCTCAGGCCCCCTAAGGATCATTGCCTTGGTAAGCCGTTACCTTACCAACTAACTAATCCTACGCATGCCTATCTATATCCGATAAATCTTTTAATACAATGTAAGGCTACATCATATGTTATCCGGTATTAATCCGAGTTTCCCCGGGCTATCCCCGTGATATAGGTAAGTTACATACGCGTTACGCACCCGTACGCCGGTCTCTCTTGAAGCAAGCTCCAAAATACCCCTCGGCTTGCATGTGTTAGGCCTCCCGCTAGCGTTCATCCTGAGCCAGGATCAAACTCTCCATTGTAATTCTTTTAATCTTACAAAAGTTTTTTCCTGCACCCTAATTCTTAATAGAGCTTTCCCAAGTCGTTTTTGCTACTTTTTATCTTAAAATTTTTATGTCAATGATCTGTTCGTTTTCAATTTAATATTTTGTTGTTATTAAATTGGAGTGCAAAGATAGGACTTTTTTTATTGCTTCCAAATTTTTACAAAACTTTTTTTTAATATTTTTTTTATATTTTTGATAATGCATTAATTATCTGTAAGTAATGAATCAATTATTATTTTTATTTAAATCTCTTTAATATTATATCAAGTTAAATCTTTCTTATTAAAATATGTTAATCATAATTTTTATTAGTATTATATCTATCTATAAGTTAAATTATTTAAAAATTTCATTCATTTTACAAATTTTAAATTTTATTGTATTATTACTATCCATAAAAAGGTTAAATATAACCTCATCTCTTTTCTCGTTCTTATGATTTTTTTAATAAAATTTTTTATAGATAATATTTTAATTATACTCATTATCTTTTATAATAACTTTAACTTTGTAAATATTTAAATTAAACAGAATAAATGAAAAAGACAAAAACAACTTTTTTTTGTCAAAATTGTGGAACTCAATACCCCCAATGGGTAGGCCAATGTAAGGTTTGTGGTGAATGGAATACTATTGTTGAGGAATTGGTAGTGATGGAAAAAGAAAATAAATATAATTCTTCTTTTACTGATAAAAAGCCTAAAAATACAATACATAGAATAACTGAAATATCCTCACAAGAGGAAACGCGTATTATCACTGGTAATCTGGAATTAGATAATCTTTTAGGGGGAGGAATTGTTCCCGGTAGCGTTATTTTAATAGGTGGAGAACCGGGAGTGGGAAAATCAACACTTTTATTACAAATTTCATTACAAATATCTAAAAAAGTTTTATATGTATCCGGAGAAGAAAGTAATAATCAGATTAAAATGAGGGCCGACAGAATGGAAATACTTAATTCTGATTGCTATATTTTAACTGAAATTCAAACTCAAAAAATTATAAAAAAAGCACAAGAATTAAAACCAGATCTTGTGGTGATAGATTCTATACAGACTTTATATTCTTCTTATATTGAATCTTCTCCCGGAAGTATTTCTCAAATAAGAGAGTGCACATCAGAATTAATTAAATTTGCAAAAGAAACTTCTGTTCCTGTTATTTTAATAGGACATATTAATAAAGAAGGCACTATTGCCGGACCTAAGATTTTAGAACATATGGTAGATGTAGTCCTACAATTTGAAGGGGATAGAAATTATATTTTCCGTCTACTGAGAGCCAACAAAAACAGATATGGATCTACTTCTGGATTAGGTATCTATGAAATGTTTTCATCTGGACTGAAAGAGATCAAAAATCCTTCTGAAATATTGATATCTAAAAAAGATGAAAATCTATCTGGCAATGCTATTGGTGTTACTCTTGAGGGTTTACGACCTATGTTAGTTGAAATTCAAGCACTTGTATCTACGGCCGTGTATGGTACTCCGCAAAGAGTTACAACGGGATTTGATGCAAAGAGACTCAATATGTTACTGGCTGTATTAGAAAAAAGAGCCGGTTTTCACTTAGGGGTAAAAGACGTTTTTTTAAATATTACAGGGGGCATTAGAATAGACGATCCCGCTATTGATTTAGCGGTAATAAGTGCTATTTTATCTTCTAACGAAGATATTCCTTTACCTGATAATTGCCTTTTTACTGGAGAGGTAGGATTAAGTGGAGAAATTAGAGCTGTAAATCGAATTGAACAAAGAATTTTAGAAGGAGAAAAATTAGGTTATGATGTTATTTTTATTTCTAAATATAATAAAATTGATACAAAGAAATATAATATAAGAGTTGAAAAAGTATCTAAAGTAGAAGATATTTATAAAATTTTATTTTGAAAAGTTTCTTGTTTTCTTTGTTAATTTAACTTTCCTATTCTTTACTTTATTAATAAAATATAAAAAAAATATCTCGTTGTTTTATTAAAGAATTGTTAAATTTTTATTTTATTTTTTGTATTTACTAAATATCTAATACTTTTACTGCTCATTTTAATAATAATGTTAAATTTTCTATGAAAAATTCTAACTATTCTACCATTATAATTACCAATAAACATAGTAACAAGACTAAAATATACACAATAAAGGATAAACATGTAAAAAATATTACTCTTTATAAAAAATTGGTTTTTTATTTTTCTTTGTTTGCTTTAATTTTATTTCTTAGTCTTTTTATTTTTATAAAATATGAGAGACATGAAAAAGAAAAATTATATAATAAAGTTGTAATGCTTGAAAACAAACTGGGAAATAAATTAAATAATCAAAAAAACAATAAGAATTCAATTCATCAAAAGCTAGATAATCTTAATAAAGCAGAAGATTATTTACTTAAAATTGAAAAATATTTAAATGAACGTGAGGTTAAAACTCTAACATCTTCTAAAAGAAATGAAAGAAATAATCGTGCTGAAGTAGGTGGAGAATATTATTCTGTAGAAGAAATGAATTCTGATTTAATTAAATCTAAGCAAGAAAGAGTTTCGGAGATACTAAATAAAATTCAATCTATTCCTATAGGACTTCCACATATTGGTCGTCTTACTTCTACTTTTGGTGTAAGGGGAAATCCTTTTTCTCATCAAGGAGGAGAATTTCATCCTGGTTTAGATTTAGCAGGTACAATTGGAGATCCTATTAAAAGCACCGCGGATGGAAAAGTTATTTTTGCAAGTATTAAAGGTGGTTATGGAAACTGTGTAATTATTAAACATGCATACAAATATGAAACCCTTTATGGGCATTTATCTGAAATTGATGTTAAAGTCGGTCAAAATGTAAAAGCGGGAGACGTTATTGGAAAATTAGGTAGTACTGGCAGATCGACCGGACCACATGTTCATTATGAAATTATACATAATAACGAAAAGAAAAATCCTATAAATTATTTATATATTCCATAAACTAAATATTTAAAATATATGTTCGCATCAAAAAAAAATGATTCTTCTAAATCAATACCTGAAAATATTACTACAATTATTGCAGAACATTGTTCTATTGATGGATCTATAGAATGCAAAGATTATGTAAGAATAGATGGACATGTTTTAGGCAATGTTGTAAATAAGGAAGGTGGAGTTATACTTGGAAAAACAGGCATGGTAAAAGGAGATATTAAAGCTAAAGAATTGATTGTTTTTGGCATTGTTGAAGGTAATATACATGTTGACAATTTATCTCTAAAAGAATCCGGAACCATCTTAGGAAATATGGAACTTAAAAATTTTACAGTTGAAAACGGAGCTGTTTATAAAGGTACTGTAAGCATGGATACTTCTATTTCTGACTCTATTCCTCAAAATCAAAAAAATAAAAATTAAAAGTATGTCCATATTTAAAAAATATGGACATTTTTTGCGAGTTTAATAGTTATTTTTTAGGCTCTCCTATTTTATAATTTATACCTAACGAAGTGTTTTTAGAAAAATACATTGTTAGCCATCTATAAAAGGTATTCAATTTATTTCCTATAGATACTAATGATATTAAATGAATAGAAGACCATATAGCCCAAGCAAAAAAACCTTTAAGAAACATTTTGGGAGCGACTAAATCTGCTACAGCTTTATTTTTACCAATAATAGCCATTGATCCTTTATCTATGTAATGAAAGGGTTTCCAATCCTTGCCATTTATTTCCCTTTGCAGATTTTTTGCTAAATTTTCTCCTTGTTGCATGGCTACTTGTGCTAATTGTGGATGCCCTTCTGAAAATTTAGGATCGGTAGTCATAATGCAAGTATCTCCTACAGCAAATATATTATCATAACCTTTTACTTTATTAAATTCATCTACCTGCATTCTTCTACCTCTGGCATATAAATCTTTAGGAAAGCCATCAAAAACCCTGGATGTTACTCCTGCTGTCCAAATAATAGTTTTAGTATCGATTTTGGTTCCATTAGCAAAAAAAATAGAATTTTCATCACAATCTTTTACTTGGGTATTTAATAAAATTTCTACTCCTAATTTTTTCAACGTATCATATGAAACTTTATGTGATTTATCGCTCATAGGTCCTAAAAGTACATCTGATCCTTCTACCAGATAAACATTTACTTTCGATTTTAATTCACGATAATCTAAAGGAATCATATGATTCATAATTTCCCGTACTACCCCAGCAATCTCTACTCCAGCAGGCCCACCTCCTGTTATAACAATATTTAATAATTGTTTTTGCTTATCCAAATCTTCTTCTCTTGAAGCCTTTTCTAATCTCTCCAAAAGTGTATTTCTTAGTAATAAAGCATCATTTAAAGTTTTCATAGGAATAGAAAATTTTTCTATGTTTTCCATTCCAAAATAATTACTTTGTGTACCTGTACCTATTATAAGAATATCATAATCTATTTCTCCATTAGATAATATAACTTTATTTTCTTCAGGCTTTACTTCAATTAATTCGGCCTGACGAAAACTTACATTCTTTTTATGTCTTATAAATCTTCTGAAAGGATAACTTATGGCTACAGGATCTAATACACTGGCTGCTACCTGATATATAAGGGGTGGAAAAAAATTGTAATTGTTCTTATCTATTAAGACGATTTCATAATTTTTATCATTTTTTAACTGCGTTAAGATATTTATACCGGCAAAACCACCACCAATTAGTAAAATTTTTTTTTTCATATGTAAAGTTTTATATATTTAAGTGAAATCAAATGCATAACAAATACTTCGCCAAAAACAATTTATTTACTATTTTTTTAAATTTAATATAAATTATAACCGTACCTTTGCTTTCATATTTTTTACTATATGATTCAAATAGACGACACTATTATTTCTTTAGATGTTTTTCGTAAAAAATTTGTTTGTAACCTTAATAAATGTAAGGGTATTTGTTGTGTAGAAGGAGATTCGGGAGCTCCTCTAGATAAAGATGAATTACCTATACTAGATCGAATTTACTCTAAAGTTTCTCCTTATCTAAGAGAGAAAGGTCGAAGAGCTATTGAAAAACAAGGAAAATATATTACTGATTTTGATGGAGATTATGTCACTCCTCTAATTGATGGGGAAGAGTGCGCATATGTTATTTTTGATGAAAATCAAACAGCTAAATGTGGTATAGAAAAAGCCTATGAGGAGGGGAAAATAGAGTATAAAAAACCTATATCTTGTCACCTATATCCGATAAGGTTACAAAAATTGCGTAAATATATCGCTGTTAACTATGATGAATGGTATATTTGTTCTGATGCCTGTGTTTTGGGAAAAGAATTAAAAGTTAGAGTATTTGAATTTTTAAAAGAACCTTTGATACGAAAATTTGGAGAGGATTGGTACGCACAATTAATAGAAGCCGGACAACTTATAGAGGATAGTCTACCCCAAATAAAAATAAATTAATTAAATATTTTTTATCTACTTATCTTGTAATTACTGCAATAATAAATTTATAGTTTCTTGAAGTTCGGGATCTTTTGCTGAAATTGCATAATATTTGGCTATTTTACCTTTAGTATCGATAACCATGTAACGAGGAATCCAATTCAAATCAATAAATTCGTTAAAAGGATTTTTCCAACCAGAAGAAAACCAGTAGTTATCACCCATAGATAAATTATATTTTTCTATACCTTTTTTCCAAGTATCCTCAGATCTGTCTAAAGATAAGTATATAAAATCTACTTGTGGATTATTTTCACTAAGTTTATGAGTTTCAGGCATACTTAATAGACAATCTTTACACCAACTTGCCCAAAATTCTATTACGACTATTTTGCCCAAATGTTTTTTTAATACAGAATGTATTGAAGTTTTATCTCCTTCTATATTATCTACAGTTTGTACCAATGATTCTTGGCTAAACTCTTTCTTTAAAATTTCTGGAACTTTTTGCGCAGTTAATGGATAAAATAGAAAACTTAATAAAAAAGAATAAAAAATATGTCTCATGGATCTAATGATTATTAAAACTTTAGATTTTTTCAAAACGAAAGTTTTCACCTAAATATACTTGTCGAACCAAAGGATCATTAGCTAAATCCTCTGGATACCCTTCTTTTAATATATTTCCTTCAAACATTATGTATGTACGATTGGTGATTGCTAAAGTTTGTTGTACGTTATGGTCTGTAATTAATATACCTATATTTTTATTTACCAAAGAACGAACGATTTTTTGTATATCTTCTACTGCAATTGGGTCTACTCCAGCAAAAGGTTCGTCTAATAGAATAAATTTAGGATCTGTAGCCAGACAACGAGCTATTTCACACCTTCTACGTTCACCACCTGAAAGTAAATCCCCTCTATTTTTTCGAACATGTTCCAAACCAAATTCTTCAATAAGTGAATCTGTTTTGGTTTTTATTTCATTTTTAGAAAGTTTAGTCATTTCCAAAACTCCCTTTATATTATCTTCTACAGACAATTTACGAAAAATTGATGCTTCTTGGGCTAAATATCCTATCCCCTTTTGTGCTCTTTTGTACATAGCATCTTGGGTAATATCTATTTTATCTAAAAAAATTTCTCCTTGTGTGGGCTTTATCAAGCCTACTATCATATAAAAAGTTGTAGTTTTCCCTGCCCCATTAGGTCCTAAAAGACCAACAATTTCTCCTCTTTGTACATTTAGGGAAACATCTTTTACTACCCTTTTACTTCCATATGTTTTGATTAAATGGTCTCCTTTTAAAATCATAGGTTCAAAAATAATATTTTTTTTAATCCGTAGATGATAGAATATTGTTAATTTTTTACTAAGTGATGATAAAACACAGAATAAACAAAATTTCTATTTTTTTTTGATTATTAAATTTTTGTAATTAATATTAAATGAAATGAGTCATGAAACAAATCTCTTGTTTTTTAATTATATATTACAATATAACTGTTTAAATAAGTGGCCAATCCCAACCAAATTATATAAGGAAAAAACAACCATGCGCTTATTTTTTGTATAGAATAACACTTAAATGTAAAAATTAAAACAGCACAATCTAGCAAAATAATGTTAAATAAGTCCTAAAAGAGGGTTTTGATAATAAAAGAAAGAAATACTCCAAGTAAAATTGAAAAATAATTGTATACAAAAATAAAATACTGCAGATTTTTTTTGTAAACCCTTTAAATTGAAAATGAGCCCAATGGATATGCCCATACATAAGTAAATAATACCCCAAGCTATAGGAAAGGCTATATTTGGCGGTGATAATATTGATTTATGTAAATATGGATACCAAGTTCTAAGCGAATCAGATTGAAAATACTTAGCTGTACTACCAATTAATAAACAAATAAATGTTGGGACTATTATATTACACCATTTTTTCATATGATTAATTTTTTTTAATACAACAATATTTATAACACAAAAATAATTTTAAATTATATATTATTTTTTTATTAATCACTGGAATTTATCTATAATATTACCATTGGATTTTACCTTCTTAATTAATAATAATACTATAGCTTTTTAATAAAACAAATAAAGGAATTATATATTTTTTATTTTAAGGCTTAGTATTTTGCAGTATAAGCGGTATTATTTTTTTAACATAATTCTGAATGTAGTACCTTTTTGAACTTCTGTATGTAATACAAATATTTTTCCGTGATGATAGTCTTCAATGATTCTTCGGGCTAAAGATAGACCTAAACCCCAACCTCTTTTTTTAGTAGTAAATCCGGGCCTGAATATTTTTTTAGTGTTTGGAGATGAAATTCCAGAACCTGTATCTGAAATATCTATGTATAAATGATGTTTATTTTCCTTTATTTCCAGTTTTATATATCCTTCACCTTTCATAGCATCAGCTGCATTTTTTACAAGATTTTCTATAACCCAACTAAACAAAGATATGTTCAATTTTACTGGCATAGGTTTCTCCGGTGCCTGAAAACAAAATTGAATATGGTTGGATACTCTATTTTCCAGATAATAAAATGCTTGTTGTGAAACTTGTACTAAGTCTGCTTCTTCCAAGGAAGGTAAAGAACCTATTTTAGAAAACCTATCTGTAATGGTAAGAAGACGAGTTACATCTTTTTCTATATTCTGAACAGGTTTGGGATCTATCGGTTCATTTTTGAGGATTTCTACCCACCCTATAATTGAGGAAAGAGGAGTTCCTATTTGATGTGCTGTTTCTTTCGCCATACCTGCCCACAAAAGGCTTTGCTCTGTTTTTTTGGTTAATTTGTAATACCAGTAAGTAAACCAAAAGAACAAGGAAATAAAAAGAAATAACAATATGGGATAGTATTCTAACTGGGAAAGAAATATAGAGTTTTTATAATATACATATTGTTTTCCAAAAGGTAGAATTATAGGAATGGGAGCATAGGAGTCTCCCATATTTTTTAATTCTTTTTTAAGTTTTCCGGGATTAGATATAATTTTTTTATCTACATTTTTTGAATCCAGATAATTACCTTTTTCATCTACTAAAATAACAGGAATAGTAGTATTTTGCTCTATTAATTGTACTAAAAATAGTTGTGTATTGGAGGGTAATGACTGTTCTGTATTTAATAATTGTAAAGTTTTTGCATAATTAGTTATTTTTACGGATTCTTCTTTTTTTAATTGATTGACCTTTTCATTAGAAAAAATAACAGTTATTACAGCTACCATAAGAGCTACAAAATATCCTAATGAGTTACTGAGCCTTATACTAGAATAGAATTTCATTATAATAGTTTTAAATTAAAACGGATAATCTATAGCAAAATTAATTTGTGGTTTTAAAGGTTTAATGTATTTAAAATACCACCGATCATCTTCATCTCTTGTAGGATCATGGAATTTATAAGCAAAATCAAAACGAATAATAAAATTGCTTATATTCCAACGAATTCCCCAACCTCCTCCAATACCTAATTCTTTATAGAAGGAATTAAATTCAAATTTATTGTGAGAATTTTTCTGAGTTCCCCATACATTGCCTGCGTCTACAAACAAAGCACCTTCAAATCCTTTACTTGGTAAAGGCAATCTATATTCTACTGAGGAAAATAACTTGAAATTATCTAAAGCTACTAATTCATAACCGTTCTTAGAACTTAATTTTGAAGTTCCAGGCCCAAATCCGAAAGCTTTCCATGCTCTAACATCACTAGGTCCCCCGACAGAATAACTCCGATCAAAAGGCATATCAAAAGAATTACCATATGGAATTCCTATACCGGCAAAAAAACGAGAATTTAAGGATCTTTTCCCTGAAAAATTCCAATATTTTCTAATATCAATATCTAATTTTATAAATTGTGAGTAAGGAACTCCAAATATTTCTTTTACTATTTTATTGTTTGAGGTTTTAAAATCTTTTAAGGAATTATTAAAGAGAGATAGCAGATTACCTGCAAACTCAACCTGAGTTCTAAAATAAAGTAGATTTTTTTTTGGAAAAAATCCTAACCTCTGATCATAAGTAAAATCATATTTAAATGATGATATTAACACATTCTGAGTAAATCTATATCTTCGTCTTTCGACCAAATTATAATAACTATCATACAATTTCGCATTTTGTTTTTGTAAATAGTCTTGAAAAGTTCTGTCGTCTTGTAAAGTAACTAATAGCTGATCGTCTTTAAGAGTTTTGGTATCATTATAATCTACACCGGCCGAAGGATTATATTTAAAATAATATTCATATACTTCATTTCTTGTTTTTCCATCTTCCTCATAGATATTAAAATAATTTCCTGGATTTAGAAATTGCGTATATTGTAAATTCCAAAGAGAAATTTGATGTATGGTAGTTCGCGTTGGAGTTACATTATAAGATATTGCCGCATTATAATTATGTCTATCAAGACCAATATTGTATTGAGCATTATAACCAAGCGATATGGCAGAGGAAGGTCCCCATTTTTTAGGAACTAAACTTTTAACATTAAACGGGACTAACAATCTTGGAAAAGACAAACTGGCTTGTATTGATATTTCTGAAGCATTAAAGAGTTTTTGGTTATTTTTTTTAGATTCTATATTACCTAAAGATCCGCCAAAAGTTATACTTAGATTTTCTGCACCTCTGAAAAGATTTTTAGCTGTAAATGTTAGGTTGGGGGTTATCCCAAAATTGGCAACACGAGAACTAAATGATTCAAATCCTATTTCATAAGAATATTTATCCATAGGTGATAATATTATATTAGATATAAGAGTAGAATCTGAACCTCTTTCAGCAAAGGTATTAAATCCTAAAATATTGAAATTATTTACCTTATATATATTCCTACGAGTTTCTATTTCGGAATTTAAACGATATTTATCACCTATTTTAAACACCATCATATCCGAAAGTACACGGTTTTTATATCTTCCTCCACTTTTATTTACTATAAGTATAGAATCTCGTGTTAGAGTTTTAATTTTCTTACCATTAATTTTAACAATTTTTCCTAAATTATCTTTTTTAAATTCTTTTTTTTTAACTATATAATAAGTTGAATCTATAGGCACTCCATGGTTCGGTTGATATCTGGCTCTATCTAAAGTAACATTAACCTGATTATAGGTAAACCTTTTGAAATGAGGGGCTTTTTTTATCGTGTCTGATTTCAAGGAATCGGTTGATGTGTTATTATTCAATAAACTCTTACTTATTTTTAAAGTTACAGGAACTTCATAGATACTTTTTGCAGTATCTACATAAAAAATAACTTCATCTTTTAAATCATTAAATCCAAAATATCCTAAATTTTTAAAAATATTTTCTAGTTTAGAAATTTCATTTTCAAACACATATGCATCTAACCTATCTCCTTTTTTTATAATAGAATCTCTTCCAAAAATAGAATAAATAAATTTCTCCTTACTCATGGTATCTTTTTTATTTTTCAACCTTTCCTTTACATATCGTAAATACCCTGCATACATAGGATTTAAAATTCCATCATCAATATCATACTTTACAGATCCTATCGTCATAGGTCTGCCTAACCTTATATCATACTGTGTTTTGGCTTTCTTTTTATTGGTAATAAGACTATCTGTAACTATAGCTTTACGCCAACCTCTATTAATAAAATATTTTTGTAAGTTTTCTGCAGACCCTCTAGATATATTTTCATCTATCATTACAGGAGCTTCGCCATTATGATAAAAAAAACGATCTATCCAACGTGACTTTCCAACATATTCTTTCATATTATATTTTATGTATAAAGAGTCTAATAAACTTTGTTTTCGTTGTTTTGAGTTTACAGCGTAATATTCGCTATAAACAGAGTCAAATTTTGGGTTAGAAATATCATATAGCCAAAGCCTTAAAGGAATATAAAATAGAATTTTCCTATTAGGCTTTTGTTTTACATAGTTAGGTAATTCATCTAAATAAGGACTTCTATATTTATTTAAAATAGGTTGTCCTTTTTCATTTAAATATGGATTTCCATACGAATCCAAATACGGACTTCCTTTTTTATCTAAATACTTAAAATTACTTCCAATAAAAAGATGTTCATTTTTAGCTACTTTATTAGTTCTACAAGAAAAAACAAATAGTATTTGAACAAAAATTAATATCTTTAATGTAATATTGTTTTTTAATTTCATTTTATGTTGTCCTCAAGTAAAGTTAAACTTATTCAGTCTCTTAATAAAAAAAAATATAGACAAAAATATAATTTATTTGTGGTTGAAGGTATAAAAAACATTAAAGAGTTTGTTTTCTCGAATTTTTTAATTTCTAATATATATACTACGGAACCTATTCCCTTTATGCAGGAGCATCAATATCAAATTATATCTCATGAAGAATTAAAAAAAATCAGTTTTTTAAAAACTCCGCATAATGCTCTGGCTTTAGTGGAACTGCCTGATACTTTACCTTATTCTATTCAGGGAATTCAAATTGCTTTAGATTCTATACAAGATCCCGGGAATTTAGGAACTATTATACGTTTGGCAGATTGGTATGGTATAGAGCAGATTTTCTGCAGTGAAACGTCAGTAGATGTTTATAACCCTAAAGTAGTTCAAGCAACCATGGGATCTTTAGCAAGAGTACAAGTAAATTATACAGATTTAAAAAAATTATTAACTACCTCTCCTATTCCTGTTTGTACAACAGACATGGATGGGGAAAATATTTATACCTCTTGCCTTCCTCAAGAGGCTTTTCTCGTAATGGGAAATGAAGGAAACGGTATATCGGAAGATATTAAATCAATTTCCAATCTTAAGCTTACGATTCCCAGATTTGGGAAAAAACAAAAAACAGAAAGTTTAAATGTAGCTATATCTACAGGAATTATATTAAGCGAATTTTTTTCTCAAAAAGAAAAGATTTAATTTGAAAAACTAAAAAGAAAAAACTATTATAAAACTACAAAAATAAGAAATATTTGTCAATATGAAATGGAAAATTCACATTATTGAAGAATTTAAATATGAAAAACATTTGTTTTTTGATATTATTAAAAATTTCAATACACTAGGATGTCTTATATTTAAAGAAAGGAATACTTTAAGAAAGATTCATAACGATGTATTAGGTACTTTAGCTGTAAAATCTTTTAAAAAACCTATTTTAATAAACCAATATATTTATTCAACATTTAGAAAATCAAAAGCTTATCGTTCATTTTATAATGCAAAATTTTTACTTTCAAAAAATATAAATACTCCTAAGCCTATTGCTTTTTTTGAACAAAAAAAAGGTAAAAAACTAATTCACTCGTTTTATTTTTCAGAATATTATAATTATGATTTTACTTTTAGAGAACTTATTGAAAAAAAAGAAATGTTTGCAGACTGGAATATAATTTTACAGAAATTTACCGAATTTATCTATAAAATGCATAATTCACAAATCTTATTCAAAGATTTATCTCCGGGCAACATATTAATAAAAAAAATAAACAACCTATATGAATTTTCATTAATTGATTTAAATAGAATGGCTTTTAAAGATTTATCATGGGATGAAAGATTACAAAACTTTATACGATTGTCTATGACTGAAGATATGATTAATATAATTGGTAAAACATATGCTAAACTTACAAATAGGAATGAAATGGAAACTATAAAAATTTTAATAGATAAAAATCAAATTTATCTCACTAAAAAAAGCCAAAAACAAAAATTTAAAAAATTAATAGGAAAAAAATAATTTATTATTTAACTTTAATAAATGCAATATATTAATCAATCAAGTTATGAGCCTCCAGACAATATTATTTATAAAAATGCTCATATATCTACTATTATACCCGGAATATTAAAAAAATATCCAATTCCTCCATATGTAAGGGAGCGGTTAGAATTAAGCGATGGGGATTTTTTACTTCTGGATTGGTGGAAACAAAGTAATACTGACAAACTGATTATTATTTCTCACGGTTTAGAAGGTCATTCTAGAAGAACTTATGTCAATAGCTGCGCCAATTATTTTCATAATGACGGGTATTCTATTTTAGCATGGAACCAAAGAAGCTGTGGAGGAGAAATAAACAGGTTACCCAAATTGTATCATATGGGACTTATTGAGGATTTAAATGAGGTAATAAAGCATGCTATTGATCACGGTTATAAAGAAATTGATTTAATAGGATATTCTATGGGAGGCATTTTATCTTTAAACTTTCTTGGTCGAATGCATACTCCTTCCTGTATTAAAGCTTGTGTTACTTTTTCCACTCCTCTAGATCTCCTTTCTAATGCAGCAGTTTTCAGAAAACGTTCTAATATTATTTACCTGAAAAATTTCATGGTAGATTTTATACGTAAACTTAAAATTAAACAATCTCAATTTCCTGAAATTTTTGATGAAAAAAAATTACGAGATATTAAATCTTTTGATGAATTAGACGATTTTTTTACAGCACCTCTATTTGGTTTTAAGAATAAAGAAGACTATTACAAAAAAAATTCGCCTTTATTTATTTTAAACGAAATAACTATTCCTACTTTAATAGTGAATGCTGAAAATGATCCTTTTTTAACACCTGAAAGTTTTTTAAATAACTTTGATATTCCTAATCATAACCTCTACTTTGAAAAACCCAAATTTGGTGGACACGTAGGTTTTAGTTTAAAAGATACCTCTTATTCCTGGGCAGAAATACGGGCTAAGCAATTTATTGAATCAATATCTTAAATCTAAAAAACTACTAACTATCAATTTATTCACACACAAAACAGTTTTTTATACTTTTTTATCTATTTAAAAAAGAATGAAAAAAAGGAATTTGAAAAGTCATTTTTTCGTAATTTACTCTTTTCAATTAAATTTATATTTTATGAAAGTATATACAAAAACAGGAGATACGGGAACTACATCATTATACGGAGGTGATCGTGTATCTAAAAATCATATGCGAATTCATACTTTTGGAGAAGTGGACGAGTTAAATTCTTATATCGGTCTGATAAGAAGTTATAACAATCAAAAAAAAATTGACAACCAACTGCA
The DNA here is from genome assembly GCF_002964975.1 of Apibacter adventoris. Lineage (GTDB taxonomy): Bacteria > Bacteroidota > Bacteroidia > Flavobacteriales > Weeksellaceae > Apibacter > Apibacter adventoris. Next base: position 142,624 of record NZ_PSZM01000024.1, on the reverse strand, counting down.
AATTATACAAAATTCCTTATTTGATCTAGGTGCAGAATTAGCTACTCCAGAAAATAAAATAATCTTAGCAAATGGTAAGCCACGTCTTAAATCTCTAATTTCAGAAAAATATATTACCCAACTTGAAAAATGGATTGATACAATGGATAAGCAACTTCCGACTCTGACTCAGTTTATACTCCCAACAGGAAATGTTCCTACCTCTATTTCTCATATTGCAAGAACTATATGCCGACGTGTAGAAAGAAGTATTATTTCATTAACTAAAGCAGAAGAAATACGCCCTATTCTACAAAAATATTTAAACCGTTTATCTGATTATTTATTTGTTCTTGCCAGATATTTGGGATATAAAGCCGGGGTAAAGGAAACTTTTTGGACTCCGAACCAATAAAGCTTTACTATTATCGTAAATACTAAAAATCTTACCATGTTGTCATTTAAATAATTACGAAGAATTAAAAAATTATCTAATTATTTTATTTGAAAAAAATATTTTGTAACATAAAAAATAATTGACAAATTTCTTTACATAATACATCATTTTTTTATCAAAAATATTGATTATATAGTAGAAAAAATAAAAATACTATAATTATTTTTTTTATCTAAATTGTACATATATTTGCAAAAAATTAATTATATGAAAAAATTATTATTTTTATTTAGCTTTATATTAATTGTTAGTTGTAATAAAAAACATAACACAACACAAAATGCTAATACGCATCAAGCTACTGACTCTTTAAATAATGGATCTACAAAAAAATTAAATTCTAGTAAATGGGAATATTCTGAAGAAGAAGATAAGATGGGCAGTAAAAATTATTATGCTATTGTTAAAAACCCTGAGAATTTAGAACTTGAGTTTCCTTATAACAATTCATATGCTTATTTATGTATAAGAAACCTAGATGGTCAAAATTCTCTTATTTTTTCAGTTACAGAAGGGCAAATAGATCATAATTTAGATGGAGGAAGTATTAAAGTTCGTTTTGATAGTGAAAAACCTTTTACAGTCAATTTTACTACTTCTCCTGATCTTAGTAGCAATTATATTTATTTAAATAACTCTGATAAATTAATTGAAAAATTAAAAACTTCTAAAAAAATGGTTATCGAAGTGCTATTTTTCCAAAATGGAATTAGACAAATTGAATTTAATACCGCTAATCTGGTTTGGAATCATTAAATTACTTTATTCTTAAATCTTTAATATTTTTATATATTTTTAATGAATGTAAACAAACAAGATTAATCATTAGTTTGCAATAAATATTATGTAGATCAATAAAAAAAGGTAATTTTACAAAATTACCTTTTTTTATTCTCTTTTTTTATGGACTGTTTTCATATGTTTACTTAAAATTATTTATTCTTTCGTGTAGAATAATTTATTAATTTAGCAAGATGAAAGTTACTTCATGGATTCCTAATGAATAAAGCCTTGCTTTTTATAAACGGAGAAATTCCTAAATCAATACCTGATTTTAATTATCCTTATTCAATCATTTCCTGTACAGATGGGGCATACACTCAATATGTATATAAATATCCTATAAAAATTAATTATATATCCGGAGATATGGATAGTATTTCTCTTCCCCATATTCCCCAAGATATTCCATTTATAATTACTCCTGACCAGAATAAAACTGATTTTCATAAAGCATTAGAAATACTTATTAATAAAGGAATTCGCGAAGTTGATATTTGGGGAGCATCGGGAAAAGAAAGTGATCATTTTATAGGAAATCTATCTACTGCTTTATTTTTTAAGAACCAAATAAAAATTACTTTTCATGATGACTATTCAATCTTTTTTTTTACTGATAAAAAAACAAAATTAAGAGGAGTAAAAAATAAAATTATTTCTCTTATTCCTTTTTTTGAAACACGTGGAATTACAACTACTGGATTACAATATCCGTTAAATAATGACGTTTTATCTTTTGCTACCCGAATCGGAACCAGAAATAGGGCTTGTTTGGATGAAATTTCTGTTTCTTATAGCCAAGGGGAACTTCTAATTTATATAGGTAAATAATTATTTTATGAGACTCTATCCTAAACAATATGTTATTTCTTCTCAACACAAAATATATGCAGAAAATGCTCAGATTTACGAATGGCAGGGCTTATCTATTGCCATTTGTAAAGATGATATAGAAAAGTTAGTTATTGGTGATAATTATGTTTTTTTTGGAGAAACTTTTGATTTTGAAAACCCAAAATTACTAAATGATCAAGTAGTCAGATCTATAGATTTTTCGTTGCCTTTACAATCTATAATTAAGCAAATAAACAAATGGACAGGATATTTTATTTTACTTATTAAACTTAATGATCGGTTTATATTATTGAATGATGCCTCTTCCCAATTAGAATGCTATTTTACCCATGATTCTTCTGAAATTAATTTAGCAGAGCAACCACATCTGCTATATAAATTACTAGGTGAAAAATATAGCATAGTGTCTGCAGATGTTCCACTTAATGTATTAAGTAATCGACGAAATATTTTTTACAAAACTATTTATCAAAGAATAAGCAAATTAATTCCTAATCATTTTTACGATTTTCAAAATAAACAATTAATTCGTTTTTATCCTTTTCAAAAAATTGAAAAAAAGGACACTTCTTATTGTATATCTGAAATTATACGAATATTAGAGAATACTATGCTTTCCTTAATACACCGAAAACCTTTGGTTTCAGCATTAACTTCCGGTTGGGATTCTCGTATTTTATTAGCCTGTAATAAAAAAAATATTGATAAAATTGATTTTTTTACTATAGACAAAATTCACTCTTATTCAGATATAGATGTGAAAATTGCTAAAGAAATATTGCATAGATTGGGAAAAAGGTTAAATATTTTTGAATTTAATAAATATCTGAGTAATCATTTCCCGCAAGAGGCTATATTTGTTTCTGATTATAATTCTGAAATTATTACTGATAATTTTTATCGACCTCATTTTAAAGATAAGTATTTAATTAACGGAAATATAAGTGAAGTGGGAAGGTTTTATTATCGACCCTTACCCAAAAAATTATCTCCTAAAGATCTGGCTTATATTGTTAAATGTGAACAAGACAAATATCATTTAGATATTTTTAAAACCTGGCAAGATGATTTTGCTCCATTTAAAAAAATGGGATATGATGAACTTGACTTTTTATATTGGGAACATAGAATTTCTAATTGGCTTGGTTCCTTAAAAACAATTTATAATATTTATACAACTGTGATTTCTCCTTTTAACAATAGATATTTACTAGATACATTATTTTCTATGGAAAAAAAATATAGAGATTCACGTTTCCCAAAATATTATAAAATTATTTTACAAAAATTAGTTCCTGAATTGAATGACATTCCTGTAAATCCAATGGAATCTATACAAAAAATTAAAATATCCAAGGCTTTAAGGGTCTATCCTATAACTAAAGCCTTACGATTAAAATTTAGAAAATTACATTAAATATATATAATTTAAAAAGGTTTTGCTCCACCTCCCATTTGTTTAGCCATAGCCTGCATCATCATTCTTCCTTGCGGGGTTTGCATCATTTTCATCATCTTACTCATTTGCTCAAACTGTTTTAATAACTGATTTATATCCTGAATGCTCCTTCCGCTTCCTTTAGCGATCCTATTTTTACGAGATGTATTAATAATTGCTGGATTTCTTCTTTCTTGAGGAGTCATAGAATAGATAAGAGCTTCAATATGTACAAAGGCATCATCTTCAATATTTACATCTTTGATGGCTTTTCCTACACCAGGAATCATTCCCATTAGATCTTTCATATTCCCCATCTTTTTAATTTGCTTGATTTGATTTAAGAAATCATCAAAACCAAATTGATTTTTAGCAATTTTCTTTTGAAGTTTTCTGGCTTCTTCCTCGTCAAATTGTTCCTGCGCTTTTTCAACTAAAGAAACCACATCTCCCATGCCCAAGATACGATCTGCCATCCGTTCAGGATAAAAGATATCTAAAGCTTCCATTTTTTCTCCTGTAGAAATAAATTTAATGGGTTTTTCTACAACAGTCCTTATAGTTAACGCAGCTCCTCCTCTAGTATCACCATCTAATTTTGTTAACACAACACCATTGTAATTAAGTACATCATTAAAGGCTTTAGCTGTATTTACGGCATCCTGCCCCGTCATAGAATCTACTACAAAAAGTGTTTCTTGAGGTGTTACGGCTTGATGAACATTTCTTATTTCATTCATCATTTCCTGATCTATAGCTAAACGACCAGCAGTATCTATTATTACAACGGTAAATTTATTTTGTTTTGCATAGTCTAAAGCATGTTGTGCTATTTCTACGGGATTTTTATTTTCTAATTCAGAGTATACTTCAACTCCGATTTGCTCTCCCAACACCTTTAGCTGATTTATTGCAGCAGGCCTATAAACATCTCCAGCTACTAATAAAACCTTTTTTTGTTTTTTGTTTTTAAGGTAATTAGCTAATTTCCCGGAAAATGTAGTTTTCCCTGAACCTTGTAATCCTGCAATTAATATAACCGTAGGATTCCCAGATAAATTAATGCCTACATTTTCACCCCCCATAAGTATTGCCAACTCGTCATGTACAATTTTAACCATTAACTGCCCGGGTGAAATGGAGGTAAGTACATTTTGTCCTAAAGCTTTATCTTGTATACGTTTTGTAAGGTCTTTGGCTACTTTATAACTAACATCTGCATCTACCAGGGCTCTGCGAATTTCTTTAACTGTTTCCGCAATATTTATCTCAGTTATTTTTCCTCTTCCTGATATGTTATGTAAAGCCTTATCTAATTTATCTTGTAAGTTTTGAAACATGGTTCTTCATTATAATATTATGCAAAAATAGAAAAGTTTTAGTTAATTTAAAAATATGATACCTTTATAGAATTTAATCTTTATTTTACAATTAAAATAAGATTTTTTCAAATTATGTATCTTTGTACCCTTAATATAAAATAATCATTTTATATTATAAATAATTTAAATAATAACTCATGAGTAAAATATTAATATTCGGACATTTAAATCCTGATACAGATGCTATTACTTCTGCAATTTCTTTTTCTTATCTCCAAAATGCTATAGGTAAAAATACAGAACCTGTAGCTCTTGGGATCCCTAACGATGAAACACAGTATGCTCTAGATTATTTTAAAACGAAGACTCTGAGAGTCATTACTAAAGCTTCAGAGGAAACATTAGAGGTAATGTTGGTAGATCATAATGAATTTCAACAATCTGTTTCTGATATTTCCGACCTAACTATTGGAGCCGTCATAGATCATCATAGAATTTCGAATTTTCAAACTGTAAATCCATTATATTACCGTGCTGAACCTGTAGGTTGTACTCAAACCATTATTTTAAAGCTGTTTAAGGAAAACCATATTCAAATTCCTCCTGAAATTGCAGGACTTATGTTATCCGGTATTATTTCAGATACTTTGTTATTTAAGTCTCCCACTTGTACTGAAGAAGATATTAAAGCAGCCCATGAGCTGGCTTCCATTGCAGGAGTAAATGTTAATGTATATGGACTAGACCTTCTTAAAGCGGGTACTAATATTTCTGATAAAAAAGCTGAAGAATTGTTATCTATGGATGCAAAATCTTTTGAAGTTGATGGTAAAAAAGTACGTGTGGCTCAAATAAATTGTGTTGATTTTAATGATGTTTTTTGTAAAAAAGCTGAACTGATAAATGCTATTAATAAAGAAATATCAATTCAGAATTATGATCTATTTTTATTAGTTGTAACTAATATTCTTGATAGTGATTCTAAAATTTTGGTTTTAGGTAATGCAGCTCCTATAGCAGAAAATGCTTTTGGAATTACTTTACATGAAAATGAAGCCATTTTAAAAGGTGTTGTTTCCCGTAAAAAACAAATTATCCCTCCTCTTACAAAAGCTTTATCTAACAAATAATTGTCTATTATATGATTATTTAAATGCAAAAGCAGTTATAAGTCTATAACTGCTTTTAATGTATTTTTAGGTTTTAAATGATCTCTTTAATATGTTTTATATTACCACTTATAGTATCTACTACTTCCTTAACATTTCCACTCAACATCATTTTTATCATAGCAGTACTCATTCCTTTAATTTGGCTCCATTCAATTTTAGGAGGTAATGCTAAAGAGTTTGGATCGGTCATAAAGTTTACCAAAACCGGTCCTTCAGTACTAAATGCTTCTTTAATAGCTGCTTCAACTTTTTCCGGATCGTGAACATTAATTCCTTTAAATCCCATTGCTTGGGCAATCATCCCAAAATCAGGATTTATCATATCTGTTTCATTATCAGGTATTCCATCTACTTCCATTTCCAGCTTTACCATACCTAAGGCTCTATTATTAAATACAAATATTTTAACTGGTAATTTGTATTGATAAATAGTTGCTAAATCGCCTAATAGCATAGATAAACCACCATCACCACAAAATGCAATCACCTGTTTCTCAGGTTGCGAAAGTGCTGCTCCTATAGCCATAGGCATAGCATTCGCCATAGTACCGTGATTAAAAGAACCTAACATTTTTCTTTTTCCTGTTGCATGTATATAACGAGCTCCCCATACACAACACATACCGGTATCTACAGTAAAAATAGCATCGTCTTCAGCTAATCTGTTTATTGTATCTGCAACATATTCCGGATGAATAAGATCTTTTTTTCCTTTATCATCTACATATATTTTCAAACCTTTTTTTACCTCCTTATATCTTTCAAGCTGTTCCTTTAAAAATATGTCTTTTGCTTTATTTTTAATTAATGGTAACAAAACTTGCAGGGTGTCTTTAATTTTTCCACATACCCCTATTTCCACTTTAGCTCTTCTTCCTAAAATTTCAGCTCTTTCATCTATTTGTATTATTTTTTTATCTAAAGGCATAAATTGCGCATAAGGAAAATCTGTTCCTAAAAGTAATATAACATCAGATTTATGCATACTGTGAAATGCGGAAGGTAATCCTAATAATCCTGTCATACCTACTTCATAGGGGTTATCATATTGAGTAGCCATTTTTCCTCTAAAAGAATACCCTATTGGTGATTTTAATTTTTCTGCTAATTGAATGAGTTCTGAATGTGCCTCTTTTACACCTATACCGCAATATACTGTTATTTTTTCATTATTATTTAATATATCTGCTATTTGATATAGCTCTTCATCAGATGGTCTTATTATGGAAGTATGTTTATAAATTTTAAGTGAACTAGGTGCTTCTTTAGCTTGTTTCGCTGCTAAATCTCCGGGAATACCAAAAACAGCTACTCCTTTTTTTGTTATAGCATGTTGTATAGCTGCCTGTAACATTCTAGGTGCTTGTTCCGGAGTTGTGGCTATTTGATTGTACACACTACAATCATCAAATAATTTTGTGGTGTTTGTTTCTTGAAAATAATCTGTTCCGAATTCAGTACTTATACAGGTGGAGGCTATGGCTATTACGGGTACATGTCCCCTATTAGCTTCATATAAACCATTAATTAAATGAACATGACCAGGACCTGAACTTCCTGCACAACAAGCTATACCTTCTAACTCTGCTTCTGCTGCTGCTGCAAAAGCTCCTGCTTCTTCATTTCTAACATGTATCCACTCTATCTTTCCATTTCTTTTTACGGAGCTATTTAATTCATTTAAGCTATCTCCTGTAACAGCATAAATTCTTTTAACTCCGCTTTGTACAAGTATATCTACTACTTGATCCGCTACTTTTTGACTCATAATTAATATAATATTTTTTTTCGAATATAACAAATTTCATTCCTTTTATTTAACTTAATAAAAAATAAATTCTTAATATATTTATATTATATTAACAATAATACATATTTATTTATAATTTTATTTTATATTTAAATTAAAATAATTAAATTAACCATTTCCTAAACTATAATAGCTTACATTATTTAACATTATGACATAATAATTTTAAATAATTTAATTAAATGAAATTATTTGCATTAAATATTTTTTATATATAAAAACATTTAAAAATATAATCACACTATTAAAATAAAAAATATTATAAAGAAATTATATAAAAAAAAGTAGTATAAAAAAATGTTTTTAAATAAATAATTTTTTAGGATTTTATTTTCGAATAATTTTATATAGATTAATATTGCGCCGAAATAATAAAGGGTATTATAATCAAATATAAAATAAGTTATTTTTTATAATCCAAAAATATCATTCATTTATTATTTAGTAGTATTTTTAAATGCTCAAATACTTTTATTTCAAGAATGTTACAGGTATAAGATAATGTCTTATAAATTATTATTCAGAAGAAAAATATTGAATTGAAAATTCAAAAAATAAGATTAATATATAATTATTTATCTATCTAAGTAAAACAAAAAGGAAGATTATAATCTTCCTTTTTTTAATTTTTAATTATTTTTAAATTAATACATCTCCTGTCATTTCTTTAGGTATAGGTATTCCCATAAGAGTTAGAATTGTAGGAGCTATATCTCCTAACTTTCCTTGATGTAATTTATATTGTTGATTATCTACAATTATCATTGGTACTAAATTGGTAGTGTGCTGAGTATTAGGTGAGCCATCTTCATTTTTCATTTTATCTGAATTCCCATGATCTGCTATAATAACTGTAACATAGCCATTTTCTAAAGCAGTTTGACATATTTCTTTAGCACATTCATCAACTGCCTCACAAGCTTTAACGGCTGCTTCAAAAACACCGGTATGACCAACCATATCGGCATTGGCAAAATTTAAGCAAACAAAGTCTACCTCCTTCTTTTTTAATTCCGGTATAATGGCATTTTTAATATCATATGCTGCCATTTGAGGTTTTAAATCATAGGTAGGAACATCTTTAGGAGAAGGGCATAATATTCTACTTTCATTTTTAAACTCTTCTTCTTTTCCTCCTGAAAAAAAGAATGTTACATGTGGATATTTTTCAGTTTCTGCTATTCTGATTTGTTTTTTTGTAGCATTGGCTATTACTTCTCCTAAGGTATTTTTAATGGTATCTTCTTTAAAAATTACTCGGATATTTTTAAAATTTTCATCATATTCCGTCATTGTAACAAAGTATAAATCTAGTTTCTTCATGCTTTGTTCTGGATAATCATTTTGTGTCAAAACCTCAACTATCTCTCTTGGTCTATCTGTTCTAAAATTAAAACATATCACTACATCTCCTTCTTGTATGGTTGCTATAGGTTTATCATTCTCCGTCACAATAATCGGCATTAAAAATTCATCAGTAATTCCATCTTCATAAGATTTTTGTATAGCATTCAGTGGATCAGAAGTTTTTATTCCTTCAGCATTTACTATAGTATCATAGGCTATTTTAACTCTCTCCCATCTCTTATCTCTATCCATTGCATAGTATCTACCAACAATTGAGGCTAATTTTGCGTTATTTTCTTTGCAAAATTGTAAAGTTTCTTTAATGAAACCTTTCCCACTTTGAGGATCACAATCTCGTCCATCTGTAAAAGCATGAACAAAAATATTTTTTACTTGGGAAGTATTCGCTGCTTCTACCAAAGATTTTAAATGTGAGATATGCGAATGAACTCCACCATCAGAAACTAATCCTATAAAATGAACCGGTTTATTATTTTTTTTGGCATATTCAAAGGCTTTTTTTAATTCTTCTTCATTTCCTAAAGTTCCATTTTCAACGGCAAGATTTATTTTTGCTAAGTTTTGATATACGACCCTTCCGGCTCCTAAATTCATATGTCCTACCTCTGAATTTCCCATTTGTCCTTTTGGTAAGCCTACATCTAGTCCATAAGTAATCAATGTTGTATTAGAATATTTTTGAAAGCAACTGTCAATAAATGGAGTTTTTGCTTGATCTATTGCTGATACTTTTTTATCTGTGGCAATTCCCCAGCCATCTAAAATCATTAAAATTACTTTTTTATTCATCTCTTGATATTTTTTGCAAAAATAGGCTATTTTTATTTTTTAATGTAATTAAATATTTCTATTTTTTTATGATTTTTGTACTATTTATAAAAAAAAGACTTAGATACCTAAGTCTTTTATATAACATATATTTTTTAGATTATTCAACTGTAACTGATTTAGCTAAATTTCTAGGTTGATCTACATTAACTCCTCTCATTACAGCTATATCATAGGCTAATAATTGTAATGGAACAGAGGCTAAAATAGGAACAAAATATTCTGAAACAGCTGGTATTTCTATAGCTTGAGAAACTATATTCTTAACTTGTGAATCTTCTTGAGTTACTATAGCTATTACTTTTCCTTTTCTAGAATTAATTTCCTGTATATTACTAACTATTTTATCATAATGAGTAGTTTTCGGTGCTATTACTACTACTGGCATATTTTCATCAATTAATGCAATAGGACCATGTTTCATTTCTGCTGCAGGATATCCCTCGGCATGAATGTAAGAGATTTCTTTTAATTTTAATGCTCCTTCTAATGCTACGGGATAATTATAACCCCTACCTAGATATAAAAAGTTATTAACATTTACATATAATTCTGCTATTTTTTTAACTTGCTCTTCTGTATCTTTAATTACTTGTTCTACTTTTACAGGAATTGATTCCAATTCTGTTAATAAAGAATTAAATTTTTCTTTACTAATGGTTCCTTTATGTTTTGCTAATTTTATGGCAATCATAGTTAAGACTGCAAGTTGTGCTGTAAAAGCTTTAGTAGAAGCTACCCCAATTTCTGGCCCTGCATGGGTATAAGACCCTGCATCTGTTAGCCGTGCAATAGAGGAGTCTACCACATTGCATATACCATATATAAATGCTCCTTTTTCTTTTGCCAATTTAAGTGCTGCGAGAGTATCTGCTGTTTCCCCTGATTGCGATATAGCAATAACTATATCTTCATCTGTAATTATGGGATTTCTATATCTAAATTCAGAAGCATACTCTACTTCTACAGGAATTCTGGCTAAATCTTCTATTAAATATTCTCCAATTAATCCTGCATGCCATGAGGTTCCACAAGAAATAATAATAATTCGTTTGGCATTTAAAAATTTTTCCTGATAATCCCAAATTCCAGCCATCTGAATTATGCCTTTTTCTACTAACAAACGCCCCCTCATAGTATCCATAATAGATTTAGGTTGCTCATGGATCTCTTTTAGCATAAAATGGTCATACCCTCCTTTTTCGATTTCTTCTAAACTAATTTTTAATTCTTGGATTATCGGATTAACTTTTTTATTATCTTTTATTTTATGTACATCTACTCCTTTGAGAGTAATAGTTGCCATTTCGCCATCTTCTAAATATACAGCTTCTTTGGTAAATTCTATAAATGGAGAAGCATCTGAGGCTACAAAATATTCATTATCTCCAATACCTATAGCTAAGGGGCTACTAAGTCTAGCTACGACCATCTCTTGAGGTTGATCTACTTCTATTACCGCTATAGCATATGCCCCGATTACTTCATTTAAAGCAACTCTAACAGCTGTACTTATATTTAATTTTTGAGAATCCTGAATGTATTGAATAAGATTTACCAAAACTTCGGTATCTGTTTCGCTTTGAAAGGTAAATCCTTTTGATAATAACATTTTTTTAATGGTATCATAATTTTCTATAATTCCATTATGTACTATAGCTATTTTACCATTATTAGATAGATGAGGATGTGAGTTTTTATCACTGGGAATTCCATGAGTAGCCCAACGGGTATGTCCCATCCCAACAGTTGCGGTAGAATTCAAATTAGAACATATTTTTTCTAAATCTGAAACTTTTCCTTTTGTTTTTTTTAGCTTAAAACTATTATTTTCGTTTAGAATAATTCCTGCACTATCATACCCTCTATATTCTAATCTTTTTAATCCGTTTATAATGATTGGATATGCTTGTTTATGTCCTATATATCCGGTTATTCCACACATAAAAAATAAAATTTAATTACTGTTTAATTTTTACAATTTAATTTTTTGTATAGGCTATTTCTAACCTTAATTGTTTGTCTCCTGCTGTTTTATTACCATAGAAAACTAACCTGAATGGTTCATAGGCCCGTGTTGTTTTGGTATATCCTAAATATGCATTTGAACTATTTTTTAAAAAATCTCCCATTTCTACTAAAATTTCATCATTAGGAAGATTTTTTTCTATTATATCTTTTATTTGTTTTGTTATATTTAAAGTATAATATCCTGGATTCCCAATAATATCATAAATTGGATTAAGGATATATGAACTTCCATAACCATTAGTCAGATCGGGCAAAAATTTCTTTTGAGTAACATTATATGCATAAATATAATTTGGCTTAGAAGCAAAATTTTCTGTCATATAGAATTTTAATTTAGCTCCCATAATAGCCCAACCTTTATTTTGTACTGAATCTTTTACGGCTAACAACTGGGAATCATTTAATTTTATATGAATAGATGGACCTCCCATTCCTTGTAGAAATAATTTAGATTCTCCTGATATTTTATCTGGGTTATCTCTATTATGTAAAAATTCATTACTCGCAGTAGCTCTTTTATAAAAGTTATATTCCCCTAAAGATGTATTATAATTACCTCCCATAGTGAAGGAATAAGAAGCATTAGTATATTTTGAATCTGATGAATTAACTTTATATCTGTAATATGCTATTAATTTTATTTTATTAACAGGAAAATTAAACATAAATTGAGAATATTCATTAATAGGTGAAATTCTTATTCCTTGAAAGTATTGAATGAAATGAGAATTATCCGCAATATTGACACTCCCTTTTTTATCGAAAAAATTTTGTTTAAAATAAGTAGGGTCTAATTTTATATAATAACCAGGAGTTGTTGCTTCCAAAATCGTACTTCCATTACTGGTTCTTATAGATGTGCTTATTACTGAATCCCCTATAGTTTTAGTACCTAAAAGTTCTCCTACAGTTACAGTTTTATTTGAATAAAATTTAGACTCTATTGATTCTAAAAAAGTATTAATTTTGTTTACTGACAGTTGCATTGTGGATCCAGTTTTTCCTAAAAATGAAGTTATAGGATATCGAGTTATATATTTTATAGTATCAATACCACTTGTAGTACCCGGATTTAGTGTAATTTGTTTTACTTTTGACTGAGAACTGTTATATTCAGGAAATAGAGATAATACCACAGAATCTACTATTTGCATAGAACCTTTAATTTCATCGGAAGTACTTAATCTTAACTGAGTACTGAATGAAGCTTTCGATTTGCCAAAAATATTATCTTCATAAACACCAATTAAACCTTTGGTAAGAGTTTTATAATCGGCTCTAATGGTATCGTTATTTGAAACATTATAAGCAACTAAATCAACATAAGCAATATTTCCTGCAGATTTATCCGGAATGAGATTAGCTCCAATATCTGTAGTATCATTTTCACAACTTAACAAAAAAGTTATTGATATAAAACACAATACCAATAACTTAAGATTAAATTTCAATATTTTCATATATTCCTTTACTCTTGAATATTTATTTCATTTGTATCTTGATAGATATTTTCTACATTTTCATCTTGTACAAAGCCAAATTTTGGAGTATCTAATTTATTAAATAAATCTTCTAATTCGTCTAATAAAACTTCTTCCCCTTTAACAATTGAATCTGAATCATTCATAGCCTGTTTAATAATACTTGTATACGAGTTATCTGTTAAAAATTGTAATTTACTAGTATCTATATTATCAAACTCTAAAATATCTTTTAGATTTTCACTAAATAATCCCCCATCACCATGATTATATACAGATGTTATAATCTTTATATCATTAAAGAAAGCATCGTTTGCATAAATAGTTCTTAAATAAATGGGTAAAAAACTGGCCATCCAACCATGAATATGTATAATATCGGGCACCCAGTTTAATTTTTTTATAGTTTCTAATACTCCTTTGGTAAAGAAAACAGATCTTTCATCATTATCTTCAAACCATTGATTAGAATTATCATGATATATTGCTTTTCTTTTAAAGTATTCTTGATTTTCTATAAAATAAACTTGCATCCTTTCTCCAGGTAAAGAAGCAACTTTAATTACTAAAGGTTGATCTAAATCATTAATGATCAAATTCATTCCAGACAATCTAATTACTTCATGAAGCTGAAATCGTCTCTCATTGATCATTCCAAACCTTGGCATAAAAATTCTTACATCGTTTCCTTGTGCAAACATTTGTTTGGCTAAATTGTAAACTCCTGATGAAATAGGATTTTCATTAAAATAGGGAACTAACTCAGAAGTTACATGAAGTATTCTTTTTGAACTCATTATAAACTGTAGACTGATTTTTAATTCTCAAAGTTACAAAAAATTAATGAAATGTAGTACTTTTGCGTCGTTTTCAAATATATTGATAATTAAATTTACCATAGTTATGCTGGTATTAAAAAATAAACAAGAGGTAACAGATTTTATTCAATCTCTTAAATATAAAGGGCTTACCATAGGCTTTGTACCTACAATGGGAGCCTTGCATTCTGGCCATCTTTCCTTAATAAAAAAATCAATAGAAGATAACCAATATACTATATGCAGCATTTTTGTTAATCCTACTCAATTTAATAACTTAATGGATTTGGAAAAATACCCTAGAACTGAAGATTCTGATATAGAGAAGTTAAATGCTGTGGGGTGTGATGCTGTCTATCTGCCTAAAATAGAAGATATTTATCCTAAAGGTACTGAAATTGATCCGATTGATTTAAAAGGGCTAAATTCTGTTATGGAAGGAGCTTCTAGGCCTGGACATTTTGAAGGGGTTGCTACTGTGGTAAAAAGATTATTTTTACAAACTCAACCCACCAATGCATATTTTGGAGAAAAGGATTTTCAACAATTACAAGTAATTAAACAAATGGTTAAAGATCTAAATTTACCAATTAACATTATAGGAATTCCCATAAAAAGAGAAGAAAATGGTTTGGCTATGAGTTCTAGAAATATCAGATTGTCTCAGGATTATATTAATAAATCAACAATACTTTATAAGTCATTAATACAAGCTAAAGAGTTAGTTAAATGTCATAATAATCCAAAGGAAATAACTCAAATTATTAAAAAATTATTTAATAATTCAGATCTGAAACTAGAATATTTTAATATAGCTGATGAAGAATCTTTACTGACACCTGAGGAATTTTTACAAGGTACACATTACCGTGCATTTATTGCAGCTTATGCCGGAGATGTCCGACTAATAGATAATCTTAGAATACTGTAAAATAAAATATTTAACTATTATTAATCATTATAAACATATAACCCAAAAATCGCTAATTATAAAAAAATTACTATTAAAATGTAAATTTATTAAAGTAAAATTGAACGCTATTATTACAGAAAATTAGAAAAGATATAATGTTAATTTTAAAAGTATAAACTAAGATTATATTTTAGCTTGCTATTTTTTATCTTTTTAAATCATTATTTATCAATTAAATATTAAACGAATTTCTTTTATTTATGAGTAAAAAATTAAAAAATTTTATCACTATTGTCATATCTTTATTTATAGCGGGTACTTTGATGTATTTAGTTTCGCGAAGCCTTGGTGGTGATTTCATACAAAAAACAGTCTCTGTAGTAAAACGTGCAAATTACTTATGGGTAGGTATTGCTGCTATTTTTGGTTTAGGGGCATATTGGATTAGAGCTATAAGATGGAATTTATTATTAGAACCTATGGGATATAAAATAAGCAATTCTAATTCTTTATGGGCTTTATCTTTTGGTTATTTTTTAAACTTAGGCATACCCAGAATGGGAGAAATAGGAAGAGCTACAGCTTTACAAACTGTTGAGGATGTTCCTTTTTCAAACTCTTTTGGAACTATCGTTACTGAAAGAATCATTGATTTTTGTTTTATGATTTTATTTTTACTTTTAGCACTCATATTTAATTATAGTTCCCTTCTTTCCTTTTTTGATTTACTTGGAAATAACTCTGATACATCAAACATCGAAAAAAGTTATACGATATATTATATTTTTCTAGGTATCTGCATTTTTTTAGGTATTTCTTTCCTTATATTTAGAAAAAGAATTTTAAAATTATCTTTTACAAAAAAATTAATAAATCTTTTGAATGGTATAGTTACCGGATTAATTTCTGTGTTTAAACTAAAGCAAAGAGTCAAATTTTTCTTACTTTCTTTTGGTATATGGATATGTTATTTTTTTGCTGCCTATATGGTTGTATTTGCTCTTCCAGAAACTTCTTTTATACCCATTAAAACCGGTTTTTTCCTTTTAGCTGTTGGAACTTTAGGTATGCTAGTTCCTGCTTCCGGAGGAATAGGTGCTTATCATGGAGCTATGATGATAGGATTTTCAGCTCTTTTTTTAAGTATGAATCAATCTGCTAAATTAGGTAAAGATATTGGGTACTCTTATGCCATATTATCTCATAGTTTACAATTAATAATTATGATTATTATGGGATTGATTTCTGTGTTTATGCTAGCTAAAAATAAAAAGGTAAAATAACTATTTTTTATTGAAATTACTTTTTGAAATATTAATTTAAGATTTCAGAAGCAAGTTATAGATATAATTAAAAAAAGAATTTTCAAACAAAATGTTACATTTGAAACCTTACTGGATAATTAAATATTTCAACAGTAAATATATACTGAGTTCTATATCTAAAAGTTTTATAAATATAAATTAAGAAAACAAAAAAACTGCAAAAAATTGCAGTTTTTTTATTTTTGAAAACTTCTTTCTTATTTTGCTGAATCAGCTTCAGTACTATCTTCTGCTGTATCTGCATCACCTTTAACATTACGCGATGTTTTAACAGCTGCAATAACCGTATTAGACGGATGTAAAATTTGAAATTTTTCAGCTTCTATTTTAGAGACTTCAAACTTATCTCCAACATCTAAGTCAGTAACATCTATTACTACCTCATCCGGTAAGTTTGCCGGTAAAGATTTAACTTTTAACTTTCTTAAGTTAACACGAAGTGCTCCTCCTCTAACTACCCCTTTAGATCTTCCCGTAATAATTACAGGAACTTCCATAGTTACTAATTTTTTAGGGTTTAATTCGTAAAAATCTGCATGGATAATTTTATCAGTTACAGGATGGAACTGAACATCTTGTAAAATAGCCTCTATTTTTTTACCCTCTACTTCTAAAGTAACTGTGTGTGCTTCGGGAGTATAAACTAAATTCTTAAAACTTTTTTCGTTTGTAGAAAAGTGTAATACTTCTTTTTCCCCATAAACAACACAAGGAACTTTTTCAGCATTACGTAAGGCTTTAGATGAATTTTTACCTACGCTTTCTCTTTTTTCTCCTTGAATTGTAATTGATTTCATAAAATTATATTTACATGATAAATTTTGTACTAATGGATTCTCTATTATGAACTAAGTTCATCACCTCACCAAATAGAGGGGCGCAAGATAATACTTTTATTTTACTTATGGAAGTATTTTTCAACGGAATTGAATCGGTAACAATTACTTCCTGTAATTTAGATTGATTAATTCTATCAAAAGCACCCCCAGAAAATATAGGATGAGTAGCCATAGCTCTAACACTTAATGCTCCGGCATCCATAATTAAATCAGCAGCACGAGTTAATGTTCCAGCCGTATCAATCATATCATCTACTAAAATAACATTTCTTCCTTTAACATCACCGATTAAGGTCATGAAATCTACATTATTAGCTTTTTTCCTTTCTTTATAACAAATTACTACCTCTGCATTTAAATAACTGGCATAACTTCTTGCCCGTTTAGCTCCTCCCATGTCCGGTGAAGCTATTGTAAGATTTTCTAAATTTAAGGATTTAACATAGCTGATGAAAATTGTAGATGCAAACAAATGGTCTACCGGAATTTCAAAAAAACCTTGAATTTGATCTGCATGTAAATCCATAGTCATTACACGCGTTGCTCCGGCTGCTGTTAAAAGATTTGCTACTAATTTTGCTCCTATAGGAACTCTAGGCTTGTCTTTCCGATCTTGTCGAGCTAAACCAAAATAAGGAATTACTGCTGTAATCTTCTCTGCTGAAGCTCTTTTTGCAGCATCTATAATAAGAAGCAATTCCATTAAATTATCAGCCGGAGGAAAGGTCGATCCTATTACAAAAACTCTAGAACCTCTTACTGATTCTTCTAAACAAGGTTGATATTCCCCATCGCTAAAATCCAAAAAACTAAGTTTCCCTAAAGGCATCCCATAACACTGAGAAATAGTTTCTGCTAATGAAATATTTTCTCTTGTTGCAAAAATATGAACTGGCTGATTCATTTATTATAGTTTATTTATATAGTTCCATAAAATTTTACGATGTTACAAATTTATTATTTTTAAGTAATATATAAAAAAATGAGTAACATTTCGCCTATTTTTAATTCATTAATTAGGTTATCAAGGATATTTTATTCCTTGGTATGCATTAGGATCTACATAGGGTAAATTTGATTTATATTTTTTATTAATAGCTTTTATAAATCCATTTGCAATTATAGCGTATCCTCTACTTGTAAAATAAATTCCATCTAAAGAAAAAGCCCCACCTGTAATAAATTGGCTAGTATAATTTACCCCATTAAAATTTAGACCAGAATTTTTATTAAAATCATTAATTAAGGCATTAGCATCAAAAAAAGCTAAGTTATATTGATCTGAGAGATTTTTTATTATGTTATTAAATTGCATTGTTGCTAAATTTGTTTTCTCTCTTTCTTTCGCTGTAAGAACCCATGAATCTATTAATGGATAAGTTACTCCATTTACCGCTAAACTAGAAGGAATTCCTTCAGAGATAGCTTTTGAATTGATTTGAGCAATACTTCTTAATGCTGTTAAAGCAATAAAATCTTCACCAGTTGCCTGTCTAGATTGTCCATATAAAGTACCCATCAATTCGGCCTGATTTGTAGAAACACCTTTAGAAATTAAAACCATTTTAATTTGAGATTTTAAATCTACTAAATCTTTATCTTTTATCAATAATGGATTAGCTTGCGTAGAGGAATACTTTATTTTTCTTTCCGGATGTTGTAAAAAATCAAAAACATTATTTAAAGATTCAAAAGCATTATTCAACTCCTTAATCTGATTAGGGTTGGTTTTTGTTAAATTTTGAGGGGTTAATGGATTATATGGAACAGTGGTAAAAAAAGGGCTTGCTGTTACATTGGGTATACTTGCCACTATTCCTTTAGCTCCTTTAGAAACTAATTTACTTAATAAAGTATTATATGTAGTTTGAAATGTTGAGACTGAAGTGAGGGTATTACTCCCATCTCCTCCGGACATAGCGTAACCCAATATATCATTATACCCTATCCATAAAGAGAAAAAAGTTGGATCTTGCTTCATAGCATCTTCTAGTATTGAGGTATTAGGTGATGATGCAAATCTTATAAAATAGGGGTTTGCTGCACCTAATGGTAGATTTGTAGGATCACCATATCCTAATGATATTAAATGATATGATTTAGCTCCAGGTACCCCCATATTTTGATAAGGACCTTGTGAATAAATATTCGTTAATGTGGTTATTCCCTTACCTTGTGCTACAGTCGGAGAAAGACCTCCATTTACAATTTCTAAAGATAATTTATTAGAAATTCCTAAAAAAGGAATTCCGCCTAATTCATCTTCCATATAGGGTATTTTAAACATCCCTCCTCCGACTCTTTTCATTTGTTCTGCTATAATAGCAGGATAAGATTGTTTTTGTCCTTCAATATATAAAGCTCCATCTTTAAAACCTGATGTTAATGATCCCCCTAAAGCTATATATCTAGAAAAATTTGCTTCTCCAGAGTTCACTTCAATATCTGAAACATTTCCTTCTCCATCAAAATCATTGTTACAAGAGAAAATAATAGTTAAAAAACTAAATAAAAAGGGGTATATAATTTTTTTCATTGTTTCTTTAAATAGTATAAATTTTAAAAGGCATTCCATGATAACCCTAAACCAACCATGTAGCTACTTGATTTTACCTGCCCATAGAATCCTGCATTTTCATTATCTATATTTCTAGATTCTCCAACAAAATAAATTCCTGACAAGTCAATATATAAATTATCTGTCAACTTATAACCTAGTCCTCCGGTTATAGCTTGATTATCCGTACTGGGTGTTTCTGGGTTCCAATATTCATCTTTTACCGGCGATTCGTCATAATAATACCCTAATCTAAAAGCAAGTTTATCTGAAGGCGAATATTCTGTACCTATCCTGTATGCACTACTGTTTTTAAATTTTCTGGGAGATGAAGATATAGTGGGGTTATGAGGGTCATTCCCTATTTTATTTTGATAAAATTTAAATGTTAAATCTTTATATTCATGCCATCCTGAAAAATTCCAATCTGAAGATATTGACCAACTTTTAGAAATTTTATAAGTTAATCCCAATGTTAATTCTGATGCCAAAGGTATATTTGTATCAAAACGATCTGTAGTAGTTGCAAACTTATCCGTTCCAATTAATGAAGACGGGATATGTAAATAAACATTTCCTTTTCTAGCTTTTATTTTCACTTCAGACCTATAGGATATTCCTACATCTAGTTCTTTTGTAGGTCTAAAATACATACCTAAATTATACCCATACCCGGGAGCACCTCCGGCTTTTAATTTCATACTTCCATTTATATTAGATATAGCCTTTTCTAAATTTGCTGATGCTGTCGCGAAAATATAACCTCCTCCAATACTAAACCAATCTGTTATTTTATACGCTACTGTTGGTTGAATAAAAAATGCTTCTAATTTAATTTTTGTAATTAAATTTTTACCCATCCAATCTTTACCCCAATCTACACTACTGCCATAAGGGGTAGATACACTTAAACCTACAGATAAATTATCTGTAGCCTTATATGCCGCAGCAAAATTAAAGGGAGGGCTAACCGGATTATCTGTTTTTGCTTTATATAAACTATTAACACTCTGAAATTCAGCTTTTGTTATCACAGCAAACATTCCTCCTGTAATGCTTAATTTAGAAGGAATAAAAGACATTCCGGCAGGATTAAAAAAAACAACACTAGCATCTCTTGTATGTGCACTGGTATGTGCCATGGCTGCTTGGCGTATTCCTTGTAAAGAAACCCTAAAACCTCCTGCTTGCAATAAGTAAAAAGTAATCATAAAACATAGTAAAAAAGATAATCTTTTTTTCATAAATCTGAACTTAGAGTGTGAAAACAAAGCTAAGACTATCTTTTAATATTCATACTAATATTTTGCTCTTATTTTATAATTAAAATAATATATATTAATAATGGATTTATACTATCAATTACATTTTAAAAATATCTATTTTTTTTAGAATATTTAATTTAGATTAAATACAAATAATTATATATATTTGCCATCAATTAGTACATTATATATAGTACATTTATTTTTAATTTGAATTATGCTTTCTGATAATAAAATTTCCCTTTCCGAGTTGAAGCCCACTCAAATAGCTAAAGTAATTGGCTTCACTGAAGATATTATACCAAATAAAATTTTGGAAATGGGAATTGTTCCAGGAGTATCTGTGAGACTTAAAAGAAAAGCTCCTTGGAACGGTCCGCTATTTTTAGAATACGGCAAAGAAAAAAGTGCGGTTATGTTAAGAAAAGAAGAAGCTAATTGTATATTAATAAAGCTGGAATAAAATAATAAAATGAGTGAAAAAAATATTATTCTTGTAGGGAATCCAAATGCAGGAAAAACCACTCTTTTTAATCAATTAAGTGGATTACACCAAAAAACAGGAAATTATCCCGGTATTACTGTTGAACAAAAAAAAGGAAAATTCAAATATAAAGATGTTAACTATACACTTATAGATTTACCGGGAACGTATAGTTTATGTCCTTCTTCTGAAGATGAAAAAGTAGTCTTAAATGCATTTTCCGACCCTTCAAATTCAGATTATCCTGATCTAATTATTGTTGTTGCCGATGTTCATAATATGAAAAGAAGTCTTTTTTTATATGAACAGGTAATAGATTTAGAAATACCAACCATATTAGCTATTAACCAAATAGATGAAATAGAAAAAGAAGGTATTCTTTTACGAAAAGATAATCTTTCTACTTGTTTTGATACTCCGGTTATACTTATAAGTTCCAGAAAAGGCATAGGTATTAAAGAACTTAAAGAAGCCATACATAATGGCGGAAGTAAAAAAAAACAAAACACTTTCAATTATCCTAAAGAAATAACTGGTGCTATAAATATTATTACCCAGACATTTCATACAAATGATTATTTAGCATGGTTATTTTTATCACAAACCAACTTACAGAATATTCCTGAAAAATACAGAAAAAAAGTATCTGAAGTTATTAAAGAATACAAAATAATACCCAAAAGATTACAAATAAAAGAGACCATCTCCAGACATCAATTTATAGATAACTTAATTGAAAAGGTTGTATATAAAGATCCTACATATCAAACCATTACTAATAAGCTGGATAAAGTTTTACTTCATCCTTTTTGGGGATATGTAATATTTTTTGGAATTTTATTTTTGATTTTTCAAGCTTTATTTTTTTTATCAAGCTATCCTCAAGACTGGATAGAAGGTTTTTTTGCAAGTTTTAGCTCCTTTTTATCAGAAAAATTACCTGCCGGACCGTTAACTGAGTTATTAGCAGATGGTTTAATTCCGGGTATTAGTGGTGTGGTAGTTTTTGTTCCGCAAATTGCTATTTTATTTTTCTTCCTTTTATTAATGGAGGAAAGCGGATATATGGCGAGGGTTGTTTTCATTATGGATAGGTGGTTCAGACCTTTTGGTTTAAGTGGAAAAAGTGTGGTTCCACTTTTATCAGGTGCAGCTTGTGCAATCCCTGCAATTATGTCTGCAAGAAATATTGAAAATTCTAAAGAAAGATTAATTACTATTCTAGTAACTCCTTTTATAACCTGTTCCGCAAGATTGCCTATTTATTCCATCATTATAGCATTAATTATACCTAAAGGACATGGTTTATTTAACTTACAAGGAGTAACTATGATGATTATGTATCTATTAGGTGTTATAATGGCCTTTATAGGAGCAGCATTTGCCAATAAGTTTCTTAAATCTACCTATAAAAGCTATCTTATTTTAGATATGCCTAATTACAAAATTCCATTTTGGAGGAATGTATTTTACGGGTTATTTGAAAAATCATGGAGTTTTGTTGCTAATGCCGGTAAAATAATATTAGCTGTCAGTGTTATTTTATGGGTACTAGGTTCCTTTGGTAAGACTAATAACAAATCTAAAGAAACTTCCTATTTCACAAAAACTACATTAGAAAATTCCTACCTAGGTGCTTTTGGTAAGACTATTGAACCCATATTTGAACCTTTAGGATTTGATTGGAAAATTGATATTGGTATATTATCTTCTTTTGCTGCCCGAGAAGTTTTTGTTGGAACATTAGCTTCCATATACAGTATGGAAGATGACGGGGCTGAAAATTTAAAACTAAAAGAATTAATGAAAAAAGATATAAACCATAATACAGGAAAACCAACATTTAATTTTGCTACTGGTATATCTATTCTTTTATTTTATGCTTTTGCTATGCAATGTGTAAGTACTCTGGCTATTGTG
The DNA here is from genome assembly GCF_002964975.1 of Apibacter adventoris. Lineage (GTDB taxonomy): Bacteria > Bacteroidota > Bacteroidia > Flavobacteriales > Weeksellaceae > Apibacter > Apibacter adventoris. The sequence continues at coordinate 118,982 of NZ_PSZM01000024.1, read as the reverse complement.
AAAAAAGAAACAAATTCATGGAAATGGCCTTTTTTACAACTCTTTTTTATGACAGGTATAGCTTATTTTATAGCATTTTTATGTTACCAAATTTTAAAATAATATTCATTTTTATTCTAAATTCAACTTTTATAAGTTAAAAATATAACAAATACCCTGTCATTTTTATTAAAAAATAATATTCTCATATGATACTAATTATACAATTAAATAAACAAAATGTATGTAAATTCATATTTTAATCAATCATCTTAAACAGATTTTAAACATTTTGTTAATTAGCTATAAACTGATATTTACATAACTTAACCAAAATATTATTCAAAAAAATTTAAAATAATATATAATTTTTAATACAAGTTTTTAATAAATGTTTAATATTTATAAAGTAAATATTTTTTTTTCTATGATGACTCTTATTATATTTGAAGAAATCAATTAAAGGTAATTATGCAAAAAATAAAAGTACTAAACCCTATTGTGGAAATGGATGGTGATGAAATGACAAGAATCATCTGGAAATTCATTAAAGATAAATTGATTCTCCCTTACTTAGATATAGATCTAAAATATTATGATTTAGGAATTGAAAACCGGGATAAAACCAATGATCAGGTCACTATAGATTCAGCAGAAGCAACTAAAAAATATAATGTTGCCGTAAAATGTGCAACTATAACCCCCGACGAAGCACGAGTTAAAGAATTCAACTTAAAAAAAATGTGGAAATCTCCCAATGGTACTATTCGTAACATTGTAGGAGGTACTGTTTTTAGAGAACCCATAATTATGAAAAATGTTCCCAGATATGTTCAGGGATGGACGCAGCCAATAGTTATAGGCAGACATGCTTTTGGGGACCAATATAAAGCTACCGATGTTCTTACCAATGGTCCCGGAAAACTTACCATGATTTTCACTCCTGAAAATGGAGAAGCTCAAACATGGGAAGTATTTGACTTTAAAGATAGTGGGGTTGCTATGTCTATGTATAATACAGATGAATCTATTAAAGGTTTTGCACATTCATCATTTCAAATGGCTTTAACAAAAAAATGGCCTTTGTATCTTTCTACAAAAAATACTATATTAAAAGCTTATGACGGTCGTTTTAAAGATATATTCCAAGAAATTTACGAAAAAGATTATAAAAATAAATTTGAAGAACTAGGGATTACCTACGAACATCGACTAATTGATGATATGGTAGCATCGGCTATGAAATGGAACGGAGGTTTTGTTTGGGCTTGTAAAAATTATGATGGAGATGTACAATCTGATACTGTGGCGCAAGGTTTTGGATCATTAGGACTTATGACTTCTGTTTTAGTAACCCCTGACGGTAAAACTGTTGAAGCAGAAGCTGCTCATGGTACAGTAACAAGACATTATCGTTTATATCAGGAAGGTAAAGAAACCTCAACCAATCCAATTGCTTCGATTTTTGCCTGGACCAGAGGATTAATGCATAGAGGAAAATTAGACAATACTCCTGAAGTAACAAAATTTGCAGAAACTTTAGAAAAGGTTTGTATCGATACGGTAGAATCCGGAAAAATGACAAAAGATTTAGCGCTTTTAGTTAAAGGAAAAGAAATGACAAAAGATGATTATCTAAATACTGAAGATTTTTTAGATATTATAAATGAAAACTTAAAAAATATATTTGAAAAATAAATTTCAGTTCTTGTTAATTTAGAAAAAAATTGTATTTTTGCATCTCAAATTTAATAATAATGAAAAAAGACATTCATCCTGAGAACTATAGATTGGTTGTATTTAAAGATATGAGTAATGACGAAATGTTTATTTGCAGATCTACTGCAGAAACTAAAGATACTATAGAATACGAAGGGCAAGAATATCCTTTGATAAAAATGGAAATATCCAGTACTTCCCATCCTTTCTATACAGGAAAAGTAAAATTAGTTGATACTGCCGGTAGAGTAGATAAATTTTTTAATAAATACAAAAATTATAAAAAATAATATTTTTAAAGATATTTTTTACTTATAGAAAAACAACCCTGATCCTAAATACGGAACAGGGTTACTTTTTTTATAATATTTATTTAAACTTATGGCACAAATATTGACATTAATAAATGCATATTATTTTAAATGCTATTTATTCTAATTTTATACAATTTCCCCCTTATACATTAACAAAAAACAACTTTATAACTAACAAATGAAATAACAATTATGAAAACAAAACTTTTAATTTTATTTTTAACTATTTTTTCAGTTTTTGGTATAGCACAAGAAAATATGTATAAATATAGTAATGAAATACAATCTACCCCTGAAAAAATAGAAAAAGTGGAATCTCTGATACAACAAACATTCGGAGAGCCATCTTCTCCAGGAATATGGACTTCTAAAAGTGCAGATTACGGATTAATAATAAGAACCAAAGGTAATACATTTACTATAAGAGCCTGGCAAATATCCCCAAATTCAGACATTAAATCTAAAATAGAAAGTTTGATGGCACAGGTTGAATCTCAATTATAAATTATATTTTAAAAATTATTATATAAAAATTTTAGTATTATAATGTAATATTTATATATGAGCATCAATTCTTTATTATGACAAAATTAGATATTCTTGCCATAGGTGCACATCCAGATGATGTAGAGCTTGGTTGTGGAGGTACTTTGGCTAAAATGGTTGCTTCAAATAAAAAAGTAGGAATCTTAGATTTAACCCAAGGAGAGCTGGGTACACGCGGAACATTTGAAACCAGAAAAATTGAAGCTGAAAAAAGTATAGAAATTTTAGGAATTTCTATAAGAGAAAATCTAAAATTTAGAGATGGTTTTTTTATAAATGATGAAAAACATCAAATAGAAATTATAAAAATTATTAGGAAATATAAACCTACTATTATATTGGCTAATGCTATAGCAGACAGGCACCCGGATCATGGAAAAGCTTCTAAATTAGTTTATGATTCTTGTTTCCTTTCGGGATTAAGAAAAATTAAAACGGAAATAAATAACATTGAACAAGAAAATTGGAGACCTAAACACCTCTTTAATTATATTCAGTGGAATGAAGATAAACCTGATTTTATTATAGATATTTCGGAATATTTAGACAAGAAAACTGAAGCTTGTATGGCTTACAAATCTCAATTCTATGATCCTGAATCTCAGGAACCAATTACGCCTATTACATCCAAAAATTTTAAAAAAAGTATTATTTACAGAGCAGAAAATTTAGGTAGACTTATAGGAACTGATGCCGGAGAAGGGTTTACTTCACCCCAATGGATCGGTCTTAAAGATTTTGAAAATTTTGTTTGAAAATAAAAAATCTATTTATATATTTGCACTCTCAAAACGGTGACCATAGCTCAGTTGGTTAGAGCGTCGGATTGTGGTTCCGAAGGTCGTGGGTTCGAGACCCATTGGTCACCCAAAGCTCTAAAGCCGCTCCCATATTAGGTTTTAGAGCTTTTTACCAAATCACTTCAAATGTGTAATTACTGAAAACGGCAATGTGAACGGCAATGTAAATTACACATGATAACGGAAACAAAATTTGGGTGCTCATACTCTGAAATTTGGGTAAGCCCCTCGGATTGGAAATCATCCAAAAGAAAAATCTAACAGCTGACTGGTATGTACAGTGTATTTTTTTATCCTGCTTTCAATGAATTTCTTTTATTAATATCATACTTATAATAATTCTGAACTTTACTAATAAAATAATTTACATTCATTTATAAATAATATTTTATTTCTATTTTTTGACATTTTTTAATCTTTTGAAAGAAAGTATCTTGTATTCATAAAATTATAACCCTGTTCTTTTTTCTAGTTCTTCCGGATAACGATCTCCTTCTATTTTAATTTTTTCGAGTGCTCTGTTTATTTCTTGTAAAGATTGACTGTTCAAATCGATTTCTACGGCTTTATTATTTTCAAGCATTCGATTTTTTTTAGTTGTACCAGGAATAGGTACAATCCAAGGCTTTTGAGCTAATAACCAGGCTAAAGCTATCTGTGCCGGAGTAGCATTTCTTTCCTGTGCTATTTTTTGAAGTAACTCTATAAGTTTTTGGTTAGCTTGCAGATTTTTTTGTGTAAAACGAGGCACAATACTACGGAAATCTCCCTTTTCAAAAGTTGCATTTTTTTTAATTTCACCGGTAAGAAAACCTTTTCCCAATGGACTAAATGGAACAAGTGCTATTCCTAATTCCTCTAATGTTGGAATAAGTTTTTCCTCTGGCTTTCGCCACCAGAGAGAATATTCACTTTCTACAGCTGTTACGGGTTGAACTTTATGTGCTCTTTTTATAGTTTCAACACCTGCTTCAGATAAACCCCAATATCTTATTTTTCCTTCTTTAATTAAATCTTTCATTGTCATAGCAACTTCTTCAATTGGGGTATTCAAATCAACACGATGTTGATAATATAAATCAATATAATCAGTTCCAAGTCTTTTCAAAGACCCTTCCACTGATTTACGAATATGTTTAGGATTGCTATCCTGTTCCTGCTTACCATTTACTAGCTTAATACCAAATTTTGTAGCTATTACTACTTTATCACGTACAGATGTTAAAGCTTTTCCTACCAGTTCTTCATTTGTATATGGTCCATACATTTCTGCTGTATCAAAAAAATTAACTCCACTTTCATAAGCAGATTTTAAAAGTGATATACTTTCCTTTTCATTTAATATTTGAGAATAAGCATAATTTAGCCCCATACAACCAAATCCCATTGCGGATACCACTGGTCCACTTTTACCTAATTTTCTTTTTTTCATTTTTTTAAGTTTATTTATAATACTAAGATTATTTATGATTGTTTTTTTAACTATTTTAAATACCTAACATTTTTCTGTTACATATGTCTTCATATAAACTAAAATTTTCATATTCCGTTTTATGATCTAATAACTTTTATTTTTTTTTATTACTCGAACTGCAAATTTTGTTGCTGAATAAACCGCACTACCAGGTGATACCTTATGCCCTGCTACTGAAGAAACATTTATTATATGTCCTGATTTTTGTTTTTTTATATAAGGTAAAGCTGCTGCGATTCCATATAATACTCCTTTAATATTTACATCTATCATTCTATCCCAGTCATCAATTTTCAAAAGCTCCAATGGAGATTGTTGCATTAATCCTGCATTATTTAGCATAACATATATTTTGCCAAATTTTTCTACTGCTGCTTCCACTAATTTTTTCACCTGATTAGAGTCTGTTACATCTGTAACCTATGCATATAGGCTATCCCTCCCTTTTTAATTAAATATTCTGTAAATTATATTAATTTTATTATATAAAGTAACTTATTATATTATTTTTTAATTCAACACACGAAAGGTACAAATTAAAAATTCTTATCTGTTTTTTCAGAAGCTCAAAATATTTTGCAAAATCGCTCATTTTTATTTAGAAGGCGGAAAACCATACTGCCGTTTAAATGCAGTAGAAAAATGAGAAAAATTTTTAAATCCCACTTCTAAATACACTTCAGAAACTTTCTTATTTTCGTTTTTCAAAAGATCATAAGCGGTTTTCAAACGTCTTTCGATTAACCACTTTTGTGGAGATAAATCACTTATCTTTTTAAAATCTCTTTTAAATGTAGATAAACTACGTCCTGTAAAATGAGCAATTTCATCTATTGAAAGATCATACATATAGTTATTTTCTAAAAACTCCATAATATCGATTTTCCATATAGCTGTAAAATCAAACAAACAAGTATAAAAATGCTCGTCAATTTGTAATAATGAATATACACCTTCTAAAAGTTTAAGCTTCATGAGTTTTTCCATCGGTTTTTCTTCAGAATCAAAATAAGGAATCATTGATTGAAAAAGACTGGTTATGGCAGAACTCTTGGGTAATTTTATAACACTTTGCTTAAGTTTTTCTATATTTTGAGGTATTTTATTTTTATCTAATGACTGATAAAATTCACGTAAAAAATTACGATTAAAAACCATAAATATTCCACTGAACTTTTCTTTACCATTAGGCTGTTTAATCATATTTACCCGGTTATCTTTTTTTAAAAAAACACATTCACCTTTATGTATTTTTATTGTATTTTTTTCTTCTAACAACAATAATTCTCCTGAATATACAAATACTAACATATGATCTTTTATCATATTTCGACAAATACGTTCATTATTAAAATAATATGAAAAAAAAATATTTGAATAACTAAATTTTAGTGCATCATTATGAGTGTTTTCCATGTTTATAATATTTATTTTTATTAGGTAATATGCAGAGAGATACCTTTAATTATTAATTTTTCTATATTATATAAAAGAATTTATACAATATTTTTTATTGAATAATTCAATTTTAAAAGTCAATAAATAATTTAACTTTTTATCCAATTACAATATACAAAATATTGAACTTTATGGAAGACTTCTAACATTTACTAACGAATTAACAAAATAAATTTTCTTTTTCAATTTTTCTATTTCAACGATAATAAAATCCTATTTCTGTGAATGATATATTTTCATTTAGTTCATATATAAAGTAAAAATAAGTAAATTTTTAGCTATTTGTTTTCCTATAGAGCTCAATATAATTTTCATTAAAAGTTCAAAAAGAAATCATGATAAGAACTAAAAACATAAATTCAATAAAACATATAAATACTGAATTGAAAGTTTTTCATTAAATTTGAACTATGTTGAAAGAATACTCCATTTCTGATATACTTGATTTACCTTCTCAACATATTCCATATTTTGTAGGAACATTTGAAAATACTGAAGATGCTGAATTAGACTGGCCTCATCGTCATAATTTTTACTCCTTAGTCTGGTTTACCCAAGGCAATGGGTTTTATGTTATTGATATGCAGGAATATGAAATAGTCCCTAATCGATTGTTTTTAGTCTATCCGAAACAAATTCATAATTGGAACTATTCGGAAAATTGTAAAGGATATATTTTATTATGCGATCCCACCTTGGTTTTAGAGCTTAATTTAACCTCTATTGCTTCTTACTTAGATATAACATATAACAAATTATTTATTGAAAATATATTTACAAATTTATTAAAAGAAAAAAAACGTAATGACCATTTGACATATGAGAGTATTAAAGCGGGAATTTTATATCTTCATTCTGTTTTAAAAAGAGTTGCAGAAGAAAGTCAAGTAGTTAGAACGGTTGTAAATAAAACAATAAATAAATTAAACCAAATAATTTTTGAAGACCCTTACTGTATTAAAATTGAAAGATATGCAGAGAAAATCGGAATGCCAATTGAAAATTTAAATACTCTATGTAAAAATATTACCGGAATTTCTGTAAAACAATATATATTAGATATTAAAGTAACTGAAGCAAAACGTTTATTGATCTATACTTCTAACAATATAAGCGAAATAGCTTTTTCACTAGGCTTTGAAGATAGTTCCTATTTCGCTCGTATTTTCAAAAAAAGAACTACCCTATCTCCTACTGAATTTTTAAAAAAGTACCGAAAACACTTATAAAAATCCTATAATATATATTTCTGATCCCACTAATTTTGTATTTGTAAATTAAAAACAGATATTAAATAAATAATCTGGAAATTGTGCAAAACAATTTTTGTCTTTTTATATCAATTAAATCAAAAGGAGCAAAGATTTTAATAGATGAAAATGTAAAAAAATCTGATCTTTTATGTAAGTTAAAAACAAAAGAAAAAATTTTACTAGCATTCAAATAAAATATGTAAATCAACAAATATGAAATCATACATTTTTATATTTTTAACACTTATAAATATTACAATAATGAACTCACAACCCAACAAAACTTCAGAGAAATATAACAAAGGCTGGAATAAGTTAAAAGAAATAGATGGAGAAGCAGGAGAAAAAGTGGTGAATGGATTAAAAGATATTTCACCTGAACTCAGCAGGTTTATTATAGAATATTCTTTTGGAGAAGTCTATAGCCTTACTACTTTGGATAATAAATCTAAAGAAATCGTTGCCATTTCGTCTTTAATTGCACAAGGTGCTATTCCTGAACTAAAAGTTCATCTAAATGGAGCTTTAAATACCGGAAGTACTATTAATGAAGTTAAAGAAATTATTTTACAAATGTCTGTTTATTGTGGATTTCCGAAATGTATAAATGGAATGAAAGCTTTGAGGCAAGTTTTAGAGGAAAGAAAAGCCTTAGGCATTATTGATAAAGAAGGAAAAACAGCATCGACAAATACCACTATTGATAAATACACTTTAGGAGCTAAATTTTTAGCCATTTTAAAAGATAATCAAGAGCAAATTCTAAAGGAAAATTTCCAAAATTTATCTCCAGAATTAGTCAGACTTACTATTGAATATGGATACGGAGATATCTTCTCTCGTGACAATTTGGATAAAAAGTATAGACAGATCTCAACAATTTCGGCTTTAGCTACTTTAGGTAATGCACAACCCCAATTAAAATTTCATATTGAGGCAGGTTTAAATATTGGATTGACTGTTGATGAAATAAAAGAGATCATGTTAATGATGACAGTTTATGCAGGTTTTCCGGCATCTATTAATGGTACAAACTCTTTAAAAGAAGTTATACAAGAACACAAAAATCAATAAGTAAAAAACATATAATAATTCTAATATATGTTTTTAATTATCAGCAATATAATTAAAATATTTTTTAATTGAAAATAAATTGATCTTTATATTTAAATTTAATATTAAAATGTTTTATTTCTTATAATTAAGAGTAGAGTTATGAACAATTTTCAGTAAATTAATTTTCAGTGTTTAAAACTAAATAGTCCTGATATTTCACTAGAATACAGGACTTTTATTTTGTTTTAAAATTTATTGTGATATAAGACAGTAATTAAACAAATTAAATTTATTTTTCTATAACCAGTTATAAAAGGATTAAATCAAATTAGGAAAATATTATTTGCATTTTATTTGAAATATTCAAATTATTTTAATCTAAAAAACATACAGAAATGAATGCACAAGATAGTATTATCAGATACATAACTAAACTTTAATTTATTAAACCCAAAATATATATTAATGTTTGTTTTTATAAAATAATTATATCATGAAAAATTAGATGCTTTCTAAAACTAAATGTTTTATTTTTTGATATTAATGAAACTGTTTTAAATACTGATATCCTCAAATCTTTTCTCAATATTATGATTGACAAGTTATTTATGATTTATGGTTTACGAAATTATTACATTATTTTTTAGTTTCTACAGTTACTAAAACTTATAAAAGCTTTAAATTAATAGCACTTGATGTTTTAAAAACAGTATTATCTAAAATTAATAAGTTTTGATATTAGACAAAAAACTGCAAAGCAGAATTCGACTACACTAAAATATTCTGAAATTAAACAAAACTCATATGGAGTTGGTATTCATAGAAACGTTTAATCCGTATGAACAAGAGGTAAATAAAATTTATCTGTTGAATAACAGATGTTTAAAGATAGGAAAGTCAACAATGATAATAATTTTGTGTTTCCATTATTTCAAATAGCTATATTACAAATAGATAACATAATATTTAGAATCTCATTTACTTATCAAATTCTTATATACCACAGTGTTTAAAAGTTTCTCTCGTCTTGGCTTCGCAATAGGTAGGAGACTGCCATTAATAAGAACCTGTCCTCCCGATATTTTATGAATATGAGATATATTTATCAAGTACGATCGGTGTATCCTGAAAAAATAATATTGAGGTAGGATTTCTTCCAAAGAAGCCATTGTCTGATGTATTGTTAATACCTTATTCGTAAAATACAATTTTACATAATTCTGCATTCCTTCGGCATAAAGAATATCTTCCCATGCAATTCGTTGAAAAGCATCTCCTTGCCGAACATACATATTTGTCATCACTCCCTCTTGTTCATTTTGCAATATCTCTTGAGATCGAAACATATCCTGAGCTTTCGATATAGCTTGAAAGAAACGCTGAAATGCAATTGGTTTCAAGAGATAATCAACGACATTAAGTCTGAAGCCATCAAGTGCATACTCAGAATAAGCGGTAGTGATTATCGTTAACGGAGGTTTCCCAAGTGATTCTAAGAACTCTAACCCTGAAAGATGAGGCATATTAATATCCAAAAACATCAGATCGATCTTTTTCTTTTTGAATATCTCAGCTGCTTCTAATGCTGATGAACATGTATCAGTAACTTCCATAAAATCTATTTTGCTTATATAATTCTCAATTCCTTTTATCGCAATAGATTCATCATCAACCACTAAACAGCTTAGTTGAGTTTGTATTGTATTTTTTGAGATTAGTTCAGTCATTTTTATATATTAATAATAATTTTGGTATGGTATGTAGCCTCTGTTTCTTTTACAGACAAGTTATATTTTCCAAAATATAGAATTTCCAATCGTTGTTTTATATTTTTTAAACCTAAACCTCCTACGTTCTTTTTCTTTGTGGATAATGTGGACTTAGAGTTTTCCACATTTAGGGAGATTGTATTCTCTTTTTGCTCAAAGTCAATATTGATATATCCTTTTTCAAAACCGGACTTCGATACATGCTTAAATGCGTTTTCGATAAATGTGATAAACAACAATGATGGTATCTCCATTTGAGGTTTTTCTATTTCCCAAGAACTAGAAACTGTTAATTTATCTTCCCAACGAAACTCTTCAACCGCAATATAATCTTTCAGGAATTGAATATCTTGCTCCAATGTTATTTGCTTGTCTCCATTATATAGTTGATAACGCAAAATTTCGGAATATTTAATCAACAGATTAGATGCCAATTTTACATTTGTCTGCATCAATATATGGATATGGTTCAATACATTGAACATAAAATGCGGAGTAACTTGGTGTTGTAAAGATCGAAGCTGGTACTCGATAAGTGTTCGTTTCAACTTTGTATTTTCCTGAAAAAAACGTAGTCCACAAATGCATAAATTGATCAAAATTCCTGACGAGAGAAAGATAAGTATATAAAAGTTAGGAAGATCATCCATATTGAAATATATCGATAGAGGAAAAACTCCTTCTTTCTCTAAAAAAGTGAAAAAATATTGATATAAGGTGAAAATTATACCTGTAATGATTGAAATACCTAAAAACTGAAGGATGAAGACCACTGTTGTTTTTTGCTTCATTGCCCTCTGTAATAATGTCTCGCTTAGATATTTTACAAATGGGAAAACAGATAACATTGCCAAAACTGGATATAATGTAGCTTCAATCAAAGACTCTGTTTGTGGAATGATCTGTAACCACATAACAAAAGTTACAATTACCCAAAAGATAAGAATAATGTAATTCTCTATTATATAATTTTTTATTCTCATACTACAAATTTAACGCATTAACTGACAGGTCTATTATCATTCGTCAAAGGCAACTCAATGATTCGTCAAAAAAAATCGTAATAACATTCTAAAAAAATGAATTTTGATGAAACAGAATCAAATTATTCATTAAAAAAAACTCAATATGAAAAAGATATTAGTTATTGCATTTATGCTTATTGGATATACAAACATAAATGCACAAATCATGTTTAAAACGGAATATTTCGGTAAATCCGGTTACCGTATGACAGAAGGAGATCGAGATGAAAAGATCGGAAATAGCAAAGGTTCAGCAACAGTATATCAGGGAGGTATTAATATTCCATTGTCTGTGAGTCTAAATGATAAGAACCGTCTAAAGATGTGGTCTATTAGTGCAGGAGGAGCTTATGCAAAACTTGATAACAAAAATTTTACAGAGCCTTTAGTCATCGATGAAATTATGAATATGGGGCTAAGTCTTGATCATCTTCGTCCATTAAATGACAAATGGTCTATGATGGCAAGTGTTGGCGGAGGTATTTATATGCCAAGTACCCAATTTTCCAAAATCCGATTAAAAAATGTACTTGGAAATGCTTCTGCTATTTTTATTTATCATTTTAAACCAAATCTTGAACTCGGTTTAGGTATATCTATGAATAATTCTTTCGGCTATCCAATGGTATTTCTTGCTTTTTATTTTAATTGGACTGCCGAAGGGAAATATGCTGTAAAGATATCAATGATGGACGGCTTAGAAATGTCAGCAGGATATAACGTCAACAAATATTTAAGCCTAAATATTGTAGCCGAAATGAATGGACAAATGGCTTTTATAGAACAAGATGGAAAAGATAAGATATTCTCACACCAATATATTGTAGCAGGATTCCGTCCCGAAATAAAGATAGGCAAACAGATTTTTATACTCATTACAGCTGGTATTAGTGCAATACGCCCAGCTGAGATAACGAATAGAAACATAAAAAGCATGTTTCAGGATAAAGAATATTATTTTCAAATAGCTCCTTATACTTCAGCAGGGCTAAATATAGGATTTTAGGGTATGAAAAAATTTATAGCCAATCATTTAATTTCTTTATATAGTCTATTAAATATCTGTTTGGTATTAGCGATTACGGTAATCTATTCCTTAGATGAAGTACCACAACAATGGACTCCTGCCTTTTTTGCGATTTGGATGACTTATTTGATAAATGGGAAAATTGGTCTGAAAAAACTTTTGTATAAAATGGCTTTCAATAAAACTGATATTAAATGGTATATATTGGCTTTTACTATACCTTTTGTTGTATGTGGAATTTCTTTCTTGATAATATCGTTTATAAAACATCAAGGGTTTTTATTTCCAACTTTACATCATTCTTTAGGTATGTATTCTTTATACCTACTCTTGATTATCTTGGGCAGTATTGGAGAAGAAATAGGATGGAGAGGTTTTATGTTACCCATACTTCTGAGAAAACATTCATATTTAATTTCAAGTGTTCTTATTGGTGTTTTTTGGGGCATTTGGCACTTACGATTTCAAGCAGGAATTTTCGTTTTTTTTATATACATACTATTAACCACAGAACTTTCTATTATTATCAGTTGGTTATATCTAAAAACAAAAGGAAATATAGTCGCTGCTATCATAATACATTCATCATTTAATTTATGTGCCTTATTACTATTTGAAGAAATTGTTGTCAATATATCTCAAAATATAAAATTGATAGAAATGCTATATTTAAGTCTTGTTGGTTTGTTTATGCCATTCTGTATTTATATCGTAATAAAAATGAGAAAATACAAGTAAAAAAGAATAACATATTTCAAGAGTATTCTTTGCTAAAACCTTGCTTTTATTATTCTCTTTTTAGAAAGATGGTTTATCAGTTGAAAAGAAAAAATAATATTCAAACTAACAGATATGTGTTCTTGATTTCGTTTGTCTACAAAAATATTACTTTGGTCTATATAAAAAATCTGCTATCTCTTATTGTCTACTTTCGTTTTTGTAATCATAAAAAAACAATTATGGAATATAAATTAATGAAAATAGTAACGATTAGCTTTTTTATCATAGTATTTGGAAATAATGGATACGCACAGATAGAGATAAAATCAGAATATATTACATCATCAAAATTTAAAGATGCCGACGGAAATAAATTAGGAGGAAAGGGTGATTTAAAAACAATTGATGGAAGTGTACAGGTACCAATATCCATCAAAATGAATGAAAATAATAAGCCTAAAGCGTGGGCTGTTGCATTAAGTGGTACTTATGCTTCTTTAGGAAACGAAAATTTATCAAAAATTTATTCTGAATCTGAAATTCTTAATGCTCAAGTGGGATTAATTCATATACGACCATTAAACGATAAATGGTCAATGATGGCTTTATTGGGTGTAGGCATATTTACATCTGACTTAGATAAAATATCAGGAAAAGCAATATTAGGACAAGGTGGAGTCTTATTTATCCGTCATGCCAAACAGAATCTAGATTGGGGTGTAGGTGTTGCTCTAAATAATGCTTTGGGTTATCCAATGATATTCCCCTCATTTTATCTAGATTGGAGGTTAGACGGTAAATATCAATTCAATTTGTCTATGTACAATTCATTTAAAATCGGTGTTACTACTCAGTTTAATGACAAGTTTAAATTAGGATTAATTGGTGAATTTAAAGGGTTGATGTCTGCTGTAAATAAGGATGGTAAAGATATGTATTTTGTTACTCAATATGGATATCTAGGATTGCAACCTGAATTTTTGCTAGGTAAATCTCTATCAATTCCTATAACAATAGGAGTAAGTATGTCGCGTGAAGTGTACTATAAGGATAGGACTATCAAAGCTTTTTTTGATGATGATAAGTCTATTTCTTATGATAATAATGGATTTAATAAAATAGAATCTGATAAACATCCTAGCTTTGGTGTCTCTGCCTATGGCTCTATTGGATTGAAATATAAATTCCAAAGATAAATTGATATATATAATCTGCTTGATATGACAAGAAATATGAGAGTGTATCTAAATTTATTATTTCTAATAATTAGCTTACCTAGCAATTACATGTCGGCTCAGAATAAGAAATTTGACAGCATAGCAAGTAAACTACAAGACTCTTACAATTCCGGTAATTACGATACATTTCAGAATTCATTCTCTAATGAGATGAAACAAGTATTAACCTTAGATATTACAAATCAATTTTTATCATACCTTAAAAACAACTGTGGTAATATCATCAATAGTCAATTAGTAAAACAATCGGAAAATGGTTCTAATGTATTCTATAAAATAACTTTTGAGAGAAAAAAGCTTGTTCTGATGTTAACAATCAATGAATAAGATAAAATAGAAGAGTTTCTTTTCAAACCCTATAATATATCTAGATCAAACCCTAAGTCCTATGAAAAGAGTGCATTAAAGAATCTCCCTCAAAAACAGATTAATGCAATTGTAGAACAGACTAAAGACTTTCCTAACAATACTCAGATAGCGATTGCTTTTATAAAAGATGGAGTTACTAGCTTTTATGGTATTGTAAAATCAAATAACACATTAAAAGAAGTAGAAAACAAAAATGCGGTTTTTGAAATAGGTTCTATATCTAAAGTTTTTACAGCAACTCTTTTATCAAATTAGACGATAATATTAGCAAGTGCTATAATTTTCCGTTCAAGGATAATATAGAGCTTAATTTCAAAAGTTTATCTAATCATACATCGGGTTTATCTGCATTGCCTTCAAATTTAAATGCTCTAAATTATTTAAAGTTAAGTACAAAAGAAAATTTTGTTAATCCATACAAAGAATATAATAAAAATGATTTGTACTCCTATCTTCAAAAAGATTTAGATTCTATTCAATTGTCTCATAAACAATATAAATATTCAAACTTAGGAGTTGGTATACTAGGGTATACATTAAGTTTAGTTGAAGGAGAAAATCTAGAAGACCTATTTGAAGAAAAAATTTTCGAAAAATATGAAATGACAAGTTCGTTCACAAATATAAGTAAAGTCAAAGGAAGTTTAGTCTGCGGATTAGATGATGGAAACACAATTAAAAACTGGGAGTGGAATTCCGATGTATTATTAGGTGCAGGAGGGATTTTGTCAACAACAAATGATTTATCTAAATTTGCAAAAGCCCAATTTGATAGTACCAATGTGGAATTAGCTTTAACAAGGACTCCAACTTACATCTTAAATGAAAGAATCGAGGTGGCATTGGGATGGCATATTATCAAATCAGAAGATAATAAAGAGTTATATTGGCATAATGGAGCAACTGGAGGTTATTCTTCTTCTATGGTTTTAGATATAGCTCATAAGTGTGGACTTTATTGAGAAATAGTAACCGGTATGATGGAATTATAATAAAGATAAGAAGCTATGGAAGAAAATATAAAGGCAATTATTGAGAACTATACTCTAAACGCATTCCAAGTGGCTCTAATAAGTGCCATTGTTTCATTTATAACATTTTTGCTAACAATAGTAATTAAGAATTACTTTGAAAATAAGCTACACAAAAGGAAACTTGAAACAGAACATAAATTTAATCAGCAAAAAAAGATTAAAGATGTTCTTGCAAAGTACAAAGTTCATCTGCTTACTGCTTGTGAAGACTTTAATTATAGAATGTGGAATTTTTCAGAAAACCATTCAAAAGGATGGCATTGCATTCCAGAAAAAGATAATGATTATAGCAAACCGCACTATTATTTTCATTCTTTTATTTATCGTTTCCTTTCTATATTTGCTTGGATAAAAAAAATCCAAAAAGAGATAATATTTATTGACACTACCTTAGCATCAAAGAATGATCTAGAGTTCATTAAGTTTTTACGAGTAATTTCTCAGTTATTTTGTGATTTACAATTTGTTGAAGGAAAAAATGCAGATGGTACACATGCAACAGATCATTTTTTTAGGGATAACCTAAATTTATTTCCAGATGTAATTATTACGGAAAATGGTCTTAAATCTTATTCAGAATACATACAAAACTTAAAGGAATTACAACAATCACTTCACGAATTATATTGTTGGTTTGATGGAATTTCTCCAGTAGAAAATAGAAGAAGATGGGATAGATTATATTTTCTCCATTTGACAGTAATGATATTTCTCAATAATTACGGATATGATTTCCAGAAAACTGACAAGGACAAATTAAGGCAAGTATTAGCTAATTCAAAAAGACAGGTAAACATGAATGGTTTTTTCGAGTTGTTGAAAAGATATAAATTAAATGACAATAATGAAGTTGAAAAATTGATGCAATTAAATGCAAATTTAAGAAAAGAAAGTAATGAGTGAAACATTAGTCAATAACATTTATTACTATTAATATCGGCTTAGAAAAGATACCGAAAAATAGCAAGAATAAGACAACAATTTATTAAGTTAATTCAACGACGGAGTAAGGAAAATGCAGAATCATTGAAGGATGACTTTGATAAGAAACGAATAGGAAAATGTATTTCAACATTGAGAGAAGAACTTGACTCTTTTATCCGAGTTATGTATTTAGGGAGAATAGCGGATTTCACAGAAAGAGAAAGATTGATGACACAGACGCTATCTGGGGATAAATGGACTATTATAACACATAACGGCAAATGGAAGCAAGTTACAGATAAAGATATGGTAAACAAAGCGAATGAATTGAAAGGTTATATAAGCTATGTTTATAAATTAGAGTGCGGTTTTATTCATTTGTCAGATTTTCATAATTATGAAACTAAAAATCCGTTTATTAAATTAGATTTCTCCGAGCAGTTTGATATAATTCTTTATCTCCATCAATATCACAACTATCCAAGAGATAGACTACTAACTGTCGAAAGTATTGCTCCTTTCATTCCTAATGTTTTTGAAAAAATTTCCACAAATTTAGCTTGTTATTTTGATGCTATTTTGAATGATGAAATGATATGTACTAAAAACCACAACCTTAATCAAAACGAGTTTAAAGTTGTGGTTTTTTAGCGTAAAATTAATTATTCCCCTTGTTGCAACAAATGGGCCAATGCCAGGTCATTCTTGATTCGCTCCAATTCATCAGCAACTATTAGCTTAACTTCCTCTTTTATACGATTATAGTTGAGTTGTATTCGTTCTTTCATTTTATTTTCTCCGTTTTCATCTGTAAAATCGGTAATAACAGGGATAGGTTGATACGCCTTAGTTTCGGCGGCTACCTTTGCATTATCTACAACAATTTCGCAATGAAAAATCTTTTGCTCGATACGTTCGTCGAAATTGTCCGCAATAGCTCCGACAAATATACCTTGTGTCAGATTGGAGATTTTAGACGGTGGTATCAGGCTGTCCATTTGTGTGCTGATAGAGGTCGTTTTATCACTTCGGGTAATACTCATACTTTGGCGTTTCTGTAATACCTTTCCAAACCTGTCGGAAAGCGTTTTTGCTGTTTCTCCCACGACTCGACCAGAGAAAATATTGCCGACCGTGTTCATCACGACTTTAGCTTCTTTATCTCCATAGTCCCTTGTTAATTGGGAAAAGTCCTGAAATCCCAACAGTACGGCAACCTTATTACTACGTGCAGTTGCTATCAGGTTATCTAGTCCCTTAAAATAAATTGTGGGCAACTCATCAATTACAAACGAACTTTTTAGCTGACCTTTTTTGTTGATGAGCTTCACAATACGAGAGTTGTACTATCCCAGAGCTGCACCGTAAATTAAATATTCTGACGGTCAGGATTATTACCTACAACCAATACTTTCGGATCATCGGGATTGTTTATATCCAATGAAAATTCATCGCCACTCATAACCCAGTATAACTGTGGCAAAACCATCCTCGATAGCGGAATTTTCGCACTGTTTATCTGTCCCATCAATTGATCTGCTGCCCCTCCAAGCCTCGCATCCATAAAGGAACTTAAATAGTTTTCGAGTTCGGGATATGAGGTGAGAATCGGAAATATATCTTCGTAGCGTTTATTCAGGAACTCAATCGCGTGTGGGAACGTACAATACTTTCCGTCCTGATAAATTCGGAGATACCATATTATAGAAGCAAATAGGATAATCGGAGATTCTACAAAGAAATCGCCTTGCTTCTGCACCCACGTTTTATTCAAGTTAAGCATTATGGTATAAGCACTTTCGTATGCGTCCGAAATGTCGTCCATAAAGGACGGATTAATCGGGTTGCATCGGTGCGAACGGGAAGGATCGTCGAAGTTTATCACATAAAAGGTCGGTACTTTCTTGTAGCCTAATTAATTGTTTAGTAAATGGTTGTAAGCAATCATTGATAAGTCTGGAAACTTGAAATCATACACGTACATAGAGAATCCTTTTTCAATCTGTTGTTTCATATACTGATTAACAACGGCGTATGACTTACCCGAACCGGGAGTACCCAGTACAATATATCTAACAATCCATTCAGCTTTATGGCATTTGCGGATCTGCCATTTGCCTTTCCTGCTTTTAGGTTCCATTCTGCGGGATCAATTTCGCATTTCACACTAAACTGGGAAATTTCTCCATTCAAGGTTATTCTTGCCATTATGGGAGCTTTCCCGTTACTCTTAATCGCATTCTTTTTGATGTAGAAAAGAATTTTAAATGTACTATGCATAATTAACTCATTTTAGAAAATTACAAAATTACGTTCTTGTGATCTCATATGAGGTATTTCTGCTACGCCAATTAGCGACAAATCAACGCCTTATCGCGACATTCGTTACTTATTTAAATTTTTGAAAAATAGGTAATGATTTGGTAACGGAACTCTGTCCGACTTTGGCTTTTTGATGACTTTAGTGTGTCCTAAAGAAAAATAAAAAAAGCCCGTAAAGTGCTACTTTACAAGCTTCTTGTCTTCGTATTCGACTGATTGTCAGTCTTTTAAGCGGTATGGACGGGACTCGAACCCGCGACCCCCTGCGTGACAGGCAGGTATTCTAACCAGCTGAACTACCACACCTTTAGAGATAAATGCAAAATTTACTGCGATCCGGACGGGACTCGAACCCGCGACCTCCGCCGTGACAGGGCGGCATTCTAACCAACTGAACTACCGGATCTCCTTCCTAAATTCACCTATAAATAAGTGTTTTTTTGAGTGGTGCAAAGATAGAATCATTTTTTTATTTTACAAACTTTTGTTAAAAAAATTACATTTTTTATTTACATTTTAAATTAAAATAGAATTCTATCTATCTGATTTAAATATTATTCAGAGATTTTTGCTATAATATCTACTTCTGTCCAGGTTTTACCTTCATGTAAATCATAACAGGCTCGATGTAGGCTGGTAAATGCTTTTTCCGCACCAAAATCTTTAAGTATATCTATACTCCCCTTAATGGTTAACTCCTTTCCTTTTAGAGTATAATCAAAAACTTTAGTTACTGTTTTGCCATCTAAAATAAAGGTTATAGGAACTTTATTGTTTTCAAATTTACCAAAATTTCCTTGAATAGTAGTATCTTGTAAACGCTTAAAGAAGAATGCTGTTAAAGTACCATCTCTTGCAGTATCTCCTGTTGATACAGTTGTACCATCACATGAGAACTTAGCACCTTGTAAAGATTCCAAAATAGGCTTTTCTTCTTGGGTATTAGTTAATGAAATTGAATTAAAAGTTCCAATTACAGGAACTTTTTCTTTCATTTTGTAAGCTGTCCACTGTAATGTTTTTGTATAACTAGATTCCTTGGCCGGAATAACTGTATTTGATGATTCGGAGTTGTTATTTTCTACAACTACTCCTTTATTTCCTCCGGAATTATCTCCACAAGAAATTAAAGCAAATGAGTAAAGTAGTAATCCCCCTATTAAATTTTTCATAAATCTTAATTTATAATTTCAATTAAAAAAATTGTGTGTGTTTTATTTAGTTTGGGTATTAGCTTTCGTTGAATCTGCCTTTACCGAACTTTCTTTTTCCCTATAGTGATACGAATCTTGATTTTTTAGTGTATCCGTAACCTTTTTCTCTATAGTAGAATTAGATTTTATTTCTACAATATCTTTTGAGTCTTTGGGTAAAATATTTTTATTTCCTCCGGAAGTATCACCACAAGAAAAAAAGCTAAATGAAAGTATACCCAAAGCTAAAATATTTTTTTTCATGATTACCTTATTTTTTTCAAAGATAAAAATTTTTGATGAGTTTAATTTAGTTATCAGGGGAGTAAGATTTATGTAAAACTTTTCTAGTATGTAGAAATTCGTAATTCTATTCTTAAAAAAATATATAGCAAAATTTATTACTTTTGTTACATTAAAATAAATAAAAAATGAAAAATTGTCTCATAGGTTTATCTATTGTTAGCTTTATTTTTTTTACTTTTTCCTGCAAAGATAAACCTAATGAAACTCAACAAAAGGCAGATTCTCTTTCACTTGAAGCAACTTCTAATAAAACTATTAAAAATACTCGTACCAATATTATAAAATCTAATTTTGAAAAAATACAAACCCTTGCTCATATAGATAGTGATACGGTTTATATAACTAATTACTGGGCTACCTGGTGTCCTCCTTGTGTTAAAGAAATACCTGATTTTGTGGATTTTCAAGAAAAGTATAAAAACAAAAAAGTAAAATTTGCATTTGTAAATGTAAATAATGAAGAAGAAATTCAAACTCAAGTAATACCATTTGTAGAAAAAAATAAAATGAAAAATTTATATCATATAAATATTTCTGATTTAATGGATAATATAGGTACCTTAGATCCTCAAATGAAAGAATTAGGAATACCCATTACAGTTATTCAGAAAAAAAATAACAGAGAATTATTTTTAGGAGATCTTTCCAAAAATTTTTTATATAAAAAAATAGAAGAATATTTAACAAAAAAATAGTTTAATATACTATGTCATTGATCAAAAGCATATCTGGTATCCGAGGAACTATCGGCGGAAAAGTAAATGAAAACCTCACTCCGGTAGATACCGTCAAATTTGCCTCTGCATATGGCACTTGGCTAAAAAGAAATTCTAATAATGAATCTATAAAAGTTGTAATTGGTAGAGATGCCCGTTTATCGGGGCAAATGATTTCTAATTTAGTTGCCTCTACTTTACAAGGAACAGGAATTGATGTAGTGGATTTAGGTCTTTCTACTACCCCTACTGTAGAAGTCATGGTTACTCATCTTAAGGCTGATGGTGGAATAATTTTAACCGCAAGCCATAATCCTAAACAATGGAATGCTTTAAAATTATTAAATAATAAAGGAGAATTTATATCGAAAGAAGAAGGAGAAATGCTATTGGATATTGCAGACAATGAAGATTTTGATTTTGTTGATGTGGATCACCTAGGTTCATATTCTCAAAATTCTTCAGGTATTGACTATCATATTAAAAAAATATTATCTCTCCCTTTGGTTAATCCCGAAGCTATTAAAAAGGCAAAATTTAAGATCGTAGTAGATGCTGTAAACTCTACCGGAGGCATATCTGTAATTCCACTTTTAGAACAACTAGGCGTTGAAGTTATAAAACTATACTGTGAACCGAATGGACATTTCCCTCACAATCCGGAACCTTTAGAAGTAAATTTACAGGATATTATGAAAAAAGTACCTAAAGAAAAAGCTGATTTAGGTATTGTCGTAGACCCGGATGTAGATCGTTTAGCTTTAATATGTGAAGATGGTTCAATGTTTGGAGAAGAATATACCTTAGTGGCCGTTGCTGATTATATATTATCAAAAACTCCTTCAGCTACTGTTTCAAATCTTTCTTCTTCCAGAGCATTAAAAGATATTTCTGAATCATATAAACAACCTTATGCGGCTTCGGCAGTAGGAGAAGTAAATGTGGTTACTAAAATGAAAGAATTGCATGCTAAAATAGGCGGTGAAGGAAACGGAGGAATTATTTTCCCTGAATTACACTATGGCAGGGATTCTTTAGTAGGTATTGCTTTATTCCTTACTTTCCTTGCTGAAAAAGGAATTTCATGTAAATCTTTAAGAAATACTTACCCTTCGTATTACATGGGAAAGAAAAAAATAGATTTAAATCCTGAAGTAAATACTGATTCTATTCTGGAAAAATTAACAGAAAAATATAAAAATGAAAATATTTCTACAATAGATGGGTTAAAGATTGATTTCCCTAAATATTGGGTGCATTTACGTAAATCGAATACAGAGCCTATTATTCGTATATATACTGAAGCATTATCTCAAAATGAAGCAGATCAGTTAGCCGATCAATTCATTGAAGAAATAAAAAATATTTCTTAATTTTATTTCTTACTACAAAATTGAAATTAATACGTTTTTTTTTATTACTCGTTATTTACATAGGAGCTAATTATTATGTGTTTAGTCATTTTTATAATTTAGTTCCTATACGATATTCAGTAATATATATACTTTTAGTGGTTTTATCTATATTTATATCTTTTTCAATTTTACCGGTTTTAATTATTCCTAAAAAATTAACTATTAAGAGTATTACTTTTTTATATACATTAGGAACATCCTGGATTTTTATTCTTATATATGCCATATTAATTTTTGGGATATTGGATTTAGTTATCTATTACTTATATCCAATACCTCTCTGGATGAACGTAGGGTTAGCTTTGATTTGTTTATTTTCAATATTTTATTGTGGAAACATAAATTATAAAAAAAAGAAAAGGGTTGAATTAAATATAGCTATAAATAAACCCCTGAAGAAGAATATAAAAATTGTTGCTATTAGTGATTTACATTTAGGATATACTATTAATAGCAAAGAATTGAATGAATGGATACAATTGATAAATCAGGAAAAAGCTGATATTTTACTCATTCCCGGTGATATTATTGACAATAACGTAAATCCTTTATATTATTACCAACTAGCCCCTTATTTTAATAAATTTCATGCCCCTTTAGGTATTTACGCCTGTTTAGGAAATCATGAATATATTTCGGGTATTGATTCCAGTATAAAATTTTTAGAAAAGACTAATGTGCATCTTCTAAGAGATTCTTATGTGGATATAGAAGGTATTTTTTATCTTATAGGTAGGGATGATAAAACGAATAGCCATAGAAAAACCTTAAAAGAGGTAATAAAAAATATAGATTCCTCTCAACCCATTATTTTATTGGATCATCAACCTTATGGTTTAGAAGAATCTCAAAAAAACGGAATAGATATTCAATTATCAGGACATACTCATAGAGGACAAGTTTGGCCTATATCCTGGATTACAGATAAACTTTATGAAGTATCACATGGCTATAAGAAAAAAGGTAATACTAATATTTATGTAAGTTCTGGAATCGGTATATGGGGTGGAAAATTTAGAATAGGGACTCAATCCGAATATGTTGTAATTAATTTATCCAGCATATAAAAAAAGCAGTCATTTAAGACTGCTTTTTTTATAAAGTATATAATATTAATTATTTAAAGGTAAAAAACCGTAATTTTCTGAATAATACAACATTTGTTCTGCAAATGTTTTCGGATATACAATTTCTATATCTATAATTTCTCCTTTAACATTTACTTTAGGGGTTAAAATCGGATTAATAAATCCTTTATAGGCTGCTGTATTAAATTTAGCATTTCTTTCTAATATTTCTTTATGTAAAGCCGGATCTACTTTAACTCCATAAGTTTCTACTAAATCCTTACCGGCTTCATAATCACCTTCTGATTTTATTCTCTGTGTTTCACGTAATAAGTCACCAAATAATTTATGCAGCTTTTTATAATCATTAATTTTAAAATAGGTTTTTCCGTTCTTTACAATTTTTTCTATTACTTTTTCATCTTTTCCCTTTTCATATACCCAAGCACTCACCCACTGTCTATTTCTCATATGAGCTTCTTCTATATCTTTCCCAGGTTCTATTCGCACTAATTGTGTCATCAAGCCATTACGTATATAATCATTATATGCCGTTTTACCAACTTTTTCCCAATCTTCTACTAACCCTAATTCCTGTAATTTAGGGTCATACAAATAATATAACCCAACTAAATCTGCACGTCCTTCCTCTAAAGTTGAGGCATAACTTTTTAATGTTTCCTTAGGAGTCCCTATACCTTTATTAATTTGTCCCGAAGCATGTCCTACTACTTCATGAAGAGCTGTATGTAATTTATCAGCCAACTCCCCATATTTTTTAGACAATTCAAACTCCTCTTCATCATAAGCAAATTCTTTTAATTTTTCTGTTCCTCCTGCCATATTATATGCATCTATTATATTCCCTAAAGAAACCGATTTAGATCCATATTCTGCACGTATCCAATCTGCATTAGGCAAATTTACTCCTATGGGAGTACTTGGCGAGGAATCTCCAGCTTCTGAGGCTACAATTACCGTTTTATAAGTTACTCCTACCACCTCTTTCTTTTTATGCTCAGGTTTCAGTGGTGAATGATCCTCAAACCATTGTGCATTTTTAGAAATTACCTCCATTTTAGCAGACATATCAAAATCTTTAATTTGTATAATGGTTTCATAAGATCCCTTCTGTCCTAAAGGATCATTGTAAACTTCAATAAACCCGTTAATATAGTCAATGTTACCTTCTGTAGCCTGTAACCAAGCAATATTATAATCGTCCCATACTTTTAAATCTCCAGTTTTGTAAAATTGAATCAATAATTTAAGAGCTTCTGCCTGAGGTTTATTCTCAGCCACTGTAACCGCCTTTTCAAGCCAAAAAATAATTTTATTTATAGCAGAGTCATACATTCCTCCACTTTTCCATACTTTTTCTTCTAATTGTCCATTAGCGTTTTTTACCAATTGAGAATTTAATCCCAAAGATAAAGGTCTGTCTTTATCAGGAGTCCCTTTAGTAGCATAATAATCTTCTACATCTTTTACTGTAATTCCCTTTCCATAAAAATTAACCGCAGATCCTTCAACTAAATCTTTAGATTCGTCTAAATTTACTTTTTTATTATCTGCGTCATTGAAAAGAATTGCTATTATTTCGGAATTTAACTCTGTTTTAGTAGATCTTAACAATGCTTTAAAATATTCCTTAGTAAATTCCGGTTTAATTTTATCATTTGAATAATGATGATGTATTCCATTCGAAAACCATACTCTTTTTATATATGTTTCAAAATTTTTCCAATCCTCTGTATTTTTATCTCCTTTATATTTTTTATAAATATTTTCTAAAGCTTTTCTTATACGTAAATTATATTTATAATTTTGATCCCAAAAAATATCTCTACCGGATAATCCTGCTTGCGATAAATAATACACCAATTCTTTTTCTTTCAAAGTTAGTTTATTCCATTCTGGAACTTGATATTTTAAAACTTCTATATCTGCAAAACGGTCTACTTTGAAATTAAAAGATTCCATTTCTCCTTTAGAATTTTTTTTATTTTGCGCTCTACCATCTAAAGATACTAAAAGTGAGGAAGCAGCTAAAGCCCCTATGGCTATCATATGTAATCTCATCTATATATTAATTATTTTTTAACAAATATAATAAATGAAGAATTTATGTTCAACATTAATATATATTCATCTTTTAATTTTAAATATTCCATTATATCTTCTTTATTTTAATATACTCTATTCTTTAAATGTTTATATGTATTACATAAAGCTTTTAAATTGAATAAAAATTAATAATAAAAAAATATATTACTTTTGTATAGCATGAAAATAACTTTACTTACAATAGGTAAAACTAATTCTAAAGAATTGATATATTTAATAAATGAATTAGAAAAAAGACTGCCATTATTTGTTAAATTTAATAGAAAAGAATTGCCTGATATAAAAAATGCAAAAAATTTATCTGAAAATGAATTAAAAAATTTAGAAGCTGACTTACTTATATCTCAGTTAGAACCTTCTGATACTTTAATTATCTTAGATGAAAGAGGGAAGGAATATACCTCTTTAGAATTTTCAAAATATTTAGATCAACAAATGAATTTATCTAAAAAGCATTTGGTTTTTTGTGTGGGTGGAGCTTTAGGCTTTTCCGATAAAATACAAGCGCTCAACCCTCATAAAATAGCCCTTTCAAAAATGACATTTACGCATCAAATGATTCGATTATTTTTCGTGGAACAATTATATCGTGCATTCAGTATACTACAAGGAAAACCTTATCATAATGAATAACTATATACGTCTTTCTTATTTAGAAATTATTTTTATACTTATTATTTACTTTTTTAGCGGAAGTATAATTAGTTACCTATTTCAAAATATAGGAGATTCATTACATATAAACTCTTATATATTTTCTCCATTTAGTATATTAATGAACTATTTGTTTATTTTTCTTTTTTATAAATTCATAGTATTTAGTTCTAAACACGAAAAATTTATTATCAATTATTCAGTACAGAGGTTTAGTTTATTTCCTATTGCTTTATTATTATTTATAGGTCAATCTATTATAGCTGAATTCTTAACCGGACTTATTCCTACAGAAGGTAAATACTTTGGGAATCTATACCATTCCATGGAAAATGCACTTTTAGGAAATTTAACCCAATATCCCATTATTACTTTTCTGAATATATGTATTATCGCGCCAATATGTGAAGAAATATTTTTCAGAGGTTTAATTTTAAAAGGACTATTAAATTATAAAGTACAACCGACAAAAGCTATAATTATATCTGCTTTTATATTCGGAGGAGCTCATATTTTTCCATGGCAAATGCTAGGAGGTATAATGGCCGGTATAGTTTTAGGAGTTGTTTTCTATAAAACAGGTTCTCTTCTTACTAGTACTATACTCCATATTATAAATAACCTAACTGGATATGTTATGTATATAAAATACAAACATTTAAATACTCCTGATTTTTTTTTATCATATGATACTTTTATTTTATGTTTTGGTATTGTTTTATTAATACTTTTTGGATATTTATATTCCCGACTAACTAAAAATTATATTTGGAATCCATATTAATTAAAATCTAAAATTTCATCTACTTTCAAAGAATTTTAAATATTTAAAACACATGAATATAAATATTTTTTTAGGTTGCTTGCCTAAAAAATAACTTTTTATCCTTATTTTTGAAGTCAAAATATTCTAAAATGTAAAATGGAAATTTTATTAGCTACACAAAACGAACATAAAAAAGAAGAAATATTATCCATATTACCTAAAAATCTTCTATTAAAAACTTTTGCTGATTATAATTTTCAGGAAGATATTGAAGAAACAGGAAAAACCTTCCAGGAAAATGCTTTTATAAAAGCTAAATCTGGATATGAACTTGCTGGCATTCCTAGTTTTGCAGATGATAGTGGATTGGTTATTGAAGCGTTAAATGGCGATCCGGGCGTATATTCCGCACGATATGCAGAAACAGGTTCTTTTGTTGATAATATTAACAAGGTTCTAAAAAACATGAAAGGTGTTAAAAACAGGAAAGCTTACTTTATAAGTGTAATCTGTTGGGTTAATGGTGACGAAATTAAGTATTTTGAGGGTAAAATAAACGGAACAATTTCTACTGAAATAAAGGGAGAGCAAGGCTTTGGATATGATCCTATATTCATTCCTGATGGATATTTAAAAAGTTTTGCCGAATTTTCCGCCAATGAAAAAAACAAAATAAGCCATAGAGCTCTTGCTTTAAAAAAATTAGTACGTTTTTTAGATACTTATCAGTCTTAAATCCATTTTTACCTTCTTTATTTTTACAACTAAAACGAAACATTCTTATGTTTTTCAGTTTAAAATATAAATTAAAAACAAAAAATCAATTTAATAAATAAATTGATTTTTTGTTTTTAGTAGTTAATTAATAATAATAGTCGGAAATTTGCTTTCAATTATTAATTAATATAACATGTGTGGATTTGTTGGTGTTTTCGAATTAAAAGAGAATAGTAATACCTTAAGACCTGAGGTTTTAAAAATGGCAAAAAAAATTCGTCATAGAGGTCCCGATTGGTCTGGGGTTTATTGTGATGACAAAAGTATTTTAGTACATGAGCGATTATCAATTGTAGATATTGCTTCTGGCGGACAGCCTTTATTTAGTGAAGACAAAAATTTAATACTCGCCGTAAACGGAGAAATTTATAACCATAAAGATATTCGTGAAAAATTTAAAGGTAAATATAATTTTCAAACTCAATCGGACTGTGAAGTAATTCTAGCTTTATATAAAGAAAAAGGAATTAAATTATTTGAAGATATATCAGGTATATATTCATTTGTCCTATATGATAAAATTAAAAATGCCTATTTAGTAGGAAGAGATCATATGGGGATTATTCCATTATACATGGGATATGATGATAAAGGACAATTTTATGTAGCCAGCGAATTAAAATCTTTAGAAGGAGTATGTCCGGATATTAAAGAATTTGAACCAGGAAAATACTTTTATAGCCCTGATGGTGAAATCAAATCCTGGTATCACAGAGATTGGATGAGCTTCGATAATGTCAAAGAGAATAAAACGGATATTGAAAAACTAAAAAAAGGGCTTGAAGACGCTGTGCATCGTCAACTTATGTCTGATGTTCCTTATGGTGTTTTACTTTCTGGAGGATTAGACTCCTCTATTATTTCTGCAATTGCAAAAAAATATGCCAGTAAAAGAATTGAAGATGATAATAAATCCGAAGCATGGTGGCCTCAATTGCATTCTTTTGCCATTGGATTAAAAGGTGCTCCTGATTTATTGGCTGCAAGAAAAGTAGCCGATTATATAGGTACGGTTCATCATGAAATTCATTTTACTATAGAAGAAGCTCTAGATGCTCTAAGTGATGTAATTTATCACGTAGAAACTTATGATGTAACTACTATACGAGCCTCTACTCCCATGTATTTACTAGCCCGATATATAAAATCAATGGGAGTAAAAATGGTTTTATCCGGAGAAGGATCTGATGAAATTTTCGGAGGTTATTTATATTTCCATAAAGCGCCAAATGCTCAAGCTTTTCATGAGGAAACTGTAAGAAAACTGGACAAACTTCATTTATATGACTGCCTCAGAGCTAACAAATCTTTAATGGCTTGGGGTGTAGAAGGACGTGTTCCTTTCTTGGACAGAGAATTTATGGATATAGCTATGAGTGTGAACCCTAAAGATAAAATGTGTGGAAATGGAAAGATTGAAAAGTATATTTTACGTAAAGCTTTTGAAGATTATTTGCCCGAAGATGTTGCTTGGAGACAAAAAGAACAATTTTCTGATGGAGTAGGTTATTCATGGATTGATACATTAAAAGAAAAAGCTAATGAAAAAGTAAGTGATAAACAAATGGAAAGGGCTGCTGAACGTTTTCCTATTAATCCACCTATGACAAAAGAAGAATATTGGTTTAGAACAATATTTGAAGAACATTTTCCATCTCCCGCAGCTGCTCATACAGTTCCATCTGTTCCATCTGTAGCTTGCAGTTCTGCTGTTGCATTAGAATGGGATGAAGCTTTTAAAAATAATCCTGATCCTTCAGGTAGAGCTGTAAAAACGGTACATACTGATGCTATATAAAGACATAATAAAATCGGCTTGAAAAAATTTCAAGCCGATTTTATTATAATTTATTATTTCGTAAAAAATAAACACTTCATTAATAAATAGTATTTATTCAAATGTAAAGTATATTTTATATTTTAATCTGAATTATTTTGATTATAATTAGAATGATAATTTAGATATTACAGCATCAGTAAATCCTATTTTTTTTATATTTTCAAGTAATCTTTTAGCAGATTCATAATTTGTTACTTTTCCACAAGTATAAACATATACATCATTATTTTTTTCTCTAATTACATTATTAAGTCCTCTAAAAATAGCATCTCTTTCTTTATATTTTTTAGGAGAAAGTAATATTTCAATTGTATAATACTCATTTTTTAAAGATTCTTTATCATTAAATTCTACAACTTTAGCATCTGTAAAACCAGCTTCCTTTGCTATTTTCAAATTGCTTTCTCCTTCAGACCTCAAATTAGTATTTCCCGTATAGTATATATATTTTCCTCCGGATTTGATAATCTCTATATTTTTAAGTCCTCTCAGTTGGGCTGAACCTGGAAAATATT
This sequence comes from Apibacter adventoris, assembly GCF_002964975.1. Classification (GTDB taxonomy): domain Bacteria; phylum Bacteroidota; class Bacteroidia; order Flavobacteriales; family Weeksellaceae; genus Apibacter; species Apibacter adventoris. The sequence goes on along the minus strand of NZ_PSZM01000024.1, from coordinate 88,579 downwards.
TATTAAAAGAAGCTAAAAATTGTACTTTTAAGCTAGTATTTTCAAGAGGTTTTTCTTTTACTACTTCTTTTACCTCTTCTGTTTTTCCAGATTTTTTATCATATTCTTTTTTGTATTTTATTAATGCACCATAAATGTCATTAGCTATAACATTCTGTCCTTCTTCTGAAGCAAGATACTTCCCTTCTTGATAATTGGATATAAAACCTGTTTCAATTAAAACAGAGGGCATAGCGGTTTGTACCAAAACTAAAAAACCTGCTTGCTTTACTCCTCGTGACAGCCTACTTTCATTTTTAAAATTATCTTCAACCAAAGAAGCTATTTTTAAGCTGTTTTCCAAAAAAACATTCTGCATTAAAGTAAGCCCTATAATTGATTCTGGTGAAGATGGATTAAAACCTTCATAAGTACTTTTATAATCTTTTTCTAAATAAATAACCTCATTTTCTCTTTTAGCAACATTAAAATTGTCATTATTTCGATGAGCACCTAACACATAAGTCTCCGTACCATAAGGTGCACTACTTGAACTGGAATTACAATGTATTGATATAAATAAATCTGCTTTGTTTCGGTTTGCGATATCTGCTCTGGTCATCAACGGAATAAATTCATCCACTTTCCTGGTATATATAACTTTAATATTCTTGTTATTTTTCTCAATCAAAGCTCCTACTTTTAAAACTAAAGAAAGGTTAACATCTTTTTCAAAAGCATAAGGACCTTTGGCTCCAAAATCATTCCCACCATGACCGGCATCCAACACTAGTACAAAATCTTTTTTTTGAGAATATGATAAACTGCTTATCGAGATTAAAAATAATATTATTAGATTTTTTAAGTTAAATACTGTTAAAACTCGCATTAAAAATTTTTTTTGATTAATTTTGGCACTTAAATTTCTCTCTGAAATTATATACATTGATTAATTCAAGATTCAAATATAGTATACTTTGTTTGTTTATTCTAATTTTTAACATTCTGTTAGCACAGAATAAGGTTGGAAAAAGCATCCCAGATTCCACACATATAACCCGAGATACAATTCAAAATAAAAAAGAAAAACTTGAAGATATTCTTAACACTCAAGGAGATGAAATAAGAAATTTGTTTTCTAAAAAGTTAACTTATTTAATTCACAATGCCAAGGTCGATTATGAAAATATGTCTATTGCAGCAGACTATATCGTCATTGACTGGAATTCCGGAGATATTTTTGCGCGTGGTAAAACTGACAGTTTAGGAAAAATTACAGATAATATTCTTTTTACACAAGGGGATAAAAAATTTGAATATAAAGAAGCTGTATTCAATATGAAAACGAAACAGGGCACTGCTTTCAATATAAGAACCGATGAAGATGAAATGGTAATATTAGCGGAAAAGGCTAAAAGAGTAGATGATGAAAATTACTATATGAGAAGTGGTATTATGACTACTGATGAATACTTTAAAGCTAAAAAAGATTCTTTGCCCGACTATCATTTATCAACCAACAAAATGAAGATGATTACGGGAAAAAACCAAAAAACTTTGGTTGCCGGACCTACTCAAATGTATATTGAACAGTTCCCAACTCCGTTTATTCTTCCTTTTCTATATCTACCTTCTTCTGGTAAAAAAAGAGAAGCAGGAGTTCTTATTGGTACCTTTGGAGAAAGACAAACTAAAGGGTTTTACCTTGAAAGATGGGGATTTTATGTTCCCATCGGAGAATATTTAGATTTGGAAAGCCGGTTTGGTGTTTACACTAAGGGTAGTTGGATGACAGACAACAAATTGAGATATGTTAAAAGATATAAATATTCAGGAAATTTTAATATTATTTACGAAAAAAATATAACCAGCACAAAAGGTTTAGATGATTATTCGGAAATTGAAAACTATAGAGTAGTATGGTCTCACTATCAGGATTCCAAAGCCAATCCTACCCTTTCTTTTAATTCAGCTATTAATTTTGTAAGCCAAAATTATTATAATAATAGCATATATAATCAAAATGCACTGAATGGAAGTGTAAATAATAACCAAGCTTCGTCCTCAATCTCTTTAGTAAAAAGATTCAATAATAACCCTTTAACTATTTCTTTAAATGCATCTGCTTCTCAAAACATTACATCGGGAAATTCAAATTCGGGAGATGTAACAATGATATTACCCAACTTATCTGTAACTATGCCGCAGGTTTATCCTTTTTCACCCAAATCAGGTGCTAAAAAAGGCATGTTCCAAAACATCTACATGGATTACAAAATGAACCTTCAAAATACAGTTAATACTACCATGGATGACATTTTTACCTCTAAAATGTTTGATAATTCTAAAAATGGCATAACAAATCAAACAAATTTTGGAACTACTGCTAATATTTTCAATTATTTTCAAATAGGTATTAATGGAAATTATAAAGAGGCCTGGACAACCAAAACGATTAAAAAAGATTATAACCTTACTGAAAATAAACTAGAAATTAACAATCATAATGGTTTTAAATCTTACCGTACTTTTGGTGGGTCTGCTAGTATTAGCACTACATTATATGGAATGGCAAAATTTAAAAAAGGAGGAGTTATAGAGTCAATTAGACACATGATATCCCCTACTATCAGTTATAACTATATGCCTGATTTTTCCAGTGATTCATGGGGGTATTATGGGACCTACATAAATCAATCAGGGCAAAAAATTAAATATTCTTATTTCGAAGGTGGAATATTGGGGGATCCTTCTAATATTGAAAATAGTTCAGTTTCTATCTCCATAGCAAATAATTTGGAAATGAAAGTAAGAGACAAAAATGAAAAAAGTGGAGTGAAAAAAATAAAAATATTTGAAGCTTTAAATATTTCTACCGGTTATAATTTCGCTGCAGATTCATTAAAATGGTCTCCTTTAATTGCAACAGGATCTTCTTCTGTTTTCAATTCCAAACTAAAAATTAATTATGGAATGAAAATTAACCCTTACAAAATAGTATTTGACAATCCCACAAATAACAATTTTGGACATATGGTAGATAAGTTTGGATATTTTACAATTGCCAGTTATACTATGGGGTTAAATTTTTCTTTAGATCCGTCCTTATTTGGAATAAAAGAAGATAATTATTCCAAAAAATATAATAAACAGGGACAAATTAGATATGAAAAATATTATTTTGATGACGAAAATTACGCTCATTTCTATATTCCATGGAAATTGAATATTGGATTAAACTATTCTCATACTAAAGAATATAACAGATTTTCAACTACATCTGCCACAGTAAATATAACAGGTGAAGTTTCTCCGTCTCCTTACTGGAAAATAACCGGATCTACAAATTATGATATGGAAAGTAGAGAGTTTGGTTATACCCGCCTTGGATTTATGCGAGATTTACGTAGCTTTAATATTAGTTTTAATTGGGTTCCTATCTCTTCTGGTTATAATAAAACATGGGATTTTTATATAGGAATTAAGGCAAATCTTTTAAAAGATGCTATAAAATATGAAGCAAGAAATTTTAATGATAACACTAATTTTTAAATTTTTTTTATATTTATAAAATTAAATTAACATAAAAAATGTCTAAAAATATAATAAATACCACTAAGGCTCCTGCAGCTATAGGACCTTATTCGCAAGCAATAAAAATAAATAATCTATTATTCATTTCGGGGCAAATTCCTGTTCATCCATCAACAAATGAAATCCCTACAGGCATTGAAGAACAAACCCAGCAGGTAATGAAAAATATAGAAGCCATTCTAAAAAAAGCAAATCTTACATGTAATAACATAATTAAATCTACTATTTTTTTAACAGATATAAAGGATTTTGGAATAGTAAATGAAATATATGCTTCTTATTTTTCAGAAATTTTTCCAGCTAGAGAATGTGTACAAGTAGTTGCTTTGCCTAAAAATGTTAAAATAGAAATTTCAGTAATAGCTTCTGAATAAACATAAAAATGATTAGAAACACAATTGCTGTAATAGCAGGTTTATTTGTAGCTTTGGCTATAATTACTTTTTCTGTAATGATTAATTCTTACTGGATTCCTTTTGATTATAAGGGATTACCTATAGAACATTGGAGGTCGGTTGTAAGAACTGCTAAAGTAGAATTTTTTATAGCTTTATTAATTTCCTCAGGGATAGCTTCTCTTATGGGAGGAATTGTATGTGCTTTAATAGTTAAAACAGCGAAAAAAGCCTATGCTATGTTAATAGGTTTTATACTTTTAATAGCTGCAATTGCTACTATTTTCACGTTTAAAGGTTATCCTACCTGGTATATCGTATGTATGTTTTTTATTTTTTTCCCTTTTTCATGGTTGGGGGCCCAATTGGTAGAATGGTTGCAAAACAAAAAGAACAAAAAAGTTAATTTACAAAGGTAGTTTTTTTATTAATTCTTCAACAACTTTGTAGGTTGCCGGACATATTAAAGTATTTTGCAAGGTTAATTTATTAATCTGATAAAACTTCTTTCGATCTGTATGTGGATATTCTTTACAAGCTTTGGGGCGAAATTCATAAATCAAACAATAATTTTCTGAATCTAAGAATGGACATGGCAATTGTTTTAATACCCAATCATTATCTTCATCTTTATATAAATATTTCTCTATAAATTCAGAAGCTTTTATATGTAAATTTTTAGATATTCTTTCTATATCTCTTTCCGTATATAAGGGACCTGTTATTTTACAACAATTTGCACATTTTAAACAATCTACATTTTTAAAAACATTTTGATGTATTTCCTGCATAATTACATCAAGTTTTTTAGGCCTCTTACTTTTTAATTTTTCTAAATATTTTTTATGAGTTTCCTGCTTCTTTAATGCTTCTTTTTTATGTTGTATTATATTTACAGACATCATTCTAAATTTTTTCTATAAAAAGGGTGATATTTTTCAATTGCATCTCGGAGTTGCTGTTTATCTAAATGTGTATATATTTCAGTAGTAGTAATACTTTCATGTCCTAACATTTGTTGAATAGATCGTAAATCAGCACCATTTTTTAATAAAACAGTAGCAAAAGAATGTCTGAAAGTATGTGGGGAAACTTTTTTACAAATTCCTGCCCTTTCTGCAGCATCTTTAACTATTATAAATATCATCTCTCGGGTTAATTTTCCTCCCCTTCTATTTAAAAATAAAATATCTTCATTTTTAGGCTTTATATTTTGATGTGATCGCACAGTTTCTTTATAAATAGTAATATATTTGATGGTCCAATCTGATATAGGTACTAATCTTTGCTTATCTCCTTTACCAATCACCCTTATAAAATTTTCTTCAAAAAATAAATCTGATAATTTTAAATTTACTAATTCTGATACTCGCAGACCACATCCATACAATGTTTCAATAATGGTCCGATTTCTTGTTCCTTCAGGCATTGATAAATCTATTGTTGAAATAATTTTTTCAATTTCTGAATGACTTAGAGTATCCGGTAATCTAAGCCCGATTTTGGGACTTTCAATCAGTTCTACAGGATTGTCTTCCCTCCTATCTTCTATTTGTAAAAAATTAAAAAAGGCTTTTAAAGATGATATTAATCTTGCTTGGGATTTATCTGACTTTGTTTTTTTAGCAAAATCATATACAAAATCCTGCATAAAAAATTTATCTATCAAACAAGGGTTAGATTCGTTATGTAGTTCAGCAAATATTCTTAATTTATTTAAATCCCTTATATATGCTAATTGTGTGTTCTGAGAAAGCCCTTTCTCCAACAACAAATATTCATTAAAATCTATAAAAGCAGAATTCCAATCCATTATTTTTGCAAAGCTACTATTTTTGTTTAATTTATAGATTAATGTAAACATGCTTATTTTAAAAATTCTAAAAGATCAGTAATTTTTTAAATAAAAGTTACATTTATTGAATGTTCTAGTCTTTATAATACCTAAGGAATTTTCAGCTAAAGTTGAATTTTTATTGATATAAGTAAGTTGATACGTTTCCTTTTTAATTGGGATATTTCCTTGCAATGAGTAGAAATTATTTTGTAATAAAGGATTGCCTATAAAATTTGAGTCTCCATGCATTGTAAGGTAAAATAATAAACCTGATTTTACTAAATTTAAAATTCCCATAATTTTTAATTAATTTAGCAAAAAATAAATTTGTTCATGGAACCAAAATTATCTCCACTTCATTTAATGGAATACGAAAATGAATATGGAGCTCACAACTATCATCCCTTACCTGTTGTATTAGAAAAAGGAGAAGGGGTTTTTTTATGGGATGTTGAAGGAAAAAAATATTATGACTTCTTATCCGCTTATTCAGCTGTCAATCAAGGACATTGCCATCCAAAAATTATAAACACACTCATTGAACAATCTAAAAAATTAACACTTACCTCAAGAGCTTTTTATAATAATAAATTAGGAATATTTGAAAAATATATAACAGATTACTTTGGTTATGAAAAAGTTCTTCCTATGAATACAGGTGCAGAGGCGGTTGAAACAGCGATAAAACTTTGCCGTAAATGGGGTTATGAATCTAAAGGAATTAAAGAAAATGAGGCTCAAATCGTTGTTTGCGAAAATAATTTCCATGGAAGAACTACTACTATTATTTCTTTTTCATCTGATACTGAAGCATCTACTCATTATGGACCGTTTACTCCCGGATTTATAAAAATTCCTTATAATAATGTTCAGGCTTTGGAAAAAATTATAAATGAAAATTCCAATATAACGGGTTTTTTAGTTGAGCCTATTCAAGGGGAGGCAGGAGCCTATGTACCAGATGATGGATATTTAAAAGCATGCTATGATATATGTAAATCCCACTCTGTCCTTTTTATTGGTGATGAGATACAGACCGGAATTGCTAGAACCGGGAAACTATTAGCTTGTGATTATGAAGATATAAAACCAGATATTTTAATTTTGGGTAAAGCTCTTTCCGGAGGAACCTATCCTATTTCTGTGGTATTATCAAACAAAGAAATTATGAATGTTATAAAACCAGGACAACACGGATCTACATTTGGAGGGAACCCTATGGCTGCAGCAATTGGTATTGCATCATTGCAAGTAATACAAGAAGAAAACTTAGCAAAAAATGCTTATGATATGGGATTGATATTTAGAAATAAAATGAAAACTTTTTGTGAAAATTCTAAAATTGCCAAACAAATTAGAGGTAAAGGATTACTAAATGCTCTTATTATTAATAATTCTTCATATAAAGAACTGGCTTGGGAAATATGTCTTAAATTAAAGGATCGTGGACTATTGGCTAAGCCGACTCATACCAACATAATTAGATTTGCACCTCCTCTTACTATTACAGAAAAACAAATAAAAGAATGTTTAGAAATCATTAAATTAACTATCAGAGAGTTTGAATAAATGGGATTAGATAAAATACAACATCAGGTAGATCAATGGATCAATAAATACGGAGTAAGGTATTTTAATGAGCTAACTAATATGGCTCAACTTACTGAAGAAGTTGGTGAAGTTGCTAGAATTATTGCCAGAAGATATGGTGAACAGTCAGAAAAAGAATCTGATAAAAATAAGGATTTGGGTGAAGAGTTAGCTGATGTTATTTTTGTAGTTACCTGTTTAGCTAACCAAACAGGGATAGACCTTGAAGATGCTTTTCAAAAAAATATGAAGTCTAAAATGCTTCGTGATAAAACAAGACATCTGAATAATAAAAAATTGAAATAATTTTTTGATTGATTATTTTTTTAACTTATATTTTATTTTTTTATTCCTAAATTCAGAATATAATACTTTCTCATGAAAGAAATACACATTCAATTATCCGGTTCTAAAAGTATAACTAATCGATTGTTAATTTTAAACGCTTTATACTCTAATACTATTCGATTAATTAATACTTCTAAAAGTCAGGATTCACAACTTATGCAAGATGCCTTATCTTCTAATAATGAACTTATAGATATACATCATGCAGGAACTGCTATGCGTTTTTTATCAGCATATTACTCTATTCAAAATAAAAGAAAAACGATCCTTACCGGGTCTCACCGAATGAAAGAACGTCCTATTGAAATTTTAGTAACTGCATTACAAAAGCTGGGTGCTAATATTTCTTATCTAGAAAATAATGGATATCCTCCCTTAGAAATTAATGGGAAAGAATTACATGAAAATAAGATTAAAATTTCTTCTCAAGTAAGCAGTCAATATATAACCGCTTTATGTTTAATAGGCACTCAATTAAAAAATGGTTTAAATATTGAACTTGAAGGAAAGGTTACTTCTTTTCCTTACATAAATATGACTCTCAACATTTTAACCCAATTAGGCATCAAGGTAGACTTTTATAAAAATATTATTTCTATAGCTTATACTAATAAACTAAAAAAAACTGAATTTGTAATTGAAAGCGACTGGTCATCGGCATCCTATCATTACTCACTTTGTGCTTTAGGAAATGATTTTAAGATTAGATTAAAATATCTTTTTAAAAATTCTTTACAAGCAGACCGAAAAGTTGAAATTATATATAAAGATTATTTTGGAGTAAGTACAGAATTTATCAATGGCGAAATTATTTTATCTAAAATAAAAGAATTCTGCTATCCAAAATCAATTCAACTAGATATGAATGATTGCCCCGATATAGCTCAAACTGTGGCCGTTACAGCTTTTGGACTACGAATCCCTATACATATAACCGGATTGGAAACTTTAAAAATAAAAGAAACTGATCGCTTACACGCACTTAAAACAGAAATTGAAAAATGTGGTGGAGAAGTTTTTATAACAGATAATAGTCTAAAAATTAATTCATGTAATAATTTTATTGATAATATAAATATACAAACATATAACGATCATAGGATGGCTATGAGCTTTGTACCTCTTAAATTATTATTCCCATTGCAAATTGAAAATCCTGAAGTTGTTAAAAAATCTTATCCAGAATTTTGGGAAGATATCAAAAAATATAATTTTTTTTATTAGTAATTAACCTAACCTATTTTAAATATATTATGATTATGCACTTATTAAAATACATATTTTTTAATTTGTTTTATTGTTTTTTAAATAAAAGTATAACTTTGTACAATATTTAATAAAAATGTCTAGATCATTAAAAGAATTAATTCCACAAAGTAAAAAAAATAAAATAATAAAATTTATTTCTGATAAAAGAAACAAACAACCTATTAAATCTGTCTTACAAATAGCTGAATATCTTACTTATGCTCAGAATAATGTTAGCTATGATTCTTCTTCAAATGGAGAAAACTTATTGTTTAAAAAATTAGCTAAACATAATTTTGATATTGTAGTGGATTGCGGAGCTAATGTAGGAACCAATACGAGAATTTATAAAATTTTTAATCCAAAAGCTACTATTTATGCTATAGAAGCAATAGATGAAACACTTAGTAAATGTAAAGAATTTACTCAACAATTTAAAGATATACATTATTTTAACCTAGCACTTGGAAGTGAGCGATCTGAAACAATTTTTAAGCATTTTCCTACAAGCCATTATCTCTCTACAAGATATGAGAACAACTCCGATAAAAATATAAATTATATTGAGAAAAAAGTAGAAATTTACGCAGGCGATCAATTTTGTTCAGAAAATAATATTTCTCACATCAATTTCTTAAAAATTGATGTAGAAGGAATGGATTTTGAAGTTATTAAAGGCTTTAAAAATATGATAAAAAATAATAAAATTGATGCTATACAATTTGAATATGGAAAAAATTTTATTTATTCGGGCTCATTTTTAAAAGATATATACAACTTTTGTATTCCTAATAATTATATTATAGGGAAGATATATCCTAACGGGGTTCATTTTTTAGATTATAATGTAAAAATGGAAAATTTTTTAGACTCTAACTTTCTTATTATAAATAAAAATTTTCATAATATTATTGAAGAGATTAAAGAAAAATAATTTTTTTAATAGACAGAAAATCATTATGATTTAGGCAATTTATGCATTATAAAATATCTATTATAGTACCTGTTTACAATGTTGAGCCTTATATAGCCAAATGCTTGGAATCTATAATTCATCAATCATTAAAGGAACTTGAAATAGTAATAATTAATGACGGTTCTACAGATAATTCTCTAAATATTATTGAACAATACTCTAAAAATTATTCTTTTATTAAAGTATACAATAAATCTAATGGAGGATTAAGTGATGCAAGAAATTATGGTATAAAACATGCTAATGGTGAGTATTTAGCTTTTGTTGATGGAGACGATTGGATTGATTCCAAAATGATGGAAGAAATGTATAATTTAGGCATAAAACATAATGCAGAAATCGTTTTTTGTAGTCTTGAAAAAGTAAATGAAAATAATAACTCCATAGAATTTCTTCCTCAAATGCCTCAATCTAAAGAAAAAATATTTTTAAATGAAGATTTTTCTATATTTGGTGAAATGTCTTGTTTTGCTTGTAATAAGATATTTAAAAAAGAATTATTTGAAGGAATTACGTTTCCTAAAAATTTACATTTTGAAGATATAGCCACTATTCCACGTCTATTTTTAAAAGCAAAAACTATAGCTAAATCCGATAAATATTTTTACAAATATTTTGTTAGAACTGGATCTATTACCAGAAATTATAACATAAAAGGTTTAGATATATTTGAAGCTATAAAAATTGTTAAAAAAGATTTCAATACATGTTTTTACAGTAAATGGACTAATGTGTGGAAAAAGTTTGTAATACTGCAAGGTTTTTATAGCTTCCTGGCTTATTATGCTTATGTAAAAACTCCTGAAAAGAGTTATATGTTTTCTAAATTAAAAAAATTAATAAATCAAGAAAAAATAACTAAAAAAGATATAATATGTTATACTAGATTTGCTAAAAATTATCTTTTTTCCCTTGGAATAAAAAAGAAAATATATTATTTAATACAAATAATAAAGATATAAGGAATGATACACCCCGTATTTTACTTAATTATGATTATTATGACTTTCTATAGTTATATGGAAGTTTCAAGTAATTATAATATAAAACCAAAAATTAAAATTCCATACATCTGCATGGTTATAGTTTTAATTTTTATTACGGGAACAAGAGGAAACCGAGGAGCTGATTATTGGCCATATGTAAGATTTTTTGTTGGAGCTAATACTTTTATTAGATGGAATCAAATATTCGATTCTGGTGTAGAGCCTACCTATATAATATTTTCGAAAATAATAGGGAATTTACATTTACCTTTTTTCATTCTTCTATTTACTTTTGCCACTATATCCATAAGTCTCAGAAGTTCATTTTACTATAAATTTTCTCCTTATCCATTTTTTACTTTATTATTTTATTATATGCCTACATATTTTTTTCAAGATTCAGGGCATATCAGACAAGGAGCTTCCATAGCTATTTGCCTATTTTCATTTCAATATATTACACAAAGAAAACTGTTAAAATTTTTGTTATCTATTTTAATAGCTTACTATTTTCATAAAACTGCTATAATTTTTTTGCCAGCTTATTGGATAGCAAACATTTATATATCTACTTTCAAAGCTTTTTTATTGATTGTATTATCTATTTTAATTGCTCCATTAGAACCTTATAATTGGTTCGGAGAAATTTTTAATTCATTATCTGCTGATACCTTATCTGATGCTTACAATTCTTATCAAAAATTAGGTGAATCAACCTTTTCTGTTGGAGAAATTGTTAAAATATGTTTTTTAGTAATCATTTTTTCTTTTGATAAGTATAACATTAAAACAGCAAATAATTATAATTATTTAAAAATTAGAAATTTATGTCTCACCTATTATTGTATTTATTATTGTTTTCGTCAGAATGAAATATTTTCAATTAGACTTCCTATTGTTTATGATGCATTTGCTGGTACTTTATTCGCAATTATTATAAAAAACAGTAAAAGTCAAATTAATAAATATTTTATTTACTCTTTTTTGATTATTTACCTATATCTTTTGAGCTTTCGGTTTGCTGCAAATGCAAAAAAATTAAATTTTGATAAATTTGATACCCTTTTTACAGACGGATCTGCTATTGTTATAATTGATGAAACAATTGACTAAATAATAAATACATATGTTTTAAAGTTTAATTTCAAAAATTTTACAAAATTGAACCATATTTCGCAAAATCATATATCTATAATTACAGCTTGTTATAATTCTGAAAAATTTATATCAGAAACTATAGACTCTGTATTAAATCAAACATATCCAAATTGGGAATGGATTATAGTTGATGATTGCAGCACAGATTCTTCTATAAAAATTATTGAAACTTATAAAGACGATAGAATTAAATTACTAAAACTAAAAAAAAACATGGGTACTGCTATTGCTAGAAATTATGGTATCAATCAAGCTAAAGGAAGATATATATCTTTTATTGACAGTGATGATCTATGGTTACCTACTGCTTTAGAAGAACGAATTAAATACTTACAAGAAAATAATGAATCTGCAGTTTATACCTCTTATAAAAGAGTAAATGAAAAATTAGAACCTTGTTTAAAGGATTTTAGTGCAGAAGATAATGTGAATTTTAACAGATTGTTACTAAATTGCCCTGTTTTTATCTCAACATTAATATATGACACTAATAAAATTGGGAAAATAATTTTTCCTGATGTTTGTAGAAGAGAAGATTATGCCATGATACTAAATCTTTCAAAAAAAACTATAATTAGAGCTATAAATAAACCGTTAGTAATATATAGAATAAGGTGTAATTCCTATTCTAGAAATAAATGGCTAATGTTTAAATTACAATTTTTTGTTTATTATAATTTTTTGCAATTATCTTTGTATAAATCTATCTATTATACAGTTCAATGGGCATTTAATGGATTAAAGAAATATGAACGAATTTGACATAAGAGATCTAAAAAATATTTTTGGAATAAATAGTTTCTATTTAAAATGTTTCTTAGGGTTAGTAGGATCATTTCTTTTGACTTATATATCTATTCCTAAAATTATAAAAATATCTTATAAAAAAGACTTAATGGCTTTACCTGGAGAGCGGAGCTCTCATAATAAAAGAACTCCTAATTTAGGAGGAATTGCTATTTTTTATTCAATTGCCATTATGTCTTCTATTTGTGCTTACGAATTATTTTCAAGTTATATTTTCTTGTTTTCTTCCATTATTATCTTATTTTTCATTGGATTAATGGATGATATACTAGTCGTTACACCTAATAAAAAACTTTATGCACAAATTATAGCTTCATTAATGATCTCAATAGGATCTAATGTAAGAATTGGGAGTTTTTTTGGTATTTTTGGAATTGAAACTTTACCTTACGGAATCAGTATCATTTTTACAGTTATAATATTTATTTTTCTAATTAATGCTTACAATTTAGTTGACGGTATTGATGGTTTAGCCTCAGGTATAGCTTTACTTGCTTGTTGTGCTTTTATATTTACTTTTTGGAGGCTAGGAAGTATAAATTATCCTATGATAGTATTGGCATTAACCATCATAGGAAGCCTATTAGCTTTTTTACGATTTAATTTTAATAAAAAATATAAAATTTTTATGGGAGATACCGGCTCCATGATCATTGGTTTTCTATTATCATTTATGGGTATTAAATTTTTAAATTTATTTTTAATATTATCACCATTTGGCACCCCTATTTATCATTTACAATCTGCACCGGTAATAGTGATTGCAATTTTAATTATCCCAATAATAGATACTATTGGAGTTTTTATTATTAGAATATTAAAAGGAAATTCTCCATTTAGAGGCGATAAAAACCATATGCATCATAGGTATTTAAGATTAGGGTTAGATCATAAGAAGGTTTCTTTAATTATGATTTCTGAGAATGCTCTTATAATTTTAACTGCTTATTTTCTTAGACATATTAAGGTTCATCTTTTATTATTAATAATATTAACTTTAGGTTTAATATTTTCATTTTTACCATTATTAATTACAAAATCAAATAAAAATAAAAATTAATTATTTGGACACAACAAATAAAATATATCTTTCCCCCCCCTGCATTACAAATAAAGAAATAAAATTTGTAAATGAAGCATTATTGAGTGGATGGATATCACCTTTTGGTTCATTTATTGATAATTTTACCAAAAAATTATCTCTTTATTATTCCCATAAAAATATATTACTTACTAATAATGGTACATCTGCTATTCACTTAGCATTAAAAATTTTAAATATAAAAGAGGGAGACTATGTTTTATGTTCTGATTTTACTTTTGCTGCAACAGCATTTCCGATATTGTACCAAAAGGCAATACCAGTATTTATTGGTGCTGATCAAAAAAGTTGGAATTTATCTCCTGAATATTTAGAACATGCATTAATAAATTTAAAAAATAAAAATATACAACCAAAAGTATTAATTGTAGCTCATATATATGGGATGCCTTGTAATATGAAAAGTATTTTTGATATTTGTAAAAATTATAATATTAAAATTATAGAAGATGCTGCAGAAGCTTTAGGATCTAAATATTTTAATTTGCCACTAGGACAATTAGGTGACTATGGAATTCTTTCTTTTAATGGCAATAAAATTATTACTTGTTCTACAGGAGGAGCTTTAATATTACCTAATCAAAAAGATTATTCCTATGCTAAAAAACTAGCTAATCAAGCTAAAGAAGATATAGATTATTATAAACATGAAGAATTAGGATATAATTATTCTCAAAGTAATATATTAGCAGCCATAGGATTAGCCCAGTTTAAAAGTCTCAATCAAAAAGTTACACAACGAAGAAATATTTTTAACTATTATTTATCTTATTTTAAAAATAAATTAGAAATTGAATCTCAAATAGAAGATGAAAACTGTTTTTCTAATAGATGGTTAAGTTCATTTATTTTCCCCAAAGACTTAAACAAAAAAATTAAAGATATTTTAAATAAAAAAGGAATAGAATCTCGATATTTATGGAATCCATTATATAAACAAACAGTTTTTAAAAATTACTTTTTTTATGGAGATAAAAGTTTTGAAAATTATTTATTCAAACACGGTTTAAGTTTACCTTCCGGAAATAATCTTACCAAGAATAAATTAAAAAGAATTATAAATATAATTGATAAAAATTTATAAATAAAGTTGAATGTTTTGATTGATACAGCAGACATATTAAATATAAATAATCAAATAATTCATTTTGAAGATATTTTTGACAAGAAAATTGATGTTTCATTACAGAAGAATAATTATTTAAAAAACAAAACTATTCTTATAACAGGTGGAGCTGGTTCTATTGGTAGTTCTTTAATTAAACATCTTTTAAATCAAAATATTAAAAAGATTATAGCCCTTGATCATTCTGAATATGGGATTTTTCAATTAGGGTTGTTTTTTAAAACAGCTATTGAAAATAAAAAGCTTTTTTTAATTTTAGGAGATATAAGAAATCAAGATACAATAAATCATATTTTTTCTACTTTTCCTATTCAAATCATATATCATGCTGCAGCATATAAGCATATTGCTATTTTAGAAAATAACAGCACCGAATTAATTTCTGTCAATACTGAAGCTACCTTAAATATTTTGTTTACTGCCAAAAAACAAAATGCAGAACAATTTATTTTTATATCTACAGATAAAGCTGTTAACCCAATAAATAAGATGGGAATTTCTAAAAGAATAACTGAACTCTATCTTATTAAGGAGGTTCTTACAAAAAAAGATAATTTTAAAGTTAAAATTTTACGTTTCGGAAATGTTTTCAATAGTAATGGGTCCATATTTAACATTTTCAAATTTCAAATTGAAAATAAACTTCCTATTACAATAAATCATAAAAGTATGAAACGTTATTTTATATCTAAATTTCAAGCAACTAAGGGATTAATTATTCTATCAAACCCTTTATTTTCATCAGGAATTTATATACTCAATATGGGGCAACCTTATATAATAGAAAAAATACTCTTTAAAATTTTACAAAAATTAAATTTGGATTATACCCCCAATATCTCTTACACAAAATCTAAATCTAAAAAGTATGAAAAATTTGATGAAGAACTTAATTTTTCATATGAAACACAAGAAAAGATATGTTCAGAATGTAACAAAATAAATTTAAACAATTATAATTTAAAAAAAATAGAAATGGAAATTAAAAAGTATAGCCAATTATTAAAAATTTAACTATTTTTGCCAACTATTATCATTCTCACTATGAAGATAAAAATATTTATATTTATTATATTAAATTCAATCTTGCTTAGTTCTTGTATAGGAGTTAAAAAATTAAAATACCTTCAACCAAGTGAAAATTTACAATTAAACCAATATGGATTAATTCCTGTAGCTTATGAAAAATATAGGATAAAAAAAGATGATATCCTTACAATGACTCTTATCACTTCTGATGAAAATGCAGCAAAATTTCTA
Organism: Apibacter adventoris; assembly: GCF_002964975.1. Taxonomy (GTDB): domain Bacteria; phylum Bacteroidota; class Bacteroidia; order Flavobacteriales; family Weeksellaceae; genus Apibacter; species Apibacter adventoris. Next base: position 72,173 of record NZ_PSZM01000024.1, on the reverse strand, counting down.
ACTAATGAAAATACTACTTATTTTAAAGGTGGAACTAATCCAAATGATGGCAGATTAAGAACAGGAGGCCTAATAGTCGACCCTAACGGATATATAACTATATATGGATTGGGTGAATTTTATGTTTATGGACTTACTTTAAGTGAGGTTACAGATTTAGTACAAGCAAAATTAAACCAAGTATTATACAATGAAGGAAAAGCTGAAGTAAGGATGAACATTGGTTCTATAAAATATTATATGGTTGGGGAAGTATCTAACCCAGGAGAAAAAATTGAACAAAGTAACAGAATTGATCTACTGCAAGCTATTGCAAAATCTGGCGATTTAACAAGATTTGCAGATAGAAGACATATACGTATAATTAGAGAATATCCAGAAGGTAAAAAAAATATTACTTTAGATATAACACGTGATGATATTCTAAATTCTCCATATTTTTATCTTCAATCAGGAGATCAAGTAATTATAGATCCTTTAAAAGAGAAAATATCCGGACTCGGTGGGGGTACAACTCTTGGAGATGCAACCCAATTTTTGTCTTTAGGAATGCAGGCAATTGCAACATATGTGTTCTTTAAAAGTTTATAATGAATCAGCAAAATAATAACAAAAACAATATAGACAATAATCAGTCTGTCAATCAAAAAAGTAAAGCTTCAGAAATTCTTGAGAATAATTTCTTTAGTATCGAAAGATTTATCAAACGTTTGTTAAAAAATTGGTACTGGTTTATCATATTTTTTATTATTGGATGGCTCATAGCATTTATAATAAACAGATTTTCTGATAGGTTCTATCAAACCTCAGTTTCTGTAAGTATATCTTCTAGTACTTCTAATGTATTAGCTCCCAGCCAATCAATAAATTTTATTTGGGGAGGAAATAACGGTGGTACTCAAGGAATTTTTTATAAAAAAATATTGACTTCCCGTACCCATAATGAAAATCTAGTTAAATCTTTAAATTTATATATAAATTATTATCTGAAAGGAAATATTAAAACCACTGAAATTGACTATGTTGATATTCCTTTTAAAGTATTAATAGACACAAGCTATGCACAAAGTCTTAACTCTCATGTGAAAATTAAATATCTTTCTAAAAATAAATTTGAATTAACATTTCCAGAAGAAGTAAATGAACAATGTTTTTATTATCCAAAAGAGGAGTATATCAATAGAAAAGATACATACAAAAAACAATTAATAGTTTCTTTAAATACATGGGTAAAAACAAATAATTTAAAATTTAAAATAGTACCTAATCCAGAATATATTGGAAATATGTCTATGCAAAATTTTGAATTTTATTTTTATCTTTCTACAATAAACAATGCTGTTAATAAAATTTTAGCTTCCACAAGTGTTGATTTTGATTCTGATTTATCTTCAATAATGATTGTTTCTAAAAAAGGATTAAGTTTAAATGGAACAATTAATTTTTTAAACAAATCTATTGAAGAATTGATAAAAACTCGATTAAAAGATAAAAATCTAGTTAATCAAAATACAATTCTATTTATAAAAAATCAAATTATTATTACAAAGAAAAAACTTGATAGTGCCTCAGCTATCTTTCAAAAAGTACAACTTGAAAATAAAATTTTCTCAAAATCAGAAAGTTCTACTAATTTAGTTTTATCTAAAATACAAACTTTAGATCAACAAAAAGAAGAACTAAAAACTAAGATTAATGCATTATCACAATTAAAAAACTCTATATATAACAATAAAGATGTTATTGATTTTTCGTTAGCAGGAATTACTAATCCTGAATTTAATACCACTCTACAGCAAATACATAGCCTTGAGGAAGAAAAAAGAGAAAAATTATTTTTATATAGACCTAATTCAGAACCTATAAAAGAAATAAATTATAGATTGAATAACGCTAAATCAAAAATTTCTTCCATGTTAAATAGCTCTTCTAAAGACCTATTGAATAATATGGATAACATTAATAAGCAAATAAATAACCTAGAACTCGAAATAGAAACTCTTCCTGAAAAAGAACAATTATATGTTAATGCTCAAAGAGGCTACTTACTAAATGATGGAATATATAATACACTATTAGATAAGCTTTCAGAAGCAGAAATGAGGAAAGCCACTACAGTTTCTGATATTAATATTTTAGATAAGGCTAAAAATACCGGTCAAGGACCTATTACCCCTAATATCAAAAAAAATCAAATCACATATACAAGTATTTTTCTTTTCATACCATTTTTAGCTTTATTTTTAATAGAATTATTAGATAATAAAATAAAATTATTTTCTGATTTAAAGAATATTACAAAAATACCTATAATAGGAACTATAGGAAGTAAAAATGTGGAAAATAACCTTGTCGTATTTAATAGACCCAAATCCAGTATTTCAGAAAGTTTTAGAGCTATTCGTTCAAATTTAAGATTCTTATTTAATGAAAAAGAAGTAATAGGGGGTAAAGTTTTTCTTATTACATCATCTATTGGCGGAGAGGGAAAAACATTTATAGCAATAAACTTAGCCTCAGTTATTGCTTTAAGCGGAAAAAAAACTGTATTGGTAGGAATGGATTTACGTAAGCCTAGGATTTTTGATGATTTTAAAATAAGTAATAAAATTGGGTTATCTGGTTACTTATCAGGAATCAATACTTTGGATGAAATAATTAAGAAGACTGAATATGAAAATTTAGATATAATACCAGCTGGTCCTATTCCACCTAATCCTGGAGAATTATTGATTAGCGATGAAAATGAAGAACTTATAAAAAAATTAAGAGAATTATATGACTTTGTTATTATTGATTCGCCTCCCGTTGGATTGGTAATAGATGCATATGACCTTATGAGATTTTCAGATGCCAGATTATATATTACCAGATGTAATTACACATATAAACAATTACTTAAAGGAATTAATGAAAAGTATAATGAGGGAGAAGTTAATCACATAGGTATAATTTTCAACGATTACATGAGTTCGAGTGAGTATGGATATGGTTATGGTTACGGATATGGTTATGGTTATGGCTATTTTGAAGAAGATGAAATCTACGATAATTCATTAATTTCAAGAATAAAAAGATTATTTAAAAAATCTTAAACCTAAATAAGAGATGAAGCAGCTTATCATAATAGGTGGAGGTGCTGCTGGATTCTTTTTAGCCTCAAACCTAAAATATTGTAATTGGAATGTGCTAATAATAGAACAGGCAAAAAAACCACTTCAAAAATTAAAAATTTCTGGGGGAGGAAGATGTAATCTTTCAAATGCTTGTTTTGTTCCAAAAGAATTAACTAAATTTTATCCCAGAGGGGCTAAAGAACTCTTGAATGTTTTTCATCAATTTCAACCATTAGATACTATTGAATGGTTTAAAAATAAAAATACCAATATAAAAATAGAATCTGATAATAGAATTTTTCCGGAAACTAATTCTTCTCAAACTATTATAGATACATTACTTAATGAAACCTCGTCCAACCAAATAAATATAACCTATGAAACCCAAGTTACACAAATCACTAAAAATGAAAATAAATTTAATATTCAAACAAATCAAAATTTATATTGTGCAGACTCTGTAGTCATATGTACTGGAAGTTCCCAAAAAATGTGGAAAATCATTGAAAAACTAGGTCATAAAATTATTCCACCCGTACCAAGCTTATTCACTTTTAATTGTAAAAATTCTTTAATCCAAAATTTACAAGGAATTTCTTTTCTAAATGCAGAAGTTTCTATTCCTCAATTAAAAATAAAGGAAAACGGTCCAATTCTTATTACCCATTGGGGTCTCAGCGGCCCTGCAATACTCAGACTTTCTGCATGGGGAGCTCGAGAAATTGCTAATCTTAATTATAATTTCTCTATAAATATTAATTGGATCTCTGAAAAATTTGATACTGTCAAAGAAAATCTATATAAAATTAAACAGGCACATCCTAAAAAAACTATTTCTTCTCTAAAAATTTATAACATAACACAACGATTTTGGTTAAATCTCTTAGATCATGTAGGAATATCCAATAAATTATTAGCAGATCTAGGAAAAAAAGATATCAATAGAATAGCTGAAATTATAACTCACACACAATTAATTATTGATGGAAAAAGTACTTATAAAAATGAATTTGTAACAGCTGGCGGGGTTGATTTGAAAGAAATAGATTTTAAAACCATGCAATCTAAACTGATTTCCGGATTATATTTTGCAGGTGAAGTGTTAAATATAGATGCTGTAACCGGAGGTTTTAATTTTCAGGCATGCTGGAGTGAAGCTTTTATAATCAGCAAACAATTTAAATACAAAAAGTAAAATATTATAATCTTCTTTTGGTTAAAATTTATAACTTTTCTAATTTCCTTAAAAATCATTAATTTTAATTAGATTAATATTAACACTTATTTTTAGATCAAAAATTCTTAAAATATTTTTTTATATAAGATTGTATTTATCTTAAAAAGGTTGCTCTATTTGTAAAATAATAAAAATAATTTATAATAATTTCTTTAATTAATTGTTATTTATTATCTCTTAATTTCATTGTTTTTTTCCCATAGTATAAATAAATTTTATAGAATAGGCAAAAGAAGTTTATTAAAATAAATAACTGCTAAAAACACTTAAAATATTTCGATTTCGAAACATGAAAATATCTCAAAAAAAATAACAACAAACTAATAATCAACAACATAAACAATAAATTAATAAAAAAACTGTTAATTATCATTAAAAATATTTCGAATTTATATTGTTTAATTTTGCTTTAGTAATTAAATTTGTGTAAACGAAAATACCTATATTTTGTAATTTTAAAACATACCAATTATCATGAAAAATAAAAAAATAGCAATCGGATGCGATGAAGCAGCATATGCACTAAAGGTAGTATTAAAAGACCATTTAGAAAAACTTGGTTATGAAGTAAAAGATTTTGGTGCAGAAAAAGGAGAAACTGTTCTATATCCAGATGTGGCTGCAAGTGTAGCAAAAGCAGTAGCTGACGGAGAATTTGAAAGAGCAGTGTTAACTTGTGGTACAGGAATCGGAATGGCAATTACAGCTAATAAAATCCCAGGAGTAAGAGCAGCAGTTTGTCACGATCCGTTTTCTGCTGAAAGAGCGAGAAAAAGCAACAATGCACAAATCATCTGTTTTGGTGAACGAGTTATTGGACATGAATTAGCCAAAAGCCTATTAAATACTTGGTTAGACTCAGAATTTAGCGGAGGCGGATCTGCTCCAAAGGTAGAACGTATATGCCACTATGAAAATGAATATTCTAAAAAATAAAGTTTTTTAAGAATAAAAATTTATTTAAAAAAGAATAACAAGAGTAATTGTAATATTTGTAATTACTCTTGTTATTTTTTTATAACTCTTTTTAGTTTAAAACTTCAATAATACTATTTTTTCCATTTCACTTTTCACATTAAAAATCCTTAATACTAAAAGTGAATTATATAAAAAAATCTTATCAATAATTTACTTTCTACTCAATAATAATTAATGATAAATATATAAACTTTATAAAACAATATAAAAAATTTACATAATAGTTCTTAAGTTTAATATAATTTAAAACTTGAGTTTTATTTAGATAATTTTTTCCCGAATGCTAAATCGCCTGCATCCCCTAAGCCCGGAACAATATATTTATGATTATCAAGTATATCATCTACAGAAGCTATCCACAATTCAGTATTTTCAGGTAATTTAGTTGAAATATAATCTAATCCGGGTTTGGAACCAATAGCTGCAACTATATGTACTTTTTTAGGCTTTCCTTCACTTAATAAAACTTCATATACATTTGCTAAAGATTCACCAGTTGCCAGCATAGGGTCAGATATAATTAAAGTTTTATTTTCTAAAGAAGGAGTGGCAAGATATTCCACCACTATCTCAAATTCTTTCTCTCCGTTAGGATGATGTCTAAATGCCGAAACAAAAGTAGTTTCTGCCTTATCAAAAAAGTTCATCATTCCCTGATGTAAAGGCAACCCTGCACGTAAAATTGTACACAAAACGGGTTGTTGTTTTAAAAGTTCTGTAGGTTTTACTCCTAATGGAGAATTTACATCTGTAATACAATAATCTAACGTTTTACTCAACTCATATCCTAAAATTTCCCCTATTCTTTCTAAATTTTTCCTAAAACGCATTCTGTCTTTTTGAATTTCTACATCTCTAAGTTCTGCAACAAAATGATTTAATATGGAATGGGTACGACTAAAATCGTGTACAATCATTTTTTATATTTTTTGTAAAGGTAGGTATTTGAATTACATTCATGCAAATGTAATTTTTAAAGTTTTTTAACGATTCATCAATCTCAGAAATGATACATTAACCGGATCATTTTTAAGATCCTTCTTACCTATTTATCGTTTTTTTATAACTTTCGGAATTTAATAATCTTATAAATTTAAAAAAGATAAATATCTATCTAAACTCCTTCTTTTAATATCTTCTCTATTTATAAACTGAGCATGAAATATATTTACTGAACTTAACATTAATATTATTATCATTGCTCACATAAATTATATACTTATAATTTATAGCTCATCTTTTAGATATTTAGCCGTAAAACTTATTTTATTTTTCACAACTTCTTCAGGAGTTCCTTGTACAATGATCTTTCCTCCCATATCCCCTCCTTCTAATCCAATATCTACTATATAATCCGCTGTTTTAATAACATCTAAATTATGCTCAATAATAATTACAGAATTTCCTAATTCTACTAAACGATTAATTACTTCCATCAATACCCTAATATCTTCAAAATGCAAACCGGTTGTAGGTTCATCTAAAATATAAATGGTATTCCCTGTTTGTTTTTTGCTAAGCTCTGTGGCTAGTTTTACTCTTTGTGCCTCCCCTCCCGAAAGAGTCGTAGATTGTTGGCCTAAAGTAATATATCCTAGTCCTACTTCCTGTAAAGTTTTTATTTTACTATAAATTTTAGGTATAGGTTGGAAAAATTCTACTGCTTCGTCAATTGTCATATCTAAAACATCAGAAATAGACTTTCCTTTGTATCTGACTTCTAAAGTTTCTCTATTGAATCTTTTTCCGTGACAAGTTTCGCAAGGAACATAAACATCCGGAAGAAAATTCATTTCTATCAATTTTAATCCTGATCCCTGACACATCTCACACCTTCCTCCTTTAACATTAAAAGAAAATCTTCCCAATTTATATCCTCTTATTTTAGATTCCGGTAACTGTGTAAATAAATTCCGTATTTCTGTAAAAACTCCAGTGTAAGTGGCAGGATTAGATCTGGGAGTTCTGCCTATAGGCGACTGATCTACATCCACAATTTTATCCAGATATTCTAATCCTTCAATTTTTTTGTAAGGAAGTGGTTCTTTTTCTGCCCTGAAAAAATGTTTATTAAGAATAGGGTATAATGTATTGGTTATTAATGAGGATTTACCACTTCCTGATACTCCGGTGATACAAACTAAAACTCCTAAAGGTATTCTAAAATTTACATTTTTTAAATTATTTCCTGTACATCCACTCAACGTTAGAAAATGACCATTACCTTCCCTTCGTTTCTGAGGAATAGAAATTTCTAAATCTCCATTGATATATTTAGAGGTTAAAGTGTTTGCTTTTTTTAAATTTTCAGGAGGTCCCTGCCAAACTATTTTTCCTCCTCGTTTTCCCGCATAAGGACCCATATCTACCACATAATCGGAATTGAGGATCATATCCTTATCATGCTCTACAACCAATACAGAATTTCCCAGATCCCTGAGTTTTTTCAGTGATTTTATCAGCTTAACATTGTCCCTTTGGTGAAGTCCTATACTAGGTTCATCTAAAATATATAGCACATTTACTAATTGAGATCCTATCTGAGTGGCTAATCGAATTCTTTGAGACTCTCCTCCCGAAAGTGTTTGAGAGGGTCTATGTAAACTCAAATATTCTAACCCTACATCCAAGAGAAAACTTAATCTTTTAGTAATTTCCTGTAATAGTTCCTTGGCTATTATATTTTGACTTTTACTCAACTTATCTGGCAATTCTTCTATCCAGTTTTTTAATTCTAACAAGGACAGTTTCGATACTTCATATATATTCTTGTTATCAAGTCTAAAAAATAAACTTTCTTTCTTCAATCGGGCTCCCTTACATTCTGGACAAACTTTATCTTCAAAAACTTGAGTTTTAAACCGATTTATTTCCCCGTCTTCTCCCTCTTCTCTTAATTTATTTAAATAAGCAAAAACACCTTCAAAACTAATTTTATAGGTTTTTTTAATTTTTGCATAATCTAGATCTACAGTTAATTTTTCTTCTACTCCATATAAGATTTCATGTTGAGCTAGAGAAGATAATTTTTCCCAGGGAGTTTTTTTATCAAACCCATTTTTTTTCAGAATCATTTCTATCTGTGAAAATAACCAGTCTGTATATTTCAGCTCTTCCAACACAGGCATTACATTTTTACTAAAAGAAAGTTTAGGATTAGGAATCAGCTTAGATAACTCTATTTCTTTAATTCGTCCTAAACCACTACAAGTTTCACATGCTCCCTTTGGCGAATTAAAAGAAAAAGTGTTTGGTTCTGGTATTTGATAGGAAATCCCTGTGGAAGGACACATCAAATTCCGGCTATAATATCTTCCGTCTGTTTCATTTTGCTTTAATAACATAATAGTACCCTCTCCATATTGCATAGATAAACGTATAGATGAAAGTACTCTTTGTTTTTGGTCTGAATTATCGATGATCAACTTATCAATTACTACATCAATATCATGCGTTTTATATCTATCTAACTTCATGTCTCTTTCTATATCCAACAATTGGCCATCTACCCTGACCTGTAGAAAGCCTTTTTTAGCTAAACTGGAAAATAGTTCTCTATAATGACCTTTACGAGATCTTACTAACGGTGCAAGAAGTAAGACTTTCTCGTCATTATATTCCTGATATATCAGTTCAATAATTTGATCTTCCGAATATGTAACCATTTTCTCTCCTGTATTGTAGGAATATGCATCGGAAGCACGGGCATATAGTAATCGAAAAAAATCATATAATTCCGTAATGGTGCCCACTGTTGAACGAGGATTTTTAGACGTGGTTTTTTGTTCTATAGCTATAACCGGCGATAATCCATCAATCTTATCCACATCTGGGCGTTCTAATGTTCCTAAAAACTGACGGGCATAAGCTGAAAATGTTTCTATATACCTGCGTTGTCCTTCTGCAAAAATGGTATCGAATGCTAAAGATGATTTTCCGCTTCCGCTGAGTCCTGTTATGACTACTAATTGATTTCTGGGAATACTTATAGAAATATCTTTAAGATTATGTTCCCTGGCTCCATAAATGTGTATAAATTCTTGACTCATAATTTATATAATCCTGTTCTTTTTTCAAAAAACCAATAACAAAAATACGAAAAGTATATACTATAAAAAAATATACCTTATTCATCAAACATTATACCTATAGAATTATGTTTATTAAGAAAATAATCAATACATATTTTACATTTTTTTAATAAAATATAATTTTTTATAAATACTAATTGATATTAATCGATATTAAACAGGAAATAACTAAAATTATTTTATTTTTATCTTATTTTTAATGCATTTTCATTTAATAACATAGTATTAATACAAAAAATACTCTATTTACATACTAATTATAAAAATAGAAACATACATTACACCATAAATATAAATAGTATTCACTAATAGTCTGAAAATATAAATTCAATTTCAATATTATTGAATGTATTTAAAAACTCTCCATGAATTATTTCTAAATTATTTTATGATAGATTACAAATGTGATATATCCAAATTCCATTGCAAAAGCAAGTATATATGAAAAAAAATCCTAAACAACATTTATTTTTAAATATTATAAAATACAATATATTTTCACCATTATTATTTTTAAAAAAAATAATTGTTTTAATATAAAAATAAATTAAATTTGTATTATTTTAATGAATAAAAAAATAAAAAAATCTATTAGTTCTTTTATTTTGTCATATGGGCTAAAAAATATTTTAAATATTTAATAAATTAAAAATGAAAAAAAAATTATTCTTAGTTAGCTTATTATCATCTTACAATTTGATCTTTTCTCAAATAGGTATCGGCACAGACAAACCCGATCCTTCTGCTATACTAGACATTAACGCAGATCAAACATCTCAAAAAAAAGGCGTTCTGTTTCCCAGAGTGGCACTAACTTCCAGTACAGATATCGTTACTATCCCAAAACCTACTGTCGGATTAATCGTCTTTAATACAGGGGATAATCCCGGATTTACGACTCGAAGTTTTTATTACTGGGACGGAACTGAATGGAGGCTCCTTGACAGTAGTACAGCCATAGAACCTTCCGTAAATTCCCTTCAATGTGAAAATGCTATGCTTACCCCTCCTAGATATATTGCGGGTCAAAAATATTCAGGAACTATTACCCTTCCCTATATTATGGGAAATGGAGGAAAATATACTAATAATGGTATCTTAGAAGAAAACGGTTTAAGTTATGGACTGCAACCTGGAACATTAAATTTTGGAAATGGAACTCTTTCTTATACGGTAACCGGATCCCCATCAGTATCTTCTCCTACTGGTACAAAATTTACCCTTAAATTTTTAGATAAGTCCTGTGAGGTTACCTTAGGAACCCTAAATGAAATTAAAACGGTTAATTTTGCCCGTAAAAATACTTCCCCTATTGATATATTTACACCTGAAAATTCTGTGACAAAAATCGGAAATTTAGAAGTAAGATATAATGGTACGGATCCTACAATAAATGGTTTTATAGAGTTCAGACCTTTAATTCCGACCCATGTTACTCTTAAATATGATAAAGTTGGGTCTGGAGGACAAAATCTTGAAATATATGGAACAATACCTGCAAGTAATGATGGTACTTGGTATAAAACAGTAACGGATGGTGTTTGGAAGTGGGGATGGGGAGTTCCTTCTTCTACATCTGGTTCTTTTCCGGATTTAAGTGCTTTAAACAGAGATATAGGCACGGTTTTAATTACTTTTCAAAACAATACAACACAGGAAGTTTATAGAGTCAGTGTAAATATAAACGATGCTATTCCGGCTTATAATAGAATTCCTGCAATTAAGTCAGGAGTTACGTTTTTCATTGAAAAATTAGAGTAATAGCATTTAAGAAGCATATTTAAACTTTTATTGATCTTACAATTAATATATGCTTTTTCTTTTTTTTAACAAATTATTCTCTTAATACTATATAATGAAAAAAAATAAAATAATGAAAAAAAAATTATTCTTATTAACTTTATTATCCTTTTCCTATTTTGTCTTTTCTCAGGTAGGGATAGGTACTAAAAACCCTGATCCTTCTTCCGCATTAGACATTAACGTAGATCAAATTAATCCCAAAAAAGGAGTTTTATTTCCTAATGTGACTTTATTATCTATCGACGATAAAACGACTATTCCTAATCCCGCCATAGGTTTGGTAATTTATAATACAGGAAAAAATAAAAATTTTTCTACACCCGGTTTTTATTTTTGGAACGGAACCGAATGGAGACTTCTTGACAGTAGCTCCGGAATTAACCCCTCTATCAACACATTACAATGTGGAAGTGCTATGCTTACTCCTCCCAGATATGAGAAGGGGAAAACTTATTTTGGTACTATTACTCTGCCCTATACCATGGGAAATGGAGGAAAATATTTTTCCGGTGTATCTAAAACTGTAAATGGACTTACTTATGTATTGCAAGGAGGTGAGTTAAATTATGGAAATGGAAATCTTTTTTACACAGTTACCGGAACTCCTACTGTATCATCACCTGAAGGTTCTTTATTTGAACTGAATTTTTTAGATAAATCCTGCAAAGCTACCTTAGGAGATCTTAACGAAATTAAATCCATCCAATATGCACGAAAATATACTGATACTATTAATAAAGATAAAGTAATAATTAATAATAAAAATAATGAAGTTGTTGTAAAGGAAGGCACTACCCTTCGTTCTGTAACAACAATAGGAAATATACAAGTTAGATATAATGCTACGAAAATATCTTCAGAGCATGATAGTTTTATTGAATTCCATCCTTTAGTAGATACCTACGTTACTATTAAATACGACAAAGCAGGTGCCGGAGGACAAAATCTTGAACTATGGGGAAAAATAGCTGCTAAATCAAAATTTTACAAGCTAAATGAAGAAACACATAAAGTTGAAGCTAAAGATTTATGGTATAAGTTAGCAGATGATTCTTGGACTAATCCTGCATATTATCCACCTTATTCTTCAGGTGCATATCCCGACTTAAATTCCGGTTTAAGGGATTTAGGTACGGTTATAATTATATTTCACAATACTCAAGAAATATACAGAGTCACACTTAATGTAAACGGAAATATAGCCAGAGGAAACATACTAGATGAAGATGTCCCTTCAGGGGTTACTATATTTATAGAAAAGCTGGATTAACTTAGTAATTTTTTTAGATATAACTAGATAATAAAACACAATTAGATCATTTTTTTTAACAAAATAAAAATAATTCTTTTAAAAACTTAACAAAGTAAAAATGAAAAAAAAATTTTTCTTTCTCTTTATAATTATATTTTATAATTATATTTTTTCACAGATAAACATAGGTTCTGTGTCTACAGATTCTTCTGCCATATTAGACATTAACGTAAATCATTTATCTGGCAAAAAAAAAGGAGTATTATTTCCGAAAGTAGCTTTAAAATCTATTTATGATACTATTACAATACCTAACCCTGCTAAAAGCCTGATAGTGTATAATACTGGAGAAAAAGCAGGATTATCAGTACCTGGATTTTATTTTTGGAATGATAATGAATGGAGATTACTGGACAATAGCTCCGGAACAGCCCCTACAATTGAATCATTACAATGTGGTAATGCTTACCTAACCCCACCTAAATATATAAAGGACCAAGAATACAATGGTACCATAACCCTTCCTTACACCATGGGTAACGGAGGCAGATTTAAAGCCGGTCAACCTAAAAAAGTAAATGGACTTACCTATGTACTGCAACCCGGAAAGTTAAATTACGGAAACGGAAATATTTATTATACGGTCACCGGAAAACCTGATATATCTTCTCCTAAACCTTCAAAATTTGAACTCTCTTTCTTAGATAAAACCTGTATTGATAGCTTAGGAGACCTTAATGAAATTAAACCTGTGATGTATGCACGAAAATATACCTCTCCTATTAATGAAAAAACTCCGGCTCGATCTGTAACTACTATAGGGAATATTACTGTACGATACAATGGAACGCATGTATCTACTAATCAAGATAGTTATATTGAATTCAGACCTCTAGTTAACACACATGTCACCATCAAATATGAAAAAGCCGGTGGTGGAGGACAAAATCTTCAATTATGGGGTAAAATACCTGCTTATAAGGACGGAAATTGGTATAAATTAGCAGATGAATCTTGGGGTGGTAGTGGCATGCCTAAGTATTCTTCAGGCGGTAGAACTTTTCCGGATTTAAATTCAGGGTTTAGAGACATAGGTTCGGTTTTACTTGTTCTTCACCAAACACAGGAAGTATATAGAATTACCCTTAACGTAAATGGTAAAATTGATGATCAAGAAAAAGCTATTCAAGGTTTAAAAGATGACCAAATAGATAAATTAAACCCTCCTATACCTTCAGTAGAATCCGGAGTAACTATATTCGTAGAAAAATTGGAATAAATTTAATTAGCAAAGATGTAAAAACCCAAAAGGTATCTTTTAATAAAAAGATACCTTTTTTATTCTTAAGTCTTCATTTTTGGTAATAAAAATCTCTTAATAGTAAAAATTCTTTGGACATTTCTCAACTAATTAGTCGCTTATTTTTTAAGAAAGCAGGTTTTTAAAACTATTCCTGAACCATCTATTTTACATTCTACTTCTTCAGGATTACTTGTCAACCGAATGCTTTTTACTTTGGTTCCTCTTTTAATTACCATAGAAGAACTCTTAACTTTAAGATCTTTGATTACGGTTACAGCATCTCCATCCTTCAGTTCAGCGCCATTACTGTCTTTAGAAATAACAGAAATTTCTTTTTCTTCTAATGTCCATTCATAAAAACAATCCGGGCAAACATAAGAAGTTCCGTCAAAATAAGTATTTTGCATAGAGCACTTCGGACACGGTATTACATCTATCATTATTTATTATTTTAAATATTTTTGAAAGCAAAAATAAATATTTTATACTGCTCCTACAACCTTGAAGAAATTATATCTAAGGATTCTTTTACCTTCTCATTTTTATTTATTTAGATTAAAGCATCCCTAATGAGTAATAAACATTAAATGAAATTAAAGTTTTAACTTTGTTTTTCAATCTTATTGCTTTGTTATGAAAATGAGAATTGTTATAAAAATCGGAAGTCAAATACTTACCCGAAAAGATGGTTCTTTAGACATTACACAAATGTCTGATATAGTAGATCAAATTTCCGAATTATATAAAAATAATATAGAAATCATATTAGTATCTTCTGGTGCGGTAGCTTCCGGAAAAACAGAAATTTCACCTTCCATTAAATTGGACAGCATTTCTGCACGACAAATCTACTCTGCAATAGGTCAGGTAAAATTAATGAATCGTTACAGCGATCTTTTTCACCAGCAAGGAATAACCTGTGGACAAATTCTAACCACCAAGGAAGATTTCGCTACCCGTCGCCATTACTTAAATCAAAGAAATTGTATGACTATTATGTTAGAGAGCGGAATTATTCCTATAGTGAATGAAAACGATACAATTTCTGTTAATGAACTTATGTTTACTGATAATGACGAACTTTCGGGGCTGGTTGCTAGCATGATGGATTGTAAAAAACTGATATTATTAAGTAATATAGATGGTATTTTTACCGGAGATCCTGAAAAACCGGAATCTCAATTAATCCGTGAAATAAAAACAGACAAACAATCTATTGAAAAATATATACAAACTTCCAAATCTTCTATGGGACGAGGAGGAATGAAAACCAAATATAACATTGCTCGTAAGGTAGCGGAAGAAGGAATAGAAGTAATTATTGCTAATGGGCGAACCGAAAATATACTTTTAAAAATAGTTAAGGAACAAGAGGTAAATGCAACCCGCTTTGTGCCCTCTACTAAAACTATTTCAAGCATAAAAAAGTGGATTGCCCATTCTGAGGATTTTACTAAAGGAATTATTTATATAAATAAAGGTGCCTGTGAAGCTTTACTAGGAGATATTGCCGTAAGCTTATTACCCATTGGGATAGTAAAGGTAACGGGAAATTTTGAAGCCGACGATATCGTACAAATTAAGGATGAAAATGGAAAACAAATCGGTATAGGACGTACTTCGTATAGCAGTACAATGGTTAAAGAGTTAATAGGCAAAAGCCATAAAAGACCTATTATACATTATGATTATTTATTTTTAGAATGTAATTAAATGAAAAGTTATATACAATTATTTCAACAAGCAAAAAATGCTGGAACGGAGCTAAACTTGCTTTCTGAAAAAAAAATCAATGAATTACTTGAGTTAATCGCTCAAAAAACTGAAAAAAATATAACAAAAATTCTCTCTGAAAATCAAAAAGATTTGGAGAAAATGGACCCTACCCTTCCTAAATATGATCGTTTACTTTTAAATGAACAAAGAATAACAGATATCATTTCAGACCTACATAAGGTTAAGTCTCTGCCCTGTCCGGTCGGTAAAATTTTAGCCAAAAGAAAACTGGAAAATGGATTGCAACTTTCTAAAATCTCGGTCCCTTTCGGTGTCATCGGTATTATATTTGAATCCCGCCCTAATGTATGCTTCGATGTTTTTTCCTTATGCCTAAAGTCCGGTAATGCTTGTATACTGAAAGGAGGATCAGAAGCAGCTTACTCCAATGCTATAATCTCCGAAATCATACGTAGTACATTAAAAGAAAAAAACATAAACCCTGATATATGTACTTTATTGCCTAACGACCGATCTGCTACAGAGCAGTTATTAACTGCACGAGAGTATGTTGATTTAATAATTCCTAGAGGAGGTAAGGAACTTATTCATTTTGTACGTGAAAATTCACTTATACCTGTTATTGAAACCGGGGCAGGAGTTTGCCATACCTATTTCCACCAAGAAGGGAATAAAAAAATAGGAAAAAATATTATTACCAATGCTAAAACTAGAAAAGTTAGTGTTTGTAATTCTTTGGATTGTTTAATTATTGACAAATATCGCTTACCTGATCTTGCCTATTTGTGTAAAGATTTGATGAAACAAAATGTACTGATTTATGCTGATGATCTTGCTTATGAAAATTTATTGAATCAATATCCTAATGAATTATTAAAAAAAGTAAATTCTAAAAGTTATGGTACAGAGTTTTTAGATTATAAAATGTCCATTAAAACAGTTGAATCTATAAATGAAGCTATTACTCACATTAATCTATACGGTTCACGCCATAGTGAAGCTATTATTAGTGAAAATAAGGAGGCCTTTAAATTATTTGAAAGGCGGGTAGATGCAGCTTGTGTTTATATTAATGCCTCTACAGCTTTTACAGATGGATCCCAATTAGGTTGGGGAGCTGAAATTGGCATAAGTACACAAAAAATGCATGCACGCGGACCTATGGCATTGGAGGAATTATGTACATATAAATGGATAATACAAGGTAATGGACAAATACGTAGGTAAAATATTTGTTTTAAAAAAACCTTCTATTAATTATACTTTTCAATTTTTAATTATTTACTTTATTTAAATTCCGTAAGGAATATACTCATAATTAAATCACAATCTTTTTTAATTATTTATATTGAATTTCATTTTTAAAAGTTTGAAAAAATTAAATCATCTTGAAACATAACTTAATTAAAAAAAACAGTATATAATTTTTTCTTGAAAAATCAAAAATTAATAATAAAAAAGGAGCAAAACAGCTCCTTTTTTATTTAATAGCCTATAGTAAATCTTTGTTGATGATGTTGAGGATTCTCTAATTCATCTACCATAGCTTTTGCATAGTCTTGTACAGAAATTTTACTATTTCCCTGCTCATCTGTAATTAAGTGGTCTAAACCTAAACGATAATGAGTAGTCCTTTTTCCTGGTTCTATAACCCCTGCGGGAGAAAAAAACACCCAGTCTAGTTCTTTCTCCGGCAGAAATTGCTCTTTTAAAACCAAAGCCAATGCTTTTACTCCGGGTAGAATTTCCTCAGGTATTGCACCACTATCTATCACTGTTTTATTTGGAGATGCCCATAGGCTTCCGGCTCCTCCTACAGCTTGTAATCTTTTAATTCCAGCCAATTTTACCGCTGCAATAATAGACTGATAGCCTTTAATGGTTTCTTCATATATTTCAGGATTTGTCCACCCTGGATTATATGCACTTATTACTGCATCATTACCTTTCAAAACCTTTGATAATTTTTCTTTATTAAAAATATCTACACTTATTTTGTTTAAATGTTTGTTTTCTATCTTTATCTTATCAGCAGATCGTGCAATAGCTGTAACTTCAAAACCTCTATTTAACAACTCTTTTACTATTTCTGAGCCAATAAATCCTGTGGCTCCGATTAATGCTACTTTCTTCATAATTATATATTTTTTTTAATTTAATTCAAAAAACTGTAACTAAAATCAAAACAGTTTTAGTCAAAAAAAAATTAGAATTTTTTGCTAAAATCAAATAAAGTTATGGTTTCTAATTTTTTTAATACAACTTTTTCAATAGTATTAGTTAATTCACTTATATTTTGATTTATTTTGTTACCTATGTTACATTTGGGATTGGGGTCTTTTAAAAGTTTTCCTAATAATTGTGAATTATACACACTGGAGTAGATTTCAGATAAAAGTATTTTTTGTGGTGATTTACTTAACTTGCTGCCTCCGTTTTTTCCTTCTTTGGTTTGTATAAATCCATGTTTATTTAAATTAGATAATTCTTTACGTACTAACACAGGATTTACATTTATACTCCCTGAAATAAATTCTGAAGAAAGCCAATCCTCTGAATTTTTAACCATAAGAGTAAGTATATGCATAGAAATTATAAAACGTTTATCATTCATTACTGTAATTATTGAAATTACAGTTCAAATATACTCATTATTTTTTATCTAACAAATTATTTATTTCATTTCAAATGGTAAAATATTTTATTAACATATATTTATAATTTATTTAATCCTAATTTCTACTATATAGAGTTAATTAAAAATCAACTCTGATTGTTTAATACATTAAAGTCTTAAAAGAGACATTAAAATCTCATGATTTATTTAATATATGTAATTAGAATTAGGAATATTAACTTGTAAAAACTTTTTTACTACTTAATACTCCTCATAATTTTATTTTACAATTAATTAAAAAACATCTGATAATCAGCATATAAATTTTGTAAAACCCTATTACAATTATTTTATAAGAGTTTAGTAATTATTTACAATAGTCAGCCTTATACTTTTGAGAAACAAAAATTTTAATCATGAAAACAAAAAACTTTCTATTTCTATCTTTACTTTTTTATT
The DNA here is from genome assembly GCF_002964975.1 of Apibacter adventoris. Classification (GTDB taxonomy): domain Bacteria; phylum Bacteroidota; class Bacteroidia; order Flavobacteriales; family Weeksellaceae; genus Apibacter; species Apibacter adventoris. The sequence goes on along the minus strand of NZ_PSZM01000024.1, from coordinate 53,580 downwards.
TTTTATTAATAAGTTGTGATAAAAAACAGCTTTCTGATCAAACAACAGAGACTAAAAATATAATTTTTGATAGTACATCTTCTGTTAATGGAATTAAAAATCCTAACAAAAAATTTATTCATAAGGCTGATATTAATATTGAAGTAAAAGATGCTTTGAAATCTACTTTGACTATAGAAAAAAATGTAATAAAATTAGGTGGATATGTAGGCAAAAGTGAATTAAACTCTCAAATAATTTCTGAAAAGATAACTCCCATATCTAAAGATAGTGCACGGGAAACTAAGGTATATAATATAACTAATTTTATGGAAGTACGTATTCCTAAAAACAATCTCAATGAATTCCTCCAATCTTTAAATCAAGAAATTGGTTTCGTAATTTCCCGAAATTTAGAAATTACAGATGTAACCATAGAAGCAAGAATTAATAATATAAAAACTAATACTAAAAAAATAGATAAAAATCTGAATAATTCTCAGGAAGAAAATTTAATTAATAAATACAAATTAAATGATCTAGTACAATATGCTACTGTGACTTTAGATTTAGTTGAAAAAGAAAACATTAAACAAACTATAATACCTAATACTAAAAATTTTACAACTTATGAAAATTCAAACTTTGGGTATCAAATTAAAACAGCTTTATATACCGGGGGAAATATTCTTCAAAAAATTATAATTGTTATATTATATATATGGCCTTTATGGGTAATCTTAATTCTTGGATATATTATTTTAAGAAAATATAAAAAAAGTAAAATCAAATAATCTCCTATTCATAATAAATAAAAACTCAGTTTTATTAACTGAGTTTTTATTTAATCAATTTTTCAAAATCCATAACTTTTAATTCTTCAGGAAGCAAGGAATTTTGAAATATTTTTTTTGCTTCATTTTTAAAAACAGAAACATCTGTATATCTATTAGAAAAATGTCCTAAAATTAAATATTTTACATTTGCTTTCTTAGCTATATCAGCAGCTTGTAAAGCTGTAGTATGCTGAGTTTTATATGCCAACGCTTTTAATTCCTCCAGAAAGGTAGACTCATGATATAATACATCTACATTTTTTATTTGAGAAACTATATCCGGTTTATATAAAGTATCTGAACAATATGCATAGCTATATGAATGAGGGGAAGATAAAGTTAGTTTACTATTACTAATTATAACACCTTCTTCTGTTTTAAAATCTTTTCCTAACTTTAAATTATAATAATCACAAATTTTTATTTCTTGAATCTTTCCAATTTCTTCCATGTTTAATTTGCGTAATTTTGGTTTTTCTTTGAATAAAAAACCATTAGTGTAAATGCGATGATTTAGGGGAATTGTATATACCCATATTTTATCATCTTCATATATCAATTCAGGATTTTTAGAGGTTAACTCAATAAAATTTATTTTAAAATTATTAAAACTTTCTGTTAATTTAAATTGAATTTCTACAAATTCTTTAATTCCTTTAGGACCATAAATATTCATGGGAGTAGTTCTTCCTAATAATTGAAAAGAGGAAAGTAAACCAATTAATCCAAAAACATGATCTCCATGTAAATGAGATATAAAAATATTATTAATTCTTGAAAATTTAGCTTTAGCCTTTCTTAATTGAACCTGTGTACCTTCACCACAATCTATTAAAAAATATCTATTATAAGTTTCTAATAGCTGAGCAGAAGGATTAAATCTCACTGTGGGAACTGCTGAGTTATAACCCAAGATTGTAAGTTTCATTTTTTATGCCAAGTTATTATCAAATGCAAATATCGAATAAATCTTCAAGACTGTTTTAATTAAATTTAATAAAGTAAGTATATTTTTTTTATTATTTTTTTTTTGAAAAAATAAATATTTAACAAGTTTCTTAATAAATAATATGTTATGAAAATAGATATATACTTACAAATACAACATATAACATGTTAATTATAAGTAAGTTATATATAATAATAATATTATTATATAGTAATAGCACATTATTTTTTTGTTTTGGATTAAATATTTATATATTACTCACCTAAAAAAATAAAAACCATGAAAATTTTAAAGAATTTATACGTACAAGTAATTATTGCTATTATTATTGGTATTTTAATCGGATATTTTTTCCCAAGTAATGATATAGTTAATGCTCAGGGAGTAAGTGAACATTTCCCCGGATTAGGTGAAAAACTAAAACCTTTAGGTGATGGTTTTATTAAACTGATTAAGATGATTGTAGGCCCTCTAATTTTTTGTACGATTGTATTGGGAATTGCAGGTATGGAAGACACTAAAAAAGTTGGGAAAGTAGGTGCTACTGCAATTATTTACTTTGAAATTATGACCACTATAGCATTAATTATCGGATTAATATTTGTAAATGTTTTAAAACCCGGAAATAATATGCATGTGGATCCTCATTCTTTAGATGCCTCGCATGTTGGAACCTATATAGAAAAAAGTAAAGAAGATCATGGAATTGTAAATTTTATTATTGATATGATTCCTGAAAACGTAATTGCTTCCATAGCTTCTAATAATTTACTACAAGTTTTAGTATTTGCTGTTTTATTTGGATTTGCTATGACAAAGATAGGAACTAAAGCTTCTCAACCCGTATTAAATGTTTTACAATCTTTTTTGGATGGGTTATTTGCTATTATTAAAATGATCATGTATTTAGCCCCTTTAGGTGCTTTAGGAGCAATGGGTTATACCATTGGAGTTTATGGCCTTAAAGTTTTAGCTAATTTAGGAATGCTTATTTTGTGTTTTTATTTAACCTGTGCTGTTTTTGTTTTCTTAGTTATAGGCTCTGTTCTTTATTATAATAAAATAAATGTATTTAAATTTTTATTATACATCAAAGAAGAGATTTTACTTGTATTAGGTACCTCTTCTTCAGAATCCGCTCTGCCTGGAATTATGAAAAAAATGGAAAAAATAGGTTGTTCTAAATCAGTAGTCGGTTTAGTCATTCCTACCGGATATTCTTTTAATCTTGATGGAACTTCTATTTATTTAACCATGGCTGCAGTATTTATTTCTCAAGCCTTAGATATGCATTTGAACTTGCAGCAAGAAATTGTTCTTTTATTAGTTTTATTGCTTACCTCTAAAGGAGCTGCAGGGGTTACGGGCAGTGGATTTATTACACTTGCCGCAACTCTTCCTGTTGTCGGTCATGTTCCTGTTGAATCTGTAGCTTTAATTTTCGGCATAGATAAATTTATGAGTGAAGCTAGAGCAATAACCAATATTATAGGAAATGCTACAGCCACAATTGTAGTAGCTCGTAGAGAAAAAGAATTCGATTCGGAAAAGGCTAAAAAAATTCTAATTTCTCAATAACTTTTTATAATTTCCATTCCCATCTATATTTATTATTTTTGTGTAATGAACTTATTTAAAGCAATTCATTCTATTTTATTATTCATATGTATTCTTTTCATTATGAATTGTCATACTGTAAAGCAAAATACATCTAATAATTCTTGTATAAATTTTCGTATAATTGAGTCAGGAGCATATGGAGGAATTTCTTATCCTTTCCATATGCTCGTTAAAAATAAAAAAGATTTTGATTCTCTTTTCACTGAGTTTCATAAAAATGTTTTTCCTATTGTTCATAGAAAATATTCACCTAAAAAAGATTATATTTTTATAACTTTTGGAGAAAAATCTAGTGGAGGTTTAGAATATTCCGTTCAAAAAGTAGAAAGAAAAAATCAATCAATTATTGTTAAATTGCAAACTATCCAAGAAAATGGAACTTTATTTTCTACTGATGCCATAGCTACTCCTTATATTATTGCTGAAATAGAGAAAACAAATTCAAACAATGTATATTTAAAAATAGAATAAAGATTACAATGAAGAAGATATATTTAGATAGTGCAGCCTCTACCATTATAGATAAACGTGTGATTGAAGTTATGATGGAATCTATGAATGAAGATTATGGAAACCCCTCTTCTACTCATAGTTTTGGGCAGGAAGGAAAGGCTAAAATTGAAGCTGCAAGAAAATGCATAGCTCAATGGCTTAATGTACCTCCTCATGAAATCATTTTTACTTCTTGTGGTACAGAATCCAATAATTTGATCCTTAGATCTTGCGTTGAAAATTTAGGAATAAGGCGGATAATATCTTCTCCTTTAGAACATAAAAGTGTTTTGGAGACCATTCGTGATTTAAGGGAAAAACACAATGAACTCGAAATTATTTTCCTTCCTCTTAAAGATAAAAAAGGAAATTTAGATTTTGAAACTCTTGAAGAATATTTAATGGAAAATAAGCCTACATTAGTTTCATTAATGCATGCAAATAACGAAATAGGAAATTTAATTGACTTAAACTATGTGGGCAACTTATGTAAGAAATATAATGCTCTTTTCCATTCGGATACTGTACAAACAATGGGACATTATTTAATAGATCTTGCAAATTTACCTGTTAATTTTGCTACTTGTAGTGCTCATAAATTACATGGTCCTAAAGGAGTGGGATTTGTATATATAAAAAAAACTTCCGGTTTAAAAAGCATAATTACCGGAGGATCCCAAGAAAGAAATATGCGTGCAGGCACAGAGAATGTATATGGTATTGTAGGGTTGGGAAAAGCTTTTGATTGTGCTATGAAAGAATTAGAGCAAAGAAAAATGCAAATAGAAAAATTAAAGCAATATACTATTAAACAGTTAACGAAACATATACCCAACATAACATTTAACGGTACTTGTCAAGAAAATTCACAAAGCATATACACCTTAATCAGTATATTACTGCCTTTTCCCAATACTTTGGTAGGCTTTCAACTCGATATTAAAGGTATAGCTGTATCTCAGGGAAGTGCTTGTTCATCAGGTGCTACCAAACCTTCCAATACCATGTTACAACTATTTAGTACTGAAGTACTCATGAATAGTACAACATTACGAATTTCTTTTAGTCATTACAATTCTAAAGAAGATATTGATGCTTTAGTAAGTGCTTTAACTGAAATATATCAAAAAGCGACAATTAATAAAACTAATACCATCCACGTCTAAGATGGTTAACCACCGCAGAAAGATTAAAATTAAATGTAAACCTTATATTTGAAAAATAATTTTTCATTGCTGGTTCAAATCCTAATGTAGATTGCATTGGGAAATAAAGTTCTAGGAAATCTGGAATTATTCTGAGTTTAACCCCTGAATCATAAATGAACCGTATAGATTTACCATTACTTTTATAAACTCCGGCATCTGCATATAAATCAAAAAGTTTCCATAAATGTATTTCTCCATTTAATGTATTAATCCATTTACTAGCAGATTTATCTACTAAAGATTTGAACCCTCCTTCTGCCATTATGTATTGCTGATACAATAATCCACTGGTTGCTGATCTTCCTAAATAATCTACATAACTAAAGCTATAATCTGTTATATGATCAATGCCGAAATCAAAGTAAGTTGAATTGGATCTATTATTAAAAAAATATCCACCAAAATAACGTAAAGTTATTTTCTTATTATAAGCATATTCATGTCTATAATATATTTCCGAACTAATTTTATCAAAAAGATTTGAATGTTGGAAATCAGTTCTACCATACCACTCATTAATTATTTTTTTATCTGAGTATATATAGGAAATATTTAAAAGGTTATAATGCGAATAATCATTTTTTTCCCTTAGTTTAAAAGGATCTTTTTCCCTTTCTACGCTATTAAAACCAACACTTATAGTTCTTGAAATCTCAGATCTAGGTCTTTTCTTAAAAATAAAGCTCAATCCTTCTGAATATTGTGTATAAGATAGGCCTTTATCATAATGAAAGTAATTGTAATTAGAGTTTAAAGAAATTCTTCTGAATATCCCCGTTTCCATATCAATATTATAGTTGAGTGATCCTGATCCTGTTAGACTATTAGTACCTGTAGAATATGTAGGAGCGAAAGAGTACTCAAAAGGTCTTGAAAAAGGAGAACGGTTATAAAACCGTATACCTAAAATAAATTTATCATAATTATTCCATTTTACCTTAGGTTCATAAAATATTTGTGTATAATTAGGATTATCTACATCTGCGTAAAATTTCAATTGAAATCTTTTTTTATTTTTATAAAAACCTTTGGTAATTAAACTATTATCATTATCGTTTATTTCCGGAAATAGATAATTTTGGTTTATTAATAATTCATCATAATTTCCTTTAGGAAAAGAATATAATGAGTCTTTTTTTGTAGAATATACCCATTTTTCATTGACTATTTTCTTATCTTTTTTGGCTGAAATTAAAATTGGAACCGGTAATTGGGTTTTATTATAAATATTAATTTGTATACTATCTTGATTTTCTTGAGAATAAAATTTCTTTATCTTAAAATTAATTCTTTCATTTGAATTTATATAATCATTAAAAAACCAATCTAAATTACGTTTAGAGCTTTTTTCTAATGAATTTTTTAATTCTTCTGAAGTTAGTTCTTTGTCATTATTTTGTTGAACTATAGTCTTTATAGATTCTTCAAAAATATTTTTCCCAATATAATTTGAAATAAAATTGAAACTTAAGCCGGTTTTAAATCCACTTATAATTATCTGATTTATATTACTTAAATTTAAATACTTTTCATTAATAGGCTGATCATAATTTTGTGTTGCAATATATCTGTAACCTAATTTATACCTGTCAGTAAGAGGTACTTTTGAAATAAAAAAATACTTCAAGGGTTTTATTTTGAATACACTTACTTCATTAGGCAAATTTCCTAATAATTTTGTATTAGGATAGAATTCTTTAATATAGTTATATTGATAATAAAATAATAATCCATTCAATATCCAATGATTCAAATTTTTATCCAACTCAATTTTTTGATTGATTACATTATAGGCAATTTGCTGGAATAATTTAAGATCTATTTGATCTTCTTCACTAAATAAATTCCATTCTTTTATCCCAAAAAAGTTGATATCGTCTACTCCTATAAAATTTTGATTTTTTTTAATTTTAGTACTAATAAATATTTTTGAAGGTAATGGTCCCAGCTTTTTATGCAAATATGACAGTTCTCGTTCTATTTTATTTTGATAAATATTTAAAAGACTATCTTTAATTCCATAGCCTATAGATACTTCTACAGAATCTTCCTTGATTTTATAATTAAATTTAATATTATTTTTTTTTGATATTAAAATACTGATGGCATCCTTACTAGTCCCCATTAAGTTATTTGAATCTATTACTTTTAAATCACTATCTATAAAATAATTATCAGGATATTGAAGGTTTATTTCATAATCTGTATTTCTGTATGGACTAAATTCAGTATCAGTAAAAGGTACTAGTAATGGTTTATTTTCTTTATATGATAAAGGCTGCAAAAAAAAATATTTTAACAAATAACTTCCATCTTTTGAATAACCATAACCTGAAATCTTATCGACGGGTAATTTTATTTTATAATTTAACTCTATCGTAATAGTTTTGTCTGGCAATAAAGGTTCATATAAATAAATTTCATAAAATTCAAAATCTCTTAATAAAAATAATGCCGGTTTATTTTGAGTAAAAATAGTTAGATTTTCTATTTTTCCTCTTTCTTTAAGTTTTGAAAAATATAATACCTTATTTCGGTCCTCTAATTTTCTCTTCCCTAGCTCTGTATGATTATTGGAATATGAATTAGTGGCAGAATGAAAATAAATCGAATTTAAAGACGTCTTTGTATCATTATAAAAAAATATTTTTTGATTTACAGCTAAGGTTTTAGATAAGGTATCTAAAGTAGCCGTAATTATTATTTTATCTTTTTGCGCTAAAGAAAACAGGGTAGAATTTAAGAAAAGTATAACATATATAATTTTAAAATTCATCAAACAAAGGTATTAAAATACTTATTTAAATCTAATTTCAACTGCACCAAATCGATATTTCATAATATCTGCCTCAAAATATTCTATATCGTCTATAGATTGTAAAAGTTGATATATATTTTTTTTTAAAACTCCTTTACCTTTGCCATGAATTAAAATGAGCTTTTTAATTCCATCTTTTTTTGCTTTTTTTATTTCTGAATATGCTACATTAATTTGTTTCTGTAACATTTGATGGGGTTTTATATCTCTCAAAGAATCGACCAAATGCCCTATATGTAAATCAATTATTCTTATAGTTTCTTTTTTTATAATTATACTTTTATTATCCTTATGTTCATCTTTTTTCATCTCTTCTAAACAATCAAAATTTAGATTTCTTAAAGAGCTATAAGGTATAATACTTTTAGCTAAATAAATATTTTCAAAACCATATTCATCTAAAAGAATTACTTGATGACCTTTTATTTCTTTTATAATAAAAGTTCCTTTCTCATCAATTACATTTACCTTATCACCTATTTCCATATTAAATAAAAAGGGCTACCTAAAAGATAGCCCTATATTATAATATTAAGCTTATATTTATCTAGGCATCCTATTATTAGTTCCTCTCTTGGTCTTTACAGAAGAGCTTTCTTTTCCTTTATGATCCTGAGCTACTCTGAATCCTACCCAAACTGCAGATTCTGCTTCATTCATATATCTTCTCTGACCCGGATCCAGCCAATATGCTGTATCATTCCAAGAGCCACCTTTAATAACCCTCAAATCATTACTTATTTGAGAGGTTCTCTGTTTAGCATCTTTTTGTAAAATAACTCTTCCTTTTTTATCAACCACCCAATTTCTAATTGGCGAATTATAAAAATTATATGTTCCTGCTGAGTCTGTTTTTCCATTTCCTGCTTCTAAAGATGATTGTAAATCTCCATCTCTAAAATTTCTAGAATCTTCAACTACCTCAGTTTCAAATTTACCTGATAAACTTTTATAGATTCTTCTTCCGTCTGTTAATGTATCATATTGAATATTATCATCCTCCACTTTTTTAAACTGCCCCGGACTTCCTTCTTCATTAATAAAACGTTGATAAACATTACCACGATAATAGTTAAAATCATTAAAATCGGTATCTATTAAAGGTCGGTATACATCTTGAGTCCATTCAGCCACATTACCATACATTCCATAAATACCATACGGGTTTGAACGATAGGCTCTTACATCAGAGGTTATGGCATTTCCATCGTTACCCCAGCCACCTATACCGGAATAATCTCCTTGTCCATATTTAAAATTATCTAAAAACTGTCCTCGGTTTCTCCCTTTTTTCTCACGCATTCTATTGATCATCACATCTTTCCCTTCTACTAAATTATATTGCCTATTATCGGCCTCAGCAAGAGCTGCATACTCCCATTCTGCTTCTGTAGGCAATCTAAATTTTTGTACTAAATTACCTTGAGCACTTTTATTTACAGCAACTACTCTTTCATTTTTATTTCCTATTCCACTTTGTTTTGCTACTTTGTCTTGATTAACAATGTTTTCTAATGAAGGATCATTATATTTATATTTTTCAACATTAAATGAATTAGATCCCACATTATTGGCTGGGTCATTATAAAAATTTCTCGAAATAATTCCTCTATTCATTAACTCCCTTTCGTTTGCTCTATCTGTAAGCCAATCACAATATCTTTGTGCCTGTAACCATGAAACTCCTACTACGGGATAATTATCAAATTGTGGTGCCCTGAAATAATCTTCGGAATACACATCATTTCTTGATAATTTATTTTTCCAAACTAATGTATCCGGAAGTGCTCCGTAATAAATATCTTTATAATTTTCATCACTAGGAGAATATACATATTTCAACCATGTAACATATTCTCTATATTCATAATTGGTTACTTCTGTTTCTCCTATAAAAAAAGAACGCACCTGCATACGCGTAGGAGTATTATTCCAATCGTGCATAACATCATCTTTTACCAATCCCATAGTGAAAGTCCCTCCTTCAACAAATACCATTCCTACCCAAGATTTTTCATTTTTCCTTTTACTGCTAAAAAACCATCCATTCTTATCATTTGCTTTCCATCCTGATAAACTTTGAGTATTTTTTGTTCCTCCACCAAGTTTTGATTTTCCTCCACCTCCACCGCAACTTGTTAGAAGGAAAGAAAATGAAGAAACCACAGTGAACAATAAAATGAATTTTCCTATTTTCATTATATCTATTTTCATTATTTTAAACATGCAAAAATAATATATTATTATGAATTTAAAAATTTTTCTATTTCTAATTAATAGTGGAGTAACGATAAATAAACTTGAAATATTGTTTAGTTGAAAATAAATATTGCATAAAAAGAAAATTATTATACCCAAATAAATTGTATTTAAGTTTAACAAAGAAAAAATAATCTCTAAATAACAATATCCCTATTAATTTTATCGTTAAAATGAATAAGAATGGTTTGCGTAGGGATGATCTAGTTTATAAAATTCTACTTATGAATAATACAAAATCAAAAAATTAACATTCCTACCAAAAAATTAGACAAAAACATTAAAAATAGCAATAAAGATTTTTAAGTTTATTCCTTATAGATAATTTAAAAATAAAAATCTATCTTTGCTAATATAATTTGTAAAAAACAAAACTTAATTAAATACATGAAAAAAAGTATTTTATTACTAACCATCCTATGCTTTGCTCTTTTAAAAGCTCAAGATAATCGTTATGCTATAATAACTGGGGCTCCATTTTTAAGAATTTCCCCAGATGCCCGTTCTGGAGGATTAGGTGATCAAGGAGTCGCCACGTCGCCAGATGAATATTCCCAATATTGGAATCCTTCCAAATATGTATTTGGAAGCAGCTACTCTGGAATAGGTGTATCTTATACTCCTTATATGAATAAATTAACTAATGATGTATTTTTATTAAATGGTACTTTTTATACTTTCTTAGGAGAGGAAGAAAGAAGTACGGTGGCTGCTAGTATTTATTACTTTAACATGGGAGAAATTCAACTAAATGAATTAATAGGGAATGATATTGTTGAAAAAGGCACTTCTAAACCCAATGAATTTGCTATTGACTTATCCTATGGTTTAAAACTTGCTGATGTATATTCTATGGCTGTTACTGCTAGGTATATACGTTCTGATCTTTTTAACAATGTAGATAATTCATATGCACAAACTAAAGCGGCCAATACATTTGCTGTAGATGTTACCGGATATTTCCAATCAAACAAAACAGACGTTTTTAAAAACTATCAAGGTCGATGGAGAGCAGGATGGGGAATTTTCAATATGGGACCTAAATTAGATTATTCAGATAGTCAGGAAAATAAAAGTTACCTTCCTACGAATCTAAGATTAGGTGTAGGATATGATTTATTTTTTGATAGTGAAAATAAATTAGGGTTAACATTTGAAGCTACTAAGTTATTAGTACCTGCACCTAAAGATGTTACAGATTCTAATGGTACAACCCATACGGAAGTTCCTGACAAAAGTTTTATCTCTGGAATGTTTAGTTCTTTCGGAAATAAAGATGCAGGTAAAGAAATTACTTATAGTATTGCTGGTGAATATACTTTTAAAAATGCTTTTGCATTCAGAACCGGGTATTTTTATGAAAACCCGGATAAAGGAGGCAGACAATACATTACATTAGGTGCAGGACTTAAATATCAATCTTTTGGTATAGATTTTTCTTATTTAATAACCACAGCCAGTGTAAATAATGCTTTGGATAATACTTTAAGATTTGGTTTAACCTGGAATTTTGGAGGAGATACTTCTTCATCGTACGATAATTTATAGAATTAAATAAAATCTAATTTTTCATATTCTCTATAAAAATCACTCTTCATAAGGAGTGATTTTTATATTTTTACTAAAAATATGCATTATATGTTTTCAGAAAAAGAACTATCCGAAATAAAACATCTTTTAAAAATTAAGAAAAATATACTTATCCTTACACATCAAAACCCTGATGGAGATGCAATTGGATCTTCTCTTGCATTACAACTTTTTTTAAAAAAATTAAATATTGATTCAGCTATTATTGTTCCCAACGAATTTCCTAAATTTTTAAAGTGGTTGCCTAAAGCAAAAAATATTATTATTGCTGAATATAGAACTAAATACACTGAAATTGCATTTAAAAAAGCAGATCTAATCTTTTGTCTAGATTTTAACACAGCTGCAAGAATAAATCAACTTGAAGATAAATTAAATAAAAGTAAAGCTATTAAAATTTTAATAGATCATCACCAGCAACCCGATTCTTTTAATTTTATATATTCAGATATTACACAACCGGCAACTTGCCAGATGATTTATAAATTTATTGATTCAATAGGCGAAGTCTCAAAAATTGATGAAGATATTGCTTATTGTTTATATACAGGAATTCTAACAGATACAGGTAGTTTTAGATATAGAAACACTACTGCTGAAACTCATAGAATAATAGCCCATTTAATTGATAAAGGTGTTTTACCAGATTTAGCAGCTTCCAATATCTTAGATAACAATACAACTGAAAAAATTAAATTATTAGGCACAGTATTAGACTCGGTGCAGCTGATAAAAGAAAAAAACACGGCAATATTATCACTTACCCGAGAACAACTAAAAAGTATGGGATACCAAAAAGGAGATACAGAAGGTTTTGTGAATTATGGTTTATCTATCATAGGCATTAAATTTGTAGCTTTTTTTATGGAAGATTTGCAAAATGATTTTATCAAAATTTCATTTCGTTCTAAAGGTAATTTTGATGTTAATGTATTTGCTAGAAAATATTTTAACGGAGGAGGACATATAAATGCTGCCGGAGGTAGAAGTGATCTTTCTCTTGAAAATACAATTCAAAAATTTAAAAATATTATAGAAAATGAAAATATTTAATAATATTGTTTATTTATTTTTATTTCTACTTTTTGCCGCTTGTCAAAAGAAAGAAATTTTTCAACCTGAACAGTCGAAACATACAGATTATTTACAAAATTCTCAAAAATATTCCAAAATTAGAGAAACAAATGAAAGAAAATATCTTCAAAAATGGGTAAATAAGCAAAAAGATTCATTACAACATATTTTTGAAACTACATCTTCAGGTATATGGATTCGATACGTTATAAAAAATAATTCTCCACTGGCAAAATTAAATGATCAGGTAATTTATACCGCAGAAGTAAAAGATTTAAACAATCGAATAATTTATTCTACAAAAGAATTTGGAAATAAACAAGGCATTTTAGGTAAATTTAATGAAATTAGGGGGATTGAAAGTGCTTTATATAAAATGAGAAAAGGTGAAACGGTTGAAATTTTATTACCTTCTTTTACCGCTTATGGCTTATATGGAGATGAAAATAAAATTGGAGCAAATGCTCCTTTACTTATAAAATTGAATCTTATAGATGTAAAATCCCCTTAATTATTTTGAAAAATATTTAATAGTATTCTCTTTATCTTTAGTTAATTGTTTTTTTAAACCTTCTATTGATATAAATTTTTTTTCATCTCTTTCTCTTTCGTAAAAATGAATTTCTAATATTTCCCCATAAATATCTTCATTAAAATTAAGTATATGAACTTCAATTTGTTTTTTCACCCCTTTTATTGTAGGACGTACCCCTATGTTCATCATTCCTTTATAATTCTTATCTCTAACTTTTACATTAACAAAATAAACTCCGTTTTTAGGGCATATTTTTTGAGGGTCAATTTCAATGTTAGCAGTAGGAAATCCTATTGTTCTTCCTATCTTATCACCTTGGATCACTTTTCCTATCATAATAAAGGGATATCCTAGCCATTGATTAGCCAAAGCTATATTACCTTCATTTATTTGATTTCTAATTTTAGTAGAACTTATCACTGTATTATGTTCTGTAATGGGAGGCAACCGATATAATTTAAAATTAAACATTTCTGAGAAAAGTTTAAGTTGTTCAAAATTACCATCTCTATTTTTTCCGAATTGATGATCATATCCCACGATTAGGGAATGGATTTTCAACTGATTTACTAAAATATTTTTTACAAATTCTAAAGCTGTTAAACGGCTAAATTCATGTGTAAATTCTTGAATATATAAATGCTGAACCGAAAAGCTTTCCAAAATTTTAATCTTTTCATCTAAAGTCGTAAGTAATCTAAAATCTGTTTGGGGCTGCAAAACAAATCTGGGATGAGGATTAAAAGTCATTATTGCAGTTTCTCCGCCTTCTTTACTTGCAATTTCTCTTAAATATTTTATAACAAACTGATGCCCCAAATGAACCCCATCGAACATTCCTATGGTTAAAATAATTTTCTTTTCTCTAGGTTGTTCTATATTCCCTATATGAATTTCCACTTATATTTAGTAAACAAATTTAATGTGCAAATATGATAAATATTATATTTTTTTCAAAAGAGAATGAGAATAAAATATTATATTTGCAGTAATGCAAAATTAGCAGAAATACATAAAATTCTTAAAGTTATCGAATACTAAATAATATGGCAACTGAACAAAAAGGAAAGATATCGCAAATAATCGGTCCTGTTATAGACGTTATTTTTGAAGAAGTATCAGAACTTCCAAATATTTATGACTCTTTAGAAGTTGTAAAAGAAAATGGAGAACCTTCTCTAATTATGGAAGTAGAGCAACATATCGGACAAGATACTGTACGTTGTATTGCCATGGATGCTACAGACGGTTTACACAGAGGACAATTGGTTCTCTCAGCAAATAAACCCATTACAATGCCTACAGGAGACCAAATTAATGGCCGTTTATTTAATGTAGTAGGGAAAGCTATTGACGGTATTGGAGAGGTTCCTAAAACCCATGAATTACCTATACATAGACCAGCACCTAAATTTGAAGATCTATCTACATCGGCAGAAGTTCTCTATACCGGTATCAAAGTAATAGATCTTATAGAACCTTATTCCAAAGGAGGTAAGATTGGATTATTTGGAGGTGCGGGAGTAGGAAAAACCGTATTGATTCAAGAATTAATTAATAATATAGCCAAAGGCCATGGAGGTCTATCGGTTTTTGCAGGAGTGGGTGAAAGAACCAGAGAAGGAAATGATCTTCTACGTGAAATGCTAGAATCTAAAATCATTTCATATGGAGATGAGTTTATGAAGTCTTTAGAAAATGGTGGATGGGATTTATCCAAGGTAGACCATGAAGCACTAAAAACTTCTAAAGTTGCTTTTGTTTTCGGGCAAATGAATGAACCACCAGGAGCACGTGCCAGAGTAGCACTTTCTGGATTGACATTAGCAGAATACTACAGAGATGGAGAAGGAATTGGTAAAGGGCGTGATGTTTTATTCTTTATAGATAACATTTTCCGTTTCACACAGGCAGGTTCTGAAGTTTCCGCTTTATTAGGACGTATGCCTTCAGCTGTGGGTTACCAACCAACTTTAGCCAGCGAAATGGGGGCTTTACAAGAAAGAATAACCTCTACAAAGAATGGTTCTATTACTTCCGTTCAGGCAGTATATGTACCTGCAGACGACTTAACAGACCCTGCTCCGGCAACTACTTTTGCTTATTTGGATGCAACTACAGTATTAGATAGAAAGATAGCCTCATTAGGTATTTATCCTGCCGTAGATCCTCTGCAATCAACCTCAAGAATATTAACTCCAGAGATTTTAGGAGATGAACATTACAATTGTGCAGAAAGAGTAAAAGAAATCTTACAGAGATATAAAGCCCTTCAAGATATTATTGCTATTTTGGGTATGGAAGAATTAAGTGAAGAAGATAAATTAGTAGTACACAGAGCCAGAAGAGTACAAAGATTTTTATCTCAGCCATTCCATGTTGCAGAACAATTTACCGGAACTCCTGGTGCTTTAGTAGACATTAAAGATACTATTAAAGGATTTAATATGATCATGGATGGTAAGCTAGATCAATATCCAGAAGCTGCATTTAATCTTAAAGGAACTATTGAAGAAGTTATTGAGCATGGTGAAAAAATGTTAGCTGAATTGAAAAATTAATTTAAATCTTCAAGTTTATTAATGAAAATACAAATATTAACCCCTGAAGATACTATTTTTGATGGTGAAGTTTCATCTGTAATTATTCCTGGATTACATGGTGAATTTCAAATGCTAGAAAATCACGCAGCTATTGTTTCTGCACTTACTTCAGGAAAAATAAAGATTGAATCTATAATTTCTTCTTCAGTTAATAAAAATTTAACTAAAGAAGGAAAATTTGATACTTATCTTATTAAAGGAGGTATATTAGAATTTAATAATAATAAAGGAATTATCCTTTGTGATTAATAAAATTTACAAATACAAAAAAATAAACCCTCTAATAGAGGGTTTATTTTTTGCATATTATTAATTTACTTTTTTAGTATGTATTTAGAAATAAATTTCAATTTTAAATGTAATTGAATCGCTTAAATAAATGTTTTAAAATCAACTTTAAATTCATATAATATTAAAATTATTTATAAACAGAATATTAATATTATTCATTCTGAAATCATAATAAAACAATATTTTAAATAAAATTTCTCTATTTATACTTTAAATTTTAGATAAGTTATAGGCTTTCCTTCTTTTAAAAATATATTTTCATAAAACGTTTTTATTTCTCTAACATAAGAAGGTAAATCATATTCTGGAGCACCATAAATATCATGATGAGAAGCCAATATTTTACAACCTAAACCTTGTAAAAGACCATTAGCATAACCATGTAAAAATTCACTGTCAGTTTTCAAATGAATAACTCCATTCTTAGAGTTTAATATTTTTTTATATTTATCTAAAAATAAAGGATTTATCAATCTATGTTTAGTTCTCTTAAATTTAATTTGAGGATCCGGAAAAGTAATCCATATCTCATCTACCTCACCATTTTCAAAAATGAAATTAATTAATTCTATCTGGGTTCTTAAAAAACCGATATTTTTTATGTTTTGTTCTATAGCCGTTTTTGCTCCTCTCCAAAACCGAGCTCCTTTTATATCTATACCTAAAAAATTTTTATTTGGAAAACTTTGTGCCAATCCTACTGAGTACTCACCTTTCCCACAACCTAACTCTAAAACTATAGGGTTATCATTTTTAAAAAATTCTTTTCGCCATTTTCCTTTTAAATAAAATCCATTATCATTCACAACCTCCTCCCTTGAGGGCTGCAAAACATTATAAAAAGTTTTATTTTCAGCAAATTTTCTTAATTTATCTTTTCCCATTATTCATTAATACAAGTGCAAAAATACAGATATATTCAAAAAATTAATTATAAATAATATTTAATTATTTTTTATATTTAAATTAGGGCTTTAAATTTTAACTCTATGAAATTACTTTTTATAAAAAAGTTCTTAAAATGCATGGGATTCTTATTATTATTTATTACCTCTGTATTATTTTTATATTTAGCAGGCGCATATATTTTTTCCCATATTACTGTTAACAAAGAAGATAATCAACCTGAAGAAATGCCCATATATATTTCCACTAATGGCATGCATACTGACCTAATATTTCCTATAAAAACAGAAGAAATAAACTGGAGTAAGGAAATAAAATACAGCCAAACTTCAAGTAAAGATAGTATACAAAATTATATTTCTATAGGTTGGGGTGATCGGGGATTTTTTCTTGATGTCCCTGATTGGGATCATGTAAAAGTTTCGGTAGCTTTTAAAGCTGCTTTCGGCCTTAGTACCACGGCAATTCATACTACATATCTTAAAAGTATTGAGGATGAAAAAGATTATAAAAAAATAATGATTTCCAAAGATCAATATAAACGACTTATAAAATATATACAACAATATTTTAAAAGAGACGAAAAAGGGAATCTTATTAATATTATAACTTCTAATACTTATGGGGAAAATGATTCTTTTTACGAGGCTAAAGGAACCTATCAACTATTTTTTACTTGTAATACCTGGGTGAACTCAGCTTTAAAAAATGCTGGATTAAAAGCTTGTCTATGGACTCCTTTCCAACAAGGTATTTTCAATCAATATAAATAAATTATTTTTTTTAATAATACAAACCTATTTTCTCACAAATTTATTATAATTTTATTAAATATGTCCTGTTAATTTATATATTAATATTTTATAAAATTATTTATAGCAAATCTCATTTTAAGTGAATAAGTCATTATTTTTCATACTTTATTTATTTATTATAAATTCATCTATAAACATAATAAATTAAATAATTATTCATTTACTATTATATAGAATTTTTGATTGTATATATGAAATTTATTTTGATGGATTACTAATATGATAAGCCTTTGTTGTTCGTTAAGAGTTTTTGTAATTTTAGTTTATCAAATTACATAACTTTGTTTTCATTTAATCATCCGTAAACACTAATTTTTATTGATTTCATTAAACGAAGCTGAACAATATAATTTTCACACTGGAAAATTTATTTCATACCTTTGACCCCTTGATTTTTTAATTTAATTTGAAAATAAGAAATGAATATTTCTCAACCTAAACTTACTACCGGAATTTTATGGTTAATGGCAATCAGTTCTGGATTGGTTGTAGCTAATAATTACTATAATCAACCTTTATTAGGTCTGATGGCTAAAGATTTTAATGTAAGTGAATCAAAGATCAGTGGCATAACCATGTTTACGCAAATAGGATATGCTTTCGGACTTTTCTTTTTTATTCCTTTAGGTGATATGTTCAGAAGGAAAAGAATGATACTTATTGATTTTATTTTTATTATTATTTCTTTGTTATCTATGGCTATGAGCCCTTCTGTGGAATTATTATTTCCTATAAGTTTTATTATCGGATTTACTTCGGTAATCCCTCAATTATTTATACCTATGGCTGCAACTTTGGCTACACCTGATAAAAAAGCTAAAGCTGTAGGTTTTGTAATGAGTGGCTTATTGGTAGGAATTCTAGGCTCAAGAGTTTTAAGTGGATATATCGGAGATATTTGGGGATGGAAAGAAATGTATTATATAGCTACTTTCGTAATGATAATTTTATGGATACTGATTTATTTACAATTGCCTGAAGTTTATCCAAACTTTAAGGGGGGATATAAAGAATTAATGTTTTCTCTTTCTCACCTATTTAAATCTGATCCTTCACTACGATTATCTGCTCTAAGAGGAGGGCTTAGTTTTGCTTCGCTTAGTGCTTTCTGGACTCCATTAGTATTTCATCTTGAAAAGGATTTTCATTTAACTAGTGGAAACGCTAGTAATTTGGCAGGAAAATTTGGATTGGCAGGAATTGCCGGAGCTATTACTGCTGCTTTTTTAGGAGGAATTATTAATAAATATAATAAATCTACTTTAATGATTATTTTTATTGTTACAATTATTATTTCCTGGTTTATATTTTACAGCTTTGGTAATTCTTATATTGGATTAATTATTGGTGTTATTCTAATTGATATTGGCGTTCAAGCCTCTCATATAACCAATCAATCTATTATTTTTTCAGGACATCCTGACGCTACAAACCGTGTAAATACTATTTATATGACCAGTTATTTTATTGGAGGCGCTTTAGGAACTTTAATGACTGGATATGCTTTTGAAGTTTTCGGATGGAACGGAGTTACATTCGTAGGAGGAAGTATTGCTATTATTATGCTTATTTGTCATCTTATTTTTAGTAAAAAATAAGTACTAATATAACCCAATTGTTTATTAAATAACCAAGTATACTTCCCTATTATCCTAAAAACCTTTAGCCCTTATTCATAAATAAATATATTATATGTATACTCCTTTCTTTTTAAATTGTCTCAACAAATTAATTTTTTTTGTCATTTGGCTATAATTTTTCAAAAAAAACCTGTAATATTGAAATTAGAAATTGGAAAATTGACTCAATAAAAAAATAATTAAAAAAGTCTTAATACTAAGACTTTTTTAATTATTTTAGTTTTTATAAAATATTTTTTAAGTTTTTTTTAATATTCGAAATTATTAATAATTCTAATAATTTATACCTTTATTAAAAAAACAAAACTAATTCGAATAGTTAGGGGCCTCTTGAGTAATGATCACATCATGTGGGTGACTTTCTTTTAATCCTGCTGAAGATATTTTAACCATTTTACTATCTTTTTGTAATTTTTTAATATTTTCAGTACCACAATATCCCATTCCTGCTCGAATTCCTCCACACAATTGGTAAATTACATCTGAAAGCTTTCCTTTATAAGGAACCCTCCCTTCTATTCCTTCTGGAACTAATTTTTTGGCTTCTGATTGAAAGTACCTATCTTTACTTCCTCTTTTCATAGCAGAAAGCGATCCCATTCCTTGATAGCTTTTAAATTTCCTGCCTTGAAAAATAATTTCATCACCAGGAGCTTCTTCTGTGCCCGCAAATAAAGAGCCTAACATAGCACAAGAAGCTCCACTTGCAATTGCTTTAACTATATCTCCGGATAATTTTATTCCTCCATCAGCAATTACCGGAATACTTTTTTGTGAAGCATATTCGAAAACATTATATATAGCAGAAAGTTGAGGTACTCCTACTCCTGCAACTACTCTGGTTGTACATATTGAACCAGGCCCTACTCCTACTTTTAAAGCATTTGCTCCTGCTTCTATTAAATCTTTGGCCGCTTCCGAAGTAACTATATTTCCTCCTACAATCTCTAACTCTGGAAAAGAAGATCTTATTTCCTTTATTTTATTTAATACATTAATAGAATGACCATGTGCAGAATCTACTGCTATAATATCAACCCCAACTTTCACTAAAGCATCTACTCTTTCCAAAGTATCATTTCCTACCCCAACTCCAGCTCCCACTCTCAATCTTCCATTTCCATCTTTACAGGCTCTGGGATATTCTAATAAATTATCTATATCCTTAATAGTAATAAGACCGATTAATTTATTATGATCATCTATAATTGGCAATTTTTCAATTCTATTATCTAAGAGTATTTCTTTTGCTTGTTCCAAAGAAGTATTTCGTGAAGAGGTTATGATTTTCTCTTTTGTCATAATATCTTCAACTTTTTGAGATAAATTTGATTGATATTTTATATCTCTATTCGTAATAATACCTACTAAAGTATAATCTTCTTCGATTACAGGCAACCCTGAAATTTTATATTCCTGCATCAAGGCTAATGCATCTTGTAAGGTATGATTTCTACTTAGTGTAATAGGATTAGTTATCATCCCATTTTCAGTTCTCTTAACACGATTAACTTCAATGGCTTGTTGTTCAATAGTCATGTTTTTATGAATAAATCCTAAGCCTCCCTCTCGTGCTAAAGCTATGGCTAAATCTGACTCGGTTACTGTATCCATAGCTGCGGATACAATAGGTATATTTAAATTTATTTTCTGAGTCAATTGAGTTTCTAGGGAAACTTGCGAAGGAAGTACTTCTGAGTAAGATGGTATAAGAAGTACATCATCAAAAGTGATTGCTTCTTCAATAATTTTTGAACTAAGTGACATATGTGCTTTTGCCAAGCAAAATTATGATTTTTTTCATAAAATTAAAAATATAATTCAAAGTTAAAATAAAGACTATATCTATAGAATTACTTTTCAATAAAATCTTTAAAAATTTAATATCCTATTTCCTCCTATGGATTTCTTTTTTGTAGATAGTTTTATTACAATTATCCTAGAAATAGGAAACTAAGATCTAATAATAACTCTAATTCTTTTTTTATTTACATTGAAAACTTCTTAAATGTAAATAAATAAAGGAATTTCCTATAAATATTTTATAAAAAAAGGTCACTTAAAAAAGTGACCTTCATAAAAAATTATATTTTTAATTATCCAAAGCTTGAGCTCCGCTTACTATTTCTATCAATTCATTTGTAATGGAAGCCTGTCTTGCCTTGTTATAAGAAATAACTAGATCTTGTTTTAAGGATTCGGCATTATCTGTAGCGGATTGCATAGCTGTCATTCTAGCTCCATGCTCTGCCGCATGTGAGTCTAAAATTGCTTTAAATAACTGTATTTTTAATGTTTTAGGTATTAAATGAGTTAAAATTTCTTCTTTAGAAGGTTCAAATAAATAATCAATATTTATATTTTTGTTTATATCTGAATTAGATTTATCTTCTTTAATTTGTAAAGGTAAAAATTGTTCTACTTGTAATACTTGTATTACTGCATTTTTAAATTGATTATAAACAAATTCAATTTTATCATATTTATTTGTAATAAATAAATTGATTAATTCTTCTGCGATTTCAACAACTCCTTCATAAGTTAGAGAATCCCATAAATTACTGTAATCTTTATAAATAACACTAGACCTATTCAGTATATCATATCCTTTTTTACCGATAGTTAAAATTTCAACTTGTTTATTTTTATACTTTATTTCTATTAAATTTTTTACTTCTTTAACAACTGAAGAATTAAAAGCTCCTGCTAAACCTCTGTTTGATGTAATTACTATCAATAAAACTTTATTAACCTCATTCTTTCGAACATATTCTCCACCAACTTCAGAATCTAAATTTGAGCTTACATTAGATAATAATTCCTGCATCTTTTTAGAATATGGACGTAACTTACAAATTGCATCTTGGGCTTTTTTCAATTTTGATGAAGAAACCATTTTCATTGCACTAGTAATTTGCGTGGTTGAATTTACAGAAGCAATTCTATTTCGTATTTCTTTTAATGAAGCCATATCTAGTATAATAAATTTTTTAAAATAGTCTTATTATTTTCAATTAATGAAATTTTGCGCTACTTCTTCTATTATTTTTTCTAATAAATTTGTAACGGAATCGTCTATTTTCCCGGATTTTATTTCTTTTAATAAGTCAGAATATTTTGATTTTAAAACTTCAAATAAATTTTGTTTAAAATTTTTGACTTTATTTACCGGAATAGATTTTAATAAGTTATGAGTTCCTGCATAAATTATAGCTACTTGTTGTTCTACTGGAACTGGAGAATTTACAGATTGTTTCAGAATTTCAACATTTCTCTCTCCTTTTGCTATTACAGCCGCTGTAGCTGCATCAAGGTCTGAACCGAATTTTGAAAAAGCTTCTAATTCTCTATATTGAGCTTGGTCTATTTTTAAAGTTCCAGAAACTTTTTTCATAGGCTTAATCTGTGCTGCTCCTCCTACTCTGGAAACTGATATACCTACGTTGATAGCAGGACGAACTCCTGAATTGAACAGATCTGTTTCAAGGAAAATTTGCCCATCAGTAATGGAAATTACATTTGTCGGAATATAAGCAGAAACGTCTCCAGCTTGAGTTTCAATAATAGGAAGTGCTGTTAAAGATCCTCCCCCTTTTACTTTTCCTTTCAAAGACTCCGGCAAATCATTCATATTAGCTGCAACTTCATCATTATTTATAATTTTGGCTGCTCTCTCAAGTAATCTTGAATGTAAATAGAACACATCTCCTGGATAAGCTTCTCTTCCTGGTGGTCTTTTTAATAACAAAGATACTTCTCTATAAGATACAGCTTGCTTAGATAAATCATCATATATGATTAAAGCTGATCTTCCGGTATCTCTAAAGAATTCACCAATTGCAGCTCCTGCAAAAGGTGCATATACTTGCATAGGAGTAGGATCTGATGCATTTGCTGCAACAATTATAGTATAATCCATAGCTCCCCTATTTTCTAATGTTTTTACAATCTGTGCTACTGTTGAACCTTTTTGAGATATTGCTACATATATACAATATACAGGTTCTCCTCTATCATAAAACTCTTTTTGATTAATTATTGTATCAATTGCAACGGTAGACTTACCTGTTTGTCTATCTCCAATTATTAATTCTCTTTGACCTCTTCCAATAGGAATCATTGAATCTATGGCCACAATACCTGTCTGTAAAGGATCACTTACAGGTTGACGATAAATTACTCCAGGAGCCTTTCTTTCTAGTGGCATTTCTAATAATTCTCCTTGTAAAGGACCTTTGCCATCTATAGGTAATCCTAAAGTATCAACTACACGTCCTATCATTCCTTCCCCTACTTTAATAGAAGCAATACTTCTTGTTCTTGAAACAGTATCTCCTTCTTTAATACTACTCGATGGCCCAAATAAAATAACTCCTACATTATCTTCTTCAAGATTTTGTACCATTCCTTCCAATCCATTAGAAAATCTGACTAATTCTCCTTGTTCTGCATTACTTAATCCATAAACTCGGGCAATACCATCCCCTACTTGTAATACTGTTCCTACTTCATCTAAAGAAATACTATCATCAAAATTTGATAATTGTTGTTTTAAAATAGCAGAAACTTCTGCCGGTTTTATATCTGCCATAATGGTTTTTTAATTTTTATTGTAAAAACTTTATTATCTATCTAATATACTTTTTGTTCAAACCGTTTTTTGATGTTTTCTAATTTTGTTTTTACACTTGCATCTAATTGCTGATCTCCTAAGCGTAAAATATATCCCCCAATTATACTTTCATCTATTTTATTATCTACTCTTACTTTTTTTGGATCATCTAGTTTTCCATATTTTATTAAGATATCTGAAATAGTTTTATCTTCTAATGGTATTGCTGAGGTAATAGTCACTTGCAGAATTCCTTTAAATTCATTATAGATATGAATAACTTCTTCCGCTATGTCTATTAAATCGGATTCTCTATTTTGTTTGATAACTAAAGTAATAAAATGTTGAGTCGTTTTAGAGAAAGATTTGAAAATTTGAGCTGCAATTTGTATTTTTCTTTCAGTTTCTAAAATAGGAGTTTTAAGAAATAACTGAAAGTCTTTACTTCCGTTAATGATATTTATTAAAGATTGCATTTCCTCAACAATAATCTCTTCTTCTTTCACAGATAAAGCGTAATCCCACAAACCATCTGCATATCTTCTTGCAATTCTTATTTTGGACATTTTAATTTAATTTGGATTGGTCTAGCAAAGTTTCAACTAATTTCTTTTGTTCTTCTGCAGAGTTAAGCTCTTTCTGTAAAACTTTTTTTGCTATATCTATGGATAAATCTGCTACTTCTTTTTTAATTTGATTAACGGCTGCCATCTTTTCATTATTGATGGTTTCTTTAGCTGCAGAAATTATTTTATTACTTTCAAGTACTGCAGATTCTTTTGCCTCATTAATCATTTTATCTTTTATTTCTCTAGCTTCTTTAAGAATCGATTCTCTTTCAATCCTTGCTTCTTTCAAAATCTGCTCATTTTGAGAAGTTAATTCCATCATTTTTTCTCTTGCATCTTTAGCTTCATCTAAAGATTTTTGAATAGAATTTTCTCTATTTTCTAAAGCTTTAAGAATAGGTTTCCATGCGAATTTCCCTAATAAAAATAATAATACAATAAATGAAATAGTAGTCCAAAAAACTAATCCAATTTCAGGGGTTAATAAATCCATAATATATCTTTGAGTTTATCTTGTATTTTTGAATAATTATTTAATATTTAAAGAAAACCCGAACAAACCAACCGTTAAAATCAGGTTTTCTTAAAATTTCTACTCTTCTTATTTAATTTTTAATTAAAGATACTACAATAGCAAATAATGCTACCGCTTCAACTAATGCTGCTAAAATTAAAGCAGAAGATTGAATTTTTCCTTGGGCTTCTGGTTGTCTGGCTATGGCTTCCATCGTTTTTCCACCAATTAAACCAATTCCTAAACCTGCTCCTATTGCAGCTAAACCTGCTCCAACTACTTCCATATTTATATATATTAAAATTAATGTTCTTCGTGTGAATCTTCTACAGCCATACCAAAGTATAGAGCCGAAAGTATTGTAAAAATATATGCTTGTAAAGCAGTTACCAAAATTTCTATTAAAAATATAAAAACTACTGCTACAATTGAAGCGGGTGCTACTAAATATGATTTAAATATAAATATTAGAGAAATTAAACTAATAATAATTATATGCCCGGCTGTTATGTTAGCAAAAAGTCGAATCATTAATGAGAAAGGTTTAGTAAATATACCTATAAATTCTATCGGAGCTAAAAAAAGTTTCATCGGAACGGGTACTCCTGGAGCCCAAAAGATATGTTTCCAATAATTTTTTTTCCCGCTAAAAGTAGTAATGATAAATGTAAACAAAGCTAAAGTACATGTGAATGCTATATTCCCGCTTAAGTTCGCACTAAATGGAAAGAATGGTATCAATCCAAAAATATTATTCAACCATATAAAGAAAAATATAGTTAATAAAAAAGGCAAATACTTTTTATATTTCTTTTCACCAATATTAGGAATAGCTATTTCATCTCTGATGAATACGATTATTGGCTCTACTACTGACGCAACCCCTTTAGGAACTCCGTTATATTTTCTACTAGAATAATATCTTGCTGCTCCTACAAATATCACTAATAATAGAACCATAGAAAGAAACATAGAAAACACATTTTCTGTAATTGAAAAATCCCATGGAGTTTTATTTACAGGATGTTCATGTTCTATATCTAAATAATTTCCTTCAAAATTTGGTGTAGCATTAGCATAATAAATTTTTTCATGATACTTTGCTAAAGCTAATCCATTTTTCTCAACTTTAACTTTACCCGTATCGTCACCATTAAATTCTTTCGAAGAAAAGCAAACCAATCCGCTATCTGTCCATAAGATTACAGGTAAATTTAGCACTATCCTTTCACCTAAAATAGAAAACTGATGCGAATCTTTCACATGATGTAAAGCTGTTTCGGTTGGATTGAACTCCTTATTTGAATTTTGATTTTTATCTTCTGCTAGCACTATATTTGAAACAAAAAGTAAAACCAAAAAACTAAATATAAATTTCTTCATTTTTCCATAAAATAGATTTGCAAATATAACTATTTTTAATATATATATAACATATACATGAGCTTTATCATGTTATTGTTTTTTTAGATTCACTGAAATAGAAAAGTTTTAAAATATATATAATTTCAATGCTTATCGTTATAATGTAAACTATAAATAGATAAAAAATCAATCTCTCCGTAACCTGCTTATACTTAAAGCAATAAAATAATAAAAATATATTTTTGAAGAATGTAAAAAAAAGATAAGCTGTAAAAATCCTTTTAAAGATTTTTTTAAAAGAAAAGTATACCCCCAAAAAAACAAATATGGAAGCTATATCAATAATTAAAAAAGAGATAAAAGCATAGGTTTTATAAAATAAGTTCCATGAAAAAAAATAAAATATAAAAAAAACAATAAGTGTAATTAAAATATTTAAACTAATATATTTTATAAGGATTTTATTCATCTAAATAAATATTTAAATATTCTCTCAATAACATTTAGCAAATATAATTGAAAATTGTTTTTTTTTAATCAAATCTGAACTGAATAATAAAAGCAAGTTTAAAAATTATTTAATAAAAAAATAACAATAATAAAAATACATACTTTACTATATTACCTTTACTTGAAATAATCTCAAAATCTATGTTTTACATTTATTATTTTTTTAAATAAAGTTTGTAGTTTTGAAACAAATCTTTAAATTTGCAATCCATTTTTATGGAAAAGTTACACAATTATGATATCTCATTTTCATCTTTAAAGCTTGGAAACCATAGCTTTAATATGAGCATTGAGCAATCGTTTTTTGATTTATTTGATTTTGATCAGGAGTTTTATAATCCTGCAATAGAAGTAAATGTTTTACTTATTAAACATTCTTCATTTTTAGAATTGGAAATAAATATCAGTGGTACTGTAATTTTACGTTGTGATATCTCTGACAAAGATTATGAACAAACTATTAATAACAAGATCAAAACCCTTGTTAAGTTTGGGGAAGAATATGATGATAGTAATGAAGAAATATTAATTATTCCTGTAGGTTCACATAGTGTTAATATTTCGCAGCTAATATTTGAATGTGTAATTTTATCTATACCAATGAAACATGTTCATCCAAGGTATTTACAAGGATACGAGGATGAATATACGGATTTATTAAAAAAATATGGTCTTCCTAATACAGATGAAGACTTATAAAGTTAAAATAGTAATTAAATAATATAATATTTAAGGAATTATGGCACATCCTAAAAGACGTCAGTCTTCTACCAGAAGAGATAAAAGAAGAACACATTATAAAGCATCTGTTCCTCAACTCGCTAAATGCTCAGCAACGGGAGAATTACATCTTTACCATAGAGCTTATTGGCACGAAGATAAATTGTATTACAGAGGAAAAGTAGTTATGGAAAAAGCTGCTGAAACTGCAGAAGATTAATCCAATTTACTGATCTTTAAAATATTAAAACCATTTAATTAATTAAATGGTTTTTTGTGTATTAATAAAAATAAATTTAAATTTGAAATTTAAAAAAGCTTTAGTTCATGGACATTAAAGACATTCAAAACTTGATTAGATTTGTTTCAAAATCTAATGTTGCAGAAGTGACTTATAAAACAGAAGAATTTGAGATATCTATTAAAACTCGTAATTCAGAAGTAATATATCCAGCTGTTAATCAGCCCGTACAACCAATTCCTGTACAACAATTACCAACTGTGCCTCAAATACAAACAACCAATACATCTTCAACTCTTTCAGAAGATAATTCAGAAGATAATTCACAATATATAACTATTAAATCTCCTATGATAGGTACGTTTTATAGGAAATCTTCTCCGGATAAAGAGGCTTTTGTAAATGTAGGAGATTCTGTAAATTCAGGTACCGTAGTATGTGTAATTGAAGCTATGAAATTATTTAATGAAATAGAATCAGAAGTTTCTGGTAAGATTGTAAAAATTTTAGTCGAAGATTCTTCTCCTGTTGAGTTTGATCAACCTTTATTTTTAGTAGATCCCTCTTAATTTTTAAATCAAAATAAAAACTAAATTTATGTTTAAAAAAATTTTGATTGCTAATCGAGGCGAAATTGCCATGCGTATTCTAAGAACAGCTAAAGAAATGGGTATAAAAACTGTTGCTGTTTATTCTACCGCTGATGCTAAAAGTATGCACCTGAGGTTTGCGGATGAAGCAGTTTGTATTGGTCCTCCTGCAAGTAAAAATTCTTATCTAAACCCTATTAATATATTAGCTGCCGCTGAAGTAACAAATGCAGATGCAATACATCCCGGTTATGGATTTCTATCTGAAAATGCAAATTTTTCAAGGTCATGCCAAAAAATGGGAATTAAGTTTATAGGAGCTACTCCTGAAAATATTGAACGTATGGGAGATAAAGCTTCTGCTAAAGCTACTATGAAAAAGGCTGGGGTACCTACTATTCCAGGCTCTGACGGACTTATAAATAGTTTTGAAGAGGCTGAAAAAATTGCTGAAAAAATTGGTTACCCGGTTATGATTAAAGCCACTGCTGGTGGTGGGGGAAAAGGAATGAGGGACATTTGGAAACCTGAGGACTTAAGAAAAGCTTGGGAATCAGCCATACAGGAAGCAGAAGCTGCTTTTGGAAATGGAGGAATGTATATGGAAAAACTAATTGAGGAACCAAGGCATATTGAAATTCAAATAGCGGGTGATAAATTTGGCAAAGCTATTCATCTTTCGGAAAGAGATTGTTCCATACAAAGAAGACATCAAAAATTAGTTGAAGAAACGCCTTCTCCTTTTATGACAGACGAACTTCGTGAAAAGATGGGAAATGCTGCTATTAAAGCAGCAGAATGTATTGGCTATGAAGGTGTTGGTACTATTGAATTTTTGGTAGATAAAAATAGAAACTTTTATTTTATGGAGATGAATACCAGAATTCAAGTAGAACATCCTATAACAGAGCAAATTACTGATTTGGATTTAATTAAATTCCAAATAGAACTAGCCAATGGTTACAAAGTTCCTAGTAAAAGTTACTATCCTAAAATGCATTCTATTGAATGTAGAATTAATGCAGAAGATCCTTATAATGATTTCAGACCCTGTCCGGGAACTATCAATGATTTAAATATACCCGGAGGAAACGGAGTAAGAGTAGATACTCATGTGTATCAAAGATATCAAATTCCAACTTTCTATGATTCCATGATTGCTAAACTTATTGTTACTGCACATAATCGTGAAGAGGCAATTTCTAAAATGAAAAGAGCTTTAGATGAATTTCATATTCAGGGGGTTAAAACAACAATTCCTTTTCATAAACAGTTAATGAATGAACCTCTTTTTGTTAAAGGAGATTATACTACTAAATTTATGGATGATTTTGTTTTAGATGAAAAATATGAAAATGATGATTTACAATAATATAAAGTAACTTATAAAAAAAAGCCTCTGTATAGAGGCTTTTTTTTATAAATTTAAATGTTTATTCTATTTTATTATATATCATCTTCTATTAAATCATCTTCCTCATCATAAATATCTTCTTCTTCTTCATTACTGAAAGAATCATCATCATCTTCAAATTTAATATTCAAATCTACATCTCCTACTTCTCCGAAATCATCTATCTCTGTTGGAGATATAAATTTCTTATTTGGAGCTTTTAATGGCATTTTCCCAAATCTATAAACTGTTAAAGGATAATTGCCTATCGCTTTTTTATCTACAATTTCTAAGAGTTCTACATAAAATGACCACATTTTCATAAAATCGTAAACAAACAACATTCTATCTCCAACTTTACTAAAAGCTTCTTTAATATAAACATCTGACATAGTTTCTCCATCACCTTCATCAGACATATCTTCTAGAGGAATCTCCTCTCCTTGATTCCAGTTCACATCAGATTTATAAAAAGATGCTAGTTCATCGCCCAAAAGGGTAAATGCACTTTTAATACCTTCATATAAATTCCATAATGTCTGTGTATCTTTGATTTCAATATCTCGGAATACATCATCATCTGTTTCAAGGATTACTCTAATTTTATAAATCATTTTTAATTTAGTTTTTTCGTTTCAAATTTAATTTATTCCCTAATTCTAACATATAATTATATGAATTATTATAATCATTTTTTATTATTCCCTCTAAAATTGCTTCTTTTATAGCTTCTTTAATTATCCCAATTTGTCTTCCTTCAAGTATTTCAAAAGTTTGCATTATATGATTACCGGTGATCGGGGGCTGAAAATTCCTTATTTGATCTTTTTCTTCTACATGTTTGATTTTATTTTCAACATAATCAAAATTTCTTTTAAACTGTTGTTGCTTTTTTTCATTCTTAGTTGTAATATCTGATTTACAAAGTAAAAATAAATCTTCTAAATCATCCCCTGCATCAAATAATAATCTTCTTAGAGCGCTATCAGTAGCTTCATCTGTAATTAATGAAATAGGACGGGAACTATATTGTATCAATTTTTGGACATATTTAAGTGAATCCCCTAAAGGCAAACGTAACCTCTTAAAAATAGTTACTGCCATTTTACTACCTACAAATTCATGTGAATGAAAAGTCCATCCAATATTTTTATCAAATCTTTTTGTTTTTGCTTTACCAATATCATGCAATAATGCAGCCCACCTCAACCATAATTTATTTGTTTTTTTACTTATGTTATCAACTACTTCAATAGTATGATAAAAATTATCTTTATGGGTCTGTCCCTCTACTTCCTCTATACCTTGTAAAGCTGTAAGTTCTGGTAAAAATCTTTCTAAAAGTTTGGTTTCATACAATAATTTCAATCCTACACTCGGGGTAGAACACATTAAAATTTTATTGAATTCATCAGTTATTCTTTCTTTGGAAAGAATATCAAAACGTTCTGCATTTCTTTTAATAGCTTCAAAGGATTCTTTTTCTATAGAAAACCCTAATTGGGTTGCAAATCTTATAGCGCGAATCATCCTCAACGGGTCATCTGAATAGGTAATATCCGGATTTAAAGGAGTACGTATAATTTTAGATTTCAAATCTTCTTTGCCATTGAATGGATCTATTAACTCTCCATAATTCGTTTCATTAAGACTTATCGCCATAGCATTGACCGTAAAATCTCTTCGTTTCTGATCATCTTCTAAACTTCCATTTTCTACAAAGGGTTTACGAGAATCTGGAGAATAACTCTCTTTTCTGGCACCAACAAATTCTAAATCATATTTATCATTTTTAATCATTGCCGTACCAAATCGTTTAAAAACACTGACTTTGAGTTTGGGCTGAAACATTTTAGCTATTTCTTCAGCTAATTCTATTCCGCTTCCTTCTGTTACAATATCAATATCTTTTGGTTCGGACTGATTTATTAAATAATCACGTACAAAACCTCCTATAACAAAAACCCGTTGGTTTCTATTTTTAGATACTTTTGATATTTGCTTAAAAATAGGTAATTGTAGTGCTTTATCTAAATTCATGAATATTCATTATTCTCTGATTATTTTGATTTTACCATCTATTGATAATTTTATTATAGATGAAGCCTTATATTCTTTTTCTTCTTCGTGACGCAAATTTATTATATAATCTACACCCTCCAAAATTAAAGGAGAAATTGAACTAAAATTTTTAGGAGAAGCTTCTCCGCTTATATTTGCTGAAGTAGAAACTAAAGGTTTATTTAATTTAGAAATAAGTTGTTTACAAAATTCATCTTTAGTTAATCTTATTCCTATTGTATGATCTTCGGATATTAAATTGTATGGTAAATTTTTAGGGTTTTCATATATTATAGTCATAGGCTTTTGTGAAATATCTATTAATTCCCAAGCCAAAGCAGATACTTCTACTAAATCTTGCAAACGCTTCTCTGATTCAACCAAAAGAATCAAATTTTTTTCTTTGCTTCTTTGTTTTAATTTAAATACTTTTTCTATAGCTTCCTCATTAGTTGCATCGCAACCTATTCCCCAAATAGTATCTGTAGGATAAAGAATTAGCCCTCCTTCTTTTAGTACTTTAACCGCATTTAAAATTTCCTGTTGCATTACAAAAATTGAAAGTGCAAATATAAAAATGGATTGTATTTATAAGTACAAAATGCTATTTTTTTTTATATATTTTTCAATAAAATTTCATTTGATTGTTATAGAATACCATTTAAATCAAAAAAAATGTATAAATAATTGGCGGACATGAAATAGACTATTATATTTGCAGACTAATAGAAAAAATTTATACATTATAAATAGTCACAATGAAAGGAAAAGGATTTGTTAAATTTTTTGCAATAGTTCTTACACTAATCTGTATTGCAGAATTATTCCCGACATTTTATGTTAATCGTATAGAATCTAAGGCTAACAGTTTATCTAACGGAACTGAAGGAAGCAAAAGAGAGCAACTTGAAAAATTAGCCAAAGATACTCTAAATTTGGGAATTGTTAAATTAAATTATCATGATGCTAAAAAGAATGAAATGAAATTGGGGTTAGACCTTAAGGGAGGTCTTAATCTTTTATTAGAAATTTCTGAAAAAGACTTACTTTTAGATTTAGCAGATAATTCAGAAAATCCTGTATTCAAAAAAGCTTTGGATATGGCTACATCTGAACAAACAAAATCCAGTGCTACCTATACTTCAATATTTTTTAAATCTTTTGAAAAAGCTAAAACAGAACTTGGACAACCTAATCTAAAATTATCTTCCCCTGATATTTTTGGTACTAAAGCTCTTTCTAAACAAATACAATATAATACAACTGATGCCGAAGTTGAAAAATATATAACTGGTGTTGTTGAGTCTAGAGTAAACACAGCCATTGATGTTATTAGAGCTCGTATTAAAAAACTAAATATAGATGAACCTAATATA
This sequence comes from Apibacter adventoris, assembly GCF_002964975.1. Taxonomy (GTDB): domain Bacteria; phylum Bacteroidota; class Bacteroidia; order Flavobacteriales; family Weeksellaceae; genus Apibacter; species Apibacter adventoris. Next base: position 20,014 of record NZ_PSZM01000024.1, on the reverse strand, counting down.
GCAAGAGTACCTGGTACAGGCAGAATTTTAGTAGAATTACCAGGGGTTTCTGATGCCGATCGGGTTAAAAAATTACTTCAAACCTCTGCCAGACTAGAATTTTGGGAAGTTTACGATCAATCTTCTGCATGGAGTTACCTCGCTGATGTAAATCAAAAAATTGCTAATAATAAGTTATTAGGACTTTTATCTCCTTCTAACCAACCTAACGCTGTAGCTACAGCTAAAATAAAAGATACTGCTGCAATTAATAAAATAATATACTCTGATAAGGCTAAAAATCTCCTACCTATGGGTATGCGCTATACAAAGTTATTGTGGGCAGCAAAACCTGATTCTAAATTTCCAAACGATTTAGAACTTTATGCTATTAGAGGAACTAAAAATAATAAAGCTCCATTAGTTGGAGCGGTTACTGAGGCGGGAATTACTTTTGACCAGTTCAACAGAATCCAAATAAGTATGCAGATGGATAATGAAAGTTCTTCTATATGGAAAGAATTAACAGAAAAAAATATAGGTAAACCTATTGCCGTTGTACTTGATGATGTTGTTTATACAGCTCCTAATGTTAATACAGTTATTCCTAACGGACAATCTGTAATCACAGGTTCATTTAATGAACAAGAAGCTAATGATTTGGTTGATGTATTAAAATCCGGAAAACTTCCGGCAAAAGCTAAAATTATTCAATCTGAAATTGTTGGTCCTACTTTAGGACAACAATCTATTAACAATGGGTTACTTTCTATTATAGTCTCTTATGTTTTTATTCTGATATGGATGTTTTTCTATTATGGAAAAGCAGGACTCTATGCTAACATAGCTTTGATACTAAATCTATTTTTCTTGGTAGGAATTATGGCTTCAACAGGTTCTGTTCTTACTCTTCCGGGTATTGCAGGAATCGTTTTATCTATGGCTATGGCAGTTGATGCTAATATTATTATTTTTGAAAGAGTAAAAGAAGAAATACGAATGGGAAAGCCTTTAAAACAAGCTTTTTCTGAAGGTCAAAAACATGCTTTAGCTGCTATCATAGATGGAAATTTAACTACTTTAATTGTAGGGATCGTTTTATTATTTAGTACAGGACCTATTAAGGGATTTGCGGTTACTTTAGTTATTGGTATTTTCTGTACTTTATTTACCGCTATATTTATTACAAGTTTATTTATATATGGAGCTATGGAGAAAGGAGTAAATTTTGCTCTTTCTACTAAAATTACTAAAAATTGGTTTACCAATGTTCATTTTAAATGGATGGAGAAAAGAAAATTTGCTTATATCTTTTCTTTAATTTTAATGCTCATAGCTATAGTTTCTATATTTACCAAAGGTTTTGATAAAGGGGTTGATTATACTGGAGGAAGAACCTATGTAATTAAACTTAATAAGTCTATTCAACCAGAAGAAATATCTCATAATCTTGAAAAATTATTTGTAATAAATGGAGAAACCACAAATGTGGATGCAAAAAAATATGGTGAAGGAAATCAGGTAAGAATTACAACTAAATATGGAGTTGATAGTAATGATCCAAATATCGATGTAACAATTAGAGAAAAGTTATATTCCGGATTAAAAAATTATTTACCTTCAAAATATACAAAAGATCAATTTGTGAAAGGTACTCCTTATGGTATTCAGTCTGCATCTGAAGTTGGACCAACTGTTGCCAGCGGAATTGTTAGAAATGGTGTAATTGCTGTATCTATAGCTTTAGCCGGCATTTTTATATATATTTTAGTACGTTTCAACAACTGGCAAATGTCTACCGGTGCAGTTATTTCTTTACTTCACGATTCAATAATTGTCATGGGTATATTTTCTGTATTAGGATGGTTAAAAATTGTTCCTTTTTCAGTTGAGCTAGATCAATCTTTTATTGCAGCTATTCTTACAATCATAGGATATTCTATTAATGACACTGTGATAGTATTTGACCGTATACGTGAAAATAAAAAACATAATATTCATCATACAATGACTTTGGAAGAATTATATAATGATGCTATCAATCATACATTGGGAAGAACCATAAACACTGGTGTTTCTACTATTATGGTTACAGTAATTATATTTTTCTTTGGTGGAGAAAGCCTTCAAGGATTTATGTTTGCTTTATTCTTAGGATTTACTTTTGGTATGTATTCTTCTATTTATATTGCATCCGCTCTATCTTATGACTTAACTAAATATAGTTATGATAGAGCTACTGATAGTCCTAAACTAGCTAACGTAAAATAAAAATAAATAATTGAAATAGAAAAAAACAGGTTTTTATGAAACCTGTTTTTTTGTTATTAATTCAAATCTTCTCTATAAATAAAATAGTAACTTTGTATTTGTAAAAACATAAAATATATAGTCGTGAGTTTTGGAGAAATAATTGTCATTATATTTATAGCTGTACTGTTATTTGGTCCTGATAAAATACCGGAAATAGCCCGCGGTTTAGGGCAAGGAGTAAGAGCTATGAAAGATGCTACAGATAATATAAAAAGAGAAGTAATGTCGCAGATAGAGGAAAATGATTCTCTAAAAGAAATAGAAGATGAAATACAGGAAGCTAAAAAAAACATCAAGGATTCAGTTAATGAGGATAGTAACAATATAACATCTGCATTTGATGATACTTTCGAGGGTCCTGTTAAAAGAAGTTAGATTGTATGAATGATCTAATTCAATGGGATATAAATTTATTTCTATTTTTAAATAATTTAGGAAGTAAATCTTTTGATAGCTTCTGGTTATTTATAACCAATGAATATTGTTGGATTCCTGTTTATATTCTCATTCTTATTATTCTTATAGAAAAATATGGATGGAAAAAAACTATTCTGATATTAATTAGTATAGCAATAATGATTGCTATAACTGATAATTTTGCTTCTCTTATCAAACATTGGGTCAAACGCCCAAGACCTTGCAGAAACTCTGAATTAAACGGACTTTTCCGATTAGTCATAGAAAATTGTCGAGGTTCATTCTGTTTTTTTTCTGCTCATGCTGCAAATTCATTTGGATTAGTTACCTACTTATCTACCTTGTTTTATAAAAAACATAAATATGCACCTTTTCTTTTATTTATTTGGGCATTTTTGGTTTCATATAGTCGGATTTATGTTGGGGTACATTTTCCATTAGATATAATTACCGGTATTTTCGTTGGAATACTCATTGGATTTTTATTCAGTAAAACCCAAAAATGGTTTATTCCTCAGCATTAAAGAAGATAATTATATTCCTCAATAATATATTACTTATTAAAAAATTATTCTTTCTATTTTATTGGTGAATGGTTCCTTTGCTATCCGGATGATGATTAGGTCTAAATGCAAAAGGAAAAATAATCAATATAAATAAAGAATAGCCAGCAAAGATAAACCATACTGTGGGCCAATCAGTAATATTATTTTTTGTAAAGTGCTGTACTACCCATCCGCTTCCGTAACTTCCTAAAATTGCACCTAAGCCATTTGTCATAATCATAAATAAACCTTGGCCACTAGCCCTCATACTTTTATCTGTTTCATTTTCAACAAATAAAGATCCGGAAATATTGAAAAAATCAAAGGCCATACCATATACTATCATTGATAAAACTAATAAATATAATCTATCTGCAGGATTTCCTAATCCAAATAATCCAAATCTCAAGACCCAAGCCAACATACTTAACATAATAACTTTTTTAATACCAAACTTTTGAAGGAAAAATGGTATCAATAATATGCAAAGAGTTTCTGAAATTTGTGAAATGGAGAGTAATAGATTAGGGTGCTTTACACCAAATGAGTTGGGATATACAGATTTAAAACTATCTAAAAAAGGTCCTCCAAAAGCATTAGTTATTTGTAATGAGCATCCTAATAACATTGAAAAAAAGAAAAATATTGCCATCTTCTTTTTTTTGAAAAGAATTAGGGCATCTAAGCCAAGAGCTGAGGACAATTTACGTGAATTATTACTTTTAGTTGGAGGCGTTTCGGGCATGGTAAAAGAATATATAGCCATTATAATTCCTGCTCCTGAGCTCACATATAATTGAATAGGGCTTCTTGCAAAACCTAGTAAATCAACGATCCACATGGCTACTATAAAACCTACAGTCCCCCATACTCGAATTGGAGGGAAAGCCGTCACAGAGTTTAATCCATTTTTTTCAAGTGCATTATATGAAACAGTATTAGTTAAAGCCAAAGTAGGCATATAAAAAAAAGTATGCAATAATAAGAAAGTATAAAACCATGCATAATCTTTCATTTGTGAGGCTATAATTAAAAATAAAGCAGCTATTAAATGACTTGCTCCTAATACTCTTTCTGCATTCATCCATCTATCTGCAATAATTCCTAATAACCCCGGCATAAAAAGTGAGGCTATTCCCATTGTGGCAAATAAGCTGCCAATTTGTATTCCGGAAAATCCTAAGCCTCCTTCCATTGTAGAAAGTCCGGCATATCCTCCTAAAGAGATTAACCAAGCTCCCCATACAAAATATTGTAAAAACACTAGAATTATTAAGCGTAATTTTATAGTCATCTCTTTTATCCTTTTTATAAATTGATTGTTTTGTTTTTTGTTATGCTAAAGTAATACATTTATTTTTACAAATAAAGTGATATACTACATATAATACTTGTAATATTTTTAAATTTTTAAGATTGTTTTATCCATTTCCATATTTCTTTAAAATTAACTTTTTTTCCATACATTAAAATTCCTACTCTATAAATTTTACCGGATATATAAACCATTAATAAAACAGAAGCTAGCATGATAAATATAGATAATATTAACTGCCATAAAGGTATTCCATAAAAAGATCGTGTCACTATAGCCATAGGAGATGTAAAAGGAATTATACTCAACCAAAAAGCAACCGGTCCCTCAGGATTATTAATTATGGTAATGCACCCATAAGCACCTAATAGTAAAGGTATTACAATAATAGGCATAAATTGTTGGGTTTCAGTATCATTATCAACCGCTGCTCCAATAGCTGCAAAAAATGAGCTATAGAATAAATAACCTGAAAAGAAAAAAAATATAAAAAGAAAGATTATAAGTGGATAATTAAGCTCAAATAATGAGTCTATTATGGTTTTAATTTGTAATTCTGTATCATGATTCATCAATGTTTGAAATTCTTCATGTTGTATAGAATTTACTATCAATTCATGACCTAAAAAAACTTGCCCTATAAATAAAAGGAAAAGAGTCATTATTGTCCAAATACAAAACTGTAATATAGCTACCAGAGTTGTTCCTAAAATTTTACCCATCATTAAATCAAAGGGTCTTATAGAAGAAATAATAATTTCTACAACTCTATTATTTTTTTCTTCCATTATGCTCCTCATTACTCGTGTCCCATAAATAATAATGAACATAAGTATTACATACATCAAAGAAAGTGATAATACATCTTTAATCGTTGAGTTACTATCTGATTTATTTCCCTCTTTTATATTTGTAATTTTAAGGTTTACATGGGAATTAATTTTTTCTAAATCTGATTTTTTTAATCCTAATTGAATTCTTCTTTTATTTTCTATTTTTTTATTTATTGTATTTTCTATTGAATATATTAGTTTTTTATTAAGATTCTTATTAGTATATAATTGAATATGGTTTTGTAGATTATCCATTAAAGAATCTTGCATTTTAGGAATGTATAAAACGGCATCAAGATTTTTGCTATGTATTAATGAATCTTTTAAAGAATTAATATCTTTTACTTGGTAAAAATTATATATATTTTTTCTATCACTTTTAAAATCTGAATAAAATTGGTTATTAGCATCTACAATTGCTATATTGGCATTAGTTTCATTCATTTTTATCATATAGGCTATTACCATTACTGCTAATATAATTAGCAAAGGAGCCAAAATAGTAATAATAATAAATGATTTTTTTCTTATTTGAGTGAGAAATTCTCTCCTCATTACTAAAAATATATTTCTCATATATCTTTGTTTTTTACTGCATCAATAAACACTTGATTCATACTTGGAATTTCTTCATAAAAAGAAAGAATATCTCCTTTTTCAGACAGGTCTGTAATTAAAGCTTTTGAATTTTCATTATTGGTTATTTTTATAGAAAATGTGTATGTATTCTCTTCCTTTATTAAATTTTCCAGTTGTTTAATTTGTTTAAAATACTCAATTTCTTTAAAATCTATATTAGTTATAGATACTTTAAATCTTCCTTCTTTAAATTTGTGTCTGATTTCTTTTACTGAACCATCTAATATTTTTTTAGAATTATTTATTAAGGCAACATAATCACATAATTCTTCAACAGATTCCATCCGATGAGATGAAAATAAAATTGTAGTCCCTTTTTCTTTTAATTCTAAAATTTCATCTCTAATTAAATTTGCATTTACAGGGTCAAAACCACTAAATGGTTCGTCAAAAATTAATAATTCCGGATTATGGAGTACGGTTACCACAAACTGAATTTTTTGAGCCATTCCTTTTGATAACTCGCTCAATTTCTTATTCCACCACTTTTCTATTTTTAATTTATCAAACCAATATTCCAGCTTTTGTTTAGCTTCTAATTTTTTCATCCCTTTTAATTGCGCTAAATAAATGGCTTGTTCTCCAATTTTCATATTTTTATATAATCCTCTTTCTTCAGGCATATATCCGATATGTGCTATATGTTTGGATTGCAAAGGCTCACCATTAAAAAGAATCTGTCCGCTATCTGGTTTGGTTATTTGATTAATTATTCTAATAAAAGTAGTTTTTCCTGCTCCATTAGGTCCTAAAATACCATAAATACTCCCTTTAGGGATATTAATACTAAATTTATCTAAAGCTATTTTATCTTCATAGGCTCTGGTAACATTTTCAGCTTGAATAAAGTATTCCATTAAACTTTTATATATTAGATTCCAAAAGTACTAAAAAGTTCTGTATCTTTTAAAATATCAATTTTTAAGCAAATATTTTACCTTTGCAAAGATTATTATATAAAAAATAGTCCTTGATTTACATAACTTTTTTAATGAGAAAGTATTTTAATCTGTTTAGTTTATTATATTCAATATTTTTTTTTGCACAGCAAAATAAACTCTTCCCTTCTCATAAAATGGAAAATAATTCCGAGTTATATACTTATCAAATTCTATCAAATGCCAAAAAAAATTACTCTGTTCCTCTTTCATCTTACCAATATTATGTTTATAATAAATTTTATATAGATTTAAATAATAAAAATTATATTGATATAGATTCTATATCTCCATCTTCTCCTAATCAAGAATTGGTATTCTTAGGCGAAAGAGTTACTAAATTTCAGCATAATAAAAAATATGGAAATAAAAATATAATTATAGCCGATCAAGTATCAGGATTAAAAGAACCTTTTTATGAGTTATTTGGCGAACAAATGTTGTATGATAAAATACCTGATATTTTAACTGATAATTTTTTTTCCTATAATTTTAAATTAGTTGATAGTATTACTTATAACAATAATAAAATCTTTATAATATCATTTGGTTCAAAAAGAAATTTATTAATTAATGGGAGTAATGGTTTATTATATATAGATAGTAAAAATTATAATATAGTTAAATATTCAGGAACTGTATATAATCAAAATTTCACACGTTATTTTGAATTAAATTGGGCTAAATTTAAAGATTTTTGGTACTTAAAAAGCTGCATTAATAAAATTAAATTTAACAATATTGATTTTTCAAAATTTTTAGATAAAAAATTTAAAAGTCCTAAACTAATAATTACGCCTTGGATTATTATAGAATCGTCAACGCTAAATTTTACAGATACCGAAACCGATAACCGAAATGATTTTAAGGGTTATACCTATGAGTTAGAGCAAAATTTTAATAAAGATACAGAAGTTAAAATCTCACCATTCAGATCAAAACCATTAAATTTTGCTGAAAAACAAACTTACTCTTCTACTACTTCAATATTTGATTTTTATCCGATAGAAAGAAAAGTTCGAACTTACCTTGCATTAAAAGAAGGTAAACTCTCCTTAGGAGAATTTGATTTAAGTTTACTTAATTTTTTGAGTTATAATGATTACGAAGGATTTAGGTTTCAAATAGGTGGAAAAACCAATTATAAGTTTAGCCAAAATTATTCTCTTCACGGATATACGGGATTGGGAAGTAAAGATTCCTCTTTTAAAGGTAATATTGGAATTGATTTGTATGTAAATAAAAAAAATGATGGTAAACTTAGTATAGATACCTATTCAGATGTAAATCCTTTTTCTACTGATTTTTATAGAAATTCAGAAACTATTTTAGAAAGTAAGAAAAATTTAAATTTTATTCAAAATAATATCTTTTATAATTATAGAAAAGGCGAAATTTCCTATAAACAAGATTTTTTTGAAAAATTCTCTACAACTTTTATTCTAAATTATTCTAATCAAAAAACAAACTATTCTTATATTTATAAAAACTTTAGTACCAAGCATTGGTATCATAATTTTACTACGTCCTTTCAAATAAATTACTCTCCTTTTTGTGAATACTTAATGACTCCTATAGGCAAGTTAACTATAAAAGACAAACCTATACATTTCAATTTTAATTATACCAAAGGTTGGAAAGGAATTGGAGGAGATTTTAATTATAATAAATTTGATTTTTCATCTGATATTTCTATTAAAAACCAATGGGGAATTAGCCATTTATATTTAAATTCCGGATACATTTCAGGAAAAACTGTGTTATGGAATCTATATGGTAGTTTCGGAAATGCTAAAAATGCTAATACTATTTTAAAAAGATTTTCAGTAAAAGGTTATGATTCTTTTGAAACATTATTACCGGGTGAATTTTTTGCTGATAAATTTATTGCATTTTTCTTTATTCATAAATTTAAAGATATTCCATTATGGGGAAATGAAAATATATCTATTTCCCTTCTATACAATGGACTTTTAGGAAATATTCAAAACAAAAACCTACATTCTTTAATAGATTTTAAAACACCCTCAAATTACTACCAAGAATTAGGAATTGAATTTAATCATATAATTTATTACTTTGGTTTAGGTTTTTACTACAGAATTGGAGCTTATAATTATGATAAACCTGATCGTAATATGTTTATAAAATTAACTTTTAATTTATTTTAATATAGTGAGGTATTATATTGATAGAAAACATTATTTTTGTATCATATTAATTTATAAACTAATGAAAAATTATCTTTTAACTTTATTACTACTGTTTACTTGTTCTTCTTTCTTCATGGCACAAGAAGTTATTATTAAAGTAGATTCAGCCACAGGAAGTAGATTAATTATCAAAGGAGAACCTTTAATAATCAAAATGTTAAATGATAAAGAAATTTGCAATAAATCGACCAAAACTTCATCTACTTCTTCCTCTACCCCTATAGTTAAAACGAAACCTAAAAATAATTCTCCTAAGAGTGTTTGTGGGAGAAGAAATGATATTCCCGGATTTATGATAAAAGTTGCGGAAGCTAAAAGTGAACAAGATATTAATTCATTGTTGAATAATTTTAGATCTGAATTTCCTGAACTCAGAGTAGAAAAACATTATCTAAGACCTGATTGGAGACTGCTTGCAGGCGATTACTTTAAAAAAGAATCAGCCCAGATAGATTTAAGGAGAATTAGAAGAAATTTTCCATCTGCAGTAGTAATTAATTGGAGAATTTATTGCAACAGAGCTAAATAATTAATTTATAACAAAGAAACCTGAAAAAAATTCAGGTTTTATTTTAATTTGATATTCGTTATATTTTTTATTATTTACATATTTATTTCTTTACCTTCATCATCATAGTACTCAAAAAGGAAATCATTATAAGGAAATCTTTTTACATGAATTTCTTTAACTTTCTCATAAATTAATTTTTTCATAACCTTATAATTTTCTTTAGTTTTTGCCGATATAAAAACCGTAGGATACTTTGATTTTCCCATCCAAGTTTTTTCCCAGTCTTCTAATGAATAATTACCTTTTTTTATAGGAGTAAGATCATCTTCATCTTTCTTTTCATATGTAAAATTATCTATCTTATTAAAAACTAAAATTGTAGGTTTATCTGTACATCCAATATCTGATAAAATAGTATTTACAGATTGAATATGATCTTCAAAACTTGCATGAGAAATATCCACTACATGTATCAATAAATCTGCCTCTCTAACTTCATCTAAAGTTGATTTAAAAGATTCTACCAATTGAGTAGGTAACTTTCTTATAAATCCTACAGTATCTGTCAACAAAAATGGTAAATTACCTATAACCACCTTTCTTACAGTAGTATCCAATGTTGCAAAAAGCTTATTTTCAGCAAACACATCAGATTTACTTAATACATTCATCAAAGTAGATTTCCCTACATTTGTATATCCGACTAAAGCTACTCTTACTAATTTTCCTCGGTTATTCCTTTGAGTGGCCATTTGTTTATCTATAGATTTAAGCTTTTCTTTTAATAAAGAAATTCTATCCCTGATAATACGACGGTCTGTTTCTATTTCTGTTTCACCTGGACCTCTTAAACCTATACCTCCTTTTTGTCTTTCTAAGTGAGTCCACATCCTTGTTAAACGAGGCAATAAATATTCATATTGAGCCAACTCAACTTGTGTTCTTGCATAAGAAGTTTGGGCTCGCTGAGCAAAAATATCTAATATAAGATTAGTTCGATCTATAATTTTTCTATCTATTTCTTTTTCTAAATTTTTTAATTGTGAGGGAGTTAACTCATCATCAAAAATAATTGTATCTATTTCATTTTCCTGAGCAAAATTGATAATCTCTTCTAATTTCCCTGTACCTACAAATGTTCTGGGATTTGGTTGATCTAATTTCTGTGTAAATCTTTTAATTGCTTTAGCTCCTGCTGTTTCAGTTAAAAATTCTAGCTCATCCATATATTCCATGAGCTTTTCTTCATCTTGATTTTGTGTTATCAGGCCAACTAAAATTGCATTTTCATAAATTATTTCTTTTTTTTCTAACATATAATTTCTCCTGCTTTATTTTTATGATTTTTTATAGTCATAGATCTATCTCTAACTAATGGAACAGAAACAATCGGTAATATGATCATTTACTATACCAACTGCTTGTAGAAAAGCATAAATTATTGTTGTTCCAACAAATTTAAATCCTCGTTTTTTTAAATCTTTTGAAATTTTATCTGACAATTCTGTAGAAGCTGGAACTTCTTTTATATTACTCCATTTATTAATAATCGGATTCCCATTTACAAAACTCCAAATATAGTTGCAGAAAGAACCAAATTCCATTTGAATTTCAATATATTTTTGTGCATTTACCACAACTGATTGAATTTTTAATTTATTCCTTACAATCCCTTCATCCAATAATAAATCATTTAATTTTTGTTGAGAGTAACTAGCTATTTTTTTATAATCAAAATTATCAAATGACTTTCTGAAATTCTCTCTTTTTTTTAAAATAGTAATCCAACTTAAACCTGCCTGAAAACCTTCTAAAATTAGAAATTCAAACAATATATTATCATCATAAACAGGTTTTCCCCATTCTTCATCATGATATTTTTTATAAATTTCATCTTTACCTACCCAACCACATCTTTTAATAATATTATTAGTTACCATTTTTGTTAATTTATTTTAGTTTATTATTATTTTTATTTAAAAAATAATTTATAACTTATCATGTTCTTTTAAAATATCATCTAAAGACTTTCGAGGTTTATCTCTATCAAAAGGTAAAATATCAGGAAATATATCTTGCCACTTACGTAAACGCTCATCCTCCCTCCAATCAAAGTCAGGCAAAAAGCGTTGTCGCTCTGGAAGTTTACTCTCTGGATATATTTTAGATTCTGCATTTATTTTGCATGAAACAATTTCCATTTTCTTTTCTATAAACTCTCCCTGCAATATGCCACATATAGATTTTGCTATTCCTGTTCGCTCCTTTTCATGTGTTTTTGAATTATCTTCCTCTATATAGGTAATAGATTCCGCATTCCCAACTAAATCAACAATATGAATTTCCTGATTTTCAAAGTATGCATGTAAATCCCTTCCTTTAGATTGATTAAACTCAAACTTAGGTGATAAAGAATCCACTTTACTAATTATAAATGCATGTTTTCTTCCATACATTGAATCAATAGCTTGGCTCGTAGGATTTAAATAAGCTGTAAGAGTATCTGCTATAAGTTGCCTCATACTTGATGACCAAAATATTGGTTTTTTATAAAAATCTATTTTTCCAATAGACTCATTATAAACTAAAGAATCACTTTTTCCGGACATATTAGATTTGAACAATCTACCGTTATGATATCCTCTAATTATAGATTTTTTATCTTTGTTTTGTATAGCAATTAATGTATCAGAATGTAGATATAATGAATCCTTAGTAAATATTTTCACCATATAAGGCCTACCGGTAACAATTGCTGAATCTTTAAATTGATACACCTCTCCATATTCTCCTATTAAGTATCTTTTTTCTTTAGGATCATCTAATTTTACATTTTTAATTCCTTTCCCGAACCCTTTTATCTCATTAAAATATAAATCATCTCCCGATAAAATTTTTCCTTGATAATACACTTTCCCATCTTTTTTTAAAACAGATTCTTTAGTTTTAGTATTATAAGTTCCTTTTGTACCCGTAACGTAAACAGAATAATCTTTTTTACTATTTATTCTGGTAAATTCATCAAATACAGCTATACCTGTTTGAGTATTATATTTTATATTAGACCCATCTATCTTGTATTCAGGAGATTCTAAGGTTGAGCTTTCGCCTAATTCTATACGATTTTCTTTAATATAATATTTACCTATCTTTGTTCTGGTAATATTTGTTCCCCTATATACAGTTCCCCAATTATCAAAATAAGCTAGATCTATATTAGCATCATAAAATAATTTTTCTGTTTCTACTGTTTGATCCGGACTTACTAATTTTACATTATCGTAAGCAATAACCATACGTTTATTCGCATCATAAGTGAGCCTTTTACATGTTAACAAAGTTTCTTTATCTGTAAAATGTATATTCCCCCTTGCTTCAACAAAGTCCTTATCTTGAAAATAAATAACAGAATCTGCTTGTAATTTAGAAGTCTCATGCTGTGCTATAACATTCCCTGAATAAACCAAATTCCCATTAAAAACATTCTCATTTACTTCTTCCAGATCTGCATTAATTAAATTTATTTTTTGAGGTTTGGTATTTTTTTGAGGTTGTGAGAAAACTTCTTGTGAAAAAATTAATCCTATAAAAAAGAATAATAAAAAATTTAATTTCATTTACTAAGCTTTCTTTTTTGCGTAAAAATATAAGGAATGACTCTCTATTTCTATACCAAATACTTCTTCTAATGAATCTTTAATAGTTTGAATTCTAGGATCACAAAATTCAATAACTTCTCCACTATCCATCATAAGTATATGATCATGTTGTTTTGCAAAATATGATTTTTCATATAAAGCTTGTAATCCATCTCCAAATTGATGTTTTCTAACTAATTTTGCATCTAGTAAAATCTCAATAGTATTATATATAGTAGCCCTACTTACTCTATAATTCTTTTCCTTCATTCTCATATATAACCAATCTATATTAAAATGCTCATCAGTAGAATAAATCTCTTCTACAATTGCAAATCTTTCTGGTGTTTTTCGATGTCCTTTATCTTCTAAATATTTACGAAAAACTTCTTTTACAATTTCTATATCTTTATTTACTGTCTTTGAATTCATATTACTTTGGGATACTATTGCAAATATAATAAATATTTTAGCTATTTATTTTAGAAAACAAATGAATATTTACTTAATATAAGTTTATTGTAAAAAAATAAATACATAAATATTTTTTAGTACAGTTTTTGTTGTTCATTATCTTAACTATTTTTTTTATTAAAAAAATAATTATTATTATATAAATTTTAATTAAATAAATGAAAAGCTATATATTAATATTGAATATATTTTTATTTATTAATTGCCAAACTAATCAACACAAAGAAAAATATTCAGAGTATACAGAAAAAAAATTAGAAAAAGTGACATTTGGCGGAGGTTGTTTTTGGTGTTTAAGTCCATGTTTTGAAATGATAAAGGGAGTTAATAAAGTAACTTCCGGATATTCAGGTGGATATAATGATTATCCAACGTTCCAGCAAGTTTCTTCCGGCTTAACAGATCATGCAGAAGTAATACAAATAGAGTATGACCCAGAGTATATTTCATTTTCTGAAATATTAGACATATTTTGGTTTTTACACGATCCTACTCAACTCAATCGGCAAGGAATTGATATTGGTTCACAATACAGATCTATAATTCTATATAGAAATGAAGAACAAAAAATTTTATCACAAGAATCTTTAAAAAAGTCACAATCTACAGATTTATGGAAAGGAAAATATGTAACACAAATTGTTCCTTTTGTTAATTTTTTTCCGGCAGAAGATTTCCATCAAGAATATTATCAGAAAAATCCTAGTCATCCGTATTGTATCTCCGTTATAGCTCCTAAAATTGAGAAATTTAGGACTAAATTTAATTACAAGTTAAAACCTGAATTTAAAAAAAATAGTAATTAGTATATCTTCTTATTCATAAAAAATAACAAACTTCCCCCTTTCATCAATTAAATAATAAAATATAACTCCAATAATAAGCCCGGAATTACCCTTCTTTATAGACTTTTTATAATCAGACTTACTGTAAAACTAATTAAACCTATAATCCCTCTTATATTCCTATTCCTTTCTTATTTTTTTACCCTATAAAAACAAAAAAGTCTCACTTATTATATAAGTGAGACTTTGTTTTAAAAAACTGGCGGCTACCTACTCTCCCGCAATTAGCAGTACCATCAGCGCTAGGCAGGCTTAACTTCTGTGTTCGGAATGGGAACAGGTGAGCCCTGCAGCTATAACCACCCTAAATATTGTTAATGGAATTTTATATAATATTTTTTAAACTTCTCACCTTTTATACTAGGCTTATTTGATTTGTGTTTTTATTACTTCACCTGTACTTTTTTTGGACGAAATCTACGGGTAATTAGTACTACTCGGCTATGACATCACTGCCTTTACACCTGTAGCCTATCAACGTGGTGATCTCCCACGACCCTTAAAAGAATTCTTATCTTGTGGCGAGTTTCGCACTTATATGCTTTCAGTGCTTATCTCTTCCAAACTTAGCTACTCAGCAGTGCACCTGGCGGCACAACTGATACACCAGAGGTTTGTTCAACTCGGTCCTCTCGTACTAGAGTCAACTCCACGCAAAATTCTAACGCCCGCAATAGATAGAGACCGAACTGTCTCACGACGTTCTGAACCCAGCTCGCGTGCCACTTTAATGGGCGAACAGCCCAACCCTTGGGACCTTCTCCAGCCCCAGGATGTGACGAGCCGACATCGAGGTGCCGAACCTCCCCGTCGATGTGAGCTCTTGGGGGAGACTAGCCTGTTATCCCCGGAGTACCTTTTATCCTATGAGCGATGGCCCTTCCATACGGAACCACCGGATCACTATGTCCTGCTTTCGCACCTGCTCGACTTGTTGGTCTTGCAGTCAAGCACCCTTATGCCATTACACTCTACGCACGGTTGCCAAGCGTGCTGAGGGTACCTTTGAAAGCCTCCGTTACTCTTTTGGAGGCGACCACCCCAGTCAAACTACCCACCACGCAATGTCCTTCCTTAGGAAGTTAGGCTCCAGATAAATAAAGGGTGGTATTTCAACGTTAACTCCACGACTCCTGGCGAAGCCGCTTCTTAGTTTCCCACCTATCCTACACATCATTTACCCGAAGTCAATACGAAGCTATAGTAAAGGTTCACAGGGTCTTTTCGTCCCATTGCGGGTAATCGGCATCTTCACCGATACTACAATTTCACCGAGCTCATGGTTGAGACAGTGCCCAGATCGTTACACCATTCGTGCAGGTCGGAACTTACCCGACAAGGAATTTCGCTACCTTAGGACCGTTATAGTTACGGCCGCCGTTTACTGGGGCTTCAGTCAAATGCTTTGAGTTGCCTCGAACATCCTTCCTTAACCTTCCAGCACCGGGCAGGTGTCAGACCCTATACTTCATCTTTCGATTTTGCAGAGTCCTGTGTTTTTGATAAACAGTCGCCTGGGCCTTTTCACTGCGGCTCCCTTTTTACGGGGAGCGACCTTTCTCCCGAAGTTACAGGTCTATTTTGCCTAGTTCCTTAACCATGATTCACTCGAGCGCCTTAGGATACTCTCCTCATCCACCTGTGTCGGTTTTGGTACGGGCCGTTATAAACTAACCTTAGAAGTTTTTCTTGAAAGCGCTTACCTGCTCTATCCATTCCGCCGAAGCTTCCTGGTACTATTACTTTCGGCATCTAAAACGCATTTTACTATCTTAGATTTACCTACATGCTTTAACGTACTATTCCGTCAGTACGCGGCAGTTTCATTACTTTGTCCCTCCATCGAATTTATAACGGGTATCGGAATATTAACCGATTTTCCATCGATTCCTCCTTTCGGATCCACCTTAGGTCCCGACTAACCCTCAGCTGATTAGCATAGCTGAGGAAACCTTGGATTTACGGCGTGAAGGTTTCTCACCTTCATTATCGTTACTTATGCCTACATTTTCTTTTCTATATGCTCCAGCCTAAGTCACCTTAAACCTTCTGTGCTTATAGAATGCTCCCCTACCGAAATTTTCATTTCGCATAGCTTCGGTAGTATACTTATGCCCGAGTATTATCCATGCCTGATCGCTCGACTAGTGAGCTGTTACGCACTCTTTAAATGAATGGCTGCTTCCAAGCCAACATCCTAGCTGTCTGGGCAATCTGACCTCGTTTTTTCAACTTAGTATACATTTCGGGACCTTAGCTGTTGCTCTGGGTTCTTTCCCTCTCGGACATGGACCTTAGCACCCATGCCCTCACTGCTAAGAAGCATATAATAGCATTCGGAGTTTGTCAGGATTTGGTAGGCGGTGAAACCCCCGCATCCAATCAGTAGCTCTACCTCTATTATACTCTTTCTTAACGCTGCACCTAAATGCATTTCGGGGAGTACGAGCTATCTCCCAGTTTGATTAGCCTTTCACCCCTAACCACAGGTCATCCGAAGACTTTTCAACGTCAACCGGTTCGGTCCTCCACTTTGTGTTACCAAAGCTTCAACCTGCCCATGGATAGATCACAAGGTTTCGCGTCTAATCCCACTAACTATACCGCCCTATTCAGACTCGCTTTCGCTTCGGCTCCATAGCTTAACTATTTAACCTCGCTAGTGAAATTAACTCGTAGGCTCATTATGCAAAAGGCACGCCGTCACACCTTTCGATGCTCCGACCGCTTGTAAGCGTACGGTTTCAGGATCTTTTTCATCTTTCTTTTCGAAATACTTTTCACCTTTCCCTCACGGTACTAGTTCGCTATCGGTCTTCGAGGAGTATTTTGCCTTGGAGGATGGTCCCCCCATATTCAATCAGGATTTCTCGTGTCCCGACCTACTCATTTTCATCTATTCAATATTTCGTATAAGGGACTTTCACCCGCTTTGGTTACTCTTTCCAAAGTATTCTACTATATTTTCATAAACTTTTGGGCTTAATCCGGTTTCGCTCGCCACTACTCCCGGAATCTCGTTTGATTTCTTTTCCTCTTCCTACTTAGATGTTTCAGTTCAGAAGGTTTGCCTCTCTTTGCAGAGATACTATACTCTTGTATAGTGGGTTGCCCCATTCAGAGATCTGCGGATCGTTTCGTGTGTGCCAATCCCCGCAGCTTTTCGCAGCTTACCACGTCTTTCTTCGCCTCTCGAAGCCTAGGCATCCGCCGTACGCTCTTAACGATTTCTTTCCTTTCACCTAGTATAAACTGGTGATCGTTTGTTTTTTTATTATATAAAATTCCAATAATGTCAATGATCGGTTATAACACGGTTATTTTTGATCCTTTCTTTTAATATTTTTCCTATTAATTCCAGTATCTTTTTATAACTTTTGTGGAGAATAAGGGAGTCGAACCCTTGACCTCCTGCGTGCAAGGCAGGCGCTCTAGCCAACTGAGCTAATTCCCCCTCTAGATCTTTCTTGTAGTCTCAGGCAGACTCGAACTGCCGACCTCTACATTATCAGTGTAGCGCTCTAACCGGCTGAGCTATGAGACTCTCTTTTTTCTGTCAGATTTTTTACCTTCAGATTCTTGTCCTTTATCTTGCCTTTCGTTCCAAGATATTCCTATTTAGGGGTGTGTTATATGATTTAATTTTAATATTTTTAGTAGCGAATCTTGGAAAAACTCTGTATTTGGGATACAGTCCTTTTGTTTTTTACTCTAAAAAAGAGATGTTCCAGCCGCACCTTCCGGTACGGCTACCTTGTTACGACTTAGCCCCAGTCACTAGTTTTACCCTAGGCAGCTCCTTTTACGGTCACCGACTTCAGGTACCCCCAGCTTCCATGGCTTGACGGGCGGTGTGTACAAGGCCCGGGAACGTATTCACCGCATCATGGCTGATATGCGATTACTAGCGATTCCAGCTTCATAGAGTCGAGTTGCAGACTCCAATCCGAACTGAGACCGGCTTTCGAGATTCGCATCACATCACTGTGTAGCTGCCCTCTGTACCGGCCATTGTAGCACGTGTGTGGCCCAGGGCGTAAGGGCCGTGATGATTTGACGTCATCCCCACCTTCCTCACAGTTTGCACTGGCAGTCTCATTAGAGTTCCCGGCTTTACCCGTTGGCAACTAATGATAAGGGTTGCGCTCGTTATAGGACTTAACCTGACACCTCACGGCACGAGCTGACGACAACCATGCAGCACCTTGAAAATTGTCCGAAGAAATACTTATTTCTAAGTACGTCAATTCCCATTTAAGCCCTGGTAAGGTTCCTCGCGTATCATCGAATTAAACCACATGCTCCACCGCTTGTGCGGGCCCCCGTCAATTCCTTTGAGTTTCAACCTTGCGGTCGTACTCCCCAGGTGGGATACTTATTACTTTCGCTTAGTCACTGAGAATTTACTCCCCAACAACGAGTATCCATCGTTTACAGCGTGGACTACCAGGGTATCTAATCCTGTTCGCTCCCCACGCTTTCGTCCCTTAGCGTCAATCGGTATTTAGTAACCTGCCTTCGCAATCGGTGTTCTGTGTAATATCTATGCATTTCACCGCTACACTACACATTCCAGCTACTTCAATACTATTCAAGACTCGCAGTATCTATGGCAGTTCTACAGTTAAGCTGTAGGATTTCACCACTGACTTACAAATCCGCCTACGGACCCTTTAAACCCAATAAATCCGGATAACGCTCGCATCCTCCGTATTACCGCGGCTGCTGGCACGGAGTTAGCCGATGCTTATTCGTATGGTACCTTCAGCACATTACGCGTAATGTGGTTTATTCCCATACAAAAGAAGTTTAAAACCCATAGGGCTGTCGTCCTTCACGCGGGATGGCTGGATCAGGCTCTCACCCATTGTCCAATATTCCTCACTGCTGCCTCCCGTAGGAGTCTGGTCCGTGTCTCAGTTCCAGTGTGGGGGTTCACCCTCTCAGGCCCCCTAAGGATCATTGCCTTGGTAAGCCGTTACCTTACCAACTAACTAATCCTACGCATGCCTATCTATATCCGATAAATCTTTTAATACAATGTAAGGCTACATCATATGTTATCCGGTATTAATCCGAGTTTCCCCGGGCTATCCCCGTGATATAGGTAAGTTACATACGCGTTACGCACCCGTACGCCGGTCTCTCTTGAAGCAAGCTCCAAAATACCCCTCGGCTTGCATGTGTTAGGCCTCCCGCTAGCGTTCATCCTGAGCCAGGATCAAACTCTCCATTGTAATTCTTTTAATCTTACAAAAGTTTTTTCCTGCACCCTAATTCTTAATAGAGCTTTCCCAAGTCGTTTTTGCTACTTTTTATCTTAAAATTTTTATGTCAATGATCTGTTCGTTTTC
>NZ_PSZM01000023.1 GCF_002964975.1 Apibacter adventoris | reverse complement strand
TCTACATGCTGTACTATTTGTGCGTCTAAGTTAGTAATATAACTGCTACTTCCCAAATGATCCGCATGATAATAATACTGCATCTTTTCATATTCTTCATTCCCTTTGCCAATTCCCCCTCCGTAGGTTTGGAGTTTTTTATCCTTGCCTTCACAGCAGAAGCCTGTTCCGTTTACTTAATTATTATGAGCTTTACACTTCAAAATAAGAATAGTGGTCTTTATTTTGGGAGTATCCTCTGTAAATCTTCTCTTATTTTCTATTTTTGGAACAATCCGAACTCTAAAAACACAACAAGTGGGATATTAAAAATACCAATGAACTCCTTAGACTACTTTCTCTGGATGAAGAGATTATTGAATAATAAAAAGAATCCGCCTCTGTTGCGAGGCGAATTCTTTTATAACTTCTTTTATTACCTTAAAACTAATTTATCATATAAAGGAACCTATTTTTTTATTATTAAAATATTTACTGACACACTAATCTATCATTTAAACTTTTCTTAAACTCTTTTGGCAAATTTAATTTATCTTTACAATAATCTTTAGTACTAAACTTCATTTTTTGTTCATCAAAAAATAAAACTACAGTTTCTTGATAATCAGAATTATAAACCCAAACATTAAAATCTTCATCGATATATAAACTCCAAAAAGCATGTTGACTAAATGCTTTAAATATATCACTCTGATACAATAATTTATTTTTTTTATCAGATATTCCAAATAAAAGCCCTGATTTAGTTTCTACTAGTTTTAAATTATATTTAGGCACCTTATAAGTACCTTCTGCTTTTACAAATCCTCCATTGTAAAAAGGCATAATATTATCCTTACTTTCATTACAAGAATTTATTAAAACTAATATTGATATAAAAAAATATTTTTTTAACCTATTCATAATTTTAATATATATTAAAAAATTTCTTGACTTCCTCTTCTTGCAGGCTCTGGTCTTTGTATATTTTTCTTATTAGAATCTAACTTTATATCCACTGTCTGGGACCATTCTATACTTATATTATAATCAACTGGGTTTATACCTGGCATTTTTTTGATGAAATCTGCCAATGGTCCATCTCCTTGATTAACATTAGGGTCTATTCGATCATTCCATAAAAGATTATATTTAAATGTATATACTTCACCTCCCTTCACCTGAAAATCACTTGTTCCATGTAATAATTCATATCCTGTTATCCATTCTCAATTTCCATTGGAGTCTTATAAGGAGATATTGTTGAAGTATTTTGCCCACTATTTTTCATACTTTAGGCTTTCCCATAAGCTTGATCCTTTAAAAAATCCTTGATATAGGTATTATTTCTCATATAATCACCCCATTTTCCTTCTTTATATCTCAGTCTTCCTTCCTTACCTAATCCATTTACCCAGTAGTAGAATGACTCATAACCTTTTGCATCAAAAGGAGCATTAGCTGGAGACCAATTAGGCTGAGTAGCTACTACATTATTAAAATACCATCGAGTTGTGTTTGTTTTAATTAAATTTATTTTTCTTATTATTTTTGATAACCACTTCGGTGGATCTCCTGATACTTCCGGAATCATTCCCGTTGGGTCAGTAAAGCTAATTGGATTTTGATAAGTATACTAATACGGAGCCATTGTTTCTTCAAACAACGGATCCACACTTAAAAAGATAGACTCCCTCGGGTTATAGTATCTTGCCCTGTAATAGTATAACCCCATTTCTTCATCCAGTTCCTTGCCATTAAACAGGTAAGGGGTATTCCAACTCTGGTTCCTTTCCTCAATAAACACCTTCCCAAACGGTACATATTCTACATGCTGTACTATTTGTGCGTCTAAGTTAGTAATATAACTGCTACTTCCCAAATGATCTGCATGATCATAATGCTGAATCTTTTCATATTATTCATTTCTTTTGTTGATTCCGCCTACATAGGCTTGGAGTTTTTTATCCTTTCCTTCACAGCAGAAGCCTGCTCCGTTTACATAATCATTATTGTCTTTTCCATGGTAAAGCACTTCAAAATACGCATAGTGGTCTTTATTTAGGGAGTAAATTCTATAAATCTTCTCTTATTCTCTTTCTGGAACATCCCGAACTCCAAGAATATTACAAATGGGACTTATTCAAAACCATTGAACTCCTCAGATTGCTCTGCATGGAGGAAGAGATTATTAAACAATAAAAAAACACCATAGCGAGGTTTTAATAAGTGTTTTAATATTTTATTTCTTAAATAACTTCAATCGAAACAGTTTACCATCTTTGCTTTCTACTATAATATTAGCTTGTTTAGAAGACAAACATAATTCATTTTCAAAATCGAAAATTAATGTATTTTCACTTTTTTTGGAGAAATCAAAAAAGTTATTCCCTTGTGGATATATTTCTTCTTGATAAAGAACATTATTATTTTTTACAAATATTATTTTATCAAAAACAGGATCTAATAATAATTGTGAATCTATATTCTTTAGTGACATGATATGATTATTACTTGGAGCTCCTTTTATAAAATAAACCGAATCCCAATCTATTTTTATAATATCTTTAATATTGACATAACAATTTTTATTTCTTAAATTTTTACAATTTGAATTGTAATATGATTTGATTTCTTTATAAAATTTTCTATTATCTAGACAACTACAAAGGACTAAAGACAATAAAAATATGATTAAATATTTAAAAATTCCTTGCATAATATTTTGATTAATTCGAAGGGTTATTAGTTCGACTATCTGTTGCTGTCTGCTCATTTGGATCTCTAGCTAAACCATTTAAATTTTTTATTCTCTCCTTATAACCTGATAAAAGATCTGTTGAATGGTACATACTCTACATGTTGTACTATTTGTGCGTCTAAGTTAGTAATATAACTGTTACTTCCCAAATGATCCGCATGATAATAATACTGCATCTTTTCATATTCTTCATTCCCTTTGCCGATTCCGCCTCCATAGGCTTGGAGTTTTTTATCCTTTCCTTCACAGCAGAAGCCTGCTCCGTTTACTTAATCATTATGGTCTTTTCCATGGTTAGGCACTTCAAAATAGGCATAGTTGTCTTTTATATCCTGCAGGCTGTGTTCGTATTTTTCTTTCCAGTTTATTTTTACTCCTCGTAGGTCATCGCCGGCATATTCTATTCTGCGAGGATC
>NZ_PSZM01000022.1 GCF_002964975.1 Apibacter adventoris | reverse complement strand
TTTACACAAGAAGAGTTAACTCAACTTAAAGAAAAACACGATCCTAAAAATTATATCTATCCTTTTACCCCCTATACCCAAACAGTCAATTTACAGGGAGCACCGGTTAAATCAGGAATGAGTTTAAAGGCAGTAAATAAAGAGAGGTCAAAAATAAAAGGTCTTGAAAAAATGGGATACTGGGATAACGATGGCGACTGGAGCTGGGATTCCGGCTCTACCACTATAAAAACCGGAGAGTTCCGCGAACAAAACGATCATAGCTCTATATGTCCCAATCAGGACTATTGGTATTATATAACTTTGCGTTATAG
>NZ_PSZM01000021.1 GCF_002964975.1 Apibacter adventoris | reverse complement strand
TCTACAAATCTATTATATTCTCCAAATATCTTTATCCATTCTTTAAAAGGTTTTCCTAAAGGAAGTTCCTTTCCTTTATAGGTTATTTGGCAGGGAGTAATAGTAAATTCTGTATCCATAGGTTTTGGGGGTTCTTTGGTTTGACATTGGGTGTAAAAACAACAAAACCCTAAAAGAAAAATGAGTACTGTATTATTTCTCATTTTCTTTGGATAAATATTCTACTTTCAAATATTCCAACTCTCCTTCACTATAACGCAAAGTTATATAATACCAATAGTCCTGATTGGGACATATAGAGCTATGATCTTTTTGTTCGCGGAACTCTCCG
>NZ_PSZM01000020.1 GCF_002964975.1 Apibacter adventoris | reverse complement strand
TAGGTTATTTGGCAGGGAGTAATAGTAAATTCTGTATCCATAGGTTTTGGGGGTTCTTTGGTTTGACATTGGGTGTAAAAACAACAAAACCCTAAAAGAAAAATGAGTACTGTATTATTTCTCATTTTCTTTGGATAAATATTCTACTTTCAAATATTCCAACTCTCCTTCACTATAACGCAAAGTTATATAATACCAATAGTCCTGATTGGGACATATAGAGCTATGATCTTTTTGTTCGCGGAACTCTCCGGTTTTTATAGTGGTAGAGCCGGAATCCCAGCTCCAGTCGCCATCGTTATCCCAGTATCCCATTTTTTCAAGACCTTTTATTTTT
>NZ_PSZM01000019.1 GCF_002964975.1 Apibacter adventoris | reverse complement strand
TATTAACTATGTCATGTAATGACAAATTATGTTCTGATACAGCTCTTAATTATATGTATACTTATAATTCAGCAAATAATATAGAAACACTTTTATATAATAAAGTTGATGATGCTAAAGATATATTTTCATACGATCAAAAAATCAATCCTTTTAAAGAATAT
Source organism: Apibacter adventoris (assembly GCF_002964975.1). Taxonomy (GTDB): domain Bacteria; phylum Bacteroidota; class Bacteroidia; order Flavobacteriales; family Weeksellaceae; genus Apibacter; species Apibacter adventoris. The sequence goes on along the minus strand of NZ_PSZM01000019.1, from coordinate 209 downwards.
AATCCGTATTTTAAGATTATGATTAATAATGACTTTTATTTAACCTTATCCCAAAATAATCCAGTACGTATGGATTATTATTATAATGGTAATCTTGAAGAATCAATCATTTATAACATTACCTATGATAATGATAATTATCCTTTAACCATCGAAGGAAAAGATGCCGTTACAGGTGAATTTAAGATTTCTTATGCATTCGAATATCG
>NZ_PSZM01000018.1 GCF_002964975.1 Apibacter adventoris | reverse complement strand
TGACAAAGACAAAAAATTAATTAAAACTATAGAATACTATAAAAATATTCTGATTACTACTGTTGACCTTTATTATTCAGGTAATTTTTTATCATACTCTGATACAAGTGAATACGGAACAGTTAGCAGAGATTATTTTCACTATACTCAAAATTTATTAACTATGTCATGTAATGACAAATTATGTTCTGATACAGCTCTTAATTATATGTATACTTATAATTCAGCAAATAATATAGAAACACTTTTATATAATAAAGTTGATGATGCTAAAGATATATTTTCATACGATCAAAAAATCAATCCTTTTAAAGAATATAATCCGTATTTTAAGATTATGATTAATAATGACTTTTATTTAACCTTATCCCAAAATAATCC
>NZ_PSZM01000017.1 GCF_002964975.1 Apibacter adventoris | reverse complement strand
TATAGCATCGATTAATATCAAAATTGCCATTATATCCTTCTACAACTACATAATAAGTACCTGGCTTTAGATAATTAAGAGTAATGGACTCATTAGAAGTTCCTCCGAGAGCACTTTTTCCTATTTGATTTTGCGCAATATTATATATGATTAAGTCATAATTTTTAGGGAGATTTTGTAGAGTAACCGTCACGTTAGATTTACTGTTTAGTGTAAACTTATAATAATCTTTATCTGCGGAGGAGCCAATTCCTGCATAGTAATTAGTATTTGTATTAATGTCTGTTGCCTTGGCAAAATAATCATTAGGTTCGTAGTTGACAATACAAGGAGCAATTGCAGTTGCTTCAGCTTTAAGTGTATAGCATCGATTAATATCAAAATTGCCATTATATCCTTCTAC
>NZ_PSZM01000016.1 GCF_002964975.1 Apibacter adventoris | reverse complement strand
TAGTATTCTATAGTTTTAATTAATTTTTTGTCTTTGTCATATTCAAAATTTCTATAAGAACCTTCTTCCTCTAAGTTTGTAAGTTTGGAAACCTGCCCGTTTTCATAAGAAAATTCATAAGTATTAGTATCATATTGAGGAGTATTGTTTTCGCCTATAAATACCTCTTTAATTGATAAATGATGAATAACCTTTTGAGTTTTAGACTCAGGTTTATTAATAACATCGAGATCATCATTATCATCATTATCACTACTGCAGCTAAATAGAATAAAGAGTAGAATGTTTAGTAGTACAATTTTGTTTTTCATTTTTTTATTAATTTAAGAGTTATTAATTGAATATTATAAAACAAAGACACATTAAAATATGTTAATATGCCTTTGTTTTTATATATTATATTTTACTTT
>NZ_PSZM01000015.1 GCF_002964975.1 Apibacter adventoris | reverse complement strand
ATCCGGGTACTTATTATGTAGTTGTAGAAGGATATAATGGCAATTTTGATATTAATCGATGCTATACACTTAAAGCTGAAGCAACTGCAATTGCTCCTTGTATTGTCAACTACGAACCTAATGATTCTTTTGCCAAGGCAACAGACATTAATACAAATACTAATTACTATGCAGGAATTGGCTCCTCCGCAGATAAAGATTATTATAAGTTTACACTAAACAGTAAATCTAACGTGACGGTTACTCTACAAAATCTCCCTAAAAATTATGACTTAATCATATATAATATTGCGCAAAATCAAATAGGAAAAAGTGCTCTCGGAGGAACTTCTAATGAGTCCATTACTCTTAATTATCTAAAGCCAGGTACTTATTATGTAGTTGTAGAAGGATATAATGGCAATTTTGATATTAATCGATGCTATACACTTAAAGCTGAGACAACTGCAATTGCTCCTTGTATCGAAAACTATGAACCTAATGATTATTTTGCCAAGGCAACAGCCATTAATACAAATACTAATTACTATGCAGGAATTGGCTCCTCTACGGATAAAGATTTTTATAAGTTTACTCTAAACAGTAAATCCATTGTGACGGTTACTTTACAAAATCTCCCTAAAAATTATGACTTAATCATATATAATATTGCGCAAGGTCAAATAGGAAAAAGTGCTCTCGGAGGAACTTCTAATGAGTCCATAACGATTAATTATCTAGATCCGGGTACTTATTATGTAGTTGTAGAAGGATATAATGGCAATTTTGATATTAATCGATGCTATACACTTAAAGCTGAAGCAACTGCAATTGCTCCTTGTATTGTCAACTACGAACCTAATGATTATTTTGCCAAGGCAACAGCCATTAATACAAATACTAATTACTATGCAGGAATTGGCTCCTCTACGGATAAAGATTTTTATAAGTTTACTCTAAACAGTAAATCCATTGTGACGGTTACTTTACAAAATCTCCCTAAAAATTATGACTTAATCATATATAATATTGCGCAAGGTCAAATAGGAAAAAGTGCTCTCGGAGGAACTTCTAATGAGTCCATAACGATTAATTATCTAGATCCGGGTACTTATTATGTAGTTGTAGAAGGATATAATGGCAATTTTGATATTAATCGATGCTATACACTTAAAGCTGAAGCAACTGCAATTGCTCCTTGTATTGTCAACTACGAACCTAATGATT
>NZ_PSZM01000014.1 GCF_002964975.1 Apibacter adventoris | reverse complement strand
TTTATATCTATGCAAATATTGAAAAACTAACCTTTTATGAAAAACTCTATTTTATTATTAGGTATTTTACTTTTTATAAGCTGCAAAACTAAAGAAGATTATTCTAAATATACATATATTGATGAGGGAATAGAAAGTGATATATATGAAATAAGTACAATCTTTCCTAAAGAAGTGGAATTATTAACCATTTTTGGAGAACGTTATCCCGCTGACCCAAGATTTTCTCATGCTGAGGAAATCAATCAAATGCCTTTAATTGCATATGATCAGTCTAATTTTTTGTATTTTAGATATATGAATAATTATAAAATTAATGATTTCAAATATAATATGACAAAAAATATGATTGATACTTTAAGTACTGAAGACATGAATGTTATACGTAATTCTTATGCTCATAAGGAAAATAAATTTGTTAATTTTAAATTCCCTGAAGCAGAGGAATATTATAAGGTAATTAAAGAGGAATATTATAGTGAAATTTCTGAAGAAAAGAAAAATAAAATATTAGAAGAATATAAAGACAGTAAGGAAGAAATAAAACAAGCTGTTATTGAAACCCGTTCATTACGATATACTATAACCTATGCAGAATTACAAATGCCTAAGGAAAAAATCCATTTTAAATTTAATAGTGATTTAAAAAAGAAAATAGAGTTTTTTGGAAATGAAGAATTATATAAAAAAGGATATATGTTTATATATATTTTTTATAATTTGGATATGTTCCCACATTCTGGCGGTTTATATGTAATACGACCTAAGACAAAGAAATAAAACTAAATCTTTAAACGGTAATAATATAAAGTCTTTATTTTTATTTTTTATATCTATGCAAATATTGAAAAACTAACCTTTTATGAAAAACTCTATTTTATTATTAGGTATTTTACTTTTTATAAGCTGCAAAACTAAAGAAGATTATTCTAAATATACATATATTGATGAGGGAATAGAAAGTGATATATATGAAATAAGTACAATCTTTCCTAAAGAAGTGGAATTATTAACCATTTTTGGAGAACGTTATCCCGCTGACCCAAGATTTTCTCATGCTGAGGAAATCAATCAAATGCCTTTAATTGCATATGATCAGTCTAATTTTTTGTATTTTAGATATATGAATAATTATAAAATTAATGATTTCAAATATAATATGACAAAAAATATGATTGATACTTTAAGTACTGAAGACATGAATGTTATACGTAATTCTTATGCTCATAAGGAAAATAAATTTGTTAATTTTAAATTCCCTGAAGCAGAGGAATATTATAAGGTAATTAAAGAGGAATATTATAGTGAAATTTCTGAAGAAAAGAAAAATAAAATATTAGAAGAATATAAAGACAGTAAGGAAGAAATAAAACAAGCTGTTATTGAAACCCGTTCATTACGATATACTATAACCTATGCAGAATTACAAATGCCTAAGGAAAAAATCCATTTTAAATTTAATAGTGATTTAAAAAAGAAAATAGAGTTTTTTGGAAATGAAGAATTATATAAAAAAGG
>NZ_PSZM01000013.1 GCF_002964975.1 Apibacter adventoris | reverse complement strand
TACTATGCCTTATTAAAATATCATCGAGATAAAATTCATAGGGATAGCTTAATCTCATAAAAACTATATATTTAATTTGTTTATCGTGAGGATATTTAGGCAGACTATCCTTCATAGTTATAATCTGTTGCAACATTTGCTTCTCTCCCCAATATAGTTTTGGTTCTTGCCTACAAGAAATACAAAATAACCCAATGACCAAAGAAAAAATATATATTCTCATTATTTTATTTTATTATCTTCGTATTGATCCGCCGTATAATATACAGATATAGAAGTTTCATAATTGTCAAATTTATGTATATATCTAATCATGAATACCATAATTTACCCTGTTTTTCACTTTAAATAACGCTAGCTTTTGCCCGGGTTTTTTTCGGTGGAAACGGAACTCTAAAGAAACTATATCTTTGGGATCTTTTCGGTTTACCAAACGGATTACCCCTTCGCGGTTTACCGGGTCTACCAAAGTCACCATTTTACCTTCGGCAAAGTATAAGAGCTGAGCTTCCTGAGGATAAGGAGCTATATCAAATTCTTCACTCATAATGACCGTGAGTAAATCCTTTATCCTGTTTTCTTTTTCTGCCTCGGAATAGTAATATACGGTTCCTAAAAGATCTTCTCTTTCTTGTATTAACTGACGAAAGGCCGCGGTGTCTTTTTTGGCTATAAGCTGACGTATGTCATCATAACGTTGTTGCATCTCCTTTTTTAGTTCTTCTTCATTCTGTTCTTTCAGATTTACAGAATGGCTCCAGCCTTCTACTTCATAGGGTACTTCTACCTCTATTTCGGTTTGTAGTTCGAAATAAGGAAAGCCTACAATTGGATTATAGGGTTTATCATTGGCATCATATTTTGTATCGGAAGTTTCTATAGTAAACATAGGATATTTATCTTCCCAATCTCCGGATTTTCTATAATATCCTTCCATTTGTAAATAAGAATGGTAATCAAATGAAGTTTCTCCATAACGAGGATAAATTCTACCTACTACTTTATATTTTCCGCTTTTTAAGATACAGGAATTAATAGGTATTTGGGCACTAAAACTATCATTTTCTTTTGTAATATATCCCCAAAATCCTCCAATAAAAGGAGGTATATCCCCTATATACAATTCCATCTGAACATGTGAGGGTACTATATAAATATTATAACTTTTATTTTTAATATTTGTATTGGATATAAAAGGAGTTGGAATAAATAGGTAGGGTTTTAGCGTATCATTCATAATTTCGGGTTGTTTAAATATAGTTATTTTTTTTATTTGATCGTTTTGCGGCAAACTTCTTTCTTTGTTTCCCTGCCCGCAGGAAAATAGAGAAGATACCAGAAGTAAGCAAAAAATAACTTTATGTATATGCCTGCTCATTAACACAATTGTTTTCCCTGTTTTTCACTTTAAATAACGCTAAGCTTTTGCCCGGGTTTTTTTCGGTGGAAACGGAACTCTAAAGAAACTATATCTTTGGGATCTTTTCGGTTTACCAAACGGATTACCCCTTCGCGGTTTACCGGGTCTACCAAAGTCACCATTTTACCTTCGGCAAAGTATAAGAGCTGAGCTTCCTGAGGATAAGGAGCTATATCAAATTCTTCACTCATAATGACCGTGAGTAAATCCTTTATCCTGTTTTCTTTTTCTGCCTCGGAATAGTAATATACGGTTCCTAAAAGATCTTCTCTTTCTTGTATTAACTGACGAAAGGCCGCGGTGTCTTTTTTGGCTATAAGCTGACGTATGTCATCATAACGTTGTTGCATCTCCTTTTTTAGTTCTTCTTCATTCTGTTCTTTCAG
>NZ_PSZM01000012.1 GCF_002964975.1 Apibacter adventoris | reverse complement strand
TTGTAATAGTATAAATGGATCCACCTTAGAAGTAGGAAGTTCTTTTAATAAAACATTACAATTAAAATACACAGTAATCGGAAATCCTATAAACTTTACAGGTTATAAGAAAACGGAAAAAGGGATAACAATAGAAGTAGGCACAGAAGGGCAACAGATAAGTTTATCCGGAAGTGGAGTAATAGCTGTGACCATAAGTGGAACTCCGACACAATCAGGTTCTTTATCACTAGAAATAAATAATAGATCATGTAATTTATCTATTGAAAATAAACAAATTAAGAAAAATGAGTTAAAATTAGTCCCTAACCCATTGAATACTTCAGTAGGTAGCATATATATTAATTCAGATTTTGAAGATAATCATGCAACAATTACTATTTTTGATGTAAGTGGTAAAATTATATATATAAATAATTATATTGTTAAAAAAGGAGAACAAAAATTAGAATTTAAGTCTCCTGTGTTGAGTGGGATATATATAGTACAATTTAAAAGTAGTAAAATAACCAAAACCCTTAAGTTGATTGTAGAGTAGAAGATAAAAGAACTTTAATCAATAAACCCTATTATTTAAATAATGGGGTTTATTGATTTATAATTAATTTTGTAAAAATAGATTTAAAAATATGGAGAATCAGATATTGCATTCTAAAATATTTGCTAAGCCAGGAACAATTCCAATTTTAATTTTTCACGGATTATTTGGTATGTTAGATAATTGGGGAACTTTAGGGAAAAAATTTTCAGAAAATCAGGAAGTACATCTAATAGACTTGCGAAATCATGGAAAAAGTTTTCATACAGTAAGTATGAATTATACAGAAATGTCAGAAGATATTGTAAACTATATGAAACATTATTCAATTGAAAAAGCAATATTATTAGGGCACTCTTTAGGAGGAAAGGCGGTAATGGAGTGTGCAATAAAACATTCGGATTTAGTGGAAAAGTTATTAGTTGTAGATATAGCCCCAAAAGCTTATCCACCTCATCATCAGGAAATAATAAAAGCTCTTAAAAGTGTAGATTTTTCTAAAATAAAAGAAAGAAAAGAAGTAGAAAATATTTTATCACAATATATTCATGAAACAGAAGTGATTCAGTTTCTTATGAAAAACGTGTATAGGACAGATAAAAATCATTTTGATTTTAGATTTAACTTAAACACGCTTTCCAAAGACTATAATCAGTTAATTAACAAACCTATTTCTTTTGGAAAGTATGAAGGTCCTACTTTATTTATTTCAGGAGAAAAATCAAATTATATTCTTCCCGAAGACGAATTTTATATTCGTCAACAGTTTCCTAAAGAAAAATTAGTTATAGTTTCCAAGGCATCACATTGGGTGCAAGCAGATAATCCAAACGAATTTTTTGATGTTGTAAACGACTTTTTATTAAACTCTTAGCTATTAATTTATGAGATATTACATAATTGCAGGTGAAGCCTCAGGAGATTTACATGCATCCAATTTAATGAAAGAAATAAAAAAAATAGATAGTCAGGCAGAGTTTAGATTTTGGGGAGGAGATTTAATGCAGCATGAAGGAGGACATATGGTAAAACATTATCAAGAATTGGCTTTTATGGGTTTCTCAGAAGTAGTTTCTAATTTAGGAACTATTCTAGGAAATATTAAATACTGTAAACAAGATATAAAAACATATAAGCCGGATTGCGTTATATTTATTGATTATCCCGGATTTAATCTTAGAATTTGTAAATACGTAAAAAAAATTGGAATTAAAACATTTTACTACATATCTCCTCAAGTCTGGGCATGGAAATCCGGAAGAGTAAAAACCATAAAAAAATATGTAGATAAGATGTTTGTTA
>NZ_PSZM01000011.1 GCF_002964975.1 Apibacter adventoris | reverse complement strand
TTGTAATAGTATAAATGGATCCACCTTAGAAGTAGGAAGTTCTTCCAATAAAACATTACAATTAAAATACACAGTAATCGGAAATCCTATAAACTTTACAGGCTATAAGAAAACGGAAAAAGGGATAACAATAGAAGTAGGCACAGAAGGGCAACAGATAAGTTTATCCGGAAGTGGAGTAATAGCTGTGACCATAAGTGGAACTCCGACACAATCAGGTTCTTTATCACTAGAAATAAATAATAGATCATGTAATTTATCTATTGAAAATAAACAAATTAAGAAAAATGAGTTAAAATTAGTCCCTAACCCATTGAATACTTCAGTAGGTAGCATATATATTAATTCAGATTTTGAAGATAATCATGCAACAATTACTATTTTTGATGTAAGTGGTAAAATTATATATATAAATAATTATATTGTTAAAAAAGGAGAACAAAAATTAGAATTTAAGTCTCCTGTGTTGAGTGGGATATATATAGTACAATTTAAAAGTAGTAAAATAACCAAAACCCTTAAGTTGATTGTAGAGTAGAAGATAAAAGAACTTTAATCAATAAACCCTATTATTTAAATAATGGGGTTTATTGATTTATAATTAATTTTGTAAAAATAGATTTAAAAATATGGAGAATCAGATATTGCATTCTAAAATATTTGCTAAGCCAGGAACAATTCCAATTTTAATTTTTCACGGATTATTTGGTATGTTAGATAATTGGGGAACTTTAGGGAAAAAATTTTCAGAAAATCAGGAAGTACATCTAATAGACTTGCGAAATCATGGAAAAAGTTTTCATACAGTAAGTATGAATTATACAGAAATGTCAGAAGATATTGTAAACTATATGAAACATTATTCAATTGAAAAAGCAATATTATTAGGGCACTCTTTAGGAGGAAAGGCGGTAATGGAGTGTGCAATAAAACATTCGGATTTAGTGGAAAAGTTATTAGTTGTAGATATAGCCCCAAAAGCTTATCCACCTCATCATCAGGAAATAATAAAAGCTCTTAAAAGTGTAGATTTTTCTAAAATAAAAGAAAGAAAAGAAGTAGAAAATATTTTATCACAATATATTCATGAAACAGAAGTGATTCAGTTTCTTATGAAAAACGTGTATAGGACAGATAAAAATCATTTTGATTTTAGATTTAACTTAAACACGCTTTCCAAAGACTATAATCAGTTAATTAACAAACCTATTTCTTTTGGAAAGTATGAAGGTCCTACTTTATTTATTTCAGGAGAAAAATCAAATTATATTCTTCCCGAAGACGAATTTTATATTCGTCAACAGTTTCCTAAAGAAAAATTAGTTATAGTTTCCAAGGCATCACATTGGGTGCAAGCAGATAATCCAAACGAATTTTTTGATGTTGTAAACGACTTTTTATTAAACTCTTAGCTATTAATTTATGAGATATTACATAATTGCAGGTGAAGCCTCAGGAGATTTACATGCATCCAATTTAATGAAAGAAATAAAAAAAATAGATAGTCAGGCAGAGTTTAGATTTTGGGGAGGAGATTTAATGCAGCATGAAGGAGGACATATGGTAAAACATTATCAAGAATTGGCTTTTATGGGTTTCTCAGAAGTAGTTTCTAATTTAGGAACTATTCTAGGAAATATTAAATACTGTAAACAAGATATAAAAACATATAAGCCGGATTGCGTTATATTTATTGATTATCCCGGATTTAATCTTAGAATTTGTAAATACGTAAAAAAAATTGGAATTAAAACATTTTACTACATATCTCCTCAAGTCTGGGCATGGAAATCCGGAAGAGTAAAAACCATAAAAAAATATGTAGATAAGATGTTTGTTA
>NZ_PSZM01000010.1 GCF_002964975.1 Apibacter adventoris | reverse complement strand
CGCAAAAGTGGTGCCGCCTGAAGCGATGGAAAACGCCCCTGCCAGCCTGCATTCGCTGGATGTGAAATCGCGTGATATGCGCGGGCAGAAATATGTCTTGCAGGTGGCACCGGAAGATTGCACCGGTTGTAACCTGTGCGTCGAAGTTTGCCCGGCGAAAGACCGTCAGAATCCAGAGATTAAAGCCATCAATATGATGTCTCGCCTGGAACATGTCGAAGAAGAGAAAATCAATTACGATTTCTTCCTCAACCTGCCAGAAATCGACCGTAGCAAACTGGAACGTATTGATATTCGTACATCGCAGCTGATTACACCGCTGTTTGAATAT
>NZ_PSZM01000009.1 GCF_002964975.1 Apibacter adventoris | reverse complement strand
AGAATTTAAGTGTATATTCTTATGTTCATAATAGGTCAGTAAATGCTGTAGATCCAGATGGGGAAGATATAATTATTCTTTATGATAGTAATTCTGTATATGGTTTAGGGCATTCAGCAGTTCTGATAGGGAATGATAAAGACGGTTGGCGCTATATATCGATGAATGGAACTGGAGAAGGAGCAAAACCGATAGGGCTAGCAAAAAATTCAGATTTAGGAAATATTAAATATAATCGAAAAACAAGAATAGGAAATGATTTTAGAGGATCAGGATTAAAAGCAACTGAAATAATAGGTATAATTAATGAATCAGCTAATCCTAATGAAAAACATAATTATGATAGAGCATTTCTAATATTATCCAATACAAGTGAAGATAATTTAGCCTATGAAAAAGCAAAGAAAGAAGCGAGTGCTAAATGGTATAATATATTTGGACAATCTTGTATAGATCCAGGACAAGCTGCTTTGAAAGGTGTTATAGAAGATAGATATGGAAAAGATGTACCAGATAAAATAGGGTATGAGAAAATAGAACATCAATTAATTCCAAATAATCAAGCCGCTATGTTATTAAAACAAATTGAAATGCTCAATAAAGGACTTCAAAAGCAAGGTCAGAATGTGATAATACAAGCTACAGAAAAAAATCTAAAAATAAATAGAAAAAAAATAAATAAGAATGAAGTTTAAAATATTATATAAGATACTTATAATTACTATGATATTTGGAGTCTTTTTAATTTATTTGAGTTCTTATATAGGTTGGTATGGTTATGAAAAATGGAAGTATCGTAGATCTACAAGAGGTGATATTGAACAATCTAAAATGCGAAAAGTTTTTGTAAAGCAAGTGCCTTTTATAGTAGTTCCGGATACAATTAAAACAGAAGGGATGTTTTATATAGAGAAGGGATATACCTATGGCAAGCATTCTATGGAAGATACAAGGGTTTTAACTATGGAAGATACAAAATATCCTTTTCAACTAATGTATAAAGGATTCAGTATAATATATTTAAAAAAAGATAATCCTAACATGAAAGATTCGATACATAGAGATGAAATATGGCTTAAGAGTCCCATAATCAGAGATACAATATATTATAGGCTTTTGAAAAGTAAAGGAACAAATGTAGTAGATCCACAGTTTACTGATACAATAGGAATGATTAAAGTCTTTGATAAATAAGTAAAAAACCCGCTATTAGCGGGTTTTTATTTTTTAAATAATCCAAAGTAATCTGAGGAGTTCAATGGTGTTGAATAAGTCCCAGTTGTTGTGTTCTTGGAGTTCTGTATGTTCCAAAGAGAAAATAAGTACAGAGGTTACACTCCCTAAATAAAAGACAACTATGCGTATTTTGAAGTGCCTTAGCATGGAAAAGACCATAATGATTATGTAAACGGAGCAGGCTTCTGCTGTGAAGGAAAGGATAAAAAACTCCAAGCCTATGGAGGCGGAATCGGCAAAGGGAATGAAGAATATGAAAAGATGCAGTATTATTATCATGCGGATCATTTGGGAAGTAACAGTTATATTACTAACTTAGACGCACAAATAGTACAACATGTAGAGTATGTACCATTCAACAGATCTTTTATCAGGTTATAAGGAGAGAATAAAAAATTTAAATGGTTTAGCTAGAGATCCAAATGAGCAGACAGCAACAGATAGTCGAACTAATAACCCTTCGAATTAATCAAAATATTATGCAAGGAATTTTTAAATATTTAATCATATTTTTATTGTCTTTAGTCCTTTGTAGTTGTCTAGATAATAGAAAATTTTATAAAGAAATCAAATCATATTACAATTCAAATTGTAAAAATTTAAGAAATAAAAATTGTTATGTCAATATTAAAGATATTATAAAAATAGATTGGGATTCGGTTTATTTTATAAAAGGAGCTCCAAGTAATAATCATATCATGTCACTAAAGAATATAGATTCACAATTATTATTAGATCCTGTTTTTGATAAAATAATATTTGTAAAAAATAATAATGTTCTTTATCAAGAAGAAATATATCCACAAGGGAATAACTTTTTTGATTTCTCCAAAAAAAGTGAAAATACATTAATTTTCGATTTTGAAAATGAATTATGTTTGTCTTCTAAACAAGCTAATATTATAGTAGAAAGCAAAGATGGTAAACTGTTTCGATTGAAGTTATTTAAGAAATAAAATATTAAAACACTTATTAAAACCTCGCTATGGTGTTTTTTTATTGTTTAATAATCTCTTCCTCCATGCAGAGCAATCTGAGGAGTTCAATGGTTTTGAATAAGTCCCATTTGTAATATTCTTGGAGTTCGGGATGTTCCAGAAAGAGAATAAGAGAAGATTTATAGAATTTACTCCCT
>NZ_PSZM01000008.1 GCF_002964975.1 Apibacter adventoris | reverse complement strand
TACATGCTACTAATAAGGGGGTTGTTGGACTCCCTTTTTCAAGATTACTCAACTGATTAGGATTTGCCCCTAATTTTAGTAATGTTTCTACGGATCTGGGTAAATTATTAGCAACAGCATTCATTAGTATTGTATTTCCATATTCTGGGTCATAGTATTCTAAATCAAGATTCCCTTGTTTTACTAATTCTTTAATCTTTTCTTCGTCTTGATTTTTTACCGCTTTTGATAAAGATTCTAATGGGGTATTTTTAAAGTTATTTAAATCAAATCCCGGCACATAATAATATTGACAACTATATATCTTCGTTGATATAATTAATATAGCTATTATTTTAAATACTTTACTCATTTTTACCATTTTATATTAGGATTAAATCGTTGCTTTGCTTCATCGCTTGCCCGCTGTTGTTCAGGTGTAAGCATCTTATCTACAGCCTCTACCATATTATCTATACTATGTCCATTCCATTTCCCATTTTTTGAAGCTGGAGTAACATAGTGTCGAGTTCCATCAACTGAAGGTAATATAGTTACCATATTTTGCACTAGGTTTAATGGATCAGTGGTCATAACATAAGCATCAATAGTTTCTTTATAACTTTTAAATATAGATTTGAACCTTAGATGACTTCTTTTAGTTGATTTTCTTAGTCTATGCTTATTTCACCTTTTTGCCTCCTTTGGGCTTTAACCTGATCTCTTTCATAAGTTCCTTGCCCTTAATTCTTACACCTACGTCCATTACTTTTATCCAGCTATTGTTTATTGATCATAGTCTACTTTCTTTGATCTCTCCGTTTTTTAAACATACTTTGGAGGCTACTTTTATGCCTCCTGTTTGTGCGTTGACTCCTATTTCTATCAGGAATATTATACTTAGTAGTAATAACTTTTTCATAGTTGTTTTGTTTTATTTTTTATTTTGTTTTTCTATCTTTAAAACACCTCGCAATTGCGAGGGGGAGTAGTTTATTTAATAATTTTTTTAGTTATTCCATTCTATCACCATATATTCATCAGTGATTTCCACAACCTCACAACATCCTTTAAACAATTCTAATCTTTTATTTAATTCTAATATTCTCAATTCAGAGAATGTATATAAGAGGTCATAGTTAATATTTTCATTCTTGTTTACAATTAATGAACAAAGTTGATATTCTTCAAACATCTCTATTATAAAATTTAAATCTTTTATAATATCATTATTTAACTTAATAAAACCCTCATTTGTATTAACAAATATTCCATATTTCTTATTATTTATTTCTTTATTATAAAGTTTATATCCAAAAAACATATAATATGAAACACATCCTATCTTTTTTAATCTTTGAAAAAATTCATGTAATTTTTCAACCCTATTATCATTATTAAAATTTATAACTTCTCTTTCCATTTTTACTTCTTATTCGGTCATGGTTTAGTACTTCCTATTTTTTTATTTCCAATATAAAATCTTGAATGTATATGAAAATATTTACTAGAAGATTTATGTTTTCCCCAATCCAATCTTATAAAGGTCCCCCCTTGCTTTAATTGTTTTATACTAAAATACGTTCCTCCTCCTTGTCTATCCATATACATTGCTTCTAATTTATATCCTCCTATTTTAAAACCTTCTTTTTCCAAACCAACCATATCCTTCATTTGCTCCAAATATTTTCGGATTAGACCTAAAATTTAGTCTTCCGCTCCCTAAATATGCTGCAGAAGCCTCAAATGCCGTTAATGCTATCATTCCTAACGCTTCATTATTTGACGTTACAGTTAATGCTCTGGTTGAACTCCATTGAATTTGATCAATAGGATTTAGTGCAAAACTTAATGAAGATGGATCAATCCTGTTTGTTGGGTTGTCCAATAATCCTTTATAGCTCTTGGCATTAAAGATTCTAATTCAAACCACACTTTTTCTCTTATTCCTTCAGGAACAGCTACATTATCTACTGAATCTAATCCATACAATGTCTGTCCAACAGATCCTGTATATCCTATCATTTTTTGATCATAAATTGAATTTACTACATTAAATAAATCCTCTGATATTAATAATTTTACAAAGTCCTGATATTCTTAATCTGTATTTCCTAACTTAAGACCATAAATAAGTGTGGATTCTGTAACTGATTTATGGTCTTAATTAGGTGGCTTTATAGGACTACATTCTTCTCCCTCCATCCCCATTGGATCAGTAAACCTAATTGGATTTTGATAAGTATACTGATACGGAGTCATTGTTTCTTCAAACATCGGATCTACACTTAAAAAGATAGACTCCCTCGGATTGTAGTACCTAGCCCCGTAATAGTATAACCCCGTTTCCTAATCCAACTCTTTCCCATTAAACAAATAAGGGGTATTCCAACTCTGGTTCCTTCCCTCAATAAACATCTCCCCAAACGGTACATATTCTACATGCTGTACTATTTGTGCGTCTAAGTTAGTAATATAACTGCTACTTCCCAAATGATCCGCATGATAATAATACTGCATCTTTTCATATTCTTCATTCCCTTTGCCAATTCCCCCTCCGTAGGTTTGGAGTTTTTTATCCTTGCCTTCACAGCAGAAGCCTGTTCCGTTTACTTAATTATTATGAGCTTTACACTTCAAAATAAGAATAGTGGTCTTTATTTTGGGAGTATCCTCTGTAAATCTTCTCTTATTTTCTATTTTTGGAACAATCCGAACTCTAAAAACACAACAAGTGGGATATTAAAAATACCAATGAACTCCTTAGACTACTTTCTCTGGATGAAGAGATTATTGAATAATAAAAAGAATCCGCCTCTGTTGCGAGGCGAATTCTTTTATAACTTCTTTTATTACCTTAAAACTAATTTATCATATAAAGGAACCTATTTTTTTATTATTAAAATATTTACTGACACACTAATCTATCATTTAAACTTTTCTTAAACTCTTTTGGCAAATTTAATTTATCTTTACAATAATCTTTAGTACTAAACTTCATTTTTTGTTCATCAAAAAATAAAACTACAGTTTCTTGATAATCAGAATTATAAACCCAAACATTAAAATCTTCATCGATATATAAACTCCAAAAAGCATGTTGACTAAATGCTTTAAATATATCACTCTGATACAATAATTTATTTTTTTTATCAGATATTCCAAATAAAAGCCCTGATTTAGTTTCTACTAGTTTTAAATTATATTTAGGCACCTTATAAGTACCTTCTGCTTTTACAAATCCTCCATTGTAAAAAGGCATAATATTATCCTTACTTTCATTACAAGAATTTATTAAAACTAATATTGATATAAAAAAATATTTTTTTAACCTATTCATAATTTTAATATATATTAAAAAATTTCTTGACTTCCTCTTCTTGCAGGCTCTGGTCTTTGTATATTTTTCTTATTAGAATCTAACTTTATATCCACTGTCTGGGACCATTCTATACTTATATTATAATCAACTGGGTTTATACCTGGC
>NZ_PSZM01000007.1 GCF_002964975.1 Apibacter adventoris | reverse complement strand
ATCCCTTCTCTATATAAAACATCCCTTCTGTTTTAATTGTATCCGGAACTACTATAAAAGGCACTTGCTTTACAAAAACTTTTCGCATTTTAGATTGTTCAATATCACCTCTTGTAGATCTACGATACTTCCATTTTTCATAACCATACCAACCTATATAAGAACTCAAATAAATTAAAAAGACTCCAAATATCATAGTAATTATAAGTATCTTATATAATATTTTAAACTTCATTCTTATTTATTTTTTTTCTATTTATTTTTAGATTTTTTTCTGTAGCTTGTATTATCACATTCTGACCTTGCTTTTGAAGTCCTTTATTGAGCATTTCAATTTGTTTTAATAACATAGCGGCTTGATTATTTGGAATTAATTGATGTTCTATTTTCTCATACCCTATTTTATCTGGTACATCTTTTCCATATCTATCTTCTATAACACCTTTCAAAGCAGCTTGTCCTGGATCTATACAAGATTGTCCAAATATATTATACCATTTAGCACTCGCTTCTTTCTTTGCTTTTTCATAGGCTAAATTATCTTCACTTGTATTGGATAATATTAGAAATGCTCTATCATAATTATGTTTTTCATTAGGATTAGCTGATTCATTAATTATACCTATTATTTCAGTTGCTTTTAATCCTGATCCTCTAAAATCATTTCCTATTCTTGTTTTTCGATTATATTTAATATTTCCTAAATCTGAATTTTTTGCTAGCCCTATCGGTTTTGCTCCTTCTCCAGTTCCATTCATCGATATATAGCGCCAACCGTCTTTATCATTCCCTATCAGAACTGCTGAATGCCCTAAACCATATACAGAATTACTATCATAAAGAATAATTATATCTTCCCCATCTGGATCTACAGCATTTACTGACCTATTATGAACATAAGAATATACACTTAAATTCTTACTATCATAAACTCCCCCCGTATTACTATCTGCATCTAAATGTGCTATATACAATGGATCCATTGACAACCATACAGATTCTCTCGGGTTATAATACCTAGCTCCATAATAGTATAACCCCGTTTCCCCATCCAACTCTTTTCCATTAAACAAATAAGGGGTATTCCAACTCTGGTTCCTTTCCTCAATAAACACCTCCCCAAACGGTACATATGCTACATGCTGTACTATTTGCGCGTCTAAGTTAGTAATATTACTGCTACTTCCCAAATGATCCGCATGATAATAATACTGCATCTTTTCATATTCTTCATTCCCTTTGCCGATTCCGCCTCCATAAGCTTGGAGTTTTTTATCTTTGCCTACATAGCAAAAGCCTGCTCCGTTTACATATTCATTATGGTCTTTTCCATGGTAAGGTACTTCAAAATACGCATTGAACACAATAACTGGGATATTTACAACACCATTGAACTCCTCAGGTTACTTTGCATTGACGAGGAAATTATTTAATACAAAAAGCCCGCTTTAATAAAGCAGGCTTGGTTATTTAATAGTTAAATAATTCTATAATAACAATCACTATTTGTAATTTATCACTTTAAACTTCAATAAGAAATTTTATAATAACACTAATTATACGTAATAATATTTCTTTTATTCTTTTCATAATATTTTTATATTACCATGCCAAAAACCAATAAATTAATATTGATTTTTTAGTATTTATACAAATACCTCTTGAATAACCTTTAACATCTTGCTTAAGTATAGATCGTAAAGTTTGAATATCGCTTAAAATGTCTTTAGACTTGGTATTAAAAATATAAATATCAAAATTTTCAGACAATCCTGTTTTAGTCCTATCAGAATAAACATCTTTTGTAGACACTACATTTTCCAAGTAATCATACGAATGGGTTTCAAAATAAGGCACAAAATTAATGTACTTTTTTTCTAAATTTTGTTTGTTTATTACAAGTGTTTTTAGATCTTTATCAGAATACTTCACAATATTACCATTTTTTATTACAGCACTCAAAGAATCCATTGTCTTTTTATCTATTTCATACTCAAATAACATAACATAAATAAAATCTCTAGATAAATCGTCATTTGAATATAATTTAATAGGCAATTTTTTTATAGTCATGGGAAAATGACTATAAAAAGATTTAGGAATATTAGTTTTTTCAATATACTCCTGATATGACAAAGAAGTAGCTTTTATCCGTTCTTTTATAAAATCATCCTTCCTCTTATTTTTATCACAATTGTAACAAAACAAAACTACTAAAATACTTATCAATTTAAATAATCTCATTTCTTTTTAATTGATTTAAAAATTTCTTTAATAATGCCTAAATAGTCTGCTTTTCCTCCCTTTAACTTATTCTTTGAAAATCTTGAATCATTTAATCCTTCAATAACTTTATTACCTGTCCCTCTTGGGGCTGTATATTCATAATATGATATTTGAATATTGCTAAATGGATAATATTCAATATTAGAAGGTTTATACGTTTCATTAGTATTTATTTGTTCTGGCTTAACATAAGTTGTCTGAATACTTCCAACTTGTTCATAATTAGTCCTAGAACTTGATGTCCTATCTATGCTATACTCTCGAGTTTCCATTTTATTAATCAATACTATATCAGCACTTACTTATCCCTATCCCTTCATAAATATCATATGCATTATTATCTATTGTCTCAAGAGTAGAAAATGCAACTTGAACTTTACTTTCCTCATTAATTTGTGTATACTCTTTTCCTCCTTTTTCATAAGATTTATAGCCTTGATCTTTTAATAATTTTCCTGCTGATTTTTCTGAAATACCTAACTCCTCAGCTAAAGAGCCTGCACTATCTCTTTTATCTGCTACTAAATTACCTTTCCCATCCTTATACCAATCAGGCTCCATCCCCGTAGGATCTGTAAATTTAATTGGATTTTGATAAGTATATTGATACGGAGTCATCGTTTCTTCAAACATCGGATCTACACTTAAAAAGATAGACTCCCTCTGGTTGTAATACCTAGCCCCGTAATAGTATAACCCCGTTTCCTCATCCAGTTCCTTGCCATTAAACAGGTAAGGGGTATTCCAACTCTGGTTCCTTTCCTCAATAAACACCTCTCCAAATGGTACATATTCTACATGCTGTACTATTTGTGCGTCTAAGTTAGTAATATAACTGCTACTTCCCAAATGATCTGCATGATTATAATACTGCATCTTTTCATATTCTTCATTCCCTTTGCCGATTCCCCCTCCATAGGCTTGGTGTTTTTTATCATTGCCTGCACAGCAAAAGCCTGCTCCGTTTACTTAATCATTATGGTCTTTTCCATGGTAAGGCACTTCAAAATACGCATTGTGTTCTTTATTTAGGGAGTAATCTCTGTAAATCTTCGCTTATCCTTTCTTTGAAACATAAAGAGCTTACCGAACATACAAACTGAGATATTTACAACAATATCGAACTCCTCAGATTACTCTGCATTGACGAGGAGATTAATTAATAACAAAAACCTCGCAATTGCGGGTTTTTTGTTTATTTATTTTAATTCATTCCATTT
>NZ_PSZM01000006.1 GCF_002964975.1 Apibacter adventoris | reverse complement strand
TCTACATGCTGTACTATTTGTGCGTCTAAGTTAGTAATATAACTGCTACTTCCCAAATGATCCGCATGATAATAATACTGCATCTTTTCATATTCTTCATTCCCTTTGCCAATTCCCCCTCCGTAGGTTTGGAGTTTTTTATCCTTGCCTTCACAGCAGAAGCCTGTTCCGTTTACTTAATTATTATGAGCTTTACACTTCAAAATAAGAATAGTGGTCTTTATTTTGGGAGTATCCTCTGTAAATCTTCTCTTATTTTCTATTTTTGGAACAATCCGAACTCTAAAAACACAACAAGTGGGATATTAAAAATACCAATGAACTCCTTAGACTACTTTCTCTGGATGAAGAGATTATTGAATAATAAAAAGAATCCGCCTCTGTTGCGAGGCGAATTCTTTTATAACTTCTTTTATTACCTTAAAACTAATTTATCATATAAAGGAACCTATTTTTTTATTATTAAAATATTTACTGACACACTAATCTATCATTTAAACTTTTCTTAAACTCTTTTGGCAAATTTAATTTATCTTTACAATAATCTTTAGTACTAAACTTCATTTTTTGTTCATCAAAAAATAAAACTACAGTTTCTTGATAATCAGAATTATAAACCCAAACATTAAAATCTTCATCGATATATAAACTCCAAAAAGCATGTTGACTAAATGCTTTAAATATATCACTCTGATACAATAATTTATTTTTTTTATCAGATATTCCAAATAAAAGCCCTGATTTAGTTTCTACTAGTTTTAAATTATATTTAGGCACCTTATAAGTACCTTCTGCTTTTACAAATCCTCCATTGTAAAAAGGCATAATATTATCCTTACTTTCATTACAAGAATTTATTAAAACTAATATTGATATAAAAAAATATTTTTTTAACCTATTCATAATTTTAATATATATTAAAAAATTTCTTGACTTCCTCTTCTTGCAGGCTCTGGTCTTTGTATATTTTTCTTATTAGAATCTAACTTTATATCCACTGTCTGGGACCATTCTATACTTATATTATAATCAACTGGGTTTATACCTGGCGTTTTTTTGATGAAATCTGCCAATGGTCCATCTCCTTGATTAACAATAGGGTCTATTCGATCATTCCATAAAAGATTATATTTAAATGTATATACTCCTGTTTTTTCGTTATACACACCAGTACCTCCCTTCACCTGAAAATCACTTGTCCCATGTAATAATTCATATCCTGTTGTATATCCATTCTCAATTTCCATTGGAGTCTTATAAGGAGATATTGTTGAAGTATTTTGCCCTCTATTTTTCATACTTAAGTCTTCCCCATAAGCTTGATCCTTTAAAAAATCCTTGATATAGGTATTATTTCTCATATAATCACCCCATTTTCCTTCTTTATATCTCAGTCCTCCTTCCTTACCTAATCCATTTACCCAGTAGAAGAATAACTCATAACCTCTTGTATCAAAAGGAGTATTAGCTGGAGACCAATTAAGCTGAGTAGCTACTACATTATTAAAATACCATCGAGTTGTGTTTGTTTTAATTGAATTTATTTTTCTTATTATTTTTGATAACCACTTCGGTGGATCTCCTGATACTTCCGGAATCATCCCCGTAGGGTCAGTAAACCTAATTGGATTTTGATACGTATACTGATACGGAGTCATCGTTTCTTCAAACATCGGGTCCACACTTAAAAAGATAGACTCCCTCGGGTTGTAATACCTAGCCCCGTAATAGTATAATCCCGTTTCCTCATCCAGTTCCTTGCCATTAAACAAATAAGGGGTATTCCAACTCTGGTTCCTTTCCTCAATAAACATCTCTCCAAACGGTACATATGCTACATGCTGTACTATTTGCGCGTCTAAGTTAGTAATATAACTGCTACTTCCCAAATGATCCGCATGATCATAATACTGCATCTTTTCATATTCTTCATTCCCTTTGCCGATTCCCCCTCCATAGGCTTGGTGTTTTTTATCATTGCCTGCACAGCAAAAGCCTGCTCCGTTTACTTAATCATTATGGTCTTTTCCATGATAAGGCTCTTCAAAATACGCATAGTGGTGTTTACTTAGGGAGTATCCTCTGTAAATTCTCCCTTATCCTCTCTTTGGAACATCCCGAACTAACAGAACACAACAACTGGGACTTATTGAACTCCTCAAATTATTCTGCATGGACTAGGAAATTATTGAAATAAAAAAAGCCCCGCTATTAAGCGGGGCTTTTTTTTTAATTTATATGCCACCTAATAAAAACATTTCCATCCCAAGGTTTTTCTACCCCTCTATATATTGTCAATTTTAATGAAAAATATAAAATAATAATTACTGATAGTAGTAATATAAAATACTTAAAAAAAGAATAATTAATTTTATGTTTAATGGAATTTAATAAAATTATAAAACATAAAAATATTACCAATTCAATAATATAATATAAATCCCCTAAACCATGACCAAATGACAATTTACCTATCATTACTAAAATCACAACAAGTATAGAGTAAATGACCACTAATATATAATTAAATTTAAACATAATTCTAAATTTATTACTTTATCTTGTTTATTTTCCTAATCTTACCACTGTCAATATTTCTTTCAAGTATTTCTGGCTTTTCTACATCAAATGAATGTGCATCAAATATTTGTGTTGACTTATAATCTTTACTTACATCTAATTCAATATTTGTTGTAATTGAAGATGTTTTAAAATAATCATCTTCAGCCATTCCATTCCTCCTGACACACCATCTACTTTATTCCATAAAGCAATATGATCATTTATATAATTTTTATAATGTTCAGGATTTTACTCCATTTAGACAATTTATTATATGCTGGCGTTGCTATAGTTATTAAATTTACTTTTTCTCCTTTAGCTTCAAAAATCATCTTAGATGCTTGAATAGCAACATTCCCTCCATGACTATGCCCCACTAAAGTTATTTCCTGCCCTTCTACTCTGTGTTTTAGCACATAATCTTTTAGACTAATAGCTGCCTGTAACTTATAATTTTGATAATTTAAAAGAGGTGAAAACCAATTAAATCCTGTATTATAGTATTTACTATTTGTTAGTCTCATAATTGCTCTAACAGTTCTAGGTCCTTCACCTTCCGTCCATCTTGATGAATCAGATATTGTTCCATGAATAAAATATGTTTGCTTCCCATTCGTATCTATTAATACAACTGGATTCTGATAGCAATATCCATAGGTATTATGATTCTTTGAATTAAAAACCCCTCTATTATGTTGACCATCGATGTAGTGCTCCGTTTCCATAATAGGGTTGTAACCACTTAATGGATCCGTTGACAACCACACGGATTCCCTCGGGTTGTAATACCTAGCCCCATAATAGTATAACCCCGTTTCCTCAACCAGCTCCTTGCCATTAAACAAATAAGGGGTATTCCTACTCTGGTTCCTTTCCTCAATAAACACCTCTCCAAACGGTACATATTCTACATGCTGTACTATTTGCGCGTCTAAGTTAGTAATATAACTGCTACTTCCCAAATGATCTGCATGATAATAATTTTCATATTCTTCATTCCTTTTGCCTATTCCTCCCCCATAGGTTTGATATTTTTTATCTTTGCCTGCACAGCAGAGCCTGTTCCGTTTACATAATCATTATGATCTTTTCCATGCTAAGGCACTTCAAAATACGCATAGTTGTCTTTTATTTAGGGAGTGTAACCTCTGTACTTATTTTCTCTTTGGAACATACAGAACTCCAAGAACACAACAATGGGACTTATTTAACACCATTGAACTCCTCAGATTACTTTGGATTATTTAAAAAATAAAAACCCGCTAATAGCGGGTTTTTTACTTATTTATCAAAGACTTTAATCATTCCTATTGTATCAGTAAACTGTGGATCTACTACATTTGTTCCTTTACTTTTCAAAAGCCTATAATATATTGTATCTCTGATTATGGGACTCTTAAGCCATATTTCATCTCTATGTATCGAATCTTTCATGTTAGGATTATCTTTTTTTAAATATATTATATTGAATCCTTTATACATTAGTTGAAAAGGATATTTTGTATCTTCCATAGTTAAAACCCTTGTATCTTCCATAGAATGCTTGCCATAGGTATATCCCTTCTCTATATAAAACATCCCTTCTGTTTTAATTGTATCCGGAACTACTATAAAAGGCACTTGCTTTACAAAAACTTTTCGCATTTTAGATTGTTCAATATCACCTCTTGTAGATCTACGATACTTCCATTTTTCATAACCATACCAACCTATATAAGAACTCAAATAAATTAAAAAGACTCCAAATATCATAGTAATTATAAGTATCTTATATAATATTTTAAACTTCATTCTTATTTATTTTTTTTCTATTTATTTTTAGATTTTTTTCTGTAGCTTGTATTATCACATTCTGACCTTGCTTTTGAAGTCCTTTATTGAGCATTTCAATTTGTTTTAATAACATAGCGGCTTGATTATTTGGAATTAATTGATGTTCTATTTTCTCATACCCTATTTTATCTGGTACATCTTTTCCATATCTATCTTCTATAACACCTTTCAAAGCAGCTTGTCCTGGATCTATACAAGATTGTCCAAATATATTATACCATTTAGCACTCGCTTCTTTCTTTGCTTTTTCATAGGCTAAATTATCTTCACTTGTATTGGATAATATTAGAAATGCTCTATCATAATTATGTTTTTCATTAGGATTAGCTGATTCATTAATTATACCTATTATTTCAGTTGCTTTTAATCCTGATCCTCTAAAATCATTTCCTATTCTTGTTTTTCGATTATATTTAATATTTCCTAAATCTGAATTTTTTGCTAGCCCTATCGGTTTTGCTCCTTCTCCAGTTCCATTCATCGATATATAGCGCCAACCGTCTTTATCATTCCCTATCAGAACTGCTGAATGCCCTAAACCATATACAGAATTACTATCATAAAGAATAATTATATCTTCCCCATCTGGATCTACAGCATTTACTGACCTATTATGAACATAAGAATATACACTTAAATTCT
>NZ_PSZM01000005.1 GCF_002964975.1 Apibacter adventoris | reverse complement strand
AAAACAACTATGAAAAAGTTATTACTACTAAGTATAATATTCCTGATAGAAATAGGAGTCAACGCACAAACAGGAGGCATAAAAGTAGCCTCCAAAGTATGTTTAAAAAACGGAGAGATCAAAGAAGGTAGACCTATGATGAATGTAAACAATAGCCGGATAAAAGTAATGGACGTAGGCGTAAGAATTAAGGGCAAGGAACTTATGAAAGAGATCAGGTTAAAGCCCAAAGGAGGCAAAAAGGTGAAATAAGCATAGACTAAGAAAATCAACTAAAAGAAGTCATCTAAGGTTCAAATCTATATTTAAAAGTTATAAAGAAACTATTGATGCTTATGTTATGACCACTGATCCATTAAACCTAGTGCAAAATATGGTAACTATATTACCTTCAGTTGATGGAACTCGACACTATGTTACTCCAGCTTCAAAAAATGGGAAATGGAATGGACATAGTATAGATAATATGGTAGAGGCTGTAGATAAGATGCTTACACCTGAACAACAGCGGGCAAGCGATGAAGCAAAGCAACGATTTAATCCTAATATAAAATGGTAAAAATGAGTAAAGTATTTAAAATAATAGCTATATTAATTATATCAACGAAGATATATAGTTGTCAATATTATTATGTGCCGGGATTTGATTTAAATAACTTTAAAAATACCCCATTAGAATCTTTATCAAAAGCGGTAAAAAATCAAGACGAAGAAAAGATTAAAGAATTAGTAAAACAAGGGAATCTTGATTTAGAATACTATGACCCAGAATATGGAAATACAATACTAATGAATGCTGTTGCTAATAATTTACCCAGATCCGTAGAAACATTACTAAAATTAGGGGCAAATCCTAATCAGTTGAGTAATCTTGAAAAAGGGAGTCCAACAACCCCCTTATTAGTAGCATGTAGAGGTTCTTATAAAAAAGATAAATGTAACACAAAGGTATTAGAACTTCTTATTAAGTATGGAGGGGATGTTAATTTTGAAATAAAAGGTTCAGAGTCGAATGCAAATGGTTTTACAGATAAATTTTTTTACAAAGAAACCCCATTATCTTTAGCCTCTCGTGGGGGATGTCTAAGTGTAGTTAAAGTTTTAGTGGAATCAGGAGCAGATATTAATAAAGATTTACAATATCCCGGATATAGAGCAATAACAGAAGCTATTATACAAGAAAATATGGAAGTAGCCTATTATTTAATAGTAGATAAGAAGGCAGAAATACCCAAGTATTGTTTTCTGTTAATAAATGGTAAGAAGAAGACAATAACAGAGATGATAAATAGTAATGAAGGGTTGCCAAAATCTGAAAAAGGAACTAAAAATTATAAACTGGGACAAAAAATAAAAAAATATTTAAAGAGTATAGGAAAAGAATAAAATTAGAGAAAGCCCTTCGCAATTGCGAGGGGGGTATTACTCCTAGTCCAACAAATCCAGTAGATTCAGTTGATCTTTAGGAATAAGGGAGCGTAAGAGTTGATATAATAAACGTTGCAGATCATTTGGGAAGTAGCAGTTATATTACTAACTTAGACGCACAAATAGTGCAGCATGTAGCATATGTACCATTTAGGGAGGTGTTTATTGAAGAAAGGAGCCAGATTGGAATACCTGATTAATGGCAAGGAACAGGATGAGGAAACGGGGTTATACTATTACGGGGCTAGGTATTATAATCCGAGGGAGGCTGTGTGGTTAAGCGTGGATCCGCTCGCGGAGAAGTATCCGAATGTATCTCCGTATGCATTATTAAATCCTGTCAAATATATTGATCCGACTGGAATGGTTCCGGAAGACGGTGCAGGAGATCCACCAAAGAGAAGTTGGTTTGGAAGGAATATATCTCAACCTGTGGAAAATTTGTTTAAAAGAATATTTGGAGGAAAAGTAGATCAAGGAAGTCCTGCTAGTAGAGGAACTGTAGAAGTAGATGAGCCTATTGGTCGTATATGTAGGAATGATTATGAGTGTGTAGGAGGAATTACACAGGGATGAAAACAGAGGCTCAAAAAATGTTTGAAGTAGCCTCTCAGATGTGATAGATGCATTGTATGCAATTTGGACTGAGGCTACGTTTAATCCTGATTCAAATATGAATCTGAACACACCAAGAGCTACTACAGCAACAGGAAAAGTGTTAGAAATGGCAGGGATATGCAGGAGCTGTAGCCATAGCTGCTAGACCGCTCCTTATTATTGAAGCAGGAGGAACTTTTTCATCAAGTGAACTTGCAGCAGCAGAGTATATGAATGGTTTAGGTAATAATGTTTTATTACGAATGCCTAAAGGTATTCGAGCAGCAGGAGGAACGTCCGACTTATTGGTAAATGGAGTAAATTATGATGTATATACTCCTACATCAAATAGTGTAAATGCTATTATTTCAGGTATGGCAAGGAAGAATTCCCAAACAACAGGAATCGTGTTAGACCTTTCAAAAACCAATGTACAAGCTTCTCAATTAGGTAATGCCTTACAAAGAGAGTGCAAGGATCAATAAAAGCGGGAGGAAAGACTGTAAATATTAAGGATATAGTAATTATGTCAAAATAAAAAGATATGCCAAAGATAAAATGCGAATGTGAAAATATCATAAGTTTAAGTGATATTCCTAGTCCTAATCAATGGATGATTATTTCAGATGTGGATTATGAAAAATATTTTGATACAGAAATAGACCCCAATAAATTATATATGGAAATGCAGTTAGTAGTCAAATGTAAAGTATGTGGAAGATTGTATGTATATTGGGATGGATTTGAGAATAAGCCAATAATTTATAAGCCAGAGTATATCCCTAAAGAATATGAAGGAAAAGGTTTAGGACCTGTAACAGAAAAGGATTAGAACAATAATAAATTAAGTAATTTATTATTATTAAAAAAGAAAACCCTGCTTTATAGTGGGTTTTTTTATTTCAAGAATCCTTATTCAACAAGACGAGCAGTTCTAGTTCATCTTTGGGAATAATAGAGCGAATGAGGGTAAGGATGTTGTAAATATCCCAATTGTTGTGTTCTTGGAGTTCGGGATGTTCCAAAGAGAGGATAAGTGAAGATGAAGAAAGATTACTCCCTAAATAAAGACAACTATGCATATTTTGAAGTGTAAAGCTCATAATAATTAAGTAAACGGAACAGGCTTCTGTTGTGAAGGCAAAGATAAAAAACTCCAAGCCTATGGAGGGGGAATCGGCAAAGGGAATGAAGAATATGAAAAGATGCAGTATTATTATCATGCAGATCATTTGGGAAGTAGCAGTTATATTACTAACTTAGACGCAAAATAGTACAGCATGTAGAATATGTACCGTTTGGAGAGGTGTTTATTGAGGAAAGGAACCAGAGTTGGAATACCCCTTACCTGTTTAATGGAAAGGAACTGGATGAAGAAACGGGGTTAGGTATTACAACCCTAGGAAGTCTATCTTTTTAAGAGTGGATCCGTTGTTTGAGCAGACAGGAACTCCGTATCAGTATACGAATCAAAATCCAAATAAGTTTACTGACCCTACGGGGATGAGTCCAAAAGATGGAGATTCTCCAACAGGGAAAAGGGATATTTATGACTCAATTCCAACAAAAGGAGGAGGAAGAAAACTAACTTAAATCAGGACTTTATCAAGTGGATCAGATAAAAATGATGCTTTTGTTCATGTTATGAATGATAAAGGAGAAACAACAGAAGCATTTACAGGTCCTAATGCGGTTCCTAAATATGGAGCGCCTAAAGATGTGGAGTTTAATATGTCTGATGGGTTGAATGGATTTAAGAGGACATTATTTGCAGTAAAAGATGTAACTTATATAGCTTTAACAGAGCCAGATTCACAAACTGTAATATTAATACCTTTAGGGATACTGATTGATATTCTTTTGATTGATACGTGACAGAGGGAACAACAATAACAACAAGTTCGTTAATAAAAGGAGCTTAATCTAGAAAAAATACAGGATTAATTATACAATTTGGAAAAACAGAAAATCAAGTTTATCAAACTTTTTAGACTTACAGAAGCTTTAGGATTAAGTAGAACAAGTGTAGAATCAGGTATAGTAAAACATTTAAAATCTGTTTCAACTAAATTACTATTAGGAAAGCCATTGAATTATGAAATTACAGTTCAAGGATAGAAAATACAATATGCAGCTTACAAACTTCAAAATGAAACAATAAATATAGGTAGAATTCATGGAGCAGTTAAGTAGAAGGCCAACAAAAGAAGAAAGGGAAATAATAGAAGATTTAATAAAAAAATCTGATGTAAATTTTTCAGAAGATTATTTAAACAAAATATTGGTTTGTTCAATGTCTGATGGGGAAATGGGTAGTTTGAGAATATATCCAAAAGGAAAAGCAAATAATTATACATTTGGTAGGGAAATTAGTAGTATTCAATTTAGGGATCAAGATGACGTAGATGTTATAGTTTCGTTATATATCGATACCTCAGGAGATTTATTTGAATTAGATGTTTGGAAAACGGACTACAGTCCATTAATTCAATTTCCGGCTTTAAGGTAAAGTTTCAGTAATATTTCGAATTCAAAATTATCTAAATTAATAGAAATAGTAAACCAGAGCAAAAAAGCTCTGGTTTTTTTGTTTCACTCTATCTCACCATCGAGGTAAAACAATCTGAGTAGTTCAATGGTATTGTAAATATCCCATTGAGTGTGTTCTTGGAATTCCTTATGCTACAAAGAGAGGATAAGGGAAGATTTACAGAGGTTACTCCTAAATAAAGATCACTATGCATATTTTGAAGTACTTTACCATGGAAAAGGGCATAATGATTATGTAAACGGAGCAGGCTTTTGCTATGTAGGCAAAGATAAAAAACTCCAAACTTATGGAGGCGGAATTGGCAAAGGGAATGAAGAATAAGAAAAGATGCAGTATTATGATCATGCGGATCATTTGGGAAGTAGCAGTTATATTACTAACTTAGACGCACAAATAGTACAGCATGTAGAATATGTACCATTTGGGGAGGTGTTTATTGAGGAAAGGAACCAGAGTTGGAATACCCCTTACCTGTTTAATGGCAAGGAACTGGATGAGGAAACGGGGTTATACTATTACGGGGCTAGATACTATAATCCGAGGGAGTCCGTCTGGCTGAGCGTTGATCCGCTGTTTGAAGAAACGATGACTCCATATCAGTATACTTATCAAAATCCTATTAGGTTTACTGATCCAATGGGGATGGAGCCAGATGAGGGAGGAGATGGTGGCTTTTGGAGAGGAATAGGGAATTTGTTTAAGTCTAGGGCTAGAATCAATGCCGAAGATAAAGTAAGATTGTTAAACAAGAGTCTATATCAGTA
>NZ_PSZM01000004.1 GCF_002964975.1 Apibacter adventoris | reverse complement strand
AATAATATTAAAGATATAAGGGAACAAAAAGACCTTAAACAAATTGAAGTGGCTAATTATATTGGCGTTGATAAGTCTGCTTATTCTAAAATTGAAAAAGGGGTACGTAGTTTAACTATTGATGAGTTTCATAAAATGGCGCATTTATTTAATATGACTACGGATCAAATTATAAATTATGATGGTTCTATCCCTAAAGAAATTACTATTGAGGACAAGAATGAAGTAGAGCAAATAAGGCTTATTCAACAACTGGAAGAAGAGGACAAACAAACTATTTTTAGATTAGTGGATAAAATGCTTACTAATAAAAAATTTAAAGATTTTTTTACTAAAAACGCTGCTTCTTTATAAGTAAAATTATTATTATATATAATTAAAAAACAATCCTTTTGGATTGTTTTTTTATCTAATAAATTATAGTTTTTTACTATATTTGCTCCTGACAATCCATTTTATGAACATAATAAGGACAAAGTGTATCACTAATAATACGGGCAGGCGTAAGGGTGAAAGTCCCCAGACTTTTCTACTTCGTAGAATGGGTTGTCAGCGACCTGCCTATTTTTTAAACCCAAATATTTTTTACCATGACAACCCCAAACAAAAAAGTCGAAACCAACAAGGATTTCTCTATTTCCTTAACTTTTAAAAACAAACAAAACTACCTCTTTACTCTAAATTCCCTCTGTAATCTCTGTAAGTCCTCTCTTATCCTTTCTTTGGAACAACCTGAACTCCAGGAACACAACCATTGGGACTTATTCAACACCATTGAACTACTCAGATTGCTTTGCTTGGACGAGGAAATTATTGAATAAAAAAAGCCCGCTATTGCAGGCTTTGCTCTTGTAATTTTCGTATTGCTTTTTTTATTACTTCTTCTAATCTATCATCTCCATAATAACTTTGATCTTCTTTTCGCCATTCTTTATTAGGTTCATAAAAATCCAAATCATATGCAAGTTCCGATAAAATTTCATTTAAAACTTCATCCTGTATACTATCATCATTCCAAACTTCATCCTGAAAATCTTTTATAAGCTTCTCCCTACTTGGGTATCCCTTTTCTAAAATAGATTTCAATAATTCTACTATTTCAATATTCGATTTCATAACACAATTATTTTATTGCTATAAACCTCTTTTTGATTAAATTTTTACTGCTACGTATTACTGTCGTAACTTCTCCTGTTGATGGATTCGTACCAACTAACAAACTTTTTCCACTTGCAAAACTTTTTGGTAAGACATAATTGATTGATTTATTAAGTGGATCATAGAATTTTTGTCCCTTGTTAACAACCAATTCGACCATATCTTTTGTTACCCCACGTTCAGCTAATCGTTGTAAAGAGTGCTTGCTAAACTGTATTCCTGTCTTGGCTAAAGCATTTGTCCCCATGTTAACAGTACTCTTACTTGTTACATTAACGACACCTTGTTCTGCTCTATAAAGTAGACCACCAGCTTTTCCTATAGGAATAGCTATTGCTATTTTGAATGTAGATCCAGCTGTATTTAACTCATTCCCAAATCTATCTGCTCCTGTTATATATCCTTGTATTCCATCCCATACTAAAGCTATCGGGTTGTATTGATCTGTTTCATACACAATTCTATGAGCCCAGTCCATAAAACTTCCACTTCCATCTCCTCCATAAAACTCACCACTACTTGTCAAACCTCTTTCTTTCCATGTTCCATTTGAGTTTAATGTAACTTGAGTATTGTTAACTGATGTATATGTATTATTAGTTACACCATCTGAATAATCATCATAACCTAATTCCTTATAATTCTCTTGGGTAATATTTTCATCATAGATCCATTGATTACCTTTTCTTCCCCATCCATCGGGCTCCATCCCCGTAGGATCTATAAAATTAACCGGGTTCTGGAATGTATACGCATACGGTGATACATTAGGGTACTTCTCAGCCAATGGATCCGTTGACAACCACACGGATTCCCTCGGATTGTAATACCTAGCTCCGTAATAGTATAACCCCGTTTCCTCATCCAGTTCCTTGCCTTTAAACAGGTAAGGGGTATTCCAACTCTGGTTCCTTTCCTCAATAAACACCTCCCCAAACGGTACATATTCTACATGCTGTACTATTTGTGCGTCTAAGTTAGTAATATAACTGCTACTTCCCAAATGATCTGCATGATCATAATACTGCTTCTTTTCATATTTTTCATTCCCTTTGCCTATTCTGCCTCCATAGGCTTGGAGTTTTTTATCCTTTCCTTCACAGCAGAAGCCTGCTCCGTTTACATAATCATAATGGTATTTACTTAGGGAGTATCCTCTGTAAATCTTATCTTATTCTTGCTTTGGAACATCCCGAACTTACAGAACACAACAACTGGGACTTATTCAACACCATTGAACTCCTCAGATTACTTGCCCTTGACGAGGAAATTAGTTAAATAAAAAAGCCCTCGCAAAAGCGAGGGCTTTTTTATTATATTACAAAACATCTTAGTAAATATGTTACTATATTTATGTACATAACCTAAGTTTAGGGAAATCTAAATATCTAATAATAAGAGTATCTTTAAATCCTGAAATTTCAATATAATCATACTCTTTTTTTAATTTTATAATATATTTCCCTCTTTTACTATCTTCTATATTCATTTTTTTTAATCCAGCTGGCAATTCGTACAATCTTGTTTTACAATATCCTGCACTATCACCTATATACTTTAAGGTATCTTTTTTATTAATTACTATAAACTCACCTTTAAAAGCCGCTCCATTTACTATTAATAATCTAATATTATAATTTTTAATCTTTTCAGGCTGATATTTTTCAGGCAAAGATTCTTTATACATTTTTTCTAAAAAATGAGTATACTTGAATTTTAACTTTTTTTCTTTTTCTAAAGTTGTATTATAGTACCTTACTAAAGGTTTATTAATAGAACATTCAAGCATCAATAGCATAACAATAAACAAAATAATACTACTCAATTTCATAATTCATTTTATTTCTCTTGTTTTGATTCAATATAATTTTTCATATAATTTATCTGATCTTGATTTAGCTCTTTTCCTCCATAGTATCCATTAGTTCTACCATCTCCCGCTTCTGTATTCATTAAATTATATTTATTATTTGGGGTATCATTAACTATTACTTTACCTTCTTCATTTAATTGAACATCAAATATATGCCCTAATCCCCCAGAGTGTCCCATTTCATGAGCTATAACAAAAGAATCATCTTGTACATAGGCTGTACCATTAATCATATTACCTATTTGAGTTGACCCCATTACATATTCTACACCTGTAGCTGTTTGTTTTGAAGTTATATTACTGCCAAACTCTAAAGTATAAATAGCATTATTATCCTGAACTATATTTATATTCAATCCTTTATTTTGAGATAATATTTTAGAGACTTCATTTAATTTTAATGCCAACTGGTCTGCACTTCCTTCGTAATTATTTACTTTTACTTTCCAGGTTACATTCGTTACTCCTCCCTTAACACTCTCTACAATCGCCTGTTTTCCATTAGGATCTACTAAAAGAACCGGATTCTGATAACAATACCCATAGGTATTTAAGTTAAATGAATTAAATACTCCTTTGTTATGTTGACCATCGATGTAGTACTCCGTTTCCATAATAGGGTTGTAACCACTTAATGGATCCGTTGACAACCACACAGACTCCCACGGGTTGTAATACCTAGCCCCGTAGTAGTATAACCCCGTTTCCTCATCCAGTTCCTTGCCATTAAACAGGTAAGGGGTATTCCAACTCTGGTTCCTTTCCTCAATTAACACCTCCCCAAACGGTACATATGCTACATGCTGTACTATTTGCGCGTCTAAGTTAGTAATATAACTGCTACTTTCCAAATGATCCGCATGATCATAATACTGCTTCTTTTCATATTCTTCATTCCCTTTGCCGATTCCGCCTCCATAGGCTTGGTGTTTTTTATCCTTTCCTTCACAGCAGAAGCCTGCTCCGTTTACATAATCATTATGGTCTTTTCCATGGTAAGGCTCTTCAAAATACGCATAGTGGTTTTTATTTAGGTAGTAAATCCTTTCTTATCCTTTCTTTAAACATAAAGAACTGAACTCTCCGAGCACAACCAATGGGATATTTATAATCTCATATCTCTTATTCAAGCCCTCCTGCCTAACGAGGAACTCGATCTGTTAGATCTGATTAAGAAAGAATAAAAAAGGTGGAGAATACTCTTCACCTTTTTTATCCTATTACCACAATTTATTTTTATTGATTATATTAATTGCCTCAATCTCATTAGGAGGCCCTAAATACATATCTTTCTCACTAATTCTTTGTAAATAATCTTTTCTTTCTTTACTATAATAGGGTTGTCCTCTAAATTTAATAATTTTTATAACTCCTTTTGAATTCCAACTCTTTGGAACATCCCACACAAAAGGCCTAACAGGAAATAGAGTATCAAATTTCGTAATTTGATTGATATTATCATAATTATCATGTAATTCTTCCGATAATAACAAAATTGCATCATCAGCCAATGAGTATAAGGTTATTTCATTCTTACCCTCTTTACTTATTACTGTATAATATGAACTACTATCTGCTATAAATATCCCATTCTTATAAAATTTAAACTGATTAATAGTTGAACTATCATTAATAGGAAAATATTGTTTATATTCATATCTTCCATCCTCATAATTGTAATATCCCCAATCATAATTATAAAAACTTGCTCCCTTATTAGTTTGAAAATATTTTTTTACAACAGTATCCCCTTTTTGATTATATTGTAAGTTATAGTAAATATATTTTTCATTTTTATCTTCTACTAACCAAGATTCCGATAATTTTTTACCATCTAATAATTTTGTTAATACTTTTACTGGAATCCCTTTTCTCAAATACTCTCTCCTTTCACATTTTAAACCATCAATTATTTCTTCACTTGTCTTTATTTCATCATATTGTTTTTTATCACAACTTTGTAAGAGTATGAAAATAACAATAAATAATTGCAGATTTTTTTTACTTAACATAATTCAATCCTTTTCCTGTACGATATATTTGTTGCTGTTTTTTTAGTTTAATATCAAAAGTATCTAGAGGATATCTCACTTTTACTGAAGTATCTTTAACCTTTCTACCTACTTCCATATATCCAGCAGCCTTACGCCGATCTAAATCAATACTAATTGGTATTTGGATATTATACTCAAAAGAATCTGTTTTTCCTTTACTGGGTAATGTCATATTCCCTAAACTTAGCACATCACCTAAAAAGTCCATGAAGTCTGGAGAACTCCCTCTTCCAATTGCACCTAAATATTCCATCATATCATTTTCTCTAGTTTTATCCCCAAACCTGTAATGAGAATTTCTTATAATAAAAGTTCTGTCTCCTCCCACCATCTGAGGATACGTTTCACTCCCACTATCACTAAATAGATTAATTGATGATAAATATGACATAGCTTTATCTATAAATGTTGGAGCTTTATCCGGAGCTTGTTTTGAAATTCCATCCTCTGTATAATTTCCATTTTCTCCTAATACTATTTGGGAGTTAAATCTTGGATCTATTGTTTCATAACCAGGGGCTATATACTCATAATTATCAGGATTATACCCATTAGCTGCCAAATCATTTGAACTTTTAACTCTACTATCATATATTATTTCTCTTGTTTCCTTATTCTTTATCCAATCATCAACTCCTTCTCCCTCCATCCCCGTTGGGTCGGTATATCTAATTGGATTCTGATACGTATACTGGTAAGGAGTCATCGTTTCTTCAAGCATTGGATCTACACTTAAAAAGATAGACTCCCTAGGATTGTAATACCTAGCTCCGTAATAGTATAACCCCGTTTCCTCATCCAGTTCCTTGCCATTAAACAAATAAGGGGTATTCCAACTCTGGTCCTTTCCTCAATAAACACCTCTCCAAACGGTACATATTCTACATGCTGTACTATTTGTGCGTCTAAGTTAGTAATATAACTGCTACTTCCCAAATGATCCGCATGATCATAATACTGCTTCTTTTCATATTCTTCATTCCCTTTGCCGATTCCTCCTCCATAGGCTTGGAGTTTTTTATCTTTGCCCGCATAGCAAAAGCCTGCTCCGTTTACATAATCATTATGGTCTTTTCCATGGTAAGGCACTTCAAAATTCGCATAGTGGTCTATTTATAATACTATTGAACTCCTCAAATTAGTGCATGGATGAAGAGATAGAGTGAAATAAAAAAACCAAAGCTTTTTTGCTCTATTTTACTATTTCTATTAATTTGATATTAGACAATTTTAATAAAAATATATTCTTTTATTTTAATTTACTTAATTAATGTATAAGATATTCCCACGGTATAAAAAATCGGACAAATATAACCAGAGCAAAAACTATATAACTCCATTTTATCTTTTTATATATTTTAAATTCATTTTCCTTTAAATCTATCCGATTTATAAGGTGCTTATCTAATAATTTGTGATTTTTATATGTAAAATAAAACATATAAATAAAACTCATTATTAAAATTATATTTAATAAATTTAAAATAATCTGCAACATATCTTTACCAATTAATTTCGGTTTTACCTTCTAACTTAAAATCTCCTTTTATACCAATGATATTATAGAAAGATTTTCCTATATCTTCTTGAATTCCATAATTTACCTTTATTCCTTTATAACTCTTCTCAATCTTAAATTCAGCCCAAGGCATTCCTACACCAAAATATGGAGTTATTTCAACTTCATTGGGATGAATAGCTGGTTGCCCTAAAACAGGAACAGTTACATCCTTCAATTTCCAAGAAACCCCAGCCTTAACATCAACTTTTCCTGTTTCTAATTTGCCAGAAATAAGAGTTCCTTTTAGATCACCTCCTGTTGCAATCTCATATAAAGGATTATATAAATCTAAATAAGCCCCATCATTTTTATTAGAACCTACAGTTATTTCTCCAGCCCTTATTGTTGGGCCTTTAATTTCGTAACCTCTTGTTCCTCCATCACTAACCTGTAATAGCCCAACATCAACACTAAGTTTAGTCTCATGAGTAATAGAGTTTTTTATTTTAACTCGAAATATATTTTTAATAGGTCTTATTATATTCCTATTAAACCAACTTCTTGCTTTACTTATAATTACAACTTCGTCTATTTCTCTTTCTTTAGGTGGATCTCCCGGTTCTAGCCCCTCTAAGCCTCGGGGATCTATATACTTAATCGGGTTCTGAAATGTATATGCATACGGAGAATAATTCGGGTACCTCTCCGCCAGCGGATCGACTGATAACCAGACAGACTCCCTCGGTTTGTAATACCTAGCTCCGTAATAGTATAACCCCGTTTCCTCATCCAGTTCCTTGCCATTAAACAGGTAAGGGGTATTCCAACTCTGGTTCCTTTCCTCAATAAACACCTCTCCAAACGGTACATATTCTACATGCTGTACTATTTGTGCGTCTAAGTTAGTAATATAACTGCTACTTCCCAAATGATCCGCATGATAATAATACTGCATCTTTTCATATTCTTCATTCCCTTTGCCGATTCCGCCTCCATAGGCTTGGAGTTTTTTATCCTTTCCTGCACAGCAGAAGCCTGCTCCGTTTACATAATCATTATGGTCTTTTCCTTGGTAAGGCACTTCAAAATACGCATAGTGGGCTCTATTTAGGGAGTATCCTCTGTAATTCTTCTCTTATCCTTTCTTTGTAGCATAAGGAATTCCAAGAACACACTCAATGGGACATTTACAATATCCTGCAGCTCTTCCACTCATTCATCCCCAAAGATGAATTGGAATTATTGGATTTACTAAACAAAGAGCCTTAAAACTAAAAACCCCTCGCAATGCGAGGGGTTGGAGTTATTTAACATCTACGCCTAGTTTATAGGCCAGCTAAACTTTTTTACCTATCTCTTATGAATACTTTTTAAATAACTTAGAATTTCTTCTTTATATTTTTGATTCTCAGGATCCGAACTATAACTTTCTTCTTCTAACATATCTGTTATAGATAACTTTTGTTCATCTTTACCTCCTTTATCTCGAATATAAACTATATCTGGAATTTCTGTTGATGGTTGCTTAATCAAATACAATGCGGCTTCTAAATTATTATGTATTAAAGCGGTTGTAATTGCGCCATATCCTTTATAATAAAGAGTATCATTAACACAGGCTCCTTTAGCTACAAGATATTTAACTAAATCTACGCAATTTTTTTTTGAAGAAGCTAAACTAAGCGCTGTCTCATTGTATGTCTCATTAGTTGCTTCTCGTAAATATTTTTTTCGTGTATTCACATCAGCCCCATGTTCTATCAATAACTTAACCTTATCCATATTACAGGATTCCATATATTTTAAAGCTACTGTAAAAGAAGTATCATCGCTATAAAAGTTCTTCAAATTAGGATCTGCTCCTAAATCTAATAAAGCCTGTACCGTCTCTTTCTTTTGGTTTACGATTGCCAACATCAATAAATTATTACCAAATTTAGGTTCTCTATAATTCACGTCTATCTTCTCTTCTTTTACCAAACGGGTCATCTCTGATAAATTATCTGACTCAACCGCTTTAGATAAGGTATATACAGGAGTGTCTTGAAATAATTTATAATTATAACCGGGAAGATAATGCTTGCATGAATAAAACATTACAAGCATTAATATAAAAATATAAATTCTCTGTATCATTTTTTAGTTTTGTTATAGGCTTTAACATCCTTTATTTCACTTAATATCTGACCTATGGTATGAGCTTTTAAAGTTCCATATACGGGAATTAAAGGCATCGTTGAATATAAATATTTAGTGGTTCCTAAACGGTTTAACCCTAACTTCTTTCCATAAGTGGATTGGAAATTGTTTAATACTTCTCCAAATATTACATAATTAGTAATTTTATCATCAAATTTATATAACTTATGTACATTAGCCGTTAAAGTAGATACCCAAGCTGGATTAAAAGTAATTGCCTGACCATCAATCGAAAGAGCTGAAGCTTGAACCAACCCTCCCCCTAAAGAATGTCCTACAAAAGTAAGTTCTGAATCTCCCAAATCTTTCTTTAAAAGTTCTGCATTATTAATAACAGTTGTATATTGGGAAGAAACTCCGAAAGCCTGTAAAACATCTTGCAATCCATCTTTTTTAATATCTTCAGTACCAGCATAAACCATGGCATATTCCGTCTTCCCGTCTAATGTTCGCTCATATAAATTCCCTTTTAATCCATTTTGATCATCCTCTTTTACCAATCCTTTAACATCTCTCTTAGAAACCTCCCATCCTCCAACTAATTTTATTTTCCCATCATACACATGGCTTGCCATAGTAGCAGCTTCTAATGGAGTAGGCTCTTCTCCATTAGGATCAATTAACTTAACCGGATTCTGGAATGTATATGCATATGGCGAAATGTTAGGGTATTTCTTCGCCATCGGATTCACTGATAACCACACAGACTCCCTCGGGTTATAATACCTAGCTCCGTAATAGTATAACCCCGTTTCCTCATCCAGTTCCTTGCCATTAAACAAATAAGGGGTATTCCAACTCTGGTTCCTTTCCTCAATAAACACCTCACCAAACGGTACATATTCTACATGCTGTACTATTTGTGCGTCTAAGTTAGTAATATAACTGCTACTTCCCAAATGATCTGCATGATCATAATACTGCATCTTTTCATATTCTTCATTCCCTTTGCCGATTCCCCCTCCATAGGCTTGGAGTTTTTTATCTTTGCCTTCACAGCAGAAGCCTGCTCCTTATGGCCTTTTAGGCATAGTTGTCTTTACTTATGAAATAACCTTTATAAATCTTCCCTTATCCTTTCTTTGGAACATCCTGAACTCCAAGAACACAACCATTGGGATTTATTCAATACCATTGAACTCCTCATATTGCTCTGCATGGACGAGAAAATTAGTTAAATAAAAGAGGCTGTCTCTAAACTAAGACAGCCTCTTATTTTATACTATTTTAGGTTCAATTCATACTGAAATATTCTTATATTAAACCCTATATATTTATTATGCTGATACTATTCAAAAGTTTTAAACCTTACAGTGTTATTATAATCAAGCTTTGAATTTTGATATCTAATCAACAAATCACTTATAATAGTATCTTTGTTATCTTTATCGCTTAATATATAATGCCTACCATAAGTTATTTCTAAAGTATCGCCTAATAACAAATTAATATCATCTATCGCACTCTCCTCTATAACATTATTTGTTTTTTCCTCCTTGTTTATAATTTTAATATACTCTGGATACACTTTTGTTACACTAAAGCTTCCTTTTGTATACCAGACTATTTTATATTTTGAGCTTTCTATAATCTTTCTGTTTAAATCTATATCTTTGAAAAATCCCTTACATCCATATAGTAAGAGAATACTGATTGATAATATAACTATTTTTCTCATTTCTATTAATATCTAAGATACTTATTGTAATTCGCTTTAAAATAAAATCCGTTATATATTCCAGAGCCAGAATATGTATGTTCTCCATAAAAAGGATAGCCTTTATTATAGCCATTTCCACTGTTTTTATATTGATTATATTTACCAACAATAGGCATTACTTTTATGTAAAAATCCCTTGGTTTTCCATTGTAATTTTCTGCATATTGAGAATAAATATTCCTCATATTTTTTCCAAAACTAACATTGAAAGTATATCTAACCGTAGTATATATTTTTTTCTCTGCATCAACTACAACTGTTTTATAGTGATCATATTTTACTTTTATATCCCTATCTCCTCCGTTTCTTGAGGATAAAGCCAGTTCAGCTAAATCAGCTCCTTCCGAATACCCCGAAGGCTTATAGTCATTTTTATAAATCAATGTGTAAAAATTAAGGTTTGAATTTGGATCAAACATAGTTTTTGGCTTAACACCTGAAAATGTACCTTTAGATTCATCTGTATTTATATAATCCCAAGGGTTTAAAGTATTTCCTATTTTTTCACTCGAATTCACATCATAATTTCCATCTTTATCAGCTATATAAATTCCTGTATCTCCATCATTTTTGGCACTCACAACAGTATAGGTACCTTTCTTATTTTTTATAACTCCTGTACTCTCTCCCTCCATCCCCGTTGGGCCAGTAAACTTAATTGGATTTTGATAAGTATACTGATACGAAGTCATTGTTTCTTCAAACATTGGCTCTACACTTAAAAAGATAGATTTCCTCGGGTTGTAATACCTAGCCCCATAATAGTATAACCCCGTTTCCTAATCCAGTTCCTTGCCATTAAACAAATAAGGGGTATTCCAACTCTGGTTCCTTTCCTCAATAAACAACCTCACCAAATGGTACATATTCTACATGCTGTACTATTTGGGCGTCTAAGTTAGTAATATAACTGCTACTTCCCAAATGATCCGCATGATCATAATACTGCATCTTTTCATATTCTTCATTTCCTTTGCCGATTCCGCCTCCATAGGCTTGGAGTTTTTTATCCTTTCCTTCACAGCAGAAGCCTGCTCCGTTTACTTAATCATTATGACCTTTTCCATGGTAAGGTACTTCAAAATACGCATAATTGTCTTTTATATCCTGCAGGCTGCGTTCGTATTTTTCTTTCCAGTTTATTTTTACTCCTCGTAGGTCATCGCCGGCATATTCTATTCTGCGAGGATCGGCCCCGAAGCTTTCTATATAAAAAACTCTCCTAATATGTCTGGGAGAGTTTTTTGTCTTGATAAATGATTATTTGCTATCTTTGGTTGTCAACACATTTTAATAAATCATTTATGAAAGTAATTATTAGTCTTAATAGGGCAGGCACATGGGTGAAAGTCCCAAGACTTTTCTACTCTGTAGGATTCGTTTGTAGCGACCTGCCTTTTTTACCAACTTAAACACTTTTTTATGCAAACGAAAAATCAAAAATTCGATCTCTCTAACAAAAACAAAAATCCTAAATCTTTTAATGTAAAAATTGCTTTTGAGGACAAAAAGGAGTTCTTTTTTTCTCTGAAGCGCTTTATAGTTCTACAGAAAATGCACTGCTGGCACTGGCGCTTAATGAAAACTCTTTAGTGGATAAGCAAAAATATGGGATGTTTTTACAACCTCAGATTAATTAACCTTCTGATGGTTAACCTCCAATGGTAAAAATGAAAAAACCCTTGTGAATTGCAAGGTGTTTTTGTTATTTCATACTACATTACAGCTGGACTAAAAACTACTTTATTATTTCTACCATCAAATATTATGCTTACAAGGGAATAATCACATTCTTCTAAATACACATTATTATCACAACACATTTGAATATAATAAGTGAAATCTATTTTTCCATCATCTAATAATGTTCTTTTATTGGGATTTCCAAAAATTAATTTTACATCAACAGTATCATTTAACTTTCCTTCATTAATATACTTATCAAAAATTTGGTTCCCCATTTCAATAGTTCTTAAATGTTTGCACCCAAGACTATCTGATTTCCATTTTAATATTAAAGAATCATTTTCATTTCTTATCAATTGAACTTTATCTACATTATTTGAATCCGTTAATAAATTTACTTTTTTCTGATTACAAGATATTAAAATACTACAAATCATGACCAGTCTTATCCAAAAGGGTATTATCAATTTTTGGACTTCCAATATAATTGTTTCCATTAGAATCTGTTTTTATATTATTAATAATTTTCTGTATATCTCCATTACGAACTCTTCTATAAATAGGATTCACAGTTCCCCCCTTAGCTCCTGACTTAGCTTTTGGATCATATTGATACTCAGAATTAACTAAAGTACCTCTGGCAGCCATAATATTTGGAATACCCCTCCCCCTTTGATCACTCTCATGTTCCAATCCTAACCCATGTGCATTTTCATGTGGAGCTGTTGATGATTCTCCCAATCCGTCTGAAACTAACCAATGTCCAGTATTACTACCTAGTTGCCTCATAAATGAACGACCTAATCTATTTTTATCTTTTTCGATTCGTATAAAATTAAGTTTTCTATCAGTATTTCCTTTGGCTAATTCTTGCGCTTCTGCTAAAGTTTTAGTTTCATAAGATATAT
>NZ_PSZM01000003.1 GCF_002964975.1 Apibacter adventoris | reverse complement strand
AATCATTAGGTTCGTAGTTGACAATACAAGGAGCAATTGCAGTTGCTTCAGCTTTAAGTGTATAGCATCGATTAATATCAAAATTGCCATTATATCCTTCTACAACTACATAATAAGTACCCGGCTCTAGATAATTAATCGTTATGGACTCATTAGAAGTTCCTCCGAGAGCACTTTTTCCTATTTGACCTTGCGCAATATTATATATGATTAAGTCATAATTTTTAGGGAGATTTTGTAAAGTAACCGTCACAATGGATTTACTGTTTAGAGTAAACTTATAAAAATCTTTATCCGTAGAGGAGCCAATTCCTGCATAGTAATTAGTATTTGTATTAATGGCTGTTGCCTTGGCAAAATAATCATTAGGTTCGTAGTTGACAATACAAGGAGCAATTGCAGTTGCTTCAGCTTTAAGTGTATAGCATCGATTAATATCAAAATTGCCATTATATCCTTCTACAACTACATAATAAGTACCCGGATCTAGATAATTAATCGTTATGGACTCATTAGAAGTTCCTCCGAGAGCACTTTTTCCTATTTGACCTTGCGCAATATTATATATGATTAAGTCATAATTTTTAGGGAGATTTTGTAAAGTAACCGTCACAATGGATTTACTGTTTAGAGTAAACTTATAAAAATCTTTATCCGTAGAGGAGCCAATTCCTGCATAGTAATTAGTATTTGTATTAATGGCTGTTGCCTTGGCAAAATAATCATTAGGTTCATAGTTTGCAATACAAGGAGCTGCTACCATTTTTGCCTCTACTTTGAGGTTATAACATTGGGTAATATCAAAATTACCGTTATATCCGTAAACATGTACATAATAAGTACCCGGTTCTAGATTATTAAGAGTAATAGACTCATTAGAAGTTCCTCCGAGAACACTTTTTCCTATTTGACCTTGCGAACTATTGTATATGACTAAGTCATAATTTTTAGGGAGATTTTGTAAAGTAATCGTTACAATGGATTTACTGTTTAGAGTAAACTTATAAAAATCTTTATCCGTAGAGGAACCAATTCCTGCAGAGTAATTAGTATTGGTATTAATGGCTGTTG
Source organism: Apibacter adventoris (assembly GCF_002964975.1). Classification (GTDB taxonomy): domain Bacteria; phylum Bacteroidota; class Bacteroidia; order Flavobacteriales; family Weeksellaceae; genus Apibacter; species Apibacter adventoris. The sequence goes on along the minus strand of NZ_PSZM01000003.1, from coordinate 69,204 downwards.
CCTTGGCAAAAGAATCATTAGGTTCATAGTTCGCAATGCAAGGAGCCGGTAACATTGTTTTTAAATTAGCTTGAGAGTAATCTGAAGTATTAGAACCAGGACAATTAGCCCTGACCCTCCAGTTATAAGCCGTATTAGCTACTAATCCTGAGAGGGTAAAGCTATTAGAATTATTAGCGGCGTTGGCAATGGTCCAGGTAGAAGCAGAAGCAGTTTTATATTCTATTGTGTAATTTTGAGCTCCGTTTACTACTTTCCAGCTGAGAATAGCGCTACAATCAAGTATATTTGAGGAAGAAAGTCCGGTAGGTGTAGAACAGGTGGAAGCAGAAGGATAAATATTGATAACTACAGCTTGACTATCGGAGTATCCACCAGGGTTGGTTATTTGATAGTATCCATTAGCACTACCCCCCCAACCAAAATTAAAATGAATAAGATTATTAACATCATATCCATCTGCTACTAAAGCATGTCCTTTTTTATCAGAATCAAATCCACTAAAATATAAGGGATAACCATTGGCTAATTGATCCTTAATCAGATTTAACCATTCAGTATCATTTGAATAATAACGTCTGTACTCTAAAGAAATATCCTTGCTATAATTAAAATAATTTACTAAAGCCGGGGCAACATCTTCATTATAAGCTCCTGAACCGCCTGGGCCATACATCATATCAACAGAGACTCCGGCATGAAACACTAAAGTGGCTACAGCGTCATTCTCTGCTTCGGTTGATGATGAAGAAAAAGAATAGGGCATAGTATCCCAGAGATAGGTAGTGTTTTCAAAATCAGCCGTCAATGTTTTTCCTTTCCAGTCATAAAAGTAATTAGGTATAGTGTAAGTATGTACACCTTTTCCTTTAACTGGGTAATTCCAGTATTTCATTATTTGAGCCATGGCTGTCGCAACACATCCAGTAGGACAATATCCATTCTCGTAGGTACGGGGAATATACTTGGTATTTGATTGATTCCAGGTAGTTTTAAGAAGGGGTTCAACTTTTACAGGTTGTGAAATTTTAGCTTTTTTATTTAAGGAAAAAGAATTCCCGTCAAGTAAAGCTTCCCATTCTTTTATAATTAAAGCATCGTCCTCATTAATGATTTTTTTGGATTTGTTTTTTCTTAAATATTCGTTGGCTGCCTGATATCCGTCAAGAATGTATAAAAACTCGGGAGATATTGGTCCATTAGTAGATAAGGGAGAATCAAAAGAATAAGCTAAAACAGGATGGTTTCCTTTTTCAGAAGAAATAATACAAAATTCTTGTCCATTAGCGGTTTTAAAAATATAAAAACCATTGTACTTTTTATTAATTTGAGCAGTAATATTGGTTAATTGAACTTCCAGTGATCTTTTATTTTCAGATTTTAGATTAAGAAAGTTATTTGCCACCATTCGGGCAGTTTCTTCGGAAATGCTTTGCCCCTGAAAATAATAGGACAAAAGCAAACCTATAACGATAAGAATAGATTTAAATTTAAACATAGATTTATAATATTTGTTAAAATAAAAAAAAATAATCAAAATGTAATTAGTATTCAATACTTTAAAGAGAAGTAGAATATGAAAGATCTGAACTATTTTAATTTAAAACTAAAAGTAGTTGTTTTTATGAGGTTTAAATATTATATAATTATTTCATAGGCATAATATTGTATGGAATTAATATTGGATAAAATTATAAAAAATAATTTAAAATACAGTTATTTTAGTCTTAATTTTATATTATATAGTTAATTTGTGATTTAATTTTATTCTATATATGCACTTTGTTAGGTGAATGTATTTTTTAATAATATGTACAAAGAAGTATTTTAATAAATATCTTGTAAAATTTGGAAGGTAGAAAATTTTAATTTATATCTATATGTTTAACAAGAGATTTATTTTTTTAATATTTATATTAATTTAATATGTCAAAAATATAAATATAGACCAGATATATAAAAATTTAAGAATCAATATTGGTTTCTTTTTTTATAAATGAAAATAATATACTAATCAAATTGATTTAAGAAAATAATAATAAATAAGTGTAATCTTTGAGTATAATATAAATTTCAATAATTATAAAATGTTAATATTTATAAATGATCAATTAATTATTTACGGACAAATAAATAAATTAAAAAAATAGAAGATAAATTGATAGTAGAATGTTTATAATTTAGTCTCTTTTATTTTTTCTTTTAAAACTTTTATTTCGTCACGTATTTTAGCAGCAGTTATAAAATCTAAATTTTTAGCTGTTTTTTCCATTTCCTTTTGCTTTTTAGAAATAATCTTATCTAAATCTACAGATTGATAATCAGGTATAGCTTCTGCCACTTGTTTTAATAATGATTTAGATTCATATTTTTGAGTAAGGACCTCTTCATTACCTATGGTTATAGAAGTAATTTTTTTATTTAAAGGTTTCGGGATAATATGGTGATCAAGGTTATATTGGTTTTGAATTTCTCTTCTTCTGGATGTTTCATCTATAGTTTTCTTCATGCTATCCGTAATTTTATCAGCATACATAATTACTTTACCATTAATATTTCTTGCAGCACGCCCTGAGGTTTGAGTTAATGATCTATGAGAACGTAAAAATCCTTCTTTATCTGCATCTAAAATCGCAACGAGCGAAACTTCCGGTAAATCTAATCCTTCACGAAGTAAATTAACTCCTACTAATACATCAAATTTACCGATTCTTAAATCTTGCATAATTTCAACTCGTTCCAAAGTATCTATATCAGAATGAATATACCTTGTTCTAATACCAAATTTTGTTAAAAATTTAGTAAGTTCTTCGGCCATTCTTTTGGTTAAAGTAGTCACTAATATTCTTTCATCTTCCTCAATTCTTTGTTGAATTTCCGCCATTAAATCATCCATTTGATTTAGTGAGGGTCTCACTTCTATTACAGGATCTAATAATCCTGTGGGACGTATAATTTGTTCCACATATATACCTTCACACTTTTGAAGTTCATAGTCTGCAGGGGTTGCACTCACATAAATAACTTGATTTTGCATACTTTCAAATTCTTCAAATTTAAGCGGACGATTATCCATGGCTGCAGGAAGTCTGAAACCATATTCAACTAAGGTTTCTTTTCTACTTCGGTCACCTCCATACATTGCATGCACCTGGGGGAGAGTTACATGACTTTCATCTATAACCATTAAATAGTCTTGAGGAAAATAATCTAATAAACAAAAGGGTCTGGATCCGGGAGTTCTTCCGTCCAGATATCGGGAATAATTTTCGATACCAGAACAATATCCTAGTTCTTTAATCATTTCTAAATCAAATTCTGTACGTTCTTTTAGTCGATGAGCTTCTAAGCCTTTGCCTATTTCATTATAATATTCTACTTGTTTACCTAAATCAATTTGTATGTTTTTAATGGCATGATTTAATGTTTCGGGAGAAGTGACAAAAAGATTAGCGGGATAAATATTAATACTTTCAAGATTATCTATGATACTGTTTGTAATATAATCTATATTTTCAATTCTTTCAACTTCATTGCCTAGCATGTGTATCCTTATACCGGTATCGGAATAAGCAGGGAAGATATCAATAATATCCCCTTTTACGCGAAAATTTCCTCTTGCAAAATTTATTTCTGATCTTGAATAAAGGGCATTTACTAATGATTGTAATAATTTAGTTTTTGTAATATTTAGCCCTACTTTTAATGCTACTAAATTATTTTTAAATTCCTGAGGATTTCCAATTCCATAAAGACACGAAACAGAAGAAACTACCAAAACATCCCTTCTTCCAGAAAGTAATGCCGAAGTAGTACTTAAACGTAATTTTTCCAGATTTTCGTTAATGGATAGATCTTTTTCTATATAAGTATTAGTGGTAGGCATAAAAGCCTCGGGTTGATAATAATCATAATAAGAAACAAAATATTCAACAGCATTATTAGGGAAAAATTCTTTAAATTCCATATATAATTGAGCTGCTAGTGTTTTGTTATGTGCTAATATAATAGTGGGACGCTGAATTTCTTCTATAACCTTGGCAATAGTAAAGGTTTTACCAGATCCAGTTACTCCTAAGAGAGTTTGATATTTTTCTTGATTTAAAAATCCTTTTGATAAAGAATTTATTGCTTGAGGCTGATCACCTGTGGGATTAAATGGAGAAACTACCTTAAAGTTCATAGTTTAAAAAAATAAAGTTACTGTAAAAATGTAGAAACTCATAAGTAAATCTTAATTAGTTTCTAATTTTAGAAAATTTTATATAATTATAAATAGTTATAAATCAGAAAAATAAATTATAAAATAGGTTAAATCTAAATTATATTGTTAATAATTATTTATATCAAAAAATTGTAATTTATAAAGTTAGTAATCAATTTTTAACTTATAGTTTACATTCATCCTTGTTTGAATTTTGATTTATAAAAGATTAAAAAAAAGTACTTTTTAAAGAATTAAAATTAAAGAAATAATTTTAAAAATTTATTGCTTTTGAAATTAATTTATATTCAATAATGTTATTAATATTTAGACAAAATTACAACCATAACCAAAAAAGACTTTAAATACGCAAAATGAAAAGATATAATAAATATTTAATGTAAGTTACGTTTAGTAAGTTCATCTCTCAATTTAGCAGCAGTTTCATAATCTTCACTTTCAAGTGCCTTATTTATTAATTCATTAATCTCAGTTTCTGAAAGATGTGAAAAGGTTTCTTCTAAATCTTCCATTTTAAGTTGATTTTCTATATTATCAATAGTCTTTTCAAAAGAAGAATTACCAGTGTTATTTTCTTTCATTTCCATATATACTCCTGCTTTTTTCATAATTTCTTTATTTGTATATATAGGAGCATCAAAACGTATAGCTAAAGCAATAGCATCAGAGGTTCTGGAATCTATTTCTTTTTCTTCGTCTGTTTCCTTATTTTGAAATAAAATATTGGAATAAAAAACCCCATCTACTAATTTATATATAAAAACAGCTTTTACGATAATATGAAAGCTTTTAGCGAATGTAGTGAATAAATCGTGGGTAATAGGTCGTGGGGGAGTTATGTCTTTTTCTAAGGCTAAGGCAATAGACTGAGCTTCAAAACTGCCTATTATTACAGGAATTTTTCTTTTACCAAAATCTTCTTCTAAAATAAGAGCATAGGCTCCGGTTTGAGTTTGGCTATATGAAATTCCCCGAATATTTAATCTAATTAAATCCATATTTTATTTCAGTAAGCTATAAGTAGAAATGTAAATAAGAGTTTGCAATTTACAAATATTTTTCCTATTTTTTTGAATATTATAAAAAGTGGAATAATTAAAAAATATTTTTAATTTCAAGATTTATATTTGAACCAAAAAATTTTTTTGCAAGTTTTATAAATGTGGGGGTTAGATCTGAAACATAAAATTCATATGAAGGATTTTTATTTTCTGAAATTAATAAATTTTTCTTTGTCAAATCTTGTTTAATGTAGTTAGCTACAATTAAAGGAGAATCAATTACCTGAATTTTGTTTTGATAAAAATGTTTTACTTCTTCTAATATTATAGGATAATGTGTACATCCCAAAATTAAAGAATCAATATTTTGTAGTTTTTTATTACTTAGGTATGTTTTAAGCACAATGTTGGAAACTTCATGGTTATTATAGCCTTCTTCAATAACAGGAACCAATAGGGGGGTAGCAAGTTCTTGAACCTCAATATGAGAATTTAGTTTTTTAATGCTTTTTTTATAAATGTGGGATAAAATAGTTGATTTTGTGGCAATAACTCCTACATTTTGATTAAATGTAAAAGCTACTTTTTCAGCAACGGGAGAAATAACATCATAAACAGGAACGTTTTTTTCTTTTGCAATTAACTTTACTTCTTTTAGAGCATTAGCTGTAGCGGTATTACAGGCAATAACTATAGCTTTACATTTTTTTTCTAATAAAAATTTAGTAATCTGTTCAGAGTACTCAATAATAACTTCTTTAGATTTATCTCCATAAGGTAAATGTTTTGAATCTCCAAAATAAATAAGACTTTCATTTGGTAATAGCCTTTTAATTTCTTTAGCGTTAGTTAATCCCCCCATACCGGAATCAAAAATGCCTATTGGTTGACCTTCTTCTTTCATCTATGCAAAAATAAGCGATTCTGATTAATTCGTAAAAAAGAATTTTGAGATTATTCCATCTGTTTGAAATAAATAATCTGTGGCTATTTTTATTATAGAATCCTGAATAATTATTTTCTTTTCTTTTTCTAATTTTTCTAATTCTTTATAGAAATGTTGTATTATAAAAATGGGAAAAATTCTTTCAATTTCTTGTATACTTACTCCCCATATTGTCCGTAGTCCTAACATTATTTTTTCATTATAGGAATCTATTTCAGTAATTATTTCATGGTCAGAAGGTAATTTCTTTTCTTGTAATGATTTGATATATTTCATATTATTTGAAATATTCCAACTCCGAATATTTTTCCCATTAAAAGAATGAGCCGAGGGACCTATACCCAAATAAGGTTCATTTTTCCAATAAGAACTATTATGAAGAGAAAAAAAATTATTTTTTCCGAAATTAGAGAACTCATATTGTATATAATTATTTTCTAAAAGTTTCTCTCTCATTAGATGAAATTGTTGCCATTGTTTTTCTTCATCGATTTCGGGTATTTTTCCTTTTTTTATTTGAGAATCAAATACTGTTTTAGGTTCCACTGTAAGCGCATAAGAAGATATATGAGGAATTTCTAATGAGATTGCTTGGGATAAATTATCTAACCAAAATTTATTTGTGGTAGTTTGCCCTCCATAAATTAAATCTATAGAAATATTTTCAAACCCTGCTTTTTTAGCATTTAAAATACAATCTTTTGCTTGTTGAGAATTATGGGCGCGATTCATTAATTGAAGGTCTTCTTCAATAAATGATTGAATTCCTATACTTAAACGATTAACAGGAGAATTGTTTTTAAGATATAATAAAAAATCTTTTGATAGATCATCAGGATTTGCTTCTAGAGTAACCTCTTTTAATTGAGAAACATTATAATTTCTTTCAATGGTCTGAAATAAAAAATCTAATTCAAAGTAAGATAATAAAGAAGGAGTTCCGCCTCCAAAATATATAGTATTAATCGGTTTATTATCTAACTCAGATTTTCGCATTTGCAATTCAGTACCTATCATTTTTATAAGTTCTGATTTATAAGTAAGTCGAGTGGAAAAATGAAAGTTACAATAATTGCATTTTTTTCTGCAAAATGGAATATGAATATAGATTCCGGACATAACAAAAAAGACTTGATTTATTTTAAATATAGGATATTATAAAATTTTGAGTATTTTAAAAACGAAATCCTTTTTCGATTAATAAATTTTTAAATTTATCATAATTATTATTTAAAGCAGATTTAGGAATAAAATTTAAAATTTTATTTTTTTGAATTAAGATAAATCCGTTTGAATTCTCTATAATCTTTTTTATATCTTCCCATAAAATTAGTGAATCAAAATTTTTTCCTGTTAATGAAATGTTTTCATTTCCAAAGTAGTAAATAATTTTTTCAGTTATTTCCGGCATTTTGGAAATTTGTATTTTAGAATAAATATAAAAAATAAAAGGATTTACAAAAATAAAAAATAAGGAGAAGACTAAATAATAAATAGGAGTAGAGACAGTATTTTCAAGATTCCAACCTAAAATATAACAACCTAACAATAATATTCCTATTATTTCAAAAAAAATGAATATAGGTTTTTTAAAAAAAAATTCCATTATTACTTTTAAATATTGTTCGGATGATACTTGGGCTTCTATTTCCATACAATGTAAAGTTAAAAGTAATTTAAAATATTTTACAAAAATTTACAATAATTTTAATTAATAAAAATATAATAGCATTTGTAAGACAAGTTAGAGTAATATAATATTAGTGGATGTAATAATCCATATGTATATGAGGAGAGTGTTTTTACATAAGAGCTTAATATGTGTTTAAATAAAAATCTAATTTTAATAGATACATATTATTTAATAAATATAAAAAATAAATGGAAAGTTCAAGAAACATTGAATAATTTATATAATTCTATTACATCTCCTATAATTAATAACGAAGGAAATTCAGACTTATCTGCCAATTCTGCTAAATGCGAAAGAGTTCCTGTAAAAATTTTTTCATCTGGACAAGTGGCTTTGCTAATAACAGCTATAGGAGTTAAAATATCTTTTTTGTAATGTATAAGAATATCTTGAATAAATTGAGCTTTCATTTTTCCCATATAAATGACAAGAGTATGGTTAAAATGAGAGATTGCCTCCCATGGTAATGTTTCCTCTTCTTCCTGATTATGTCCGGTAATAAAGGTGACCCCTTTAGAAACATTTCGATGAGTTAGAGGAATTTTAAAATAAGCACTGGCACCAATTGCGGAAGTAATACCGGGAATAATTTCGCATAAAATATTATTTTTTTGTAAAAAATGTAGTTCTTCACCTCCTCTTCCGAAAATAAAAGGATCTCCTCCTTTAAGTCGGACAACCAGCTTTCCTGAGTTAGCATGCATAACCATTAAATTATTTATTTTTTCTTGCACCATTAGATGATTACCTGCTTTTTTACCTACAAATATTTTCTCAGCATCTCGTCGTGAAATATCCAATATCTTTCGATTTACTAAATTATCATATAAAATTACGTCTGCCTGTTGTAATATTTGCAATCCTTTTAGAGTTAAAAGCTCTGCATCACCAGGACCTGCCCCTAATAAAACAACACGTCCTTCTGTTTTATGATAGTTATGATAAAGACTATCTTCTAAATATTTTTCAGCTTCACTTTCATTACCTCTATTAGCAAGAAAAAGAAAATTACTGCGAAATAATTTTTCCCAAAAATTACGACGATCAATAGAAGAATAGATTTTTTGTTTGACTTTATTTCGCCATTTTCCTGCAATCTGAGCGGCTTTTCCTATATGTAAAGGTAAAATAGCCTCCAGTTTTTCACGAATTTGTTTTATAAGAACAGGGGCTTTACCACCGGAAGAAATAGCTATCATAATTGGAGAACGATCTATTATAGATGGAAATATAAAGGAACAAAGATCAGGATGATCTACTACATTGATAAAAATATTATTTTTTTCTGCTTCTCTATAAACCTGAATGTTTAAGTCTTGATTATTAGTTGCGGCAATAACCAAAAATTTATCCAGAATATGTTCAGGTCTAAATTTTTTGGCTATCCATTGAATTTTCTTTTTTTTAACAAAAATTTCTAGGTTGAAACAAAGTTCTTTTGAAACAATAAATACATCAGCTCCTGCATCTATAAGCAACTGTATTTTACGATATGCTACATCTCCACCCCCAATAACTAAAATTTTTTTATTTTTTAAATTAAGGAATACAGGAAGATAATCCATAATTATGCATAAAAGTCTTTAGCTGGGTTAACCACCGGACGAATAATTTTTTCTCTAATTAAAAAATCTCCAAATCCTTCATTACCTATGCGTTTTTCAGACCATGAACCTATAAGCGGGTCAATTGATGAAAGGATTTCATCTACAGTTATATTTTCCTTATAAAGTTTGGGAATACGTAGTCCGATACGATCTCCTCCTAAATAAAGGTTGTACCTGCCCAAGGCTTTTCCAACCAAACCTATTTCGGCTAACATAGCCCTACCACAACCATTAGGACAGCCGGTAATTCGTAAAACAATAAAATCATTAGACACTTTATGTTTGGTCATTATTTTTTCCACCTTTGTAACAAATTCAGGTAAAAACCTTTCAGATTCAGCCATAGCTAAAGGACAAGTCGGAAAAGAAACACAAGCCATTGAATTTTTTCGTTGTTCTGTAACTTCATCATTAATAAGGCCATGGTTACGAGCTATTTCTTCAATTCTTGATTTATTATTTTCAATAACTCCAGCAACTATCAAATTTTGATTAGCTGTAAGTCTGAAATCACCGGTATGAATTTTAGCTATTTCAGCTAAACCTTTTTTTAAAGGTTTTTTTGGGTAATCTAATATACGTCCATTCTCTATAAATAAGGTTAAATGCCATTGTTTATCAATCCCTTTTACCCAGCCAATTCGATCTCCTCTACTAGTGAATAAATAAGGTTTAATGGGTTGAAATTTTAATTTAGCCCTTTTTTCTACTTCTTTTATAAAGTTATCTACCCCAACACGTTCTAATGTATATTTTGTTTTAGCATTTTTTCGGTTGCTACGGTTTCCCCAGTCTCGTTGAGTGGAAACTACAGCTTCAGCAATTGCCAGAGTATCTTTTTTATCTATGTATCCAAATTCAGAGGCAGTACGGGGATAAGTGCTTTTATCTCCGTATGTCATGGATAATCCACCACCTACTAAAACATTAAAACCTATTAGCTTTCCTTTTTCCTGAATAGCGACAAAATTTAAATCGTTTGCATGTAAATCCACATCGTTTTGTGGAGGAATAACCACAGTAGTTTTAAATTTTCTAGGGAGATAGGTAGGACCTAATATAGGTTCATTATCAGAGGTAGAAAGTTTTTCACCATCTAAAAATATTTCTGCATATGCATGGGTTTTGGGCAAAAGATGTTCTGAAATTTTTTTAGCCCATTCATAGGCTTCTTGATGTAGTTCTGATTCTATAGGATTTGAAGTACATAATACATTTCGGTTAACATCTCCTGCGGTAGCAATGGAATCTAGACCTAATCTGTGAAGAAGCTGGTGCATAGGTTTTATTTTGGGCTTTAAAACCCCATGAAATTGAAAGGTTTGACGTGTAGTCAGCCTTATACTGCCATAAAGTGTTTCCTCTGTAGCAAACTTATCTATACCTAACCATTGTGCCGGAGTTATAATTCCACCAGGTAAACGACAACGTAACATAACATTTAATAGAGGTTCTAATTTTTCTTCTTTTCTCTCTGCCCTTAAATCTCTATCATCTTGTTGATACATTCCGTGAAATCTAATTAATTGGAAATTATCACCTTTAAATCCACCGGTAAGTTCATCCTTAAAATCATTTTCAATAGTTCCCCGTAAAAAATTACTTTCTTTTTTTAGCCTTTCATTATCAGAAAGAGGAGTTGAGTCTCCCTGTTCGTTATTCATTGTATTATTTTATTAGTTTAATATATGTCTTTTAAATATCTCTGTGCAACACGAAGGTTATTAATAAAATCCTCAGCTTCTTCTTTATTCATATTCCCTTCTTTCATAATAATGTTAGTTAATGTTTTTTCTACATCCTGAGCCATTTTTAACGCATCTCCGCATACGTAAATATGAGCTCCATCATTAATCCAATTCCATATTTCTGAAGCTTTATTAAATATTTTATCCTGAACATAAATTTTCTGAGCCTGATCTCTTGACCAAGCAAGATCTATTTGAGTTAAAAGACCTGTTTTTACATAATGTTGCCATTCTGTTTGGTATAAAAAATCAGAAATAAAATGTTGATTACCAAAAAACAACCAATTTTTGCCCTTTGCAGAATCAGCTTCTCTTTGTTGCATGAATGCACGAAAAGGAGCGATTCCTGTACCACAGCCTATCATAATTATAGGAACGTTAGAAGTAGGGAGACGGAAACGATCATTGGGTTCGATAAATATTTTTACTTCATCATTTTCTTTTAAAAAAGAAAGGTAGCCGGAGGCCCCTCCATATCTTTTTTTACCATTTTTTAAATATTTAACAACTCCTACTGTTATATGAGCTTCATTGCCTACTTCTTCTTGAGAAGAAGCAATTGAATATAAACGAGGAGTTAATGGACGTAAACAAGATAAAAACTCTTCAGCAGTAATGATAGCCGGATATTGTAGAATCATGTCTACAATGGGGGTATTTTTACTATATTCCTTTAAATCAAATTCATTAGATATTATTTGGTTTAATTTTGATTTTCCGGCAAATTTCGCATATTTAGTAACAATAATTGGAGTATTCTGTGTTAATTCATAGTGATGGGTAAGAGCATCAAATAAAGTAATAGTTTTTCCAAAATAATTAACTGGACTATCTTGAGCTAATTGAAGCACAGATAGTATTTCATTAATTAATTCAGGCATATTTTTAAACCAGATACCTAATGCGTCTCCGGGTTGATATTTTAGTTGAGAATCCCCTAAATCAATTTCTATATGTCGAATATCTTTATCTGCTTGTCTTGCTGTAATTTTCTGATTTACGGAAATTTGAGCATGAAAAGGTTTTTCTTTGGTATAAATACTGCTTTCAACTAAAATTTCTTGATGAGATTGAGATTTTGATTGAGTAATTGAAGATAGGTTTTTTTCTAAATAATTTATTACATTTTGTCTCCAAAGATCAGCAGTTTTTTGATAATCTAAATCACATTCCATCAGATCCATTATACGTTTTCCACCTAATTTATACAACTGAGAATCAAAATCTTTACCTGCTTTACAAAAAAAATCGTAAGAAGAATCGCCCAATGCTAAAATAGAATAATTAAGACTGTTTAAATGGGTTATTTTCTTAGAGAATAAAAATTTAAATAAAGCTAATGCCTCTTCCGGAGGCTCTCCATCACCATGAGTGGAAGTTATTATAAATAAATATTTTTCCTGAGAAATTTGTTTGAATTTATAATCACCAGCCTGAATGAGTTTTACTTTTAAACCTATACGTTCTATATCTACAAAGAGTTGCTCTGCTATTTTTTTGGAATTACCCGTCTGAGAAGCAGAAATTATAGTAATTGTTGTTAAAGAATTTATTTCATTGTTTACAGTTAAACAGGTGTTTTCTGGATTCAAATTGTTAGAGGCATTCCATAAATATCCTGCAAGCCAAGCCTGTTGAGTTGAGTTCAATTCTTTGAGAAGAGCATTTAACTTCTTTAATTGTTCTTGAGTGATTGGCAAAGTTAAATTATTCATTTTCTATTGTCCAATGTGGCTATTTAAATACATAAAAATATGGTATAAAATAATATAAAATAAGTATTGTTCATTATATCAATACAACTGACAAACTTACAAATTAAAAAGGATAAAATATTATTTTATTAAATAAAAAAAATATAAAATATGGATTTATATTTAAAATAATTTTATGTTAATTATATTGATTTATTAATTGCTTTTTTTTTACTTAAAAAGTAGTATTATGATAATAATTCAATTATTATTAAAATAATATGTGATAATTTTATTTAATCAACAATAAATGAAAACATTTAATAATATAGAATATTTTTATATTTAATTCCTACTTAATCGATATAGTTTATAGATTTTATTTATATTTGCATATTAATAAATAAGAGTTAAGATTAGGGGGGTAACAAATGATAAAAAATGCTTTTGTAATAATAAGTCTAATTTTTATTTTTTCCTGTTCTGATAGGAAGATTGTAACAAAAAATGATGACCCTAATAATAATACAAATGAAATTCAAATTTCAGGTGCTTTTGCGTTATATCCTATGGTTGTGAAGTGGGCAGAAGAATTTAAAAAAGAAAACCCCGAAGTAAGAATAGATATTTCTGGAGGTGGAGCCGGTAAAGGAATGACGGATGTAATTTCAGGTATAGTTGATTTAGGCATGGTATCTAGGGAATTACATAAAGAAGAAATAAAGAAAGGAGCTTATTCTATAACTGTAGCTAAAGATGCAGTAGTAGCGACTATTAATGAAAATAATCCAGGTTTAGATCACATAAAAAAAATAGGGCTAAAAAAAGAAGTTGCTAGTAAATTATGGAATAATACTATTTCGTATTGGAATCAGATTGATAAAAGTAGTAAAAATAATTATCCTATTCGTATATATACTAGGGCTGATGCATGTGGAGCAGCAGAAACATGGGCAGCATGGATTAATAAAAAACAAGAAGATTTGGAAGGAATAGCAGTATATGGAGATCCTGGAGTTGCATCTGCTGTACAAAAAGACAAATTTGCTATAGGATTTAATAATATTGCTTATGTATATGATTTGAAAAGCCAAAAACCTTATAAAGGATTAACTATTCTCCCTATAGATATTAATAACAATGGAATTATTGATAAAGATGAAAATTTTTATGATGATTTAAAAATGCTTTTAAAGGCTGTTTCGGAAAAAAAATACCCGTCTCCTCCAGCAAGAAATCTGTATATAATTACCAAGGGAAAACCTATAAAACCTATAGTAGTAAAATTTTTAAAATTTGTATTATCTAAAGGACAAAAATACACATTAGAAAATGGTTATGTAGCCTTGTCTGAGGAAGATAGAAAAGAAGAATTAAAAAAATTAAATTAAAGTACACGGATGTCTCGTTTAAAGTGGCGGATATTTAAAGATAAATTTGCAGAAAAATATATGTTATTAATAACAGTAGCCTCTATATTGTTATTATTTCTTATAGGTATAGGATTGTATGCAAAATCAATTCCTGTTTTAGATAACTTTCCACTTTCTGAATTGCTATTTTCTTCACAATGGAAGCCTTTAAAAGGACAATTTGGTTTTTTACCATTTATATATGGAACTCTTAGTGTTACAATGCTATCTGTTTTGTTTGCATTGCCTATTTCTCTTTTAACCTCCTTATATATTACAGAAAAATCGCATAGGACAATGAAAAAAATAATTTTTCCTGTTTTAGATATTTTGGCTGGTATTCCTTCAATTATATATGGAGTTTGGGGAGTTTTAATTATAGTACCATGGATTTCAGATTATTTGGGACCTAAATTTTCCGATTTTACTAGTGGATATTCAGTTTTAGCAGGAGGAATCGTTTTGGGTGTGATGATTATCCCAATTCTTATAAGCCTTTTTGTAGAAGTATTATCAAATGTTTCACAAGATTTGAAAGATGCTTCAATATCTTTAGGTGCCACACATTGGCAAACTTCTAAGTTTGTAGTTTTAAGGAGAGCTTTTCCTGGTATATTAGCCGCAATAGTTTTATCAATATCCAAAGCTTTTGGAGAAACGATTGCCGTAGTTATGGTTTGTGGTAATGTACCAGCAAAACCTACTTCTATTTTAGATAGTTGTTATCCTTTACCAGCATTAATAGCTAATAATTATGGAGAAATGTTATCTATACCAAATTATGAATCAGCATTAATGTTTGCCGCTTTAATATTGTTTATGATTATATTAATATTTAACGTAGGAGCCAGAATAATACTTCAGAAAGTAGAAGCTAAATATATCTTATGAAAATTAAATTTTTAGAAGAAAAGATTATGAATATTTTAATGATAATTTCTATCATTTTAGTAATCTCTTTTTTAGGAAGTATACTTTGGACTGTTATAAAAAAAGGAATACCTGTATTATCTTGGGATATGATTTCAAAACTTCCTGGTGGTGGGTTTTATATAGGTAAAGAAGGAGGAATACTTAATGCTATTGTGGGATCCTTGTATATTGTAGGCGGGGCTACTTTAATTGGCCTTTTAATTAGCATTCCTGTAGTTTTTTATATAAATATATATTTAAAGAAAACACATTTTTTAGCAAAATTTGCACGTTTAACCTATGATGTATTATTTGGAATACCCTCAATTGTGTATGGAGCTTTTGGGTTCACTATTATGGTTTTTCTGGGATTAAGAACCTCTCTTTTGGCAGGTATTATAGTAATTTCGCTTTTAATAATTCCTATATTTATTAGATCTATGGATGAGGTGACTAAACAGTTACCTAGAGAATTATTGGAGGTATCATATTCGTTAGGAGCTACTCGTTTAGAAACTTTAAAAATTGTAATAAGACAAATTGCACCGGGAATTGCCACAGCAACCTTTTTATCTATAGGTAGAGCCATAGGAGATACAGCCGGAGTTATGTTTACAGCAGGTTTTACGGATAATATACCCACATCACTTAATCAACCGGCCGCTACTTTGCCTTTATCTATATTTTTTCAGTTGAGTAGTCCATCCGATGATGTTCAGAATAAAGCCTATGCTGCAGCATTATTGTTAACTATTATAGTTTTGATATTAAGTATTTTGGGTAGATTATTTTTATATAAATTTTCAAAAAATAAAATTTCATGATTCCTAATAATGCAATCGTTTATAAATAATCGTTTATTATTTGATTCTAAAAAAATGAAGAGTAAAATAAGTCAATCATTTTTACCTAACAATAAATTTGGAGAAATACATAATCCCTTTAGTATAAAAATTAAAAATTTTAATCTTTACATTAAAGATCAACATATTTTAAAAGATATAAATGTTGAAATTCCTAATCGTAAAATTACCTGTATTATAGGACCATCAGGATGTGGAAAAACAACTTTATTAAAAAGTATTAATAGACTAACCGATACAATTTATAAAGTAAAGATTACTGGAAACATTTTAGTAGATAATGAAGATATTTATGATAAAAATGTCGAAATTACTCATATAAGAAAAAAGATTGGATTATTATCTCAACGTCCAACTCCATTACCAATGTCGATTTATGATAATATAACTTATGGTTGTAAAATACATGGAGTTAGAGGAAGAAAGAAATTAGACCAAATTGTTGAGTATTATCTTAAAGCAGTCGGATTATGGGAAGAGATAAAA
Organism: Apibacter adventoris; assembly: GCF_002964975.1. GTDB lineage: Bacteria > Bacteroidota > Bacteroidia > Flavobacteriales > Weeksellaceae > Apibacter > Apibacter adventoris. Next base: position 52,617 of record NZ_PSZM01000003.1, on the reverse strand, counting down.
AACAGATTACATACCTCTGCCTCAAGTTTATCTATAGGACAGCAACAAAGACTATGTTTAGCAAGAGGTTTAGCTGTAGAGCCTGAGTTTATTTTAGGGGATGAGTCTACATCTGCTTTAGACCCAATTTCCAGTAATACCATCGAAAAATTATTTTTGGATTTAAAAAAAGAATATGGCATTGTTTTAGTCACACATACTTTAACTCAGGCATTAAGAATTGCCGATAATGTAATATTTATGTATTTAGGTGAAATAGTTGAGCAAGGAGAAGCTCAAGAAGTTTTTAATAACCCTAAAAATGTATTAACACAAAAATATCTTTCAGGGGCATTTAGTTAATGATTAGTTTAAATATGTTATAATTAAATAAAATGAGGCATGAAGATTTATTAAATTGGAATAAGGAAATTAAAGAACTCCCAGTATTTGAAAAAATAAAATATATCTTAGATACTATTCCAGGAAAAAAAGTTTTTTCAACTTCATTTGGTATTGAAGATCAAATGATTACAGATATATTGTATAATTATGTAGAAAAAGTAGAAGTTTTTACATTAGATACAGGGAGAAATTTTGAAGAAACTTATGATGTGTTTCAGTCTTCACAAATAAAATATAAAAATTTTAAATTTAAAATATACTATCCGGATGAAAAAGATATAAGAGAATACGTTGAAGAATTTGGTATAAATGGATTTTATAGAAGTATAGAAAACAGAAAACAATGCTGTTATATAAGAAAGGTAATTCCACTTGCTAGGGCTTTAAAAGAAGCAAATTTGTGGATAACAGGTTTACGAGCAGAACAATCACCGAATCGAGAAAACATGCATTTTTTAGAATGGGATGATACGCATAATCTTATTAAATTTAATCCTTTATTAAATTATACTCTAAAAGAAGTAGAAGAATATATAAAACAAAATCAAGTACCCATTAATCGCTTATATAAAAAAGGCTATCTTAGCATTGGATGTGCACCTTGTACCCGTGCCTTACAAGAAGGTGAAGATTTCAGAGCTGGAAGATGGTGGTGGGAAAACGGAAAAAAAGAATGTGGTTTACACATACATAAAGATAAAAATAATTAATAATGAGTTTAGATAAACATTTAGAAACTTTAGAGAATGAAAGTATTTATATAATACGGGAAGTAGTTTCTCAATTTAACAAACCCGTACTATTATTTTCAGGAGGTAAAGATTCCATAACATTAGTTCGATTGGCTCAAAAAGCATTTTACCCGGCTAAAATTCCTTTTCCGCTTTTACATATAGATACCGGACATAATTTTCCGGAAACTATAGAATTTAGAGATTGGTTAGCTAAAAAATTAGGGGTAGAATTAATTGTTAGATATGTACAAGATAGTATAGATCAAAAGAAAGTAAAAGAAGAAACCGGGAAATATGCCAGTAGAAATTCGTTACAAACAGTGACTCTTCTAGATGCAATAGAGGAATTTGGGTTTGATGTTTGCATGGGAGGAGCAAGAAGAGATGAAGAAAAATCAAGGGCAAAAGAAAGAATATTTTCTGTTCGTAATGATTTTGGACAATGGGATGCAAAAAAACAAAGACCGGAATTATTTACAATATTAAATGGTAAAATACATTTTGGTGAAAATGTTAGAGCTTTTCCTATAAGTAACTGGACAGAAGAAGATGTTTGGAATTATATAAAACAAGAAGGTATTAAATTACCCTCTATTTATTTTGCACATTCCAGAAAATTAGTAGAAAGAGATGGAAGCTATATAGCGTTTTCTGATTATCTTAATTTAGTGGATTCAGATAAAGTTCTAGAAGGTATAGTAAGATTTAGAACTGTGGGAGATATGACATGTACAGCAGCTCTTCTTTCAAATGCAACAACTATTGAAGAAGTTATGAAAGAAAATAAATCGTCAAAGACATCTGAAAGAGGAGCTCGAATGGATGACAAACGATCCGAAGCAGCTCTAGAAGAACGTAAAAAAACAGGATATTTTTAATTTTAATTAAACGAATAGATGGATTTATTAAAAATAAATACAGCAGGTAGTGTAGATGATGGAAAAAGCACTTTAATAGGGAGACTACTTTATGACAATGGAGCACTTACTAAAGAACAAGAAGATTTAATAAAGAAAAAAACTGAAGAAAAAGGTTTATCCGATCTTGACTTTTCAGTAATTACCGATGGGCTTATAGCTGAAAGGGAACAGGGAATAACTATTGATGTAGCCCATATATATTTTTCTACTCCCGAACGTAAATTTATTATTGCAGATAGTCCGGGACATGTAGAATATACACGTAATATGGTTACAGGAGCTTCAAATTCTGAAGTGTCAATTATTTTAATAGATGCCAGAAAAGGACTGTTAGAACAAACTTATCGACATTATTTTATTAATCGTTTACTTAGGCAATCGCATATTTTATTTTGTATTAATAAAATGGATTTAGTAGATTATGATGAGAAAGTGTTTCAGAATATTTCACGTCAGATTAATAATATGTTAGAACAGTATCCTAAACAAGATCAAGAAATAGCTATTATTCCTGTAAGCTCTTTAAAAGGTGATAATATCGTGTATAAATCTGATAATATGCCATTTTATAAAGGAAAAACTCTATCTGAGCTATTACATACCATAGGTAAAACACAATCGGAACATTTTGACTTTAGAATGGATATACAACAAGTTTTACATGTTCAGAATGAAGAATTTACTGATTATAGAGCATATGCTGGAAGAATTATAAGTGGATCGATTTCATTAGGAGATACTATTATAGTATTACCTTCCGGGAAAAAAAGTAAAGTGCAGGAAATAAGAAAGTATAAAACCACTTATGAAAAAGCAGAACAAGGACAATCTATACAAATACGACTGTCTGATGATATAGATATTAGTAGAGGGAGCATGCTAATTAAAGAAAATAAAGATTTTCTTATCAATAAAGATATTTTGGCAGATTTAGTTTGGTTAGACGAGCAAAAAGCTACCTTAAGTGGTAAATATGGTATACAAGCAGGAGCTAGAATGGGAGTATGTAAGTTACATGAAATTCATTATATTATTCCTCCGGAAGATCCATCTGCTAAATTTGAAGCTTCAGAAATATCTATGAATGAAATTTCAGAGGTAAATATAAAGTTAGCTTCACCATTATATTTGGATAAATATGAAGATAACAAAATGAATGGAGCATTTATTTTAATAGACATGCAAACCAATAATACTGTAGCAGTTGGTTTTGTTAAATAATAAATAATAATATTAAAAAAGAATTTATCTATCTACAGATAAATTCTTTTGATTTTATTCAGTACGTAAAGCTTCAATAGGTTTAATTTGGACAGCACGTTTTGCCGGAATAAGTCCAATAAGAACCCCTAAACCAACCATAATTGTTAAAGCTATTAAGACATTCCATAAATTAACCGTAGGATTATAAAATGGAAAACTAGGGCTTTCTCCTATAGAGGAACGTATGAAAATAAGAAGTAAAATACCTCCGATAAATCCGATTATTCCTGAAAAAACAGTTAAAAAAACACTTTCTAATAAAATTTGTTGTTTTATTTCTCCAGGTTTGGCACCTAAAGCCCTTCGAATTCCAATTTCAAGGGTTCTTTCTTTTACTGTAATTAATAAAATATTGGAAATGGCTATTACTCCAGCTAAAATAGTAAGCCCTCCAACAACCCAGGTTAATATTTGCATACCAGTTAAAAAGCCTGTAACTTTTTTAAAATTTTCTGCAAAGTTGAATGCTCCAAAAGCTTTTTCATCAGTAGGTGCAACATCATATTTTTTTTTGAGTAATAGTTTGATTTTTTTTTCTACGGTTTTTACATTATATTGAGGTTTTATAGAAATTGCCATCCAATTAATTTTATCTCCTTTATTATAGAGAATTTGAAAAGTATTGAATGGGATATATATTGTATTTTCTCCTTCTATGCTGGCATTGGCTAATCGGTAAATACCTATTATCTGAAAATAAATTCCTCCTATTTTAATAAAACCTCCAATAGGTTTTTCATTTTTTTTAAATAATTGATCTGCAACTTCTTTTCCGATAACAGTTACTTTTCTATTTTGAGAAATATCGTTTTCATTTAGAAATCTTCCATCAATTAATTCCTTTTTTTCAATTTTAGAAGCAATAGGGTAGTCTCCATAAATGTTATAATTTTTACTTATATTTCCATGGGACACTAATCCTTGAGCTGAATTTCGTACACTTCTAGGAACAATAAAATCTATTTCATGCACTTCTTTTTTTAAATAATCTACATCATTAATATGTATAAATAATTCTCTATTTCTAGGATAACCTTTATAGGGTTCACCTGTATAATCAGCCCATAAAAAAATGCTATTTGTAGCAAATCCATCAAATATTTTATTAAATCCATTTTCAACACCTTTAGCAGCTCCTAAAAGAAAAACGTATAAAAACATTCCCCAGGCAACCCCTATCATTGTTAGTATGGTTCTTAATTTGTTTTTACTCAAAGAATAATAAATTTCGCTCCAAGTTTCTCTTTCAAAAATAAGCATAATACTTTGTCTAAATTTATTATATTAATCTGCTCTTAAAGCTTCAATAGGTTTAATTTTAGCAGCTCTACGAGCAGGTATAAAGCCGGCAATACTTCCAAAAATAATTAAGCAGAAAGTTGCAAATAATATTAATGTCCAACTTACAGATGGATCCACTATAAAATAATCCGATAAATGATCTCCAATTAAATATAGAGTTAAAATGCCTAGTAAAACTCCTAAAATTCCCGAAATAACAGTTATAAATATAGATTCATGCAATATAAGACCAATTATATTAGATGGTTTTGCTCCCAGAGCTTTTCTTACACCAATTTCTTTAGTTCTTTCTTTAACAATATAAACCATAATGTTGCTAATGCCTATTATACCAGCCATAATAGTTCCAAATCCAATAAAAATAACTAAAAAAGAAATGACAGCAAAAAAAGCAAATGTATCACCCATATTTTCTGCATTGTTTCTTACATACAAGCCTGATTTATCTGATGGAGATATTTTTAGCTTAGATCTTAAATTCATTTCAATATTTTTTCCTAATTTAATTGCCTGCTGAGGATTCATTGAAGAGTTGTAGGATAAATCAATCTGATTTATTGTATCAGAATTTTTTTTTGCTAATTGTAAAGTAGTTATAGGTACATAAATAATTCTTTCTTCTCTATCTCCTCCACTGTCAGAAAATACTCCAATAATTTTATAATTTATGCCTCCGATTGAGATATATTTCCCTAAGGCATTTCCATTTTTAAATAAATCTTTTTCTATTAATCTGCCTATGGCAGCAAATTTCTGATCATTATTCATATCATTTTTTGAAATAAAGCGACCTGAAATCATTACTATTTTTTCAATATATTGTTTTTCAGGAAAGATCCCCTGAATGGGATATTTACCTGTTTCCATACCATATCGTACGGTATCAGATGTAGAAATAACAGATGTCTTATATTCAAGTTCTTTATTGTAAACTTTTTTAATAAGATTTAAGTCTTCATTCTTTAAAGTTATATTTCGGTTTTCCTGTAATCCTTTATAGGCTTCAGTAGCTCTTCCCGGAAATATACTGATAAGGTTTGTAGCATCTCTTATAAACTGTGACATAAAACCATTTTGAAGTCCATTGCCTATTCCAAACAAGATTATAAATATAAATAAACCCAAAGTGATAGTAAATCCAGATAGAAAAGCTCTAAGCTTATTTTGTTTAATTGAATAAAATATTTCCTGCCATCGATCTATATCAAACATAGATTATATATTAAATTAAAACATCTTGAGAAATAATTTCGTCACTTTCAATTATCCCATCTTTTAAATGAACAATTCTTTTACATTGTTGTGCAACTTCAGACTCATGAGTAACTATAAGAATGGTTTTACCTTCATTATTGATCTGCTGTAAAAATTTCATTACGTCATAGGTAGTTTGACTATCTAATGCTCCGGTTGGTTCATCAGCTAAAATTACTTTAGGATGTGTAACTAAAGCTCGAGCAATCGCTACTCTTTGTTTCTGACCTCCAGATAACTCATTTGGCATATGATCTGCACGATCTCCTAAACCCACACTTTCTAAAAATTCTCTAGCTATTTCGTTTCTTTTGGTTCGTTTAATTTTTTGATAATAAAGAGGTAAAGCTACATTTTCCAAAGCATTTTTAAATCCTATAAGATTAAAAGATTGAAATACAAAACCTAAAAATTTATTTCGGTAGTCTGCAGATTTATTTTCACTTAATCCTTTTCCTATAGTGACATTATTTAAAATGTACTCCCCTGAATCTGCATAATCTAAAATTCCTAAAATATTTAATAAAGTTGATTTTCCCGATCCTGAAGAGCCCATAATAGCTACCATTTCTCCTTCCTCTATATTTAAATTTATTCCTTTTAAAACATGTAATTTGTTGTGTCCTATGTCATAATATTTTTGTATATTTTTTAATGAGATCATGGTATATTATATATTACTTAATTTGTATAAGATTATTATTAAATGTTACATATAGATATCTAAATTATAAATATTTAAATAACATTATTAAAAAATATTCCGTAAATTAATATTAGTAAAAATGTATAGGTAATAATTGTATAAAAGGTTTAAAAATATTTACTTTGTATGAATTTTTATTAAAAAATTATAAGGAAACTACGTGTATAGAGTAAATTATGTAGGTAACTTATTCTTTTAAATAATTAATTGAAGGAAGATTTCGTAATAAAAGAACTTAATTGATTTGATTAATTTTAATTTAAGATTTAAAGAAAAATTATAAAAATGAAAAAGAAGTTAGATAGAATTCTTTTATAAAAAAGCTAACTTTTTTAATAAAGTTAGCTTTTTATATATTTTAAATTAAGATAATGAAGAAACTTCTACAGAATTATCAATTTTTTTAATAAGCCCTTGTAAGGTTTTACCAGGACCTGTTTCAATAAAAACAGAACAATTATCAGCAATCATATTTTGTATAGTTTGTTTCCATTTAACAGGAAGGGTGAGTTGCTTGATGAGATTTTTTTTGATTTGCTCTACTTCTTTTACAGGAGTAGTTGTAACATTTTGATAAATAGGAACACTTGGAGTATTAAACTTGGTATTGTTAATTGCATTAGCAAGTCTATCCTGCGCCATTTGCATTAATGGAGAGTGAAATGCTCCATGTACAGGTAAAATCAATGCTCTTTTTGCTCCTTTTTCTTTTAAGATTTCGCAAGCTTTTTCTACAGCAGGTGTATGACCAGATATAACTAATTGACCCGGACAATTATAGTTTGCCGGTACAACCAGATTTTTATCTGTAGATATTTCTTGGCATACATTTTCGATAATTTCATCCGGAAGTCCTATAATAGCAGCCATAGAAGACGGATTTTCTTCACAAGCTTCCTGCATAGACAAAGCTCTTTCATACACAAGTTTTAATCCACTGTCAAAAGATAACACTCCATTACCGACTAAAGCAGAAAATTCTCCTAAAGAGTGTCCGGCAACCATTTCTATTCTAGCATTTTCATTAATCTTAGCGGCGGCAATGGAATGAATAAAAATTGCAGGTTGAGCTACTTTAGTTTGCTTAAGTTGTTCTTCCGTACCGTTAAACATAATATTAATAATGTCAAACCCTAATACATCATTAGCAGAATTCATCATTTCTTTAATATCAGTTCTACTGTCATACAGTTCTTTTCCCATACCAGGGAATTGAGTTCCTTGTCCAGGAAATACTAACGAATTCATTAAATTTTTCTGTGTTTATATAAATTAATTGTTATTATTTAAGAAGTTGTATGATTCTAGCTCCTTGGTTTGCCCAAGCACCATTATTTTTAATCCTTATAAAAGAATATTTATTGCTTAATTGTTTTGCTTCACTCTTCATATATTTATCATATAAAATTCCATTGTTATCCATTCGGTTTAAAATATCATAGGTTACATCAAAACCTACAATAGCATATTTACCGGGAGTATTACAAAATTTCTTTTTATATGCATTTATTGTTTTTTGTTCATTAAAACCATATTCGTTAACATATTTTGTATCTGAATAAATAAGTCCGAAATCTAATAACTTTCCACTATATTTTTTATTATCAAATAAGGAAGAATAATATAAAGATATAGGTTGCAATTGATCAGTATTCCAGTTTATAATATTATTTAAATAGTTTGTCAATAAATTGTTATCTTCTGAAATTATTATAGAATAAATTTTATTGTATTCTTGAGTAACCAAATTTTGTTGAGGTTTAATATCTTCAGCTTTTTGAGTTAATACAATTTCTATATTTTTCTTTTTATTTAGAAGTAAAGATTTTACATAATGTGCTACCTCAACATGATCATTATCATATAGTATGTATATTTTTTCACCGGAATATTTTTTCATCATTTCCTCTACTAGCTTTTCTGCTAAAATTTGATCTTTGGTGTCATAGAGAATTAAATTAGAATAATTATCTAATTCGTCACTAGAAGTAAAAGGAGAAACTATTGGTATTTTTTTGATTTTATTGGCAACAGATATGATTCCTGATTTAAACAACGGACCAATAATTAGTTGAGTATTAGAAAAATCATAAGTATTAAGGGTTTCCTTAAATTTATTATCTTCTCCACTATCCAATAAATTTACATTAATTTTTCTCCCCTTGTTGGTTAGCGAGTCTAAGGCGATAAAAGCTCCTGAATAAAATTCTTTAGCTATATTTCTTTCTTCATTTTTTTCTGTAGTTTCAGTATGAAAGGGTAAAAACATTACAACATTGATAACATTTTCATTTTTATCATTAACTGTTGATTTAGATATAGCAACATTATCTTCTTTTGCGTTTGATTTAGTTGAGTCAGAATCTTTAGAATTCTGATTTTTTATTTTATTAGTGGTTGCATATAATTTTAATATTTCCCCAATTTTAGGACCTTTTTCGTCCATATTAGGGTTTAATTTTTTTATGGAATCAATACTTATTTTATATTTTTTACTTATCCTATAAAGAGTTTCTTTGGGTTCTACAGTTATATAGATAAATTCTTTAGATGTGTCTATATCTTTTTCAAATGATTTATTTGATGTGTTTGTAGTTACAGCGTTATCTTTCTTTTTTTGATTAGGGCTAGAAGTTTTATCTGGAATTATGAGTGTTTCTCCTATTTGAGGAGCCCGATCTTTAAGTTGAGGATTAGACTTTCTTAATTCATCTATAGAAATTTGGTACTTTTTGCTTAATCCATATAAAGTTTCTTTAGCTTCTACTATATGTTTTTTTTGCTGTGCCATTATAAAAGAGTTAAACAGCAATATTATTGATAGTAAAAAATATTTTTTCATTTTTTTAATAACTTTGATGCAAATGTAAATAATTATTTTTTTTATATAGTTATTATATTCATAACAGATTCAAATTCACTAATTTCGTTATATAAATAATTAAAGAATTTTTTTCCATAGATAGAATAATAATAAGAAAAATTTTCGATTCTTTCTTGCCATGTACTATGAGGAAATATTTCTAAATGAAGATTCTCAAAGTTAGAAATAAGTTCGTGATTTTTTATTCTTTCAGCTTTATAGAAGCGGGTATTGATTTTATTAAGTCCATTTAACTGTTTTTTTTGTTGGGCTAAGATCATGTTTTTCCAGGAAGGATCAGTATGTTCGGATTCTTTTAAAAGATCTGAAAAAATGTTTTGTATTCTTTCTTTATAACTAAGAAAATCAAATTTAAAATCTGATTTTTGTTGTACAACAGAATCTATAATGTCTTTTTTAGGAAGAAATAATCTTTTACCTTTCCAGTTATAAATATCCATTTTTCTTTCCTGAGATTCATTAATAAGTAAAAATGAATTTCTGGGGATTAATATAGGAAAAGGAATTTTTTGATTATCAAAATATTTTTTTAATTCCAGCCAATAAGATATTTCTGCATTTCCGCCAATGTAAGCAACGTTGGGAAGAATAACTTCTTGATAGACCGGACGCATTAAGGCATTTGGACTGAATTTTTGCGGATTTTCGTTCAGTTGATTTAAAATTTCTTTTTGTGAAAAATTATTACAAGTTCCTAAAATATAATATTTTCCGTTAGTTTCATCTATTCGATGTCGTTCTTTATTTTCGTGATAAAAAAAGTTTATTTTTCTGGGATTAACCTGAATTTTATATAAAGGTTTAAGTAGTTTAATAGTATCAGAAATAATTTGATATGATTTTTGCTCTTTAATATCCTTTTCCACCCAAGGAATGAAAAGTTTTTTTAAATTTTTACTATTTCCATCTATAATTAATAAACCATATTCTTTAAATAGCTTATGAACAAGGTAACGGGTGGCGTCTGATAAATTTGACTGAGAAAAATATGATTGTTCTATAATTGATCTTAGCTCTTTTCCTTTAGGAAAATATTTTAGGCTCTCATAATATTCGGATAATACACTTTTAAGTTCTTGGGTAGGAAGTTCTCCTACAAAATCTGTGTGTTCGCCCTTCCATTCATACTTTTTATTTTGTACATAAAAATGATTAATTTCTTTAAAATCATGATCTTCAGTAGCCATCCAGTAAATTGGAACAAAATGATAATCCTTTTGATCACGATTTATAACATCGCATAGTTTTATTACATGCAAAATTTTATAGATAAAATATAAAGGTCCGGACATTAAGTTCAATTGATGACCGGTAGTTATGGTCACTGTATAGTCTTGGGATATTTTTAATAAATTTTCTTTTTGTTTATCTGATAAATCTAAATTTTTGTGTTGATTGTATAACTCTTCAGAGAGTTCACTCCTATAAGAAAAGGAAGATAGTTTATCTTTAGCTTGTATTAATAAATTATCAAAAGAAAGGGTTCTTTTATAATATGGGGCAAGCGATTCCCCAAGGTTAAGGTAATCTTTAATTGTAGGGGAGATACCAGGTATTTCTGCAATATTAATACGATTTCTCACTTAGCAAATTTACAATAAAAAACTGAAAGTCAGAAATAAGAAATAAACGATTCAGAATAAGATATAAAAAAATGACTTCGGAAAGAAGTCATTTTTTTATTATAAGCAAAATAACTAGGTTATTTTAAATATTCTAATATATAATTATATGTACCTTCAGGATATACTATAGAAATATGAGGAACACCTGTTACCAATTTGACTGTATTACTACTATTAGCGTCCATAGTTAAGGAGTAAACACTATTTGTATAGTAGTTTACACTGGGGTCTGTGTTATAAATTGTAATTTTAAATAACCCTGTGATTCCGGTTGGTACTGTTAGATCAAATTCAGTTTTAGTTTCCCCTGCTTTTTGTGTAAAGGTACTCTTATAACTATAAATAGGTTTTCCATCTATAGTATTACTAGTTATAATTCCGTTTGGAGCGTTAGAAGAATAATCAGTACCACCTAATCTTATCCATTGTCCATTAGTTATATTTTTACCTTTTGGGTTATCAAAGAAATAAAAACCTCTTCCTACTACAGTAGGAATACCATCAACAGTTGTTCCGGGGGTTTTATTAAATACTAATGCCCCATCATAGAAAGAGGGATAAACCTTACCCCTTACATTATCGACATCAAATTTAAATCTAGTCAAATCTATTCCAGGAAATCCAAATAGTCTACCTAAATTTGGGTTATTTAAACCTTCAGTAAGAGAAGCATCAAAAAAATAACTAGTTTCTGAAATTTTGGTATCAGGGGCATTATAGACTGAAATTTGAGCATTTATGATTTCGGTCATGGATAATGTTAATAATAAAAAAAGTTTAAATATTTTTGATTTCATAATTTATTTGTTAAATAATTATAATTTATTTTTAATTTGTAAAATTATTGTTTAGAAAGTCTTTTGACCTGACATAAGATACCATCTATTTCCGTCAGAATAGGCTTGAATTGCGGAACTTCCATATAAAGAATAGGATAATAAACCGCCTAAACCGATGTTTTGAGTTACAGAATTGTCCGGATTGATGGTATCTGGGAAATCTGTCTTATCGGTACAATCTAGCATTAGATTACCTCCGGCATTATTTCTAAGATAAATGGTTTTATTTGCGAAAACATTAGGAGCAGGCATGTTAATTGTACTATTAAAACTACCATCCTCATAAAATTCAAAATAATTATAATTTACATAATTGCTCCATTTTGTATTTTTAGATACTGCCATTTTAATAATGTTGGGTGTAAAACTACCATTACCTAGATTTACATCGGTTCTTTTCCATTTAGATTGAGGTTGATCATAGTAATAAAATCCTACATTTTTAATATCAATTGTTTTGGAATCTGTAGAATTCGTAATTTGTGTAACATTTACCAAAACGCCGTCCAGATCTTGATTATAACGCGAAGACATAGCATCTAATAAGCTCACACTTACTTTAGGAATTAATAAACCTTCAGCAAAAGTAGGGGTGACAGATGCTTTTATATCTAAATTGGCCATCGGCGAATTTTGATTAATGCCTATTTGTGCTTTTCCCATTATACACATAGTAAGCAATAATGTCATAAGTAAGAAATTTTTTTTCATATTTTTATCTTTTAAATAATAAAAATTAATATTAAATTTTATAAATCCGAAGCAGTCCCTCCCATAAGATACCATCTTGTACCATCGGAATATAATTGATGAGTAGCACTATTGGGAATTTGTTCAAAATGGTTTGTTAAAGTATTAGCTACAAAATTTTTTGGATCTATATTATCATATCCAATTGTTCCATTCGTATTATTTCTTATATAGATAGTAGCACCTGTTGGCCAAACAGAAGGATCCGGCATATAAATTTTAGTAGTATCATCAACTGTTCCTTGAAATTCAAAATAATTATAATTACTGTAAGGTTTTCCTTCGGGTGTATTTGATTTCCAGTTATTCCATGTAATTCCGGGACTTAAAGTAATTTTAACCGGAATAGGTTTAAAATTTCCTTTTCCATAATTGTTAGCATCTATACTAAACCATTTATTTTGAGTAGCATCAAAATAATAAAATCCAGGTTTGGTAATATTACTAGTTATAGAACTATTCCCTGGACTATCAGAAACGAATATTAATACCCCATTTTGATTTGCTCCATATAATTTAGCAATTTCATTATTTTCAAGAAAACTTACAGTAAGACGCGGAATTAAAATTCCACTGGGTATGTTATCTGTATTTTTTGATTTAACTATTTCCAGATTAGCATGGGCTTTGGTTGTATTTCCATCATCACCAATTAAAATCTGAGCATTACTAGCAAAAGAAATTCCGGCTAAAATAAATATTGATAGAATAATTTTTTTCATTAATTCAATTTTTAGAAGTTATAATAAAGGAAAAATTATTTTTTAATGATTGACATAAAAATTTCCAGACATTAAATACCATCTGGTTCCATCTGAATAAAGACGAATTGATGCATTTCCACTTAACCCAAGGTTATTTGAGTTAATAAATTCTGAAGGGACATTAGTAAAACGTACACCTCCGTTTTTACTGTCAGGTATTCTAGAGAAGAAATATATAGTTTTATTTTTAAAAACTAGAGCTGAAGGAAATGTTATATTATAAATTTCAGCTTTAGCATCCACTGGTGCTGAATCTTTATTAAATTCAAAATAGTTATAATCATTTACATAGCTATTTAAATTTAAAGTTGTAGGATTTGTTTTTACTAGATCAAATGAAATTGGAGTCGCGGTAAAGCTCCCACTATCTCCATATCCGTTAGAAGAAGGGGTTGCAGAAGCCCATTTTGAAGATTTTGCATCATAAAAATAAAAACCTCTTCCATTGATATTACTTGTTTTTTTTCCTTGAGTCCCCATAGAATTGTCGGTTACAAAAACTAAAGAACCATTTTGATCATTTTGGTACTTAGAATCTTGAGCATCAAGATCAGCTACTGTTACACGAGGTATTAATATGCCCTCGGCAACAGTAGCTGAGGAGGGCAGGTTCTCGATATGTAAAGTAGCCATAGGAGTGTTAGTATTTACACCTACCTGGGCATTTCCCGAAAATGAAATACTAAACAGCATAATTAAAGCAACTAAACTTCTTTTCATAATTATATATTAAATTAATAAAATTATCTTATAACAGAGTTTAGTAGTGTTAATTATTATATTTTTTACTCGTTATTTAATTTACATCATAAAACACTCATTAACAAAGCTTTGATTTATCTGTCTTATTTTATTTAGTTAAATCATGCTTTAGTTTAGAAATGTTGTATTTCAAAAATTTCAGCATGTGAATTTATAAATTAATTTATTACAAACCAAATAATTTATTCAATAAATATGAAAAAAGGTTAAATGTTATATTAAATGTGTATATTTTTTTTAATATTATTTTTTAATTTTTGTGTTAAAGTAGTTTGGTTATTAATTTATACTATATTATTTTTAAGTATTCTATATTTGTTTTATATTATTATTGTTGTATGTGTACTATATGTGTATTAATTGATTTATATAATAAAAAAAATAGTTATGGTTTATAAATAGAATATAATGCGATTTTATTTATTTTTATATAATATAACAAACTTTAATTATTATATGATAAAATAAAAAATATTTTGAATAGGTCTATATTCCTCAGATAAATACTATATACAAATATGAATAATCTTTAAAATTTCAATTTTAGCAAGTCTAAATGAGGTAAAAAAACATTTTAATTTTTTATGCTTTTTTTAATAAAAAATATTTAAAGTAGAACTAATTAAGCACAATAATGATTAATGAAAATGTATAAGAATTTAGTGAAGCGTAAAATTTATGTTTGATTTAATTTTTTGGAATGAAAATTAAGGTTTTAATTTAAATTCAACTTGTTTTAAAATTTATTTTAAAATAAATAAATTTTAGATTGTCATTGAAAACAGTTTAGTTTCCGGAGCTTTTCTCATCATTCTTAAATCAAAGGCCATACATATATTTCTTATAAAAGATCTTCCTTCTTCTTTAACTAGTATTTGATTATCCTTTAATGTTAATAATCCGTCATCTTCAAATTCTTTAAGTCTATCTATTATTTCAGGAAAATTTTCTTGTAAAATAGAATTTTGCCAATGTGTTTCCAATAGGCACATGATATTTAATATATGCCTTCTTATAAACAAATCTTCTTTAGTAAGGATATGTCCCTTAAATACAGGTAATTCATTATTTTCCAGTTTTTGATAATATTCTTCTAAAGTTTTTACGTTCTGAGCAAAAGCGTACCAACTATCAGAAATAGAGGAAACCCCCAAACTGATCATCACTTGAGTGGAAGATGAAGTATACCCCATAAAATTTCGATGTATTTTTTTATGAATCATCGATTGATAAAGAGAATCGCTTTTTAGTGAAAAATGATCCATTCCTATTTCTGAATATCCCATATTTTCTAATAATTCTTTACCTTTCTCATAAAGTTTTCTTTTTTCTTCTCCACTGGGTAAGTCTTTTTCCTTAAACCCCCTTTGTCCAACTCCTTTAATCCAGGGAACATGAGCATAAGAATAAAAAGCAATTCTGTCAGGTTGTAGCGTTTCAGTTATTTTAATAGTATTAATGACTTTGTCTAAATTTTGAAAGGGTAAACCAAAAACTAAATCATGGCTAATGCTTTCATAACCAATTTTTCGGGCAGTTTCTGTAACTTGTTTCACATTTTTTAAAGGTTGTATTCTGTGAATAGCTTTTTGCACCTGTAAGTCATAATCTTGTACCCCAAAGCTGACTCTTCGGAAACCTAAATCATATAATACTTGTAAATGTTCATGGGTAGTATTGTTTGGATGTCCTTCAAAACTGAATTCTTTTTTAGGATGAATATTTGTTTTAGATAAAATATTTTCAATTAAAAATTTAAGGTTCTTAGGAGAAAAAAAGGAAGGAGTTCCTCCCCCTAAATGCAATTCTCTGATAATAGGTTTTTCTGGAAGTAGATTTATATATAAATTCCACTCTTTTAGTATAGCTTCAATATAAAGAAGCTCCACATTATGTTGTTTGGTTATCCTCTTATAGCAAGCACAAAAAGTACACAAACTTTCACAAAATGGAAGATGTAGATATAGGCTGATCCCTTCTTTTGAATTACTTTCTAAAAAAGATTTTTTTAAGGTATTTATCCATTTTTCTGTAGAAAATCCTTCTAAGTCCCAATATGGAACCGTAGGGTAACTGGTATATCTCGGACCAGGAACATTATATTTTTTAATTAAATAGTTTAACATTTTAAATTAGTCAATATCATCACTTAACGTTAATAATAAGTAAAGAATATAAACCTAAAGAATACTTTATAAATTTAAGAAATAGCTTTTCTGATTTTTACTAATTTTTCCAATAGATCTTCTAATAAATCTAATTGCAACATATTGGCTCCGTCAGATAAAGCCTTGCCAGGATTAGGATGAGTTTCTATAAATATACCGTCGGCACCTACAGCAATACCTGCTTTAGCAATGGTTTCAATCATATCTGGGCGACCACCGGTTACACCAGAAATTTGATTTGGTTGTTGTAAAGAATGAGTTACGTCTAAAAGTACTGGAGCAAATTTTTTCATGGTTGGAATTCCACGATAATCAACAATTAAATCATGATATCCGAAGGAAGAGCCTCTATCAATAATAGCATAATTATTATTACCAGAATCTTTAATTTTTTGTGCTGCAAATTGCATGGATTCCGGAGAAAGGAACTGACCTTTTTTCAATGTGATGTATTTTCCAGTATTAGCTGCTGCTACTAATAAATCAGTTTGGCGAATTAAAAATGCAGGAATTTGTAAAACATCTACGTATTGAGCAGCCCAGGCAGCATGTTGATTTTCATGAATATCTGTAGTTGTAGGAATATGAAAAGAATCACCGACTTTTTTAAGTATTTCTAAGGATTTTTGTTCTCCAATAGTTGTAAAACTATCTACACGAGACCGATTGGCTTTTTTAAAAGATCCCTTAAATATATAGGGAATCCCTAGCTTGTTGGTTATTTCTATTACTTTACCGGCTATATCCATTGCCATTTGCTCTCCTTCAATAATACATGGTCCGGCTATAAGTACGAAATTATTTGTTTCAGTATTTTTTATTTTTGGTATATTATATAAACTATTTTTCATCTTTAATCTTAATGAGTATTTTATAGGTATGTATACACTTACAAAGTTACCAAAATATTTTGATTTAAAATTAGATGGTTTTTTAATACATTGTAATAGCTATTCAGATAGCGATGAATAATTTATATAAGTTCTCCATTTTTCCAAAACTTTTTGCATATCTTCAGGTAAATCCACCTCAAAAAACATTTCTTTTTTTGTTGTTGGATGAATAAATCCTAAAGTTTTTGCATGTAGAGCCTGACGAGGAATAATTTGGAAACAATTTTCAACAAATTGTTTATATTTACTAAAAGTAGTCCCTTTCAATACCTGATTTCCACCATATCTGGCATCATTAAATAAAATATGCCCGATATATTTCATATGTGCTCTAATCTGGTGTGTCCTTCCAGTTTCTAAAGTACATTCTATCAAAGTGACATAACGGAATCTTTCTAAAACTTTATAGTGAGTAACAGCATGTTTTCCATGCGTACCATCAGGAAATACAGACATTTGCATTCTGTCTTTTATATCTCTTCCAATATGTCCGGTTATAGTTCCTTCATCTTCTTCAAAATTACCCCATACTAAGGCTTGATATACACGTTGTGTAGTTTTATTAAAGAATTGTTTAGCTAAGAAGTTCATAGCAAATTCATTTTTAGCTATGACCAATAATCCAGAAGTATCCTTATCTATTCTATGAACCAAACCCGGACGTTTATCTAAATCATTCTGAAAATATGGAAGTTGGTTAAAATGATAGGCTAAAGCATTAATTAATGTTCCTTCAAAATTGCCAAAACCAGGGTGCACAACCATTCCTGCCTCTTTATTTACAACAAGTAAATCTTCATCTTCATATACAATATTTAAAGGTATATTTTGAGGAATTATATTGGTTTCTTTAGGAGGATGAGCTAAAACAACGGAGATTATATCATTGGGTTTTACTTTGTAATTGGATTTAACAGGGGAATTATTGACTAGAACGTTATCTGCCTTAATAGTTTGTTGTACCTTATTGCGAGTAGAATTTTCAATATAATTTACCAAATACTTATCAATACGCATAGAATTTTGACCCCTATCAACTACAA
The DNA here is from genome assembly GCF_002964975.1 of Apibacter adventoris. GTDB lineage: Bacteria > Bacteroidota > Bacteroidia > Flavobacteriales > Weeksellaceae > Apibacter > Apibacter adventoris. The sequence continues at coordinate 34,326 of NZ_PSZM01000003.1, read as the reverse complement.
ACTTATAGTGTTCATACATTTCATCAGTATCAACCTCTGGTATTAAGTTTATTGTATCTCCCATATTTATTACTCTATAATAACTCGGTTGGGTCTTCTATGTTCTTCTCTAGATGTATTTGTTTTAGGGGGAGGAGGAGAAGTATTGGTTTCGGAATTATGAGTATTAGTTGTATTATTATGAGTGGAAGGACTATTTTCAAATTCATTAACGGGGCTACTTAAATTTAAAGAATCAGAATCATTAATAAAGCGTCTATTAAATGTTTGATCTAAATTTCTAATTTTATCTTTTAATTTTTCAAGAGGTTTAGAACTTAAGTATAGATCTATTGCCTGACCTTGGTCATATGTGGAAGAAGGTACAGGAACCTGATAATAAACTCGGGCATTGCCTTTATCTTCAGGATCATCGTAAATTATAGAACCTACCGAAAATAAATTTTCAGTAATCATTCCTTTTGCTGTTGTTTCATCCAAACCAATAAAACTAGGCACAGAAACATTTTTAGCCAACCCCTTTGCTAAAACTATAGTTAAAGGAGAAAACCTGGGTAAAGTTACGCCCGGTTGAACTTCTTTTCCTTTATATAAAATTTTTATAACTGTATTTACAGCTAAATTAGGCTCATAGATAGTATCGGAAACTTTTAAACCAACTAAATCTAATTGACTGAAAGCTAGATATTTGTATTTGCCTATTATATTGGGAACTACTACAGGTTTCCAAGTTTTTGCATTTGCTCGGATAAAAATACGTCTTCCTTTCTTAACATTAGAGCCTACTAATGGATATATATCTAATATTTGGTATGGTTTATATTTAGGATCATATTTTGAAGTATCAATTTCATATTCCAAATTACTTTCATCGAGTTTGACTATAGCTTGTTCTAAATTAAGGTTGCTTAAATTAGGAACTTCTACTTGAACTCCATGATTAGTATATGCATTCAACCAAAGAAAAGTACCTTGTAATAGTACAAATGAAATGGCGATAACTATTATAACACTAACCCAGAATTGCCAGGAAATTATGAATTTTAATATTTTCATATATGCTTTTTACTAAGCAAATATATAAATAAATAAAAATAATATGGTTTAATAGTTAAAAATATGTTTAATTTTGTGTAGCAATAGAAAATAATGATTCATCACATTATTTGATTATACAATAATTTTAAATAAATCTATTTTTTAATAATATAATAAATTCTTATGTTGAAAGTCGGAATTGTAATGGGGGGATACTCCGATGAGAGTAATGTTTCACTGAAAAGTGGAGAATATTTTTATAGTCAGATTGATAAATTGAAATATGAAGTATTTAAAGTAATTATATTAAAAGAAGGGTGGGGGGTCTCTATTGAAAACACATTATATCCTATAGACAGAGGTGATTTTAGTTTTAATTTAAATGGAAGTAAAATTCATTTTGATGTTTTGTTAAATACAATACATGGCACTCCGGGAGAAGATGGTTTAATGCAAGCTTATTGGCAATTATTAGAAATTCCGTATTCAGGCTGTTCATTTTATAATTCAGCCCTAACTTTTAATAAGAAAGACACACTTTCTGTTTTAAAAAAATATAATATACCCATGGCTTCCTCCATTTATATAAACAAAGGAGAAAATATAAATCCGACAGAAATAGTTGACAAGTTACAATTACCATGTTTTGTCAAACCCAATCAATCGGGATCAAGTTTAGGGGTATCTAAAGTAAAAAACATTGAAGATTTTTTACCTGCAGTTCAAAAAGCCTTTGAAGAAGATAGTTCAATATTAATAGAAAGTTACTTGAATGGAAAAGAAGTTCAAGTAGGAGTTATAAACTATCAAGGAAAGGTATTGGTAATCAATACCACCGAAATTATTTCAAAAAATGAATTTTTTGATTATGAGGCTAAATATTTAGGAGCATCTGAAGAAATAACTCCTGCTAAGCTAAGCAGTCAAGAAAATAAAAATATAAAGGAAATGGCAGCTCGTATTTATACATTATTAAATATGACAGGATTTTCAAGATTAGATTTTATAATAGTAAACGAAATTCCATATTTTTTAGAAATAAATACAACACCTGGCTGTTCTCCTGCAAGTATATTCCCTCAACAAGTGAAAGAGGCTGGATATAATTTTTCTGACTTATTGGATAATGAAATAAACTTGGCTTTGCATAGATTTAATAAATAAATTTGAAAATTAAATTATATATATGGAAAAAATTGCTGTGTTTCCAGGCTCATTTGATCCTATAACATTGGGGCATTTTGATATAATAGAAAGAGCAGTACCATTATTTGATAAAATTATCGTAGCAATAGGAAATAACTCAAATAAAGAATATATGTTTCCATTAGAAAAAAGGATGCAATGGATACAAGAAACTGTAGAGCATTTTCCCCATATAGAAGTGGATCATTTTGAAGGATTGACCATCGATTATTGTTTTGAAAAAAAAGCTCAATATATAATTAGAGGACTTAGAAATCCTGCAGATTTTGAATTTGAAAAAGCAATAGCTCATACCAATAGAACCTTAGCAAATAAAAATTTAGAGACAGTGTTTTTTTTAACTTCCTCAGGAAAATCTTTTATAAGTTCAAGTATTGTTAGAGAAATTATGAAATACAAAGGACATTATGAAATTTTAGTGCCAAAACCAGTAAGAATATAAAAAAAAACAATTTAGTTATATTTTATATTTATCCTTATGGGAATAAAAGGCTATTTCGTAAGTCTTGGCATAAATCTTGAAGTTAAAAAAAGGTTAACGTTTTTGTTTTTTAGAGGAAGCCAAATAAAAGAATGCAAATTAATATAATTAATAAATAAGAAGAAAAATATTCAAAAATTTAATTTTATATCAAATGGAAAAACAACAATTAACTCAAACAAATTCAGCTAGAAAAACTGGAGGCTTAAATCCGTTTATAACAATTTTAATTTTAATAGCTCTAGGTATATTAATATATATCTTTTTCTTTGGAGCAAAAGGGAACTTTCAAGGAGAAACAGTAGATGGAAAACCATCAAATTTTATGGGTATTATTCATAAAGGAGGAATTATTGTTCCTATTCTAATTTCTTTTGTATTAATGGTTTTAGTATTTTCAATAGAAAGATTTTTTATTATTGGAAAAGCAGAAGGTACCGGAAGTTTGACCAGGTTTGTAAACGAAATTAGAAAATTATTAGATAAAAACCAAATAAACGATGCTATTTCTTTGTGTGATAAACAGAAAGGATCTATAGGAAACGTGGTAAAAGAAGGGCTAATTTCTTATAAAGCATTAGCTAATGATACCACTTTAAATAAAGAACAAAAATTAGCATCTTTAAATAAAACGATAGAAGAAGCTACAACTCTAGAAATGCCTATGTTAGAAAAAAACATGACTATTTTAGCAACTATTGCTTCAATAGGTACATTAGTAGCTTTGATGGGAACAGTAATCGGGATGATTAAAGCTTTCTTTGCTTTAGGAGATGGCGGTGGATCACCAGATGCAGCTGCATTATCTGTAGGTATTTCAGAAGCTCTTGTAAACACAGCTTTAGGAATTGGTACCTCAGCTTTAGCAATTATTATGTATAATTTCTTTACCTCTAAGATAGATACATTAACCTTTAAAATTGATGAAGTAGGTTTAAGTATACAACAGTCTTTTGCTTCTCACCATTAATAATAAATAATAATTTCTTAATACAATTAAGAAACATATTATTAATATTTAAAATTATTTATAAATAAATAATAAAAAAATGGCAAGAGTAAAACCAAAGAGACAAGGTATACATATAGACATGACGCCAATGAGTGATTTGGCGTGGTTATTACTGACTTTCTTTATATTGACAACTCAATTTAAAACTAAAGAAACCGTAACCATTGATCCTCCATCTTCCATATCACAGATCAAAATAAAAGATCATGGAGTTATGAGAATATCTATGACAAAAGATGGGAAATATTATTTTTCTATGGATGAAGAAAAATATAGAATTCCTTTATTAGAAGCTATAGGAAAAAAATATAACATTAAATTTACCCAAAAAGAGAAAAATGAGTTTAAGAAAATCAATGATTTTGGCGTACCTATTCAAAACTTAAAGGAATATTTAAATGCTCCTGAAAATGTCAGAGAAAGAATGAATGTTCCGGGAATTCCCGGAGATAGCTTGAATCCGCAAATTACTGATTGGGTTTTTGAAGCTAGAAAGATTGCGAAAGATTCAAATGATTCTTTAGATTTAGGTATAAGAGGTGACGTAAAAACCCAATATCCTAAATTTAAAAATTTGATGAATCGTTTACAAGATAAGAATATGAATAAATTTCAATTGATTACTGCTTCAGAAAGTAAACCAGAATAAATTAATGTTAACTAAAAATTAATAAAATGTCAGCAGGCGTAGACACAAGTAGTGGTAAAGGTAAAGGCGGAGGGAAAGTAAGATCTAAAAAAATGAGTATTAATGTAGACATGGCTCCCATGTGTGATTTAGGTTTCTTACTTATAACATTCTTCATGTTTACAACCACTTTTAGTAAGCCCAATATTATGCATTTAAATATGCCACCCAAGGTAGAAATTCCCCCAAAAGATATTCCTGAAATTAAAATTAAAAATTCGTTTACTATAATTCTAGGAAAAAAAGATAAAGTTTTTTGGCATCAACAAGAACTTAAAGATTTAAGTCCTTCAAATTTAATAGAAACTAATTATTCAAAAGAAGGAATAAGAAAAGAAATATTGAGAGCTCAGAAAGAGGCAGATCCGGATAAGTTTACTATAATTATTAAACCTACGGATGACTCTAATTATAAAAATCTAGTTGATATTTTGGATGAGATGGAAATAACGAATTCTACTAGATACGGAATTAAAGATCTTTCTTCAACAGAAAAATCTGTGTATATTGAGAAAGTTAAAAATTAACTATAAAAAGTAATGAAATGTCAGATAAGCATTTACAGTCATTAGACGATATAATATTTGAACATAAAAATAGAAATTACGGAGCTTACAGACTGAGAAATAATGAAAAAGGCTATCTTACTAAAGCTTTTTTTATAGGAGCAGCCATTTTTATTTTGTTCATATTGCTATTATACGTTTATAATAGAAAGGAAGCAGAATCGAATGAAAAATCTAAAGAAGCAGTAAAAGTAAATTTAAGTGATTTAAATCCTCCTGATGAAAAAGATGATGTGGTAGAAATAAAGCCGGAAGAACCTAAAGCTCCACCTCCTCCACAGCAGGATGAAGTGGCTCAAGTTAAGATGGTAATGCCGGAACCTAAGAAAGTTGTAGTAAAAGAAGAAACCGTTCCTCAAGTACAGGAAACAAAAGATAAAGCTCTTGGATTAGAAAATAAAGACGGTAAAGGAACAGGTGATGCAGCTATTGCTCATGGTAAGCAAAATGATGTTCCAGCGGCGTCTATTCCTCCTCCGGTAACCCCACCTGTTAATGATAATAGAATTTTTGACGGAGATGTTGAACAGGAAGCTCAATATCCCGGTGGAATTGAATCTTTACGGAAATTTGTTGCCAGTAGAATAGAGTATCCTTCAAGAGCTATAGATAGGAATACTGAGGGACGTGTAATGATAAAATTTGTGGTAGAAAAAGATGGTTCTGTTTCCCAAGTTAGTATTGTTAAAGATATTGGTGATGGATGTGGAGCGGAAGCCGTAAGGGTTATTAAACAAACTAAAAAATGGAAGCCTGCCATGGTGAACGGTAAAACTGTTAGATCTATATTTAGATTTCCGGTTGTGTTTAGAATCCCACCTCAATAAAATTTTAATTAAAATTATTTATAAAAACTGTTTCTTTAAATAGATACAGTTTTTATATTTTTTACATATAGTAGGTCTAAAATAATAATTAAATTATTTAGAAATAGTCTAAAAGTAGTAAATCTGACATTTGTCATACACATGAACCTCTGTATTTTTTTAAATTTGCTATCAAATTAAAATATTGAAATAATATGACTCGATTTTACTCTTCCTCGATTGGAAGGAAATTTATGATGGCTTTGACAGGTTTTTTTCTCATGATTTTCTTATTGGTGCATTTAGGACTTAATTTAACATTATTTGCCGGTAATACAGATAGTGAGGGAACTTTATTACCTAAAGAAGAAGTGATATTTAACCAAGCTTCACACTTTATGGCTACTAATCCGTTAATTCAGATTATGCAGTTTGTTTTAGCTTTCGGTTTTATTTATCACATTATTTTAGGAATTGTGTTAACCCGTAAAAATTTAAAAGCTAGAGGAAAAGAAAGATACGCAATTAATCAATTTTCCGCTAATACACCATTTAATTCAAGAACCATGATATATACCGGATTATTAATTCTGGTTTTTTTGGTGTTACACTTATATAATTATTTTTTACCGATTAAGTTTGGAAGTGTAGAAGATGATTATTTATTGGTTACAGAACTTTTTAAAAGTCCTATATATACATTAATCTATGTGGTAGCTTTTATATTTTTAGGATTACACTTAAGTCATGGTTTTGCATCATCTTTTCAATCAGTAGGAGTTAATCATAGTATTTATACTCCAGTTATAAAAATAGTAGGAAAAGCCTACTTTATATTTATTGCTATCGGATTTGCCTCAATAGCAATTTATTTTTACTTAAAAGGCAATAGTTTAATTTAGTAGTTTTATTAATATTAAGAAAGTTCGATTATGAGTATAAAATTAGATCCAAGAATTCCAGAAGGAGATATCCATGAAAAGTGGAAAAATCATAAAGACCACATGCGTTTAGTTGCTCCCAATAATCGTGGTAAAATAGATGTAATTGTTATAGGAACAGGATTAGCAGGAGGCTCAGCTGCAGCTTCTTTAGCAGAAATGGGGTATAAAGTAAAAGCCTTTTGTTATCAAGATTCTCCAAGACGTGCGCATTCAATTGCTGCACAAGGAGGAATTAACGCAGCAAAAAATTATCAAAATGACGGCGATAGTGTATATCGTCTTTTCTATGATACTATTAAAGGAGGAGATTATCGAGCACGAGAAGCTAATGTATATAGATTATCAGAAGTATCGGGTGCAATTATAGACCAGTGTGTAGCTCAAGGTGTTCCATTTGCGAGAGAATATGGAGGATTATTAGATAATCGTTCTTTTGGTGGAACTCAGGTACAAAGAACTTTTTATGCAGCAGGGCAAACCGGACAACAATTATTATTAGGAGCTTATTCAGCTATGAATAGACAGATCGGTAAAGGTCGTCTTCAAATGTACAACCGACATGAAATGTTGGAAATTGTAATTATAGATGGAAAAGCAAGAGGAATTATTGCAAGGGATTTAGTTACCGGTGAAATAGAAAGACACTCTGCTCATGCTGTAGTAATAGCTTCAGGAGGATATGGAAATGTATTTTTCTTGTCCACCAATGCTATGGGGTCTAACGGTACGTCCGTTTGGAAAATACATAAAAAAGGAGCAGCATTTGCAAATCCTTGTTTTACACAAATCCACCCTACTTGCATACCAGTTCATGGAGATCAACAGTCTAAATTAACTCTAATGTCAGAGTCATTACGTAATGACGGACGTATATGGGTACCAAAGAAAAAAGAAGATTCTGAAGCTATCAGAGCTGGAAAGTTAAAACCTACAGAGATAAAAGAAGAAGATAGAGATTATTATTTAGAAAGAAGATATCCTGCTTTTGGAAATTTAGTACCAAGAGATGTTGCATCAAGAGCAGCTAAAGAAAGATGTGATGCAGGATACGGAATTGAAAACAATGCGACAGGAGAGGGGGTATATCTTGATTTTTCAGCTTCTTTTGTTAAATATGGAAAAGAAAAAGTTAACGAATTAGATATACATAATCCTTCTGAAGAAGAGATTATAAAATTAGGGAAAAAGGTAGTTGAAGCTAAATATGGGAACTTATTTACCATGTATGAAAAGATTACAGGTGATAATCCTTATGAAACCCCTATGAAAATTTACCCGGCTGTGCATTATACTATGGGAGGTATTTGGGTAGATTATAACTTAATGAGTACTATACCAGGATGTTTTGTAGCAGGAGAAGCTAATTTTTCCGATCATGGGGCTAACAGATTAGGAGCATCAGCATTGATGCAAGGTTTAGCAGACGGTTATTTTGTGTTACCTTATACCATGGCAGATTATTTAGCTGATGAAATTAGAACTGGAGAAATTAGTACGAATACACCGGAGTTTGATGAAGCTGAAAAGCATGTAAAAGAGAGAATAGAATTTTTCTTGAATAATAAAGGAACTAAATCAGTAGACTATTTTCATAAGCAATTAGGTAAAATTATGTGGAATAAAGTGGGTATGGCTAGAAATGAAAAAGGTCTTAAAGAAGCAATTGTTGAAATTGAAGAATTGCGAAAAGAGTTTTGGAAAGATGTAAAAGTTCCGGGTTCAGATAAAACCATTAATCTAGAATTAGAAAAAGCAGGAAGAGTAGCAGATTTTCTTGAATTAGGACAATTAATGGCAATGGATGCCTTAAATAGGAACGAATCATGTGGAGGGCATTTCAGAACAGAATATCAAACAGAAGAAGGAGAAACACTTCGTGATGATGAAAAATATTCATATGTAGCTGCTTGGGAATATAATGGAGAGGATATAAATAAAGAAATTCTTCATAAAGAGGAGTTGAATTATAAATATATTAAAATTGCAGCAAGAAATTATAAATAAAATAACCTGTAAAAAAATATAAATAAAATGGCAGGAAAATTATTAAACTTAACATTAAAAGTTTGGAGACAAGCAGGTAAAACTGAAAAAGGAAAATTTGAAGAATATAAATTACAAGGCGTTTCTACAGAAAGTTCTTTCTTAGAAATGTTGGATATGCTAAATGAACAATTAGTAGACTCTGATAAAGAACCGGTAGCTTTTGATCATGATTGTAGAGAAGGTATCTGTGGTATGTGTTCATTATTTATAAACGGAAGAGCACATGGACCGGATAGGGGAATTACAACCTGTCAGTTACATATGAGAATGTTTAACGATGGAGATACTATTGTAATTGAACCTTGGAGATCTGCCGGATTTCCTGTAATAAAAGACTTAATTGTTGACAGAACTGCTTTCGACAGAATTCAACATGCGGGAGGGTTTGTATCTGTCAATACTTCAGGTAATACGATAGATGCGAATGCAATTCCAATTGAAAAAGAAAAAGCAGATAAAGCATTTGCTGCTGCAGCATGTATAGGATGTGGAGCTTGTGTGGCTACCTGTAAAAATGGTTCAGCTATGCTATTTGTTTCAGCTAAAGTATCTCAGTTTGCTTTGCTTCCACAAGGTAGGGTAGAAGCTACTCGCCGTGTATTAAATATGGTAAGAAAAATGGATGAAGAAGGTTTTGGAAACTGTACTAATACAGGGGCTTGTGAAGTAGAGTGTCCTAAAGGAATTTCCTTAGAAAATATTGCTAGAATGAATAGAGAGTTTATTTATGCAAGTATAGTAAATGACATTAAAGCTGAATAAATATTAAATTTTATAATTAAGCATAAAAAACTCGAATTATTACAATTCGAGTTTTTTATGCTTAATATTTTTATAATAATATTACTTCCTAAATACAATAAATCTAATTTTGGTGAAAACTATCAATTTTATCTTTTTATACAGTTTAGATTACCCGTTTGATAAGATACAGATATAAATTTTAAAATATTTACTAAAGCTGAAATTTGTCTGTTTTGTCTTTCTTTAAAAAACAAAACCCGCACTTTGGCGGGTTCTTTTCTTTTATTAAGAATTTTTATTTCTTAATAATCTTTTTTGTAATAACCCCTTGAGAGGTTTGTATGGTGAGTATATAATTGCCGCTGGATAAACCTTGTAGATTAATTTCCTTACTTGAAACTGGACTTATTTTTTTTACTTCATTACCGGAATAATCATAAACACTTACAGTTTCAATATGTAAAGGAGTATTGATTTTCAATATATCAATTATCGGATTAGGAAATATTTTTAAGTTAGAAGCTTCTGCTTTAGAATTTGTTAAAATAAAATTTTCAGGTATTTTAAAATCCTTAGTTTTAGCAGAGAATCCTTGAGTCGTAGAATTGCTAATTTTTACTTCATATTCTAAAATAAAATTCTGATTTATATAATCAGGATATAAAGTGTTAGTCATTTTACAAATAAGGGTTTTTCCTGCATTGGCCGGACCTGCATAAAAAGTTCCTTTAGAGGCAAATACCCCCACTTCTTGATTGGTGGCTTTATCATACCATTTAAAGGTTGTTAAAGTTCCGTTGATGTTATATTCAGTAGAAAGGTCGATTAATTCAAAAAAACCTTTAGTATCTCCTTTTAGTATAGCTTGAGAACCTATCCAAGGTTTGATTTTTAATCCAGTAAAAGTTCCTTTTAAAGTTGAGAATTTTAATTGATTATTATAACAAATTAAATTATAAAAATTTTTATTTTTAGATAAGTCTAAAGCTGTTAGTTGATTGTCATAACAAAAAAGAGCTTCTAAATTATAATTGTTAGATAAATCTAAGGTGTTAATTAAATTTCCAGCACAATCTATTCTTTTTATCCCGGTAATTTTAGAAACATCTAAAGCATTTAGTTTATTATCACTACAATTTAAATCTACTAAGTTAAAAGCTTCTGAAACGTCTAAAACTTTGAGTTCATTACCATAACATTCAAGATATTTTAGTCTTGGATTTTTCGGAATATTTAAACTCCTGATTTTATTACCTGAACAGTAAATTTCTTCTAATTGATTATTTTTAGATATATCTAAAACTTTAATTTCGTTAAAACTACAGTCAAAACTAGATAGGTAACGATTTTTAGAAACATCTAAAGTTTTTATATTATTAACTTCACACCAAAGAATTTCTAAATTAGAATTTTTAGATACATCTAAAATGGTAATTAGATTATCTGCGCAACGAAGATCTACTAGTTTAGCGTTATTAGATACATTTAGAGAAGTAATTTTAAGATGAGAAAGATCTAAAACTTGTAAATTTTTAAAATATTTACCATCAAATGTTCCTGAATATTTAGAAAAAATATTATAACTAATAAAATTTAATTTAGTTAAAACTTTTAGATTTCCTGATATTTCCCAAGTAAAAGTATAATATATATTATTACACTTATTTAAAACCACATCTGGATTTCCATTTATAGCTTCAACCATATCATTCCAGGTAAAACCTGCGATTTCGTAATTCCATTTTTTATTATCTTCAGAATACTGCATTAAAAAATTCAATATTCACAATACATCCATTGGGTCGTATTGTGAAGTTGTAGAAGTTACAAAATTCTTTTTAAGATAATTTTGTTTTTCGGCAGAATAAATTCCAAAAGCCAAACTATGAGTGCTGAATACACTCAATACTAACATAAATAATAAAATTTTTTTCATAAGTAATATATTTAATTGGTTGTATAGCTAATATAGGGATAATATTTAATATTATTATATAATATATATTAAGATTAAGAAATACTTATATAAATATATTTGTTATTTATTGTGTTTTTGTTCTAATATTATTCTGTTATCTAAGGTGAAAAATTTTGCTATTATATTTTAGTTATTATTGTATTATTTAGTTCATCTTTAAAATAATTAGATTGTTTTATTATTAAAATTCTTACCTAAATAAGTTTCCGGTTTGAAAATGGATGCTGTTTTCACTTAGGGGTTATAAACCTAAGACAAAGCTTTTCTCTTTTTGAAAGAAACCTCACTGAACATTTTTTATTAAATAAGAAATAAGTTTTTAATAAAACTGTTGTCGTTTTTATTTGTAGGAATATATTTTATAGAATAAAATGTAAATTTTGTACTTATTCTGAAATTACTATTCTTATAAAGAAAGTATTTTTTTTAATTATTTTTTCTTCGCTTCTAATTCAATTTTAATTCTATTAGAAAGATTTACAATTTCATACGAAAGATTATTTGTTTTATCATCAAAATAGATCAATGATCCGGAAGGTTTTAGAGCCAATGAAGTAAGTTCTTTAGATTTTACATATAACTCAAACAAATCATCATACAAAGCTTGATTTTTAATTGAATGTTCACTAATATATTTCATTAAACTGTCAACTTTCTTTTTGCTTTTTACAATAAAAGCTACTTCATCTTTTATATATTTTGTATCTTTTGCTATAATAAGTGCCTGATTATAGTCTTTGAGGTAGTAAGGACTGGAAGCATCTAAATATTCTTCTTCATTGTATATTGCATTTTTCCATACATTAGAATAATATGAACAAACATTACTTGAGGCATAATTCATTTTATTTAAGTTAATTAGTAATAAATCAGCATTTTTAAGAAATGAATCATTACATGAAATTAAGATTAATCCTATAAAAAAGATCGATATTGAATTTATAAATACTTTCATAATATTAATTTTACTCCAAATATGAATAAAAATCCCTGTATTTAGCTGGTTGTGATATATTATGTGTGTTTATTTTTTAAAATGAACTTTAACTAAGAATCTATTAATTTTCAAAACTTTTAATTCTAAATAAGTTGATCATATTTATCTGGATCTATAATGGTTAAAAACTTATTTTCAAGCAAAATATCAGTTAAATTTCAGGTCACAAATTTGTATGCTTTAAGAAAAGTAAATTTAAAAAAATTTGTGAACTTTAAAAAGATCTTTTTTTGATTTAACAATTGTATAATTTAAGAATTTAATCTATATTTTTTAAAATGATTATCTTTTTTTATATTTATAATAATACTGTCATCATCATAAATAAGGAAAAAAAATAAATTTAAACCATCATTACATTATAAGATATTTTATACATTAACTAAATTTACTTTCAAAAGCTATTTTTTGATTTGAAAATAACTTTGCACATATTATAATCTGAATATTTTATTTCATTCAATATAAAATTAGTCTTTTACTTGCGATAGTAATTTTTGTAGTATAAACTACTTATTTATAATTATTAATTATTTCTGTGTAAACATTTTTAGACATTCCTGACTTTTTAGAAATATACCTGATAATGTTCATTATTTCTTCATTTATTATTCCGTTTTTATTACTGAATTCTATAATAACTTTTAATAAATTTTCATTATCATCAATAAATTCAAGGCATTTGTCAATTACCACAAAAGTATCTTCATGTAATATAGGTTTAATCCTATTTTCGTCTGTAGTCATATTTAAAACCTTATCATTAAAAAATAATTTTAAAACAACTTCCATACGTTGATATTCATTTTTTGTTACCTCTCCATCTAATTGGGATGTTTTAATTAATATAAAATAAAAGGCTTCAGATTGAGTCTTAGGTAATATATTTTTATTCTCATAAATAGTATTATTTTGTTGAGAGTGATACCCGCCATTACCATGAGCTAAATTTTGATTAAGGGACAAATAAATATTATTACTATTAGTTTGAATTGGTATTTCATTATATTTGAGATTAAATGAATAATCGCTCATACATAAATAAATAATACCTTCAATAAAACCTATAATAGCAGGAATCAATGTACAACTAAATATTAAATATATAAATCCCTCTACGGGTCTGTTTAAATAAAATTTGTGGCCACCTATACCGCCTAAGAAAAAAGCTAAAAGAGCAGCTGTAGTTTTGTTTTTCATTATAAATAAATTATTTAATTATAGATAAATTGAGTATTGCAGATCTTCTCTATTTTTTTAATTAGAAATACTAATTATTTTAACATAAAAAAACTATTTAAACTTATATAGTCTGTAAAAAAGTAATATTTTTAAAGTTGTAAAAGATGTTATTTATGGCTGATTTTACCTCACTAGCATGATAGATTATGAGCAATAAAAAATTTGTAATTAAGTTGTTAAAATCTTTCATAATATTAATTTTTGGCCAAATATAAATAAAAATCCCTGTATTTAGCCTGAAATGATAAACATCACATATATTTTTTTGATTCTTTTGTTCTATTAGGAAAATGAATTTTAAACTAATTACAAAATTTTTAAAATCTAATAAAAAAAGGATATATTAAGATATTCGAAATTTTGTAAATAAAAAACTATTCATTTATTTAATTCAAAACTTAAATAAAACCGCTTATTTTTTTCAACTCTTAAGAAAAAGTAGTTCAATTGATATTAAAATAAAAAGAATAAATTATTTTTTGATAAAAATTTGATATGTTTACATCTCTATATATACATTAATAGCTTTTTCTATCAATTCATGATTTACTGAGATATCATATACCGCTTCACCTATACTTTTTAAGAGAACAAACTTAATTTCATTGTTTACATTCTTTTTATCATTTTGCATATACATGAAAATTTCTTTAAAATTATCTTTCAAGAAAGAAATTTTTGAATATAGAGAATTAATATACTGTTTAATAAGTTGATAGTCTGAATAGGCTAAAAAACCTTTTTCTACAGAAATATAACTTTCTACTATCATTCCCATTGCTACACCTTGTCCATGTAAAATAGGTTCTTTATTTTCCAGAAAAAAACTTTCTACAGCATGTCCTATTGTATGCCCGAAATTTAATATTTTTCGTAATCCTGTTTCTGTAAAATCTTCAGCTACTACTTTTTTCTTAATATCAATACTAGCAGAGATTAAGCTTTCTAAATTTTCAGCATTTAAATCTTGTATTTGAATGATTTTATTCCAATATTCTCTATCAGCTATTAATCCATGTTTTATAATTTCAGCAAATCCACTTAATATCTGTGCTTGTGGAAGAGTTCTTATAAAATCGGAATCTATCATTACCATTTCAGGTAAAACAAAATTTCCTATCTGGTTTTTGTGACTACCTAAATCTACACCGGTTTTACCGCCAATAGAAGCATCTACCATAGCTAAAAGAGTTGTAGGTATATTTATAAATTTAATCCCTCGTTTATAGCAATTTGCAACAAAAGCTCCCATATCTGTCAAAACTCCTCCACCAATATTAATTAAAAGGCTTTTCCTGTCTATTTTTAATTCAGTTAGAGCCTCCCACAAATTTATACAAGTATAAAGATTTTTATTTTCTTCACCGGGCTCTATTTCCAAAACCTCTATTCTACATTCAGATTTTATATCTGATACTACTTTCGGAAAACAAAATTGATGAGTATTAGAATCTACTAAAAAAATTAATTGTGAAGGATTATATTCTAAAATAAAATTATTTATTTTTTTTATTGCTTCTTTTTTATAATAAATGGGATTGATAAAATTCATATAAAATATTAATTATTTCCTCTTCGGTTACCTAATAAAATCATTAAAAAATATAATAATTGAGCCAAAGAACCTAAAGCAGCCACTAAATAAGTTCTAGCAGCCCAAGTAAGAGCATCTTTACATTCATTATATTCATTTGGTCTTACAATCTGATTATTTTCTAACCAAGCCAAAGCCCGATTACTGGCATCATATTCTACGGGTAACGTAACAAACGCAAAAAGAGTAGTAAGAGCAAATAAACCAATTCCTATACCTAAAACAATTGTATTTCCTGAAAATGCCATTATGGCAATACCTGCCAATAAAACCCATTGTAATAAATTAGAACTAATACTTACCACAGGTACTAATTTTGATCTTAATTGAAGCATAGAATATCCAACAGCATGTTGCACAGCGTGTCCGCATTCATGAGCTGCAACTGCAGCAGCAGCAGTAGATCTCTGACTGTATACTGCTTCCGAAAGGTTTACGGTTTTATTTTCCGGATTATAATGATCTGTCAACATACCCGGTGTAGAAATTACTTGAACATCTATAATCCCATTATCTCTCAACATTTTCTCCGCTATCTCTTTTCCACTCATTCCATTAGAAAGACTCGTTTTTGAGTATAATTCAAATTTAGACTTTAACTGCCCTTGAACTATCATACTCACTATAAAAATAACCGCTGTAATTGCAATATAAATTGGATCGTGCATCATTAAATTAAATTTTTATTGATAAATACTAAAATTATGCCTTTTTTTATCGATTAGCAAAATATCTTAAATTTAAAAAATTTCCTGATTTATCTTAGAAATCTCACATTTTAAATTATTATATTATTTTTGCATCAAAAAATAATAGAAGTAATTTTTTTAAGTTTTCATTTTTTTTATAATTAATGATTATTACTATTTTTTTTGATGTAATTCCTTTTTTATAATATTTAAATTTGTCTTATTTAATAACAGTATGGATCAAATAATAATTAAAGAAGTTTATACACAATCTGATTTAAAAAAATTTGTTGAATATCCTAATTTCCTTTATAAAAATAATCCATATTATGTACCGTCTTTAATTTCCGAAGAAATGGAAATTTTTGATGAGAGGAAAAATCCTGTTTTTGAATTTTCTGTATGTAAAAAATATTTAGCTTATAAAGATGAAAAAATAGTAGGAAGAATTGCTGTTATTCTTAATAAAAATGAACAAAATCTATTAGGTATAAAAAAAATACGTTTTGGGTGGTTTGATGTGATAGATGATCTTAATGTAACCAAAGCTTTATTAGATAAAGCTTATGAATTTGCCAGAGAAAACGGATTTACAAGAATTGAAGGACCTGTAGGGTTTACTAATTTAGATAAAGCAGGATTACTGATTAAGGGATATGATAAATTAGCCACAATGATTGGTTTATATAATTACCCTTATTACTCAACACATTTTGAATCTTTAGGATTTACTAAAGCTAATGAATGGGTAGAGTTTTATATTAAGGTTGTAGATGTTTTACCAGAAAAAGTAATTCGATTTTCTGAACTTTTACAACAAAAATATAAATTAAAAGCTTTACGTTTCAATACCAAGAAGGAATTGATAAAATATGCAGATGAAATGTTTAAACTATTAGACGAAACTTATAAGGTTTTGCCTACTTATGTTCCATTTTCAGAAAAACAGATCAATTATTATAAAGAAAAATACATTCCCTTTATTAATAAAGATTATGTAATTTGTATAGCTGATGAGAATAATAAATTAGTAGGTTTTGCTATTACCATGCCCTCTTATTCTAAAGCATTACAAAAAGCAAAAGGTAAATTGTTTCCTTGGGGCTGGTATCATTTATTAAAAGCGTCTAGACATAATGAATGGGCAAATTTTTATCTTATAGGAATACATCCGGATTATCAAAGAAAAGGCATCACTGCTATAGTACTTAAAGAATTTTTTGAGCTTTTTAATTCTAAGGGTATTAGGTATTTAGAGACTAATCCCGAATTAGAAAACAATAAAAGCATTCAGCTTTTGTGGAAAGATTATAATCCCATAAATCATAAAAGAAGAAGAACTTATTTTAAAGAAATATAAAAACTACATTTTTTTTAAATCTATTACTTATTATATGTAATGTAAAGCTTAAAATTATTATATAAATAGATTTAATGAACTTTTATCATTTATTAAATATATAATTGTTTGTATATAAATAATTAAAAAAACTACAAAAAGTAATTATATAAATAACATTATCCAAATAATATTTAAAATCTATTTTTTTAGCATATAGATTTGGGCCTATTTTTGGAATACAATAATAATTCTAATATATTTACTTATTTATTTTAATAAATAAACATTTTACTTTCGGATAATATAATGATTAAATATTTTTTAGTAACTTTTAGTAAAAACCTAAAAAACAAAAATATTAATCAATCCAATTCTGATTTATTTATAATTAACATAGAAACATAAATATTTATAATAATGAATAAAAAAAATAAAGAAAAAAATATAAAAACACAATAAAAAATCAATACACATCTTGCAATAAAAATAAGGATGAGGGGTTATATTTAAAACAGTAAACAAGAAAAAAATAATATACATTAATAATTTTAGGGTGTGAAATATAAATTTTTAGCTTTGCTATTCATTAAAAAAACTAATATAACTATGAAAAAGATCAACACCTTGATGTCTTTATGTAGCTGTTTATTATATTCCCAAGAAAAAATAATAGGTCCAGGCGGAGTGCCCGGAGCGGTTTTATGGATGCAGCCGGTAGCCCATCCCCGTACCGAAGATTGGTATGGATCATATGAATGGGAAGATTATTCCGGAGACTTACTACAAGTAAGATATTACGATCCGCGAGGAGCTGCTTATGGAGTTGAATATTTAGGTAAAGCCGATAACTACCTGCGCAATTATAACTTTAATCCGGCATTAAGTTTTAATGCCAATGATAAAGAGGCGATAAAGAATCAATTAGAAAACATATCCAATTTTTGTGATTCCGACAATGAAATATCCAAAGAAATATACATTAAAGGATCAAATCTAACCACAACGACGATAATAGGAGCGTTTTCATTAAGGGCCGACCCAATGGACCAACCCAAGAATATGTTTACATTCAACGGAGTCCCGGGGAATAGCTTTATATTAAGTACAGATAAGGTAATCAACAGCAAAGAAAGCCAAAGAGGCATATTAGATTATGGGTCCGAAGAAGGCTATGACTTTATGTACCATAGCGGGAAGAGTCCCGAATCCGATATGAACCAATTTAGAGAAAGAGCCCTTCGTTCCTTTGTCTATTACCGGACCGGTAAACCCCATACCTCTTTGTGGGGAGTAAGAAACCATTCAGTAATATCCTTAGGGCAAAGATCTTATCCCGACAATGTAAATAACACTTCCACATTTGACCTACCCGGGGGCGACGGAGACTATGCAGAAGCCTATATACCGGAATTATTTATATACGGACGTATATTAACCCCTTTAGAAAGGATAAAAACAGAAAGTTACCTAGCCGTAAAATATGGATTTACCATGGAACGCTCCTATTTAGATAGTGAAAGTTACCTAATATGGGATCTTGACCAAGATAGAAAATATAGCAAAAGGATCACAGGCATGATACGTGATGATAAAAGCGGATTATTCCAAAAAGGCGGGACCACCTCATATGAAGAAAATCCTAACTTTTAGACCGAATGAAGGAAACCACCCTTCCGGATGAAACCCAGAGTACCGCACCGCAGCCTATACCCTGAACCCTTCGGATCGTACCCGGATAACCACTACCACCGATGCCTTAGGAGGAAAACAGTCCACCTATACCAACGGATCCGGATTAACAGTAAAAACCGAACAATTATCCGGTCCATCAGGAACTATAACCACCCGTTTCACCTACGACGGCATCCAACAGTTGACCGAGGTAATCGATACCGAAGGACAGAAGACCACTTCCCGATATGATATGCAGGGAAATAGGATACAAATTACCCATCCTTCTGCCGGGACCGTATTCTTATATTATGATGACCTAGGAAATGTAATTAGCTGCCAGACCTCAAACTTAGCCCCAACCGGCAAAACTATAAACTATGAATACGAATATACACGGCTAAAGAAAATTACCTATCCGGAACATCCTGAAAACAATGTAACCTATTACTACGGGAATAAGAATGCTAAAGAAAACCGCCTACGTGCCCTTGATGACAACGGATATGTAAGCAACTATTGGTATGATGCAGCAGGAGAAAGAGTGATAAAAACCAGCGGAGAGAGTGAGCAGATGTATGTAAACGCACTATTTGCCGGAGGGAACACCCAAACCGGACGATTCACCGCCTATATCAATCCGTATTTAGTAGTGAGCCCTAACGGGAAATACACCAAACATTACTACATAGGAAGCCAACGAATAGTAAGTAAACTCGGCGATATAGAAAGCTTCGGGGCCGATCCTCGCAGAATAGAATATGCCGGCGATGACCTACGAGGAGTAAAAATAAACTGGAAAGAAAAATACGAACACAGCCTGCAGGATATAAAAGACAACTATGCCTATTTTGAAGTGCCTAACCATGGAAAAGACCATAATGATTAAGTAAACGGAGCAGGCTTCTGCTGTGCAGGCAAAGATAAAAAACTCCAAACCTATGGAGGCGGAATCGGCAAAGGGAATGAAAAATATGAAATATACAGTATTATGATCATGCAGATCATTTGGGAAGTAGCAGCTATATTACTAACTTAGACGCACAAATAGTACAGCATGTAGCATATGTACCGTATGGAGAGGTGTTTATTGAGGAAAGGAACCAGAGTTGGAATACCCCTTACCTGTTTAAAGGCAAGGAACTGGATGAGGAAACGGGGTTATACTATTACGGTGCCAGATACTATAATCCGAGGGAATCTGTGTGGTTATCAGTGGATCCGTTGGCGGAAATGTTTCCAAATATTAGCCCTTATGCTTATGCAAATTTAAACCCTGTTAATTATACAGATCCAACAGGAATGGCTCCGGCCGATCCACCAGAAAAGGAACTTCCAGGAATAACAGTAACGCCTCCTAAAAATAAATGGATAAGAGGTGCAGGTATATGGAATAATATTTTTAAGCATTCTAATAGGATACGTGCAGAGCAATATAATAAGCAAAATTTTGGAGGTTCAGGAACAGTAACTAAGGTTGGTAAAGGTAAATTTACCGTTGAAGCAAGTGCGACTGTAGATGTAACTCCAGGCAACGGACCTTATAACGAAGTAACAGATTTAAATATTTCTGCACGTTTTGGAACTAACTCAGATGAACCTAATTTAGATTTTTCAATTTCTCAAAGAAATGTATCATCAGATGGAGCACTTATTTATACAGGATTTGGCTTTGATCCCGGATTAGCTGATGCTGCATTCGCTTATCTTGATAAAGAATCAAACGAAGGAGATAGTCAAATTAAAAAATATGCATTAGGAAGTTTAGGACTTATTATATCTAAAGGAAAAGGAGTTGGATCAAAGACTGCTTTTTGGATAACAAAATCAACATATCAAACATTAGCAGGTATTTCACCTAAATTATTGGATCAAATGTTGAGAGCAGGAGAAAAAGGCTTTGTTAGAGCAAAAGGAGTAGGAGGGATAAAGCAATTAGCAGGTAAGGGTATAGAAGGAAGAATATATGAAATTAAATTGGGTAGAGGGCAGTTTGGTTCTTACAGAATATTAGGAAATATGGGAACACATAACGGAAAACCTGTTATAATTTTTGATAAATTAATTAATAAATAAATATGAATAATATTATATTTAATATTTCAGTGAATATAGATTTAGATAAGTTAAAAAAAGATTTAAATGCTTATTTATCTTTATCTGCTGAGAATCCAGTTATTGAAGTGGATGTAGATGGTTTAGAAAAAATTTACACAAGAGAAATTTCTTTTGATGATAGTTTGGAAGTATTAAATTTGAGAATTAAGAAAAGTTATTCAAAAGAAAGTGATCAAATACCACTTATAACGATTGAAGTAATTATTGGTGAATTTGAGGTATATAAATCAGGAATTTTAAAATTAGAAAAATGTGTTGGTGAATTTTTATATGATGATAAAATGGAATTAATAGACATAGAGTTTATAGAAGTTTTAGCTATATAAAGGAGAATAAATTTCCTAAAAAGGAATTACAAGAATTCAGTAAATATTAAAAAGAAAGCGACCGATAAATCGGTCGCTTTTTGTTTTCAAAGTTCTTTGTTAAGCAAATCCAACAATTCTAACTCGTCTTTAGGGATAAGGGAGCGAATGAGTTGCAGGATATTGTAAATGTCCCATTGGATGTGTTCTTGGAGTTCGGGATGTTCCAAAGAGAGAATAAGTGAAGATGTACAAAGATTACTCCCTAAGTAAAGACCATTGTGCTTATTTTGAAGTGCCTTACCATGGAAAAGACAATAATGATTATGTAAACGGAGCAGGCTTCTGCTGTGCAGGCAATGATAAAAAACTCCAAGCCTATGGAGGCGGAATCGGCAAAGGGAATGAAGAATATGAAAAGATGCAGTATTATAATCATGCGGATCATTTGGGAAGTAGCAGTAATATTACTAACTTAGACGCACAAATAGTACAGCATATAGCATATGTACCATTTAGGGAGGTGTTTATTGAAGAAAGGAACCAGAGTTGGAATACCCCATACCTGTTTAATTGCAAGGAACTGGATTAGGAAACGGGGTTATACTACTACGGAGCTAGGTATTACAACCCGATGGAGTCTGTGTGGTTGAGCGTGGATCCGATGTTTGAGAAAACAGGAACTCCATATAAGTAAACATATAAAAATCCAATTAGATATACCGATCCGACAAGGATGAGTGCAGAAGATGAAGAGATCCTGGACCTAAAAAAAGAAGTTGGTTGGGAAGAAATATATCAGAACCTATAGGTAATTTTTTTAGAAATTTATTCAATCCATTTCCTGAGATTAATTCTAATTCTTCAAGAGAAAGTTCAGGTTCAGTTGTAAATGTAGAAAGCTTGGGATATATTGATGATATATGGATAATTTCATTATTGGAATAACTATGATGGGCCTAGACTTGATGTTAAAACTATTGGGGGAGATCCTTTTTCAGGATCGGAGCAAATAACGATGCAAGAAATTCAAAGGATAGGAGAGCTAATATTAGGAGAAAATATATCTAAATCAGATGCAGGAGATGTTCAGTTAGCAACTGATCTATTGGTAATTGCAGTTTCAAAGGGAAAATCTACAGCTAGGTTAGGGAAATAAAAAAGATTAAGACAATTGGCTAATGATCCTAAATTGGGGAAAACAAATAGGGCTTAGATTAAACAGGAAATTAAAATTAATAAAACAAAGTAAAAGAAAAAGTATAAGGAATCCTCCTGGTAAAGAATTAGCCCATGAGAGAGGTAGAGAGGCAGCAAAGGGATATTCTTATGAACATTCTAAACTTCAAAATAAGAAAGATCATAGAGCACAACATAAATATGATAATGGGGGAAGAAAAAATAAAGAAAGACCTATAAAATAATGTATAATGAATAAGTATGAATTTGACAATGTTATTAAATTAACACCTTTAGAGAGATATAGATACTTTATTAAAAAAGTTGCAGATAATGAATTCATTTATCTTTTATTTAGCAAAGAAGGGGATATAGCTATATCTGAATTGGATGGATATATTATGTTGCCAGTATGGTCCGCTACAGAATTTGCAGAGAGTTGTAAGATTAACGGTTGGGAATATTTCACTATAAGAGAAATTCCTTTGGATGACTTTATTGATGAATGGTATGAGATAATTGATAATAATGAATATTTAATAAATGTTTTTCCAATAAATGACATAACAGGATTTGTTGTTAGTTTGAATGAATTTAAGTTGGACTTAGAAGAAGAATTAGATAAGTATTATTAACTTTCCTGCTTTTGGACTGCCCCAAAAAGTTTAGACAAATTAAACTCAAAAAAAGCCCGATTTACATATCGGGCTTTTTTATTTCACTCTTTCTCTTCGTCCATGCAGAGCAATCTGAGGAAGTTCCACGGTATTGTAAATATCCCATGTGGAATGTTCTCGAAATTCGGGATGTTCCTAAGCAAAGATAAGAAAGGATTTACTACCTAAATAAAGACAACTATGCATATTTTGAAGAGTCTTAACATGGAAAAGTCCAAAATGATTATGTAAACGGAGCATGCTTCTGCTGTGAAAGGAAGGATAAAAAACTCCAAGTCTATGGAGGCGGAATCGGCAAAGGGAATGAAGAATATGAAAAGATGCAGTATTATTATCATGCAGATCATTTGGGAAGTAGCAGTAATATTACTAACTTAGACGCAAAATAGTACAGCATGTAGAATATGTACCGTTTGGGGAGGTGTTAATTGAGGAAAGGAACCAGAGTTGGAAAACCCCTTACCTGTTTAATGGAAAGGAACTGGATGAAGAAACGGGGTTATACTATTACGGGGCTAGGTATTACAACCCGAGGGAATCTGTGTGGTTGAGTACTGATCCGTTAAGCGGTTATAACCCTATTATGGAAACGGAGCACTACATCGATGGTCAACATAACGGAGGAGTATTTAACTCAAGAAACCTTAATACATATGGATATTGTTATCAAAGTCCTGTCGTATTAATAGATCCGAATGGGAAGCAAAGTAATTTTTTAAAGGGAATGAAAGATGCTATAGTTGGTTATGCTACTAATACATGGGAACGTATAAAAGATTGGCCAGCATCTGTAGGCTTACAAGGAAATGAGAAAGCTGTAGAAGTTTATACTAAGCGAACTGAACAATTATTGGAAACAACAGATAAAATGGGTAAGGCTATATCGGATCCAGGTGCTGCTATAGATAAAATTACTTCAGACTCATATATTCAAGGGGAAATTACAGGTACGATTATTGTTGTGGGAGCATCGGTAATTGTTACTAAGAGAATATCAGGAGCAATTTTTAAAGGATCGCTAATAAAAAATATGTGTAAGTTTATTGCTTCAGCAAAAGCTCCAAGTAAAAATGGTTTATCTGTTGTTGGTCAAGCTTTACAGAAACATGCGGGAAGAGAAGGTAGTTCTTTTAGTAATATAAAATTTTTGGAAAAAACTGCGGACAAAGTTGGGATGAATGTTTTAAATGAGGTATTAGATTCTAAAAACAAAATTGTTGAAGAATTAAATAATGGAACTAAGAATAATTTGATAAAAATACTGGTCGTGGAGTAAATGTTTCAAGAAATGGTAATTTTAATGGATTTAGATATTTAAAAGAACAAAAATAATTTTTATGTTAGAATGGGGTATTATAAAAAATAAATTATATTATTTGGATGGTTCTTTACGTGATATTTTAGTATTTAATATGAATAATGAAGAGTGGTATAAATGGATAAATCATGTTAATATTATGCATAAAGTCAAGTTTAAGAATTATTATAATGAAGTATGCCTAGATTATATAGATTATAATTTGTTAAAAAGTATATGGGGTAATGATGGAGAGAGTGTACATTATTATGCATTAATAAACTTGGGAAAAGTAATTGTAAATTGTTATTTTAATTCTTCAGATAGTCTTGATCAAGATATTAGTCCAATACAAATAAAATCTATATTAGAGCATGAAGAGTTAGTAAAATATTTACAAGATATATCTTTTTTATTAAATAAAGAGGTTTATTTTACTGAAGAAATGAATGAAAATGCAATTTTAATGAAAGTTAAAAAAGATAAAGTTGATGTAAGATAAGATGGATTCTTAGTAATTAATAACATAAAAAAACAAAAGACTGCGTCAAAATGAGGTGACTTTTTATATTTTATTCAATTTTATCTTTAATAGTAAGTACAAACAGGTGTTTAATAGTGTGTTGTAATATCCCATAGGTTGTGCTCGGAGAGTTCAGTTCTTTATGTTTTAAAGAAAGGATAAGAAAGGATTTACTACCTAAATAAAGACCACTATGCGTATTTTGAAGTACCTTACCATGGAAAAGACCATAATGATTATGTAAACGGAGCAGGCTTCTGCTGTGAAGGAAAGGATAAAAAACACCAAGCCTATGGAGGAGGAATCGGCAAAGAGAATGAAGAATATGAAAAGAAGCAGTATTATGATCATGCGGATCATTTGGGAAGTAGCAGTTATATTACTAACTTAGACGAGCAAATAGTACAGCATGTAGAATATGTACCGTTTGGGGAGGTGTTTATTGAGGAAAGGAATCAGAGTTGGAATACTCCGTACCTGTTTAATGGCAAGGAACTGGATGAAGAAACGGGGTTATACTATTACGGGGCTAGGTATTATAACCCGAGGGAGTCTGTGTGGTTGAGTGTGGATACGAAAATGGAAAAATATCCAAGTATTTCGCCTTATGCATATTCAGCTAATAATCCAATAAATATTATTGATCCTGATGGGAAAGATATTATTATTCTTATAGATAGCAATGCTGTTCAAGGTGGGGCTTTTGGACATGCTGCTGTTTTAATAGGAAATGATAAAGATGGATGGAGGTACTATTCTATGAATGGAACAGGTCCAGGAGCAACTGTTTATGGAAAGAGTCAAAATGCTGATTTAGGTACAATTAAAGGGCGAAATGATTTTAGAGGAACAGGCTTAACTCATAAGAAAGTAATATCTATTATACAGGATTCTAACCCTAATGAATCACATAATTATGATAAGATGGTTTACTTAGGAAGCTTTAGTAAAAGTGAAGATCAAGCAGCAGCATCTGCTGCTAAGAGACAGGCTGGAAAAGAATATTATGGTATTTTAGGATCTTCTTGTATTGATGTTCCTCAAGAGGCACTAAAAGCAGCAATTGAAAAGAGGATAGGTAGAAAACTAAGTTTTAGAGAACAAAATAGCATTGGAAATAATATATTAGTGCCTAATACATATTATAAAGAATTAGATGAAGATAAACATACTTTTTCAGCAGATGGTATAATTGTCGATGTAAATAATATTCTAAAGAAAGAAGGAGCTTTGACTATTAAATCTCAGAAAGGATCTGTATCAAAAGAAGTAAGTAAGCCAAAAAAAATAGAAAAAACAGAATTGTAATAATTGATTGATGAAAAAGAATAGTATAAAGATATTATTATGGACTGTTTTAATTATAGTTTTATTATTGATTTATTTTTACTCTAGTTGGTTTGGGTATAAAAAATGGCAATATAGAAGAGATACAAGAGGAAATAAGGAGGAATCTATTGAAAGAGGGGTTTTTGTCAAAGATTTAGTTTGTAAAGAATTTTTTGAAAAAGAAATTTCTATAAAAAAGTTTAAGGCTTATATAGAACGAGGGTATAAATATGGGTATTTTTCTGAAAATACAACTAGAGTTTTAGATGGTTTTAATTTTCCATATCAAATATCTGTAGATCAATTGGATATAAGTAATGATATATATTTTTCTATAGATTATAATAGGTCTAAAGGATTAATCGATAATAATAATTTAATAACTTCTCATTTTGTAATTTATTTGAAAGAGCCAACCTTTAAGGATACATTATTTGTAGACATTATATATAACAATATTGATACAATAGGAATAATTAAAGTCTTTGATAAATAAAAAAATCCGCTCATCGAGCGGGTTTTTTATTACTTTTTATTTAAGAGATCCAACAGTTCCAATTCAGATTCAGGAATTAAGGATTTAATGAGAAAAAGAATGTTGTAAATATCCCATTTGTTGTGTTCAATGCGTATTTTGAAGTGCCTTACCAAGGAAAAGACCATAATGATTATGTAAACGGAGCAGGCTTCTGCTGTGCAGGCAAAGATAAAAAACTCCAAGCCTATGGAGGGGGAATCGGCAAAGGGAATGAAGAATATGAAAAGATGCAGTATTATAATCATGCAGATCATTTGGGAAGTAGCAGTTATATTACTAACTTAGACGCGCAAATAGTACAGCATGTAGCATATGTACCGTTTGGGGAGGTGTTAATTGAGGAAAGGAACCAGAGTTGGAATACCCCTTACCTGTTTAATGGCAAGGAACTGGATGAGGAAACGGGGTTATACTATTACGGGGCTAGGTATTACAATCCGAGGGAGGCTGTGTGGTTATCAACGGATCCTCTTGCTGAAAAGTACCCTAAAATTAGTCCTTATGCATATGCTTTTTTAAATCCAGTTAATTATATAAACCTACAGAAAGACTCCTGCATATCCGCCAGAAAAAGAACTTTCTGGAGTAACGGTAACAGGAGCTAAAGATACTTGGGTAAAGGGAGCTGGGATATGGAATAATATTTTTAAGCATTCTAATGGAATACGTGCTGAGCAGTATAATAAAAAGAATTTTGGAGGAGCAGGAACTGTAAATAAAGTAGGCAGAGGGAAATTCACAGTAGAGGCTAGTGTAACTATAGATTTACAAAGTGTAAATGGGACCATTCAATGTAGCAACGGATTTAAATATATTAGCAAGATTTGGGGCTAATTCAGACGATCCCAATTTAGATTTTTTAATTTCTCAAAGAAAAGTATCCACTGACTGATGGACCGCTTATGTATATAGGATTTGGATATGATCCGGGATTTTCAGATGCAATATGAGCTTATGTTAGTAAACAAAATAGAAGAAGGAAATATAACACGAAAACAAGCTGTACTTTTAGGAGTAGGGGTAATGGTTTTATCTAAAGGTAAGTCAGGAGGTGCGATAAAAAGTTTTACTAAACATGCTGTAAATAGAATGATAGAGAGAGGTTTTAGTGCTAGTAATATATTAAAAATTAAAGAAGGTGAAGCTGTAAAAGCTGCGGGTAGGTTTGGCGTACAGATGAGATAACATTAGGAGGAAATACAGTTATTGTAAATGGGCAAGGAAAAGTGGTTGCAATGTTTAGTAGCGCAGTTGGCTCAAAAAATGGTTTAGGAAAAGGACATTTTATACCAATTGATTAAGGACATATATTATGAATAGTATTATTGAAAAAATAAATTGTATTTTAGCTTTATGGAATCCAATAGGTGTTCCTCAAGAAATAGCAATGGATGAGTATAAAGATTATGGGTCAGAGCTTTTTAAATATATTGATAATCCAGATTTATTGATGAATTGTCTAGAAGATATTTTGATTAATAAATTAGAGTTAGAATATGATTTAACTAATGAAATACATTTACAAGATTTAAAAGATGTTCGAGATAATATAATTCAGGTATGTAAACCTAAATAAATTATAAGATAATCATTAATTGAAATATAAAAAAGACCCGCTTAATTAAGTGAGGCTATTTTATTTAACTAATCTACTCGTCCACGCAGAGTAATTTGAGGAGTTCGATAGCGTTGTAAATATCCCATGTGGAATGTTCTTGGAGTTCTTTATGTTCCAAAAATAGAATAAGAGAAGATTTACAGAGGTTACTCCCTAAATAAAGACAACTATGCCTATTTTGAAGAACCTTACCATGGAAAAAAACAATAGTGCTTATGTAAACGGAACAGGCTCTGCTGTGCAGGCAAAGATAAAAAATATCAAGCCTATGGAGGCGGAATCGGCAAAAGGAATGAAGAATATGAAAAGATAAAGTATTATGATCATGCAGATCATTTGGGAAGTAGCAGTTATATTACTAACTTAGACGCACAAATAGTACAGCATGTAGAATATGTACCGTTTGGGGAGGTGTTTATTGAGGAAAGGAACCAGAGTTGGAATACCCCTTATCTGTTTAATGGCAAGGAACTGGATGAGGAAACGGGATTATCCTATTACGGGGCTAGGTATTATAATCCGAAGGAGTCTGTTTGGTTATCTGTGGATCCGTTAGCGGAAAAGTACCCGAATGTATCTCCGTATACGTACACATTCCAGAACCCGATTAAATTTATTGATCCAACGGAGATGATGCCGGAAGATGGGGATGGTTTGGGAGATCCGCCTGAGAAAAGAAGAACAGATGTTTATACATCAAGTTCAATAAAAGGAGGCGGAAGAAAATTAACAGAAACAGGTAGTTATAGTGGGGTTACAAATTCAGGATGTTATGAGTCATTTGTAAATGTAGTAGATAAAGATGGTTATAGCGTTAAAGCTTATAGTGGTACTGATGCAGTATCTGATTATGTAAAAACTTATGGACACCCAAAGAAAGTTGAGACTGTAATGTTTGATAGGTTGAATAGATTTGAAAGAACTTTGTACGCTATAAAAGATGTATCGTATGTTGCAATAACAGAACCAGATTCACAAGCTGTTTTATTAATGCCTTTAGGAGTGTTGATGGATGTTATGTTAGCGGGTAGTGTTGTAGAAGGTACTGCGATTGTTAACGCGAGTAAGGCAGAAAGTTTAGGAGCGAGTAGAACTGCCGCTAAAGAGTGGTTAAAGAATGCAGGGAATTTAGAAAGAAATCAATTAATTAGAGAAATTGGAGATGCTGAATTTAAGAAGGTTAGTCCGTCTAATTCACCAAGTTTGCATTATCAAAGAGGAGGAGTTAAGTTAAGATTAGATGGAGACCAGATGCAAATACACCATTTAATTATATGCACATTAATTATGGGGGAAATAAAGGAACTTACGATATAAACCTTAACCCAGTTAATTATAAAAGTCCTGCTGCACATATTAAGATAAAGTAATTGAATAAATAGAGTATGGAAAATAAATTTAATTATTCATTTGATGATGAAGTTGTAAGTAAGTTTTGTTATGATATAGATAAAAAAAAGATTATAACTTACTTTACAGGATATACAGATTTAATTGAACAGAAACGGTTTTTAGATAGGCAATGTATATTTACAATAGAAAATTGGGAAAAGGCAAAAAGTAAAGTTGGAGATGAGAATAGATTTTTTGATTTGGATAAGAATATGGGTATATTTAGTATGATATTATATGTTAAATTAGAGGAAGGAGGATTGGAAATATTAGTGAATACGCTTGATGATAGATATATAACTTTAATCTTTACCAATGTTGATATTAATTTTAGAATACTTTAAGGTTAATATATAATAAGTAATACTTATAAGCTAAAATAGACACAAAAAAACCTCGCATTTGCGAGGACTTTTTTATTTCACTCTATCTCCCTCGTCCATGCAGAGCAAGCGCAGGAGTTCAATGGTATTATAAATATCCCAGATGTTGTGTTCTGTAAATTCGGGTTGTTCCAAAGAGAGGATAAGGGAGAATTTACAGAGGATACTCCCTAAATAAAGCCCACTATTCTTATTTGAAGAGCCTTACCATGGAAAAGGGCATAATGATTATGTAAACGGAGCAGGCTTCTGCTGTGTAGGAAAGGATAAAAAACGCCAAGCCTATGGAGGAGGAATCGGCAAAGGGAATGAAGAATATGAAAAGAAGCAGTATTATGATCATGCGGATCATTTGGGAAGTAGCAGTTATATTACTAACTTAGACGCACAAATAGTACAGCATGTAGAATATTTACAGTTTGGAGAGGTATAAATTGAGGAAAGGAACCAGAGTTGGAATACCCCTTATTTGTTTAATGGAAAGGAACAGGATGAGAAAACGAGGTTATACTATTACGGGGCTAGGTACTACAATCCGAGGGAGTCTATCTTTTTAAGTGTAGATACGATGTTTGAAAAAACAATGACTCCGTATCAATATACCTATCAAAATCCAATTAGGTTTACTGACCCAACGGGGATGAAAGGTGAAGATGAATTTGATGAGAAGGGCAATAAAATAAGTAATTTAGGAGGGGATAAAATAGATTTTTATCATCAAAAGGATGGAAGTACTAAAGTTGTTGATAGAGAAAGTGGAGAGTCAAATATAATTACAGGAGGGAAATCTCTTATTCAGGGATATACTTATAGGAAAAAAAGCACAAGTTGGTGGACGTTATTTAAAGAGTTTGATAAAGGAGAAGGTCCTACTAAGAGTATGTTTGCTGATTTTGAAGATTCTACTTTAGGTATTTTTGGCTAATTAGATAAAGAAAGTTCAATTTATGCATCAAAAGCTAGATCTGCAGTTTTATCAGATAATAAAAGTAAAGGATCAGTAACTTTTGATTATACAGAAGTAAATCCATTAACGGCAGGTTTTGATGGATGGGAACAGTTTTTAGGAAGAGCAAATGTTTCATATTATAATTTGGGTAATGATAAAGTGTTGTTTATGATAAATGATTCTAAATCAATGCGGTCATTATAGAATACTTCCAAGTTGGGAAAGGTCTACATTTCATTTAAATGGGAATACTTATCAAACTTACATCTGGACAGAAACAATGAATGAAGTGATACAAAAAGGAGAATTTATATATACTCCAGAGCTAAAGGTTAAAATGCAACAAGGTCAACAAGGATTTAGTAAATGGTGATAAATATTTTAAATAATGAAATTATTAATTTTATGTAGTTTAATCTTCTTATCTTGTATCTCAGATAGAGATGTAGAAGGAGTTTATGTTCCAGTTGATTATAAAAATAATTTTGATACTATTTGTATTAAGATGAATGGAATATATGATAGGAAAGTTTATAATAAAAATGGAAAATTATTATTGAAAATGAAAGGGGAATGGCAACGTAGTAATGATGCTATAAGGTTTCAATCTTTTTATTTGAATTTAGATGATGATTTAGAGAAATATCCGAAACTAGTACAAGACACAATGGGTAATTGGGGTGGGTATTTAGGATATAACAATGGAAATTTAGAGTTTTGTATTGGTCATTTATCTGCAAGTTTACCAAATCAAAATTGTTATCGTAAAATAAAAAAATAATAAATAAGTTTAATTAAAAACAAAAACCCCTCACAATTGCGAGGTGTTTTAAAGATAGAAAAACAAAATAAAAAATAAAACAAAACAACTATGAAAAAGTTATTACTACTAAGTATAATATTCCTGATAGAAATAGGAGTCAACGCACAAACAGGAGGCATAAAAGTAGCCTCCAAAGTATGTTTAAAAAACGGAGAGATCAAAGAAAGTAGACTATGAACAATGTAAACAATAGCCGGATAAAAGTAATGGGCATAGGCGTAAGAATTAAGGGTGAGAAATTTATGAAAGAGATTAAGTTAAAGCCCAAAGGAGGTAAAAGGATGAAAAATAAGCATAGACTAAGAAAATCAACTAAAGGAAGTCATCTAAAGTTCAAATCTATATTTAAAAAATATAAAGATATTATTAATGCTTATATTATGACCACTGATCCATTAAACCAAGTGCAAGATAATCCAAGGTATTTATTACCTTCAGTTGAAGGAACTCGATACAATGTTACCCCAGTTTCAAATATTGATATAAGGCAACCATATTCCGAATTTGATTTACATAAAAGAGGGGAAATAAATAAAATTAGAGTTACTCCTAAAGAATAATGGAAGCATTAAGATTTATAAATAAGATAAATGATAGAGAAATAGATTTTCTCTATCATTTGATAAATAAGAATATTTGGAGTATTGAATCTGATAATGTGGAGATTGATTTTATAAATCAAGGGACTTTTAAGTTCTGTGAATGGATAAAAATTATTATTTATGATGGTTTATATTCTTATTTTTTCAAATATAATTATGATGAGACGTATGCGGGAGATGATTTTATCACATTATCAATAGAAGCAAAGGAAGATAAAGAACGTAAGTCATTAAATAGTTCAATTTCATTTATCAGAGAAAATTTTAAAATAAAAAAGATAGAAGTATATGCAGAGGAATGGTTACATAAAACGATATGGGATATGGATTCAAGAGTGGTAGGTAATGTGTCTCTGATAAAAAATTCTGAATTTCAAGAATATATATATAATCAAAATATTTTATTAATATATGCAGGAGATAATAAAAGAATATTAATAATGTGTAGATATTCTTATTTAGAATTAGTAGTTACTCAAGATGAAAATTTTATTAAAAAATTTTTTAAAGAAGGGGGAGAGTATATAAAGTTAGTCAATGTAATAGAGTAAATATATTACATTTTAAAATAGATTGGTAAACCCTTCACATTTGCGAGGTGTTTTAAAGATAGAAAAACAAAATAAAAAATAAAACAAAACAACTATGAAAAAGTTATTACTACTAAGTATAATATTCCTGATAGAAATAGGAGTCAACGCACAAACAGGAGGCATAAAAGTAGCCTCCAAAGTATGTTTAAAAAACGGAGAGATCAAAGAAGGTAGACCTATGATGAATGTAAACAATAGCCGGATAAAAGTAATGGACGTAGGCGTAAGAATTAAGGGCAAGGAACTTATGAAAGAGATCAGGTTAAAGCCCAAAGGAGGCAAAAAGGTGAAATAAGCATAGACTAAGAAAATCAACTAAAAGAAGTCATCTAAGGTTCAAATCTATATTTAAAAGTTATAAAGAAACTATTGATGCTTATGTTATGACCACTGATCCATTAAACCTAGTGCAAAATATGGTAACTATATTACCTTCAGTTGATGGAACTCGACACTATGTTACTCCAGCTTCAAAAAATGGGAAATGGAATGGACATAGTATAGATAATATGGTAGAGGCTGTAGATAAGATGCTTACACCTGAACAACAGCGGGCAAGCGATGAAGCAAAGCAACGATTTAATCCTAATATAAAATGGTAAAAATGAGTAAAGTATTTAAAATAATAGCTATATTAATTATATCAACGAAGATATATAGTTGTCAATATTATTATGTGCCGGGATTTGATTTAAATAACTTTAAAAATACCCCATTAGAATCTTTATCAAAAGCGGTAAAAAATCAAGACGAAGAAAAGATTAAAGAATTAGTAAAACAAGGGAATCTTGATTTAGAATACTATGACCCAGAATATGGAAATACAATACTAATGAATGCTGTTGCTAATAATTTACCCAGATCCGTAGAAACATTACTAAAATTAGGGGCAAATCCTAATCAGTTGAGTAATCTTGAAAAAGGGAGTCCAACAACCCCCTTATTAGTAGCATGTA
>NZ_PSZM01000002.1 GCF_002964975.1 Apibacter adventoris | reverse complement strand
CGTAGGTTACTAAACTGCTTAAGGCTTTTTGTTTTTCCAATACTTCCGGGGGGATGATTTCAAAGGTGTTGCCTTTTATCGGGCTAAGTTCTTCGTTTACCCGGGTTAGTTTGTTTTGTACCCGGGAGGCTGTTTCCTGTACTTTTTTTACCTCTTCTCGGATGCCTTGGGTGGCTTGATCCAGTTTTGTCTCAGCTGAGTCAAGGGCTGATTGTTGTAGCTTTTCTGTGAGTTTACTCAGGTCTACCTGAGGTGTCTTTTTATTAGGATCTTCTATTATGCTCATATAATAATCAAATATATAATAAATACTATTAATACAAATATATATATTTTTTTATATTTTATATACATAATAAATATCATGATTTATACTATAATATTTTTATGTACTTATTTTTATAAAAACTCATTCCTAGCAAAATGAAATCCTATTAATTTGCTTTTAAATAGCATTATAATTTATGAATGATATTTTACAATACATTAAACTATTATTTAAGCCTAGTATATTTAACTAATAAATTGGAAGATCAAAGCCTACAAATTTGAAAACTGCTGCATTTCATTTTAAGGAATTAATCTTCACGGCTGTAGAAAAAATCAATATCTCCGGATATTATTTTTACTATTTTTTCTCTTATTCTTCCACTGTTGTGGAAAAATAAAAGCAAATAATAAAAAGGTGATACACAGATAATGATATAACTATTTTTATATATTTCTTTATATTATCAAATATAAAATTTCACTAATTAACTATATAATATTCTGTATAAATTCTTCTAGACTATCTTCTTTTTTTAAACCTAATTTTTGTTTTAATCTATATTTATTCATCCTTACAGTCTTTAGCTCTACATGTAATAAATCTGCCATTTCTTTAGTGGGCATTTTCATAAATATATAAACACAATACTTTAGGTCTAAGGAAGTTAGTTTCTGTTTCGTTTTTTCCTGTAATCTGTTATAAAATTCCGGATGAATTTCATTTAATACATTAACAAAATCATCAAAATTTTTGTCTAATCGTTCTTCTTCCTTTATCATTCTCTCTAATAAAAAAGTATTGAAGTTTGGGTCATTTTTGATAGTATCTGTTAAATTTTTCAACATTTCATTTTTATAAACAATCTGGTTAGTTCTGGATAGTACTTCCTTCTGTAACCTATGTGCTTCTTCTTCTTTTATTCGTATTTGTAATTCTGCATTTTCTTTTTCTACTTCTAAAAACTTAGCTTCTTCTTCTTTTAGTTTTGCTAATAAATTGGCTTCTTCTTTTTTATTTTTCAGATATTTTACTCTAAATCTAAATACAAAAAATACGAGTATCAACAATATAAATAGTACGCAAGCAAAAGCTATGTACCATACATTTTGTTTTTTTCTTATTTCTATTTCTCTCTCTTTTTCTGCTAATTTATATTTTACTTGTTGTTGCTGACCTACTTTTACATATTTTTCATCAAAATATTTTTGATAATAAGTAAATGCTTTTTTCAAGTTTTCAATAGCAATATTCTGATTTCCTGTTTTTTGATATAATGAAGATAAAAGATAATATAATTCATATTTATATCTATTCAATTTATCTTGTTTGGAAACTTCATCAATAATTTCTTCTGTTAATTGTATTGCTGAACGATAATCTTCCTTGCTCATCTCAACCGAAATCAATAATTTGTAATAATTTATTCTAAATTCTACATCGTGATTTCTTTTTGCTATAATTTTTGCTTTTTCAACACATTCAGTCATTTTTTTCAGATAATCATTGTTTTTTTCAGCTTCATATTTTCCCTCATATACACCTACTAAGTTTGACAATATATTCAGATATGATATATCTCTTATATAGCCAGGCCTTTTCTCAGAGACTAAAAGTGCTTTTTCCAAATAATATTGTGCAGAATCTAATAAATTATTCCTTTTTACTAATTGATATTCTGTTAAAAAACGAATACCTCTAATAGAATACCCTGAAGATATTAGATTTAGATTTTTACTTTTAAATGCTGCTTCTAATGTTAATTTTGAATATTTATCTACATTTTCAATATCCTGTGCATAATGAGAGCATAAAAGATAATAGCCAGAGGTTAGCCCTTCCCATTTATTATTATTGGCAGATATTCCCTGTCCTTTATATGGGGTATTTTTAAAAATATGAATTGAAGTAAAAATATCCGCTATACCTTCTTTATCATCCATCTGCAATTTCATTACTCCTATCCTATTATATGCAGTGGCATTTGCATACACATCTTTAGATATATTAATATACCACAAACAGCTGTCAATTATCTCATATGTTCGTTTTACATCTCCTCTTAACACATAAAATAATCCCAAATTAGAATATGCATAAACCGCATAACTAGGGTCCTGTTGAAGCCTGGCTAATGCTACTGATTTCTTTCCTAATTTCATAGACCTTATTGTATCTCCCATAGCTAATCCTGCAATTTTAGACATAGGCATGATTTTATCCCTATCCTGAATGGATTTATCATTAACAATAGCTTGCAATGAATCTAATATTCTTTGTTGAGCTGAAATAGTCAGAAAGTAAAGGAATAAAAATATAAAACAAAACAGTCTTTTCATAGTAATTTTTTAATGAACTTTTTTCAATTTATAAATTTAGAAAGAATAAAAGAGAGATTATTTAGTAAAATAATCTCTCTTTGTAATATTGATGTACATGTTAATAACTTCTTTTATCTCACATAAACATCTTCCATTTTAAGTTCAACATTTTCAGGCATTTGAACCCCATTTTCTCCCATTGATACTGATTTTTTTAGTATTGCAGGATTTTCTATACTAAAATGATACTTCCCATCTTTAATAGTTACTTGTGCAGTTCCACCAAAACTTCTAATGGTTTCATAAAGAGCAGCACCATCAGCTCCTAAAACCGCATGAATAGAAATAACTTTTTCATTATTTTCCGCTATTATTACTGCTGCTAATTCTTCATCACTTACCAAAGAATAAGTTCCTTCTCCTTGAAGAGTATAACTTACTGTAAGCGACCCCATATTATATATACCATAATCATTGTCAAAATCAGAACCTGCTGAACTGAATGTTGCAACACTAAATCCATTACCAGGGCTAGTAGGCTGAGCGCTACTATTATTAGAATAAACATAATTTTTACCATTAGCAGATACAGTAAAATAATTACTTTTCAATTCTGTAGTTCCTCCATTGCCTCCAGGTATATAATCATCATTATCATCACTACTACAAGAAGTTGTTAATAATAACATATTTACTGAAATCATAGTAAGAAATAAAATTTTTCGAATAAATAATTTTTTCATAATTAATTTTTTTAACGATTGATTCGCCCACAAATATATAGGTAAACCACTAAAAACTAAATACATATAGTGTCTACAAAATGACTACAAAATGTTTTATTGCAAATAATATTTTCTATATCCTTGATTATATTTTTTATACTTAAAATTCAATTAATATTTAAATTCTTTAAATTACTGACATACCATTATCTAAACAAATTAATATATTTGTATTACTATTTTTAATTTCTAGTTATATGAAACGCTTATTTTTATCTTCCTCATTTGCAGATGTATCAAATATATTTATAGACTTTACAAATAATGACCTGAAAGGAAAAACCATAACTTTTATACCTACAGCCAGTATTCACGAAACCGTTAATTTTTATGTCGAAGCCGGAAAACAGGCTCTTACTAAAATGGGTTTGATTGTCGATGAATTAGATATATCGCAAGCCAGTACTAAAGAAATATCAGAAAAATTACAATATAATGATTACATTTATATCTCAGGAGGCAATACTTTTTTTCTTCTTCAGGAATTACAAAAAACAGGGGCTGATAAAATTATCACGCAACAAATTAATTCGGGGAAATTATATATAGGTGAATCTGCCGGCTCTATTATCTTATCGCCAAATATAGAATATGTAAAGGATTTGGATGATTATAATTTGGCACCTAAACTACAATCTTTTTCCGCATTGAATATAATTGATTTTTATCCTTTACCTCATTATACCAACTATCCTTTTAAGGAAAATATAGAAAAAATAATAAATAAGTATAATACTGATTTAAATTTGTATCCTATTACTAACTCGCAAGCTATTGAGGTCAAAGATAATGTTGCTACAATAAAATAGATAATATCTTAAGTAATAAAATTTCAATATACTTAAAGATATTTCAATCCTTTTTATTTACAAAACAACTTAATCATTTATAAATTTTTATAAGGCTTATAAAAATAATACTACTTATCCGTTAAACTCTACAACCGCTTTTATAAAAGATTCTGCATTCTTTATCGATACATTGGGCAAAATTCCGTGTCCTAAATTTACTATATAATTCTGAACACCAAATTCTCTAATCATTTGTTGTACCTCCGCATAAATTTTATCCGGATCTGAAAGTAATTTTGCCGGATCAAAATTTCCTTGTAAGGTAATTTTGCCTCCTGTAAATTCCCGGGCTTTCTGTGGCGAAATAGTCCAATCTATTCCTAAAGCAGAAGCTTTAGACTGCGACATTGTTTTTAAGGCAAACCAACAACCTTTTCCAAATACTATTACGTCTGTTTTTAATGATAATGCCTCTACTATCTGATTAATATATTTCCACGAAAATTCTTCATAATCTTTAGGTGAAAGTAAACCTCCCCAACTATCAAATATTTGCACTGCATTTACTCCGGATTCAACTTTTTTTTCTAAATATTTAATAGTTACGTCAGTAATTTTTTGTAATAATAAATGTGCCCAATTGGGGTTTTTAAAACAAAATGCTTTAGCTTTATCAAAAGTTTTAGATCCTTTTCCTTCAATAGAATAGCACAAAATTGTCCAGGGACTACCTGCAAACCCTAATAAAGGAAGTTCATCATTTAATTGCTCTTTTGTTATTTTTATGGCTTTATAAACATACTCTAATCTATCTTCTGCTCCTGTAGTATCTAGTTTTTGTATATCTTCTAAAGATGATATAGGATTTTCTAGAAAAGGTCCTACTGATTTTTTCATCTCAAATGGAATATTCATTGCCTGAGGAACCACCAATATATCAGAAAAAAGAATAGCAACATCTAAAGGAAACCTTTTAATAGGCATCAAAGTAATTTCTGCAGCCAACTCCGGTGTCCGACAACGGGTAAAAAAATCATATTTATCTTTTAAATCTCTAAATTCAGGCAAAAACCTTCCCGCTTGTCTCATCATCCATACAGGAGGGCGTTTGACTTCTTTTCCTTGTAAGGCATCTAACAATAAAGTATTTTTAAGCATTTAAAGTTTTGTTAATTAAATCCATTAATTTTTCTATGGAAGATTCTTCCGGATAATAAATTTTATAATCTCCCATTTTTTTTACAGCCTGAGCTGTGGTTTCTCCACTTGTAAATATAGGAATATCTTGAGGCAGATTATTTTTTTGTGTAAAAGACTCTACGGCAGAAGGGCTCATAAAAACAATTCCATTATAGATGTCCTGTACTTTCTGCGGAGTTAGTATTGTTTTATAGCATTCAATATCTACAACTTCTATCGAATTTTTATGTAATACTTCAGGAAGTGTAGGTAAAGACAAGTTACCCTTGAAAAATATATATTTTTTTATATCTGTTTCCAACATTCGCTCCAAAAGATCTTCTGCATAATTAGAAATAAATGCTATTTTTCTATTTTGTCCATACAATTCTGCGGCTGTACTTTTCCCAACTACAAAAAACTGTCCGTTTAATTCTATATCTTTTATAGCTTTTGCTGAATTTTTACTGGTTACAATAAATGATTGGATATCTTGGGGTATTTGAGTTATAAATTGGCTTTTAGGGTAAATTTCCGTTTTTATAAAAGGAATATAATCTATCTCGAATTTCCGGACATAATCGTCTGGAAATGAAGAGGAGGATGTTACTAATATTCTTTTCATATCTTAATTAAACAGTTGCTTTTATACAAATGTAATATTTTTATATTGATTAAAAAATCTGTTTTTTCTCAAAATTTTAGCTGTCTTCGTTAAATCTATCCATTAGTATGCCTTATTTTAATTATTTTTTAGCACCTTTATAAACAAAATTAACCTCTGTTAAATGAAAATAATTTTTTTTATATTTTTTTTATTGTTATCGATTAAGTCCATAGCTCAAAATAATAATAGCTGGATTTCTTTTTATGATGAAACAAATAACCTAATAGGTTATAAAGATTTACAGGGAAAAGTTATGATTCCTCCAAAATTTTTTATGACCTCTCCCGGAAGTTTTAATACTATTATGGCTGTTACAGAAATAAATGATAAAACAATTGAAAATTATTATCTATTAAAAGATGGAACTCTATTAGGTAAAGATAGTTTATATATTTCCGACATGACCCTTGACTGTGAATGTGAAGGACTTATACGATTTAGAGATCGTAAGACAGACCTTGTCGGAATGTTTAATAAGTGGGGTAAGGTAGCTATACCGGCTGAATATAGCGACATGACAAGATTTCAAAATGGAGTTGCTATCGGATTAAAAAACGCTACAAGAAAATGCTGGGAGGGCAATAATATTGATTCAGGTTGTGAACATTGGAGCTGGATCGGTGGAAAAGAGATTTTAATCAATAACAATAATGAAGTTTTGGTTGATAATTTCCCCTGGAATAAAAATATAGATTTTTATTCTTTATTAGTTTCTGACAAACCTTTAAATGAATCTACACGAATTAATTTTTTAGGAGTCAATGGGAAATATTATTCATTTATAGATAATGAAAAATTATTTGAAACTTTTTTAAAAAATGAAATTTTAAATGATTTAAGCTTAGATAATTTAATTAAGCATTCTTATAAGGATTTTATATATTCAAAAAAAAAACCGGCTGGCTATCTGCACCTAAAGAAAATTTTCTTAAAAAAAATGCAAAAATTATATTAGAACGATTATCAGAAATAAAAAAAGAAAGTGCAGACTTTTTTATTTCAATTGATGATTTTATTCCTATGCCTCAAGAAATGTACCCTTCATTTGATTATGCCTACGATAATTGTAGAGATTGGAATATATCAGAATATCCGGTTTATGATCTTATAATAACTCCTAACTCCAGAAAAAATAAATTCCCTTATCAAGATCATTTTAATTTTATTAAAATTAATAATGAAATAAAATTTATAAGTTGTACAATTAGAGGAAGTGAATTAAGGTAAATACTTAAGCAAAAAATGTAAAAAAGATCAGCAACTTTACAGTTGCTGATCTTCAATTAGATTATTATATAAATTTAACCACATTTGCTATAGCCACAACTCTTACAATGCAAACAGCCTTCTTCATAGATTAATCCTTCCGGGTCTCCACAATTTGGACATTCTTTATCTACTTTAGTACCATCGGGTATGTATTTTTTAAGAGCACGAGCCACACCATTTTTCCATGTATTAATGTTTTCATCATATAAATTTAACCCATTAATAACATCTACCACATTATTGATAGGCATACCATGTCTCAAAATTCCCGAAATTAATTTTGCATAATTCCAATATTCTTTATCAAAAGACCTTGAAAGTCCTTCAATGGTAATACGATATCCTTCTTTATCTATATATTGAAAATCATATCGCGAATTTTCATCATTTTCTTCCCCTTTGTTTTTTACAATCCAACCTTTATTAACGTAAGCCGGAAGATTGAACGCATCTTCCATTTTCCCTGTAAATATTTCATATGGTTTTTCGTCTATAAGACCTATAACTGCTAACCATTTTTCATATTCATTTTGAAACCTAATAATATCTGCTTCTAGTTTCTTAGGTCTTTTTGGAGCATGCGTTATATCAATACTTTCTTCGGAAGACTTTTCTTTCTTTTCCTTAGTATTTTCCTTAAAATCTTTATCGTTAGAAATCAAAACTCCCGAACGAGATCCATCTCTGTAAACAGTTATACCTTTTAAGCCTTGTTTCCAAGATTCTATGTATATCTCCCCAACTTTTTCCACACTTACATCAGAGGGTAAATTTATGGTAGAACTAATGCTATGGGTAGTATATTTTTGTATTAAAGCCTGCATTTTTACTCTTTTAATCCAATCTATTTCAGGGGAAGTAGAACCAGCATATGGACTTTTACTCACATCTGTTTCTCCAGTAATTTTCATCCAATCTTGTAGTTTAGGATGCCACACATCAAATTCTTCAAAGGCGTCTCCCATATCATCAATAAAGGATATTTTTGCTTTAGGATCATTTGCATTTACTTTTCTTCTTCTTTTATATCCTAATAAAAAAACAGGTTCTATCCCTGAAGATGTTTGGGCTAACATACTTAATGTTCCAGTAGGAGCTACTGTACTTAAGGATATGTTTCTTCTTCCATATTTCATCATTCGGTTATAGAGCTCCGGCATTTCTTCATGAAGCATCTGAATAAATTCTGATGCATTATCATACTTTGGTTCCCAGGCTTCAAATTTTCCTCGTTCTATAGCCATATCTATAGAGCTATCAAATTCAGCTCTAC
The DNA here is from genome assembly GCF_002964975.1 of Apibacter adventoris. Taxonomy (GTDB): domain Bacteria; phylum Bacteroidota; class Bacteroidia; order Flavobacteriales; family Weeksellaceae; genus Apibacter; species Apibacter adventoris. The sequence goes on along the minus strand of NZ_PSZM01000002.1, from coordinate 70,363 downwards.
ACTTGGTTTTCATTATTTCTTCCGCAAAATGTAAAGCCTCATCCGAACTATATTTATACCCCATTGCAGCTATGGCATCTGCTAAAGCTGTAAATCCTAACCCGGTACGACGACCTCTTTTTCCTGTATCTCGCAATAATTCCCAGGTTTCTATTTCATTTCTTTTTATAAAACCAGGCTCTGGATCTGATTTTATTTTCTTTAATATTCTATTTACAGATTCTAACTCCAATTCTACTAAATCATCATTTAATCTTTGTGATTCATATGTAATTTCATAGAATTTATTAAAATCAAAATGTGCTTCTTTTGTAAATGGATTCTCTACAAAAGAAAATAAGTTAATTGCTATTAAACGGCAACTGTCTCCGCCCTGCATAGCAATTTCTGAACAGGGATTGGTAGAATCATTTTTAAATCCGGGATATATTGAAGAGGTTGAATATTTATGCTGTCTGTCCCAAAAAATAAGCCCAGGTTCAGCTGTATTATGAGCACATTCTATAATTGTATTCCATAATTCACGGGCTTTTACTTTTTTAGTATATATCGGTTCTTTAGAGTCTATAGGCCATTTGTGTATATAGTCTTTATTGTTAATTACAGCTTTCATAAACTCATCTGACAAACGTACAGATATATTTGCTCCGGTTATTTTACTTAAATCCTGTTTACTAACTATAAAATCTTCTACATCAGGATGTGCTATGTCTATAGTCAACATTAAAGCTCCACGGCGACCGTTTTGAGCAACTTCTCTTGTAGTATTCGAAAATCGCTCCATAAAAGAAACGGCTCCGGTAGTTGTTCCTGCTGAATTGGAAACATGTGCATTTTTAGGACGAAGATTAGATATATCTACCCCTACCCCACATCTTCTTTTAAAGAGTTGTGTCAATTGTTCATCTGTATACATTATTCCCCCATAAGAGTCATATATAGGAGGTACTACCACACAATTAGATAAAGAGGCAATAATATATTTATTTCCTAAAGCTGACATTACACTCCCTTGGGGTATAACATATTTAAATTTATCAAATAGGCTGAATATTTTTTCTTCTGTTAAAAATTCTCTTTTTTTTCCATATGGAGAAAGTCCTTCTTTGTTCTCTGATTTTAAATTTCCCTCAATCCTTGCAAATTCTTTAGCCATTCTTCTATGCATATCTTCAGGAGAACTTTCAATATATTCTCCTTTTTCATTTTTTACAGCATATTTTTTCATCCAGGTTGTTGCAGCCAATTCATCTCCTTGAAAGTACTGCATGCTCTTTTCCTTTACAAACTCTTCTGAAACCTGATTATCGGGTTTCTCTCTTTGTGTACTTAACATGTTATTTTTCTCTCCAGATATTAAAAAATTGTATTATCAAATTTACAACAATTTAAAATGGGATTCTATTTTTCTTGTTTTTATTTGTCAACATTTTTTACCCTTTTAAGTATTTTTTTTCTTTTATAAAAAAATATTTTCACCTGTTTTATTTTTTTATGTTAAAAAATATGTAATTTATATAACGAAAAGATCAACTATTTTCTACATAAATATTAGCTAAATATAAAATAAGCACAGGCAAAATCTTATTTTTATACTAAAATTGGAAATAAATAAATGGTTGTATTTCTGATGATTTTACCTGTAATACGATCAACACCACTATAAATAAAAAAATAAATCCTACTAGGTAAGGATAGTTAGATATTTTAAATTGTAAAAAGTTTTCCCATTTTACAGGGATAAAATGTAATAGAAAGCCTATAAACATCATAATAAATACTAATTTATATCCTTCTATCATTTGTAAAAATATATGAGGATCAAATTTATATACAATTTGATAAATTAAAGCTATAGCTGTATCCATATCTGTAGCTCTAAAAAATATCCAGCAAAAACAAATAAAGTGGAATGTAAATAAAACACATAAAAAGGTAATGAAAAAATTTGAATTTTTCTTTTTCTTAGGATTAATATTAAATACACTAATAAAAGCTTTATGTATTGATAATGCTAATCCGTGCATAGCACCCCAAAGTATAAACCTAATGGAAGCTCCGTGCCAAAGCCCCCCTAACAACATGGTTGTCATTTGATTAAATGCGCTATATGTAGACTTTTTCTTATTTCTGGAAACCAAAATTGAAATAGAAAAAAACAAAATAAAAAAAGTTGAGACTATTATTTGCCAATATGAATGATGTTGAATGCTAATTACACCCCAAATTATCATTCCTAAAAAAAATAAAACAGGAAAAAGGTAGCCTACAAAATGTCCGTTTCTGTTTCCTCCTAAGGAAAAGTATAAATAATCTTTTAACCAGTTGGACAGGCTTATATGCCATCTTCTCCAAAATTCTGTAATATTTTGGGATTGATATGGGGAATCAAAATTCTTTGGAAAACGAAATCCTAGTAGTAATGCTATTCCTATAGCCATATCTGAGTAACCTGAAAAATCACAGTATATTTGTAATGCATAACCATATACTCCAAATAAATTTTCCACACCGGAATACAGTTCAGGCTGATCAAAAATTCTATCTACAAAATTAACTCCTATATAATCAGAAATAACAGACTTTTTGAACAATCCTATAGTTATTAAAAATAAGGCACGCCCTATCATTGGTTTAGTTACTATTGTTGGTTTATAGAGCTGAGGAATAAAGTCATATGCTCTAATAATTGGTCCTGCTACCAATTGAGGGAAAAAAGAAACAAAAAAACCATAATCTAATATATTTTTTACAGGGTTAATTTTTTTTCTAAAAATATCTATAGTATAACTCATAGACTGAAATGTGAAAAAAGATACTCCTACAGGTAAAAATATATCTATTTTTTTATACCCTGTATCTGCAAGGGTATTAATGGAATCAATGAAAAAATTTGTATATTTAAAGTATATAAGTAATCCTAAATTAATTGTTAAACTAAAAAATAATAATGTTTTCTTAAGTATTTTATTTTGTGCTTTATGTATAAGATGCCCGGTAATAAAATCAAAAAATACACAAAATATTAATATGAGGTAATAATAGCCACTGGAACGATAATAAAAATATAAAGAAAATAGTATAACATATATAACCTTAGGAAAATGTGTTTTATGTAAAATTGCATATCCAATGGTAAAAGCTGTAAATATAAAAACAAAAAAACCACTACTAAAAATAAGGGGCTCTTGAGGATTAAAATAGAATTGTTCAATTAGTTTTTGTACATCTATTCCTTGAATGAATTGCTCGAATTCCTTCTCTATTTTTAAAAAATTAATGCTTAGCAACATAGTCGTTGTAAGAGTTTAAAATGGCACTTAGTAATAATTGTCCTTGTAATTTATACCCTTCCTTATTGTAATGAACTAAATCTTTACTAAATAGATTATTTTTTTTCCAGTTTACAGCATCGCCGGTAATTTCTTGTAAATCCCAATAGGCTAATTGTTTTTCATTACAATATTTTATTAAAATATCATGAATAATTTTTAATCTGGAATTAGGCTTTCCATTTTTATATGCATATGCTGGAGTAGTTATCAGAAAAGGAATTCCTGGGTTATATTTTTTTAAATTACTAATAAAACTATCTATTTCTTTTTTAATTGAAATTTCATTAAAATCTGAATCTTTTCGATATGCTTCATTAGTACCTAAAGAAATAATTATCAAATCAGGATTGAGAAATGAGGTTTCTTTATTAAAATATTTAGAGGTATCAAAATGGAAATATTCAGCTCCATTTACTCCTATACTATGATATATTAATCCATTTTTATTATTAGAAGTATTTATTCCCAAAATAGTTATATGGTTTTGCTTTGAGTCAGATTTTACACTTGTAATTTTAACTTTGGATGTTGGTTTTGTAAATGATACAATAGCTACATTTTTATCTTTTTTGTTTATATATTTTTTCAGGTCGATTATTTGCCCATTTTCTTGGTCCTCTGCAAAAATATCGTAGCTTTTATCATCATTTTCAAAAAAAACTGCCATATTAGTAAATGCATATTTATCTGGAAGTTGAAATATAAAAGAGGCATTTGGATCTACAGATTCTATAGTTATTCCACCTATTCCGTTTGACTGGGGTAAAAAAGGTTTCGAATTTCTTTTACCCTCCCATTTATTATTAGATTGGGAAATAATATCTTCCGGAGAATTTGTTCCGGCTACTTTATAAGGTACTATTAACCCTCTTCCGGCATTGCCAAATTTTTGTTGTAATCCATCTCTTAAAAATTCTGTAATATCATTTGCTTGTAAATGAGAATCTCCAATATGTAATATATTTAACTGTTTCTGTTTTGCATATTGTAATTTTTCAAAAAAAGAATTTAATTCTTTTATATTATGAATATTATTTAAATTTTCTTTTACAAAAGCATATTTATTTTGTTGGGTTAGCGATTTTTCACAACCTAAAAAAAAGATTAACAGCAATATAGAAAGATAAAATATTTTATTGGGTTTTATGCTTTTCATAATCAAAAATTAAACTTTTATATAATAAATTTGCTACTTCTTTCCCTCCTAAAAAATTAAGATGAGTATAATCTAAATTTGCTTTAGAAGGTTTCGCTTTAACAAATTCAACCATTGAATTTTCGCCTCCCATAGCTTGATAAACATTCCAAAATGCTATTTTATTCTCTGCTGCAATGGTCCTTTGTACCTCAATCATTTTAGTAACTGTAGTCATGGTTTTATATTCTCCGTTTACTTTGTGGCTTCTATCAGGAATCCCTAATAACAAAATATCAGATTGTGGGTATAATTCTTTTATTTCTTGAATAACTTTATTCATTATTCGTATATACCAATCCCAATTAGTAGTTTCTGCATTCATAGCATTGATGCCATATTGAAGAATAACTAAGCTATAATCTTGTATCTGGTTAAGTGCTTGGTGCATTTCTTTTTTACTAGTAAGTAAAGCTGTACCGGAATTGCCTCTTAAAGAAAAATTATCTACATAAATTCCCTGCCCTCCTTCAAAAGAAATTCCATAAAGATAAGTTCCTGCATTAGGCGAAAATGAAAGTTTTACTTTTTCTGTTGAACCTAATTCAATTTTTTGGGTTTGGATATTATAAGCCTGGGGAAGAAGTATATTTTGAGTGAAATTATTCGCATTTATATTTACATTGATCTCTTTATTGGATTGATAAAGTATTCTTATTTCAGAAAATTTCTGAGTTCTTAAAGAAAATTTAGTAGAATAAAAATTCGCATAATTATTTTCTCCGGGTATAGAGCAGTAACCAAAAGGCGGATAAGGTAATTTCTCCTTTGCATTATGTACTAAATCATAACTTTTAAAACCCTTATAATCCTCTTTTATAGTTTGTCTGAACTGAGATACTGCAGAAGTCATAGGAACAATTCCTACCCCTTCTCCTCCAAATTTTTCCTGTAAAAGATCTCGAAAATCGCCACACATAACATCTCCTTCAATAAAACTATCGCCAAAAAAAGCGATTCTAACTTTTTTTCCAACTTTGATATCTTGTAATGATTTAAAAAAATTAGAAAGAGCTGATATATTTTCTTTATAGTCTTCGATACAGGTTTGTCCCTTCGGACATGATATTTCTACTTTGGGTTTTACTTTTGGAATTGCCGTTGTTGATAAAGGTTTTTTTTCTTTTTCAATATCTGAAAACATATCTACTGTTTTCACTTTATAACCACATATTTTAATCGGAGGAAGCCATCTTAAGGAAATTAATCCAAACAAAAAAAACAGGCATAAAATAGCAACATAGAATGTATGATCTTTTTTCACTAGCGGAAATAAACTAATTAAAGATATATTAAAAAACAAATGTACATTTTTTTAGATATAATCGATATTGTTTAAAAATTTTTATTTTTAAATACAATAATATTATGTTTCTAATTAGATATTTTTTGATATTTATTCACCTTAATATAAAATTCTTGTCCTGTAAATAAAAAAATTGGGCAAGTAAACCATATCCTATTTAATTTATTTATACATTCTATCAAATAATGACTTCCTAAAAAATAACTTCTCAAAATTTTAACCTTTAATCCTTCGTCTGCAATATAAATTTGGTGGGGATAAACTAAAATTCTGTCTTCTTCTATTTCCTCAAATATTTCCGGTTCATTTTCTTTATTAAAAATAGTATGCTCTCCAAATAAATGAGCTACGTATTCATTTTCTGGATTATTATAAATATAGGAGGGATTTCCTTTTTGTTCTATTTTTCCATCTTTAATAATAGCCATTTCATCTGCAAAAGCCCAAGCATCTTCTACCTCATGGGTTGCCAAAATTATGGATATATTATTTTCTTTGGCAAAATCAAAAACAGCACGTTTTAAAATATTTTTTTTAAATGTATCTACCTGAGAAAAAGGTTCATCTAACAGTAATAATAAAGGAGGATGAGCCAACACTTTAGCTAAAGCTACTCTCTGTTTCTGTCCACCACTCAAATCATTAGCTTTCATATTTATATAATCTGTCATTTCTACTAAATTTAGTAAAAATTTAATTCTTTCTTCTTTTTCGCCTCTATTGATATTAGAGATAAAATTTCCAACATTTTCTCCAACTGTAGAATAGGGCATTAATCCAAAATCTTGCTCCAAATATTTAAATTCCGGTTCCCCTGGCACTAAATTTTCTTTACATCCTAATAGTTTCGTGTTATTATAATAAATTTCTCCTTCTTCGCTAGACAATATTCCATAAATTAATTTTAAAATTGTACTTTTTCCGCTTCCACTTTCTCCGATTAACGCCATCATTTTTCCCTGTTCTAAATTAAAAGAAACTGAATTAATTACTTTTTTTTCAGGGGTATAGGAAAAAGAAATATTTTTGACTTCTAACATATTTTACAAAAATTATATTTATATCATAAACTATTAAAATATCATTAATAAACAATATTCTAATTTTTACAAATTTAAACTATTAATAATGAAAACCATATTTTGAGGTTTAACTAATTAACAATTTATCTATATTTTTTCATAAAAAATTAATTAACCCTGTAAATTAATCCAGAAAAAAAATAAATTACCCAGCTACAAATATTGATTAAAATTCTTTATATAATATATACAAATCAACATTAACCATTATGATTATAAAAATTTATAATGTTCTAATCTTAAATTATTTACGAACTTTTTATTTTAATAATCACTATATTTTTAAAGAATACAATTGAAAAGAAATTGATTAACTTCTATTTTATTAATCTAATTCCAATTAAGTTAAAAATAATACTAAATTTAATTCTATCTAAAACTTACTATATAATGCCTTTTCTAATAAATAAAAATACAGGGCAACCTTTACATTTTGTTTACTTAATTCTAATTATTTTTAACTTTATTATTTTTTAAAAAAATCGCAATTTTGCTAATTGAGATATCATTTTATGAGAGTTTGTATTGCAGAAAAGCCAAGTGTGGCCAAAGATATTGCCAAAATTTTAGGAGCTAAAGATCGAAAAGATGGATACTTCGAAGGAAACGGCTACCAAGTTACTTGGACTTTTGGGCATCTTTGTACTTTAAAAGAACCACATGACTATAACTTATTGTGGAAAGAATGGCATTTGGAAGATTTGCCTATTATACCTGCTCATTTTGGAATTAAGTTGATAGATAATAAAGGGGTACAAAAACAATTCAACATCATAAAAAAATTAATATCTCAATGTGAGGAAGTTGTAAACTGCGGTGATGCCGGACAAGAAGGGGAACTCATTCAACGTTGGGTACTTCTTAAGGCACAATGTAAGGTTCCGGTAAAACGTCTCTGGATTTCTTCTTTAACCGAACAGGCTTTAAAAGAGGGATTTCATAATTTGAAAGATGCTACTTTTTATGATAATTTATATGCTGCAGGAAGTGCCAGGGCTATTGGAGACTGGTTATTGGGGATAAATGCCACCCGTGTATTTACTAAAAAATTTGCCGTCAATAAAACTCTATTATCCATTGGGCGGGTACAAACTCCTACATTAGCTATGATTGTTTCCAGACAGAAGGAAATAGACAGTTTCGTAGTTGAAGAATATTGGGAACTAAAAACTCTATATAAAAATACTGAATTTAATGCAGATATTTCTAGGCTTAAAACAGAGGAAAAAGCAAAAAACGGATTAATTTATCTGGAAAAATTTCCTTTCGAAATTATTGCTTCTGAAAAAAAAGAAGGAAAAGAAAAAAATCCAAGATTATTCGATTTAACTTCGCTTCAGGTGGAAGCCAATAAAAAATACGGATTTTCTGCTGATCATACTTTAAAATTAGCTCAAAACTTATATGAAAATAAGTTTATAACCTATCCCAGAGTAGACACTACTTATTTATCTGATGACCTATATCCAAAAATTCCAGGAATTTTAAAAAGTATGAAGTATTACGAAAAATACACTAAACCTTTATTAAATATGGCCATTAATAAAACAAAAAATGTCTTTGACAATGAAAAAATTACTGATCACCATGCGATAATTCCTACAGAAATACTCCCGCAACATCTTTCTATTGATGAAAAACGAATTTATGATTTAATAGCTAAAAGATTTATTGCTGTATTTTACCCTGAGTGTATAGTTTCTAATACTCTTGTTACTGCTAAAGTTGGAGAAATTCCTTTTAAAGTTACAGGAAAACAAATTTTGGATTACGGATGGAAAACAATTTATCTTCAAGAAATTAATAACGAAAAAACATCAGAAGAATTTATTATGCCCGACTTTCAACCGGGTGAAACTGGATCTCATGAGCCTTTTATTCATCAAGGAAAAACTACTCCTCCGAAGTATTATACAGAAGCTTCTTTATTAAGGGCTATGGAAACTGCCGGTAAACAAGTGGAAGATGAAGATATGAGAGAGGCTCTTAAAGATAACGGAATAGGAAGACCCTCTACTCGTGCAAATATCATTGAAACTTTGTTCAGACGAAAGTATATTTTAAAAAAAAGAAAGAATATAATTGCTACACAAACTGGCTTAGATCTTATAAATACAATTGAAAACGATTTACTGAAAAGTCCTGAATTAACAGGTGAATGGGAGCATAAATTACGATTAATTGAAAAAGGAAACTATGAACTGGAAGTGTTCAAAAAAGAACTTATAAACATGGTTACGCAACTTACCAATGAAGTTAAAAATAGTAATTATAAAAGAATTTCTATTCAGGAAACAGTTACCTATTCTAAAAACAAAAAGGTATCTACTACTAAAAAAGAAACCGTTAAAATTGAAAATCTCCTATGCCCTAAATGTAAAAATCAAATGTTACTCAAAGGAAAACAAGCTTATGGATGCAATGATTTTAATAATTGTAATTTTAGAGTACCCTTTACTTTTTGTAATAAAAAATTAACCTTAAAACAAATTTCAGATTTAGTTACTAAAGGGAAAACTTCTAAAATAAAAGGATTTAAAATTACAAATGAAAATCCATATTCAGAGGGTTTTATTTGTTTAAATTCCAATTATGAATTAGAATTACACCCGCAATTATAATATTTATATTTTTACACATAAATTATATCTTATTAAAATAAATATTCATATTTTTGCATGAATTTAATATTGTAAATATGAGTTTTATTAAAGAATTTAAAGAATTTGCCTTGCGAGGTAGCGTTGTTGATTTAGCCATAGGAGTTATTATAGGAGGGGCATTCAACAAAATAGTAACCTCTTTAGTAGATGATATTATAACTCCTCTTATACTTATCCCAGCTTTAAAAGCTGCTGATTTGGATGACCTCTCTAAGTTAACCATCCCTGGTACAGCTGTAAAATACGGTAATTTCCTTTCTACTTGTATTTCTTTTCTAATTATTGCTTTTTGCTTATTTTTAATTATTAAAGTAATTAATAAATTAAATAAAAAAGATAAAGAACAAAAAACCCAAGATGCACCTAAAAAACCGTCTCAGGAAGATTTACTAATTGAGATTAGAGATTTATTAAAAAAATAGATTATTAAACTACGTAAAAAAGAGGTTAGTAAATACTCTAACCTTTTTTCTATTTATTTAAATTAGGGATTGTGTTACAGCTTTAGCTGCATCTTCTAAAGTGATCGCTGAATGCACTTTTAATCCACTTTCATCAATCATTTTCTTAGCAATTTCCGCATTTGTCCCTTGTAAACGAACAATTATAGGCACTTTAATAGAATCACTCATATTTTTATATGCATCCAAAATTCCTTGAGCCACCCTATCACAACGTACAATTCCACCAAATATATTTACTAAAATTGCTTCTACTGATTCATCTTTTAAAATAATTCTAAATGCTTTTTCTACTCTTTCAGCATCTGCGGTACCGCCTACATCTAAAAAATTTGCCGGATTACCTCCCGATAGTTTTATAATGTCCATTGTAGCCATTGCTAAACCTGCACCATTTACCATACAACCCACATTTCCATCTAATTTTATAAAATTTAAACCTGCCTCTGCCGCTTCCACTTCATCAGGATCTTCTTCTCTAATATCTCTTAATTTAAGATAATCTGGATGTCTATATAATGCATTATTATCTATTCTCATTTTAGCATCTACAGCTGCAATTTTGTTATCTGAAGTTTTTAAAACCGGATTTATTTCTATTAAAGAAGCATCACTATTTACATATGCTTTATATAATGCAAAAATAAAATTAATCATCTCTTTGAAAACTTCTCCCTTTAATCCAAATTGAAATGCTATTTTTCGAGCTTGAAAACTTTGTAAACCTACTGAAGGGTCTATTTCCTCAATAAAGATTTTATCTGGTTTATTTTCTGCTACTTTTTCAATATCCATTCCTCCCTCTGTAGAATATACGATCATATTTTTCCCCTTAGCTCTATCTAACAAAACGGATATATAGAATTCCTCAATTTCAGACTCGCCTGAATAATACATATCTTCAGCAATAAATACCTGATTCACTTTTTTGCCTTTTTTAGAGGTTTGAGGTGTTACCAAATTCATTCCTATAATTTGAGAAGCTTGATCTCTTACTTCTTCTAAAGATTTGGCTATTTTCACTCCTCCTCCTTTTCCTCTTCCCCCTGCATGAATCTGAGCTTTTACTACCCACCAGTTTGTACCTGTTTTATTATTCATTTCTTTGGCAGCTTCTATCGCTTCTTCAGGTGTAGTTGCTACAATTCCTCGTTGAACTGTTACTCCAAAAGATGATAATATATCCTTCGCTTGGTACTCATGTAAATTCATCGTATGATATTTTTTTGCGGTTTTCCCTAAATTATATTGTGTTTATAAGCGTAATGTTGACAAATATAATGATTTTTGTCAGATGAAAATAATTTTATTCCCCTAAATATAACTAGCTATCTAACAGTTATATTTAAAGACATTCACATGAAAATTCCACTTAAAAAAACACTTTGCCTTGTTTTTCGTTACGTGTTTTATTTTTCTTTATCCATTTATTTTTTCATGAAATAAAAATTGTCTATTCTATTAATTAAGTATTATAATAGTAAATCTATTAGAAAATTCAAACCCGCTTGCTTAATTTAACATAATCATTCCTGACAGAGTTATTTTTATTTACTCTGAACACCCATTTTTTGAACAATTAATAAATTGACACTTTGCTATGTGCTAAATACACAATATTTTGATATGTGAAAATTATAATTTTGATTTATGAGCTATTACTTTATTTGTAATATTTTTTTATTATATTATTCAAATAGCTCATAAACGTATCATTTAGTTGAAAATCATTTTGTTTTTTAGCAGCTTTATTATATAACCTAAAGAATTCATATGGATTATATAAGGTTTTAAGCATTTCTTCTTTATACCCTGCATTTACAATTTTACAAGCCATATAAAACCCTATTGGATGCCCATTATATTTTACAATATCATGTATTTCTTTTTCTGCTACTATTTCTGTAACCTTTTTCTTAGAAAACTTAATCATCAAATTCTGCAATCTTTCTAAATCTTTAGGGGCCTGAACATAGAGACTGTTCCAATTCTCGACCATTTCATGATCAAATCCATTACTAGTAAAATATTTTCTATACCCTTCCGATTTATCAATCAAATCCGCAATACCCTCATTCTGAATGACATCAATATAATAATAAAGATAATTCTTACGATTAAATTCAGAATTTTCAAACCATCTTCTATAATTATGAAAAAATTCATGAGCGAGTAAATTAATTCTTTGTTCTTCCGTTTTTCTATAAAATGAATTAAAGTCTATATATATTCCATTTTCCCTAGTTTGGGAATCATTTTCTTGAAATAGAAAATATACTGGTAGAAATCTAATACGTGAATCAACAGGTTTTCCTAAAAAAGAACCAAGCTTTTTAGTAACATTATTTATTAAATTATTAAAATCGTAGTTGTCCCTAAATGCTTTGATAGAATCAAAATTATCTTTTATATCAATGAAATTAATTAAAGTCATTTTTGACAATCTTAAGTCAGAATTATTTTTAATAATTTCTTCATTAATATTTAAAATACTATCTTTTAATATATTTATATTATTATCATTAAATGTGAGATCTAAAGATGTTTTTATAATATTTATCCTAATTTGATCTCTTCGAGTTGAATATTCTCTATAACCTCCAGTACTATCAAATACCATCCACTGATTTTCGGTAATATGTTTACCTTCTTTCATTTTAGAGGCTATATTGAAAAATTCATCGACTGAAGTAATATCAATTTTTTGAGCAGTTAATTCATGTACACCACAAATTATTATTAATAATAGTATAATAAGTTTTTTCATAATAGTTAGAAAAACGTTTTTTTTAATAATATATTTTAATTTTGACAAAACATTTTTTAGGATCTCAACTCTCTTTTCTCTTAGACATGTCTTTTCCTCTATTATTTTATTAATTAACTCGCTATATCTCTATATAATAAAAAGTCCCTCTTTATCATAAAGTCTCCTTTAACCATTTAAAAAATTCCTTTTGCCAAATGATTCCATTTTGTGGCTGCTGTACCCAATGACTTTCTTCAGGAAAATAAAGTAGTCGGCTTTTTATTCCTCTTAATTGAGCAGCCTGAAAGGCTTCTAATCCTTGGGTATAAGGAACCCTATAATCACGCCCTCCTTCAATAATTAATATAGGTGTATCCCATTTATCAACTTTTGTAATAGGGTTAAAATCTTTATATGCTTTGGGTTGCGGATTCTCCCAATAAGCCCCTCCTATATCGTGGTTTGGGAAAAAAACCTCTTCAGTAGATCCGTACATGGATTCTAAATCAAAAACACCACAATGAGAAATAAACGTTTTAAACCTTTTATTATGAATCCCAGCTAAATAATATACGGAATATCCGCCATAACTAGCACCTACAGCTCCTAATCTTGATTTATCTACATAGGATTCTTTAGATATTTCATCTATTGCTGATAAGTAATCTCTCATAGGTTGTCCTCCCCAATCCCCTGAAATTTCTTCATTCCATTTTACCCCAAAAGAAGGTAACCCTCTACGATTTGGTGCTACAATAATATAGTCATTTGCTGCCATAATCTGAAAATTCCATCGAAAACTATAAAACTGAGAAACGGTACTTTGAGGGCCTCCCTGACAATATAACAATGTGGGATATTTTTTATTTTTATCAAAATTTGGTGGAAAAATTACCCACACCAACATTTTTTTTCCATCTGTTGTATCAACCCATCTTTCTTCTACTTTGCCCATAGCTATTTTACTATAAGGTTCATCGTTTACTGAGCTTAATCGGGTTTGTTCACCAGTTTTAATGTTTACTTTATAAATCTCTGAAGCATGATTCATATCTTGACGTTCTCCTACCAAAAAATCTCCTGATAAAAATATGCTGACATAATCGTGAATTCCTTCTGTTATTTGTCTGATTTTTTTACTTTTTATATCTATTTCAAAAAATTGATATGTAGCATGTATTCCAGCTAAAAAATAAATTTTTTTGCCATCTTTACTCCACACATAATCTGATACCGTATTATCCCAGTTTACTGTAAGGTTTTCGGTTTTTCCGGTTTTTACATTATATATTTTTATATCGTTTTTATCTGATTCATATCCATCAGTTTTCATAGATAACCAAGCTAATCTATCTCCTTCACTATTAAACTTAGGATTTGTATCATACCCTTTATTATCCAAAGTGATATTTTTGGTTTGCTGTGTGGCTAATTCATAAAGAAAAATATCGGTATTAGTAGATATAGCATCTGCTGTTCCGAATAATTTTTTTGATTGGTAAACCAAATATTTTGCATCTGGTGAGAAAGAATAGGATTCAGAATTATACTTTTCTCCTTTGTTAATATCAGTTAAAGACTCAGAGGAAGTCCCAAGCCATATATGTTGAAAATCACCGTCTTTCCATGTATCCCAATGTCGGTACATCAAATGATCATATACTTTTGCATCTGACTTTTCCAAATCAGGATATACATCTTTTCCTAATACTTTTTCTTCTTTTACCGACTTTGAAATAGCCATGTATTTATAATCTTTAGAATAAAGTAACCCGGAAAGATTCCCTTGGCCTTTATTTATTTGTTCCGTATCTCCATTAATTATATTATAGGAAAAAACATTTTCACCAATAGAGTAAACCAAGGTAGTATCATCTTTGAAAAAAAGAGCTTTGGCCTTTTCTTTGATATCGGTCAAAGGCTTCATATTTCCTTTTAAGGTTACCAGAAATAAATTCCTTCTGCTATTATTTTCTTGTACATCATAATACTGAACCCCATAAATAATATCGCCCTTATTATTCACTGCATCTATCGATACTCTACCTAAACTCCATAGTAATTCCGGAGTTAATCGTTGCTTTTGCCCCATAAAAAATGTTCCAATTAAAAGTGTTATTACCAAATAAATATTTTTCATTATTGACTTTTTGTACTTCAAAAATAATATTTTTTAAAAAATTATTTAAGTATAAATAAAATTACTCAACAATAATTTAAAAATCTCGATAAATCTAATTAGAATAACTTAATTTTCTTTGTAACTTTACTTAATAATAACTTAAAAAAGTAAACAATGGCTATATTAGTAATGTTCAGGCATGGACAAAGCGTATGGAACTTAGAAAATAAATTTACCGGATGGGTAGATGTAGATTTAACAGACAAAGGAAAAAAAGAAGCTAAAGAAGCAGGTGAAAAACTAAAAGGAATGCATTTTGATTATGCTTATTCTTCTGATCTGAAAAGAGCACAGGAAACTTTAAAAATTGCCTTGAATGAAGCCGGTATTTCTCATGTTCCTACCACTTATGATAAAGCGTTAAACGAAAGAATGTACGGAGACTTACAAGGATTAAACAAAGCTGATACGGCAAAAAAATTCGGAGATGAACAAGTACACATTTGGAGGCGTAGTTATGACATTGCTCCGCCCAATGGAGAAAGTCTTAAAGATACAGCCGCAAGAGTAATCCCTTATTTTGAGAAAGAAATTGCACCTAAACTGAAGGATGACAAAAATATTGTAATTGCTGCCCATGGAAATAGTTTACGTGCTTTAATTATGTTTTTGGAAAAAATGACTCCTGACGAAATACTCAACTTTGAAATTAAAACCGGAGTTCCCCGTGAATATCAATTAGACAAAAATCTTAAGGTTATAAAGGTTAAAAATTTATAATATTTTAAAAATTTAGATCAATATAAGCACTGTATAACACAGTGCTTTTTTATTTCTGTTTATTATTTATTACAATTCAATGAATATGAAAAAAATCATAAAACTATAAAAACATTTTTTTATATATTAAAATTAAAAAAAATATATATATTCGAAATATAATTAACTAACTGCTAATCTATGATAAAAATTTACTCTTTACTTTCTATTTTCTACTTTCAATCTCTTCCTTTTTTTGCTATATTCCTTTATGTGCCCAACAAATTCAGTGGCAAAAAACTTTAGAGGAAAACAGGGTAATTACTTATATGAAGCACTTTCTACCCCTGATTACGGATTATTTAAATGATTTCCAATATAAAAATCATGTATTGGAGTTTTTACCTCATTCAGAAGAATATTATGATTATATCTTGAAAACCTATGTATATCATTATACAGATCATTTGGGGAATATTCGCCTGAGTTACCGCCAAAACCCTGCAAATGGTTCACTGGATGTACTGGAGGAAAATCATTATTATCCGTTTGGATTAAAACATACAGGATATAGTAATAATAATCTGCAACCGGGGTATAAATATAAATACAATGGAAAGGAATTGCAAAATGAACTAGAACTTAATATATACGACTACGGAGCAAGAAATTATGATCCGGCGATTGGAAGGTGGTTTAATTTAGATCCACTGGCGGAACAAATGAGAAAACATTCTCCTTACAATTATGCCTTTAATAATCCTGTTTACTTTATTGACCCAGATGGGATGAAAGGAGTCGGTTGGGGTAAAACCGAAGAAAATCAATGGGTTTATCAAAAAGGAATGAAAGAAGGTGATGCTACATATACAGAAATGGGTTACATAAAATTTAAAGAAGATGGATCATTTATAGAAGGGCGTATTAATGATGGAGAAGTTGGAACCATTAGGCTTGGAGAAAATGGACTTGCTAATTACGTAGAAAATGGCTCAATTTATGAAATATCAACCGCTTTAAAATATTTGTCCTTTAAAATAGGGCAGACATTTAGTAAAATATTCAAAGATTCCGGTAGTGAAACATTTCCAGGATTTTATACAACAGATGGAAGTGGAAGGAAAGAATCTTTTGAAAGACCTTCATGGTTTAGGTTTGGCAAAGATAAAATAGATGATCAAGATTGGGGAAGCTGGATAAAACCAGGAACGGGAGGTCCAAGTAAATTATTTGGAGAAAGTTTTAAGAATTTTGCAGATGGTATAAGTAATGGAATAGATGCTTATCGTACATTTGTTCCTGATCCTAATGAAAAAATTTGGATTAAAAAAGATACAGTAATCCTTATGCAATCAGGAACATATAAGGCAACGGTATCTTATCCTATAATTAGAGAGGTACTTAGAAAGGATTCTGTTGAATACTCAAGGAGGATGGATAAGCATGCTGCATTTATACGAAGTCTAGTAAAATAATACAAATTAAATAATGAAGAGTAAATTAATAATTATAACCTTAGGATTTTTATTATTTGCAGTATTTAGTTGCACAAAAAAAAATATAAGAATAGAAAAATATCCCTCAGGCAAAATTCATTATAAAAAATATTTCACAAATGACAAACAAGATTCTTTAGAAGAATATTTTGAAAATAGTCAGCGACTTAAAATGAAGATAACTAAGATCTCAAAAGATAGTCAATATATAGTTCATTTTGATGAAACAGGAAAAGATAGAATAGAGGGATGGGCTCTTATAAAAAGGGGTAAAACTTATAGAAATGGATGGTGGAAACAGTTTTTAAATGGAGAGAAGTCTAAGATAGAATATGTTACTGTAGGAGATACTACAAGAACAAATCAATTATATTTTTATGATTCTGATGGGAATATAGATTTTAAATTTTCACACTTTTATAAATTTGATTTACCGGATACTATTGAATTTAATAAACCCTATAAATTTCATATAGAACTAAAGTCTCCTATACAGGGAGCGAAAGAATCTTATGTGACAGTTCTTAAGTTATCTGATGAAATAACCCCGGATTATTTAAATTTTTGGAAATCAAAAAGCACTTATGATGTAAAGGAGTTAAGTACAAATTTATGGGAAATAAGTCATACATTTAGATATAAAGGTAACTTTACTATAAGAGGTTTTATTTATAGGGCTTGGTTAGAGTTTAAAGATGAAGGTGAAAAAGATTCAATAACAGAGATAGATTATAGAGATATAACCTATATAAAGAAGCATATATATATTAAATAGAAAGAAAAGAAATGAAAAAACTTTATGATTTAGTTCTGGTATAGATAAAATAGAAATCAAGATTGGGGGACATGGATAAAACCAGAAGCAGGAGCTACCGTATCTAAAGCAAAAGCATATAAGGCAAGTGATGGAATCCTTTTACTAAAGAGTTGGTTTAATAAAAAAATAGAAATTTTATGAAGAAAAAATATATTTTAGTTTTAGTAAGCTTTGGGTTATTTATTTCTTGCTTAAAACCCAATTGTGAAGAAAATGCTAAATTATCAAGAAATAGAGAGTGCTTGCTTATTATAGAACAAGAATTGCCAACAAGTACACCATATTTAAAAGCTAGAGGAAGAAATTTAAAAACAAGTAAATCTTGTGAATGTTTAGATAAAGGACGTTGGTGGATACAATATAGAGATAATATGTCTGTAGGAGATACCTTAATAAAACGCAAAGGAGAGTTAGTATTTTATATACATAAAAAAGATACTATTTTAAGTTTTCCCTGGGAATGTGAGGGTAAAATATATAAATAATGAAAAATTTAATTTCGCTTTTAATTTGCATTTTGATGATTTCCTGTACATTTACTTATACTAACAGAACCAGGGATAAGGAAAACAGAGAAACTATGGAACAATCCAAAATTAAAGAACTAATCCTAATAATTTCTGTATCAGGAGGAACAAGAGCTCATATAATAGATATTGGCCAAAATAATAAATTAACGTATCGAATAGGTTTGTTTAGTGTCGCAGATGATTTTGACTTATCCAAAGTCAAGTGGAACGATAATTATAAAGTGATAAAGAAACAATTAAATAATGAAGAAATAGGGAAGATAAAAAGCTATTGTTCTCGTAAAGAGGATTTAATATTCAATGATCCCAAAATAGTTAAAGATAGTTGGGAATATTATCTCTATATAGATGGAAATAAAGTTGCCTTTGGGCGCAAATTCAATTACGAGGACTTTCCTACAGAACTCAAGAATTTTATAAATTATATTCTTGGGATAACGGGTAAACTCTATGATATACCAGGAATGTCCTAAACATATAAAGCCCGCAATTAGCGAACTTTTCTAATACATAATACTTTGCAATTTAGTTTGTTTAAGGAACGAATCAAGCAGTTCCATTACCACGTTTCTTTTATCGTCCGGGAGTTTTTGAATATCGGCAATTTTAACCATAAGTTCTTTATCAAAAATCAGCTTAGAGTTACAGATAATCAATAAGAAACTTAAAAAAATACCATAATTTTAACAAGAAAATCTGATTGTGCTAAAAAAATGAAAATAATTAATTATATTTTACAAAGTTATGTGAACTAAGCTATCTTAAGGTATTTATGATGAAGTTGCTGTATATAAAGAACAATGGGCATATGATCCATCAAGTGTTGGTGGTTTTAATTTCCTCAAGTCTAATAAAATCAGATTAGGTTCTGAGAATAACTGATTCTATTACAGGAAATAATTTAATTAAGGCCTAGCCTCATCTAAATCTGAAAGAACAAGAATCTTGGAAAAGTACCACTAGTGATTATAAAAAGGCAGTAGAAAATTATGTGAAATGAAAAAAGTAGTTATTATAATATTTACATCTATTTTATATAGTTGTATTACTTATAATCCTGTGATTGCAGATTATAATTTAATTAAAAAAGATGATAAAATAATAAGTTTTAAAGTTTTTTTAAAGAATACAACAAGTAAAGTAGTTGAAATTTCATATAATTTAGAAAAATTGAATGTAGGTTGTGGAAGTTGGGATACATTAGGTATAGAAACTTTTAATATAAGAGATGTAAAAAAGTATTCATTAATAGATAATTTTTTATTAGAAAATAAGAAAGGTGAATATAGAAATTTTTTTAATAGAAAGGCTATACGGAAGGTTTTTTATAATAAAGAAATTATTGATTTTTCAGGACTGGGTGAAATGATAATACACTGTGAAGATAATTCTACTATATTTATTAAGCCTAAAGGCTATATGTTATACGATACGTTATCAATTGACTATAATTTTTTAAAAGTAAAAAATTATGATACAAAAATTAGATTGGTGTATGTATATAGAAGTAGTAATGGTAAATTAGAATTTATAAAGTCTAATTGGATCAACTTAAAAGAGTAATTTTTTAAATGTAAACCCAAATATGCCCCACACCATAACGTGTGGGGTTTAATAATATAGTAATATTTACTTATATTTACACAGCATACGCATTTTTGGTTTTATAGTCACGCAGGAATGCTTCTAGTAAAGTATTTACAATACTCCCCTATTCATATATAAATTTCAGAAAAATGGAGTGTTTTTATGATAAAAATGGAAATGCATTATCCAGTGGAAACTCTGTTGAAGCGCATATCCCTAAAACAGATTATAACCCTAAAGTGATGACTAACTATTAGCTTATGATTTTTAATAAAAGTATTTATAATAATTTATCAGATGATATAAAAGACCAGCATCTTAAGACATGAAGGAGGAGCTAAAGGGCATATTGGGAAACCAAAAGCCAGTCATTCACAAATATATAGTGATCAGAAAAAACAACCTTTATATCCCAAAACCACGCCTGAATTTAAAAAACATATTGAAGATAATATCAAATATTATGAAAAAAAATAAAATAAAAATAGTTTATATTTTTGCCTTTACGATAATTACATTGTTATTTTTTAATTGTAAAAACAAATCTATTCAAGTTAAAATTGAAAATCAAGAGCCTTGGTATGATTCTATAAATAAAAAGGATAGTTTATTTACTATAAAGTTATTTACTACCTTGAGTTTCAAAAATTCAAATTCAAAAGATATTATTATAGAAAGAAAAGATTATAATAATTTCTTTATAATTTTCAGAAAGGATACATTTGCTTTAGTTCCTGAAATAAATTATGCAAAAAAGATAGTTAAAAAAGGAGATAGTATTTCTATTGTATATTTAACAGATTTATATCATAAAGAAAAAGATTTTGATAATCCTGACTTCTTGAAAGAGATTGAAAACTGTTCGATTAAACAATATAACAGTCAGGAAAAAATCAAAAAATCTTCTGAATACAAGATTCAGTCAAGAATAAGTTTATGGAATGCTCCTCCTTCCACAAAAACTATAGATTAACATTAATTAATGTAAATGGCTATTTATAAATAAGAAAAAGTTTGATATTTTCATTAGTGAGTTTATTGTTCTCTTGCAATAAACAGAAGGAGCAAAAAAATATAGTCCCAAAATTAGATTTCGTAATTAATGAATCTTTGAATAAATTAATTTTTCAGGAAATGGAAGAGTTTTCTAAGCATACAAATTATAACTTGGTTAAACTAAAATACCAAAAAAAAGCAAATATTGACTATGTTTTAGTTTCAACCTCTGGAGATTATATACAAGATTCTATATTATACTGTCAAAAAATAAATAATAAACTAGTTTTTGTTTATAAAAGCAGCAATCCTGAGATAAATAAGATTTTTTATTCTCAAAATAATTGTGATAGTATTCCTAAAGAGTTCCTCAAATATAAATATAATTCTAATAATCCTAACTGGAGTGACCCTTGGTATAAAATATTCAAAGTTTTAAAAAAGGATTCTATAGTTCCTTACAATGAGAAATTTGAGGATAGTTTATTTATATCTTTAGAAATCCCTATATCTTATAAATAATGATTCGATAAAAAAATTTAATAATAAAAATACATTTAAAATTATTGATAAAATAATAACATATAAAAAAGATTTATCCAATTACCAGGCTCGAAATTATGATCCGGCGATTGGAAGATGATTTAATTTAGCCCCACTTGTGAAACAAATGAGAAGACTCTCACTTTGTAATTATGCGTTTAATAATCTTATCCGCTTCTTAGACCCCGATGGGATGGCACCAGATGATTGGTTTAAGAATAATCAAACTGGAGAATATGTTTGGATTAACACAGATCCAGATGCAGCAACAGTTGTAGCAAATCATACTTATATTGGTCCTAGTTATGATGACGTAAGAAAAGATTGGCAAGCAAATACAACGGCTATAGAAAGAGTTTTTTCAAACCCTAAAATAGATGCTTCAGGATGGCCAGGAGAAATTGGGGTTCCTAATAATGATAATTTAAGCTTAAAAAGTAAATGGTCTAATTCTGATAGTTTTATAGGTCAATTCTCATATAATTATGTAGATTCTTGGTATACTGTGCTTCGGTTTGCTACATTAAATACTTTTAAAAGTGATACATATTCAGCTAATGATTCAAGATATTTATATTTTGATGGGCACCTCAATATGATTCAGGGGAAAGGGCATTAGAGTTTGTTTCCTCAGTTATACCATACTTAGGAGAAGTAAAATTATTTTCAGGAGCTAAAACACTAAATGCTAGCCAGTTTTCTAAAAAGTTTAAAGAAACTTCCATTTTAAAAGGTTCAGCGAATAGTAGGTGACAGAAAAATAAAATGTATAATTCTTTGATGAGATTATATAATAAGTATGTTGTACCTTGTGGTCTTAATAGTTCAGGGACATTTATAGATGGAACAATATTATTATCAGAAGAAATACAAAAATAAAATATGGCAAATAAAATTTTCGAATTATTAATTAAACAATTAATATCTGTATATATAGGATGCAGTATTATATTTTTATATTATAAAATAATTGGAAAAAATATTTCATATTCTGAAATAATTAATGCAGAGGATAAAAATACAGGTTTAAAAAAGTATAGATATAAGGGATTCTATATAGGGGTTTTATTTATGACAATACTAGTCATTTTAATAGCTGAATTTCTTTAGGGGGTGACTATTATTGATCCTTATGAAAGATATTTTTTTGCAAACAGAGAAAAAACAGTTCCAAGAGTAGTTAAATACACAAATGAAAATTCCAAATATAAAACAAGAACTCTCTAGAGAGAACATCGTTTAATAACCTAATAAATAAGCAATTGAAATTTATTTAAAAATGGTTAAAATATAGGGAGTTATAATGGTGATTCTGGAATAATTGACAATTGGGTTTATTAAAATTAATCTCATGAAAAAGACATATGATAATCTTAAAAAATAATACTAATAGAAAGATTGGCAGTAATAAATATTGGGAATATAAGGTATCTTTTCTTGTTGAATATAAAAAAAAGAATATCGATAAAGAGCTTATTTAAATAAAAATAATGATTCAATAAAAATCTTGTATTATGGTTTATAAAATTTATTTTAAAATAAAACTCTTTGATAAATAAGTTTTATAAGTATAAATACAATAGAAAGGAATGGCAAATGAACTGGTACTTAATATATACAACTACGGGGCAAGAAATTATGAACCTTCAATCGGAAGATGGTTTAATTTAGATCCGCTCGCGGAGAAAATGAGAAGACATTCACCATACAACTATGCGTTTAATAATCCTATCTATTTTATTGATCCGGATGGGATGGCTCCGAATGCCCCACCAGTTAAAGCTAGTCAAGAAATAAAAAATTGGAAAGTTTGGACTGATGATGATGGAACTTGGGAATGGAATAATATTTTGGGAATTTGGGAGGGAATACAAGGAACGAATTATGATGTAGATGATGATGGAACTAGAATAGAAGTAAGAGATATAAATGAAGTTTCAATAATAGGACATGATCCAAATAGTTTAAATCCAAGTACTTTACATAAAAATTTATTTGGTTTAACATATCCGGGAGGTAATAATCCATTAACTTATGGAGGAGATTATACATATGAGTATGTGCCTACCCAATTATCAGAATACCCGGCAATCGGACATGACAGAAGATATGATAATCTAAAAATTGAAGGAGCTTCAGGGCTATTACTTGACACACGAGCAATTGGAGCAGATTGGAGATTTGTAGTTGAATAGTTATTTATAGCTTCAAATCCATTTGGTTATGTTAATACAGGTGATAGCATAATAATTACAAATAATGAAGATAGAGGAAAAGCTCTTATTTTAGGTATTGGTTTAGGAATAGCAGCTACACCTAAAACTATTTTTAAGCTATCTACAGATAATAATGCGTTTTATAATATATATAAAGATTATAAAACAGCAAATAAGGGTGTAGATAATATACCTAGAAAAAATGTATCAAAATAATTTATATATGAAGAGTATATTTAGTTTAGTATTTTTGAGTTTAATTTTTATTATTCAATCGTGTGATAATATAAATAAAATTTCAGCAGGTAGTTATCCTTATTCTGAAAAATATATTGTTAAAATGAACGAGTTAGAATTAATTGATAGAATTAATAAATTTAAAGAAAATAATCCTGAATATAAAGTACCTAATTTGGAAGATCATAGAAGTTCACATGTGTATCGTGTTTATTTTTATTTAACAAGTAAAAACAAGGTTTTTTCATGTTGGACAAGGCCTTGGAAGGATGATGTTTGTAATATTTCAGTATTCGCTTTAGATGCCGTAAGGGATGGAATAGGTTTAGGTAATTGGAAAACAGTAAATACTAAAGATTTAACCAAGGAAGAAAATAAACAAATAAAGCAAGTTTTTAAAGAAAATATTTTAAGTAAGCTGAATTATTAAAATAGATTACTAATGCATATATTCGACATAATATTAGGTAGAGAATTAACCACTTACTTAGGAGCAGGAATCCGATACTTGTATTTACGATTAAGAGGAAAAAAAGTGAAATTTTCCGAGATTTTAAATAGTAAAAAGAAGAGCATGAAATAGATAAAATGTTCAATTCTACTAGAAATTATTATACAGCACTCATAATCGGATTAGTTATTATGGCTTTAATTATGGGATATCGTAAATATTTTATGTAATACTGTTTTTTTATAATAAACATATGAAAGTAAAATACAAGATAAAAGACATACAACAAAGGTTATTTAGTGATAATTAAGTATTTTGCAATTACTTTGATGAAGCATGGGAGGTAGTTTCTAATGCAGGAATTATTATTTGCCCAAAATGTGGTAAACGAAATAATAATCCTTTTTGGAAATATTGATTATATTTTAACAATAATAACCTGCAACTATTAGTTAAATACAATGGAAAGGAATGGCAAAATGAAATCGGACTTAATATATACGATTAAGGGGCTCGAAATTATGATCCAGCAATCGGAAGATGGTTTAACTTAGACACGTTGGCAAAACAATATCGTGGATACTAACCTTATACTTACGCGACAAATATCACTATTTACCCCATATTAAAAGTTAGAAAGAGATGGAAGAATAGTATTGATTAGGAAAACAAATGATATTTTTGATAAACTTTATACTACTGATAATAAAGGAAATGTAAAAGAGAATAAATGTATAATTGTAACAAAAAACAATCCACAAGAAGAAACTATTATCTGTGACTTGGTTACTTCTTATAAAAAAGTATAGAAAAAACTAAATTTGCTAAGTCTTGCTAAAAAATGATTAATATGAATTATATATTACCCATAACAGTATTATTTTCTATTTTTTTTACAAGAAAAAAATAGAAAATAAATTCTTTATAAATGATAAAATCTATAATCAAGTAGTGAAAGGTGTAGATGTATTAAGAAAAAACTCCATTACTAAAAAAATATTCTATATTTTATATTTTTTTTAGAAGAGATAGTTTATATGAAGATAAATTTAAAATAATGGCCAATGTCGACAAAGTAGATTTTTTTACTTACAAAACCAATACAATAATTATTACTCAACCACACAATTTGAAATATAATATATTACTCCCAACCCATACTAATACCTACAAAAATCCATCTCCAGTTATAAATGATAAATTTGATAATAATTACAAAAGGAATAGCATACAAAATAACACAAGATCGCTTACTATATCTTTATAAAGAAAATTTAAATTCAATATTTAGAAATAAAAAAGAGTATGAATTTCCAAAACCACCTAAACCTAAGACTATAAACTCTTTAGAATGAAAAGATAAGAGATAATTATAAGGAAAAATGACAGTAAAATTACTTCCTTTTTAAAAACCCCTGTTAATGATTTTATTAACAGGGGTTTTTATTGTACCCGGAGTGGGAATCGAACCCACACGATATTGCTATCACTGGATTTTGAGTCCAGCGCGTCTACCAATTCCGCCATCCGGGCAAGTAAACAGGGAGGCAAATATACTTATTTATTTTTTTCTTATCAAAATTATCTCCTTATTTTATTCTTTTATATATTCGTATAAATTTTAAAGATGAAAATTATAATTATTAACGGCCCTAATTTGAATCTGTTGGGAAAACGGGAACCTGAAATTTACGGATCTCTTACCTTTGAAGATTATTTTTCTTCCCTTCAAAAAAAATTCGCAGCGGTAGAATTAGAATATTTCCAATCTAACCACGAAGGTACTCTGATTGATAAAATTCATGAAATCGGTTTTTCTTATCAAGGAATCGTAATTAATCCCGGAGCCTTTACCCATTATTCATATGCCTTATATGACGCATTAAAAGCCGTAACCACTCCGGCGATTGAAATCCATATTTCTGATATTGATAAACGTGAAGACTTCCGTAAGGTTTCCGTTACCTCTGCTGCTTGCATTGCTCAAATCAAAGGTAAAGGACTATCCGGATATGAAGATGCAATTCATACATTTATAAAGAATACAAAATAATAAATCTTTGTAGTCATGAAAAATAAAATAAGCGCCAAGGTAATACATCAAATATTATTTATATTAATCATTATTGCCCTGTTTATACTTATAATCAGCCAATTGGCTGTTTTTTTACCTAGTTTGCTAGGAGCTGTTACCCTATATGCTATAACAAGAAATTTTTTTCTTTACTTAACTGAGAAAAAAAAGTGGAATTCCTGGCTGGCATTTATACTTATTTTCGTTCTTGCCCTATTAATTATTGCCGCTCCTGTTTATCTACTTATCGAACTGACCTACTCTAAAGTGCAGACGGCCATTTCTTATTGTGAAAAAATTAGTATTTCTTTAAATAAAATATTAAATGACTTGCAAGTCCATTATGGCTTTAATCTCTTCAGTAAAGAGAATATTATAGAGTTTACAGGATGGGCAAGCAAGTTTATTCCTGATGTATTAAATTCTACCATAAACTCTATAATCGTTTTCTTTTTTTCTTTTTTCATCTTCTTTTTTATGATTATGAATATACGAAGTATGGAATCTACCCTTATGAAATGGTCTCCTTTAAAAGACAATAATAGTATAAAACTAGCCCAACGATTAAAAACAATGATTCAATCTAATGCAATTGGTATTCCGGCCGTAGCTTTGATACAAGGAATAGCTGGAGTAATCGGATATGCCATAGTTGGAGTCGACAATTTATGGTTTTGGTTTGCAGCAACAACTTTCGCTTCCATGATCCCTATTATAGGGTCTGCCCTGGCATATATTCCAATAGCTATTTTACTATTTACTTCAGGACAAAACTGGCAGGCTGTATTTGTTGTGCTTTATGGAATCCTGGTTATTGGAAGTATTGATAATATTTGCCGATTTACCCTGTTAAAAAAATTGGATAATGTACATCCGTTGATTACTGTTTTCGGGGTAATTTTCGGAATGAATATTTTTGGTTTCCTTGGGCTTATTTTTGGACCTATATTACTCTCTTCTTTCTTTCTTCTTTTAGATGTTTACACAGATGAATTTAGCGATAGTAATTAAATTAATGATCTGAAAAACTTTTTGAAGTTATTTCCCAAATAAAAAAGTGTTATAATTTATTATATGAACCTAAAGACCATCTATCTTGGCACTAAATATATAAATGAATATAATGTCAACAATAAATTTTATATCTTAAAAACCTAAAAATGTAAAAAACTATGGCAAAAATATTAAAAATTCATCCGGAAAATCCTTCCGAAAAACAAATAGACCAAATAGTTTCCATATTAAAAAAAGGTGGGGTTATTATATATCCAACCGATACGGTTTATGGACTAGGATGTGATATTTTCAATCATAAAGCCATGGAAAAACTGGCAAGAATAAAGGGCATAAAGCTAGAAAAGGCTCAATTTTCCTTTGTATGTAGTGATTTGAGTGATCTGGCTAAATTTTCCAAACCTATCGATAATTCTATATTTAAATTATTAAAAAGAACTCTACCCGGTCCCTTCACTTTTATTCTTAATGCATCCAACAATTTACCCTCTATTTACAAAAATAAAAAAACCGTAGGTATAAGGATACCAGACAATCCTATTCCAAGAATGATTGTAGAAAAATTGGGGAATCCTATTGCTTCCACTTCTACTTATAGTGATGATGAAATTATTGAATATACCACAGATCCTGAATTAATTGCCGAAAAATATGACAAACTGGTGGATTGGGTTATAGATAGCGGAATGGGTGATCATACAGCTTCTACTGTAGTAGATGTAACCTCTGGAAACCCGGTAATATTAAGGCAAGGAAAGGGAATTTTAGAACCATACTTATAATATAATCATCTAAAAAACAAACAAGTACTTTTTAAGCTAAAACTTTAATTTATACCCATTATAAGAACTTCAATTCTAGCTATAAAACTTGTTAATAATCATTTTAGTATAGCAAACTTAAATAGCCTTTCTTTTTTTAAAAACAATAAAATATAAATCAAGGCAGCAGGAAAAAAAATGCCCGAATTATTTATTCAGGCAAAGAAATATCATTAAAAGCTAAACCATTTTTAGCTAATAAATTTTTCATTTATATATCTTATCTACATTTTTCCAATTATAATTTAAATGGAATAATATATAAGGTAATAGTACTCTTGATTTTTTCAAAAAAAGATTTATATACTCTTGATTACTACTAATTTTTAGTATGTAGGTTTATTTATAAATCCTATTTGGAACTTAATAATTAAAAAGTTCATTAATACTCAACTCTTTAATTTTTCCTAATTTTTCAACAGCATTCCAATCCAAGTTCTCTTTTTTTCCAATTAGAGAAACATTATACTTTTTTCCCTTTATATATTTATTAAAAAAATCTCTTAAATCATACATTTTCATTTCTTTGATTTTTGCATATATTTCTTTTCTTATATCATAATCCAGCCCTCTTTTACGTGCTGCCCTATAAGACCAAAATATATTGGATTTAGTGATCCGGTCCGAAGCAATTTGTTTTAATGCTCCGTTTTTTGCATTCTCAAACTGTTTATCTATCTCAGGCATATGATTCATCAGTTCACTCATAGCTTCAACTGCCTGAGGTAATTTATTTGCTTGCGTTCCCAAATAGCAAGATATAAAATCATAATCTTCTTTTTTGGTAGCAACTGCATAATTTGCATAGGCTGAATAGGCTAGTGAACGGCTTTCACGAATTTCCTGAAATACAATTGAAGATAATCCCCCTCCAAAATATTCATTAAAAACTCTCGCTAAAGACATTTTTCCTACATCAAACAAATCCCCTTTAGACTGAAATAAGATTTCTGCCTGTACCATATCATAAGGTGCATAATATAAAGTACCGTCAGATGATAATTTTTCATATTTTATTGGAGATTTATATGTTAAACCTTTTCCAAAATTATGTGATTTTAAAAGTGCTTTTTCAGCTACTGACATTCTTTTACCGTAATAAAAAATTTCTTTCTTATAATTATGTAAATCATGAATTATATCTACCAGATCCTGAGGATTTTTATTTTTTAATTTATCCTTAGAAATATTATTTGTAATCCGGTTAAATTTACCATATTGAGCATAAATAGCTAAAGCTTTAAAAATAGATTGTTTGTTTAGTTTAGAATTTTTTCGGCTTTTCTTAATTGTTTTCACATAATCATTATAGGCATCCGCATCCGGCAGAGCCCGAGAAAATAAATGCTCAAGTAAATCTAACCCTTGCGGGATATTCTCTTCCAAACCTTTCAGGTGAACATATATTCTGTCATTATATACTTGTACATCGTAAGTAACTCCAGCCTTATAAAATTCTTGTTCCAGCTGGGATTTACTATATCGATCAGTCCCTAATAAATGAAGATAATTTAAAGCTAAAATTAAATCTTTATTATTATCTGTTCCAAAATCATATATAAAATAAAGTCCGGCCAACTCATTTGTTGTATTTTTTATAAAATAAAAAGGGGTATGCTCTAATTCTTTTACTTTAATAAGTGCTTTATAATCTAAAAATACCGGTTTAATTTCTTTTTCTGGAATCTGGGAAAATTCTTTGTAAAATAGAGATTGATCTGTACGGTTCAAAACAATAGGGGTAATACCCGGATTTTCTACTCTTATTAATTTATTGTTTTCTCCTTTTTCTTTAAAAACTACCACATAATTATTCTGATAAAAATTATTGGCAAATTGCATTAATTCCTGTTTGGTTATCTGGCTTAATTGATCAATTTCTCCTAAAACCTCTTCCCAAGATTGTTTTTGAATAAAAGCGTTATACATTTTAGTTGCTACCCCATTAGCTTTCTCCCAAGATCTCAATCGTCTAGTTTTTAAATCTTTTACTATAGCAACTAATAACCAATCTTCAAAATTTCCTTTTTTAATTTCTTCTAATTGTTCTAATAATAATTGCTGTACTTGTTCTAGAGTTTGCCCTTCCTTTGGAGCTCCATAGAGAACATGTATTCCATAATCTTTAAATATACTAGTATAAGACCCTGCTCCATGTGCCCTTTGTTTTTGGTTAATGTTCATATCAATAAGTCCGGCTCCGGTATTACTTAGAATCATATCTATCATTTGCACATATAATTCTTCTTTACTCCCTGTGCCTTCAGTTCTGAAAGCTAACTGCAACCTTTCTGAAGTCGGACTTTTTACCACTCTTTTTATAACATGATTGAGCGGTTTTTCTATTACCTTTTTCTTTACTGGTTGTTCCTTATACTCGAAACTACCAAAATATTTATCTATAAGCTGTATGGTTTTATTATACTCTAAATCTCCCACTAAAACCAACGCCATATTATTAGGAACATAATATGTATTAAAATATTTATGAATTGCTTTCATAGAAGGATTTTTTAAATGCTCTGATTTTCCCAATGTGGTTTGCTGTCCATAATTATGAGTTGGAAATAAGGCATCCATTAGTTCATAATTCACTAAACGGGCATCATTATCTTGCGCCCTGTTAAATTCCTCATATACTGCTTCCAATTCAGTATGAAAAAGTCTGAGTACCAATTCTGAAAATCTTTCTTTTTCTACAAACAACCATTTTTCTAATACATTGGCAGGAATGTTATTTTTATAAATTGTTTCATCTAACCAAGTATGGGCATTGGTTCCGGTTGCTCCCAAGTTAGAAATCATTTTATCATATTCATTTGCAATTGCATATTTTGAAGCCTCTTTTGAAACACTATCGATTTTTTTATAGATTTTTTTCTTCATTTCAGGATCTGTTTCTTTTTTATGTTTTTCGTATAAATCCGAAATTTGTTCCAGTAATTGTGATTCATTATCCCAGTTCAAAGTTCCTATTTTACTGGTTCCTTTAAATAACATATGCTCTAAATAGTGTGCTAACCCTGTATTTTCGGAAGGATCGTTAGACGATCCTGTTCTTACAGCAATATAGGTCTGTATCCTAGGTTCATCTTTATTCTGTGATAAATAAACTTTTAATCCATTTTTTAAAGTGTATACTCTAGACTTTGAAGGATCCCCATTTACTATTTCATAGGCATATCCCTTAGCATCTGTATGAATTTCTGTGTAATAATTTTGTGCTTTTGCCATGATGACCGAATAATATGTAATTAATAAAACTAAAATTGATTTTTTCATATTAATTAGTTATTTTACTATGATTTTAGAATAATATTTTTTTTAAATAAAAATAACCTACGAATGCTGAACATAAAGAAGTTGTAAGTATGATAAATTTAGCATGATTTATATAATACTGTTGTGATATAGGATCAAATGCCAAAAGGGTAATAAATATTGACATAGTAAACCCTATTCCTCCTAAAAATCCAACCCCAAGCATTTGTTTCCATAAAACCCCTTCAGGTAATTTAGAAATTTTACCAACACAGGCTAAAATGCTGAAAAGCATAATTCCTAAAGGTTTTCCTAGAAACAGACCAAAAAAAATACCCTGGCTATAGCGTTGAGTAAAAATATTTTGTATATCTGAATTCACAACAATAGCTGTATTAGCTAATGCAAAAAGCGGAAGAATAATATAATTTACCGGTCGATGTAACGAATGTTGCAATTTTGAAAAATTAACTTTTTTCTCTCCTTTTTGAAATGGAATAGCAAAGGCTAATAGTACACCAGAAATGGTTGCATGAACTCCTGAATTTAGCATAAAATACCACATAAAAATCCCTCCTACTAAATAAGGTATTAAAGAATAGATCTTTACTTTATTTAGAAAAAGCAATACTCCCCATATCATTAATGCAATACTTAAATGAAGTACAGACAAATCCTGAGTATAAAATAAGGCAATCACCACAATTGCTCCAAAATCATCAATTACGGCTAAAGCAGTTAAAAATACCTTAAGAGCCCCTGGAACTCTTTTCCCTAATAGTGAAAGAACCCCTAAAGCAAAAGCTATATCAGTAGCCAT
Organism: Apibacter adventoris; assembly: GCF_002964975.1. Lineage (GTDB taxonomy): Bacteria > Bacteroidota > Bacteroidia > Flavobacteriales > Weeksellaceae > Apibacter > Apibacter adventoris. The sequence continues at coordinate 37,828 of NZ_PSZM01000002.1, read as the reverse complement.
AGGTATTCCGGCTCCTGATTGTGTTTGAGTTCCGTAATTAAAAAGCATATAAATAAATGCTGGAATGATCATTCCTCCTAAAGCTCCCATTATAGGTAGCAAAGCTTTTTTGAGGTTTGCTAATTCACCGGCATAAATTTCTCTTTTAATTTCTAAGCCTACAGATAAAAAAAATACGGCCATTAAAGCTTCATTTATAAACGTTTCAAACGTCAAGGGTTTTCCATGGAAATTAAAAAAATTAAAATCACCAAATTGTAATCTTACCGGAATTTCCCAAAGTTCCAAATAAAAAATCTGCACAGGTGAATTTGCTATGATCAAAGAAATAAGAGTACATAATATAAGCAATATTCCGGTAGATTGTTCTTTTTGAAAAAAATTTATAAATGATTTACTAAGCCGATTCATTGTAAATTACTAAAACATAAAACTTTATTTTTCTATTTAGTTATGACATAATAAAAACTGCAATTTACAACTTTCTGTATTTATAAATATTTGAGATACAAAAACGTCACCTAAGTTTTCAGTATTTGTAGTTAGTATTTAATGGTATTATTATTTTGATGATGTTGTTTATATTTGATTTACTTACTTTTGTAAATTATTTTAACCATTTGAATAAATGTTAACAATTCTCAGAACCTTTTTCGGTTACTTAGTCAGACCCCAATTATACCCTGAATTATTAAGAAAAATTTATAAAAATATTTTTGATAGAGGAAGTGCTTTTAAAGGAAAAAAAGAAGCGGAAAATTGGTGTGCAAAAATGGCTATAAGCCAAAAAGAAGCGATTTTAAAAATAACAAATTCACATTTTTCTTTATCTACTGAATTCCCTAAGGTATTAGAAGAAGCAAAAAAAATGGAATTAAATTGCCCGGTAAAAATGGGTGGAGCCGGAGCTATGGATTTAATTTATGGAATATGTGAATATACACAGGCAAAAAATGTTTTAGAAACAGGAGTTGCTTACGGATGGAGCTCTTTAGCAGCTTTATTGTCCTTACAAAAAAGAGAAGGAATTTTATATAGTTCGGATATGCCTTATTTAGACAGAAATAATGATAAATTCGTAGGCTGTGTAGTTCCTGATTCATTACGTAAATATTGGAAATTATTTCGTTTTGCAGATAAAGAATCTTTACCAAAGATTTTTACCCAACAATCTCATTTTGACGTTGCACATTATGACAGTGATAAAAGTTATAAAGGAAGGATATGGGCTTATAAAATCATCTGGGATAAGATTTCTCCTAAAGGTTTTTTTATCAGTGATGATATTGGGGATAATTCTGCATTTATAGATTGGGTTCAAGAAAATAAATTAAATGCTGTAATTGTAGAATTTGAAAGAAAATATATTGGGATTGTACAAAAAATATAAAATTATTTTATGATATCTTATGAAGAAATTCTGGAGTGGTTATATTCTCAGGTTTCAAACTATCAAAATATAGGAAAATCTGCTTATAAACCCGGATTTGAAAATATTCTGAAATTATGTGATATTTTGGGAAACCCTCAAAACAAATTTAAATCTATTCATGTAGCAGGAACTAACGGTAAAGGGAGTGTTTCTAATATGACCGCTTCTATTTTGAAGGAATCCGGATATAAAGTAGGGCTATTTACCTCTCCTCATTTAAAAAATTTCGCAGAACGTATTCGAATAAATGGTAAAGAATGTCCTCAAGAATTTATTTATCAATTTCTTGTTGAAATTCAATCTTATTTTTCAAAAGATTTTAATCCTTCTTTTTTTGAACTGACTACTGCTATGTCTTTTTCATATTTTGCAAAAGAAAAAGTAGATATTGCAGTCATAGAAGTCGGCTTAGGAGGCCGTTTAGATTCTACTAACATCATCATCCCTGAAGTTTGTGCTATTACAAGTATATCTATGGATCATACTGACTTATTAGGAGATACTTTAGAAAAAATAGCTAAGGAAAAGGCAGGTATTATTAAAGAGGGAATACCTGTAGTTATTGGTGAAAATAAAGAAAATATTAAATCTTTATTAATTAACATTGCTGAAGAAAAAAAAGCTAAACACTTAGATGCTACCCTAATACAAAACAACTACATTTCAGACCTTAAAGGTATTTACCAATTTCAAAATATAAAAACTACTTTAGGAATTATTAAAATCTTACAAGAAAAAGGTTATAATATAAATAATCATGCCATTGAAATTGGATTACTACATGTAAACAAAAACATGAATTTCAGAGGAAGATGGGAAATTCTCCAACAAAAAGATCCATTAATTGTATGTGACACAGCACATAATGAAGATGGTTTCAAACAATTATCTCGACAATTTAAAACTTTATCATATAAACATTTAAGGATTGTTATAGGATTTGTAAAAGGTAAAGATTTAGATAAAATATTTCCTTTACTCCCTGTAAATGGAATTTATTATTTTGTGAAACCTTCCATAAAAAGGGGTTTAAGTCCTAATCAATATAAGATGAAAATTGAACAATATTTTTCTAATTATAAGATATATAACAGTGTACTTGAAGGCTTTACAAATGCTAAAAATGATTCCGATAAAGATGATATTATATTTATCGGAGGAAGTAATTTTGTAGTATCAGAAATTTTTTAAAAAAATATTTGCAAGTATAAAAAATGAGCGTATATTTGCAATCCAATTACAAAACAAAGTAATTACACAAGGTTCTTAAACATATTTTGTTTAGATTAAAGAGGGCGATTAGCTCAGCTGGTTCAGAGCACCTGCCTTACAAGCAGGGGGTCGCAGGTTCGAACCCTGCATCGCCCACCATAAAAAACCTTACTCTTAAATCAGTCAAGGTTTTTTTATTGGTACAGACCCATGGTGTAACGGTAGCACACCGGTTTTTGGTACCGTTTGTCGGGGTTCGAATCCCTGTGGGTCTACTTTTTTATAAGTAAATTAATTTAAATTTTGTAATTAAATAAATTTAAATTAAATTTGCAACCGCAAAATTAAAAAAGAACCTGTAGTTAGGTTGTGGATTTTAAATATTTTAAAAAGAAAATTTAAAAAAAGTTATGGCAAACCATAAGTCAGCGTTAAAAAGAGTAAGACAAAACCATGTAAGAAGGTTACGCAATAAATATTATCATAAATCTACTCGTACAGCTATAAAAGAGCTAAGAGAAGAAACTGAAAAAAACGTTGCAGTAGAAAAATTACCATCTGTCTTCTCTCAAATAGACAAATTGGCAAAAAGAAATATAATTCATAAAAATAAAGCTGCCAATCTAAAGTCGAAATTAAGCAAGCATGTAAATGCTCTTTAATATAAAATAACTATTGGCCCGTTCGTCTATCGGCTAGGACTTCAGATTTTCATTCTGGCAAGAGGGGTTCGACTCCCCTACGGGCTACTTAATTAAAAATCACTTAAGTATATTAAGTGATTTTTTTGTATTCTATTTTTTCTAATAAATTTTTTCATCTGAATTTTTTATTTTCTTTTGATCTCGGTTGGTTACAATGTAAAACTTGTCTTTAGACCATTGTGCTAAAAATATTTTTGATATATCTGTATAGCCCTCTTTTTTTAATTCTTTTTTCAGCCATTCTTCATCTTTGTCTATTCCTTCAAGATATACATGATTAATACGTCCGTTTATAACTAATAAAACTGTATATTGATCAAAATCATCTGTAAAGGCTGTAAGAGATCCATCTTGTTCTAATTGCGCAAAATAAATTTTTGAAATATCATATATACCTTTGCTTTTCAACATATTTGCATAGGTCAATAAATCAATTTTAGATTTTTTAAACCCTTCTACATTTAACTTTCCTTTTATAACTAAGGGAATAATTGGACCTTCTACCATTTTACGGATTAAACCATTTCTTTTCATTATATAAGCAACTATATATATAATCAAAGTCCACATAAATAAGACAATAGCAAATTCTAAAATTGTTATATCCGGATTATAAATAATTCCTCCTACAAGACCTCCTAAAATAATATTCTGTACTAGATCAATACCTGAAACTTGATTTAAAATAGTCCTACCAACAATTTTTATATACACTAAAATGGCAATGAATGCCACAATGAGTTTAAATCCTATCAATAAGTTTTTTGGTATATCTATGTAATTTAACGTACTTTCTAGCATAATAAAAAAAATTTCAGTTTAACATATTTTTCCTGAATAATATATGTTTATTGAATTATAAATAAATATGTACGCAAATATAATAATTAAGATAAACATAATATAATTATATTGCATATTAAACAAAAAAAACTCAGATGAAAATCACCTGAGTTTTTTTATATTTTTAAAATTATTAGAATCTCATCCCCAAAGTAAGAACAAAATTATTTTGCGTATTCTTTATTTTACCAAAGGTTACACTATCAAATATTGGAGATAATGGACCTTCAGAACCAGGTCCAAAATTTCTTATTTCTTTGTTGTTATAATAAGCTCCTGAAAAAGAAGTATAATAATCTGTTTTTATAAACTGATATGCAAAATCTGCAAAAAATTGTCCTATATCATAACCTAAACCGAAAGAAAATTTATTTTTTTCACCTGCCATATAATTTTTCACCATTGAATCTGTCCCTGTTTCATAATTAAATCCTGTTATAGTGTTATCTTTTACAGGAGATGACATATAAGCATACCCTGCTCTTACTTTTAACTCTTTAAATCTATACTCAATACCTGCACGATATTCTTGAGAATCATGCATATAATTATCGACAAAAGTATTATTTAACCTATAATCGGGACTGCCTTTAAATTCATAATCTTTATTAAAATAATTTATAAAGTCAAAGTTAAAAGCTAACGAATTATCATCATTGACAATGTCGGATGCATAAGCTGCACTTAAAACTAATTTACCAGGTGCTGTAACTTTATACTTATCATAATAACCATAATAAATATCCCAATTTAAAACATTATCTTTAGAAACTTCTGCTGTAAAATAATTATAACCTGTATCTATGTCAGACCACCATATCGGAGAATGATAAGCTGCTCCTAATCTTAATTCAGGAAAAACTTTTCCTATTACCCCTACAGATAAACCAAAACCATTGGCATCTTGAGAATATGGTGTTCCTTGTCGATAAAAATAACCTAAATTATTATCAGAAAGCAACCTATCTGAATAACTATCCATTCTATCCATACTTATATAATGCCAATCTAATCCTAAACCAAAATAAATAACATCATCAAAATTAGTAGCAATACTAAATTTTAATTTGGATTTATATCCGTCTACAGATTGTTCATAACTGTTAAAATCAAACTCTTGATTGTTTATAGTATAAACATAATTTTCATTATATGGAAAAACTACATCATTATCTAATCTCTGATAACTATAATTCACTCCTAAATTTAATTTGAGACGATCTGATTCATCACCAAATGCCATAACAAATCCAGCATTAGAAAAGTTAAAATTTGTATCGGTATTGGAATATGAATTTTTCATAGTTGCTTTATTTTTATTAGATAAAACACCCAATGTTAAATTTGCAACAGAATTTCTAAATATTCCTAATCCAGCAGGATTGGTTTCTACAGCGCTTATATCTCCACCTAAAGCTCCCATAGATTCTCCCATACCTATATACCTTGCTGTCCCAGAATTTTCAAAATTTCCATTATATGCATTTAATCCATCATATATAGAATTTGGGTCAAAAATCTGAGATTTTCCATACTGAAACATTGCTAATAAAGCAGTAAAGAGTACTATTTTTTTATTCATAGCTAATTAAAATATTTAATAATTTTTACTATCTTCTTCCTCCAATGGAACCTCCTCTACTTCCACCAAATGAACCTCCTCCTATAGAACCTCCTCTACTTCCACCAAATGAACCTCCTCCTATTGAGCCTCCTCTGCTTCCTGAAGAAGGAGAATATGACGGCACAGAACGACTTTCTGAATTATAATTTCTTGATGGTTGAGATGTTCCAGACATTTCCCTATTTGATGAACCAATGGAGCTGTTTCTGCTGCCACTGAATGTTCCATTTCGAGAGCCTCCTATTACATCGGAACTAATTCTTGCTCTTCCTGAAGTATTATTATTTATTCCACTGTTTCGTGAACTAGAAGTACTTAAAGCATTTTTGTCTCTAGATGTGTTTCCTATTCTTGACCCAGATATAGCATTATTTCTAGATCCATTTACTAAACCGCCTCTACTACCAGAAATAACATTATTACGCACAGTTTGTCGTTGAACATCTTGTAGTTGTCTGCTTCGTACAGATGAATAAGATTGGTCAAGATATGAGGAATTTCTTCCATATACCATACTTGTTGGTCTTGGACCATAATTGGCATAATATCTAGGATTATTCCATCCCCAATATCCATGGTGCCACCTATCCCAATAGGAAGGATATCCCCAACCCCAAGATGGTCCCCAAGAATTTCCCCAGCCCCAACCGGACCAGCCCCAGCTCCATCCTATAGAAACATTCCAATTCCATCCGCCATAAGGTCCCCAATAGCTGTTAAATCCCCAAGGGCCTCCCCAATAATAAGAGCCAAAATATGGATAATAACCACCACCATAATAATAATTATTAACTACTGTTCCTCCATCATCACCCCAAACGTCATTACTCTGATAAGACGAACGATTACTATTAACATTAGAATTATTAGATGCATCATCATATAATAAATCACTTGCTTTGGTTGTAGGGTCAATATAACGTTTCCCTATCCTTACTTCGTCAGAACTTCCAGATGGTTGATTATCGTTATATACATAATCATAAGATTTTTGTGTTTTATTTTTCTTTTTAGGATTGTAATAAATACTATCTTCTCCCGCATAAGACTGTCCCGTATAACATGAAATTAAAAGGCTAATTAACAAAAAGAAAACTCCTGTCGTTAACCAAAATCTTTTTAATATACTATTAATATTATTCATGATATTTTTTTTAGTAGTTTATATATTATATTTTTGTTGCTAAATTAAATTTTTGTTAAAAATACAAAAGTCATACCAATTAATTACACAAATATCCGTTTAAAATTAGGACAAAATATAATTTATGGCAACAATTACATCTAGAAAAGAAGACTATAGCAAATGGTACAATGAATTAGTAATTAAAGCCGATATGGCTGAAAACTCAGGTGTTAGAGGATGTATGGTAATAAAACCCTACGGGTTTGCTATTTGGGAAAAAATGCAAAGACAACTAGATCAAATGTTTAAAGATACCGGTCATGAAAATGCATATTTCCCACTTTTTATTCCAAAATCTTACTTATCTAAAGAGGCAGATCATGTCGAAGGCTTTGCAAAGGAATGTGCTGTAGTCACCCACTATCGATTAAAAAATTCTGAAAACGGAAATGGTGTAATTGTAGATCCTGAAGCTAAACTTGAAGAAGAACTGATAGTTCGTCCTACTTCTGAAACCATTATATGGAATACTTATAAAAACTGGGTAAAATCATATAGAGATTTACCTATTCTGATTAATCAATGGGCAAACGTTGTACGTTGGGAAATGCGTACCCGCTTATTCTTACGAACTTCTGAATTTTTATGGCAGGAAGGACATACCGCACATGCTAATGAAAAAGAGGCTATTGAAGAAGCTGAAAGGATGTTGGAAGTTTATGCGGATTTCGTTGAAAACTTTATGGGTGTACCTGTTATAAAAGGTGTAAAATCTCCATCAGAAAGATTTGCCGGAGCTATAGAAACTTATTGTATAGAAGCTATGATGCAAGATGGTAAAGCTCTTCAGGCCGGAACCTCACATTTTCTTGGACAAAACTTTGCAAAGGCTTTTGATGTTAAATATCAATCTAAAGAAGGAAAACAAGAATTTGTATGGGCTACTTCTTGGGGGGTCTCTACGCGTTTAATAGGAGCTCTTATCATGTCTCATTCAGATGATAACGGTTTGGTTCTACCTCCTAATATAGCCCCTATACAAGTGGTTATTATTCCTATTCATAGGACTGATGAACAACTAGATGCTATTTCAAAAATAGCTAAAGATTTGAAAATTGAGCTTAATAAATTAGGCATTTCTGTTAAGTTTGATAACCGTACAGAATATAAACCCGGATGGAAATTTAATGAATACGAATTAAAAGGTGTCCCTGTACGCGTTACCATAGGTCCAAAAGATTTAGAGAATAATCAAGTAGAAATTGCACGTAGAGATACTTTAGAGAAATCTCTTGTTAATATAGAAGGACTGTCCGTTTATATAACAGAATTATTACAAGAGATACAAAATTCAATTTTTAAAAAAGCTAAAGAAAGAATGAATTCTTTAATAACTCCGGTAGATACTTATGAAGATTTTAAAAAAGTATTGGATGAAAAAGGAGGATTTGTATCGGCACATTGGGATGGATCTATAGAAGTGGAAGAAAAAATAAAAGCAGAAACTAAAGCTACCATTCGTTGTATCCCTTTTGATGCTGTTGAAGAAAACGGAGTTTGTATTTATTCTGGGAATCCTTCTAAAAAAAGAGTTTTATTTGCCCGTGCTTATTAAATTTATATAATATGGATACTCTATTTTCAGAATTATTCTAATCCAAACAAAATTTTTTTTATTCTATTTTTTAACTGAAAAAAAATAAAGTAATTAAAGCTAATATATTTTTAAATCTATCTTTTTAAACAAACTAGTTTAAAATATTTATTATGAAAATCTAGTATGTATAATTATTTTAGTGCTAAATTTCAAAAAAACACATTAGATATAATTCTTATCTATTCTCTACTACATATATTAATAATTGGAACTTAATAAATGTATAATCCAAAAGATATAATTGAATCATATTTACTTTAAAAAGACCAATTTATATTATATAAATTAGCTAAAAAACAAAACTTATGGAAACAAATAATTTTAATTATGTTATAATAAATGAAATAGATTTAAAAGATATTTTTGTATTATTAAAAAAATTGTTAATTATGTTTTCTAGTTTAGCTCATAAAGTCGTGATATAAATGTATTATATTATTTTTTAATCAATATATTCCTTAAATATCTTATATATAAGGTTAAGGTATTTTTTAAATAAGTCGTTCACTCTTATGAGTAAATATTTTCTAAATAAAAAATAAAATTTGAATCAATTCTTTTATAATATAGTCATTTATTTATTAGGTCTGGGAATGAACCTAGCTTCTCTTATTTCAGAAAAGGCTAAATTATGGGTAAAAGGAAGGAAAAACTTATTTATAAAAATTAAGAATAGTATTTCACCGAAAGACCAGGTGATTTGGATGCATGCAGCTTCTTTAGGGGAATATGAACAAGGGTTGCCAGTGTTTACTGCATTAAAAGAAAAATTTCCAACCTATAAATTTGTTCTCAGTTTTTTCTCCCCATCCGGATATGAAATAATTAAAGATCAATCCTGGGCTGATTTGGTCTTCTATTTACCTTTAGATACTAAAAAAAACGCAGAGAAATTAATCAAATATTTACATCCTGAACATGTGATTTTTGTAAAATATGATTTTTGGTTTAATTTACTTCAAGAATTATCAAAACATCATATTAATACTATTTTTATTTCTACTATATTTCGAAATAATCAAATTTTTTTTAAAACATATGGTAAATGGATAATTTCCATACTTCAAAAAGTTTCTCATTTTTTTGTCCAAAATGAAAATTCACAAAAATTACTAAATTCAATTGGTATTCCTCAAAATACTATATCAGGAGATACTCGTTTTGATCGTGTCAAAATGCTTTTATCGCAATCCATTCACTTAGAATGGTTAGAACAATTCAAGCAAAACAAAATTTTATTAGTAGCAGGAAGTACTTGGAAAGAAGATGACGATTTAATTGAAAAATTTATTCATAAAACGGACATTTTTGAAAACTTTAAAATTTTAATTGCCCCTCATAATATGAATTCAGAATATTTTCAGAAATTAAAAAAAGTGTTAAAAGTTCCTACACTTTTATTTTCTGAAATAGAAGGTAAAGATTTACAGTTTTATAATGTAATTATTTTGGATACGATTGGTATTCTTACACAGGTTTATTCTTATGCTGATATTGCTTATGTGGGTGGCGGCTTTGGTAAAGAGGGGGTACATAACGTTTTAGAACCTGCCATATTCCATACTCCGGTTATTTATGGTCCTATTTATCACAAATTTATAGAAGCTGAAGAATTAGTAAATAACGGAGGGGGAATAGTAATTCATTCCTCAAAAGATTTTAATACTATTTTGTATGAATTAATACAAAATGATCAAAAACGAAATGAGATAGGACAAAAAGCCCAAAAATATATTTTAAACAAGCCTAATTCTACTCAAATAATACTTCGTTATTTTAAATCTTAATAAAAATATATAAGTTACTAGATATTAAAGATTTTATTATGTAAAATCATTTACATAATTTATTCATTTATACATCTAAAATCAATTTTGATTTTTTTGCATCAATTTTAATAATATATTTCAGAAAAAATGTTTATAATAAAAAGCAGCTGATACAAATATACCTGCAGTTTCAGTTCGTAGTCTGCTTCTTCCTAAATCAATCCCCTTAACTTTGTGTTCATATAATTCCTCAATTTCTTTTTTAGAAAAATCTCCTTCCGGGCCTATCAATATTATAGGATCTAATACTTGATCTAATACTTGATTTAAAAAAACTTTTTCATATTCTTTATAACAATGGGCTACATATATATTTTGATTTATTTTCTGGTAAAATTCTTTTAATGGGGTAAATGGATTTATTATTGGGAAATGTAATTTTAAAGATTGCTTACATGCATTTTCTATCTGTTTTTGTATTTTATCAACTTTCAAAATTTTCCTTTCAGAATTTTTACATATAATAGGAGTAATTTCTGTAATTCCTAATTCTACAGATTTTTCTACAAAAAACTCAAATCTGTCTATATTTTTTGTAGGGGCAATAGCAATATGCAATTTATATTCTGATTTTGCTTCTTCATCAAACCTTTCTTGAATATCTACATCAATTTTTTTCCCAGATATGTTAATATTTCCTCTCACCAAATTTCCTTTGCCATCTGTTATATATATTTCCTCTCCGGCTGTCATTCTAAGAACGTTTAGTATATGATGTTGTTCTTCTTCTCTTAGTTTCACCTCATAAGAATTTATATCTCCTATAAATAATTTCATTGCATATATATTAAAATTATGTACAAATATAATTTTTAACTCTTTACTTTTTAAATTCGTATATCTTTTTACAAACCATTTTTTTATTATTTTTCTTAATATTCACAAAAAGTTTTAAGGCATTTTTAAGCTTTCATAGATTTTTAATCTGACTAAATATTTTACCATAATTAAAATATTGATTATTAGATAATTATTCTTGATTGTTAAATATACGTTAATTAATTTAGTGATTTTATTTTTTTATGAAATCCTAAATACCTTTGATATAAGAATTTTAAATGAAAACAAAATGAAAACAAAAATTTTAACTTTAGCTTTAACTGCTATATTTGGATTAGGTTTAATTAATGCACAAGAAGTAAATAAATCTAAACAAGAACCTACTAAAAAAGAAGTAAAAGCAACAAATTCAAAGCCTACTAAAAAGAAAAAAGCTTCTAGCAAAAAAGCTACTAGTGCAACTAAATCTAACGATAAATCAGCAAAAGCAATGTAATTTAAATTAGTTTTAGATTTTATAAATATAATAGCTCCACAAATGTGGAGCTATTATATTTATAAAAGACCTAATTCAAACTTGGCCTCTTCACTCATCATATCTTTATCCCAAGGAGGATCAAAAGTAATTTTAACTACTGCATCTGTAATTTCATCAATAGATTTTAGCTTTTCTTCTACTTCTATTGGTAAAGATTCTGCAACTGGACAATTGGGAGTAGTCAATGTCATCAGTATTTCTGCTTGTCCTTCTGTACTGATCTGCACATCGTATACTAATCCTAATTCATAAATATCCACAGGAATTTCAGGATCGTAAACTGTTTTTAATTTTTCAACAATTTTACTTCCTAAGTCTTCTATTTGTTTTTCAGTCAAAGACATAATTTTAACAGAATTCTTCGTAAGCCTGTTGTAAATTTTCAGCAATCATTTCTGCAGAATGACCTTCTATATGATGTCTTTCTAAAAAATGCACCAATTCACCATCTTTAAACAAAGCTATTGAAGGTGAGGAAGGAGGAAAAGGCACTAAATGTTCTCTTGCTGTTTTTACTGCTTCAATATCAAACCCAGCAAAGGTTGTGGTTAAAAATTCTGGTTTTTTACCTGCTCCTTCTATCGATAATATTACCCCTGGGCGTGCAGATCCTGCAGCACATCCACAAACAGAATTAATAATGAGTAGTGTAGTTCCCGGTTTATTGAGTGCTTCTGTTACTTTTTCAGAAGTATCTAAATCTATAAATCCTTTTTGGGTTAATTGTGCCTTCATAGGCATTACTACATCTTCTGGATACATAATTGAAATTATTTTTAATTAGACAAAATTAATTAATGTTTATCATTTAGACAAATAAGTCTATATTTGAAAAACTATTGATTAGTGCTATAGCAAGAATAATACAAATGCATTAATTTAACTATTTAAATTAATTATTATATTATTTATTTTATGAAATTTAGTTATACTAAAAATGAACATTTAAAAAATAAATCTCAAATAAAATTTTTATTTGAAAACGGTATATGGTGTAATAAATTTCCTTTAAAATTAATTTATTGCCCCACCAGTCATTTTCATTTATTTAACAATCATAAAATCGGTGTTTCTGTTTCTAAAAAACATTTTAAAAAGGCAGTAAAGAGAAATTATATTAAAAGAGTTTTAAGAGAATGTTATCGTTTGAATAAAGATATCTTTTATAAAACATTTCCAGATCCTCATTGGGTTATGATCATTTATGTGGGAAATGAAATTCTTCCTTTTTCAGAAATAGAAAAAAAATATTTACAATTACTAAAAAAAATTCCCCAATAAAAATATTATTTTAATTTGTTTTAGATGCAAGTAAACGAATTTGTTTTACAATGCAAACTACAATAACTCCAATAATAGCAACTAAACCTGAATATAAAAATTTATCATTGGGACTCGAAGTAATTCCAATACTATAATTAATTCTTGTAGCATTAAATATAATAACTGCAATAAAAAGAACTAACGTGATATTTAAAAAATATTTCATTTTATGTGTTTATAACAAATATAAGAAATTTACTTAATGTAAATTCAATTAGGTACTTTTTCTATTAATGAAGTAATGTTAGTTGTAAATAGTTTAATTGATATGGCCAATAATATAACTCCAAATACTTTTTTCATTACAGAAATGAATCCCTGACCTAATATTTGTTCTAATCTTCCACAATTTTTTAAAACTAAATAAACAACTATCATATTAAGTATTATGGCTAAAATAATATTTTCGGTATGATATTCTGCTTTTAAAGCCAATACTGTAGTGAGAGAACCAGCACCGGCAATTAAAGGAAAAGCTAATGGAACTATAGATGCAGATTTAGGTTCATCCATTTTATTGATTTCAATACCTAATATCATTTCTAGAGCAATAACAAACAAAACAAACGCTCCTGCTACTGCAAATGAAGGAACATCTATCCCAATTATTTTCAATAATTTTTCCCCTATAAAAAGAAAAGAGATTAGAATGACGCAAGCTACTAATGAGGTTTTTCTGGCTTGAATATATCCCACTTTATTTTTTATGGTAACAATAATTGGAATACTACCAATAATATCAATAATAGCAAATAAAACCATAAAACAGCTAATAATTTCTTGTATTGAGAAATGATAATGCATTTATTACTTGGACCTTGATTTAATTTGTAAAAATAATGAAAAGAAATATTAAAAAATATATGTATTTACATAAGTTTATTTATGAGTTTTTCTACTTTTAAATATACCTCATCTAAACAATCTTCTTCTGAAATGCTAGAATATCGTTCAATTTGTGATTTTAAGAGTAGATTTTTGTATTCATCTGAAAACTCATCTCCAAATTTATTAGCTAATTGTTCTTCTATTTCTGATGTTGTTAGAAATTGATCTTCTTTTAAATCTAAATTATTCCGAACTGCTTTCTGCAACAAGAATTCTACCAAATTATAAAATTCTTCTTTATTTTCATTTTTTTCTGCCATCTTCTTCAATGTAAACAGCCGGGAATTTAGATCGTCTTTATTTTGTTCTATTATATGAATGTTTTTAGGTGTATTTTCTTTATCCAGTTTTTCAAAATTTACATTTTTCTCTCCTTTTATTGATGTTTCTTTTTTCGTTTTACTATTATTTTTTATAAATCTCAAATAAATAATACAAATAATAATTATTATAACTATCGCCATTATGGCAAGTAATATCCAATCCAAAGTTTTTTGTTTTCCATCTAGAACATCAGACAGAGTATCACTAACTTTAATACTAGGTATAAAAGACAATGGATCTTTTATATTTTTATTTTTTAAAACACTGATACTATCCCTTTCTCCTTTCAAGCTATCTCCAGTGACAGTTAATATAACAGGATCTGGAATAATTTTTCTATACGTTCCCGTTTGAGGATCAAAATAACTAAATGGACTTACTTTTATAGTAAACTGTCCACCTCTATGAGGAACTAAAACAGTTGAAGAGTTTAATTTTCCAATAACTCCCTCTGATCCAGGATAAGATTCCATCTTTTCTTTTGGAGTAAATGATTCTATCCCTTCCGAAACAATTAAAGCTGGTGATTTTATTAACCCTATATTTCCGTTACCTGATACTTCAACATTAATAGTTGTAGATTCGTCTGCTTTTAAATGTGTTTTACTAGGAGTTATATTAATTTTATAGCTTCCTACTACTCCATAAAAATCTACAGGAGGATTTGCAGGCAATTTTTTTACCTGTAATGTTATGGGAGCTGATTTAATATTTACCTCTTGTTCATCAAAAAAACCACTAGGAACAGCTATTGTTAAAATAAATGGATTAATTACAATTACTCCTGGCTTTGATGGAAATATTACATAAGAACTTATAGTTCTTGAAAGATAGGTTTCCCCATTTATTATTTCTTGTTCATATGTATTATTCCTTTCTTTTATAGGTTGTACAAATAACCCCTGAAAATTTGGTGGAGTAAGGTTTGTAATACTATTTAATAGTTCCAAACGCTTTGTATAAAATTTTAATTTTGCAATTACACCTTCATTTTGGTACGGGTTTTTGTCTGATATTTTAAAAGCTAAAAATGTTTCTCCTATTTTGGCTGGAAATCCTTTTTCTTCATGGTTATTAGCATATCCTGATACTATTATAGTTAAAGGTTTAGTGGAATATACTTTTCCATTTATAATTACCGAAGCAGAACCTATTTTTATACTTCCCGATTTAACGGGCCTTAAACTTATTTCATTACCATATTCAATAGTAGAAATGCCATCTTCATAAGTCTGATTCTGAATTATTTGTTTCCCAATTACCTGTGTATTTGTAAATGCAGGCAATTTTATATTCCCTACATCCCTTACATCCTTTCCTTTTATTGTAAGAATAAATTGTATACGTATCGGTTCATCTATTCCTACCTCTTTTTTTTGGGGAATAGCTTGAAAGGATATTTGTGCTGATATTCCTATTACTCCTAAAAAAATAACATTTATAAGTAATACTATAATTTTCATTACCAATCTTTCCCCTTTATTGATTGAGATTGGGGAATTTTTTTATTTATAATTTTTTGTTGAGCCCTTTTTTCCTGTTCTTCCATAGAACCTAAAATACCTTCATAAAATTGTCTTTGTCCTTCTAAATCTTTTTCACTCTTACTCTTTTCGTCTGACTGGAGATTATTATTATTTATCTTTTGATTTCCTTGTCTCTGTCCGCCTCCTTGTCCTGATTTTTCATTGTCTCCATTTCCTCCAGATTTTCCTTGTTGATCATTTTCTTGTTGAGAACCTTGATTTTGTTGCTTATCTGGTTGATTTTCTTGTTGGGAATTATTTTTTTGGTTTTGTTTAGAATTTTTTTTGGAATTATCTTTTTTATTTTCCTTTTCTTCTTTGTCTTGATCTTTTAGTTTTTGTTTAGCTAATGCATAGTTATATCTTGCTTTATTATCTTTAGGATTTAATTTCAAAGCTTTTTTAAAAGCTTCAGCAGCCTGCTCATAATCTTTCTTTTTATAATAGCTATCTCCAATATTGAAATAGGCATCTGCTTCTTCTGATTTATTTGTTGCTAATTTAGTAGATTTTTTGTATTGTGAGATAGCTTCATCATATTTTTTCAATCGATACATTGCATTCCCTAAATTAAAGTTAGATTTATATGAATTTCCACCTTCTTGTATAGCTCTTAAATAATCAGCTGCTGCTTCATCATAGGATAATTTAAGATATTCTTTATTCCCTTTCACAAAATATTTCCTTGATTTTGATTCTTGAGAAAAAAGAGTGCATGATAAAAAAAGGATTAATATTAGTATTTTAATTTTATTAAACATCATAACAAATATACTAAGATTAAACGTTAAAATCTCTTTTATAATCTATTAAAGAAACCATAATTAATATAAATAATGCAGCTCCTACAAAAAATTGAAAATATTGTTTATTAGCATAACTATAACTGGTTGATTGTTCTTTTTTATGCAATAAAGATAATTCATTAAAAACCTGCTTAGACACTATATCTGTAGTATTACTTCCATAAAAGTAAGCCCCTTTAGTTAAAGACGCTAACCTTTTTAAAGATCCATCTTCCAAACGGGTTAATACTATGTCTCCATTTTCATCTTTTTTATATTCTGAATATCCATTTTCATAATTCATAGGAATTGGAGTTCCTTGTGATGTTCCTATTCCAATTGAAAATATAGTAATATCATTTTTTTTTGCAGTTTCTATAGCTTTATCTTCCTCTCCTTTATGCGTTTCTCCATCAGAAATCAAAACTATGGCTTTAGATGTATTACTAATATTAGACAACATATTGGAAGCTTCTAAAACCGCATCTGCAATATTAGTTCCTTGTGCTGTAATTAAATCTGTACTTATTCCGTTTAAATATAATTCTGCAGCTCCATAATCATTAGAAAGTGGCATTACGGAATAAGCTTGGCCTGCAAAGATTACAATGCCTACTCTATCTCCTCCTAGTTTTGAAATAATCTGATTAATAATTTTTTTAGCCTTTTCTATTCTAGAAGGTTTTATATCTTCTGCATTCATTGAATTAGAGACATCTATAACAAACACCATATCTATACCTTCTCTTTTTACTTCTTTTTTTTCTATTCCCCCCGTTAAATTCATCAGTCCTAAAACAAGTAAAATATAAATAATAATAACCCATATATTGGTTTTTATATACTTTGATAAATCTATATTCCCAAGAATTTTATTTTTTAAACCCGGATCAACAAAATGATCTATTTTTATTTTTTTCCAGTTATATAAATATAACATCCTCCATACTAAAAATGGTACGAGTAACAATAAAAATGCATATGATATTTTTTCAAACTCCCAATTCATTAAATTATTTCTTTATATTATGCTTCGGAAAACAAAACCTCTCAAGAATAACTCCAACAACAATAAAATTAAAGCCGGAACTAAAAACATTCTATATTTTTCAGTATAATTATAATATTTTAAATCATTAATATCTGATTTTTCTAATTGATTAATATTACTATAAATATCTTGCAAACTTTTTGTATCTATAGCTCTAAAGTACTCTCCTCCTGTTTGCTTTGCTATATACTTTAATAAATCTTCATCTATTTCAACTTTTTGCTTTTCGAAATATATTTTACCTGTATAGGGATCTTGACTGGACGGGAATAAAGCCCAATCATTGGTTCCTATACCAATAGTATAAACTTTAATCCCTTTTTGTGCAGCAATATCTGCAGCAATAGTAGGTTCTACAAATCCATCATTATTGACCCCATCGGTCATTAGAATAATAATTTTTGATTTTGCTTTACTGTTTTTAAGGTGATTTACTGCAGTAGCTAACCCTACTCCTATGGCGGTTCCTCCTTCTAGTGTTTGAGTTTTTAATTCACTTAACTGTTGGGTCAGTAAATTTCTATCTGTAGTTAAAGGTACTAAAGTAAGGGCTTCCCCCGAATAGGCTATCAGTCCAATTCTATCTATAGGTCTTTCATTTACGAAATTTATAGCTACTTGTTTTAAAGCAGTTAAACGATCGGGGTTTAAATCTTTAGCCAGCATACTGAGAGATATATCTACAGTTAGCATTATATCAATTCCTTTTTCACTTTCCAAAACCCGAGATACATCGATAACTCTTGGACGTGCAAACGCAAATATTAGTAAACCAATTATAAACAACCTTAACCAAAAAAGAATGGGCTGAAGAATACCTAATTTATTTCCGGATGTACCAAATGCTTTTACATTAGGAATAGAAATTACCTCTAACTTTACTTTTTTCCTGTATTTTAAAAATATGAATACTGGTATGAAAAGCAACAAAAGTAAAAACCAAGGATATTCAAATTCTAAATTAGTATTCATTTTTCTCCTTAAGATTTAAAAATTCCATCTTTGTATCGTTGATAAATTTTCTGGCCATTTCTGTATGGATACGCGTTTCTTGGACAGTAGGTCTTGATTTAGCAAATTTTGCTAAATCTGCTGAATGAAAAATTACAATTAAAGCTTCTTCTTCTTCACTATTTATAAATTTATTATTAATTAAATAACTTATTAGATCCTCAGTAATTAATTTGGAAGCAGGAAATTTCCAACGAAATTCCATATAGTCTTTTAGAATTACAATTAATTCTGAATAATATTTTTTACTTAAACCTCTATTTAAATAGTTACTTTTTTCAAGTTTATTAATTTTTTTAATAGCTAAAATACCTAGGTCCGAATTTTTCTTTCTCCAAGATCCCTTTCCTTTTTTTTCCAAATAATAAGAAATAATAACTATAATAAATATAATAATAAAAATAAGCCCTGCCAGCATATACATCCAGTACTGCTCTATGTAGTCTTTTATTGTTTTAGGCTCTGTTATAATTGGTCTAATGTCATATAATGGCTGTTTTAAACTATCTATAACCATTGAGTCTACAGTTATATGATATTCAGGAGAAAAATATTCTTTTGAATTTATTATTACTTTTTGTGGAGGAACTTTAAATTGTCCTAATTCATAGACAGAAAATGATATACTATCGGTATAAATACGAATCTTATCGTGAGTTAAAGTATCAATTTTTCTATTTAATAATTCCAAATGATATGTAAGAGTATCTTTAATATAAGGAAAAACTATGCGATCAGATTTATTCCCTTTTACTTCCAATTTTAGAATTATAGGTTCTCCATACTTAATTTTTGTAGCAGAAATTGAACATTTTAATTCTTGCGAATAAGCAAAAGTATATAAAAATAAAAAAGAAAATATGTAAACTATTTTTCTTTTCATTAATGATGTCCTTTAAAATAATTAAATAAAACTTTTATATAATCTCCTTGTGTAGGAATATTCAAAAAACCAGCTCCGTTTTTGGTAAATGTATTTTCCACACGGGTGACCAACATCGCATAATATTTAGAATACTCTTCTCTAATCTTTGAGGAAGAAGTATTAATCCACTGAATTTTTCCCGTTTCTAAATCTTTGAATTTTACTAATCCAATATTGGGAAATATTTTTTCAATATCATCATAAACCCTTATTCCTGTAATATCATGTTTTTTGGTAACAATACTCAAACTTCTTTCAAAGTTTGGAATATCAAAATCCGAAATTAAAAAAATGTTTGATTTTCTCTTTATTGTTTTTAGTAGAAAATCAAAAACAAGATTTAAATTAGTTTGAGCAGGTTTGGGTTCAGTTTCTAAAATTTCTTTTATCATCCTTACCACATGAGAATTCCCTTTTTTAGGTGGAATGAATGATTCTATTTTATCAGAATATAAAATTAAACCGACTTTGTCATTATTTTTTATGGCAGAAAATGCTAATGTAGCACTAATTTCGGCAACTGTATCATTTTTAAATTGTTTACGAGTACCAAAATTCATAGAAGCACTAATATCTATCAAAATCATAGATATCATTTCTCTTTCCTCTTCAAATATTTTCACAAATGGTTCATTAAAACGTGCGGTTTTATTCCAATCAATTTTTCTTACATCATCTCCATACTGATATTGACGTACTTCAGAAAAAGTCATTCCTACTCCTTTGAAAGAACTGTGATACTCACCTAAAAACAATGAATTTATTTTCCTTTTAGATTTAAATTCTATTAGCCTGACCTTTTTTAAAAGCTCTTCTGCTGTCAATTTTTTTTATTTTAAAAAATTAAATAATAAATTATGGCGCAGTAATGGATTGTAATACATGATCTATTATATCTTCCGTGGTTACATTTTCCGCTTCCGCTTCATAACTAATGCCGATTCGATGACGAAGTACATCTTTAGCTACAGATTTAACATCTTCCGGAATTACAAACCCTCTTTGATTGAGAAAAGCATGTGCTTTAGCCGCTAAAGCCAAACTTATACTTCCTCTAGGTGAAGATCCAAACAAAATATATGATTTGAGCTGAGATAAATTATATTTTTCAGGAAAACGAGTAGCAAATATAATATCAAGAATATAACTTTCAATTTTTTCATCCATGTATATTTCTCGAACCAATTCCCTGGTTTCAAATATTTTTTCTAATGATACTATTTTTTTTACCCTATGTTTTTCATTAGAAATATTTTGTTTTAATATTTCCCTTTCTTGTTCAAATTCTGGATAGGTTACTACACATTTTAACATAAACCTATCTACTTGAGCTTCAGGTAAAGGGTATGTTCCTTCCTGATCGATAGGGTTTTGAGTAGCTAAAACTAAAAAGGGTTCTTTTAAATTATAGGTTTCATCGCCAATAGTTACTTGTTTTTCCTGCATAGCTTCCAGCAAAGCCGATTGTACTTTTGCCGGTGATCTGTTTATTTCATCTGCTAATATAAAATTAGCAAACACAGGTCCTTTTTTAACGGAAAAATCGTTATCCTTTATATTATAGATTAAGGTTCCTACCACATCTGCAGGTAATAAGTCAGGGGTAAATTGAATTCTGGAAAATTCGCCATCCAAAGCCTCTGATAAAGTTTTTATAGCTAAAGTTTTAGCCAACCCCGGAACTCCTTCTAAAAGTACATGTCCATTAGTTAATAATCCAATAAGCAAACGGTTTATCATATATTTTTGCCCTATAATTACCCGATTTATTTCTTTAATTAATAAATTAAAGTCTTGACTTTTTTCCTGAACCTTTTCTATAATAAGTTTTATATCTTCAGAAGTTGATGTGTAATCCATTATTGATCTAAAAATTATCTTTTTACAAATTTCATTATTTTGATTGAATTGAGCTACAAATAATTCGTTAAATTTTATATCAAAAATTATGGCAAAAACGGTTATTTTCGCATGTTTTTTTTTATTATAAAATTACTTTTATCTATAGAATCACTCTATAGGTAATACTAATAAAAAGTTAGTAACTTTGTAAGTTATAGTAATATGAAAATGGAAGCATCAATAGGAACAAAACCTAAGTGGATAAGAGTAAAATTACCTAGTGGAAAAAATTATAAAGAGTTAAGGGGATTGGTTGATAAGTATAAGCTCAATACCATCTGCCAAAGTGGAAGTTGTCCAAATATGGGTGAATGCTGGGGAGAGGGTACTGCGACCTTTATGATTTTAGGAAATATATGCACAAGAAGTTGCGGGTTTTGTGGGGTGAAAACCGGTCGCCCATCAGAAATTGATTGGGAAGAACCTGAAAAGGTAGCTAAATCCATTAAATTAATGAAAGTAAAACATGCTGTACTTACTTCAGTAGATCGAGATGATTTAAAAGATATGGGATCTATTCTTTGGGCAGAAACAATTGGTGCAATCAGAAGAATAAGTCCGGGAACTACTATGGAAACATTAATTCCTGATTTCCAAGGGATACACAAACATATTGATAGACTTATAGATGCTGCTCCTGAAGTTATATCCCATAATTTAGAAACGGTGAGAAGGTTAACAAGAGAAGTTAGAATCCAGGCCAAGTACGACAGAAGCTTAGAAGTTTTAAGATACATGAAAGAACAAGGGCAACGAAGAACTAAAACAGGAATTATGTTAGGATTAGGGGAAACTACAGACGAAGTTTTTGAGACTATAAAAGATATTCACGAGGCAAAAGTAGATGTTATAACTATAGGCCAATATTTGCAACCCAGCAAAAAGCATTTGCCTGTAAAAGAATATATTTCTCCTGAGCAGTTTAAGGAATATGAAAATTTTGCTTCACATTTAGGAGGATTTTTACATATTGAAAGTAGCCCGCTTGTACGATCTTCTTATCATGCTGAACGACATGTAAATTAATAATTATTATGAATACACAAGTAAAATATTATATTTTTTTAATTTTATTAAGTTCCACATTAATTTGTTGTAAAACTATTTCAACTAAAAATGAAGAAATTGCTCTTAAAAATAATTTCCCTGTAGAAAAATTTAATTTTGAAGAGTTTGCTAATACTAATTATGGAAAACAACCTTATAAAAAAGAAAATGGAGAGACCATTACCCAAATGGGATTCGATTATGTCTTCGGAGGTTATGTATGGGAAGATTTACCAGCTCCTTCCTTTTTCAGCTTGTATAAGTTATATTATACAAACGGAAATATAAGAGCTGTACATACCGTATTAGGACAAAAAACATGGATAGGCACTTCTCTTTACTACAAAAAAAATGGTGAATTATATAAAGAAGTCAATGAAGAAGAAAAATTTGGTTCTGTTAAACCTTTAGATATTTTAAAATTTATTCAGGAAAAGGGATATATAAATTTAGATTCCGGAGAAGGAAGATATCTAAATACTGGAAATCAAAGAATAGAAGTAACTTTTGAAACAAAAGAGGAAAAAAAGATTTGGACCATTAAAATTTTAAAAGGAAAAGAAAATATTGAAACCCAAAACCGAAAAACTTTAGGCAAAGCCCTATTTTCTAATTCTGCTAGTGATTGGCTTTATCATAAATATGAAATTGATGGCGATACAGGAGATCTATTATTTTCTAGTGATAGATCTTTATAAATAACCTTTATTTTTATAATTTGAATTTTTACATTATAAGCTAAATTCTATTTTATACATTTTAGGCCATAATTTCCCAGTAATTAAAAAAGTATTTCCCTCTATTTGAGCAATTCCGTTAAGAACGGCTTCCTCATCAGTTTGATTATGTTTCACCAAGTCAGGAAAAGATGCTTTAGCTATAACTTCTCCAGTTTTAGGATTTATTACTAAAATAATATCTTCATTAAAAACATTGGCATAGATATACCCATTTGCATACTCTAATTCATTCACATAAGAATAAATTCTGTCATATCCTACGACAGTTATTTTTCTTTTCAAATTAAAATTAGAATCAAAAAATTTCAATTCCGAAGAACTGTCTGAAACTACAATTTCATTTCCGATGGTAGTAGCTCCCCAACCTTCTATAATTACTCCTGGAAAAGGAATTACTTTTTCAAATTTAAAATCAGACTCATTATAAACCAACGCTGTTCTTTCTTTATAAGTTAACATGTAAATCTTACCATTAAGAATAGAAAAACCTTCAGCGAAATATTTTGGATCTAAATTCACACATTGTGTATAAGTAGTAGCTCCTAATGGATATCTAACTAATTTAGATTTGCCATATTGCCCAGAACTTTCTGTAATTATACCATTTTTATATACAAAACCTTGAGTAAATAATTCCGGATTATGAGGATATTCCTGAATTATTTTATAATTCAGTTTTTTTTCTTTATTTTTTGCAAACACATTAAAAGTAGCATCAATTTCTTTTTTATGCTGTCCATTATATTGTAAGGTTAAAACCAAATAATTTGAGCCTAATTTTGTATTGGTAGAATCTAAAATAATATTTTTTTGATTGGTATATACTTTATCATTTAATTTTATAGTATAAGAATCGATTGTTGCATCAGCAGAGTTAAATTCCAAAGGTAATTTGTCTCCCCAATGCAAACCTTTCTCATCTAAATGATCAAAGTTTGTACTAACACTTATATCGGAACTATCTTTACACCCTATAATTATAAAAGAAAGGGTCAAAAGCAAGAAAAATATCTTATAAGAACATATCTTTTTCATCTTTTATTTATTTTTATCAATATACAATCTGTTTTTTGCAGTAATAAGAATGAATATTCCTGCGATAATAAAAGGAATACTTAACCATTGACCCGTGTTTAAGCCAAACCAGTTAATATATTCTTTTCCCTGAGGTTCCTTAAAAAATTCTACTATGAAACGGATTCCAAACAAAATGATTAGAAAATACCCGAATATCCAACCTAAATATTTTTTCTTGTCCGTTTTAAAATATATATAAAGAAGAGAAATAAATAAAAGAAAATAGCCCAAGGCTTCGTATAATTGAGCAGGGTGCCTCGGTGAAACAACTCCATATTCATGGGTATCTTGTTGAATAAAAAGTACTCCCCAAGGTAAATTTTCACTACATACTTTCCCTACTATTTCAGAATTTATAAAATTTCCAAAACGTATAAACATTCCGCCTATAGCTACAGGAATTACAATTCTGTCTAAAATCCATAAAATATTTCTTTTCAAATATTTACGACTAAAGAGGTATAAAGATATTAAAATACCTATAGCTGCTCCGTGACTTGCCAAGCCCTGAAAACCTGTAAACTCAAAATCAGGTTTTGTTCTGATAGGTAAAAAAACTGCTAAAGGATCTTCTACAAATAATTCTTTTTGATAAAATAGAACATGTCCTAATCTGGCACCCAAAATAACCGCTAAAAACATATAAATAAATAACGGGTCTAATAATTTCCGATTTATATGATCTTTTTTAAAAATAATATCCATTAAATAAAACCCTAAACCAAAAGCTATCACATACATCAGACTATAATACCTAAGTGTAAAATTTCCTAAATGTATACCTAAACTAGGGTCCCATATTATATACAATAAATGGCTCATATCTTATATATTATTTTTTTTCTGCGGAACCGGATCGTATCCGGACCCTCCCCAGGGATGGCATCGTAATATTCTTTTAATTCCTAACCAAAAACCATAAAAAAGCCCATGAACTTTAAGTGCTTCCAGCATATAGTTAGAACAGGTGGGTGTATACCTGCAATTATTTCCCATCCAGGGAGAAATAGCCTTCTGATAAAACCTAATCAAAACTACTAATGGCAATATGGCTATTTTCTTTCCCACAGCATTATTATAATTCTTGACAAATATATATAGTTTTTGATTAAAATATCTGTTCCTCATATATAAATATTTGCCAAAGTATTGATAAAAATAATTTTCTTAAAGAGTAAGCTAATTTCTTATTTTTAGCCATTTACTTGTCTGACATTTATCATTTATGTAAGTAATAATTAGTATTTTTGCAAAACAAGAAATATTTTGAATGAAACGAAGCGGGAAAATAGAATTAATGGCACCGGCAGGAAATTTTGAATCACTTCAAGCTGCTTTAGATAATGGAGCTGATTCTGTATATTTTGGAGTAGAACAGCTAAATATGCGCGCCCGTTCTTCTATAAATTTTACATTACACGATTTAGATGAAATTTCCAGAAGATGCACAGAAAAAAATGTAAGAACTTATCTTACACTTAATACTATTATTTATGATCATGATCTTTCTATCATAAAAACCGTGTTAGATCGTGCTAAAGCTGCTAACATTACAGCAGTTATAGCTATGGATCAGGCTGTGATTTCTTATGCGCGCCAAATTCAAATGGAGGTACATATTTCCACCCAAATCAATATAACTAATATTGAAACCGTTAAGTTTTATTCTCTCTTTGCTGATACTATGGTGCTTAGCAGAGAACTAAGTCTTAACCAAGTAAAAAAAATAACTTCCCAAATTGAAAAAGAACAAATAAAAGGGCCTAATGGGAAACTTGTAGAAATAGAAATTTTTGGACATGGAGCTCTATGTATGGCTATTTCAGGAAAATGCTACCTAAGTCTTCACTCTCATAACTCCTCGGCAAATCGAGGTGCTTGTAAACAAAATTGTCGTAAAAAATATACTGTTATAGATCAGGAATCAGGATTTGAAATTGAATTAGATAATGAATATATGATGTCTCCTAAAGATCTTTGTACAATAGATTTTTTGGATCAAGTAATAGATTCCGGAATAAAAGTATTAAAAATTGAAGGAAGAGGAAGAGCTCCTGAATATGTTGCTACAGTTACGCGTTGTTACCGTGAGGCTATTGACTCTATTGAAGATTGTAGCTTTTCTAAAGAGAAAGTTTATAATTGGATGTCCAAATTGGAAACTGTTTACAACCGTGGATTCTGGAGTGGATATTATTTAGGTCAAAAATTAGGTGAGTGGTCTGATAATCCGGGTTCAAATGCTACACAAAAAAAAGTATATATTGGTAAAGGAAGGCATTATTATCCTAAAACTAGGATAGGGGAATTTGAAATTGAAGCCTACAATTTAAATATCGGAGACAGAATTTTAATTCAAGGCCCCACAACCGGTTCTCAGGAATCCGAAGTAGCTTCAATGATGGTTGATGACTTGCCGGCCCAGGAAGCAAAAAAAGGTGATATTCTTACAATGCCTGTCAGTTTTAAAGTTCGTCCATCGGATAAATTATATAAAATAGTAAAAAACTCTTTATCTTAATGGTTATTATAACTTTACAAAGAGACAAATGTATTGGTTGTAATTATTGTGCTGAATTCGATCCTGAAAACTTTCGAATGTCTAAAAAAGATGGGAAATCTGTTTTATTAAGATCTCAGGAAAAAAAAGGTTTTTATACTATTAAAAATCCTGACGATTCTATTTTTGATTCTGCCGACAAAGCTGCAAAAGCTTGTCCTGTAAAGATTATTTCTGTAAAAAAAATATAAGTCTATGCTTTTCATGAATAAAAAGGAAGCTCGTTCTCATTTTTTAACAGAACGAAATTTACTTTCTGAAAAAGAAATAGAAAATTACTCTTTAAAGATATTGGATCAATTTATCTTATCAGGATTTTCTCATTTTAATTCTTTTCATATTTTTCTTTCTATGAGAAATAAAAAAGAAGTCCAAACTTCATTTTTAATTAATTATTTGCATAAAAATAAAAAACAACTTTTTTGTCCTAAAATAAAAGATCATTCACTATCGCATTATATACTAACTCCTGACACAAATATGGAAATCAATAAATGGGGAATTCCGGAACCCAGGGGTAAAGAACCTGTAATTCAGCCATGTATTGATTGCATTTTTATTCCTTTATTGGCTTATGATAAAAAAGGAAACCGAGTAGGATATGGAAAAGGTTACTATGATAAATTTTTAAGTAATTTTCCCTTATCTAAAAAAATTGGGCTATCTTTTTTTAATCCAATAAATAAAATTACAGATATCTCCGATTGGGATTTAACTTTAGATTACATTATTACTCCTAATTATTTTTCTGCATTCCCAATGGATGAAAAATAAAATTTGAATTCTGATTTAAACTTTTCCGGATTCTTTTTTAGTATATAATTAGCCTTTTTATCTTGTGAAGTAAAAAATTTTTTGTTCTTATCATAAAATTGAATTTTATATTTTACTGTCCCTATGGAATCGTGTAAAGCATTGAAATTTTCAAGACTTTTCTTATCCAGCTCTATTTTTACAAATTTAACTTTAAGAGAGTCCAATCCATTCACTATTCTAGATACAAAAATTGTATCTTCCTGTGGGAAATATCCTTGTAATTGAGATAGTAAAAGTGTATCTATATCTTTATTAGATTTATTTTCTGCTGCCAAAATAGCCAAATCATAAACTTCTTGTAATTTTTGAGCAGTAATATGAGAAATTGCCTGTAAAGAGTCCATTTCACCCGAAGCATAATAGTTTTCGTTTTTATATCCTTTTATTTTTTTCGGATCTTTCTCCCCTTCATAATATTTATCTTTATTACAAGCAACAAAAAACAACAATAGGTTCAGTAAAATAAATTGAAATATATATTTAATTTTCATCCTTCTGTATTTTAAATTTAATCAAATTAATTTTATTATTCTTATCCGTCTGGCTAGCGATTAAAACATAGTTTTTTAATGAGGTTGTGGGAGTAGTCATAAAATCAATATACTTTTTCTTATCTAAAACCTCCACTCCAAACAACTCACTGTCATACACTTGATAAATTAAAGCATTATCTGCAATTAATTTATTAAGTTCTTCTTTTCTTTGTTTAATTAATTCTGATTTTTGTTTTTCATCTGCGCTGTTTAAAAGTGTTGAATAATAATATAACATAATTGCATAATCATCTGGCCTAAGTTTAAAATTTCTATGATTATCTTCTCCGTTATCTCTAATTTCTTTCAACCCCACCACAAAAGTTTCTTTTTTATAAATTGGAGAGCTTACAATCATCTTTAATGTGTCTGTGGTAGATTTATAAGAAAAACAACCATTACTTACGGCATAGTATTCGGGAGAAAAGCCTTGTCTCTGAACAATAATTTCTAATTTGGATTTAATTAAGGTACCACGATCTGCATCATAAAAACAAAAATCATATGTATTTTTATTTTCATAGAATTTAATAAAACCATATACTATAAAGATAAGAACAATCAAAATAATTCCTACATATATATATGCCTTTGTTTTTATTGGTTTTTTATAATTAACTTCTTCTTTATCGGCTTGTTCATTTTTTCCTGATTCAGACTCAGTTGTATTGTTATTTAAAAGAGCTTCGTTAGGTTTTTCTGATTTTGTTATATGATTGTTTTGCGTATTTGAAAGAGACTCTAAATGTATGGTTTCTGTAAATTCGGTCCATCCTCTTCTATATCCACAATACTGAGCTAATAAATTAAGCATATCTATACGTGGTAATTTTTCAAATGGAGATTTAAAATAGGTGTAAAACCACTTTTCACTTACATTTCCTTTAACTTTTTGTCTCAAATGTTCCTGAAAGTATATAATATCTAATCCTTTCCACTGAGAAATATCAGGATTAGAAGAAGGAAAATCTTGTAAAAAAGTTTGAGCCACCTCCTTTTTTAGCCTATCAAACAACAATTCTTCCTGAGTTATCATTTGTAAATTAATTCTAAGTAATTGAAAATCATATGTGTTTTTTTGTAAAATACTATTTAGCGTTTTACAAACATATTACAATTGTTTATATTTCACAAGTACTATCATCTATTCTATATTTGCATCATAAACTTATAACAAAATATTTAAATTTAAAAACACAATGAAAAAAACAATTTTAAATTTCGCTGCTGTTGCTGTAATTGCAACTTCTTCATTTATCGCTTGTGATAAAAAACAAGCTACTGACGCTGCTCCAGCTGCTGATTCTACTGCTGTTGATTCAACTGCAGTTGATACTCAAGCACCTGCTCCAGCTGCTGATTCAACTAGCGTTAAAGCTGATTCTGCTAAAGATGCTTCAGTTAAAGAAGCTCCGGCTAAAGAAGCTCCGGCTAAAGCTGAAGAAAGCAAATAATTTTTGTATAAAAAGATTTAAACAAAAATACGAAAAAAGGTTACAATCCTGTAACCTTTTTTCAAATCTAAAAACCCTTTAATTCCTTAAAAATCAAAAAAAATATATAATTAAAAATCAAAAAGTTATGAAAAAAACAATTTTAAATTTCGCTGCTGTTGCTGTAATTGCAACTTCTTCATTTATCGCTTGTGATAAAAAACAAGCTAATCAAAACAATACTCCAGCTGATTCTGCTCAAGTGGATTCTGCTGCTTCTACAGTAATTGATTCTGTATCTAAAAAAGTTGATTCTTCTTCTGCTAGTGTTAAGGAAACAGTAAAAAATGCAGCCGGAGAGGTAAAAGATGCTGCTAAAGATGCAGCAAATGAAGTAAAAGATGCTGCTAAAAATGCGGCCGGAGATGTAAAAGACGCGGCAAATGATGTAAAAAATAAAGTTACTAAATAACGTTTTTTATAAAAATTTAAAAAAAAGGAAGTGTAATAACACTTCCTTTTTTTTTATTATTTTTCTTTTAATTTTTCTCCTACATATTGCGATGCGGAAAAAGAAGTTAACATATTGGTTAGCATATCACTGGCTGCACTCGGGCTGTTGGGCAATAATATTAGGTTGGATCGATTGTTTGACCCTATGGAACTTAGTGTATCATAATGTTGAGTAACTACTATTAATGAGGAGGCTTCTTGAGAGTTTATATTTACTCCGTTTAATACTTTAACGGATTCTTCTAATCCTTTAGCAATTTCTCTTCTTTGATCTGCTATTCCTTTTCCTTGTAATTGTTTACTTTCTGCCTCTGCTTTAGCTTTAGCAACAATCTTTATTCTTTCAGCTTCTGCTTCATATTCTGCAGCTATTTTTTCTCTTTCTGCTGAATTGATTCTGTTCATAGCTTGTTTTACCTGTTCATCGGGATCTATATCTGTAACCAATGTTTTTATTATTGTGTATCCATAGCTTTGCATAGCTTCTTGCAACTCTCCTTTAACCGCTATGGCTATATCATCTTTTCGTTCAAAAACGTCATCTAACCTTAGCTTAGGTACTTCAGCCCGTACAACATCAAAAACATATGAGGTAATTTGTTCATGCGGATTTTGTAATTTATAAAATGCATCATACACCGCAGATTGCATCACCTGATATTGAACGGAAACTTTAATTTTTACAAAAACATCATCTTTGGTTTTCGTCTCAATTGTAACATCCAGTTGTTGTATTTTAAGGGTTACTTTACCTGCAATGGAATCTATTATTGGTATTTTAAAATTAAATCCCGGCTGACGAATACTTTGAAATTTTCCTAATCGTTCTACAATCACTATAGTTTGTTGTTTAACGGTAAAAAAAGCTCCTAGTACTAATAGAAGAATAATAATAAAAATAAAGAAAACGATACAGTAAAATAGAAATACAATTACTTCCATAAATTTAATTGTTTAGTTTTGTTTTATAATTTATTTAAAGATATTAAAAATTATTTATACCTTTTATTATTATTTGTTTTTTTGTCCCATCAACATTAAATAGGATTTTAAAAACTCATCTATTTCCCCATTCATTACTCCGTCTACATCTGAAGTTTCAGTCCCTGTTCGTACATCTTTTACCAGCCTGTATGGATGCATAACATAATTTCTAATCTGGCTTCCCCATTCTATTTTCATTTTACCTGCTTCTATTTCTTCTCGTTTGGCATTTCTTTTTTCCAACTCCATTTCAAATAATCTGGATTTTAATAATTGCAGGGCTTTTTCTTTATTTTGTAATTGTGACCGACTTTCTGTATTTTCTATTATGATTTCTTGTTCTTCTTGCGATTCATCTTTATATTTATACCTAAGCCTTACTCCTGTTTCCACTTTGTTAACATTTTGCCCCCCTGCTCCACTAGAACGAAAAGTATCCCATGAAATGGATGCCTGATTTATTTGTATATCTATAGAATCATCTACCAATGGATATACGTACACAGAGGCAAATGAAGTATGCCGCTTCGCATTAGAATCAAAAGGGGATATCCTAACCAAACGATGAACTCCGTTTTCTCCTTTTAAATATCCAAAAGCATATTCCCCATCAATTTCAAGAGTCACAGTTTTTACTCCTGCAACATCTCCTTCCTGATAATTAAGTTCTCTGACTTTGAATTTATGTTTTTCTGCCCACATGATATACATACGCATAAGCATGCCAACCCAATCACAACTTTCGGTACCTCCTGCTCCGGCAGTGATTTGTAAAATAGCGCTCAGATCGTCCCCTTCTGCAGATAGCATATTTTTAAATTCGATATCTTCCAGTTTTTTATTCAATTTAAGATATTGTACTTCTATTTCTTCCTCAGAAACCTCTCCAGATTTATAAAAATCCAACAATACCGTTAAATCTTCATATAAAAGATAAACTTCATTATATTCTTCTATCCATCTTTTTTTTAACCGCAAATTTTTTAATAACGACTCTGCTTGTTTAGGGTTATCCCAAAATGTAGGATCTGAAGATTTTTCTTCTTCATTCTGAACTTCTACCTGCTTTTTTTCTATTTCTAAATATTCATATAATCCCTGTATTCTGGATTGTATTTCTTTTAGATTTTCCTGTGTAACCATAGATTGCAAAAATACTAATTTTCAGATTTATATTTTTATACTGTTTATTACACAATAAATTATATATACAACCTATTTTAAATTCGTAAATCTTGTGCTTTATATATTAAAATTCAAGTTTAATTCCATCTATAGAATAGAGTAAAGAACTTTTATAAAGTTTGAAATTATATAAATACACTTTTTAAATTAAATCGTAAACGAGTACTATTAATGAAAAAATTATTTAACAAAAAAAGCCCCGCAATTTCGGGGCTTTTTTTGTTTATTATTTACTCTCTGGGTTATTTCCCTTTTAGACACTGAGCGATCTTATCCTCTCTGCCTTTGCCCTCTTCCATACTGCAATTATACTTTTTCTTTATCGACGCTAAGGTGGTTTTCACATATTTTCCTCCTTTATTTAGGTAATAAACATTTTGCTGACCTTGTTCTCTATTTTCGGTAGTAGTATCATTTCCTAATGTTACTGCTGTTAATTTATGCACAGAATACAGTTTATTGGCTACTATTTCTTTGGCCAGAATTGTTTCTCCTTCTATTTCCATGGGTTTATAAGTTACCGTTTTTACTTCTTTGCTAAACATTTTTGCTGGTAACTGATACTCTATCTTATCTATCTGGTCTATGCTTATTTTCATCCTTTTACCTCCTTTGGGCTTTAGCTTGATCTCTTTCATAAATTTCTTACCCTTAATTCTTACGCCTATGCCCATTACTTTTATCCGGGTATTGTTTACATTCATCATAGATCTGCCTTCTTTGATTTCTCCGTTTTTTAAATATACTTTGGAAGCTACTTTTATGCCTCCTGTTTGTCCATAAGCTACTATTCCTATCAGGAATATTATACTCATTAGTAAAAACTTTTTCATAGTTGTTTTGTTTTATTAATTATTTTGTTTTTAATGTCTTTGAAAGCCCCGCTAAGTGCGATTTTTTTGTTTTATGTTTTATTTGGTTATTTTTTGGCTAAAAATTACTCTCAATAAGAACAATTTATGGTTGAGGAAAAGAATCTTCCATCTCCTCAATTCCCTGTATTAAGCCATAATCATAAAAGAAATCAGAAAAATTATTATTAACTTTTTTCATACTATCTATTTCTTTTATTGCCTTATCTTTTCCATTTAAATATGCCTTCATCCTAAAATAATCAAAATATAATAATGAGTCTTCAGGTGTTTTACCTATTTGTTGATGAATTAATGAAACATTATTTCTTATAAAACCTTCTGATAAAATTTTATCTTTTTTATAATATTTTAAATATTTCACATAATTCAATACAATAGTATTATTGTATGAATCAGGAATATTTCGAGCTTTCAACAACAATCTTTCTAAATCATCATACTTTTTCATATAAATAAGTATAGTAATTGCTAAACTAAAATTACTTTTAGTAAGACCATTTTTTTTAAAATCTTCATTTTTATTTAATTCTTTATAACTTTTACTCAACAATTCTTTCTTCTCTTGTTCCTCTGATAAGGTAAAATATTCATTCAAATATTTCCTAGCATTTTTCAATGTTATTTCATCCGAACCCTGATTACTAATTTTATTCTGACATGAAACACATGTCAAAATTAAAATTAATATACCAATTTTTTTATACATCTTTCAAATATTATTTATATTTATACAACTAAGGCTTCGATATAGATGTTGTAATACTATTTTTAAATGGTACTGAAATATTCAAATTTGTATAATTAGGTATTAGAGTCCCACCTAAACCTATTATACCTAAACATCCTCCTCCTTCATTAAAATATTGCCCTTTAAATTTAAAATCTAAATTGTAAGATCTCCTAAAATTGGATTGAATAGATTTTGCTCCCCACGAATTTCTATATAAGATTGTTGGAACATCTCCTCCTGGAATGATATATTCTCCTGTAGGCATATTTCTTTTCATATTATTACCTTGCAATGTCATTTTATTGGGAACTAAAAATAAATTCATGCCTGGATATGGTGCAAGAGTCTTTCCTGTAAGGGCTACATCTATATTAACACCTAAAAATTCTTTACTTTTAATGTTTCCTTGATTATCATATTGAGTATCTACAAGCGAAGAAATACTTACCCCCATTGTCGTAGTTGCTTTCATATTATAAGCAGC
Source organism: Apibacter adventoris (assembly GCF_002964975.1). Taxonomy (GTDB): domain Bacteria; phylum Bacteroidota; class Bacteroidia; order Flavobacteriales; family Weeksellaceae; genus Apibacter; species Apibacter adventoris. The sequence goes on along the minus strand of NZ_PSZM01000002.1, from coordinate 3,371 downwards.
GGCACCTTTTGCTGAATATGGATTATCAAAATCTTCTGCAGATATTAACCCTATATCCCATGTTGAAGCACTAAAATAAGACCCTCCAAATAAATCTTTCACTATATCTCTGTCTTCCTTTCCAATATAACTGTATCCGCTTGGAGTATTACTTTTTGAAGTCACTTCATTTTTCCATTCGTACTTACCTGTCTTGTTATTTTTAATCCAATCATCTGGCTTATTCACTTCTTCTCCCTCCATTCCGTTAGGATCTGTAAATTTTATAGGATTTTGATAAGTATACTGATACGGAGTCATCGTTTCTTCAAACATCGGATCTACACTTAAAAAGATAGACTCCTTCGGATTATAATACCTAGCCCCATAATAGTATAATCCTGTTTCCTCATCCAGTTCCTTGCCATTAAACAGGTAAGGGGTATTCCAACTCTGGTTCCTTTCCTCAATAAACACCTCCCCAAACGGTACATATTCTACATGCTGTACTATTTGTGCGTCTAAGTTAGTAATATAACTGCTACTTCCCAAATGATCCGCATGATCATAATACTGCATCTTTTCATATTCTTCATTCCCTTTGCCGATTCCGCCTCCATAGGCTTGGAGTTTTTTATCTTTGCCTGCACAGCAGAAGCCTGCTCCGTTTACATAATCATTATGGTCTTTTAGGCATAGTTGTCTTTATTTAGGGAGTAACCTCTGTAAATCCTCCCTTATCCTTTCTTTGTAGCATAAGGAATTTCAAGAACACAACACATATCTAGGATATTAATAATACCATTGAATTTCTGCGTTCTCTTATATCACTAAGGATGAACTGGAGTTGTTGGATTTGATTAATAAGGAGTAATTAAAAAAGCCCGATATAAATCGAGCTTTTTGGTTAACTCTAATTATTTATAGAAGTTATTTTAATTTTATTTTACCTGAAAACATAGTGAAGAAATTATAGAATCTAGTTCTTTACTTAATGCAATATAACTCCCTTTAAAAATTTTGATATTATTAGGGTTATTTTTACAATATATAAAATGAACCCCTTCTAAAATATCTTCATTCAATTTGATAGAATTAAATTCTATTAATGAATCCTCTATCTCTTTTTTATATTTCATCCCCAATATCTTTATTTCTTGGTAACTTAACCCCTCGTTATAATTCGACATCGGAACTATAATTACAGTATCTTTTTTGTTTTCAATGATTTTAAATCGCTCAAACAATTGAAAAGGACGGCGCACTTCTAACACATTTATTGATATATAGGATTTATTTTCTGAAAGAAAACCCACTAAAACTTTATTACTTTGTTTTTTAATATTGCTAATACTATCTATAACATTTTTTGGTATATCGATATTCCATTCTACTTTAGATACTTCATAATGATTTCTTTTTACATCAATATTTTTATTACAACTGTAAAAGAAAATAAATATTATTACACTAATTAAAACTGCTTTTTCCATCCTAATTTTGTTTTTACATTTTCTTCAGTATATTTAATATTGTTCTCCTTTAATTTTGCATGCCCTCCATACATACCTTGACTATTAGACCAATAATGACTCACATTGTACCTTCCAAATATAAAATTAACTGGTTTATTCTTTATTGCATTGAAAATATCTTGATCTGAAGGCTCTGAAGATCCCATTCCTACATAAAATCCAGGATGAGTATGAGCTTGAGCTATTAACATTCCATTCATAAAAGAAGGTGATAATGATGTTGTCATATCATTTTTATCATATGGTAATATCTTCATTTCATACATTCCCATACAATGAGAAGCACTATATAGTCCTGATGACATCTCTTTCTGCAAATAAACTGAAAAAGGTAACACAAAGTCCTCCATAATATCTAAAAATTGATTATATGAATCTTTTTCGCTTAAATTAATCGTCAAGCCTCTCTTTTGAATATTAATACCATCAGATAAAATATCTTTTTTAATGTTTTTAGCGATAATATCTCCATTCTTTGCTATTAATCTATCTGTTTTATCTGTAGTTTTTTTCTTTAAACTTATGGTCCCATCCTCTCCCAATTGATAATCATTATCTACTCCTTCTCCCTCCATCCCCGTAGGATCTGTAAATTTAATTGGATTTTGATAAGTATACTGATACGGAGTCATCGTTTCTTCAAACATCGGGTCCACACTTAAAAAGATAGACTCCCTCGGGTTGTAGTACCTAGCTCCGTAATAGTATAACCCCGTTTCCTAATCCAACTCTTTCCCATTAAACAAATAAGGGGTATTCCAACTCTGGTTCCTTCCCTCAATAAACATCTCCCCAAACGGTACATATTCTACATGCTGTACTATTTGTGCGTCTAAGTTAGTAATATAACTGCTACTTCCCAAATGATCCGCATGATAATAATACTGCATCTTTTCATATTCTTCATTCCCTTTGCCAATTCCCCCTCCGTAGGTTTGGAGTTTTTTATCCTTGCCTTCACAGCAGAAGCCTGTTCCGTTTACTTAATTATTATGAGCTTTACACTTCAAAATAAGAATAGTGGTCTTTATTTTGGGAGTATCCTCTGTAAATCTTCTCTTATTTTCTATTTTTGGAACAATCCGAACTCTAAAAACACAACAAGTGGGATATTAAAAATACCAATGAACTCCTTAGACTACTTTCTCTGGATGAAGAGATTATTGAATAATAAAAAGAATCCGCCTCTGTTGCGAGGCGAATTCTTTTATAACTTCTTTTATTACCTTAAAACTAATTTATCATATAAAGGAACCTATTTTTTTATTATTAAAATATTTACTGACACACTAATCTATCATTTAAACTTTTCTTAAACTCTTTTGGCAAATTTAATTTATCTTTACAATAATCTTTAGTACTAAACTTCATTTTTTGTTCATCAAAAAATAAAACTACAGTTTCTTGATAATCAGAATTATAAACCCAAACATTAAAATCTTCATCGATATATAAACTCCAAAAAGCATGTTGACTAAATGCTTTAAATATATCACTCTGATACAATAATTTATTTTTTTTATCAGATATTCCAAATAAAAGCCCTGATTTAGTTTCTACTAGTTTTAAATTATATTTAGGCACCTTATAAGTACCTTCTGCTTTTACAAATCCTCCATTGTAAAAAGGCATAATATTATCCTTACTTTCATTACAAGAATTTATTAAAACTAATATTGATATAAAAAAATATTTTTTTAACCTATTCATAATTTTAATATATATTAAAAAATTTCTTGACTTCCTCTTCTTGCAGGCTCTGGTCTTTGTATATTTTTCTTATTAGAATCTAACTTTATATCCACTGTCTGGGACCATTCTATACTTATATTATAATCAACTGGGTTTATACCTGGC
>NZ_PSZM01000001.1 GCF_002964975.1 Apibacter adventoris | reverse complement strand
AGCAAAACTAAAAGAAGAAGAAGCTAAGTTTTTAGAAGTAGAAAAAGAAAATGCAGAATTACAAATACGAATAAAAGAAGAAGAAGCACATAGGTTACAGAAGGAAGTACTATCCAGAACTAACCAGATTGTTTATAAAAATGAAATGTTGAAAAATTTAACAGATACTATCAAAAATGACCCAAACTTCAATACTTTTTTATTAGAGAGAATGATAAAGGAAGAAGAACGATTAGACAAAAATTTTGATGATTTTGTTAATGTATTAAATGAAATTCATCCGGAATTTTATAACAGATTACAGGAAAAAACGAAACAGAAACTAACTTCCTTAGACCTAAAGTATTGTGTTTATATATTTATGAAAATGCCCACTAAAGAAATGGCAGATTTATTACATGTAGAGCTAAAGACTGTAAGGATGAATAAATATAGATTAAAACAAAAATTAGGTTTAAAAAAAGAAGATAGTCTAGAAGAATTTATACAGAATATTATATAGTTAATTAGTGAAATTTTATATTTGATAATATAAAGAAATATATAAAAATAGTTATATCATTATCTGTGTATCACCTTTTTATTATTTGCTTTTATTTTTCCACAACAGTGGAAGAATAAGAGAAAAAATAGTAAAAATAATATCCGGAGATATTGATTTTTTCTACAGCCGTGAAGATTAATTCCTTAAAATGAAATGCAGCAGTTTTCAAATTTGTAGGCTTTGATCTTCCAATTTATTAGTTAAATATACTAGGCTTAAATAATAGTTTAATGTATTGTAAAATATCATTCATAAATTATAATGCTATTTAAAAGCAAATTAATAGGATTTCATTTTGCTAGGAATGAGTTTTTATAAAAATAAGTACATAAAAATATTATAGTATAAATCATGATATTTATTATGTATATAAAATATAAAAAAATATATATATTTGTATTAATAGTATTTATTATATATTTGATTATTATATGAGCATAATAGAAGATCCTAATAAAAAGACACCTCAGGTAGACCTGAGTAAACTCACAGAAAAGCTACAACAATCAGCCCTTGACTCAGCTGAGACAAAACTGGATCAAGCCACCCAAGGCATCCGAGAAGAGGTAAAAAAAGTACAGGAAACAGCCTCCCGGGTACAAAACAAACTAACCCGGGTAAACGAAGAACTTAGCCCGATAAAAGGCAACACCTTTGAAATCATCCCCCCGGAAGTATTGGAAAAACAAAAAGCCTTAAGCAGTTTAGTAACCTACGGAGGCGATTTAAAGAGCCTCTATGGCGACAGCCATCTGGTATGGAGCACCGTACAAATAGGCGGGGAATACGTACTGACCGATAGCCATTTTACTCTGAGCATACACCAGCAGGTAGGGACTCATGACAGCTTTGAAATTTTGTGTCCCAGTGAAGCCTTCGGAGAAAAAGACAGCTATCCCTTAACGAATACCCGTAAGTATTTAGGGAAACGCTGTACCCTGCAACTCAAACAATACGGACAGACCACCTATATCTTTACCGGAATCATAACCCAGATCCGCAACAAACGCATAGACGGTTATAGCCATATAATCTTAGAAGGAAAATCCCCAACCATCCTGTTAGAAAATGGCTTGGATTGCCAGAGTTTCGAAAAAAAAGGACTTAAAGAAATTATTGAAGAATCTACCCGAGAATATCCTTCCGACCTGATTCAGTGGGATATACGTCCGCACCTACAAGAAAAACTGCTATATACCGTACAATATCGGGAATCCGATTATCAATTTATCAGAAGGTTAGCCACAAGGTATGGAGAATGGTTTTACTACAATGGCACCCAGCTGGTCTTTGGCGGGTATGGGGGCAAGACTGTAGAGCTGGTAGAAGAACAAGACCTGTTCGAATACGAACTGAAGATGCAATTAGTCCCCCAAAAGTTCACCTATACATCCTATGATGCCAAACAGGCTGAGAACTACACCGTAGAATCCGAAAGTGTAAGCGTACAAGGCACCAAGAATCCCTTTCAGCAATATGCAGAAGAAGCCTCAGCCAAGACCTACAACAAAGTTCCCCTTTCCTTATACAACCAAAGTTTGATGGAAAGTGGCAGGATGGAGCTTACCTCTGCAGTAAAGAGACAGAAACAAAGCCGTCAAAACGTGTTTTATTTAGAAGCCAAGACCCATAATCCGAACATACGTTTAGGCGATATTGTGAAGCTCAAAGCTTGGATGCCGGGACATGAGATCTTCAAGAACGGAGAGGTTCCTTTAGAGAGCTACCGCATTATAGAGATTACCCATAACTACGAAGGAATGGAAGGTTATCATAACTTTATAGTAGGGGTACCGAAAGAAATAGAGACTCCCCCTTATATGGAAGAAGACGCCATCCCCCAATGTGAAGAGCAGTCGGCTACGGTTATGGATAACAACGATCCGGAAGGGATGTCGAGAATACGAGTACAGTTTCTATGGCAGAAGCCCTTTAACGGAATGACCCCATGGATACGCTCCATCACGCCCTACGCAGGATCCGGCAAAGGGATGCATGTAGTACCGGAAATAGGAGAAGAAGTGATTGTGAGTTTTGAGAATGGGAATGCAGAGAAGCCTGTTTCTTTGGGAGCGATGTTCAACGGAAAAGGAAAATCTGGTCATGGAGGTAAGGGAAACTACAAAAAAGGACTTCAAACAGCTAGTGGATGTCATGTGCTTTTTAATGATAAAAAAGGATCTATGGATTTAGCTGATAAAGGTAATTCTAATCTTTTTTTTGATGGTTCAGGTAATTCAACTATTAATACATCGGTTACCCAGGTAATAAATGTCGGAGATAATTCCTGTTTATTAAAAATGGATTCCGGAGGAAATATTACTTTAGATGGTAAAAGTTCGTTAAAAATCACTATAGGAGCTAGCTCTTTATCAATGGATTCCGGAGGAAAAATAACTTTGAAAGGAAAAGATATTACAATAGAAGATGATGGAGAAACAAAAATATCAGCTTTAAAAGACATAACTATTGATTCTTCACAAAAAATATCAGCACATGCAGTAAGTGATGCGAAAATTAGTACTGATGCTGATTTAAATTTAGAAGGTGAAAAATCAACATTGAAAGGAGATTCTTTAACCGATATAAAAGCAGCCTTAGTAAAAATAAATTCATAAATTATGGGTAAAGAAGCGGCGAGAATGCAATTTGATACAGCAGGTCATACAGGTCCTATAGTGACAGGAAGTTTTAATGTTTTTATTGGAGGTATGCCTGCTGCTAGAAAAGGAGATAGTTTTATTTGTTCTACTCATGGTATTGGGGCTATTACAGAAGGTTCATCAACAGTTTTAATAAATGGAAAATCTGCAGCAAGGATAAATGATAAAACTAGTTGTGGAGCACTCTCTTTACCTTCTGAAGTAGGACCAGCTCCTGAAAAATATAATTTTATAACACCAGTTAAGGATAATAAATTGAATAATGATGGAACGGTAAATACTACTCCTGATTGGCTTGATGCAAAGTTTGTAACAGCATATGCAAATCAAGAAGATTTAACAGGTGGTGGTAATTATGATAAAATAAATTTTGGTGCTACATTAGCTAATCTGAAAGGTAGTAATGAATGGAAATTTAATGGAAATAAGATAGGGGTAAATGGAGGGCTTAGATTGTATGATCTTGAAGGTGACCTTGGCTATTATAATGAAGATAAAATTGTTGGATTAGAGGCTAATGCCAAAGCTACAATGGTTGGAGGTGATATGGAAATATCGAATGAAGGTTCATATGGTAATAAAGTAGCAATTGGAGCAAATGGAGATCTTTTAACAGCTGGGGTTAACGCTAAAAGTGTTTTACGTAAAGGGTACGAAGGTAAATATGGATATCAAGCCGATGTAGGAGCAGAAGCTCATGTAGCCAAAGGAGAAGTAATAGGAGAAAATCAAATTTTGGGAATTGTAAATATTAAGGTAAAAGTTTCTGGGTCAGTAGGGAGTGTAGGTGTTTCTGCGGGAGGAGGAGGATATGTTGATACAGATGATTACATTGCGAGTGTAAATGTTAATGGAGAGTTAGCTGTGCTTTTAGGGATAGGGGTAGATATTGAAATTACTGTCGGGGATTTAACAGGGAAAATTAAATCTTTTTTTCAAAATTTATTTGGTGAAAATGAAAAAGAAAGTGTAAGTTTAGAAGGTGTTATAATTAGTGGGTGTTCTAATGTAATTATAGGATAGATAAATGAATAAAAAAATAATTTTATTAATTATAGGTTTGTGTATGAGTGTTTTTGCTGTTCCTTTAACCTATATAGTTGGTAAGCTGTTGATTAAATATTTTAAAATTACTACGGTACCCATACTAAAACCAATTATGTTATCAACTATGGTAGTTGGATTGACATTAGTGGGTGCTTGTATAGGGCATATTATTGTGGATAGAATAGTTAAGTTTCATAAAACTAAAAATAGTAATAATCTTACAGTAAATCTTGTAAAATATTTTGTTGAAAATCATAAATCAATAGAGAATTTTATTATAATTTTCTTTTTGTGTTTATTGCTTTTTATGTTATATGGAATTTGGATTAAAGAATATATAAATAAATGAAAAAATTAATAGTTGTAATTATATTTTTATTATGTTCATGTAATTCGGAAACAAAAAAGAACAAAATAAGTAATGAAAAAATGAGTAATATTTCAGTCATAGATAAAAACTCTTTTAATAAAGAGTATATAAAACAAAATTTTTGGAAATGTCATTACGATTCAGCAGGTGAAGATCTAAAATATTATATATTTTTACCTAAGGATGTAAAACCAATTTCTATAGAAGTTCGTGAAATTAAAGGTTCTGGATTATTTAATATAGGGACTTATGCAAGAGTTGATAGTACTTTTCCTTATTTAGAAGTATGGGTTTATTCTGAAAAAAATAAAAGTAATAAATCTCTTATAAATTGGGTAAGAGAAAAATTAAAGATTGTAGGGCAGGAAATCATATATGAAAAGAAAAAATATTTAGATAATGGGAAAGAATATTTGGATGTAGTTTCTAAAAAATCATCCGTAATTACTAGGACTACAGAATTAATAAATGAAAAAGGTTTTTATATAATGGTTTCAGTTTCTTGTGATGTAAATGAGTATGAAAAACTATCTGAAACAATTCAATTTATTTCTTCCAATTGGGGGTGTGAATAAGTTATTAGTACATGATTGAAAATACTGTTAAAGATTATCCGTTTCCAATAGAACAAAACTTTTCTATTGATTATCTTCAAAAAAATTATTGGAAGTGTATTTATACTTCTTATGAAGAAAGATACCATTATTGGATTATTCTTCCCAATTATGTTAAGCCAGTTAAATTAGAGCCAATAAATATTAATAGTGTAGGATTAATAAATATAGGTCAATATATCCAAGTTGAAAATAATTCATATATAGAAGTGTGGGTTGCATACGAACATTGTTCTTATGAAATGAATGTTATGGATTGGTTATTAAAAAAATTATATATTACGGGAGAAAAAATTATAAATTATAAAGAATTTGAAGATTACAGTGGTAAATATTTAGATGTTTTAACATATAAAAAATGGAATGGTGAAGAAGAAATTATTTCAAGGTTTAAGGTACTAAAAGATTATGATAAAGTTATTGCTGGAGCTAATTACTTTTGCATTAAAGTTTCTTGTCAAGAAAAAAATTATCAAAATTTAGCTTTTGATATTTATACAATTGCAAATAATTGGAACTTATTGCACAAAACAAATTGGTCAATTGCAGAAAATTTAGTTCCTTTTAGATATGAAATGACAGAAACTATTAATTTTTATGTTCCTGTTTCGTGGAAAATTTTCATTTTAGATTCAGATGTTGATTATGTAAAAAGATTTATATTTAGTCATGATGAGAATGAAAAAAATATAGGGGTAATAAATGCATATTTTTATGCTAATATAGATATGACATTAGATCTAGTTTTAAATAAATCTTTAGATAGACTTAATAATTCTGAAGTAATTAATATTGATTTAGAAAAACTCATAATTGATAAAAAAAATAAAAACCCGTTTATTTCAAACTTTTGGCATGCTCAAGGAGAACTTGAATATCCTAGAGATAATTTAAAAGCCTGTATAATAATTTATATAATAAAAACTGAAAAGGGTTGGTATTATTTTGAATCAGTAGGATCAAAACCTAATTTAGAAAATTATAATTGGGAAATAAATAAAAGGTGTATAGAATTAATAATAAATTCATTTAATAACTTAAATTTTAAGTTAAGAAAAAGTGATAGTTTTTCAAAGGATATTAAAGTAAAAGAAAATTCATATAAAATCTATAAAGGGAAAAAATATACAGAACAAGAATGGGAGAAGTTCGAGCAAGAACAATTTGAACACTATGCGCGAAAAAACAATATATTGCTAGAAGATGAAAAACCTAAAAAAGAAGGCAGATTTTTTCTGGATGAAAAAGAAGGAGATTATTAATACATCAATGAATAATATAGATCTATACCCTTATCAAAACCTATCCTTATCAGACATGGAAGAAGAGATCTGGAAGGAAGTTTTTGGATACGAAGGCTATTTATCAGTCTCCAATAAAGGTAGAGTAAAATCATTAGCCCGCTCTTATACAAACGGTAGAGGGTTTAGTTTTAAGGAAGAAAGAATCTTAAGACAAAAAATAGGAAAAGACGGATTGACTTTTGTTATTAGTGTAGATGGAATACGCCACAATCATATAACTGCAAGAATAGTTTATTCCACTTTTATTAAGTCTTTGCCCGACTTTAAAAAGAAACAATTATTTATACTCCACAAGGATAATGACAATTTAAATAATAATGTGGACAACTTGTTTTTAGCCAATCGCTCACAGGTTATGAAACATTATTTTAAATCAGGAATAATAACGCCTAATTTTCATACGCATAGCGAAGAGGCAAAAAAAAACTTTCGGACTTCCCGGTACAAACCTGTATCACAATATACCCTTGAAGGAAAATATCTGAGAACCTATAAAAATATAAAAGAAGCAGCCGTTCATTTGGGAATATCTCCTTCCTCTATATCAGTTGCTCTTCAGGGGAAAACAGGCTATGCAAAAGGGTATTTGTGGGGAGAAGCTAAAGAAGAACCATCAGATATTCCCCCGTTTATCATGCCTTCTTTAGGTACAGTTATTTCTAAATATGATAAGTCCGGAAAACATATATCCAATTTTGAAAGTATCCGTCAGGCAGAAAGAATTACCGGAGTGAATCGTAACTGTATTCGTAAATGTCTTTTGGGGAAAAGACTTACAGCCGGTGGATACATCTGGAAAGAAGCAGATAAAAAAACTACTGAACAGTAAGATGATTTTTTATTAAGTGTGTATAATTACTGCATATTTTCTTATAAAAAGGAAGATTATTGCAATCCTTCTTTTTTCTGAGTTATATATAATTCCCTTAAACCTTTAATGGTATGTAAACGATCATATATTTTGATTTTAGAAGTTAATGGGGCAAAAATATGTCCGGTTCCGCCTGTTGCAATTACATATGTTTCTTCTTTTAATTCTTTGTTAATTCGATCTATGAGTCCTTCAACCATACTTAAAAATCCGAATATCACACCGCTTTGCATACATTCCTCTGTATCCTTTCCTAAAGTTTGCTTGGGTGTACGCATTTCAATATCCGATAATTGGGCAGTTGAACCAATTAATGATTTTAAAGAAGTAATTACACCCGGAGCAATAACTACACCTTTTATTTCTCCGTTTTTATCTACACAAGTAAGAGTTAAAGCCGTTCCAAAATCCACAACAATTTTGGTTCCTTCATATTTTTTAAAAGCGTAATAAGCATTGGCATATAAATCAGTTCCCATTTGTGGAGACATAAAAGTAAGTTCAGTAGGTGTATTTTTACTTACCAACGTGGTTTTTATGTTATGTAGCCTTTGAAGGGATTTCCTTACAGGATAAGTTAGATGGGGAACCACAGACCCTACGGCAATATCTTTTATTCTATTTATGTCAATATCATAGTTTTTAAATGCTATTTTAAATTGAGAGTAGAGTTCATCTTCAGTTTTATAAGGTTTGGTATTCATTACCCATGAATTTACACACTCGTCACCTTCAAAAACTCCGAATCGAATGTTACTATTTCCAATATTTACAACTAAAAGCATATTTTATTTTTTAGGATATATATTATTTTGATAATTTACATCACCTAATCTTTGAGTGGCATCAATCATCATAGATTTAATTTTATCCATTGAAAAAGGAATATTAAAAGTATATTCTTTTTGAGTCCATTTCCAATAGGGAAGAAGTTTCATTGGAATCGAAAATTCTTGTTTTTTCGTATTATGCATCATGTTCAAGGGTATTGTATAAATCTCTTGAGTTCCATCTGTATAAGAAACATATAGATCTACCGGCATTGGGAAATCTCCCAGATTTTCTAGTGTGATTTGTGTAGAATTTTCTTCGTAAGGGGTAACAGCTTTAATTGCATAGTCAATTTGACGAGTAGTAGTAGTCATATAATTCCAGTACCATTTAAGATCCATTTGAGATACTTTTTGAGCTATATGAATAAAGTCTCGATCTGTAGGATGTTTAAATTTCCAGGTTTCAAAATATTCTTTCATTATTTTGGATAAGTTTTGTTCTCCTACGATATATCCTAACTGTATTAAAAATAACTCCCCTTTTATATAAGCAGCAACAGAATATGCTCTATTGGTTTTGAAATGATCGGCTAATAGTCCCATGGCTTCTTCTTGTCCGGATTTGGTAAAATTAATATACGTATTTACGGTTTTATAGTGAGGGTTCGGAAGATTTTTTACACTTTCAGGAAATATTTTTGACATAACTAAATTTTCGGCATAAGAAGTAAATCCTTCATCCATCCAAGCACGCATGCTCTCGTTGGAGGCAATAATTTGTTGAAACCACGAATGAGAACCTTCATGAAACATCAATCCACAAAGATTTTGTAAAGAATTAGAATTTCCTAATATCATAGAACACATTCCATATTCCATTCCCCCATCTCCTCCTTGTATAAAAGAATATACAGGATAAGGATATGCACCGAAATTTTCTTTCATGATTTGGTAATACTCAACAATTTTAGGTTTTGCATCTTCCCAATATTTTGTATTTTCAGATTTTTGATAAACTAGGTATACTAAGGGACCTTCAGGTACTTTTATACTATCTACAGTATAATCAGGATCAGCAGCCCAAGCAAAATCATGTATATTTTCTGCTTTAAAATGCCATAATATCTTTTTATTTTTTATTTTAGGCTTAGCTATAGGGGTGTATCCTTTGACATCGTCAGGATTTTGCAAAACACCTCCAGCACCTAAAATATAATTTTTGTCAATATTAATTTTTACATCAAAATTACCAAAAACTCCCTGAAATTCTCGAGCTATGTAATCAAAGGTATGCCACCCTTCATAGTCATATTCTGCAACTTTAGGATACCACTGGGTCATAGTCAGATCAATTCCTTCTGAATTATTTCTACCACTTCTTCTTATTTGTATTGGAACCTGTGCTTCCCAGGTCATTTCAAAAGTAGTTTGCGTATTTGGTAAGATAGGTTTAGCTAATTCTACCTTTAAAATTGTTTCTTCTTCAGTATATTTTAATGGAACATCTTCTTGTTTTAATGATAGTATTTTCTGATATCCTATTTCATTATCTTTTAATAAATGAATCCGAGATTCTCCATTATTTGTTATCATACGGGAGTCTGCTTTTTTTCCTAAAGTCTGTAATTTTTGATCCATCATAGAATTTGGCTGAAAAGCATTCCAATACAAATGAAAATAAAAAACTTTTAATGTATCGGGAGAATTATTCGTATATACAATTGTTTGATTTCCTTTATATTGATAGTTTTTGACATCTACATCAATATTCATTTTATATTCGACCTTTTGTTGATAATAGGCATTTTGCTGTGAAAATATGAATGTGTTTGTTAATAAAATAAAAACTAAGAAAATATTTTTCATCAATGAATTATTTTTTTATGCAAATTAAATATATTTTTAATATTCCGAATAAGGTTTTTTAGGAAATTACAAAATAGATATATTATTTTGTTGTTTGGAAATATGGATACTTTAAACTTTATAAAAATTATTATTTCTTAATAATATAAATTTAATTGATTAAAAATGCTAGAAATGAATCTCAACGTTTAATTTTCTAGGTTTTATAATTAATAGAGTATTTTAATAAAAAGAAAAAAGGATATTATAACTTTAATGTCCTTTTTTTTCATCTTAATTTTATATAATAGTTACATTCCCATATCATCATCTAAAGAATTTCCTATACTATTTTCTTGTCGGTTCTTTTTTCCTTTTTTAGCATTTTCCTTATTTATCCTATAAGTAAAAGAAATAGTAAACTGTCTAGGTCTCCATTGCATTTCAGAGTAGCGATAAAAATCTGCGCCCCAAGTATCTGTTTTTCTTTTTCTAGATTTAAAAACATCTTGTACATTAAAAAGAATAGTACCTTGTCCTTTTAAAATATCTTTACTTAAGCCTAAATCCATACCAAACGTTTCTTTATTTTTATTTTGTCCGGATTTATTTGGAGCCATATAATTACCTTGTAATTGGAAATTGAAATTTTCAGGGAATTTCACAGTCATATTTAGACGTGTTTGCCAGGTAAATCCACTTTTGTTAAGGTTTTCGGTAATTGAGGTAGAGGTTTGTGTAATCGGGTCTAATTTTTGGAACGTATGGCTACCATAGTTTTTATATTGAAAAAGGTTGACATCTCCAAAAATTCTCCACCATTTATAAGGATTAATTGTATAAGATAGTTCTCCACCATATCGGTTTTCATGCCCTAGATTTATTGGACTCGTGTTTAAATTTCCTAATGGATCAGAAATTGTAACTTTTTGAAAAGGGTCTTCTGTTCTTTGATAATATATGGAAGGTGTAATTCCCCATACCCGATATTGAATGTTATATCCCAATTCAAATGAATTAGTATATGAAGGGTCTAAATCAGGGTTACCTGAAAAGGTATTTTTATCATCAGAAAGATTTTTATAAGAAACTAACATTCTGCTTTTAGGACGATTTATCCTCCTACTATAGCTTAATTGTATCTGACTTTTTTCAGTAACATCATAATTTAAATGAAGAGTAGGAAATAAGTCAGTATAATTTTTGTGAGTGTCGGACTGAGATTTTTCTGATTGTACAATTATAAATGAAGTTTCTTCTCTTAAACCTGCTAAAAATGAAAAGTTTCCCCATTTATTTCCATATTGCAGATAGGCAGAAAGTATATTTTCTTCATAGTTGGTTTTATCAGTATATTCTGGATTGTTAATCCAATGAGTATTTCCCGATGTTAGTTCATCTAAGGAAAAATCGGTTTTAATTTTGGAAAAGTCCGTTCTTACTCCTGCTTCTAACTGAGAGCCTTCTTTGAATGGTAAAACATAATCAGATTTTAACATAAATCCGGTTTGAGTGTTATTGTTTTTATTTTTACCTAGTTTTTTATCAAAAATATTAGAATCAGAATCATCTACACTGTAATTAAACGTACCATCAACAGTTAATGTGTTATTTTTTTTAGAAAATTTATGAGTAAAGTTAAGATTTCCATCTATACCATAGTTATTTCTATTTTGTCTTTCTTTTCTTTCAGAAAAGGTTTGTAATAGTGAAGGAAAATATGTATTGTTATAATATGTTGTACTTAGGTAATTGCTAATGTTGTACTTATATCCTATAGAAGTTGATAAAGAGTTATTTTTGTCAAAATCAAAATTAAACCCAGTATTAGCATTAAATGAAGTTCTTTCTCTATTTCTTTTAGAATTTTGTTCAGAGTATTCATCTTGCAAACCATTTGTGTCATATCCGGTATATTGATTTTTTACATTTCCGTTATTTTTTCCATATCTGAAACCTGCATTTGCAAACCAGTTCCATTTTTCTTTTCCATAACCTAAATTTACATTTGTTCCATATAGTTGAGGGGTACCTCCTAAGACTTGAAAATTACCTGTAAGTCCTTTTTTTACATTTTTTTTTGTAATTATATTGATAATTCCTGCGGTTCCAGAAGCTTCATAACGAGCAGAAGCATTGGTTACCACTTCAATTTTATCTACCATAGCTGCAGATATTGATTTTAAAGCTTCTGCAGTATCATTAATTCCTAACATTGCAGAGGGCTTGCCATCTATAAGAATTTTTACATTTTCATTTCCTCTTAGGCTTACGGTTCCTTCAACATCTACACTTACTGAAGGTACATTTTGCATAACATCTGAAAGAGTACCTGTTTTTGCTGTTAAATCCTGAGAGACATCATATACTTTTTTATCTAATTCTACTTTATATATGGGCTTTGTACCTTGAATTACTATAGCATCTATGTCTTTTACATTTCCCGAAGGTTCCATACTTAATTTGCCTAAAAAAGTATTTACAAGGAGATTTTTTTGATCAAAATATGATTCATAACCTGCTTGATCTACAGTTATATTATACTCTCCCGGAGGTACTTCAAGAGTAAATTTGCCTTTATTATCTGTGAGTTGCCCAAATACTAAAGTTTCATTATTTGTATTTGTTAGGCTTACACTGGAATAGGGAATAGGGGTACCGTTGCCTGACTGGGTTACTATACCAGTTACTTTTATTTTTTGAGAAAACAAAAGAGTGGGTGCGAATAAAAAAAATAATATAATATATCTAAACTTAAGCTGTGAATTTCTCATTATGAATCAAATTAGATTTATAAATCAGACAGACTAAAGGAAAGAAGGTTTAATCATAAATATATTTTGGTTTATTTAAGTATTTATTTTTTATGATTAGGATTATTGTTTTCTATTAATTCAAAAGGATTTTCAGAATTAGTTTTAATAAAGCTTTTACCAAAAAGTATAATTCCAAAAATAAGTAAAGCAATTCCAACTATTTTTTTTATTCTATACACAATCTGATCTGTTAATTTGTTTTGGAATTTATTTGCCAGAAATATTTTAAGGAGATCTACACCAATCATTGTTATAATTAAGCATGACATGTATAAATAGAAATCAGATTGTTTAGGATATTGTGCAGATATTAAAACTACAGTTGTAAGCCAAAAAACAATAACACCTATATTTACCAAATTAAGTATAAAACCATTCATAAAGGTTTTGAAGTAATTTGTAGTAACAATATTAGTTCCCCCTTTTAGGTGTAAATTACCTCTTGATAAAATACTATATAATCCGTAAATAAAAATAATAAACCCGGCAATCATATATAGAGATGGATGAGCATCAATAAAATCTAAAAGGCCTTTACTACCTCTATGTGAAATAATGATACATAACAGATCTGCAGAAATTACCCCTACTTCTAATGCTATGGCAGGTTTAACCCCTTTAGTTAAACTGGTTTCTAGTAATAAAAAAAATACGGGTCCTATTAAGATAAGACTAAGAAATATACCTAATAAAATTGCAGATGTGATAAGAGGTACCATTTATATAGCATTAAGAAATGCTGCAAGTTACATATTTTTAGATTAAATTGTTTCGATGTTTGTTATTTTAACTTTTATGTAGTGTCTTTAAATATTCAATCCATTGATTTTCAAGCGCATTTGCATTAATATGATATACTTTATAAATATCAGTTTTTCGCCAAAATTCTAAAAATTTATCCCAACCGTAAACTGTTATTAAGTATTTTATCAGAGATCCAGATTGTGGATAACAAATTTGTGAATTAAATGTATTGAATTTATTGTTTTTAAATAATTTTTTTAAAGGAATGAGTTGGTTTTTTTTTAATAGTTGATGACATAGTATATCTATATCCTGATTGTTCCAAATCTTATCAGAATAAACTGAAAAACCTTCGGAAATCCATGAATGTGTATTGCCCCAATTTTGATTAGACAATAAATGGACTACTTCATGTGATTCTCCTATAAGAAAATAGCTTTCTATAATTGTATTGCTTTTTGAATAGGAAATAGCGGTATGATTGAGCCCGGTCAGTTTTTTAAAATCATTTTTATCATTTACAATAAAATAATAAATTGGAGTTTTTATATTTTGTATGCCGGTAAATTCTTTAGCTTTATAAATTCCTTTTGTAATTTTTTTTTCAGTTGATAATAAGTTTTTTTCAACAATAGAGTTAGTTTGATAATAGGCAATATAATCTTTAGTCTGGAATGCTTTCCATGTGTAGTTTTTTTTCTTAAAATAAAATTGATTTTGATTCCCACTATATAAAATACTGGAACAATTAGATAGTAAAAAAGTTGAAAGAAAAAAAATAAAAAACTTTTTCATTTTTTTATAAAAAAAGGAAAGTTTAAACTTTCCTTTTTAATTTAATTGTCAAAATTGATTGTATCTTTTTTCTTTAATTGCGAATTAATAGTTTCCTTAGGTGTGTTGTCAACGCTTTCTTCAATATCATAATTTTGCGACGAGGAATATCCTCCGTCATAAGCGCCATAGGAAGCCAAATCATCACAACCAAAATTTGCACCCATAGTTTCCGGTTTAATAAATTTATCTTCTTGAGAAATACCAAGTTTTTTATCAGCATATACTTTTTGCATAAAGTATGCCCAAATAGGAAGAGCCATACTAGAACCTTGTCCTATAGAAGTTGAAGCGAAGTGTGCATATCTGTCTTCCCAACCTACCCAAACTCCTGTTGCAAGTTTAGGGGCTATACCGATAAACCAACCATCTGCATTTTTATTGGTAGTTCCGGTTTTTCCGGCTATTTCAGCTTTAATACCCATACCTCGTAATCTTTTCCCTGTACCAAAATCTACTACTCCTTTCATAAGATCTATCATGGTATAGGCATAAATTTCATTCATAACCTCTCGGATTTGAGGCTGATATTCTTTAATTACTTTTCCATTGTTATCTTCTATTCTCCAAATCATTTCAGGTTTTATATAGTTACCATAATTAGCAAATGTACTATAAGCTCCTACCATTTCATATATTGTTAAATCTGCAGAACCTAAAGCAATTGTGTTATTTCTAGGTATTCGGCTTTCAACACCTAGATCTTTAGCCATTTGAATAACGGCATCGGCTCCGGTTGCATTAATAAGCCGTGCTGTAACTGCATTTTGCGAATATGCTAAAGCATGTCGTAAATCAGGATTTCCCCCTTTACCGTAAACGGTCCAACTTTTATTGGAATAAGTGGCATTGGATATTTGTGTACATGGTGTATAGTTTAAAGTCTTTATGGCAGTAGCATATACAAAAGGTTTAAATGTAGAACCTACTTGCCTTTGTGCTTGTTTTACATGGTCATATTGGAAATGTTTCCAGTTTATTCCTCCTATCCATGCTTTTATATTTCCGGTATTAGGCTCTATAGCCATAAGACCTGCCTGTACTATATGTTTATGATATCTTATAGAATCCCAAGGAGACATTATAGTATCTCTATCTCCTTTCCATGTAAATATTTGTAATTCTATAGGTTTTTTAAATTCCTTTATAATATCTTCTTCTGATAGACCTTTAGCTTTTAAATTTTTGTATCTTCCTGTTCTACGCATTGCGCTTTTCATAAGGTTATTATATACTTCTTCTATAGGCCGATCTTTTTGATCTGCATATGTATAAAAAGGTGCATATTTTCTTCCTTTTTGTTCTTTAAAAAATATGTTTTGAAGATATTTTACATGTTTTTCAATGGCTTCTTCTGCATATTTTTGCATTTTAGAATCTAGTGTGACATAAATTTTTAAACCATCTCTATATAAATTGTATTTTTTACCGGTTTGTTTTTCATAGTCACTTAATATATCATTAACTTCTTTTTTAAGAGCATATTTAAAATAGGCAGAATATCCCTCGCCTATTTCTTTTACCGGTCTATAGTCCAATTTTACAGGGGTTTCTTTTATTGAAGCATATTCTTCTTGTGTTATATAACCTTGTTCTGTCATCAATTTTAGAACAATATCTCTTCTTTTTTGTGCATTTTCTGGATTAATTTTTGGATTATTAAGTCTAGGGTTTTCAAGCATAGCTACTAAGGTTGCACACTCTGATAGATTTAAATTTTTGGTATCTTTATTAAAGTATACTTTAGATGCTGTAGCGATTCCATTAGCACTAAATAGGAAGTCAAATTTATTAAGATATAGAGTGATAATTTCGTCTTTGGTATAAAGTTTTTCAAGTTGTACGGCAATTATAATTTCTTTAATTTTTTGGAAAACACGTCCAATTTTATTTTTGGAAACACCCTTGTAGGCAAAATTGCCATCATCATCATCTTTTTGAGTAAATAATAATTTTGCTAACTGTTGGGTTAATGTACTTCCGCCTCCTCTCTTACCACCAAATACAACAGCTCTGAAAAGAGCTTTTTTGTCTACGCCTGAATGTTCACGAAAACGTTCATCTTCTTTAGCCATTAATGCATATACTAATGCTTGAGGCAGATCTTTATATTCTACAGGTATTCTTTTTTCTTTTTCAAATTTTTGTAAGACTACTCCATCAGAAGAGATAATTTCTGAAGCTACAAAAATTTCAGGATTTTCTAAATCTCTAACGTCAGGCATTTCACCAAAAAAACCATAAATTGTTAGTACAAATAACAATATAAAAGCAAGGAGTCCGGCAAAAAATATTCCCCAGAACCATAAGAGGCATTTTTTTATAAAACTTTTTTTAGAAGTTTTTTTTATTGTATTGCTAGTGTTGATTTTCTTTTTATTTGTTGATTCCATAATTTTTTATATGGTTTGTTATTCAATATTTACTCCAAAATCTTCAATTCCTTTTAAAGTATCTTTTCGCATTCCTTGAACTATATAAAGTGTATACAGCCCATTTTTAGGGAAATTAAATTCTTTTTTATATCGTAGATTAATTTCTTTTACAGAACCTACTCCTGTGCCTAACCATTTCCCACTGTTGTCTGCCAAAAAATAATTTAGGGTATCCACTGTAACAATATTTTTTCCTTGTTTTAGTTTTACAAATAAATATATGTTACTAAACGGGTAATCATTATTATTTCTTACAATAAAATTTATATTTTTTTTGTTTTCGGAATTTTGTACTTTAAATGTAAAATTCAAAGTATCTTTTTTATTCCATGAATTTTTTACATTGATGATATCGGAATATTCTATATGATTATTGCATTGTATACAAAGTAATCCTATAAGTGTTAAATAAAAAATAAGTGATCTTTTCATACTTATTGTTATCGTAAAAAGTATTTATGGGTTATTCTTTCTGGAATTTTTTTTTCTTTGTCCTGAATTTTTCTTTTCATTAACAGGATTATTTAATAATTTTTCGTTTTTTTTAGATTTAGTTTTGTTATTAGATCTTTTTTTGTTGTTAGATTTCGTTCTTTTTTCAAATCTATTTAAGTTATTTTCTTCAATTAAATCTACTTTCACAATTTCTTTTTCTAATAACTCATCCAGAGGTTTAATAATAATTCCTTTTTTGTTTAGCTCTATTAGTTTTTTTAAATCATAAATATTTATAGGATACCAGGATATTGAATTATCAGTGTAAGTAAACCACATTTGCTTTCTAAAAACATCAACTTTTATACAAAAGGCTTTTCCTTTTTCGGTATCTAATATAGTTTGGCTTGAAGGGAAGTCAGCAAGAGCATCGACATAAATATCTAATTCAAAATTTAAACAACACTTGAGTTTTCCACATTGTCCAGCCAGTTTTTGAGGATTGATGGATAATTGTTGATATCTTGCTGCAGCAGTATTTACTGATCTGAAATCCGTTAACCAAGTAGAACAACAAAGTTCTCTTCCACAAGAACCTATACCGCCTACTTTTGCACTTTCTTGTCTATATCCTATTTGTCGCATATCAATTTTAGATCTGAATGCTACAGCATATTCTTTAATTAATTGCCTGAAATCAACTCTACCTTCAGAAGTGTAATATAAGGTAACTTTGGATCCGTCTCCTTGATATTCAACATCACAAATTTTCATTTGTAGCCCTAAGTCTTTTGAAATTTTTCTTGCTTCTAGCATTACTCTATTTTCTTTGGCTTTGAAATTTTGCCAAATATCGACATCTTTAGGGGTAGCTTTTCTATATATTTTTAGAATTTCTTCATACTTTACTTTTTTCTTTTTCATTTGAATTTTAACTAATTCTCCTGTTAAAGATACTACTCCTACATCGTGTCCTGAAGAAGCTTCTACGGCTACAATGTCTCCTATGTTTATGGCTAATGAAGAATCTTTAATATAAAAATCTTTTCTATCATTTTTAAATCGTACTTCTAAATATTGAGGTTGGTGATTATTGAATTCGGGTGAATGAATGTTGGATAGCCAGTCAAATACAGAAAGCTTACTATTACAGTTCCCTGTTCCGCAAGCTCCATTATTTTTACAACCTTGGGGAAGATTGTTTGAACTACATGATCCACATGTTTCCATATTCTACATTTTAATCTAATTTACAAAGATAGATATTTTTTAATGCTTAAGTTCTAAAATATTTTTTTAAATTGTCATTTAATTTCTTTTGTATAGTTACTTTTTTCAATAGAATATTAGATTTTTATTACATGAGATTAGAAAATAAAATAGATTATTCAAAATTACTTCCTCATATATCTTTAAAAGCAATAACATTTATTGAAAGATGGTTGAGTCCTTATTATTTTCATTTAATAATAAAAAATCCTAGAGAAACTAAATTAGGAGATTACAAATTTCCAAAGAAAGGTAATCCGCATAGAATAACAATAAATGCAGGAATGCCACAATCATTGTGTTTTTTAACATTAACTCACGAGATAGCTCATTTAATTTCTTTTGACCTTTTTGGGACTAAAATTAGGCCACATGGGAAAGAATGGAAAAAAGTATTTTCTGATTTAATAATTGAAAGTATTTCAGCATATGATGAGGCTAGTAGAAACTATTTGTTAAAATATGCGAAAAAACCTAAGGCTAGTTTTTATGCAGATAAAGAATTGTCTGAATATTTTACCAGATTACAAAATCCTAAAGCTTTATTATTAAAAGATATAGATGATAATACGTGGTTTAAACTTAACAATAAAGTTTTTCTTAAACTTGAAAAAGTAAATTCTCGTTATATTTGCATGGAAAGAATGACCAAAAAGAGATATTTTATAATAGGAAATGCTCTTATTGATGAAATAATTGAATATGATAAAAAATAAAGATTATTATTGTGTAATATTAGCCGGAGGAATTGGTAGTCGTTTTTGGCCTATAAGTACATCTAAACTACCTAAACAATTTCATGATATTTTAGGCACAGGTAAAACTTTAGTACAGCAAACTTTTGATAGATTAAATAAAATTATATTAAAAGAAAATATATTTATTATTACTAATGAGGAGTATGTAGATCTAACTTTAAGTCAGTTGCCCCATATATCGAGAGAGCAAGTAATAGGGGAAACAGTAATGATGAATACTGCTGCGTGTAATGCGTATATGGCAGAAAAAATTTTTCACTTGAATCCTAATGCTACAATTATTGTAGCACCCTCAGATCATCTTATTCTTGAAGAAAAATCTTTTATGAAAGATATATTATTCGGAATGGATCGTGCAAGTAAAAAAGATATTTTAGTAACATTAGGGATTCATCCTACTCGCCCTGATACCGGATATGGATATATAGAATTTGAAAAAAAAAATGTAGATAAATTTCATAAAGTAAAATCATTTAAAGAAAAACCAGATTTAGAGACAGCCTATAAATTTGTTGAGTCTAAAAGATTTTTATGGAATTCAGGAATTTTTATTTGGTCAGCTCAAAGTATATTAAATTCTTTTCAAAAATACTTGCCAGATATGTATTATACATTTGAAAGTGTTGAGGGATATAATACTAATAGGGAAAAAAATGAAGTAGATAAAATATATCCCAATTTGCAAAAAATATCAATAGATTATGGTATTTTAGAAAAGTCTGATAATGTGTGGGTAATTTCTTCATCTTTTGGTTGGAGTGATTTAGGTACTTGGGGAGCTCTATACGAAAACTTTGATAAAAATGAGGATGGCAATGTATTACATGGAAATCATGTTTATACATATAATACAGCAAATACTATAATAAAAACTAATCGTGATAATAAAATCTTTATTGTTGACGGGCTAAAAGATTATATTATTGTAGATACAGATAACGCTTTATTAGTTTGTCCAAAGAATAAAGATCAAAAGATTAAAGAATATTTAGACAATATTAAAAAGATGGAAAATGGTGAAAATTTTATTTAATATTTTGTTCTTTTTTTAAATTGTAAATCATGGCTTCTCTAGCCATAGTAAATATTTTTGAGGAGAAAACAAATTTAATTAAATTTTGATTAGTGGTAGTTAGAATTGAATTTTTATCTCCTTCCCATTCTTTTATTCCATTTTTAAGATATACAATATTTTCTCCTATTTCGAGAACAGAATTCATGTCATGTGTATTTATAATTGTGGTTGTATTATACTCAAGAGTTATTTCATGGATCAATTTATCAATTAATTGAGAAGTTTGCGGATCTAATCCTGAATTAGGCTCATCACAAAAAAGGTATTTAGGATTGTTTACTATTGCTCTGGCTATAGCCACTCTTTTTTGCATTCCTCCTGATATTTCAGAGGGATATTTTTTACCTGCATCTCTTAGATTGACTCTTTCCAATACTTCAGCTACTCTATTTCTTTTTTCAGATGTGGTTAGATTGGTAAACATTTCTAATGGAAATTTAACATTTTGTTCAACAGTCATTGAATCAAAAAGAGCGCTACCCTGGAAAACTGTTCCTATTTCACTTCTCAAATTTTGTCTTTCAATATTTGATAATTTAGAAGCATTTATTTTTTCATAATAAATATCTCCGGATGTAGGATCAAATAATCCTAATAAACATTTTAAAAAAACAGTTTTTCCAGATCCACTTTGCCCAATTATAAGATTTGTTTTTCCTTTTTCAAATGTGGCAGAAATTCCTTTTAATACTTCAATACCATCAAATTTTTTGGTTATATTATCTGCTATAATCATTTTTTTATTAGTCTAATAAAATTTGAGTAAGAATTAAATCCATAATAATGATGGAAACAGTAGTCCATACAACAGCTAATGTACTGTTTTTACCTACTTCTAAAGATCCGCCTTTTACAGTATATCCATAATAAGAAGGTATAGTTGCTATTAGAAATGCAAATACAAAAGTTTTAATAAAACAGTAATAAATAAAAAAATCGGGAGATGGGTTTTGCAAACCTTTAACATAATCAATATTTGCCCATTTACCTGTAGCTACTCCGGCAATGTATCCTCCAAAAATACCTATTACCACACTTATCATTATTAAAACTAAATTAAAAAATAAAGAAGCTATAACTTTAGGTAAAATAAGATAAGAAGGAGTGTTTACCCCCATAACTTCTAATGCATCTATTTGTTCGGTCACTCTCATGGTCCCAATACTTGAAGCAATAAATGAACCTACTTTCCCTGCTAAAATAATGCTAATAATAGTGGGGCAAAATTCTAGGATTAATACTACTTTAGTTGCATATCCAACATAAAAATCGGGAATAGGAAAAGAAGAGGCTTTAAAATTATTATACATTTGTATAGCTACGATAGCACCCACAAAAAAAGAAAGAAAAATAACCAAACCTACGGAATTGATTCCCAGGTCATTAATTTCCTGGATTACATTTTTCCTTAAAATCTTTCTCTTTTGTGGTTTTTGAAACACTCTTAGCATTAAAAGAGAATATTCACCAATAATTGAAATCATTTTCATAATTGTGCTAAGTTAATATTTTTTTAAGATGTATGAGAAATAATGGAGAGTATAAATCTTAAATATGAAATTAATTTTCTAATTATTCACAACAATTTCTAATATGTTTTTTTTGTTCTATTTCTAATGCTTTATTGGAAGGGGAAATCATATGAATGCCTAACCCTAACCCTCTTAAAATAAATAAAATCCCTAATATAGCAATGAAATATGGAAAGAATTTTAAAACTTTAGTCCTTATTTTCAAATTTACTACTTTCCCTATTAGAGTAGTAATAAACATAAAAGGAAATGTGCCCAACCCAAAAATAGCCATAAAAATCATTCCTTGTAAAATTCCTCCGGCAGCTATAGAAGAAGTGAGGGCTACATAAACAGCACCGCAAGGTAAAAATCCATTTAAAATCCCTGTTATATATCTTGAAATATTTCCTTTTTTACTTAAAAATTTACTTAAGAATATTTTTATTTTAACCATAAATTTATTTATAGGTTTGAAATTTCCACCGATTTCTGTTGTTTTTCCAGGGAGTAAAACCATTAATAATAAAAGAATTCCGGATAAAATAGATATTTGTTTTTGATATCCTGCTATGTCTAAACTTTTTCCAACAATTCCAACAATTCCACCTAATATGGTATAAGTAGTAATTCTTCCTAATTGATAAAGTAGATTTTGTGTATAAAATTTAAATTTGTTATTGGAGTCTAGTCCTAATGAAAATGCAATAGGTCCACACATTCCTACACAATGAAAACCACTGAGTAATCCTAGGCTAAGCGCGGTATATAAATATATTCCATTTATTTCCATATTATGGGAACTTCCATTTGATAATTTATTTTATCTTTTGACCAATAAAGTTTTAGAGTATATCTTCCTTTAACAAGTATTTTATTTTTATTAGGAATAAGAATTGTATTTTGTGGGGATAAATCTAAAAAATTTTTCTTAATATCCAGTTCTTTAGAATTTGCTCTAAATAAAAGAAATCTCCCTTTTGTATTTGTCAGATTAAATTCTTTTGGGAAAGTTATTAATATACCTGTACTATCCATATTAATTTCCGGCCTTTCCTTTAATTTTGCAGCATTTTTAGTGGCATCAATTTCCTGTTGATAATTTATTTCTTCCTCGTAATATTCATCAGTAACAAGATCAAATGAATTTTTTGAAAATTCAATACTAAATACCATAAAGCATATAAATAAAATGAAGCATACCAAGGCAATTATTATTCCGTGAGCCCAAGTAAATTTGAATTTCATAATTAAAATCTTAAGTTAGAAGGTCCTATAAAATTTGTTTTATATTGATCAATTTTCTTTCCCTTATCATCAAAAACTCCTATGATTATTTCTTCTTTTGTGTTTTTTAAAGTAGATTTTGGGATTTTAACTGTAGCAATTCCTTTGAGTGTACTTTTTGCTTTTATGGAAAAATGAGTTCCATAACCTAATAAAAAAATTTCTGCATTTGTAGGTTGTATTACTTTGACATTTAAATTTTTATTTTCGGTTGTTTTATTAGCAAAAATAAATTGGTATTCATCAACAATAAGATTGTCTTCTACAGAAAACTGTGTTCCTGTTTCTTTCAAGAATTTTGTTTCCACACTAGATCTTATAAATAGCAAAGATGTACATACTGAAACTAAAATAATTAAGACCAAAGTATATGCATTGACTCGGGGAGTAAATTTAAACTTAGATCTTTTTTCAATCATATTTTCAGAAGCATATTTGATTAAACCGGTAGGAAATCCAATTTTTGTCATAACTTCATCGCAAGCATCTATACAAGCTGTACAGTTTACACATTCTAATTGACTTCCATTTCTAATATCAATTCCGGTAGGACATACTGCAACACATTGTCCGCAATCAATGCAATCTCCTTTACCAAGAGTTTTCCTATCTTCATTTTTTTTCCACTTACATCTACCTGCAGTACTTTCCCCTCTTATGAAATCATAAGCAACATTTATAGTATCTTTATCGATTAAAACTCCTTGTAATCTACCATAAGGACAAATAAAGGTACACGCTTGTTCTCTAAACCAGGCAAATACAAAATAAAATAAACTGGTAAAAATTAATAGTCCTAAAAATGTAGAAATATTTTCTGATGGACCTTCAATTACTATTTTTTTTAATGCATCAATTCCAATTATATAAGAGAGAAATAAATTAGAAATAATGAAAGATATAATAGCAAAAATGGTCCACTTTAATAATTTTTTCCGTATTTTTTCACTATCCCAATTTTGCTTGTCTAGTCTGATCTGTTTATTTCTATCTCCTTCAATTAAATATTCTATTTTTCTGAATATATGTTCCATAAAAATGGTTTGTGGACAGATCCAACCACAAAAAATTCTACCATATATTACGGTAAAGACTATAATAAAAACAACAGATGTAACTAATCCAATAGCAAATAAATAAAAATCAGAGGGTGAAAAATATGCCCCGAAAATGTAAAATTGACGATTTAATATATCGAATAAAAAAAGTGGATTTCCTTTTATTTTAATGAATGGAGAAATAAATAAAAAAAGTAGCAAACAAGTACTTACTATATCTCTGTATTTAGTATATTTTCCTTTAGGTTTCTTTGGATATACCCATTTTCTTTTTCCGGTTTGGTCAGCAGTTGCCAAAGTTGTTCTAAAACTATCATTTTCATTTTTTACATCTTGAGTTTCAGGCATCTTCTGATACATTTTATAGATATTTATAGTTATAAAGTGAAAATACGAAAAAGCCTATTTATTATAAGGAAGAATAAACAGACTTTTTGTATATATTATTTTATTTCTAATTAGAAGCAGCAGCCTCTTTTACAGTTCCTATTTTTACAGTTTTTCCTTCAGCAGCAGCAGCAGCAACTATTGCTTCTCCGCCTTTTACCCATGGAGCAATATCACCTTGCGGAGCCTTACCTTCAGATGATCCATCAGGTTTCTTTTTAGATTGTTGGTTTAATGAATATATGTAGCTGGATACTTTCATGATATCATTTCCTTTTAGCTCTCCGGTAGCGCCAAATGCTCGCATTGTTAGATCATTTTTACTACCATTCCATACCATGTAGAAAATATTTTTAAATTCATCGGTTTGATAAATATTGATCCAATAATCATCGGTTTGGTTAGGACCAGCAAGACCTGTACCTCCTTCACCATGACAAGTTTTACAAGTTTGGTCATAAATTTGCTTACCTTCTTCTACATTTTCAGGTTTATATTCTGCGGTTTCTAAAGTAGCCTGAGGAGCTGTTTTTTCATATTCTGTTATTTCAGCAAGTTGTGTTTTATATTCTTCATCGTATTCTTTATCAGGATGTGCAAAATCAGTAAATGAATAAGCAACAAAATATATGCAAGCAAAAGTTATAGTTACAGCAAATAATCCAATATACCATCTAGGTAATTGATTGTCTAGTTCTTTTATTCCGTCATATCCATGATCTAAAATTTCAACCGTACCGTCTTTTTCTTCTTGTGAATTTTTAAAGGCACTATTCCAAGCTCTTGTCCAAAAAGGAATTTTAAGTAATTCTAAATATTCCTTTTTTTCTTCTTCTGATAATTGTTTAAATTTTTCAGCATCAATCAATGTGTTTAATGAATTATTAATTAATAACAAAACAATTGAAATTGATATTGTTGATAAATATATGGGGCTTGTTATGAATTTAAAGTTCTCTAAGAACATATAAAATGCTCCTGTAATTAAGCATACTGCTATTATTAGGATTATTATAAATGGTGTTCTTGGTTTCATATTTTTAATTAGTATTGTTTAAATTAGTATCCTCATCAGGTTCATCTAAAGGTAAATTACTCATATCATGGTAATATTTTTTAGGTTTTTTTACAACCACAATGATTAAAAATAAAAAAAATAAAAAGAATAGCAAAAGCGCAATGCTTTGGTATATCGTCGCATTGTCAACTCCGGCTACTATTTTATTATAAAACTTTAGCATTGTAAATTAATTACTAGCTGTTTGTATTTGAGTTTTTTTTATGTCTGTACCCAACCTTTGTAAATAAGCAATTAATGCAATAATTTCTCTTTTTTCTAAAGGTACAAATTCCTTACCTTCTTTTTTAGCCTCTGCTAAAGAAGCATCATAACTTTTTTTATAATCAGGACTGCTGGTAAAAATATCTGAAACAATTTTTTTTGCTTGGGCAGACATATTTGCTTGATAATTTTTTATATCTCCATCTGAATATTCTACGCCAAACCAATTTTTCATTAACTCGAGTTTTTCTTTTGTTTTGGATACATCTAATTTATTATATATAAGCCAAGGGTAACGAGGCATAATTGAACCGGGAGATGTAGATCTCGGATCGAGCATATGGGTAAAATGCCATGAACTTGGATTTTTTCCTCCTTCTCTGTGTAAATCGGGACCTGTTCTTTTAGATCCCCATAAAAATGGTCTATCATAAACATATTCTCCGGCTTTCGAATACTCTCCATATCGTACAACTTCATCTCTAAAAGGACGTATCATTTGTGAGTGGCAAGCATTACAGCCTTCTCTTATATATAAATCTCTACCTTCTAGCTCAAGTGGGGTGTAGGGTTTTACACTTGAAATTTGAGGTATATTGGATTTTACAAATATTGTAGGTAAAATTTCAATAGCTCCCCCTGTAGCTAATGCTATAAATGCTAAAATAATGAAATAAAGAGGCATTCTTTCTAACCAAGAATGTGTTTTTTCATTTGTTCCTTTTTTTGGAGAAAGTTTTAAAGCAGGAGCTTCTGCATCTTCGTTAGCTAAGAATTTACCTTTTCTAACGGTGGCAATAATGTTAAAAGCTAAAAGAATTCCACCACATAGATACAAAGAACCTCCGACAAATCTGAAAATGTAAAAATTTCTTAATGCAGTTACAGTTTCCAAAAAGTTTTTTGTTACAAGGGTACCGTCTGGATTAAATTGTTTCCACATTAATCCTTGGGTAAATCCACTCATATATAAAGGTACGGCATACAAAACTATTCCTAAAGTTGCTAACCAAAAATGCCAGTTTGCTAGTTTTACAGAGTATAATTTAGTTCTAAATATTCTAGGAATTATAAAGTATAACATTCCAAAGATCATCATTCCATTCCAACCTAAAGCTCCCACATGTACATGTGCTATAATCCAATCAGTAAAGTGACCTATTTTATTTAATGTTTTAGTTGCTAAAATTGGACCTTCAAAAGTTGCCATTCCATAGCAGGTAACAGCTACAACGAACATTTTAAGTACAGGATCTTCTCTTACTTTATCCCATGCACCTCTTAAGGTTAGTAAGCCATTTAACATTCCTCCCCAAGAAGGAGCTAATAACATGATTGAAAAAGCAGTACCCAGCATTTGCGTCCAGCCGGGAAGTGAAGTATATAATAGGTGGTGTGGCCCTGCCCACATGTATACAAAAATTAATGACCAGAAATGTATAATTGATAGTTTATATGAAAATACAGGTCTATTTGCAGCCTTAGGTAAATAGTAATACATGAGCCCCAGGATAGGGGTTGTTAAGAAAAATGCTACCGCATTGTGCCCAAACCACCATTGTACTAATGCATCTTGTACTCCTGAATAGAGTGAGTAACTTTTTGGGTGTAAAATATTTCCATCTAAAGGTATTTCTAAGTTGTTAAATACCCACAATAAAGTAATTCCTATCCATGTTGCTATATAAAACCATAAGGCAACATACATATGTCCTACTCTTCTTTTAGCAATAGCAATAAACATATTTAAGCCAAATAGAATCCAAATTACCGCTACTAAAATATCAATAGGCCATTCATGTTCAGCATATTCTTTAGATGTGTTTATTCCCATAAGGAAAGTAACCGCCACTAATACAATAATTATTTGCCAACCCCAGAAATGTATCCAGGATATTAGATCATTAGTTCTTGTTTTTAAAAGTCTTTGGGCGGAATAATAAAAGCCTGTAAAGAATCCATTACCTACGAAAGCATAAATTACTGCACTGGTATGCAGCATTCTAAGTCTTCCGTAACCAAGGAATCCTTGAGATTTTGCGAGGTCCATCCCATCATTTCCAAAAAAAACTTCTGGTAATGACGGGAAAAACAACAATAATGCAACAGTAAGCCCTACTATAAAGCCAATAATAGCCCAAAATATTGTGGCATAAGCAAAAGCTTTTACTATTTTGTTGTCATACGAAAATTTCTGTGTTTCCATTTTTTGATTACGTAGTTACTTTATTATGATTGTCTTTTTTTTGTTCTGTTTTATCATCATTAGAGTTTGTTTGATTTTGGTCGGAGTCTAGTAATATTCTTACAGCTGGTGACTCATCATCATCAAATTGACCACTTTTTATACCATAAATAAATAGAGCTAAAAAGATAATAGCAAGTGAAACACTGCATAATATCATTAAATATAATATTTCCATAATTTAATATAGCTATAATAGCAAAAATACAGTTTATTTATTTCTAGGTATGATGATTTTTATCATATTTAATTATGAGATATAAATTTATAATCATTCTAAATAACATGCGTATTTAATTATTTGATTTTAAAGTTCTTGTATCCAACAAACAGTGTAGCTAATGTTGTGAATGTTACTATGGAAATAGAGCTTATAGGCATTAAAATAGCAGCTATTAAGGGTGATAATTCACCGGAAACGGCAAAGCTTAATCCAATGATATTATAACAAAAACTGATGAAAAAACATATATAAATTATATGTATTGTTGACTTTGAAAGCTTTAAAAATTTAGTAAGATATTCAAAACTGCTTCCATCTAATATAGCGTCTGAAGAAGGGGTAAAACTGTTTACATCATCAGCAATAGCAACTCCTACGTCAGCTTGCTTAAGAGCTCCTGCATCATTTAGACCATCGCCAAGCATCATGACAATTGTGCCTGAATTTTTCTGAATTTTTCTAATGTATTCTAATTTATCTTGGGGAGATTGGTTAAACTTCATAATGGTTTGTGCAGGAAATATCTTTTTTAAAAATTCTTTTTCAGAATCATTATCTCCACTTAATAGGGATATTTTATAATTTTTAAGGCTGTTTATAATATTTTGTGTATTTTTTCTATACTGGTTGGAGAATGCAAATCGTCCTTTGTATTTGCCATTATATTGAATGTAGACGGAAGTATCATTTTTAGCTAGATTTTTGTCGCCTACAAATATAGGAGAACCAATTTTAATGTGAGTCTTATCTATTTCGCCTTGAATTCCTTTTCCAATAATTTCCTCAAAATTTTTAACTGGTATGTAATTATTATTTGTTGGTATAAATTCATATAAAGACCTGCATAGCGGATGGTTTGAATTTTGTAATACTGCTTTTATATTTTGCAATTCTTTAGGAGTTAGTGGTTCGCCTTCATAATTAATCTTAGCAGCTTTATTAATGGTTAAAGTCCCGGTTTTATCAAAAACGATATGATTTACTTTTGAAAGTTTTTCAATAGTAAGAGCATCTTTAACATAGAATTTTTTTCGTCCAAAAATACGCATCATATTCCCGATGGTAAATGGTGAAGATAAAGCAAGAGCACAAGGACATGCTACAATTAATATGGCGGTAATTACTTGATACATTTGTGAAGTATTATTTTTCACAAAATACCAATACAAACCACTTAATATGGTAATTATGAATATGAAAATTACAAAATATTTGCTTATTTTATTGGTGAGAGTATCTATTTTAGAGTGATCTTTTTTAAAGGCATCATTGTTCCATAGTTGAGTTAAATAACTTTGATTTACTTCTTTAATTACTTCAAGTTCTAATATGGCACCTATTTGTTTTCCTCCGGCAAATATTTTTTCTCCATTTTTCTTTTGAATTAATTTGGATTCACCTGTTATAAAACTATTATCTATAAAAGCATCACCTTTAATTAAGATCGAATCTGTAGGTATAATTTCATTATTTCTAATTAAAATTCTATCCCCAACTTTTAAATCAGAAATTAGTATGTTTTCTTGTTTATTATTAAAATCTATTTTTGTTATTGCAATAGGATAAAATGACTTATAATCTCTATCGAAGGCTAAGTATTTATAAGTTCTTTGTTGAAAATATTTACCCAGAAGCATAAAGAAAAGTAATCCACAAAGAGAGTCAAAATACCCGTTACTTATTCCTTCATATGCTTCATAACAACTTCTGAAAAATAAAGCTAAGATACCGACAACTATGGGTAAATCGATATTCAGATATTTGTTTTTTAAGGCCGCCCATGCGGATTTATAATAATCAGAGGCACAATACGATGCTACGGGAAGTGACAAGAGAAACATTAGTATTCTAAATAAATGATTGTATTTATGTAACCATATGTCTCCTTCTTTATCCATAAATTCCGGAAAGGCAAGTAGCATTATATTACCAAAAGAAAATCCTGCAATCCCTATTTTGATAATTAATGATCGGTCTACTTTCTCAGGTTTTTTATCTGCAGTTTCTAAATTTATAATGGGTTTGTAGCCAAGATCAGTTAAAAAATAGGCTAATTCACTTAGTTTATATAATTCACTTTTATATGCAATTTGTACTGTTTTTGTAGTAAAATTAACAGTAGAGTAAATTATGTTTTTATTAATTTCTTTTAAGCTTTCTAATAACCAAACACATGAGCTGCAATGTATAACCGGTATTTTGAAAGTTACCAGAGTAGTTCCATCTTCCGAATAATCTATAATTTTATTAAAAATTAAAGGAGTATCTAAAAAATCGAAGTGATTTTGATTTTTTTCTGGTTTAATCCCTGCTTTTTCATTTAATTCGTAATAATTTTCAAGATTGTTTTGATTTAAAATTTCATAGACAGTTTTACATCCGTTGCAACAAAAAATTTTCCCATCAAATTCTATTCTTACATCTTCAATATTTTGTCCACAATGAAAACAAAATTCGCTCATATTTAGATAAAATCAATTAACGTGTATACAAAGATATTGCTTTATTTAAAAATAAAATATTATTTTTGCAATGAATTGAACACACAAAATGACAAATATCATGACAAAAGATTCGGTAGATTTAATCCTTTCAGAATTAAAGAATAAGGAGATTTTGGATCAATTTACCAAAGAAGAGATGGATATTCTGGATAAGGAAATGAGAGAAATTCACTACGAAAAAGGGCAAGAAATTATTCATGAGGGTTATAAACCTACAGGAATTTACGGAATACTTCGTGGTACAGCTAAGCTTTATAAGAGTGGATTTAATGGTAAAGAACAAATATTAAGATTTACTAAAAAAGGAGATCTTGTAGGCTATCGTTCTTTATTAGGTGGAGAAAGTTTTAGTGCATCTTGTACTGTATTGGAGGAAGTGAATGCTGTATATGTACCTGAACTTATTTTTCACAAATTATTGGAAATAAGTTCAAAAGTATCTTTTGATATATTAAAAAAAATATCACAAGATTTAGGAGAAGCAGGGAAAACTATTACTCTTTTAGCTCAAAAAACTGTTCGGGAAAGGTTGGCAGAGATCTTACTTTTTTTAGAAAATAAATTAGGTATGGATAGTGAAGGTTTTATTAAAATAACTTTAACTAGAGAGGAAATGGCGAATTTAATCGGTACAGCAACTGAAAGTGCAATAAGGTTAATTTCAGAATTTAAAACTGATGATTTAATTGAGGTAGAAGGTAGAAAGATAAAAATATTAAATCATCAAAAATTAACCCGTTTGGGACATGTAATAGCTTAATTATATAAGTTTATATCTAAAAAAATTATCTTTGAATTTTCAAAGATAATTTTTTTTATTCATTAATTTCCAGCCATCTAAATTCTTTTTCTTCTATTTTTTGAATAACAGCTTCCAGTTGGGTACTTATTTTTTGAATTTCTTCAAAATTTAAGTTAGGATTTGAAATTAATTCTGTTAAATTCTCTTTTTCTTTTTCCAATTTCGGAATTTCTTTTTCTAAAAGTTCCAGTTCCCTTTTTTCTTTAAAAGATAGTTTTTTTGTTTTATTTATTTCCTCATTTATTGATGGGCTTATATTTATTTTTTTGGATTTTTCTTTTTCATCTTTAGTATTTTCCAGTTCTTTTTTCTGGATATAATATTGTGTGTAATTACCTATGAACCAAGATATTTTTCCTTCACCTTCAAATATCATTAGTTCATCTGTTACTTTATCCATAAAGTATCTGTCATGGCTTACAATAAGTAAACAACCTTGGTATTCGTTAAGGAAGTTTTCTAGAACCGTCAGTGTAGGCAGGTCTAAATCATTAGTAGGTTCATCTAAGATAAGAAAATTAGGATTTTTAAATAATACAGATAAAAGTTGAAGACGTTTTCGTTCTCCTCCGCTTAGTTTAGCAATAGGTGTATATTGAGTTTCCGGCGTAAAAAGAAACATTTCTAAAAATTGGGAGGCTATTAATTGTTTACCGTTGGAGAGGGGAAAATAATCTGCAATTTCTTTAACAAAATCTATAAGTCTTAGTTCTTCTTTGAAATTAATGCCTCCTTGTTTAAAATGTCCTATATTTACTGTTTCGCCACGTTCTATGATCCCGGAATCTATATTTTCTTTATTTTCAAGAATTTTTAAAAAAGTAGTTTTCCCTACACCGTTTTTTCCAATAATTCCGATTTTTGAACCTCTGGCAAAAGAATGAGAAAAATTGTCTAATATAATTTTATCTCCATATTGTTTAGAAACATTCTTCATTTCAATGATTTTTTTCCCCAAACGAGTCATTTGCATATCAAGTTGTATATTAGAATCATTGGTTTTCTGTTTAGATTTTTCTTCGGTAATATAGAAATTATCAATTCTGCTTTTTGATTTAGAGGTACGTGCCTTGGGCTGACGTCTCATCCATTCAAGTTCTTTTCTATATAGGTTTTTAGCTTTATCGGTTTGGGCTATTTGATTTTCGATTCGTAGTGCTTTATTAGATACATAGGTTTCATAATCTCCATTATGTGTATAAATGGTTTCATCTTCTAATTCTAAAATTTTAGTACAGATAGAATCTAGAAAATACCGATCATGAGTAACCAAAATTAAAGTTTTATTTTCTTTGTTCAGGAAATATTCCAACCATTCTACCATGTCAATATCCAGATGATTGGTAGGTTCATCAAGAATAAGCAAAATGTGGCCTTTTTCAAAGCTTATATCAATTAAAAATTTGGCTAGAGCAATTCTTTTTCGTTGTCCGCCGGATAAAGATTCAATTCTTTGAGAAAGAAAATCTATTTTTAATTTAGATATAATTTCTTTTATAATAGGCTCAACTTTCCACCCTTCCAGTTGGTCCATTTTTTCAATCAGTTTTATTAAATCGGGATTTTCTGGATTTTCTTCCACCATTTTTTCGTATTGATACACAATATCTAAAATGGGATTGGAATGTGTAAATATGTAATCTTTGGTCAAAAGATTGTTATCAAATGAATCGTTTTGTTCAAACATTATTGTTTTAACATCTTTATTGAGTATTACTTCTCCTGAATCTGAAGTTTCTTTTCCGGCTAATATTTTTAGTAACGTCGATTTTCCACTGCCATTTTTAGCTACTAAGGCAATTTGATCGCCTTCATTAATATGAAAAGAGACATTTTTAAAAAGCGAGCGTATACCAAAAGATTTGCTTAAATTATTTACGGAAAGGTAGTTCATATATTCAAAAATAAAAATGAGGGGTAAAGGTATTTATATTTTTTTGAAATATGCCTATCTGTAATTTTTGGGGTTTAATTTTATATTGGCCAACTGTTATGAGAATGTGCTGTATAAGTATATTTGAAATAATAAAACAAAATAAATTTTATCTTACATTAGCTTTTCATTTCAATTTTTGTCAGGTATAAAATTTAATCTATGAAAAAAGTAGTAAGTAAAAATTATACAAAAATAAACCATATACTCACAAAAGCTTTTGTAAATAATAAATCGGTGAATTATGTCTTAAAACAAAAAAAGGAAAAATATATTTCAAGATTGATGGATTATTCTCTATATATGGGAGAAAAATTTGGAAAGATATTGATAAATGAAGAAGAAACCGCTTGTGCTATACTCATAGACCACAAAAAAAAGAAAACTACTTTAGGCACCCTTATACAAGATATAAAATTTGCTTGTTGTATTAGTGGATTAAAAAATGCCCAAAAAGTAGTGAAAAAAGAAAGGATTACTCATGAAACACTACCTAAAAATATTGATTTTATTCAGCTTTGGTTTTTAGGTGTAGATGTTTTACAGCAAGATAAAGGAATAGGATCTGTTTTTTTACAAGAGGTTATAGAATATTATAAGGAACAAAAAGAAGCTATTGTTTTAGAAACATCAACATTAAAAAATATTCCATTTTATGAAAAAAATGGGTTTAAAATATATAGTGTGAATAAAGAAGATTTTGGATTTGAGTTTTATTTTTTAATATATAGATATTAGTAAAGTTTAAAAATTTAAAAAAAATAAAAGGTTATATGGATTAAGGTTCTTTTCTTTCTGCATTATCTTAAAAATCGTCTTTTATTGAAAGAAAGTAG
This sequence comes from Apibacter adventoris, assembly GCF_002964975.1. Classification (GTDB taxonomy): domain Bacteria; phylum Bacteroidota; class Bacteroidia; order Flavobacteriales; family Weeksellaceae; genus Apibacter; species Apibacter adventoris. The sequence continues at coordinate 388,905 of NZ_PSZM01000001.1, read as the reverse complement.
TAGTAAAAATATATACTGATTGGGATTTTTAAACAATTTAGGTTTTATAAACCAACTAATTTTATTTTTTGAATTAGAGTAGCTAAAAGATATTTTATATCAGGATAAAAAATTACATTTGTATAATTTAAAGGTGTTTAAAAAATATAAGTATACTAATTTACAATGAAGAAAGCTACTTTATGAATAGAATTATTCAAGATGAGAATTTTTTTATAAGAATTATTAAAAAAGCTGTTAACGAATATTCTCAAACAAATGATCTTTCTAAGTTAAATGTGTCTTTTAAAGATATTGATTTTCAAATTACAGATTCTATTAATTTAACAGATTCTAATGATTTAAATGTACCTGGTTTAAACCTGTCTTTTTTTAATTGTGCTTTATCAGGACAAAGATTTGATATCACTATTAAAGAATTACCGGAAAGATTAAACAGAATAGTATTTGAGAAGTGTGAGATTAATATTGACTTGTTTATAAACGATTCTAAGCTTCAAGCTCTAATCTTTAATGAAACAGATATAACTTCTTCTCACTTTCATATTTCATCTAATGAAATTTATTGGCTTTCTTTTGTAGGAAGTCCTGAAAAACTAAATCAAATAAATAACATCCTCCTTATTGGTAATAAAAATATAAACTATTTGGATTGTCGTTTGAATCAAATTAATTTCTTATTTATTGATAATTGTAGTTTTTTTGAAGAATGTACGCTTAATGGAAATAATATTAAAATATTACAGATTAATTTCAGTATTTTTAAACAAGTTTTTGAGTTTTGGAAAAATAAACTTAGTAGTTACTCTTTAATTGAAAAATGCATTTTTGGAGAAGTTAAAGCTAAACAATCAAACTTTGGTATAGTAACTGAATTTAATAATATAGAGTTTTCAGAAAGGGTGGAATTTACAGAATTAAAATCAGAAAAAAGTACTTTGAAGTTCAAGAATTGTACTTTTAAAAAAACTACTTATTTTGATAATTCTAATGTCTTAAATATAGAGTTTAAATCCGTTTTTTTTCATGGAATAACTTCATTTCAATTTTTGAATTGCATTCAATTAATAAAATTTGAAACATCATATTTTGAAAAAATCGGTTTTTTTGAAGGAATAAAATTAGGAAATTTGAAATCCATAGATACAAATACAATCAGAACAATCAAAGGACAATTATTAAAGTCAGAAAATAAAATTGAGTATCTTAAATACAATGCACTAGACCAAAGTAAATACTTTCAAAAGTTAAGTATTAAAGATTATGATTATTATGTTTTATGGCTCAATAAAAAATCTAATGATTTTGGAAGAAATTGGATTAAAGGAGTAAAATTTACTTTAGAAGCAAGTTTGTTCTTTTTCTTACTTTTAATCATCATTAATTCTTTTATTTCTTCAAATTATCCTTTAACATTTTCTAATAAAGATAGTTCTTTTGCTGGATTTTCTATTATTTTATTAGAATTTTTAAAATTTACATTTTCATTAGATTTTAAAAATGAGGAATTTCAAAGCAATGGAGTTTTATATTTTATCTTTATTATAGCAAAAATTTTTATTGGTTATGGAATCTATCAGACGATAACAGCATTTAGAAAATATGGAAAACCTTGAAAGAAATAAAGCTCTAAACTATATATTTTTTCAATAATTCTTCTAATATCATATAAAATACTAACTTAAATTCATAAGGTTTGTATATGAAATTCTCGTATCCCTGTTATGGCTGATTCCTTTGAACTGGTAAAAGTCTCAGAGTGGCTTATTTCAGATTATTAGAAAAAGATAAATAGAAAAGCTCCTAAATTTTAATTACCACCTGTCAAAAAATAAACAATACTTTTTTTACTTCGTAAACTCTAAAAAAACAAAAAACCATAATCTAAAATGATTACGGTTTTTTAAGTGGTACCTCTTGGAATCGAACCAAGGACACAAGGATTTTCAGTCCTTTGCTCTACCAACTGAGCTAAGGTACCTCAGATTTGGTTTGCAAATATAGGACTTAATTTTAAAGTACAAAATAATTATTAAAAAATATTTAAAAAAAAATTACGTTAACATATTTAATAGAACTTTTACAATATTTATTTTTATAATCCGTGCATTATTGACATATTTGCAGTTATTAAATTTTTCAGGATGAAATTTAAAATTTTCTTATTATTTATTTTTATTTTGGCTACCCATTTAATTAATGCACAGCAAACCTCTACTTCTCCATATTCATCCATTGGGTTAGGAGATAATAAGACAAATAGTGATATAGTAATTTCATCCATGGGAGGCATTGGTACTGCGTATATTTCAGATTTCAATAATGAAGTAAATTTTGTTAATCCTGCAGCAAACAGAAATTTAAGATATACCAGTTTTAATATTAGTGTGAATACAGATTATACAGACGAAAAAACTTCTTTAGAAAGCAGTGATAGATCTACTACATATTTAGCAAATTTAGCTTTTGCTTTTCCTATTGGTCAAAAATCTCGAGCAGGTGTAAATCTACAACCCTATACAAATATAGGATATGATATGACATTAGATGCAACTTCGCCTGTAAATATGAAATCTATTTTAAAAGGGAGAGGAGGGTTAAATTCATTTAATGGTTTTTATTCTTATAACGTAACTAAAGAATTATCTTTAGGAGCAAAAATAGGTTATATTTGGGGAGAACTTAAGAAAGAACAAGAAAATTCTATTCAGGATGCAGCATTAATTTCCGGGATATTTAACAAAAAGGAATATAATTTTTTTGATTATACCTTGGCATTAGCTTACCAAAAAAAATTAAAAAAAGATCATTTATTAAAATTAGGGGCTACCTATAATATAGGACACAAAGTAAATACAGACATCGATTATGTTTATTCTACCTATTACTATGATGTTTATGGAAATAAAAAATCTGTAGATACACTTACATACATAAATGGAGAAAAGAAAACTAAAATACCTTCTTCTTTTTCTTTAGGAGTGGCTTATGGAAAAGAATTTAAATGGTCATTAGGAGCAGATTTTAAATTTACCAATCAATCTAAATTAGAAATACCGGAAGATAATTTAGAATATAAAAACAGATATAGAGTAGCAATAGGCGGTTGGGTATTACCCAATGTGAACAGTTTCAGATCATATTTTCAAAGAGTTATATATAGATATGGGATATATTATGAAAATACAGGCATTGAACTTTATAATCATACAATTAATCAATATGGACTTACAGCAGGGATGAGTCTTCCTTTGGGGAAATCAGGTCGTCAAGATCCCTCATTGCTAAACTTAGGTATTGAATTAGGCCAAAGAGGAACTAAATCTGATGGGCTGATCAAAGAAAATTTTGTAAACTTTAAAATAGGATTTAACTTTGATGACCTATGGTTTAGAAAAAGAAGATATGATTAATATATCCTCTTTTTACTTACTTTAAACTAATAACTTTTAATTATGAAAAGTAAAGTAAGGCTTATAAAAATTATTGCATTTATCTACTTAGTTTTCTGTAGTACAATTTCTTGTTCAGATGATTCAACCGAGAATTTAGGAAAAAAAAATAAGAATTTTGTATCACGAAAAATATTTAATGCCCATGTGGTTATTACAGATTCTATTTATAAAGTCATAAATCTGAGATCTCCTTTGATAGAAGAATATGAATTTGCTCAAACTCCCTATACAGAGTTTCCCAAAGGAATAGATATGGATTTTTATGAAAAAGGTAAAAAACCTGGACATTTAAAAGCAGACTATGCGAAAGTAATAGAAGTGACAGGATGGTATGAAGCTAGAAATAATGTAGTGCTGATAAACTCTTCTAACGATACATTAAAGACCAATCGTATTTTTTGGGATAAAAAAAATAGAAGGATATTCTCTAATGATACGGTAAAAATATACCGAGCTGATGGAATAACTACAAATATTTCAGAACATGGGATAGAGTCAACGGAAGATTTTAAAAACTATAAACTCAAAAAAAATAAAGGAACTCTTCCATACAATAACGAATTAAAAAAATAATAATAGTTAGTAACCGCAGCCTCAAATATTCTTATTTTCATATTTTTTTAAATTACTTTAACTAAAAAATTCACAGATTTATATATCTTTATTTATATTATTTTTTATAGATAAAAAAATTCGAAAGTTTTTTTTAAGATATATATATTTATATTATTTTTACTAAATTTGTTTTCATAAATTATTCTTTCAATAATTATTATTTGATAAATGCAAGGTTTCAATTTAAAATTATATTTAGTTTTTTTAGATTATTTTTATAACCTAGAAGAAGTTCTTTATTATAATATATATATAAAATTTGATATACTTAATATTGATATTAAGATTTAAAATGAATGAAGTTAGAATTCTTAATGTATGTTAAATAATATAAAATAAAATCTTTTTTTATTAAAATAGAAAGGTGTAATTTAGTAACTTGAAATGCATTGTAATTAAAATGTAAATATTCATTAATCATGAAAAGAACATATACCATTTTGTTTTTATCAATAACCATTTTATCTTTTGCACAAAGAAAAAAAATTGAAGAAACTTCAGAAAAAGGATTTTATTTTAAGCAAGTAGGAGATAAAATAGAGGTTTGGAGAGGTTATCCATCTTCCGATAAAGCGAGTAATAACTCAGGTTATAGCTTTATTGAAGAAAAAAAGTCAGAGAGAATGGAAGTAGTATCAAATAATAAGAGCAATAGATTGCCTGCAAGTGCTTTTTCTTCCCCTAATGAAGTAAAAATAACTCAAGATGCAGAAGGAAATAAATATTGGATTATTATAGATGGTACGGTAGTAAAAACAGAATTAGCTACCAAAGCTAATTCTGAAAAAGCAACCCCTCAAACTACAAGTAAGATAATAACAAAAGATCCTAAAAAAAATTCAGATGAAATCCAAAATAATATGATTTCAACAACTTCTGAAAAAAAATTAGGTACATCTGGAATCGTTAAAATAGCTTCAAAAAAATCATCAGTAAAAGAAGAAATACCTGTTAAAGGTCATAAAAATGTAGCTCAGGTTAATACAAATACAAAAAGTCTTAAATTATCAGAACAATCTACAGAAGTTAAAAATGCAAATGTAGAAGTTTTAGATTCAAAATCCTTGAAAGAAGTAAAAACTTCTGAGACTGTTACAGCTTCATCTTTAAAGAGCGAAACGCCTAAAGAACCTATACCTCCTCAAGGACCTGTATTTTCTAATGAAAAGAAAGAAATTCAAAGTGTAAAAGTAAAAGAAGAAACTCCAGTCAAAACGAATCCAAATCTAGCACCTACAAATACTATTACAGAAAAACCTACATTGACAATAGAACCTTCTGAAACTAAACATGTAAATATAAAAGAATTGGATTCTCCTACAGGTAAAGAAGTTAAAACTGATATAAATAATAATGAAGATATAAATGAAGAGATTAAAATCGATTCTGGAGATGTAGGAAATGTATCAGATCTTTTTGAAAAGAATTATGATAATATGACCAATAAAGAAAAAAAGTTATATAGAAAGAATGAAAAGAAAATTATGAAACAGTTAAAAGCTGAATTAAAATTAAAAGAAGAAGAAAGTAATTAAAATATAATTGATTTTTTATAAAATAACCCATCAAATGTTACCAATTGATGGGTTTTATGTTTTTAGAAATTAAATAATTATTTGTTTTACTAAAAGGTCTGGAACCAAAAAATCCTCGGTAGGAGGATAATGGAGAAGGGTGTGGAGATTTAATTATAAAATGTTTTTCAGGATTTATTAGTTTAATTTTTTGTTGAGCATAACTTCCCCATAAGATAAAAACAATGTTTTCCTTTTCTTCTGATATTTTTTGGATTATAGAATCTGTGAAAATTTCCCATCCTTTTTTTTGGTGTGATCCGGCTTCATGAGCTCTTACCGTTAAAGTAGCATTTAATAAAAATACGCCTTGCTGAGCCCAAGCAGACAGATCTCCGGAACTAAGACATACACCTAAATCATCTTTTAGCTCAGTAATTATATTTTGTAAAGAAGGAGGATTTGTTATTCCTTCGGGAACTGAAAAACATAATCCCATAGCTTGACCTATTCCATGGTATGGATCTTGCCCGAGTAATACAACTTTTACTCTATCTAATGGAGTCAATTCAAATGCCTTAAAAATTTGTTTTCCTTTAGGAAAGCAAGTGTGGGCTTTATACTCATTTTTCACAAAATCTATTAAAGATAAAAAATAAGGTTTTTCAAATTCATTTTTTAACGCATTTTTCCAAGAAGGTTCAATATTTATGTCCATGTGTGAATTACATAAAATAATTAAAATACTAAAATACAATTTTTATTTAAAAAGAAATAGTAGCATTTTTTTAAAATTCAATTGATTATCATAAATTTCCTATTTAGTAAATTAAAAAAAGTGTACTACTATAAAAATGAGAATAATTTTAAATAATAGAATACATATTAAAATTTAATAGTTTAATTTTTTTTTCAGCTATTAATTCTTGTAGAAAATGATGGATTTCATCAAAAGAAAAAGAGTGAAATTCAGCATAAATATCCTCTCTAGAACATGGACCTTTAGCTATAAATGATAGAATATCTGACGAAGGATTTAAATTCTTTTTTATTTTATTTAAACAAACATCACATTTATTGCAATTATGGTAAGATTTTTCTCCAAAATAACCCAAAATTAATTTCATTCTACAATATTTTTTATTTTGAATGAAAAATTCTAATTCTTTATATTTTAATAATTTATTTTCTTGAATTTGTTTAAATTTTGCCCAAAGATCATTAAAGATCAAAAATTCATTTCTTGAAGTGATGAAAATTATTTTTTGCAACGCACCATCAATATAATTTATTTCTCCTAGTTTAGAGTATTTAACTAAAATTTCATGAAGCAGTATGGGGGAAATCATTAAAGAATCTGCTAATTTTTTTTCATTTACCTTAATTTGATAAGAAAAAATTCCGCTGATTTTTCTAGCTATTTTTTCAATAATTTCAGAATCTTTCCCAAAAGCATTTTTAATATCAAGTTTTTCAATAGGAAAATTAAATTGAATCAAACTATCAGTTGGTTCATATTTCCATTGTATAATATTACAGTTACTCAAAAATTCCAGGACATTTATAATTTTATTACGACCTATATTTACTTTGTTTTGAAAACTCATCAAATCAAATTCAAAAGTATTTTCAGGTAATTCATTTGGAGCAATACCGTAAATTGAATATAAATAAAGAACAATTTTTTTATATTCGGTTTTTGAAGAAATAGTTTGCGTTAGTGATGAAAAAATTTGAGATAATTCATTTTCAGACCAAAATAAAAAAGCATAAGAAGTTAATCCGTCTCTACCTGCTCTACCAACTTCCTGATAATAATTTTCCAAAGAATATGGTGGGGAAAGATGAATTATCAACCTAACATTATCTTTATCTATTCCCATTCCAAAAGCGTTGGTTGAAATCAAAACTTTTGAATTACTATTTGTCCACTCTTTTTGTTTTTGTAATTTTTCTCGAAGAGGGAGCCCAGCATGAAAATAATCTACATCAAAACCCTTATTTGAAAGAATTTGATAAATATTTTTAGTTTCGTTTCTTGTTCTACAATAAATAATTCCTGAACCATTGTATTTGTTTAGAGTCCGTTCAATTTGTCCAATTTTGTCTTCTGTTTGGATTACATGTAATGATAAATTCTCTCTTTCATATGATTTTTTAAAAACTTGGACATCTCTTAAATTTAATTTTTTTATAATTTCAAAAAGTACTTTTTCTGTTGCTGTAGCTGTTAAAGCAATACAGGGAATTTGCAGGCCAATATAAATTCTGAAATCCTTAATTAATTGATAAGAAGGTCTGAAATCATTTCCCCATTCTGAAATACAGTGAGCTTCATCCACAGCCAGGAATGATATTTCAACATCATGAATTATCTCTAGAAAATTTTTATTTAAAAGTCTTTCAGGAGAGACATATAATAATTTAAGTTCATTATTTTTGAGTTTGTCAAAAATAATAGATTGCTGATCAATGGTTTGCTCCGAAGAAATATATTCTGCAGATATCTGTCTTTGTTTTAATTGTGATACTTGATCTTTAATTAATGCAAGTAAAGGGGATATAACAATACATGTGCCTTCTCCCATTATTGCAGGAACTTGGTAACAGATAGATTTACCTGCACCTGTTGGCAAAAGTGCCACTGTATCACAACCTTCCAAAATACTTAAAATAATTTCTTTTTGAGGATCCCGAAACTCTTTATATCCCCAATAAGATTCTAGTATGAGGTTAGGTAAAGTATAATTCATTAAAAATTAGCAATTCACTTTAAATGTTGATGGTTTACAAATATAGGTTTTTAAGTTAATTTTTTATAGATTACGTGTAACAAAAAAAGCTTAATTTAGACAAATCAAATTAGAAATGTAGAAAAATATTATCATGAAAAAGAAGACTATTAAAATTATTTTAATAATTATCTTTATTTTGCTCTTTTTATATTGTATCGGATATGTTGTCCGATCAAATGCTAATAACAGTGATACTTTTACTACAGAATCACCTGTAATGATGGTGGTGCAACAAAAATCTATTGCAACAGGAAAGATAAATCCTAAAGAAAAAATTGATATAAAACCCAATATATCTGGAATTATAAAACAAATTCATGTTAAAGAAGGAGAAGAGGTTAAAATTGGTCAGTTAATAGCAACAATTAAAGTGGTTCCGGTAGTTTCTAATGTAAATGCAGCCATGCAATCTATAAACTCAGCAAAAATCACTTTAAATAATCAAATACGTCAGTTTAATAGACAAAAATTATTATATAACCAAGGTGTAATTTCTAAACAAGACTATGAAACTGCTGAGACTGATTATAAGATGGCACAACAAACTTTAAAACAAGCACAAAAAGAATATGATATTGCTAAAACAGGAGTTACATCAGGGCTAGAAGATTTGGCAAGTATTCAAATACGTTCTACGGCAAACGGGTTGGTATTAGATATTCCTGTAGAAGTGGGAGATCAGGTTATTGAAGCTAATACTTTTAATGCTGGAACAACTATAGCCAGTGTTGCAGATGTAAATAAAATGATATTTGAAGGGAAAGTAGATGAAGCTGATGCTGGTAAAATGCATGAAGGAATGTCCATGAAAATAGTTATAGGAGCATTACAAGATAAAAATATAAATGGGATTTTAACCTTTATTTCTCCTCAGGGAAAAGAAGAAAATGGAGCTGTGAAATATGAAATAAAAGCAGATATTATAATTCCTTCGGGAGTAGATATAAGAGCAGGATATAGTGCAAATGCTGAAGTGATACTTAAACAAACCCCAAAAACTTTAGCAATTCGTGAAGCTTTGGTGCAATATGATGAAAATGATAAACCTTTTGTAGAAATTGAAGAAGCAAAAGGAAAGTTTAAAAAAGTAAATATACAGTTAGGACTTTCAGATGGTCTATACGTTCAAGTATTAAAAGGCCTTAATAAAAATGATAAAATAAAATTGTGGAACCCTACAGATGCTGATAAAGAGGCTAAAAAATAAATTTTAAAAATGAATAATTATATAATTAAATAAAGTTTTAGATTACAGATACCTTTTCACTAAACATATCATTCTGAAAGAAAAATTACAAAAAACATTAAATAAAAAGTAAAGTAAGATTAAAATTGTAAATGATTATCTAATTTAAATTAAAGTGAAATAAAATTTATTATTAATTAATTTTAGTTCTCAGTTTAAACAATTTTTTTTAATTTAAATTAATAAATCTACATTTAGGGACCTATTCCATATCTATAAACAATTTTAAACAATACGAAATAAATAAATATAAAAAAATCTATTTATTTTGGAAACAGTAATTATAATTTAATAGAAGTATTATACTATTATATAACTTGAATTATTTTGTAAAATACTTAAGAAAAGAAATTTGTAAAATATAATTAATATAAAAATATCTCTTCTAAAAATACCGTATTTTTGTATTTATGATTTCCAAAGAAACCATAGATAAAATTTTTTCAACAGCCAGGGTTGAAGAAGTAATTTCTGATTTTGTAACCCTCAAAAAATCAGGGAGTAATTACAAAGGATTAAGTCCTTTTGTGGATGAAAAAACTCCTTCTTTTATGGTTTCTCCCGCAAAACAGATATGGAAAGATTTTTCTTCAGGAAAAGGGGGGAATGTAGTTACCTTCATTATGGAGCAGGAACACTACACATATCCGGAGGCTTTACGTTATCTGGCTAAAAAATATAACATAGAAATAGATGAAGATCAGGTAGAACTATCAGAGCAACAAAAGGAGACTTATCAAAATAAAGAGAGCCTTTATCAATTATCAGAAGTTGCAGGTGAGTATTTCCAAGATCAGTTGTGGAAGACAGAAGAAGGTAAAAATATAGCACTGTCTTATTTTCAGGAAAGAGGTTTGAGAGAAGAAGTTATACAATACTTTCATTTAGGATATTCGCCTAAAAATAAAAACTCTTTTACTCAATTTGTATTGAGTAAAGGTTATAAAAAAGAAATTTTAGAACAAACCGGATTAAGTATATTCAAAGAAAATTCAGAGCAAGGAATAGATCGTTTTAGGGAAAGGATTATATTTCCTATTCATAGTTTTTCAGGAAGAATCCTGGGATTCGGAGGAAGAATCCTGCAAAATCATGTAAAAACAGCAAAATATTTAAATTCCCCTGAAAGTGAAATATATCATAAAAGTAAAGTTTTATATGGCTTATTTCAGGCAAAATCACATATTACTAAAGAAGATAATTGTTATTTGGTAGAAGGATATATGGATTTAATTTCTTTATACCAGAGCGGAATTAAAAATGTGGTAGCCTCTTCAGGCACTTCACTTACAAATGATCAAATCCGTTTAATAAAGAGGTTGACTAATAATATTACAATACTTTATGATGGAGATTCAGCCGGAATCAAAGCCTCTTTTAGAGGAATTGATATGATTTTAGAGCAAGATATGAATGTTAGGGTCTTGCTATTTCCCAATGGAGAAGATCCAGATAGCTTTGTCCAAAAAAATTCCTCTGATGAAATTGAAAATTTTTTTAAATATAATATTAAAGATTTTATCCAATTTAAAACGGATGTATTATTAAAAGAAGCTCAAGATGATCCTATAAAAAAAGCATCCTTAATAAGAGATATAGTTAGTAGCATAGCTTTAATAAAAAATCTAATACAGAAAGAAATTTACGTGAAAGAATGTGCTAGATTATTGGATATTTCAGAACAAGTTTTATTTAGTGAACTAGCCCAAATTACACAAAATAAATTAGAATCTGATAGGAAAGAATTTAAAAAAGAAATCAAATTACAACCGGTTGAAAATAAAAATGAAAAAGTAGATTTTACCTATAAGATAGAAGAAGATATATTAGATTTGATGCTTTCTTATGGAGATTACGAGATAAAAATGAATTATATAGAAGGGGAAGAAGCATATAAAACAACAGTAATAGAAGAGATAGTACACAGATTTAAAGAAGATGATATACAATTTTCTATCGATTTTTATAATAAAATTTTGGTTGAAATAGAAGAGGGTATTGATAAAGGAGAATTACGTACGGGAGAATTTTTTGTAAAGTCAGAAGACGAAAATTATACCAGATTTGCTGCCCAAAAAATGTTGAAAAAATATTTTATTAGTGAAAATTGGCAGGTGAAAGAAATTTTTGTTCCCAGTTTAGAGCAAAATCTTTCAAAAAATACAAAAGATGTAATATTAAAATATAAATCTGTAAAAATTATACAGATGATAGATAAGCTTGCGAAAAACTTAGAAACGCCCGATATAGAAGAAGAAAAAAGGAATAATATTTTTCAGCAAATTATAAAACTCAAAATATTGTTAAAACAAATAAAAGATCTAGAAAATAAGGTTATTTAGAAACATTCTAATTTAAATAATTAACACTTTATAATTATATTTTTGTTAATATAAAAATCATATATTTGCCAGTAAAGAACACCTGAAAAAAAACATATCTATGAGCATTAGTGCATTTTTTAGATTATTTCAGCCCAAAGATAAAGTTTTTTATACTTTGTTTGAAAAGGTTTCAGACAATCTTTTATCCATGTCAAAATACATGGTTGAGGGCATGTCTTCTAAAGAAAATATAACAGAAGCATTTTTTAAAAAAATAGAAGATTATGAACATGCCAATGATAAATTAACACACAATATTTTTATAGAATTAGGGAAAAATTTCATTACTCCTTTTGACAGAGAAGATATACATCAATTGGCAGCTTCTTTAGATGATATAGCAGATTTTATGTATGCTTCTGTTAAATATGCACTTTTATATAAATCTCCTTATTTAAAATCTTTTGCTACATTTTCTAAATATATAGATGATAGTGTTGTAGAATTACAGAAAGCAATATATAATTTAAGAGATTTTAAAAAGCCCAAAGAAGTTCTAGAATCTTGTGTGGAAATTAATAGAATCGAAAATGTTGCAGATGATTTGTTTAGTAAAGAAATGGGGGCATTATTTGAGAGTAAAATAGAAGTTATAGAAATTATTAAAATAAAAAATATCATAGAATATTTGGAAGATGTTACTGATAAATGTGAAGATGCAGCAAACATTATTGAATCTATTTTAGTTAAATATTCTTAAACCCCTTATATGACGTTACTTATAACTATCGTAGTATTAGCTTTAATATTCGATTATATAAATGGTTTTCATGATTCAGCGAATTCAATAGCGACCATTGTTTCAACTAAAGTATTAACACCGTTTCAAGCGGTTTTATGGGCAGCATTCTTTAATTTTGTTGCCTATTTTGTTTCCTTGCATATTATAGGTGAATTTAAAATTGGAAATACCATTGCTAAGTCTGTACATGAAAATTTCATAACATTAGAAGTAATTTTCTCAGGTTTAGTAGCAGCAATCCTTTGGAATTTGTTTACTTGGTGGGCAGGAATTCCTTCCTCTTCTTCGCATACACTTATTGGAGGATTTATTGGTGCAGCTATAGCTCATGTAGGAGGTTTTAGTGAAGCAGGTCAAGCAGTAATAAATTACCCAATCGTAATACCTATCATATTATTTATTTTTATTGCACCTTTTATAGGTATGATAGTATCTTCTATAATCACTTTAATAATTATAAATATTTGTCGGAAGGCAAATCCATATAAAGCCGATCAATGGTTTAGAAAATTGCAATTAGTTTCTTCTGCTGCATTTAGCATAGGGCATGGAGGAAATGATGCACAAAAGGTAATGGGAATTATTGGAGCAGCATTTATTTTTTATGAAGTAAACATGGTGCATGCAGCCGAATATGTAAATCTCACTTCAACGGAAAGATTTCAGCATTTTACTTCTGATTACTGGTGGGTTCCTATAAGTAGTTTTATAGCAATTGCTTTAGGGACTATGTCAGGAGGATGGAAAATTGTAAAAACAATGGGAACTCGAATTACAAAAGTAACTCCTTTAGAAGGAGTTTCAGCTGAAATTTCAGGAGCTATTACCCTTTTTTTAAGTGAACATTTAGGAATTCCTGTAAGTACAACTCATACAATAACAGGTTCTATTATTGGGGTAGGATTAGTTAAAAGAGTATCAGCCGTAAGATGGGGAATCACAATTAAATTGCTATGGGCTTGGGTTTTAACTATTCCTGTAAGTGCTGTATTAGCAATGATAGTTTATTCAATTGTTAAACTATTTATGCAATGATCAACTAAATTCTTTTAGTCTTAAAAAATTCTTTTAGTAATTGAGAGCATTTCTCTTCTAAAACCCCAAAGATACATTCTGTTTTAGGGTGTAAAGAAATTCCGCTAGAAGAAAAACCTCTGTGTATATCTTTAGCACCTATTATTATTTTACTAACCTGAGACCAATATAAAGCCCCTGCACACATAACACAGGGTTCTAAAGTTACATATAAAGAGCATCCTCTTAGATATTTAGCGCCCAGATAATTACTTGCTGCAGTAATTGCCTGCATTTCAGCATGGGCAGTAACATCGGTTAAAGCTTCGGTTAAATTATGAGCCTTAGCTAAGATTTTATTATTAGAAACAATAATTGCTCCTACAGGAACTTCATTATTACTATAGGCTTCTTCAGCTTCTTTAAGGGCAATATTCATAAAATAAGTATCAGTAAACATTATACTTTTTAGCTTTTTTTACTTTCTTCAAACTCCTCATTTAACAAATGGCCACATTTAAAACAATATTTAGCGTTAGGTTCATGATTTTCAGCCATACAAAATCTACATTTCTGGGTATTCAAATGAATTTTTTTATTTCTTGTATATTCTGCTGAAACCAACCCGGCAGGAACAGAAATAATAGAATATCCTAAAATCATAATTCCCGATGCTATAATTTTTCCAACAATTGTAATAGGAGCCACATCTCCATATCCTACCGTTGTTAGAGTAACAATTGCCCAATACATTGATTGAGGGATACTAGAAAAATTTTCTGAATTATATTTATTTTCAATTACATACATAAGAGCTCCTAAAATAAGAGTTGTTATTATAATAAAATATAAAAAAACAAAAATTTTCCTTTTACTTTTTTTTAATGAAATTAATAAAGCATTACTTTCATTAATATAACTTCCTAATTTTAATATTTTGAAAATACGTAATAATCTTAAAATTCTAATAATTGCAAGATAATGAGATTGTAAAAAAATTACACTCAAATAAGTTGGAATAATAGATATTAAATCGATAATACCATAAAAACTTGTAACATATTTTGTAGTTTTTTTAACACTGCAAAGTCTTAAGACATATTCAATAGTAAAAGAAATAGTGACCCACCAATCTAATATATATAGCCAGAATCCTATACGATGATTTATTCCTTGTACACTTTCTAGCATTATAATTAAAGTGCTTAATGAAATAAAAAATAAGAGAGTAATATCAAAAATTTTCCCTTTAAAAGTATCAGATTCAAATATAATTTCGTGGAGTTCAAATTGCCATTTCTTAGTGCCTTCTTTTTGCTCATATGTATACCCTACAAAAAAATATTTTATTTTTCTAAAAATATTTTTCATAATAAAATATTTTATTTAAATATTTTATGACCTTTAAAATAATTCAAAAACAAAGATAGAAATAAAACAAATTATTTATAAAATTAATTAGCTGAATTATTTGATTAATAGTGATTGTGTTTATAATTTGTAAAATTTGTATAAAAAATTAATCAACTTGCAGATTTATTTCATATATTTGCAAAATATTAAGAAATTAATTTAGAAAAAAATATATTATTACCATGAAAGAAAAATTTTATATAGACGACACGGATAAACGCATTTTACAATTCTTATCAATAAACACTAGAATGCCGTTTACAGAAATCGCTAAAAAAATGGATGTATCAGCCGGAACTATTCATGTAAGGGTTAAAAAAATGGAAGATGCAGGTGTTATTAAAGGAACATCTTTAAATATTGATTATTCCATTTTAGGCTATTCATTTATTGCTTATGTAGGAATTTTGTTAACTAAATCAAGTAAAACACAAAATGTTCTTGAAAAATTATCTTTAATTCCAAATGTTACAACAGCTAATGTAATTTCAGGGAAATATAATATCTATTGTAAAATAAATGCAAAAGATGCTGAGGATGCAAAAAATGTAATTTATAAAATAGATGATATTGAAGATGTGTTGAGAACAGAAAGTATGATTTCTTTAGAAGAGAGCATTAATGATGAAAATAGATTAATGGATGCTCTATTTAAATAAAAAATAAATGTCTCCTCAAGAAAAGGAAATTTATTTTAATGTAGCTATTTCTACGTCTTTAGTATTGTTTGGTTTTGATGGTGATAAGTTACGTATTTTGTTAAAAAAGCATGATAAAGATCCTTATAGAGGAGCTATGCTTCTACCATCCCAGTATGTTAAATATGATGAAGCTACAGATAAAGTAGCAAAAGATTTATTGCTTAGGCATACTAAAGAAATCAATATTTATATAGAACAATTAAAGGCCTTTTCAAAAGTTTTCAGAAATCCTTTAGGAAGAGTCGTTAATATATCCTATTATGGTACTGTAAAATTAGATGATAAATTAGTGAAATATTCTGAAAATAGAGGAGAAGTCTGGTTAGAGTATTCACAAATTCCAGATCTGGCTTTTGATCACAATGACATAATTGATTATGCTAAGGAAAGATTAAAACGTAGGGTAAAACGAAGACCTATTGGATTTTATCTTCTCCCTGAATATTTCACCATCTCTCAATTGCAAAAATTATATGAAAATGCACTCAATAGAGAAATGGATAAAAGGAATTTTAGAAAAAAAATATTCAATTCGCAATTGATTATAGAAACAGAGCTTACAGATAATTCATCTTCAAAAAAATTCGCCAGATTGTATAAATTTGATGAAGAAAAGTATGAAAAATTAAGCTTAAAAGGATATGATTTTCTATTCTAAAAATAGAAAAAAAAATTCCTATTTAAAAAAATAGGAATTTTTTTTTCAAAATAATATAAAAATAATATTATAAATAATCCCATAAACATTATAAGATGATTATTGTATAATTTTGTACATTTACCTTAAATTAATTTATAAAATCAATAATATGAGTGAAGATGAAGAAATTTTTGGTAAACGTCCCAAAGAATACTTTAAAGTAACAGAAAAAAAATCTTTAGCATTTAAAATTTCATGTTTATACATGGGGTTTATGGCATTTATTCCTTTGTTTTTGGCTATATTGGGTTTTAAAAGAATTTATTTTCCGGGAGCTCCAACTTGGTTTTTTATTATAAATTTATTATTAGGATTGATGATGATGATTGGAGCAATTGGAGCTTATAATTTTAAAAAAAGAGGGTTATATCTTTTTGTTTCTACCCTTATAGTAGATATATTATTTCATCTATCCTTAGGATTTCAAGAATTAGATGCTATACATGGATTATATCTCTTTATAGGTTTAGCTTTAGTGCCGATTGTTCCCCGTTGGAAATATTTTAACTAAAAGACTACTGAACAATGAAAATAGAGTCTTTAAAATTTCCCATTGGAAAATTTGAAAAACCTCAGGAAATTACACAATCACATGTAAATATATGGATTAAGGATGTAGAAAATTTTCCAGATAGATTATTTCATGAAGTTCAGGATCTTTCAGAAGGGCAATTAGATACTCCTTACAGACCAGAAGGGTGGACAATCAGACAGGTGGTACATCATGTAGCCGATAGTCATATGAATTCATTTATCAGAATAAAATTAGCCTTAACAGAAAATAATCCTGTTATAAAGCCGTATTTAGAAGAAAAATGGGCGGAATTACCGGATAGTAAAAATTATCCATTACAGACTTCATTAAACATTATTAAAGCCTTACATGAAAGATGGAGCTATTTGCTGAAACAGCTTACAGAAGAAGATCTAAATAAAACCTTTATACACCCCGAGAGTAATAAAGAATTTACAATAAAAGAAATGGTCGGATTTTATGCCTGGCATTCCAATCATCATTTAGCACATATTTCTACATTAAAAAAATCTAAAAATTGGTAATTTTTTAAAGATTTTCGTATTAAAATGTAGAAGTTAATAGAATGTATTATTTTAATATTTTCCAATATTCTAATTTAGAATCATTGGTAAAGTAGGAGATTTTGAAGTCACTTTATAAATAGAGTAAGTGAGATAAAATTTGTGATATAATAGAAATGATTTCTAAATAAAATAGTATGAGAATAGATATTATTACGGTAGTACCCCAATTAATGAAAAGTCCTTTACATGAATCTATAATGAAACGAGCTCAGGAAAAAGAGTTAGTTGATATACATTTTCATGATTTAAGAGATTATTCCAAAGGAAATTATCGTCAGGTAGATGATGCCCAATACGGAGGAGGTGCAGGAATGGTACTAATGATAGAGCCTATTGATAAATGTATATCTAAATTACAATCCGAAAGAGACTATGATGAAATAATTTACATGACTCCCGATGGAGAAACACTAAACCAAAAGATGTGTAATACTTTATCTTTAAAAAAGAATCTTATTATACTTTGTGGACATTACAAAGGAGTAGATCAGAGAGTTCGCGATTTATTTATTACTCGTGAAATATCTATAGGAGATTATGTATTAAGTGGAGGAGAGTTAGGGGCCTGTGTGCTGGTTGATGCAATAGTAAGATTGTTACCAGGGGTTTTAAATGATGAAACCTCCGCATTATATGATTCTTTTCAGGATGATTTATTAGCTCCTCCCGTATATACCCGACCAGAAGAATATAAAAATTTAAAAGTTCCTGGTGTTTTACTAAGTGGTAATTTTGCAAAAATAGATGAATGGAGACAAGAAATGTCGTATAAACATACATTAGATAAAAGACCTGATTTATTAAAAGATGAATAAGTAATGGAAGAAATTGAAAATAAAATAGCAAAAAGTGGTTTAATTACTTTAGATTTAGGGGACTATTATCCTAAAGAATCACATATTTTGTTTGATATTAAAGATTATTTATATGAAGGATTAATTTTAAAAGAAAAAGACTTTAGGAAATCATTATCAGAAATAGATTGGAAATCTTATAATAATACTTTAGTCGCTATAACTTGCTCTGCAGACGCAATTATTCCTTCATGGGCTTATTTATTAGTAGCAAATCATCTTACGGGAATAGCTAAACTTGTTGTCTTTGGATCATTTGAAGATATTGACAAGGAGGTATATACGCATATTATAGATAATATTCCGATTGAAAAATATAAAGATAAAAAAGTCATAGTCAAAGGTTGTTCTCACAAACCAGTTCCGCAAAATGCATACATACAAATGGTTCAAAAATTACTACCTGTAGTATCTTCACTTATGTTTGGTGAAGCATGCAGTACAGTACCTATTTACAAAAAGAAAAATTAAGAAATAAATAAATTTACCAATCTCTCTTATATTTGTAAAATTAAAAAATCTTAAAATTAAATGAAAATAGGAATTTTAGGAGGAGGGCAATTAGGAAAAATGTTTATGCAAAATGCTTTAAATTATCCTAATGAAATATATTTTTTAGAGCCGGATTCTCAAGCACCATGCTCTGTATTTTGTGATTGTTTTATAGAAGGTGATTTTAAAGATTATCAAACTGTTTTAGATTTTGGAGAGGATAAAGATATACTAAGTATAGAAATAGAAAATGTAAATATAGAAGCTCTGAAAGAATTACAAAAAAAAGGTAAAAAAATAATTCCCAATCCTGATTGCTTGCAAATTATCAAAGATAAAGGACTACAAAAAGAATTTTATAGAGAACATTATATACCGACAGCCAATTTTTATCTTGTAGAGAATAAAGGAGAGTTGAAAGACGACAAAGGGTTAAAATTTCCGTTTATTCAGAAATTAAGAATAGGAGGATATGATGGTAAAGGAGTTCAATTAATTAAGAATCAATTTGATTTAGATAAATTTTGGAATAAACCATCTGTAATAGAAGAAGTCATAGATATTGAAAAAGAATTATCTGTTATAGTATCAAAAAATGAAAATGGAGAAGTTAATGTTTTTAATGTAGTTGAAATGGTGTTTAATGAAAAACTAAATTTAGTTGACTATTTATTTTCTCCTGCAGATATATCTAATGAAGTTGCTGGTCAAGTAAAAGAAATCGGACGAAAGGCGGTTGATGCTTTTCAAACACCAGGGATTTTTTGTATAGAACTTTTTTTGAGTAAAAATGGAAAATTAATGGTAAATGAAATAGCACCAAGAGTTCATAATAGTGGACATCAAACTATAGAAGCGAACTATTCTTCCCAATACGATCAAATGTTTCGGGTTTTAACAAATTCCCCTTTAGGAGATGTTTCCGAAAAAGAATATGCTGCTATGATTAATTTAGTAGGAGAAGCAGGATACATAGGTGAGGCAAAATATGAAGGTTTGGAAAAACTATTAGATTTATCTAAAGTTTATTTACATTTATATGGAAAAAAAATAACTAACCCGGGAAGAAAAATGGGGCATGTAACTGTTTTAGGACATACCCGAACAGAAATAAAACAAAAAATACAATTCATAAAAAATAATTTAAAAGTTATATCATAATGAATATAGCCCTAGTAGGAATAATTATGGGAAGTGAAAGTGATCTTCATATAATGGAACACGCAGCAGATATATTAAAAGAATTAAACATTCCGTATGAACTTACTATAATATCTGCCCATAGAACCCCTGAACGAATGGCAGAATATGCTAAAACTGCCTATCAACGAGGAATTAAAGTAATTATAGCAGGTGCAGGAGGAGCAGCACATTTGCCAGGTATGGTAGCTTCCCATACAACATTGCCTGTAATAGGAGTTCCTGTAAAATCTTCAAATTCTATAGATGGATGGGATTCTATACTTTCCATATTGCAAATGCCTAATGGTATACCTGTAGCTACGGTAGCACTAAATGCAGCGAAAAATGCAGGATTATTAGCTGCACGTATGCTTTCTCCTTTTTCAGAAGAAATAACCAAAAGTCTGAATCAATTTCAAAAATTGAATGAGATTAAAGTTTTACAGGCAGTAGAAAAAGTGAAAAAAAGATACCCTAATGATTTTGATAGTTAGAGAATTACTTTTTTTCTAATTTACCTTTAATACGGTTGGCTTCAGTTATAAACTCAGATAATTTTTTAGTATCTCCGTTTTCAAGATAAGATTTAAACTCCATAAGTTTATCCAAATATGTGTTAATTATAGGAAGTAGATATTTTGAATTCTGTATAAAAATTGGTAGCCACATATATACAGAACTCTTAGCTAAACGTACAGTAGAAGCAAATCCTCCGGAAGCAAGATTGAATATTGCTGAATCATTTTTTTCCTTTTCTAGTACAGCTACAGCTAAAGCATAAGAAATTGCATGAGATAGATGAGAAACATATCCTACATGTTCATCATGAGATTCAGAATCCATAAAAACTATTTTAGAGCCTAAAGCTTTGTACATATCCGATATTATTTCAATAGATTTATAAGAAGATTCTTCCGCATTACAAATAATGGATACTTTATCTTTAAATAGATTTTGTATAGCCGCAGAAGGGCCACTATTTTCAGTGCCCGACATAGGGTGTGATGCTACATATAACTGTCTGTTTGGACAATTTTTCACCTTTTTTATTAAAGAAGATTTAGTAGAACCTACGTCTGTAACCACAGAGTTAGGATTTATGATTTTCAGAATTGAAGGCAAAAGCTCTAATGATGCGTCTACAGGGGTAGCAAGAATAATTATATCAGATTGTTGAATAGCTGTAGAAAAAGAGGAAATTTTATCAATAATTCCTAACTTAAGAGCTTCTTGCTCATGTTGGGGAGATTTATCTACACCTATAATCTCAGTAGCAAACCCTGTTCTTTTTAAATCTAAGGCAATCGATCCACCTATTAATCCTAGCCCAATAATAGATACTTTATACGACATTACAAATTAAAATTAAAAAAGTCGGTTTTTATTTAAGATAAAGAAACCGACTTTTATAGGTTATATGTTTTTATCTATTTACACAGTCATTATTTCTTTTTCCTTAACAGCTAAATATTCTTCAGCTAATTTAGTATATTTATCAGTAAGAACCTGTATTTTTTCTTCACCATTTTTCTTTAAATCATCAGATATACCATCTGTTTTTTTTATATCATTATTTGCCTCTTGTCTGGCTTTTCTTATTCCTATTTTAGCATTTTCACATTCTGCCTTAGCTTGTTTAACCAAGTCTTTTCTTCTTTCTTCGGTCAAAGGAGGGATATTAATAATAATAGTTTCCCCATTATTGCTAGGAGTAAATCCTAAATTTGCTTGAAAAATTGCCTTTTCAATAGGTCCTAAATTAGCTTTTTCCCAAGGTTGAATACTTAGAGTCATACCATCAGGAACAGAGATATTAGCTATTTGAGATAGAGGGGTTAAAGATCCATAATATTCTACTAAAATAGATTGTAACATTGCAGGATTAGCTCTACCAGCACGTATTTTATTAAAAGAACTTTCTAAATGTTTGAGGGAGGCCTCCATACCCTCTTTAGTAGCCTCAATAATCAATTCTAATTCTTCCATTTTTCAAGATAAATTTTCTGTGCAAATATAAAGCTTTAATTTTATTAAATAGTGACTAAAGTACCAACTTCTTTTCCTTCGATAATCTTTACCAAGTTGCCTTTTTTATTCATATCAAAAACAATAATAGGTAAATTGTTTTCTTGGCTAAGAGTAAAAGCAGTCATATCCATAATTTTTAATCCTTTTTGGTATACTTCCTCAAAAGAGATACTATTAAATTTCACAGCATTTTTATCTTTTTCGGGATCTGCATTATAAATTCCATCTACACGTGTTCCTTTAAGAATTACCTCCGCATTTATTTCAATAGCTTTTAAAGTGGCTGCGGTATCTGTAGTAAAATAAGGATTTCCGGTACCTGCTCCAAAGATGACTACTCTTCCTTTTTCAAGATGTCTTTCAGCTTTTCTTTTAATAAAAGGTTCAGCTACTTGCTCCATTCTTATAGCAGTTTGTAATCTTGTTTTAACCCCAATAGATTCTAAGGCACTTTGCAAAGCCATGCCATTAATTACTGTTGCCAGCATGCCCATATAGTCTCCTTGTACACGATCAATACCGGTAGCTACTCCGGAAAGACCTCGGAAAATATTTCCGCCACCAATAACAATAGCAACTTCAGATCCTTTATCAACTACATCTTTTATTTCCTCAGCATACATTTGAAGGATTTTAGAATCTATACCATATTGTTGATTTCCCATTAGGGCTTCTCCACTAAGTTTTAAAAGTATTCTTTTATATTTCATATTTATTTAGTATAAAAATAGGCTGTAATTTTGTGTCAAATGTGTATTTATAATAGACAAATGTGAATTTATTTTTTTAATGTTAGAATATACTAGTACTATCTCTAAATATTTCTTATGTGCAAATATACTAGGTTTTATTAAAAAATAGTATTTGTTTTCTATTTTAAATAATTTAATTAAATGGTATATTTATTCTGAAAAAATATCATTTAAAAATAGAATTATTGTAAAAGATTTCCATTGGAGAATTTAGAATTTTCTAATAATTCTTCTATTTTCAAAACGTCTTTTAGTTTTAATTCTGTCACTGACATTGAAAAAATAGGAGATAAATTAGTATTTAACCCCTTACTATTCACTGCTGAAAAAGAACAGGTTTTTAAGGCCGAAAACAGAACTTACCCAATAGAATTAGGTTCTCCTTCCAAATTTTCAAAGATAGTTATAGTAACCCTTCCGGAAGGATATAAGGTTGATAAATTACCCACATCAAAAAAATATAAAATGATTGGGAATTTAGGTAGTTATGAATATATTATAAAAAATTCCAACAATCAAATTGAGATTAAAACGACTTTATTAATGAATGAGTTTTTTATTTCTGCAAATTATTACAGTGTATTAAAAGAGTTTTGGGAATTAATGATAGAAACAGAAAATCAATTAGTCTCTCTTATAAAAGAATAAAAATAATAAATTTTAAATAAATGAATAATTAGGGGATATATACAATAAACAGTAATTTTGTTTTTTATAATACAAAAAAGTAAGAGATATGGAGATTAAATATGCTGCAAGGATGGCAAATTTAAGAGCTTCTGAAATAAGAGAAATATTAAAAGTAACCGAAAACCCTAATATTATTTCTTTTGCCGGAGGCCTTCCCGCACCGGAATTATTTCCTGTAAAAGAAATCAAAGAAATAAATCGTTTAGTTTTAGAAGAATCTGGCTCAAAAGCTTTACAATACTCAACAACCGAAGGATATAAGCCATTAAGAGAGTTAATAGCAAAGAGGATGAATAATAGACTTCTTACCTCATTTGATGCCGATAATATCTTAATAACACATGGTTCTCAACAAGCCTTAGATTTAAGCGGGAAAGTTTTTTTAGATAAAAATGATGTAGTATTATGTGAGAGTCCTACATATCTTGCAGCTATAAATTCTTTTAAAGCTTATGAGTGTACATTTGCAGAAGTAGAAACAGATAATGAAGGAATGGTAATGGAAAATCTGGAAAAAATGCTTCAAACTATTCCTCGAATAAAATTTATTTATGTAATTCCTGATTTTCAAAACCCTACCGGGCGTACCTGGAGTTTAGAAAAAAGAAAAGCCTTAGCAAAACTGGCAGCAAAATATAAAATTATAGTCATTGAAGATAATCCTTACGGGGAATTACGTTTTGAAGGAGAAACTTTACCATCAATAAAATCATTTGATAAAGAGGGGTATGTATTATGTACAGGAACTTTTTCCAAAATATTTTGTCCTGGATTTAGAATTGCTTGGATTGCAGGTGATAAAGAAATCATCCATAAATATGTATTAGTAAAACAAGGAGCAGATTTACAATGTAATACATTAGCTCAAATGGAAATTTCTAAATATTTGGAATTATATAATATTAATGAACATATTAATAAAATTATAGATGTATATAAAAGAAGGAGAGATTTGACGATTCATATAATGGAAGAAAAATTCCCTAAAGCAGTTTCTTTTACACATCCAAAAGGAGGTTTGTTTATTTGGGTAGAGCTTCCTACTAATATAGATGCTAGAGAAGTGCTAGTCCAATCTATTCAAAGAAAGGTAGCATTTGTTCCGGGGGGCGCCTTTTTCCCTAATGGGGGAAAAGAAAATACTTTACGTATTAATTTTTCCAATATGCCGGAAGAACGTATTGTGGAAGGACTTACTATTTTAGGGGAAATTCTCTATGAGAGCATAAAATAAAAATTATCTTCTTATTTTAATTAGAAAGTAAAAAATCTTTAAAATCTGAAAAATTATTCTTTAAAGAATGAGCTAGGCTTTTCTTTTTTTCTAGCTGTTTTACTTGTTCAGGAATTTCAATTTTGTCTTTCAAATTTTTAGGATATACATCTATAAATTTGCATGGATGAGCCGTAGATAAAAAGATAGTATAATTTAAAGGATTAAAATGATTCTTAGCCGCTAAATAAGCTACAGCAGTATGAGGACAGGCTATATATTTATATTTTTCATATAATTCATTAATCCCTATTAAGGTATCTTCATCTGTATAAGAATAGGCAGAAATAGTTTTCCGTATATTTTCTATATTGTTATCAAATAGATCCATTATACGTACCCAATTACTCGGATTTCCAACATCCATAGCATTAGAGAGGGTTTGTATGGAAGGTTTAGGAGTATAAAGACCTTTTTTTAGATATTGAGGTACTGTATCATTAACATTTGTAGCTGCAATAAAATGCTTTACAGGAAGTCCCATTTTATAAGCAAGTAATCCGGCTCCAATATTTCCAAAATTGCCACTAGGTACAACAAAAACAATATTGTTTTTATTATTTCTCTTTGCTTGAGCATAGGCATATATATAATAGAAAGTTTGCGGGATCAGTCTAGCAATATTAATAGAGTTAGCAGAGGTAAGCCGAAAACGAGAATTGAGTTCTGCATCATTAAAAGCTTCTTTCACCATTGCCTGACAGTCGTCAAAAGTTCCTTCAACCTCAAGTGCACGTATATTTTGGCCGTTTGTAGTTAATTGTTGTTTCTGTATTTCGCTTACTTTTCCTTTAGGATAAAGGATAGTTACACGCGTTCCTTTAACACCTAAAAAACCTAAAGCTACAGCTCCTCCGGTATCGCCTGAGGTTGCAACTAAAATATCGAGTGTTTTATCTTTCGAATTTGACAGGTAGGACATGATTCTACTCATAAAACGAGCACCAAAATCTTTAAAGGCTAAGGATGGACCATGGAATAACTCTAAAACCCCTAACTGATCATATAAAGAAACTAGAGGAACTTCAAAATTAATAGCATCTTCAACAATATTTTTCAAGTCCTGTTTAGGAATGTCTTCTCCAATAAGGGAGCTTGCTGCTTCTAAGGCAATTTCTTGTAAAGAACACTTTGTTATATTTTGTAAAAACTCTTCAGAAATTTGCGGTATCTTCACAGGCATGTATAATCCTTTGTCTGTGGG
The DNA here is from genome assembly GCF_002964975.1 of Apibacter adventoris. GTDB lineage: Bacteria > Bacteroidota > Bacteroidia > Flavobacteriales > Weeksellaceae > Apibacter > Apibacter adventoris. The sequence goes on along the minus strand of NZ_PSZM01000001.1, from coordinate 362,750 downwards.
AAAACTGTTAAAAACCGCTTCTTTAAAAGATATTTTTAAACTTTTATTATTAGTACTATATAATTTCATAATTTTTTTATTTAAATAATTTAAAGTTCTACAGCTCCCTGAGTATTTATTGCAGAAGAATAACCATTGCTTTCAATAGATTTTTTCCCAAGATGCTGTTTCAGCATTTTTGTTATCTCTTTTGCTTTTTCTATTCCTTGTGTAAAAGCAACAACAGAAGGTCCGGAACCTGATATTCCAAATCCTAAAGCCCCGGATTTAATTGCAATGTTTCTCATTTCTTCAAATTCAGGAATTAAAAAAGACCGGGTAGGTTCAATAATATAATCTTTAAGACTACTGGATATTAGATTATAATCTTCAGTGAATAAACCGGTAACCAATCCGGCTATATTACCCCATTGAGAAACCGCATTTTTGAGTTCTGTTTGTGTTTTAAGTATTTTTCTGGCAGCACGTGTAGGAACCTCAACATGTGGAAAAATAATTGAACAACATAATTTCTTAGGTACGGGAAGATTTATTACATGGAGTGGACTATAGCTGTGTATTAAAGTAATTCCTCCTAATAAAGAAGGAGCCACATTATCTGCATGTCCATGTCCGCAAGCTAATTCTTCTCCTTTAAGGGCAAAAGGAAGGAGTTCTTGTTTAGTCAATGGAGCTCCTAATAATTGATTAATAGCAAATAATCCTGCTATAGTACTGGCAGCGCTTGATCCTAGCCCACTTCCGATAGGCATTTTTTTGAAAAGTTCTATTTCTAAGCCTATATTCTTAATTCTAAGGTGATCAAGTACCATTTTAATTGAAGCACTTACAGTATTTTTTTCAGGATCTAGAGGCAAAAGTCCAAGATCTCCTGTTATTTTGGTGATTTTTATTCCGGGAGAATCCACTTTTCTAAGTGTTATTTCATCTCCGGGGTCTTCTAGGGCTAAACCCAAAATATCATATCCACAAATAAAGTTGGCAGAGGTAGCCGGAGCAAAAACGCGTACACAATCTTTTTCTTTCATTAAAAATTAATTTGCCTCATGAGTTATGAAGCAAATTTAATTTAATTATAACAGATTATCAATCTTTTTGTGTTTTTCAATGAATGTTTAAAGGAATATTTTGTAACATTTACAATATTTAAATCTAACTAAAATTATAGAATATCATAATATGTTCAATTATATTAACTATTATATTTGACTCAGTTTATGATTGAGCTTTTAATATGAAGATTAAGTTAATGTTAAAATATAAATTGAATCTTTGGTAGGTCTTTGTTAATAATTTATGTTTTATTCTGTACCTACATTAATTAGATCGGCAAATACTCCTGCAGCCGTTACTTCAGCTCCGGCCCCAGGTCCCTTGATAACTAAAGGATTGTATTTATATCTTTCTGTAGTAAATGAAATAATATTATCACTACCTGAAAGATTATAAAATGGATGTGAAGCATCTACTAACTCCAGGTTTATAGATACTTTACCTTTTTCCAATTTACCAATATATCGTATTGCTTTTTTTTCTTTTTCTGCTTTAAGCTTTATTTCAGTAAAATATGATTCGGATTTTTGTAATTCATTATAAAAATCATCTACAGAATTAGCATTTATACAATTTTCAGATAATATATTTTCCAACAAAACTTCATGCTCTTCTGTAGTATATCCTGCATCTCTTGCCAGTATCATCATTTTACGCATAAAATCTTTTCCACTTAAATCATCTCTGGGATCAGGTTCTGTAAAACCTAGTTCTTGAGCTTTTTTTACAACTTCATAAAATGATACATCACCTTTAAAATTATTGAAAATATAGGAAATAGTTCCACTTAAAATAGCTTCAATTTTTAGTATACGATCTCCGCTGTTCATAAGATCTTTAAGAGTTTTTATGATTGGAAGCCCAGCACCTACATTGGTTTCATAAAAAAAATCTACTCCTCGTTTTCGGGCGGTATCTTTAAGTATTTTATATTCTTTATAAGAAGATGAATTTGCTATTTTGTTACAAGTTACAATTGAAATATTAGATTCAAATATACTTTTATAGAATTTTTTAGGATCAGGACTTGCTGTATTATCAATAAATACACAATTAGAAAGATTCATAATTTTCATTTGTTGGATAAAATTTTCCAGATTTGCCTGATTTCCTTCGTTTAAAGCAGCTTTCCATTCAATTAAATCTATGCCATTTTCTTGGATGAGCATTTTTCTAGAATTTGATATACCTACTATTTTAACTTCAATATCATTATTTTCTTTTAAGAAATTGCTTTGGTTTTGTATTTGTTGAAATAAGGTTGCTCCTATATTTCCTGTACCCAAAACAAATACATGTAAGGTTTTGGTCAGTTCTATAAAAAATGTGTCGTGTACTGTATTGAGGGCTTTAGCAAGATTTTTTTTCTTGATTATAACAGATATATTATATTCAGAAGATCCTTGAGCAATTGCATGGACATTAATACCGTTTCTTCCTAAAACATGAAATAATTTACCGGAAATTCCCGGTGTTTGTTTCATATTTTCACCCACAATTGCAATTATGCATAGGTTTTCTTCAATGCTGGGGATATTAATTTTATGAGTTTGAAGTTCCATTTCAAACTCACGGGTTATTAAATTTTTTGCTCTTTCAATATCATTAGGTTCAATAGCGAAAGTTATACTATGCTCAGAGGAAGATTGAGTAATAAGTATTACATTAATTTGTTCTCTTGCCAATAAAGAAAATAATCGTCCGCTAAATCCTACCTCACCAATCATTCCACTTCCGGTAACGTTTACCAGACTTATTTCATTTATGGAAGATATTCCTTTTATAGGGAAAGGATTTTTTTCTATATTTTCTTTGTGTATTAGAGTTCCTTTAAAATCAGGATTAAATGTATTTAAAAGTAAAATAGGAATATTTTTTCTAAAAGCAGGAATCATAGCCGGTGGGTAGATAACTTTAGCACCGAAATAAGATAATTCCATAGCTTCCGTATAAGAAAGCTCAGAGAGAGAAAAAGCTTTTTTTACAATTTTAGGATCTGTTGTTAACATACCATCCACATCAGACCAAAGTTCAATTTGTTCAGCTTCTAATGCAGCCCCAAAAATAGCCGCTGTATAGTCACTTCCTCCTCTACCTAAAGTAGTAATTCTGTTTTCTTCATTAGATGCTATAAACCCGGTTATAAAGAAAATTTTATCTGAATGTAATTTATAATAATTTTTTATAAGATATTCTGTTTTCTCAACGTTAACTTTTGCATTTCCAAATTGATTATTTGTTTTTATAAGCGAGCTTGAATCCACATATGTACTTTCAGGAAAATATTGTTTAGAAATTTGACTTAATAGGTAAGTAGAACATTTTTCTCCGTAGCTTAAAATAAGATCTTTACTTTGAAGACTTAATTCTTTTAAACTATTAACTCCTTGAAGTAATTCTTCCAACTCATTCATATAGAGTTTAATTTGGGTAAGAACCGGGTTTTGATTTTTAATTTCTAACAGTTCTTTAGCTACAGAAAAATGTTTGTTTTCAATTTCGGTAAGGCCTGATTTAAAATCTTTCCTTTCAGAAGCAGCAAAGGCCATTTCTGTTAAAAGATTGGTTACTCCACTCATAGCAGAAGAAACTACTATAAATTTTTCACCGGAATAATATCTTTTTTGTAAAATGTTTAAAATACATTGTATACTTTTTGCAGAACCTACAGAAGTACCTCCAAATTTTAATATTTTCATAATTAGAATAAGAATATAACTACAATTTTACTAAATTTTATAAGAAAGAAAAAATAAAATATATTTTATGTTTATATATTTTATTATTTAAAAGCAAATACTCTATAAAAATCAAATTAATATGTAGATCTTTTAAATTTATAAAAATAAAAAAGAAAAGTCAAATGTAGAAAAGATAAAAATACGTTTTGATAAAGGATTTAATCGTTTTTCAAATATATAAACCGTATGGTTTTTAACTATTGATTCCTTAGTATTTTTATAAATAGTTACTAAATCAATTTGCTGGAATTTACACTAAAACTGAAAAACTATCAGAAATTATTGGATGTTGTGTAAGGAGTTATACCATAAATAAAGCTTAACAAATTATTTGATCTATTTTTTTAGTGATGTATGTTAACCTATATAGAGTAAAATAAAATTCTATACATGATATGTATTAAATATATTAAAACGATACAAAAATATAAGAGAGACAGATGTAAAATATTTATAGATTAATGATTAAATTATTATCATGTAAATATTTATATTAAATTTAATATAAAATAGTATTTTTGTTGTTAATATATAAATACATGAAAAATTTTTTAACTATCTATTGAGTTTGTTTTATGTTTTGGCAGGTGTAAATCATTTTTTGAACCCTAATTTATATATGGAAATTATGCCTGGATTTTTACCTTGGCATTATCTGTTAGTAATAATAAGTGGTATTTTAGAAATAATATTAGGAATAATAGTTTTAATTCCTTCATTAAGAAGATATGGGGCTTGGGGAATTATTTTTTTATTAATAGTTATTTTTCCTGCTAATATTCAAATGGCAGTTAATTGGTATTATGATGATAACCCATATTTATGGCTAGCTATAACAGATTGCCTATACAGATTTTATTAATAACATGGGCCTGGGTGTATACTAAAAAAAACTTTAATAAAAAAGAATATGAAAAAAGTAGTAATAACAGGAGGAACCGGTTATTTAGGAAAACATCTGGTTAATGAATTACATAAAGCATATAAAATAGTAATATTAACACGTAACCCCCATAAATATAAAAATATGGGTAATGTTTTGTATGAAGAATGGGATAATCTCAATACAATCGAAGAAAAGTTGGAAGAAGCATATGCTATTATAAATTTAGCGGGTGAAAATATTGGTTCTAAAAAATGGACTCAAGACCAAAAGAAAAAAATATTAAATAGTCGTATTACTACTGCTCAAACTATAAAGAAAAGTATAGAGATATGTAATAATAAACCAAAAGTTTGGATACAAGCTTCTGCAACCGGATATTATGGTGTCCAAAATCATACTGTTTTTGATGAGGACTCTCCAAAGGGCGAGGGCTCCTTTTTGTCAGATGTTTGTTATGAATGGGAAAAACCAATAAATGCACTTGATTCTCATATAAGAAAATTAATTATAAGAACAGGGGTAGTACTTTCCTCAGATAGTTCCTTAGTAAAACAACTCATAATGTCTTTTAAATTTGGAGTAAAATCAATTCCCGGAAATGGTGGAGAATATCTTCCATGGATACATATAGAGGATGAAGTAAGAGCTATTAAGTTTTTATTAAGTCATGAAGAATGTTCAGGAATATTTAATTTAACATCTCCTGAAAGTTCTTCTATGCAGCAAATTATAAACGAAATTGGGAAGTATAAAAATAGTATTATTTCATTGCATATACCTAAATTCTTTTTAAAATTAATATTTGGAAAAGAAATGACGGAAGAAATTATATTAACCAATCAGAAAATTTATCCTAAAAAATTATTAGATGCTCAATTTCAATTCAAATATACAAATATACAAGAAGCAATTTCTCAAATAATACAAGGTTTAAATAAAAAATAAGTGAATGATTGTTGATAATATGTCCAATTATAAGAAAAAACTGAAAAAATATCCATTAAAAAGATTAATATTAAATATAGTATTATAGTAGTATTAGAATATTGAATAAGAAAAAATATATTAATTAACGAATAAAATATTTTTAAGTTAACATTTATAAAAAATTAAACAAAAAAGCAACTAACTGATTTAAAGTTAATTGCTTTTTATTCTGGTACGGATGAAGGGAATCGAACCCCCACGCCTCACGGCACTAGATCCTAAGTCTAGCGTGTCTACCAGTTCCACCACATCCGCATGTTCTGGTTTTGGACTGCAAATATACACTTATTTTACAAAATTTGGAATAAATGAATAAAAAATATTTATAATAGTAAATTTTAAGTCATAAAAAAACAATTGATATGATAAACTACTTATATTCAAGTATTAGATTTTATAAAAAATTAATTCATTCACATATAAATTTAGAAAATTAAAATATACTTATTTAATAATTATTTTTTATAATGTTGTAAAATATTATAAGAAAACAAATGTAGTTGTTCTTATTATATCAAAATAAGTTGACATCTTTTGACTTTTTTTAAGGAAATTGAATTAAAATTACTGAATTATTTATTCAAATAAAGGGGAATATAGTCTTTTCTTAAAAAGTCTATAAGTAACGTAGTTTGTTCATATCAGTAAAAAAATATAAACAGTAGTGGGCAGATAAAGATTTTTGTTTCCCAAGGTATAGGGATTATACTGTAGCTTAAGAATGTAGACAAATATCTTTGAGTTAAAGAAATAAGATTTGCTGATTTTAATATAAAATTAGATTAATAGAAAAGATGATTTTACATAGTTTTATTTTTAATAAAATAAAGAAATTTCCAACCCAAATAATCAATCTTCTTTAAAATATAAGCCATAATAGTTGCCAATATTACATTTATAGAGAAAATAAGTAATAATAAAATAGGCCAGTCTATAAAATTTTCCCATAATTTTACCAAAGCATATATTTTAGAGCAAATAATTCCTTGTGCAAAATAATAAAATATGGCATTTTGTCCTATATAAGAAAGGAAATTATTTTTTGAGAATTTAATTCTTCCTTTTAAAAAAACTATGATTAATAAAGAAAATGAAGAATAGACAAAGTAAATTATATTAGGGGGAAATTTTTGATATCTTATTAGTAAAGTCGCTTTATTGCCAAAGTGAAGATAAAGCAAATAATAAATAAAAAGTAATAATAAAAAACATAAAATTGCATATAACGGCTTTAGATTGATGTTTTTTAATTGATGAGCGATTAAAAAAAATGATAGATATGTTAAAATATAACCTGTATTTCCTTGGGGATAAAAATGAAAACTAAAATAAAAAAGGCAAATAATAAATATTCCAATAAGTATAGATATTTGTTTTTGAGAACAATATTTTAGCACAATTGTACCAAAAAACGATGTGATAAAATAAATTTTTAAATACCACATAGATCCCATAACTACTTCTAAGGGGCCAGAGAAAGAGTAATCATGCAAATACCAATTAAGTAATATAATCCAGTTCAAGTCTTTGTTGTAAAAATTACAATAAAAATATATTAAAGTGATAAACACCATATAAGTAATCTGTAATTTCAAAAGGCGGTGTATATTTCGTTCAATATTGCCTGAAGAAGTAAATCCACTTAAAAAGAAAAAGATGGGAACATCTATTAATAAACTTAAACTTCTTATTTCTGAAGGAACATATCTCTCCCCGGACCAAAAAACTGTATGAATAAAAATTACACTTAAAGTAGCAATTCCTTTTACAACATCAATAAAGAGGTTTCTTTTCATAATGAGCTTTTTATAATATAATAATTAAGTAACTTTTAATATACTTATTAAATAATGTTAAAGATAAAAAATAAATTTAATTATCGAAATCAAAGAATTTAGCTGACTTTTAAAGTCAAATAAAATTAAAATAGGCAAAACCTTTTGAGTAGCCAAATAGCAATAAAACCATTATTTATAATTATTCCAGATAGATGAAACGTGACAAAATCTCTGATTTTAACTTTGTTAACTAAAGTCCAATATTGTATATTTGCAATCAAACATAGAAATCGAAATGGACGCAAATGGCGTAAATTCAAATAGTAACGTTTTATTTAGCACAGAAGCTTTAGAGAAAGTCAATAAAATCATTGCTCAATACCCGGAGGGAAAACAAAAATCAGCTTTGATTCCCATATTACATCTTGCTCAAAAAGAATTTGGAGGTTGGTTAGATGTTCCTGTAATGGATTACATTGCTACATTGTTACACATCTCATCCATAGAAGTATATGAAGTGGCTACCTTTTATACTATGTTTAATATGCAGCCTGTAGGTAAATACGTTTTGGAAGTATGTAGAACGGGTCCGTGTATGTTAAAAGGAAGTGATCAGATTATTGATTATATTAAAGAAAAATTACAAATTAACGAAGGAGAAACTACTCAAGATGGTTTATTCACATTAAAACCGGCAGAGTGTTTAGGTGCCTGTGGTTATGCACCTATGATGCAAATAGGTAAGTTTTATCATGAACATCTTACTAAAGAAAAAGTAGATGAAATAATAGAACTATGTAAAGAAGCTAAAATAACAGTTCAATAAAATAAATATAGGAAACTCAATTGATAATGAGTCAAAAGTTATTATTAAAAAATATTGGAGTTGAAGGAATCAAGACCTTTGAAGTTTTTAAAAAATACGGAGGATATAGTGCGGTAGATAAAGCTTTGAAAATGTCATCAGATGAAATATTAGAAGAAGTTAAAGCGAGTGGTTTGAAAGGAAGAGGGGGCGCAGGATTTCCTACAGGAATGAAGTGGAGTTTTTTGGCTAAACCCGAAGGAGTGCCACGTTATTTAGTAGTAAATGCAGATGAATCAGAACCTGGTACATTTAAAGACCGATATTTAATGGAATATATTCCCCATATTTTAATAGAGGGAATTATTATATCATCCTATTGTTTAGGAGCCAATACATCCTATATATATATAAGAGGAGAATATTCTTGGATTCCCGACATTCTAGAACATGCTATTCAGGAAGCAAAAGCAAATGGATATTTAGGTAAGAATATAAAAAATTCTGGTTATGATTTAGAAATATATATACAAAGAGGAGCCGGAGCTTATGTTTGTGGGGAAGAAACGGCTTTACTCGAATCTTTAGAAGGGCGAAGAGGAAATCCGAGGTTAAAACCACCATTTCCGGCAGTAAAAGGTCTATATCAGTGCCCTACTGTAGTAAATAATGTAGAAACGATTTCCAATATAGGAGCAATAATAAATCTAACAGGTGCTGAATATGCAAAATTAGGAACCGGGAAATCATTAGGGACCAAGCTTATTTCAGCTTGTGGAAATATTAATAAACCAGGAGTTTACGAAATCGATTTTAACCTAAGTGTAGAAGAATTTATATATAGTGAAGAATATTGTGGAGGAATTCCAAATGGTAAAAAATTAAAAGCATGTATTCCTGGAGGGGCTTCTGTCCCTATTTTGCCCGCAAAATTATTATTAAAAACAGCAAACGGAGATACTCGTTATATGAATTACGAAAGTTTGGCGGATGGAGGATTCATTTCTGGAACGGCGATGGGATCCGGAGGTTTTATTGTTTTAGATGAAGACCAATGCGTAGTAAGGCATACAATGACGTTAGCAAGATTTTTTAACCACGAAAGTTGTGGACAATGTACACCATGTAGAGAAGGAACAGGATGGATGTATAGGATTCTAAAAAAAATAGAAGAGGGAAGAGGAACTACAGAAGATATTGATTTATTATGGGATATTCAAACTAAGATAGAAGGAAATACTATATGTCCGTTAGGAGATGCGGCCTCTTGGCCTGTAGCAGCGGCAATTCGCCATTTCAGAGATGAATTTGAATGGCATATTAATAATCCAGAATGTCTAATTAAAAATTATGGAATATCAAACTATGAATATGTATAAAAAGTTAATTTTAACTGCTTTATTTTTGCTACCATTTAGCACAATAGTAGCACAGAATAATAAAAAAATTGCTCACAGAAAAGGAGAAGTCTATGCCTATTGGGGGTGGAACAGAGCCTTTTATGGAAGATCATCTGTACATTTTACAGGTGATGATTATAACTTTACTCTTCATGGAGTAAAAGGAGATGATAAACCGATAGGATGGAATTTCCATGATTTTTTAAATCCCGGAAGAGTTACTATACCTCAGGTTAACTATAGAATAGGATATTTTTTTAAAGATAATTGGGCGATTTCTTTAGGAATGGATCACATGAAATACGTAGTAAGACCAGGACAATGGGTAAAAGCAACAGGAGAAATTGATCACCCTGGATATGAAGATGCGATAAAAGATGGAGAATACGGGTATTTAACAGATGATTTTTTACATTTGGAACATACAGACGGGCTCAATTATTTAAATGCAGAATTAGAATATTTTCATAATTTCCTACAAGCAGGCTTTTTTAAATTTAATGGAATTGCAGGAGGAGGATTAGGCCTCTTAATCCCTAAAACTAATGCAACTATTATGGATAAAGAAAGACATGATAAATTCCATTTTGCCGGTTGGGGCTTAGATGCAAAAATTGGAGCAGAATTATTATTCTGGAAAATATTCTTTTTAAGAACAGAATTAAAAGAAGGAATAATAAGTATGCCTGATATTAGAACATCTTCCAATAAAGCGGATAAAGCCTCACAAAATATAGTTTATCTACAATGGAACTATACTTTTGGATGTAGCTGGCATTTTTAAGCCATTTATAATATTATTTAAGTAAGGGAATAATGATTGAGGAAAACAATAAAGTTAAAGTAACCATAGATGGAATTATGGTTGAAGTAGAACCAGGAATTCCTATAATTGAAGCCGCAAGGCAAATAGGCGGTGAATCTGTACCCCCTACAATGTGTTACTATAGCAAATTAAAAGGGAGTGGAGGACGTTGTCGTACCTGTTTAGTAGAGGTATCCAAGGGATCAGAAAAAGATCCAAGACCTATGCCAAAATTGGTGCCTAGTTGTCGTACCAATGTAATGGATGGAATGGAGGTAAAAGTAATTACCTCAGAACGAGTAAAAAAAGCAGTAGAAGGAGTAACAGAATTTTTACTTATAAATCATCCTTTAGACTGTCCTATATGCGATCAAGCAGGAGAATGTAAATTGCAAGATCTTGCCTATGAACATGGATTAGAAAGAACACGTTCTGAATTTCCTAGGAGAACTTTTATTGCAGATGATATAGGCCCTAACATTAAGCTGAATATGAACCGTTGTATACTCTGTGCACGTTGTGTTTTAGTAGCAAATCAGCTTACTGATCATAGAGATCACGGTATTCTGTTTAGAGGAGATCATGCTGAAATTAGTACTTATCTAAATAAAGCAATTACCAACGATTTTTCCGGAAATGTAATAGATGTTTGTCCAGTTGGAGCTTTAACTGACAGAACCGCAAGGTTTAAAAGTAGAGTTTGGTTTACTAAACCGGTGAATGCAACTTGTAAATGCGAAAAATGTAGTGGTAAAGCGGTATTATGGATGAAAGGAAATGAAATAATCAGAGTTACAGCGAGAAAAGACCAATATAATGAAGTAGAGGAATTTATTTGTAATGAATGTCGATTTGATAGAAAAGATATTAATTTCTGGACAATTGAAGGACCTACACATATTAGTGATCACTCAGTAATTTCTTTAAATCATTATGAATTACCTTTACCTAAAGATGATCCTCATTATTTAATCGACAAAAAAGAACAAATAAAAACAAAAATAGGATAATAAAATATGTGGTTTACAATATCATTAGTAGTGATTTTATTTGTAATATGTTTAGGAGCAGCAGCTTATGAAACGTGGATGGAAAGAAAAGTAGCCGCATTAATGCAAGATAGATACGGACCTAACAGAGCAGGTATTTTTGGTTTAATGCAACCCCTATGTGATGGGGGAAAACTATTTTTTAAAGAAGATTTCGTTCCAAGAAACGCGAATAAATGGCTCTTTATAATAGCCCCTGGAATATTGATGCTTATAGCATTAAGCACAGGAGCTGTTATTCCATGGGGAAAAACCTTAGTATTTAGTGGAATTTCATATCCCGTACAAGTAGCTAATATAGATGTTGGAGTTTTATATATCATGGGAATAGTGTCTATAGGAGTTTATGGTATTATGTTGGGAGGATGGGCATCTAATAACAAATATTCTCTGCTAGGAGCTGTAAGAGCTTCTTCGCAAATGATTTCCTATGAATTAGCTATGGGACTTTCTCTTCTCTCTATTATTATGATGTCTGGGACATTAGATCTTAGAGTAATGGTTGAAGAACAAGCTACAAACTTATATGGAATATCTTTTTTAAATGGATTGGCTTGGAATGTGTTTTATCAGCCCTTAGCCTTTATATTATTTGTGACCTGTTCTTTTGCAGAGCTAAACCGTGCTCCTTTTGATATGGCAGAATGTGAATCAGAATTAGTAGGAGGTTATCATACAGAATACAGTTCTATGAAATTTGGAGTATTTTTATTTGCAGAATACATAAACATGTTTATCAGTTCAGCATTAATAAGTACTCTTTTTTTAGGAGGTTATAGTTTTCCGTATATGAATGAATTAGCAGCAAACGGAACATTAAGTGAAAATATGATTGGAATACTTAGCATAATTACATTTCTTTTAAAAATAACTTTTTGTATATTTTGCTTTATGTGGGTAAGATGGACCTTGCCAAGATTCCGTTACGACCAATTAATGCGATTAGGTTGGAGAATTATGATTCCATTAGCCATATTTAACCTTTTAATCACAGCAGCCATTATAGTTTTTAAATAATAACAAATAAAGCTAAAATTATATAAAGCTTATGCAACGATTGACAAATAGATCTAAAGTAGTTTCCAATAAAACTATGACTTTCAAAGAGAAAATATATATTCCCACTATACTTTCCGGAATGTCCATAACTTTTAGTCATTTATTCAAAAAAAGAGCTACCATTAGTTATCCTGAACAGAAAAGAGAATTTAGCCCTGTATATAGAGGACAGCATATTTTAAAAAGAGATGATGAAGGGAGAGAAAGATGTACAGCATGTGGTCTATGTGCAGTTGCTTGTCCGGCAGAAGCTATTACAATGATAGCAGCAGAAAGAAAAAAAGGAGAAGAAAATCTTTACAGAGAAGAAAAATATGCTAAAAAATACGAAATTAATATGCTAAGGTGTATATTTTGTGGGCTTTGTGAAGACGCCTGCCCAAAAGAAGCAATATTTTTGACTGATAGAATTGTCTTTCCAGAAGATCTAAGAAAAAATTTTATTTATGGCAAAGATAAATTAGTAGAAACATTGGAAAATAGAATTGATGTCTCTCTAAGACAAATAAAAAAATATTCAATAGAAAAATAAGACATGGAGGAAATTTTGTTTTATTTAGTATCTGCCTGTTCAGTAATAAGTGCTTTATTTGTAATATTTAGTAAAAATCCAATGTATAGTATTATAGCTCTTATTATTACCTTTTTTTCAATTTCAGGTTTATATATCATGTTAAATGCACAATTTTTAAGTGCAGTTCAAATTATAGTATATTCAGGAGCAATTATGGTTTTGTTTCTGTATGTTTTAATGATGTTAAATTTAAAAGAAAAAGATGAACCTCTTAAAGGTAATGCATTCAGAATTCTGGCGACTATATGTGGAGGGTTAGTATTTATAGGATTTTTAGGAGCATTACGTGGATATAATCAAATTGATTTTCCTTTAAATCCTGATAGTCAAATAGGTTTAACCAAGAATTTAGGACATTTGTTATTTAGTCAGTATGTATTGCCTTTTGAATTAGCAGGTATTTTATTTTTATCTGCATTAGTAGGCGCTGTTATGATAGGAAAAAGAGATTTATAATATATATCTGAAATAAAAAAGAAGAGAAATGGTAAATAGTTTATTACAAAGCATTCCAATAGATTATTTTATATACCTGTCTGCCTTACTTTTCTGTATAGGAATAACAGGAGTTTTAGTGAGGAGAAATGCCATAATAATTTTAGGATGCATAGAACTTATGCTTAATTCAGTTAACCTGTTATTAACTGCATTTTCTGCCTATAAAGGAGATGCAAATGGACAAATATTAGTTTTTTTTATAATGGTAGTAGCAGCTGCAGAAGTAGCAGTAGGATTGGCAATTATTACCATGCTTTATAGAAATACAGGTTCTACAGATGTAAGTTTATTTAATAGATTAAAGGGATAATACATGGAGAATATAATATATCTAATACCGGCTTTGCCTCTAATAGGATTTATAATTTGTGGGATTTTTGGAAAAAAAATGTCAGAAAAGATGGTTGGAGGTATAGCCACTTTAATGGTTTTCATTTCCTTTTTACTTTCAATAATAATTTTTGGTAATTTATGTATAAGTTCTTCTTTAGATAATTATGATCCAATAAAACAAAATTTATTTAACTGGTTTACTATCGGTGAATTTAAGGTAAATTTTGCTTTTCAGATAGATCAATTATCCATCATTATGATGATGATTGTTACTGGGGTAGGTTTTTTAATCCATTTATATTCCATAGGATATATGCATGGCGATAAAGGATTTTATAAATTCTTTTCATATCTTAATCTTTTCATTTTTTCCATGTTGTTATTAGTCATGGGAAGTAATTTTTTAATTCTTTTTATAGGATGGGAAGGAGTAGGATTTTGTTCTTATCTTCTAATTGGTTTTTGGTTTAAAAATAAAGAATATGGTTATGCTGCGCGCAAGGCATTTGTGATGAATAGAATAGGGGATTTAGGCTTATTAATAGGAATATTTATAATTGCATATTACTTTGGAAGTATAGAATATACAGACATAGTTGGTAAAATTAATAACTTTTCAATTAACGATCCTATATTAATATCAGCTACTATTTTTTTATTTATAGGAGCTATGGGGAAATCCGCACAAATTCCTTTATATACCTGGCTACCCGATGCAATGGCTGGTCCAACACCCGTTTCGGCATTAATACATGCAGCAACTATGGTAACGGCAGGTATTTATATGGTAATACGTTCAAATGCAATTTACAGTTTATCCCCATTTACCTTAGATTTTATTATGTACGTAGGTTTAGCTACTTCACTATTAGCTGCTTTTATTGGTTTACGGCAAAATGATATTAAAAAAGTATTGGCTTACTCAACAGTTTCCCAATTAGGATTAATGTTTATTGCAATAGGGGCAGGAGCCTATACAACTGCTCTGTTTCATGTAACTACTCATGCCTTTTTTAAAGCACTTTTATTCTTAGGCGCAGGAAGTGTAATTCATGCAATGAGTGGAGAGCAGGATATGAGATATATGGGAGGACTTAAAAAGAAAATACCACTTACCTATGGAACTTTCTTAATAGGAACTCTTGCTATCTGTGGTGTACCTCCATTAGCAGGAATGTTTTCAAAAGATGAAATTCTTACTGTATTATGGGGAAAAAATAAAATAGTTTGGTTTTTAACTCTTTTTTCTGCAGCATTAACTTGTATTTATATGTTTAGGTTATTATTCCTTACTTTTTTTGGAGATTTTAAAGGAACTAAAGAGCAAAAAGAACATATACATGAAAGTCCTGCAGTCATGACAATTCCTTTAATTATTTTAGCTATATTAACTACAATAGGAGGAGCTATAAATTTACCTCATTATTTAGGTGAAAGTATATCACAAAAAATGGCAAATTGGTTATCAGTTATTTATATAGGTTTACATCCAATACCTGAACCATCTTTTATGACAGAAATGATTCTATTAATTATTACCTTAACCATTATAGCTATAGTCGCAGGTTTTTCTTACCATAAATATGTTAAATTAAAAACTACAGCTCAGATTACAGAAAATCTTATCGGATGGCAAAAAGTCTCTGCAAAAGCTGCTTATGTCAATGAATTATATAACGAAATTATAGTTAATCCGATTCTAAATTTAGGTCGTTTTTTAAAAAATATTGTGGATAAGTATTTTATAAATGGTATAGTAGAAGGAGTTGGAAAATTAATACAAGGATGTGGAAATATTTTAAGATTAGTACAAAACGGAAATGTTGAATTTTATGTATTTGCTATGTCTGTTGGAATATTTATATTATTATTAGTAGCGAAATTTTTAACTCATTAAAAAACAAATTAAGTAAAAAGGATATAATGTTAACATTAGCAATAATACTTTTGCCAATATTAGGCGCAATATTATTAATTACCCTAAAAGCAAATAGTTCCAAATACGTAGCTTTTACATTAGCTATAGCAGAATTTGTACTTACAGCCTTTGTGTGGGCACAATTTTACGAAAAAGGAGTTCAGTTTGAGGTTCAATACCCTTGGATAACTCAAATTACTAGCTCTCTTCATTTTGGAATAGATGGGCTTACACTATTAATGCTTCTTTTAACTAATACTTTAACCCCTATTATTATATATTCTTCATTTAAAGATAATAGACCTTCAGCATTTTATGCTTTAATTTTATTGATGCAGTTTGGATTGGTTGGATTATTTACTTCTATGGACGGATTATTATTTTATATTTTTTGGGAAGTAACATTAATTCCTATTTGGTTTATATGTGGTTTATATGGTACCGGAGAAAACAAAAGGAAGATAAATCTTAAATTTTTCATTTATACATTTTTTGGCTCTTTATTTATGCTAGTAGCTTTTATATACGTATATTTACAAACAGGATCTTTTGATTATCATAGTTTATATTCAATAAAACTATCCTCGGAAGAACAAGTATTTATATTTTGGATGTTTTTCCTAGCTTTTGCTATTAAATTACCCATTTTCCCTTTTCATTCCTGGCAGGCAGATACCTATACTATGGCTCCGACACAAGGTTCTATGTTACTATCAGGGATCATGTTAAAAATGGGAGTATTTGGGATTATAAAATATCTTTTACCTTTAGCCCCGGAAGCTATTGGAGGTATCTCTGGGTGTATAGCCTTAGTTTTATCTATTATAGGAATTGTCTATGCGTCTTTAATAGCAATAGTACAAAAAGACATTAAAAGATTAATAGCTTTTTCATCTATGGCTCATGTAGGATTAATAGCTGCCGGAATTTTTTCTTCAGCAATACTATCTGTAAATTATAGTATAGACAAAACCGGAATAGAAGGAGCTTCAATACAAATGTTGGCACATGGAGTAAATATAGTAGGGTTGTTTTATGTGGCAGATATATTAATAAAAAGATTTGGTACCAGAGATTTATCAAAAATGGGAGGTTTGGCTGCAAAAGCACCTGTACTTGCTGTTTTATTCATGATTATATCCGTAGGTACAATGGCCGTTCCTCTAACCAATGCTTTTATAGGTGAGTTTTTATTATTAAAAAGCATATATACCTTAAGCACCTGGGGAGTAATTTTTGCAGGGTTAACTCTTATTCTCTGTGCAGTATATGTAACTAAGACTTACGGAATGTCTATGTTTGGACCAGGAAATAAAGAATTTTTAAAAACACAAAAAGATATTTCATTACAAACACAAATTGGATTAGGAGTATTGGCTTTCTTAGTATTAATATTTGGTATTTTTCCGCAACCTTTATTAAATCTTTCATCAGAAACAGCAACACAGGTTTTAGGATTATTATTTAGATAATAGAATGTAAATAATAAATAAAATAAAACCCGTAGTGCATTTAGGAATTAAAATTTAATAAAATTAATATTTTTTATTTAAAATTAATTTTTATTCATAATTTAAATATTTAAAGTATTTGAGGTTATTTTAATACTGTTATCAAATTTAAATTATTTCACTGAGAATGAATGTTTTCAATATGTGTAATTAACAAAACTAGGAAATTTATTTTATTGTATTTTCTTCACGATTATAAATTTTCTCTGTTTTCAAGGTAGACATCAATACAAAACTGTGTAAGAATATATGCCCAATTTTCAGAAAACATAGTAAAACAAGAACCATTTTCATTTCCATATTAGTAAGTTCATAAGGTTTTTGTTTAGGAATCAGGAAAAATTATTTATGATTAGGTATAATGGGCCGATCTAAATTCGAATATCTGCTATTATTTAGTTTTGATGGATTTAAATTAGGGTATACATAGATTTTAAATGAATCTAATAATGTGTCATTAGAATATTCTTTTACCCAAATAAAATCAAAATTGGAATAATAAAAAGGATACTGCTTTTGTGTTCACATATTTTGGAATTTATACAATTTCTTAAAAACTTTGATCTTTTTTTAGAAGACCAGCTTGTAAAACAACTGGGAAATAATAGAAAGCATAGAAATAATATAATAAAATTTTTAATTTTTAAATGAAAATACTCTTTTAACATCAAAATTATAAAAAATAGAAAAACATTATTTGTTAATGTATATTAAATCATGATTTAATGATTAAAAAATAGAATTTATTTTAAATTATATTTATTTTTTTGATTTCTAAAGAAGTACTAATTTTACAGAATGTCCGACTTATTAGATCCCGATAAAGAAAAATATTCCCAAGAGGAAATAGCACAAGAAGAGCAGGTGCGTCCAAAGAACTTTCATGAATTTGCAGGACAACCTCATATTATGGATAATCTGGAGGTTTTTGTAAAAGCAGCTAAACTTCGTCGGGAATCATTAGATCATGTTTTATTACATGGTCCGCCAGGGTTAGGAAAGACTACCCTAGCAAATATCATAGCTAATGAATTAGGAGTAGGTATAAAAATTACCTCAGGCCCGGTATTAGATAAACCTGGGGATTTAGCAGGTTTATTAACCGGATTAGAGGAAAATGATGTATTATTTATAGATGAAATTCATAGATTATCGCCTATCGTTGAAGAATATTTATACTCAGCTATGGAAGATTATCGCATAGATATCATGATAGAAAGTGGTCCTAATGCTAGATCTGTTCAGATAAATCTTAATCCATTTACTCTTATAGGGGCTACTACAAGATCAGGACTACTTACAGCACCATTAAGGGCCAGATTTGGAATAAATTTCAGGTTTGAATACTATCATACTGAATTATTAGGAATGATTGTAGAAAGAAGTTCTCGAATTATGAATATGCCTATAGAATCTCAGGCAGCTATCGAAATTGCCTCTAGAAGCAGGGGTACTCCTCGTATAGCAAATGCATTATTAAGAAGAATTAGAGATTTTGCACAAATTAAAGGTACTGGAAAAATAGATATGAAAATTGCGGAAATGGGTCTAGAAGCTTTAAAAGTTGATAAGCACGGATTAGATGAAATGGATAATAAAATTCTTAGTTCCATTATAGATAAATTTAAAGGAGGTCCGGTAGGATTAACAACAATAGCTACTGCAGTAGGAGAAAATCCTGGTACATTAGAAGAGGTATATGAACCATTTTTAATTCAGGAAGGGTACTTAATGCGTACCCCAAGAGGACGAGAAGCTACAGAGAAAGCTTATAAACATTTAGGGAAAATAAAAACAATGGGAAATCAGTCAGAATTATTTTAAATGAAATCTTATTTATTTTTAATGCTTGCTATTTGTTTAGAAGTAATAGCAACCTCAACACTTCCTAAAACTAAAGAATTTACTGTATGGAAACCGACTGTAATATTCTTTCTTTTATTTTTTTGTGCATTATTTAGCCTTAATAAAGCGATTAAGACTATACCATTAGGAATAGCCTATGCAATTTGGTCGGGAATAGGGATAGTGTTAATAAGTTTAACAGGATATTTTATATATAAACAAAAGCTAGATATACCGGCTATTATAGGAATAGTTTTTATAATTATAGGCGTTTTAATTATAAATTTATATTCCAAAACAGCAGGACATTAAACTAAATAAGAAAAAAATGATACTTATACACAATGCTACTATCATAAATGAAGACAATTCGGTTAAAGGTTCTGTTTTAATAGAAAATGATCTGATTTCAGAAGTTTATTTAAATGAAAAAGTTCCGGAAGGAATCATAAAAGAAGCTCAAGTTATTGAAGCAGAAGGTCTATGGTTACTTCCCGGTGTAATAGATGATCAGGTACATTTCAGAGAACCGGGGCTTACCCATAAAGGGGATATAGAAACAGAAAGTCGTGCAGCAATTGCCGGAGGAGTAACTTCTTTTATGGAAATGCCTAATACCCTTCCGCAAACCGTAACTATAGAAGCGTTAAACAATAAGTTTGAGTTAGCTTCTCAAAAATCCTATGCAAATTATTCATTTTTTATGGGAGCAACCAATTCAAATATGGAAGAACTCAAAAAGATAAACCCAAAAAAGGTTTGTGGAATTAAAATTTTCATGGGATCATCAACAGGAAATATGTTGGTAGATAACAAAAAAGCATTAGAGACTATTTTTGCAGAAGTAAATATGCTAATAGCTACCCATTGTGAAAAAGAAGAAATTATAAAAGCGAATGTTGAAAAATATAAAACAGAATTTGGATATAATATCCCAATACCCTATCATCCTTTAATTCGCAGTGAAGAAGCCTGTTATCAATCATCTTCAGAAGCAGTAGAATTAGCACATAAATATGGAACACGACTTCATGTATTGCATTTATCTACAGAAAAAGAATTAAGTCTTTTTGAAAGTAAACCTTTATCAGAAAAAAAAGTTACAGGAGAAGCTTGTGTACATCATTTATGGTTTACAGATGAAGAATATCTAATTATGGGGTCACAAATTAAATGGAATCCGGCAGTAAAAACCCGTAAAGATAGAGATGCCATATTACAGGCGGTAAATCAAGATAAATTAGATGTTATAGCAACTGATCATGCTCCTCATTTGTTAAGTGAAAAACAAGGAGGATGTTTACAAGCAGCATCAGGAGGACCTTTAATTCAGCATTCCTTACAAGTTATGTTGGAATTAGTAAAAAAAGGAAAAATAACAAAAGAAACAGTAGTGAAAAAAATGAGTCATGCTCCTGCAGATTTATTTCAAGTATATAAAAGAGGCTATATAAAAAAAGGATATTTTGCTGATATGGTTTTGATAAATCCAGAAAAACCTTATACAGTAACGCAAGAAAATATTTTATATAAATGTAAATGGTCACCGTTTGAAGGCAATACATTTTCAACTACGATTGAGAAAACTATCTTGAACGGGAAATTAGCTTTTGATAACGGAATAGTTAATGAAGTAAGGGGCAAAGCATTAAAATTTGACAGATAAATAAGTTGTCAGAAAATAATATAAATGAGTATTCTGTAATTTAAATGAATAAACAAAAGAATCATAAGACAAATGCAGCCAGAATATTAGATAAGGAAAAGATTGCATATGAATTGATTTCTTACGATATTGATGAATCAGATTTAAGTGCACAACATGTTGCTCATTTGTTAGATCAAAATATAGATCAAATATTTAAAACCTTGGTGTTGAAAGGAGATAAAACCGGTTATTTTGTATGCTTAATTCCCGGAAGTAAAGAATTAAATTTAAAACATACGGCTCTAATTTCAGGAAATAAAAACTGCGATTTAATCCCTATAAAAGATTTAATGGGATTAACTGGATATATACGTGGAGGTTGCTCTCCGATAGGAATGAAAAAGCATTTCCATACTTTTATAGATAAAAGTTGTTTAAATTTTGAATATATATTTATAAGTGCCGGACAGAGAGGCTTGCAAATACAAATAAACCCTAGCGATCTCATCCATGTAACTCATGCCAAAACGAGCTTATTGATTATATAATTAAAAAATAATAATTTTTTATTATAATATTAATTATAGATATAATATATAAAATTTAAACATCTCCTAAGTTATTTAAAAAAGACTTAAATTTTAATAGAAAACATTTATGGAAAATTATGAGGAGATTTAATAAATTCTTGAATTTTAGGTAACAGTTAGATAATTATATAAATAGACAATTAATTAATAAAATAAAATGAATTATATTCAGAAATGGCGTAATTGGCTTACACTAATTATGATAAAGAATGTTGTCATGATAATAAAATGGAGTGAGTAATTGTAAATTATTTTATCATAAAGAAAAAGATTGGTATTATAGGGCAGATGAAAGATGTTGTTTTCCTATGAATGATGAAAGTAATAGGAAAAAAATGTCTTAATTGAACAAGAAATTAATGAAAGAAGCTATTATTTCAGATAATTAATTTCTCTTATCCTATGAACTAATTTTTCTTTAAAATTCAACAAAATTATCATTAATATGTAAATACATATAAAGTTAGATAGCTGAAAAACAAAATAAATTATTAAAACTTTTGTAAATTTGTACCCTTAAAAAATAGAAGAATGATAAAAATTACCCTTCCAGATGGAAGTGTAAAGGAATTTGAGAATTCCGTTACACCGTTGGATGTAGCCAAAAGCATTTCAGAAGGATTGGCTAGAAATACAATTTCTGCATTAGTAGATGGTAAACAAGTAGAAGTTACCACCCCGATAACGGCAGATGCAACGGTTCAATTACTTACCTGGAATGATGATTTAGGTAAAAAAGCATTTTGGCATTCTTCTGCCCATTTATTAGCACAGGCTATAATGGAATATTATCCCAGTGCAAAATTAACAATAGGTCCGGCTATAGAAAACGGATTTTATTATGATGTAGATTTTGGAGGGGAAGCTTTTTCAGAAAAAGATTTCGAAAAAATTGAGAAAAAAATGCTTGAAAACGCTAAAAAGGATTCTTCATTTAGGCTATATCCTGTTAGCAAGAAAGATGCATTACAAGAATATAAAAATAACGAATATAAGACAGAATTAATAGAAAATCTCGAAGATGGAACTATTACATTCTGTACACATGATAATTTTACTGACTTATGTAGAGGAGGTCATATACCATCAACAGGAATTGTAAAAGCAGTAAAAGTTTTAAATGCAGCCGGAGCATATTGGAGAGGAGACGAAAAAAATAAACAATTGGTAAGAGTGTATGGAATAACCTTTCCTAAACAAAAAGATCTTACCGAGTATCTAGAAAGGATAGAAGAAGCTAAAAAAAGAGATCACCGTAAATTAGGTAAAGAATTAGGTTTATTTACCTTTTCAGAAAAAGTAGGAGCGGGACTTCCTTTATGGTTGCCTAAAGGGGCTAAATTGCGCCAAAAACTAATAGACTTTTTAGGAGCAGCCCAACAAAAAGCAGGATATGAAATTGTAGCGACTCCCCATATAGGACATAAAGATTTATATGTTACCAGTGGACATTATGATAAATATGGAGCAGATAGTTTTCAACCTATTAAAACTCCAAATGAAGGAGAAGAATTTTTATTAAAACCCATGAATTGTCCACATCATTGCGAAATTTATCGCTCAGCACCTTGGTCATATAAAGATTTACCGAAAAGATTTGCTGAATTTGGAACTGTATATCGTTATGAACAAAGCGGTGAATTACATGGGCTGACCAGAGTTAGAGGGTTCACTCAGGATGATGCGCATATATTCTGTACTCCCGATCAATTAATTGGAGAATTTGAAAAGGTAATAGATTTAGTATTATATACATTTAAATCTTTAGGATTTGAAAATTTTACCGCTCAGGTATCATTAAGAGATAAAGAAAATAAAGAAAAATATATCGGGACAGATGAAAATTGGGAGAAAGCAGAAAATGCAATTAAACAAGCCGCTGAAAGTAAAAATCTTCCAACCGTTATAGAATATGGAGAAGCTGCTTTTTACGGTCCTAAGCTTGATTTTATGGTAAAAGATGCTTTAGGAAGAAGTTGGCAATTAGGAACAATACAGGTAGATTATAATCTTCCTGAAAGATTTGATTTACATTATATAGGTCCAGATAATGAAAAACATAGACCGGTAATGATACATAGAGCTCCATTTGGATCTTTAGAAAGGTTTGTTGCTATTCTCCTAGAACATACCGGAGGAGATTTGCCCCTATGGTTAAGCCCGGAACCATTTATTATACTTCCTATTAGTGAAAAATATACAGTTTATACAAAAAAAGTTTTGAATTTAATGGAAAATTCAGATATTTGCGGACGGATTGATGAGCGTAACGAAAAGACTGGTAAAAAGATACGTGATGCGGAAATTAATAAAATCCCTTATATGTTTATAGTGGGAGAGAAAGAAGAAGAATCAGGAACTGTATCTATTCGAAAAAGAGGAGAGGGAGATTTAGGAACTCTTTCTTTAGAAGAAGCAGTAAGAATGATGAAAAAAGTAACAGATAAACCTTAAAATTTATATACCATAGCACTTAACAGAAATAATCCAAGAGGGAGATACATCCCAAGGAAACAGGAAGCAGAACATAAAATCAATAATTTTATTGATGTTCCCGAAGTACGAATAGTAGGTGAAAATGTAACTCAAGGAGTATATCCTATAAAAGAGGCTCTTAAAATTGCTGAAGATTTAGAATTAGATTTAGTTTTGATTACTGCTACGGCTAACCCACCTGTTTGTCGTGTTATAGATTACAAAAAGTTCTTATATGAGCAAAAAAAGAAGCAAAAAGAACTAAAATCTAAACAATCTAAGGTAGTTGTAAAAGAAATAAGATTTGGTCCTCAAACAGATGAACATGACTATGAATTTAAGAAAAAACATGCTCAAAAATTTTTAGAAGAAGGATCTAAATTAAAAGCCTATGTTTTCTTTAAAGGAAGATCTATAATTTTTAAAGATCAAGGTCAGATTTTATTATTAAAATTGGCACAGGAATTAGAAGAATGGGGGAAGGTTGAACAAATGCCTAAATTAGAAGGAAAAAGGATGATTATGATGATGTCTCCTAAAAAATAAAATTTATTTTTAAGAGATTTAAATATATTTAATAACGAAGTAAAAAATAAGAAAATGCCTAAATTAAAAACAAAATCAGGTGCAAAAAAGCGTTTTTCACTTACCGGAACAGGTAAAATTAAAAGAAAACACGCTTTCAAAAGACACAATTTAAGTAAAAGAACTACTAAAGCAAAAAGAAATCTAACTTATGTAACTATAGTAGAAAGTGTAGACGAAAAGAGTGTTAAAAGACAATTATTACTTAAATAAGAATATCTAAATATTCTGGTTTATTAACAAAAAGTTTAACCCTGAATTGGAGCATTAGAAGAGAAATTTATATTTCCGCCCAATTTAAAAAAACAAAAATTTATGCCAAGATCAGTCAATGCAGTAGCGTCTAGAGCGCGAAGAAAAAGAGTCTTAAAACTAGCAAAAGGTTATTACGGACGAAGAAAAAATGTTTGGACAGTTGCTAAAAACGCAGTTGAAAAAGCATTAGGATATGCCTATGTAGGTAGAAAACAAAAGAAAAGAAATTTTAGAGCATTATGGATTCAGAGAATCAATGCCGGAACAAGACAACAAGGACTTTCTTATTCCAAATTTATGGGCTTGTTAAAAGCACATAATATAGAACTAAACAGAAAAGTATTAGCAGATTTAGCTATGAATCATCCTGAAGCGTTTAAAGCTGTTGTGGATGCTGTTAAAAAATAATTTAAATAATTTTCGTTATTAAATAAAAACTCACTTTTTTAAGTGAGTTTTTTTATTTGTATTTTTTAATTTACCATTGAAAGTATCTTAAACAAAAATCACAGCTATAGATCGGACTAAATTTTTATATTAATAACTAACCGAGTTTTTATAAAATTCAATAATACACATACATTTATTTTAATAAAAAATCTATTTAAGAGATTTTTTTCTTTTTATAAAATACAATGAATAAGCAAACGAGAAGTATATTTATATAATTTTAAAAAGGCATATCCGAATCCTCATCATATAGAGTATCTTCAATTCCAAAAGAGTCTGATGGATTTACAGAAGGAAGATTTATAGAACTTTCAAAAGAGCTTTCATCATTAATTCTACTCTCAAATGTAGCAGAATTATTTTCTTCCGTTACGTAATATTTATCATCAAGATCGGAAAATTTAGCTTGAGAACTCGTAAATTTTAAACGCACATCTTCTAAAGCCCCATTTCTATGTTTAGCAATAATAAATTCTGCTTGTCCTGCGCAAGGAGCACCATCTTCCCAAGTTTCTAATTTATAATATTCAGGACGGTATATAAAAGTAACAATATCTGCATCTTGCTCAATAGCACCTGATTCCCTAAGGTCTGATAACAAAGGTTTTTTACTGCCTCCTCGGGTTTCAACCGAACGGGATAGTTGAGATAAAGCGATTACCGGTATTTCTAATTCTTTAGCTATAGCTTTCAAAGACCGAGAAATTGTAGCAATTTCCTGTTCTCGGTTGCCTATTCCCTTTCCTCCGGCAGTCATAAGTTGTAAATAATCAATCATAATAATTTTTACACCATGTTGAGAAACCAGTCTTCTCGCTTTTGCTCTTAAATCAAATACGGAAATTCCTGGGGAATCATCAATAAAAATAGGGGCTTTTTCCAACTTATTTACCCGGGAGTATAATTGCTGCCATTCCAATTCAGAAAGATTAGCCTTTCGTAACTTTTCAGATTCTATTCCTGTTTCACTTGAAATCATTCTCATCATAAGTTGTTCTGCAGACATTTCCAGTGAAAAAATCCCAATTGGGTTTTCTGAATTGATTGCTATGTTTCTTGCCATAGATAAAATGAATGCAGTTTTACCCATTCCGGGTCTGGCGGCAATGATGATTAAATCCGAGGATTGCCAGCCGGCAGTTATCTTATCAACATTCTTAAACCCTGAAGGAATTCCACTCATACCTTGTTTCGATTCAAGAGATTTTATTTTTTTTAATGCATTAGATACAAGGTTTTTAGCTTCATTAAAGGTTCTTTTTAAAGTTCCATTTGTAATTTCATACAATTGACTTTCAGAATAATCTAAAAGATCAAAGACATCAGAAGTTTCATCGTAAGATTTCTCAATCATATTAGAAGATATCTCAATTAGCTTTCGTAAAATATATTTTTCTAGAATAATACGAGCATGATATTCAATATGGGCAGAAGAGGATACTTTATTGGAAAGCTGAATCAAATTAAAATCACCACCGGCGGCATCAAGAGTTCCTTTAGATCGAAGTTTATTGGAAATAGTAAGAATATCTATAGGTTCAGTTTCTTTGAATAAGTCTTCTATTGCCTCATATATTAACTGATGTTCTTTCTTATAAAAAACTTCAGGAGATAAAATATCTATAATTTCATCCAATCCTTTTTTATCAATCATCATGGCTCCCAATACTGCTTCCTCTAAGTCTATAGCTTGAGGTGGAAGTTTCCCTTTTTCTAAATTAATGATTCTGTTAGACTTAGTGAAATTGTTTGATTTTGATTCTAGTTGTTCCATTAGATTTCAAAATTATACAAAAATTAGATGGGAAACACATCCTTTTTTAAACATTTTTCTTTCCTTTAAGATACTAAATAAAGAAGGGTTATTAACAAAATATTGTTAATTATTTTAAAAATAATAAATATAGTTTTAAAATTCTTAGATTAAGAGTATGTATTTCTAAACATTAGAAATAAATAAATCTTAAAATTTATAACATAACTAAGTATATTTATATTTGTTAAAAATCAAAAAATGAAAATTAGAGTGTGTATTGCAGGTGCTACCGGTTGGGCAGGAGCAGCCTTAAGCAGAGGAGTTATCGCAGATAATGGATTGGAATTAGTTTCTGGGATATCTAGAAAATCAAGTGGAGAAAATCTATCAGAAATATTACGAGTAAAGTTTCATTATATTCCAGTATTGAGTACTGTAGAAGAAGCTTTATCTCAGGTAAAATGTGATGTATTAGTAGAGTTTACTCATCCTGAAATTGCTAAGCATAATGTTATAACCGCTTTAGAGAAAGGAGTAAACGTCGTAATTGGGACTTCTGGATTAACAGAAGAAGATTATTCAGAAATTGAAAAAATTGCTAATAAAAATAAATGTTCAGTTTTAGCTGTTGGGAATTTTGCCATTACGGTAGTTTTACTCCAAAAATTTTCCGAAATAGCAGCTAAATTTATTCCTAATTTTGAAATCATAGATTATGCAGATCAGAATAAAGTAGATTCTCCCAGTGGTTCTGCATTTGAGTTAGCAAACAGATTATCAAAAATTCAACCTCCTGTTGAAACAGTCTCGGAAGACCGAATGGTAGGTCCAAAAGATGCCCGAGGAACAAAAATAAATGGAGTAAGGGTACATTCTTTAAGATTACCCAGTTATATAATTTCATTAGAATCCGTTTTTGGTTTAAATGATGAGCGTTTAACTATTAGACATGATTCGGGAGCCGGAGCAGAGCCCTATGTTAAAGGTGGAATTCTAGCAATAAAGAAAGTAAATTCATTTAAAGGATTGAAAAGAGGGTTAGATTCTGTTATGGACTTAACTATATAAAAGTAAAACGTAATGTGTGTTAAAAATAAAATAAACTATTTCAGTGCAATTTTAAAGTGGGTATTATTTAAACATAAGTAGTATCCATGATATATTAACTAAAGAAATTATTCTTTACTTTTGTTCTTATGAAATGGGAGGAAGTTATAGGACAGGATCTGATAAAACAGCAATTAAAAGATTCAATTCAAAAGAATAGAATAAGCCATGCTCAGCTCTTTATAGGTAAATCAGGTTATGGAGTATTACCTTTAGTGTTGGCCTATGCCTCTGAAATTTTATGTAAAGATTCCCAATCTTGTTATAAGCAGGTTTCATCATTGCAACATCCGGATCTTTTTTTTTCATTTCCTACTATAAATAATGCGACTGAAAAAAAAGAAGCAGTAAGTAAAGATTATATAACAAAATTTAGGGAATTTATAACAGAAAACCCATATCAATCTATAAATCAATGGTATGAATTTTTGGGTGAAGACAAAAAACAAGGTTTTATTTCCGTAAAAGAAATTGAAAATATTTTTGAGAAATTAAATCTTAAAAGTTTTGAAGGTGGATATAAAATTCAGATTATTTGGATGATGGAAACAATGCGGACGGAAGCTGCCAATAAACTATTAAAAATATTAGAAGAACCTCCAACTCAAACTATTTTTTTATTGATTACAGAAGATGAAAGCAAAATACTTCCAACCATTTTATCCAGATGTCAGGCAGTCAAAATTAATAGAATAGAAGAAAAAGAAATAACAAAGGGTTTAAAGGATAAATATTCCTTATCTGAAGATGAAATAAATAAAATTTCAACAAAAGTTGAAGGGGATTGGAATTTGGCTGTCGCTTTACAAAAAAATAATGAATTACAAGAAGAATTTGAAAGATATTTTATTCAATGGAATAGGGCAGCAGTTATGGCGCCCAAACAACCCGTTTATCTAAAGCAAATTGTAGAATGGTCTATTGAAATATCTGGTTGGGGTAGAGAAAAGCAAAAAACATTCCTTCAATTTTGTACTGAAATTTTTAGACAAGCTCTTTTAGAAAATTATGCTTCAAATATTTTAGTTAATACTCCTTTAACATATAAAAATTTTAAATGGCAAAGTTTTAGTCAATTTGTACATGGCAATAATATTGAAGATATAATTAATGAAATAAATAAAGCCTATTTTCATATTGAAAGAAATGGTAATCCTAAAATAATTTTTCTGGATATGGGAGTAAAATTAACGAGATATTTAGCCAGAAAAAAAGATTGATTGCAAACTTTTCAAGTATGATTATTGTCATGTTTTAGTGTTTGTGAATTCTTGTGTAAATCGTGTTTTTTTTAATTAATAGTCTAGTATACAGCAACATACGTCGTTTTTTTATTTAGAATTGTTATAAATTAAAACCCTGTTAATTATATATATCGAAAAAGGTTTGGTGATAAACATCATATTTATATTTTTGCAATAGTCTCATATTTATGAGATGGTATTAAAGATATAAAGAAGTTTCATTCAATTGAAATCAATTATTATGAATAAAATTATAGCAGTATGTATGCTGGCTCTTTTCACCGGTCTTTTAGTTTTTGGACAAGAAGGGAATGCTCAAAATGGGGAGAAGTTATTTAAAGCAAATTGTGCAGCTTGCCACGCTTTAGATAAAAAACTTACCGGACCGGCACTTAAAGGTATTGTTACTACTTTAAGTGCAGAAGGAGCAGATAAAGAATGGGTTCATAAGTGGATTATGAACAATGAAGCCTTAAGAAAGAGTGGAGATAAGCGCGCAAATAAAATCTTTGAAGAATATAACCGAACTGCAATGGACGTTTTTGAAGGAAGGTTATCAGACAAAGATATTGATGATATTTTAGCCTATACAGAAAATCCTCCTGCTCCGGAAGAGCCTAAAGAACAGCAAGCAGTAACTGCCACTCAAGATGATTCTTCAAACTCAATTTATATTTTTGTATCCTTTGCTTCCATAGGAATTATTTTGCTTTTTACCTTATATAAAGTAAACCAATTAGTACAACTAAAAACAAAAGGTATTGTCTTAAATGAGTTACAAGCTACGAGAATTAAATCACTTTCTCAATTCTACAATAAATACAAAGGATTTTCATATTTCTTAATAACTCTCTTATTAGCGTTATCGTTGTATGGAGTTTGGGCATGGTTAATGGGGATTGGAGTAGATAAAGGTTATGAACCTGAACAACCCATTTATTTTTCCCATAGAATACATGCGGGAGAAAATAAAATTGATTGTCAATTATGCCATTCAGGAGCAAAATACGGTAAAGTATCAGAAATCCCTTCATTAAGTGTATGTATGAATTGTCACAGAAATATTAGTGAATATACAGGAAAATATATAGAACCGGGTAAATCTAAAGAATTCTATACTTCAGAAATAAAAAAAATATATCAACATATTGGATGGGATGAAGACAAACAAGCCTATACAGGAAAGCAAATTCCTGTAAAATGGGAAAGAATACATAATATGCCGGATTTTGTTTACTTTAATCACTCTCAACACGTAGTAGCTGGAGAGAAAACAATTATCGCAGATTATAACAAAAAACATCCGAATCAGCCTATAGATGTTGTGTGTAAGGCTTGTCATGGTGCTATAGATACAATGAACGTAGTAAAAATGGCAAATGATTTTACCATGGGATGGTGTTTAGATTGTCACAGAACGACAGAAGTAGACATGAACAATGGATATAATGCTGCTTACTTTAATAAGCTTCATGAAAAACTGAAAAAAGAGTATGGTGAAGATAAATCTAAAATTACAGTAGATGCAATCGGAGGATTGGAGTGTGGTAAATGTCATTATTAATATCAATTAAAATCATTAGAAGATCGATATGGCTTCAAAAGATAAAATAAAATTTAGAAGTTTAGAAGAATTAAAAGATCCTTCAATAACAGAAAAAATAGCAAGAAATGAATTTGCAGAAGAACTTCCTATTGATGAATTTTTAGGAGATGACAAAGCAATGTTTTCAACTAAAACATCAAGAAGAGATTTTTTAAAATTCTTGGGTTTTGGTACAGCAGCAGTGACATTAGCAGCTTGTGAAGCTCCGGTTATAAAATCTGTGCCTTATGTAGTGAAACCCGAAGGAATTATTCCGGGTGTGCCTAATTACTATGCCTCTACTTTATTTGATGGTTTTGATTTTGCAAGTGTATTAGTAAAAACCAGAGAGGGTAGGCCTATTAAAATAGAAAGCAACACTCAATCAAAATTATTTGGAGGAACAAGCGCTAGAGCACAAGCTTCCGTTTTATCTTTATATGATAATAACAGAGCTAAAGGGCCAAAATTGAATGGAGAAGATACAAATTGGAATACTCTTGATAACTATGTAAAAAAAGGGTTACAAGAATCAAAGAATACAGGTAAAAAAATTATTATACTTACACCCTCTTTACCTTCACCGTCAACAAAAAAAATAATAGACGAATTCAAATCAGTATATCCAACATCCGAACATATAATTTATGATGCATTATCTTATTCACCTGCTTTAGATGCAGCTCAAGAAGTTTACGGAGTAAGAGCATTGCCTTTATATGATTTGACCAAAGCAGAATTACTGGTATCTTTTGGAGCTGACTTTTTAAATGATTGGAATGCTGGACATTTAGAATCAGATTATACAAAAGCTAAAACTCCGGGTTCAACTATGCTAAGACACATACAAGTAGAATCTAATCTTAGTTTATCCGGGGCTAATTCTGATCAAAGAATTCCATTAAAACCTTCAGCTGTTCAAAAATTATTAGCAGAAGTTTATAAAGGTTTAGATGGATCTATAGTTAGCAAACAAGCTCAAAATATAATTAAAGAGTTAAAATCTAAAGGTTCCAAAGCAGTAGTTTTTGCAGAAGGAAGTAAATCATCTTATGTTTTAGCTTATTTAATAAACCAAAAATTAGGATCAGAAGCCGTAAGAAAAGATAAAGTTATTTTAGTTAAAGAATCTGATGACCAAAAATTTAAAGAATTTATTTCTTGGTTATCCTCAGGCCAAGTGGGAATATTATTAAACTTTAATACTAATCCTGTATATTCATATTCAGAAAGTGAAAAATTAGCTACCCTGATATCTAAAGTTCCATATTCTGTTTCTTTAACAGAATATGAGAATGAAACAGCAATAAATACAAAATCTTTAGCTCCAGTTCCTCATTGGTTGGAATCATGGGGCGATTTACAACCGGCAACAGGAGTGTATTTATTATCACAGCCAACTATACAAAGAATTTTTGATACAAGACAATTTCAAGATTCTTTATTGATATGGAAAAAAGAAAGCATTCCAAATGGAAATGTTTTTGTATCTAATTCACAAAATGTAGCAGTAAAAGATTCAACAACTGTAGCTTCAACAGATTCCATAAAAGTTGGGGAGGCATCCGACTATACTCCCAATAATTCAGAATATGTCAGTACTACTGCTACACCAGTACAAACAAATGCATATTACAATTATTTAAAACAGTATTGGCAAAATCAATTAGGGGGGGCATTAGGGTATAGTTTTAATCAAGCATTGTATAATGGATACAATGAAACAATGGAAACTATTTCATTAAATCAATCCGGAGGAGATGCCCAACAAGCTTTGAATGATATAGAAGCTATAAAAGAAGGAGCATTAGAATTAAATTTATATACAAATACAGGCATAGGTGACGGTACACAAGCAAATAATCCCTGGTTACAAGAGCTGCCCGACCCAATTACAAGATTAGCATGGGATAATTATATAACTATTTCTAAAGAAGATTCTGTTAAAATTGGAATAGTTAATAAAATGAATGGAAGAATGCAATTAGACGGGTCATTAGCAGATTTAACTGTAAATGGTAAGATCATTAAAAATATACCTGTTTTTATACAACCGGGACAAGCTAAGGGGTCTATTGGTCTAGCTTTAGGCTACGGACAAGCCAAATCTGGAAAAGTTGGACAAACTGGAATTAATGCTTACCCTGCTTATTTATCTTCAAGTTTTATTCAGTATAATAATATAACATTAAAGATAACCGGAGAAATGTACGAATTTGCTTCTATGCAAATGCAAGGAACTTTAATGGGAAGATATGAGATAGCAAGAGAAATTCCTTTGCAGACATATTTAGAAAAAGACTCCAAAGAATGGAATAAACCTATTAAGATCAATACATATGTAGGAGAAATGCCGATAGGTAAAGTCGATTTATGGAGAGATTATGATAGCAGTGATGGACATCATTTTAATTTATCTGTAGATCTTAATATATGTACAGGTTGTGGTGCCTGTGTTATTGCATGCCAGGCAGAAAACAATGTTCCTGTTGTAGGAAAAGAAGAGATGCGAATGTCTAGAGATATGTATTGGTTACGTATTGACAGATATTATTCAGCTAAGAAAAAAATAGAACAAGAAGAAGAAATTATAGAAAATTTAGATCAGGTATCAATGTACAAAGATCTGATTGAACCCGATACAAGCAATCCGGATGTAATTTTCCAACCGGTTATGTGCCAACATTGTAATCATGCACCTTGTGAAACAGTATGCCCTGTAGCAGCTACTTCTCATGGTAAACAAGGACAAAATCAAATGGCTTATAATAGATGTGTAGGTACCCGTTATTGTGCTAATAACTGTCCATACAAAGTAAGACGATTTAATTGGCTTAATTATGCCTTAAATCCTAAATTTGATTATAATATGAATAATGATTTAGGAAGAATGGTACTTAATCCTGATGTAGTAGTACGTTCAAGAGGAGTAATGGAAAAATGTTCTTTATGTATCCAGATGACTCAGGCTACGATTTTAGATGCTAAAAAAGAAGGAAGAAGAGTAGAAGATGGAGAATTTCAGGTTGCTTGCTCCAAAGCTTGTTCCAGTGGTGCAATTAAATTTGGAGATGTTAATGATCCACATTCAGAAATCGTTAAATTATCTAAAGATAAGAGAAAATATGTATTATTAGAAGATGTAGGAACCAAACCTAACGTATTCTATCAATATAAAGTTAGAAATAGAAAAGAATCATAAAATTTAAGAAAGTTACTATGTCAGGACATTACGAAGCGCCTATTCGAGAACCGTTAATTTTAGGAGAAAAATCCTATCATGACATTACAGAAGACATTGCTAGGCCTATAGAGAGCAAAGCAGGTAAACTTTGGTGGTTTGCTTTCTATATTGCCTTAGTTGCATTTATATACGGAGTAGGTTGTATCGCCTATACAATTGGGACAGGAATTGGTGTATGGGGGTTAAATAGAACTATCAACTGGGGTTGGGATATTACTAATTTCGTGTGGTGGGTAGGTATAGGACATGCAGGAACTTTAATTTCTGCCGTTCTTCTACTTTTCCGACAAAAGTGGAGAATGTCTATTAATCGTTCTGCAGAAGCTATGACTATTTTCGCAGTTGTTCAGGCGGCACTTTTTCCTTGTATTCATATGGGACGTATTTGGTTAGCTTATTTTGTATTTCCAATACCCAATCAATTCGGATCTTTGTGGACCAACTTTAATTCCCCCTTATTATGGGATGTATTTGCAATTAGCACCTATTTTTCTGTTTCTGTAGTATTTTGGTATATTGGTTTAATTCCTGATTTTGCAATGGTCAGAGATAGAGCAATAAAACCGGTTACTAAGAAAATATATAATATTTTAAGTTTTGGATGGGGTGGTAAAGCTAAACATTGGCAAAGATTTGAGGAAATTTCTTTAGTATTAGCCGGATTAGCTACTCCATTAGTATTTTCAGTGCATACTATCGTGTCATTTGACTTTTCTACTGCAGTAATCAAAGGGTGGCATTCCACAGTTTATCCTCCATATTTCGTAGCCGGAGCAGTTTTTTCAGGATTTGCTATGGTTCAAACCTTAATGAGTATTATTAGGAAAGTATGTCATTTAGAAGATTATATTACCCGTAGACATATAGAATATATGAATATAGTAATCGTAGTAACAGGAGGTATGGTAACAGTTGCTTATATTACAGAATTTTTTATAGGATGGTATTCCGGTAGTAGATATGAAGATTTTACTTACTTTTCCATAGGTGCTGCCACAGGTCCTTATTGGTGGGCTTTTTGGTTGCTTATTCTTTGTAATGTTTTAGTCCCTGCAACTTTGTGGATTAAAAAATTGAGAATAAATTTTCTTTGGACTTTTATTGTATCTATAGTTATAAATATAGGTATGTGGTTTGAAAGATTTGATATTATAGTTATTAATTTATCTAGAGATTATTTACCTAGTAGCTGGACTAAATTTGAGCCTTCATTTGTTGATGTAGGTATTTTTTTAGGAACTATAGGATTTTTCTTTGTATTGTATTTATTATATGCTAGAACTTTCCCTGTAATAGCTCAAGCTGAGCTTAAAACAATTTTAAAATCATCTGGAGAAAGTCATAAAAAACATAATTTAGAACATGAGCACCACTAAAAAAATAATATACGGTTTATACGGAGATGATGATCTCTTGTTAGACGGGGTGAAACAGCTTAAGGATAAGGGAATTAAAATCTCTGAGGTTTATACTCCTTTTCCTGTACATGGGTTAGATAAAGCTATGGGATTGAAAGAATCCAGATTATCAGAATGTGCATTTTTTTATGGAGCATTAGGACTTACGGTAGCCTCCTTACTTACATGGTTTACTATGAATCATGATTGGCCTCAGAATATAGGAGGTAAACCAAGTTTTACTTGGGCAGATAATGTACCAGCCTTTATTCCGATTATGTTTGAATTAACGGTGTTTTTTGCAGCTCATCTTATGTCTATTACCTATTTGTTTTTAAATAAACATTATCCGGGACAGAAAGCTCAGAACCCTGATCCAAGAACAACAGATGATAAATTTTTGATAGAATTAGAAAATCAAGATTACGAACAGGTAAAAGAAATTTTAATAGCTACGGGAGTAGAGGAAATTACTGTTAAAAATGTTGAAGATGAAAAAGTTAATTAAATATATTTTAATAACTATTGGTGTATCCTTTGTTATTACTTCAT
Source organism: Apibacter adventoris (assembly GCF_002964975.1). Lineage (GTDB taxonomy): Bacteria > Bacteroidota > Bacteroidia > Flavobacteriales > Weeksellaceae > Apibacter > Apibacter adventoris. The sequence goes on along the minus strand of NZ_PSZM01000001.1, from coordinate 326,620 downwards.
GTAGTAAGAAAAAACCAAGTTTGGTATATTTTCCTGACATGTATTATCCTGTAGCTTATGATCCTTATCAAGAGGCTGTGGTAGCCTATGGAGAACAAAGTTCTACAGTTCCGTTGTTTGCCAATCAAGATGGGAGGACGGCTTTATCTCCGGTTCCAGGAACAATATCTCAAAATTCTGATGGTGTGCTTCCAATGGATTTACCCAATACTGCAGAAGGTTATGAGGCTTCAAAATTAATTAAAACCTCTCCTTTAAATCCTGCAAATAGAGTAAAAGATTTAGCTAGGGGGAAAGATTTATTTAATAAAACTTGCGCTGCATGTCATGGTACATCGGGAGATGGTCAAGGAAATATTGTACAGTCAGGAGCTTATTCAGGAGTTCCGGCCTATAAAGACAGAGCTTATATTACTGTAGGATCTGTATATTATGTAATAGAACATGGAAGAAACGCAATGGGGTCTTATGCAGGTCAATTGTTACCTGGAGATAGATGGAGAGTTGCTGAATATGTTATAAATGAGTTTGGTGTAAAACAAACACCATCTGAAAATGCTTCTTCTCAAGTAGCCTCTTCAGAATCAACAACACAAAACAATGTAAAATAAAGTTATGAGATATCAATTTTCATCTAGGCTTAAATTAATTTCTTTAATATTAGTTATTATAGGATTGATAACTTTTGGTGTAGGATATTATCAAAATGATCACATAGATATAAAGGAAATAGAAACAATTTTACATAATAATGAGAAAATAGCAAACTCACAACCTATGAACTCTGCCTATATGCATGATAAACCTCTTTCTCAAGAGCATATTAATCATGCTTTAGATCAAGTTCATAATAGGCCTTGGGCAGCAATATTTATACCTTTAATGTTGTTTTTTGGAATATCTGCTACTGCATTATTTTTCAATGCTATTCAGCATGCAGGACATGCAGGATGGTCAATAGTAATAATACGTGTAATGGAAGGTATAGCTTCTTATTTACCGGTTGGAGGAATATTAATGTTATTTTTTATAATACTTTCTTCATATGGAGGTGAACATGGAGGCTTAAATCATCTGTATCATTGGATGGATCCTTCTTTAACCGATCAATCTTCTCCACATTATGATTTACTGATAAAATCTAAAGAACCTTTCTTAAACAGACCTTCTTTTGTTATTCGTACATTGATTTATATCTCAGGATGTATATTCTTTTTATATAAGATCAAATCTTTGACAAAAAAACTAGATGAAACCAAATTATTTTCAGATAATCAAAAAGTTTATAATTGGAGTGTAGGATTTATTGTTTTCTTTGCCTTAGCCTCTGCATGTTGGGCTTGGGATTGGTTAATGTCTATAGACCCTCATTGGTATTCTACATTATATATGTGGTATGCTATGATAAGTTGTTTGGTTTCATCGATAGCAGTAATGATTATTATTTCTGTTTATTTAAATAAAAAAGGAAATTTGCCGGCTTTTAATAATAATCATTTACATGATTTAGCTAAATTTTTATTTGGATTTAGTTTATTATGGTCATATTTATGGTTTTGTCAATATATGCTTTATTGGTATGCAGATGTACCCGAAGAAACCGTTTATTTTTTTGGCAGATACAAATTATATAGTGAAACCTATTTTACTATGTTAATTCCTAATTTGGTTCTCCCTTTCTTAATCCTGGTAAGCAGTAAAGTAAAAAGAAGTTTCGTTATTGTTCCGATAATGGCAGTGATAGTAATTCTTGGACATTATATGGATTTCTTTAATATTATAATGCCAGGTACAGTAGGTGCATATTGGAATTTTGGATTATTAGAAATAGGTTCGTTTTTATTTATATTAGGGTTATTTATTTATACAGTTATGTACTCTATTAGTAAATTAAATCTTGAAGCTAAAGGAAATCCTTATTATCATGAAAGTGAAATTTTTGAATATCCTTTTTAAAAGGTGAAATAATATTTAAATTTTATTTTACAAAAGAGGCTATAGATTTTCTATAGCCTCTTTTATTTTTATAAAAATTAAAATTCAATCAAATATTTATCTTATATATATTTATTAATTGTATATTTGTATCCTATTATGATATAAATATACAATTAATACAATTAAAAATATATAATATTATGATTAAAAGTAAATTATCTTTACTGTTTGCTTCTTTGTTTTTTATAAGTTGCTTAAATTTTGCACATTCACAAATTCAAGAAGGTAACATTATGTGGGGTGGTTCCTTTACTAATATGGATTTTGGTTTGAAAAAGGGACAGTCTTGGAACATTGGGATTACACCAAAAGCAGGCTATTTTATTAAAAATAATTTAGCAGTAGGTGGTTATGGCAAAGTTAATATTAGTAAACAAGGAACCGGAAGTACAACCAAAACAGAATATGGTGTAGGTGCGTTTGGTCGTTACTATGCTAGTAATAAAGATATAAATAATTTATTAAAGCATGGTCGTTTCTTCTTGGAAGCTAATGCAGGTTTTGAAGGCTCTAGTCAAAAACATGAGCCTACAACCAATGGATTTGGATTTGGATTTGGTCCGGGTTACTCCTATTTTATAACTTCTAATGTGGGATTAGAAGCATTGGTTAAGTATGAAGGGCTTACCGGTGGAGGAAACACTGGATATCAACATGATATTACTTTTGCAATAGGATTGCAGGTTTATATTCCATCTTCAAGAGTCAAAAATGCTGTACAAAATCCCAATCAATTATAATTAAGTTTTAAATTATTAATAAAAAGAATTACTTTGTATTTCATGAATAGTCAGAATATTTTTTTCTGACTATTTTTTTTTTGAAATTTTTTCAAGAACGTATGAGCTTATTTTTGCCTAAAATACACTTCAATAGGAACACCTGTAAAATCAAAATTTTTACGTAGTTGATTTTCAATAAATCTTTTATAAGGTTCTTTTATATATTGAGGTAAATTTGCAAAAAAAGCAAATTGAGGTGTATGAGTTGGAAGTTGTGTACAATATTTAATTTTTATATATTTTCCTTTTATACTTGGAGGGGGAGTTGCTTCTATAATAGGAAGCATGATTTCATTTAATTTGCTTGTTTTTATCTTTCTATTTCTATTCTCATAAACTCTCATAATATATTCAACAGTTTTATAAACTCTTTGTTTAGTTAAAGCTGACACGAAAATAATAGGTACATCTGTGAATGGGGCTATTTTTGTTCTAATATTATGCTCGAAATGTTTTAATGTGTTAGTTTCTTTTGATACTAAATCCCATTTATTGACTACAATTACAATTCCTTTTCTAGATTTTTGAGCTAAATATAAAATATTCATATCTTGTTTTTCCCATCCTTGTGTAGCATCTACCAATAATACTACTACATCTGAATCTTCAATGGAACGTATTGAACGCATAACAGAATAAAATTCAATGTTTTCATTAACTTTTGTTTTTTTACGTATCCCTGCGGTGTCAATTAAAACAAATTTGTATCCGAATTTATCATATAGAGTTTCTATACTATCTCTCGTCGTTCCTGAAATATCAGTCACTATATTTCTTTCGTTTTCTAATAAAGCATTAGTTAAAGTAGATTTTCCAACATTTGGCCTTCCAACAATAGTAACTCTAGGCAATCCCTCAAAAGGATCAACGTAATTTTCATCTTTAAAAATGTTAACAATATCATCTAATAAATCGCCTGTGCCACTTCCGGTCATACCTGCAATTGTATAATATTTATCAAACCCAAGGCTATAAAATTCCAAAGCATCGTTTTCCAGCATAGCATTATCTACTTTATTCACTACTAGAAAAACAGGTTTTGTTGTTCTTCTTAATAAATTGGCTACTTCATAATCCATATCTGTAACTCCTTCTGTCACATCTACTAAAAAAACAATAGCAGAGGCTTCTTCGATAGCAAGTTGAACCTGTTTTCGTATTTCTCCTTCAAAAATGTCTTCAGATCCTGTAATATATCCTCCGGTATCTATAACAGTAAAATCTATACCATTCCAGTCACTTTTACCATAATGGCGATCACGAGTAACACCGGATATACTGTCAACTATAGCTTCTTTTTTTTGTAACAATCGGTTAAATAAAGTGGATTTTCCCACATTAGGTCTACCTACAAGTGCTATGATATTCGCCATATTCAAAAATTTATGCAAATGTAAAGAAAAAGTATAAGATTGATTGTAAATTCCTTAGTGTCTACTATTGTGGGGGATAAGATTTATAGGGGAAAATGCATAAAGTAATTTAATAAAAAACAATTAACTTTGTTATATTTTAAATTTTAAATAAACATGATAAAAGAACCGGAATCTGGACACAGAGTAAGATTTATGGATTGTGATCCTATTGGGCATTTATCTAATATACGATATTTCGATTATATGTTAGATGCTAGGGAGGATCATTGTCTGGAAAATTATCAGATTGATAATTTTGCTCAATCAAAAAAAACAGGACGTTTATGGGTAGCTTTACAGAACCAAATTGCTTATATCAAAGAAGTGAAATTTAATCAATTTGTAAAAATATCCAGTAAAATTATTAAATTTACAGACAAAACAAATACTGTGGAAATTTTAATGTATAATGAAAATAAAACAATAGTACATGCTGTTTTATGGACTACGTTAATATATTTTAATTTAACTACCCGAAAATCAGAAGATCAACCGGAAGAATTTTTAAATCTATTTCAAAATGTATGTGTAGATATACCAGAAGAACTTTTTGAAGATAGAGTCATGAGTCTAAGATCGTGGAATAAACAGAATCTATCCAAGCATTAGTATATGAATGTTACTGAAACTAAATTAAAAGGTTGTTTTATTCTTGAACCGCAAATTTATAGTGATTCCAGAGGTTATTTCATGGAAACTTTTAATCTAGAAAAATTTACAGAAAAAATTGGTTATAAACCTAATTTTGTTCAAGATAATTTATCGGTTTCTACATACGGAGTAATTAGAGGATTACATCAACAATTACCACCATTTGCTCAGTCTAAATTAGTTTATGTATTAGAAGGAAAAGTTTTAGATGTAGCAGTAGACGTTCGTAGAGGATCTCATACTTTTGGACAATTTATATCTATAGAACTATCATCAGAAAATAATAAACAATTATTTATTCCTAAAGGATTTTTACATGGTTTTTCTGTATTGTCTGAAAGAGTAATTTTTGCGTATAAGTGTGAAGGTTTTTATCATAAAGAGAGTGAATTTGGAATTAATCCTTTGGATAAGACTCTTAATATAGATTGGAAGATTAAAAAAGGAAAAGAAGTAATATCAGAAAAAGATAAGCAAGCCATTTCTTTTAATGAATTAAACCCAGTTTCTTTATGAAAAAGATATTAGTTACAGGAGGAGATGGTCAATTAGGTCTTTCTTTAAAACAAAAGATAAAAGAAAAACCACCAGTTAATTGCTCGTTTGTTTTTACAGATGTTCAAGAATTAGATATTATGGATGAAATATTTGTAAAAACTTATTTCTTTTCTAATAAATTTGATTATGTAATCAACTGTGCTGCCTATACTGCGGTGGATAAAGCAGAAACAGATACTGATAATGCAAAAAAATTAAATGCAGATGCGGTTAAATATTTAGCTAAATCTTGTTCATCCCAAAAGGCTACATTAATTCATATTTCAACAGATTATGTATTTTCGGGTGAAGAGCCTTTTCCCAGAAAAGAAGATGATCCTACACATCCGTTAGGGATATATGGGAAAACAAAATTAGAAGGAGAAGTAAATGCTTTACAATATAATTCCAGATCTTATATAATAAGAACTGCATGGCTTTATTCTCCTTATGGTAATAATTTTGTAAAAACTATGCTGAAATTATTTAAAGAAAAAGATCAAATTAATGTAATAGAAGACCAATTAGGATCTCCTACAAATGCATTGGATTTAGCTGAAGCGATATTAACTATTATTCAGAATGATATAGGTTCTTATGGAATTTATCATTATTCAAATGAAGGGGAATGTAGTTGGTTTCAGTTTGCAGAAGAAATAAAAAAACTAAGTAAATCCAATATAAAAATTAATCCAGTACCCACTTCAGAATATCCTACTCCGGCAAAACGACCTAAATATAGTTTATTGGATAAAACTAAAATCAAATCTACTTTTGGAATTTCTATTCCTGAATGGAAAGAGAGCTTAAGAGGAATATTTCAACAATATATATGAGACAAAATGTAGATTACATAAGCTACATGAAGTGTATTTTACTTTTGGGCATGTTGTTTGGACATGTGCTTGTTTTTGTTTATGAAAAAGACTTAGATTTAGTCACACATAGGGGTACTAAATATTTTATTATAGCTATATTGGCAGAATATTTTCATTTAATAACATTTTCAGGGTATTTTTTTTGTTTTGGGTATTTATGTAATTTGGTTTATTTTAATTCAGAAGATTTAAAAAAAACTAGAAACAAAATATTAAATAGTTCTTGGAGGATGTTAGTAGGGTTCTATATTTCTGCTTTTTCTTTTAAAATATTAGTTTATCCTGGAATTAATTGGGAAATAAGTCAAGAAAATATAATTAATATATTAATATTAAAAGATATCCCAGGTTTTTCAGAATTTTTAATATCTTATTTTGCTTTAATGATATTAATTTATCTTTTTTTTCCGATTTTTAAAAATATATTCGGAATAAGGGGTATATTCCTTTTATTACTTTCTTTATTTTTATTTGTTTTATCATATATAGTACCTTATGATAAAATAGATTCAAGATTAGGTTTATATATAGGTTCTACAAAATTCAGTTCATTCCCTGTTCTATTATATTTTCCTTATTATTTATTAGGGGGATATTTTTCGCAGAATAAAAAAAATATATTAAATAATAGATGGCTAGTAAGCTTATTGGCTTTAGGTACAATTATATATCTGAATTATATTTACATTTATGGTATTTCTCCCTCACGATTTCCTCCTAGTTTTATATGGTTGATAGGAGGACTGTTATTTGTATATATATATTTTTTTATATGTTTTTATTTTGATAAATGGATCTCAAAAATAAATTGTTTAAAAAGGTTATCTAATTTTATGATAGAATTAGGTCAAAATACTTTTTATTATTTAATATTAAGTAATATTTTTCTTTTTGCTTATGGACGAATATTTAGTAAACAAGGGCTAACATTTACATTAATTATATTTTTGATAATAATATTAGTGCCATATTATTTATTAAAAATCGCAAGACCTCTAAAAAGGAATTAATGAGTAAAGGAAAAATATTAAAAAATGTAGCATCTTTGGGAATTGTTCAGGTAGCAAATCTTATTTTACCATTAATTTCTATTCCTGTTATTTCTAGAATTATAGGCCCTGAGAAGTTTGGGGTTGTAAATTATGCCGCTACATTTGTAGGGTATTTTACCCTACTTATAGATTATGGATTTAATTTTACAGCTACACGAAAAATTTCCCAAAATCCTGAAAATAAAGAATTACGAAATTTAGTTTTTAGTGAAGTAATTTATGCAAAAATATTTTTATTTATTATTTCCGTTTTTTTATTTTTAATAGCTTTATACTATGTGGAGCCATTGTATTTAGAAAAAAAAGTTGCAATATTTACATTTTTAACTTGCATAGCTACTGTTTTTACTCAAAATTGGTTTTTTCAGGCAATGCAAGATTTATCAAATGTAGCGTTATTAAATTTTTTATCTAAACTTTTGTTTACTGTATTTGTATTACTATTGGTAAGACATAGGTATGATTATATTTGGATACCTTTACTAACAAGTTTAGTAACAGTTTTAGTTAGTTTTATTTCTTATTATTGGGGAATAAAAAAATATCGAATTAAATTAATTTCAGTTAGCTTTAAAAGAATAATAATAATATTAAAAGAAGAAAACTTAATATTTTTTTCAACTGTTGTAATAAGTTTGTATACTACCACAAATGTAGTAATACTAGGGATGTTACAGTCACAGGAAGATGTTGGGTTTTATACAGCAGCACAGAAATTGATAATAATAGTGATGGGAGTAATTAATATGCCATTAGCGCAGGCTTTTTACCCATTTATAGGGAATGCTTTTGGAGAGAGTAAAGAAAAGGGAATTCAGACAGTTCATAAATTATTGCCAATAATTGTTATTTTTACAATTTTAGTAGGTTTAGGAATGTTAATTTTTGGTTCTTTAGGTATAAAGATGCTTTATGGAAAGCAGTTTCTACCATCGATTTCAGTTTTTAACATTTTAATTATTATACCTTTACTAGTAGGATTAAGCAATATTTTTGGGATACAAATTATGATGAATCTCAAGATGGATAAAATATTTTTTTATATTACAAGTGGAGGATCTATTTTAGGAATTCTATTAAACGTAATAATGACACATTGGTTAGGGTATATTGGTACAGCATGGAATTGGGTATTAGTTGAATGTTATATTACTATAACTATGTATTTAGTACTAAGGAAAAAAGGTTTGAATCCGATTGATTGGAAACAGTTTAGATTTTCAGAATTGAAACAGTATAGTACTTCTATCATTAATAAAATTAAGAAAAGAAAATGAAGAAATATTTAATAGTTGGAGCTGGTTTTTCCGGAGCAGTAGTGGCAGAAAGGCTAGCAGCTAAAGAAGATTGTAAAATAATGGTTATTGATGAAAGGAAGCATATAGGGGGGAATTGTTATTCCGAAAGAGATAAAAATACTGATGTTATGGTTCATGCTTATGGTCCACATATTTTTAACACTAGTAATAAGGAAGTATGGGATTATATTAATCAATTCTGTGAAATGATTCCTTTTATAAACAGGGTTAAAACTATATATAAAGATCAGGTATATTCAATGCCAATAAATTTGCATACCATAAATCAGTTTTTTCAAAAAAGATTATCCCCTAAGGAAGCGGAAGAATTTATTAGAGAAATTTCAAATAAGGATATTGAGAATCCTCAAAATTTTGAGGAGCAGGCAATGAAATTTATTGGTAAAGATTTATATAAAGCTTTTTTTTATGGATATACAAAAAAACAATGGGGATGTGAGCCTTCAGAATTACCAGCTTCTATTTTAAAACGTTTACCTGTACGGTTTAATTACGATGATAATTATTACTCTAATATTTATCAGGGAATTCCTAAAGATGGATATACTGCTATTTTTGAAAAAATGTTATCACATCCTAATATAGAAATTAGACTTAATACTAGATTTGACTCTGGTTTTGATATTGATAAATATAGTCATATTTATTATACTGGTCCAATAGATGCTTTTTTTAATTTTAAATATGGAAGGTTAAGTTATAGAACTGTATATTTTGAACGTGGTGAAGATCTAGGTGATTACCAAGGGAATGCTGTAATTAACTATGCAGATGCGAAAACTCCCTATACTCGTATCCATGAGCATAAACATTTTACTCCTTGGGAAAAGCATGAAAAGACTGTTTTTTTTAAAGAATATAGTAAAGAAACAAATGAAGGAGAAGATCCTTATTATCCAAAAAGATTAAAAGATGATATGTGTAAACTAGAAAAATATCAAAAAAATGTTTATAAATTAACTAATTTTACTTTTTTAGGTAGATTAGCTACCTATAGATATTTAAATATGGATCAGGTAATTGAAGAAGCTTTAAAATTATTTGATTAAGATATGAAAATAGTGGCAGTAGTAGTTACATTTAATCGATTGATTTTGTTAAAAGAGTGTATTAAAGCTCTTCGAAGTCAATCAATCGCACCAGATTCCATATTGATTATAAATAATGGTAGCACAGATGGAACTTTAGATTGGCTTGGAGAACAAAAGGATTTGGAAGTTATAAATCAGAAAAATTGTGGAGGATCAGGAGGGTTTTATAAAGGGCTTAAATTAGGATATGAAAAAGGATTTGATTGGGTATGGGTAATGGATGATGATACTATTGTTGATAAATATGCTTTAGAAAATCTTTTACAAACAAATAAAATAAAAACAGATAAAAAAATTGGATTTATATCCAGTAAAATTTTATGGGTAGATAATACACCAAATTTACCAAGTTTACCATTTGTTGATAGTAGATTAGAGAAAAATGATATTCCGTTTAATTATTATGATGATAAAAATAGTTTAGTGATAAAAGCAGGAACTTTTTTGTCTATGCTGATTAACAGAGAAGCCATAGAGAAGGTAGGATTACCTTATAAAGAATTTTTTATTTGGTGGGATGATATTGAATATTCACATAGGATATATGAAAATAATTTTATAGGACTTTATTCAATGAAAAGTATTGCTTTTCATAAGACACATACAAATAATATTGAAAATATAATAAATGCGGATGAAAAAGGATTATGGAAGTATAAATACGGTTTGAGAAATGAAATGTTTTTTTATAAAAAAAGAAATATAAAAAAATATTTAAAATATTGGATGAAAAATATAATTACAATGCCGTTTTATATATTGGTGCATTCAAATAAATCAAAATTTAGAAGAATATTTATTGTTTATTCTGCTTATTTTAGTTCAATATTTTTCAATCCTAAAATAATTTATGTTAATAAAAAAGTAAAATTATGAATGGTGAAGTTTTTAAAATTATAATATTTATTTTTTTTGTATTTTATGCCTTTACAATTTTTTTAGTAAAAGACATTACTAAAGTTAAATTAACTATTTTTGGATTAATTTTTTTTGATTTAGGTATCACTATTTTACCTGTTTTTAATCCGCTTGATAGATTATGGTTTTTAGCATTATTTCTATCAGCATTATTAAAATATAAGCAGTTAAAGTATGAATTTATACGAAATCCATATATATGTACAATAATTATATTTAGTGTAGTATTTATATTTCTATCATTTTTTGATCATAGAATGTCTTTTACGAGAAATTTACTGAGAGCTTTTTTATATATAGTTGATTATTTTGGCATATTCTTATTATTGGGATTATTTATTAAAAGTAGAAAAGATTTAATTGAAGTCTTAAAATTTTTTTATTATTGCATGATTGTTTGTGCATTTTATGGACTAATAGTTTTATTATGGAGAAATAATTACTATTATAATTTTTTTAGTAATTTATATAATGTTTATAATGTTTCAACTGATTTTTTAGAAAGGAAACGGCTAGGTGTTTCTTCATTTATCCCTCATCCTCATACTAATGGATTATATTTAAGTTTTGCTATTTTAGTAAGAATGTTTTTGAATAATTTTTCTAATTGGAAATTTTCGAAATGGAATGTCTTTGTTTTAATACTAATGATAGTGGTTCAGATACTTTCAAATTCAAGAGCAGCTTATATAGGTTTTATTATTGGGTTAATTACTTATAGTATTTTGGGAATTAGAAATAGATCTAAACTTAGATTATATTTATTAATATTGCTTGTTTATATACCTTCAATATGTTTATTTGTACATATTCCATCGAACAGAATTATTAACGTATACGCTATTTCCACAATTTTTGAAGAAAATGTATCTAAGGAAACACCGACTAAGATTGAAAATAAATTGACTAAAGAAGAACAGAAAGATGAAATATATTTGGAAGAAAAAGTAGATGGAAGTACTTTTGATATGAGGAAAAGACAATTAATACTATCTATAGGGTTAGTGAAAGATAAAATTTTTGTAGGAAATGGCTTAAGATGGTTAAAAGAAGAATTTGGTTTTAATCCTAACGACAAAAATTACAAAATGACTGATGGGTATTATAATTTTGAAAGTTTTCTATATATTGTTCTTGTAGAAAGTGGAATTTTAGGATTATTAATGTGGTTTTTATTTTATGGGAAAGTAATTTATTATAATACAAAGGAAATAATATCATTAAAAAATAATGTGAGTGTAATACAAATTTCATCTTTATGTTTAGCATTATTTTTCATATATTTAACTTTTATATATATAACAGGAGAAATACATACTACTCCAATGGCATTAGGATTAATCGCTATTTTAACAAAAGGAATAAGTTTAGTAAAAGTGGATACGGATATTATTTAATGAAGAAATAGAGTAATAGATATATAATTTTATGAGCATAAGTATTTGTGGAGTAGTTATCTTATACAATCCTAATATAGATAAAGTTATACAAAATATATCATCATATTTAGATGAAATAGAGTTATTATATGTTATAGACAATTCAATAAAGGATAATTCAATATTTTTTGTATATAACAAAAAAATAAAATATATTTTTAATTACGAGAATTTAGGTATTTCAAAAGCATTAAATATTGCTTGTAAGTTAGCTGTTGAAAGAAAATTTAAATGGATTTTAACGATGGATCAAGATAGTTCATTTAAACAAGGGGATTTGAATAAAATGATTGATTTATCAAAAAATGTATCTGAAGATGTATTTATCATTTCTCCAGAATATCTGCCATATCAATTAAAAGAGATTCCAGAATTTGAATATGCCAAATGGGCTATAACAAGTGGACAATTGTTGAATTTGAAATTTTTTAAGAAGTTAGGGTTATTTAATGAAGATTATTTTATAGATCAGGTAGATTTTGAATATAGCTTAAGAGGGAGAAGGGCGGGATTTAAAATTATTAAATCAAATTTAATAATTTTAAATCATGAATTAGGATATCCTCAGCAAATTAAAATACCATTTCTAAAAAAGCGTATAACTACTAGTAATCATAATGCATTAAGAAAATATTATTTTATAAGAAACTTTTTATACTTAAAACAAGAATATAAAAAAAATTTCCCTCAGTTATTTAAAGAAGAATCATATATGCTTTTTAAGATTATACTAAAGACAATCTTTTTAGAAAAAGATAAAAAAAATAAAATAAATATGATGCTGAAAGGATATTTTGACTTTAAAAGGGGGGTGAAAGGAAAATATGTAGAAAAATAGTTGCAAGCTATATTTGAATGAACAAAGTATATATAATATTATTGAATTTTAATGGACATTCGGATACTATTGAATGTTTAGAAAGTCTTTTTAAGATTAATTATTCTAATTATCAAATTATAATTATAGACAATAGTAATACATTAGACTCAGTTACTCATATTATAGACTGGATTCAAAAGGGAGAGAGTGAATTAGAAACTTATTTTTCAGCTTTAGTATATCCATTAGTAAAAAAACCTCTTGATTTTGTATTTTTATCAGAGGATACTTTTACTTCAAAAAAGTATGATAATAAATTACTGATAGTTAAAGCAAAAAAAAATAAAGGTTTTTCCGCAGGCAATAATATAGCTTTAAGATATATTTTAAAGTATGGTGAAAAAAACTCATTTTCTTGGTTGCTTAATAATGACACAGTTGTTTTAAAAAATACATTAAGAGAATTAATAGCATATTATACTAAATCAAAGAAAAAATTGGGAATATTAGGAGCTAAGTTGGTTTGTTATAATAAGCCTAATAGAGTACAGGCAATAGGTGGAAAATTTAGTAAGTTGTTTTACATGCCTTTTCTTATAGGAGAAGGTATAGGGATAAATCAAGTAATCTCCAATGTTGATATAGATTATGCTATAGGAGCATCATTATTCGTCTCTAGTGAATTTCTTCATAATGTTGGTATACTTTCAGAAGATTATTTTTTATATTATGAAGAATTAGATTGGTCTTATAGAGCTAGTCTTTTAGGATGGAAAACAGACTTGTGCTTTGATGCAATTGTTTATCATAAAGAAGGCAAGAGTATAGGTACTTCTTCTGATCATAAAAAAAGAAGTTTATTCTCTCAATATCATATGTTTAGAAGTAGAAGAATATTTTGTAGTAAATATTATAAAATATCATTTAAGTTTTATCTTTCTACAATCTTAATAAGTTTAAATAGACTTAGACATTTAAACTTTTCAGAATTTAAAATAGTTATAAATTCTTTACGAAAGACCCCATAATTTATGATAGTTTTTGTAGATAGAATTGGAGAACATTCAGGCATGCATAATTATATTGAGGCATTTATTTATCAATTTGAGAAAAGGAAATATAAAACAAGCGTAATATCTAATTATCCTGAAGGAAACTCTATTTTGAAAAATTATTATAAAGGAAGTTTATTTAGGAGGTTATTTTGCTTTGTATATAGTTATTTATTATATATTTATAATCTTATAAAAAATAGAAAGAACTATTTTATTATTTCGTTTTATGGAGAAATTCAGGATGTATTATTTATTTTTCCATTTTTATTATTTAAAAAAAATAAGGTTATCATTGATGTTCATGAAGTAGTAGGTTTAGATATAAATAACAGAATTCTCAGGAGAATTATTTATTTTTTAATTAATTATGTTGCAGGAACAGCAATTTATCATTCTAAAAGAATAAGAGAAAAATTAGATGAAGTAGAATATAAAGGAGATGTTATTTATTGTCCACATTTAAAATATTTATATTCAAAAGAATATGATATTAAGAATATAAAAAATGAAATCATTAATTTAATAGATAATAGAAAAGTAAATTTTTTATTTTTTGGAAATATTAGAGATTCTAAAGGAATAGATTTATTATTTGAGGTTCTATCTAAATTAGATAAGAAATATATACAAGAATCTAATTTTATAATAGCTGGAAAAGATCCAGATGATCTTTTATCAAGGTTTCCAAAAATGGGTAATGTAAAATTATTAACTAGGCATATTACAGATGAAGAATCTAATTTTTTATATTCGAAGACAAATTATGTTTTATTACCATATAATGAAATTTCCCAAAGTGGTGTCTTAGAGACAGCCATATATTTTAAAAAATTATCTATTTGTTCCAATTTGGAGTATTTTCAAAATATTATATTTAATTTTAAAAGTTTTGGTTTTATCTTTAATTCCTCAGAAGAGTTTATTAAAATTATACAAAAACTTTGTGTAGAAAGTATATATACTATTAAAGAAAACGATTATAATCAGTATATGCAAGATGACGCGGTAGATACATTTTTTCATCAGATAAGTAAAAAGATTAAAAATGAAATATCTAATAATTATTATCTTTGAGTAACCTAAATTTATTTATATGAAAGAAATAATGTTGAATCTAATTTCAGACAAATATAAAAAAAATTTTTTGGTTATTTTTAACATTTCTTTTTTTTATGTTTTACCTTTAATTTTAGCTAATTTTAATTATCTTGATAAGAGTAAATCAACCATTCGGTTGGAGATGGGAAGGTCGGCCTTTTGCAGATATTTTTTATTATGTCATTACAGGAGGAACTTTTATTGATATATTTCCATTAACTCTTATTCTTACTTGTATATTTATATCGGTATCTTCTTTATTTTTTATTAAAAGGTTATCTCTTGAATATAATTTATTATCATATCTAGTTGTGCTACCTATTTTATGTAGTCCCTTATTTCTTGAAAATTTATCATTTAGAAATGATAATGTAACAATGTCTTTAGCATTGAGTTTAACAATTATATCTACTGCAATAGTTTGCAGGAATATGTTTTTATTTGTTGTAAAATTGTTGTTGTTTTTCATAGCTCTTGGAATTTATCAAACATCCTTAAATGTATCTATCTCACTTTCGTTTTTATTTTTTATACACGATTATAAAAATAATCAAACTCAGGCATTAAAGATATTATTCCAATCATTTTTAATTATTTTTTTAGGGTATATTTTATATTATATAATAATAATTAAAATATATTTAACATATATGGAGACGCCTAGCCCATATATGAAATTAATGAGTCAAACAGTATCATTAGATAAGGAAGGAATGTATAAAATATTGAATAATTTTATTGATTTCTTATTATATCTAAATAATAATTTTAAGAAAAAAATTCTTTTAATTGTCGAAGTTGGATTTGTAGTATCTTATATCGTGACTCTTAGATCCTTGAAAATAGGTAATAATATTTTAGATAGAGTAAGGGCATTTATATATATGATTTCCCCTATAATAATTTTTATATGTATACCAGGGGTTTTAATTTTCACACAAAATTTTAATATTCTTCCTAGAGTATTAGTAGGATCATCTATTTTTTTGGTTTATATTTTTTATTCTATTAGTTTAATAATAAAGGGAAATTGGAAATTGTTATTATTGTTACCTTATATATACTTTTTTTCTTTAGTTTATTCTTATGGCTCATCATTAATAATATTTAAAAATCATAAAGAGTACCTTATAACTCAAATAAATCATGATTTATATAAGTTAGGAATTAAAAATGGAGATAAGTTATATATTTTAGGCTCCCCAGATTACCCTCCTTCAGTTTCTTTTTTCATAAATAAACATAAGTTTACAGATTATTTTTTTCTAGCTAATAATTTTAATAGTAGTAAATACTTTTCTAATGAATTTTTTATTCTGCATAATTTAAAAGTGGATATGCCTAATTTAGATAATAAGATTATGCCTGATTTAGAAGGAAATATATATACTGTTGAAAAATTAAAAGAAAGTAGCCCAAATGTTAATCAAGGAATATATAGTATATATAAATATAATGATGATTATGTGGTATACTTCCCCCCAGGAAATCTTTAAAATAACTAAAATAAATTAATTTTCTTCTTTTTCATGTATAGGAATATATAATTTCATTAATTTTTCATTAAATTCATTATTACTTGTGACAAAAGGATCATATTTAATATTAATTACCTTTAATTTACGGATAAAGTTTTTATAATTAAAATAGATGAAAGGGTTGAATGAAGTTAAAGTATTTCTGAAAAGTTTATTATTACAATCAATAGAGTTATTTTTATAATAAGCTGAAATATTTTTTATATCTATATATTCCTGATTTCTGTTTTCTCCAAAATCAATTCATACATTTGTAGGTTTTGTATTATCAGGGAGAATAAATATAATTTTTTGTATATTGGGATTACCTATTATGAGCTTTTTTCCCGATAACTCTTGTGAAAATTCAGGTTGATTGTTGGTAGTATAAAATAATTGTAAAATATCATTTTTGTAAAAGCGACTTCCAATAAATAATTTAAAGTAATTATTTTTATTTTCCTGATAATTTAATAGGGTTTGATGTTGTTGATCTGATTTATCCCTACATGGAATTATAAGTATAGCGAATAGGGTTAAAAAATAATTTTTTCATGACTTTTTAATTTTAGCAAATATTATTTAATTATTCTCTTAGAGAAATAAAAATGTAATAAATTGATTACATTTGCAAGGCTAAGTATTACTAAAAAATGAAGGTAGCTATTTTAGGGACAAGAGGAATACCTAACCATCATGGGGGATTTGAACAATTTGCAGAGTATTTTTCTGTTTATTTAGCAGAAGAGGGATATGAAGTATATGTTTATAATTCGTCCTTACATCCCTATAAAGAAAAAATATATAAAGGAGTCAATATAATTTGTTGCAAAGATCCGGAAAATAAAATAGGAACGGCCGGACAGTTTATTTATGACCTGAATTGTATTTTAGATAGCCGGAAGAGAAATTTTGATGTAATTCTTCAATTAGGATATACAAGTAGTAGTATTTGGCATTTTTTACTACCTAAGAAATCTGTTATTGTTACTAATATGGATGGATTGGAATGGAAAAGGTCAAAATATTCAAAAAAAACACAGAAATTTTTGAAATTTGCAGAAAAATTAGCAGCAAATTATGGAGGATACCTGATAGCTGATTCTATAGGAATACAAGAATATATAAAAGAAGAGTATAAAAAACACACAAAATATATAGCCTACGGGGCAGAAATATTTTCCAATCCTGATCCGGAAATAATAAAACAGTTTGAATTAGTTCCATATCAATATCATTTATTGATAGCCAGAATGGAGCCCGAAAATAATATAGAGACTATTATTAAAGGAATAGTTGAAAATAAAAGTAAAAAACCTTTGATACTTGTAGGAAATTATAAGAATACTCCATTCGGGAAGTATTTATATGAAAATTATAGTAATAATTCTAATATAAAATTTATAGGAGCAGTCTATGATATAGAAATTCTAAATAACTTGAGATATTTTTCAGATATGTACTTTCATGGACATTCGGTAGGGGGAACTAATCCATCTTTATTAGAAGCAATGGCTTCCAATTGCTTTATAGTAGCTCATAATAATATATTTAATATATCTATATTAGGGAATGATGCGTTGTATTTTTCCACTTCTAACGATATATGTAAAATTTTAACTATACAAACCAAATCAGAAAATGGGGGGAAAATTAATTCTAATTTAGAGAAAGTTGTGGGAAAATATTCTTGGGAGATTATAAATAAACAATATTTAGATTTTATATTAGAATGCTTAAGAAAATAAACATATCTCTGTTTTTAGCTTTAGCTCTGATTTCATTAGTGCTTGGGTATGCCATAAGTAATATTTTTGTTATATTGCTGGTAATAATTGGGATTTATTATATTTTCAAAAATAAAAAATATGTTTTTCACGCATGGCAAATACCTATTTTATTATTTTTCTTGTACGAAGTAGTAACATTATTATGGACTATAAATAATAAAGCCACTATACACCATTTAAAGTTAGAATTACCTATTTTATTACTTCCTGTTTTTGTATCTCAATTCCCAAAATTAGATAGAAATGATATATATAAAATTATTCGCTGGTTTTCTATAGGACTGATTATATATTTCCTTGCTTGTTTAAGTAATGCCTTTTTTATCTATCAAAAAACTTATAATATAGAAGTATTTTTTTATCACCAACTTGTTTCTCTGTTTAATAATCATGCGATATATATATCATTATATTGTTCATTTTGTATTTTAGGGCTTATTAATATTAAAAAGCCAAATGTTTTTGACTTATTACTTATCTGTTTATTATTTTTATTTTTACTATTATTAGCATCAAAAAATATTATTATATCTGTTTTTATTATTCAAATTATAATATTTTTTAGTAATAAAAAATTTTGGGGAATTAAGTTCATTGCTTTATTAATATTTTTTATTAGTGGTTGGTTTTTGTTTTTATATGATAATCCAATAAGAGAAAGATTTTTAGAAGAATTAAACTATTTAGATTTTTCTCAGGTTCTATTTTCAAAAGATTTTCAGGATTATCATTGGACAGGAACGAATTTAAGGGTTTTTCAATTACGATTGGGCTATGAAATCCTAGAACAATATCATAAATGGATTGAGGGATTGGGGCTGGGAGCATCTCAGGGTATATTAGATATATGTTATAAAAAATATCATTGTGAGCAATATTATTCCTATAACTTTCATAATCAATACATGCAGACACTAGTAGAAAGTGGGTTATTAGGTCTTTTACTATTAATAATTCTAATATTATACTGTTTTTATATATCCATCAAAGATAAAAATTTATTTATATTTATATTTATTTCTTTAATATGTTTATTATTTATAACAGAAGTAGTTTTTTTTAGACAAAAGGGAGTAATTTTTTTTAGTTTGGGGTACACGATTTTTTTTAGTATTAAAAAATGAAAATTATCATAGTTATATAATAATAAGTCTATATTTATTATTTTTGAATACTATAAAAATAGGTTTAATGATACAGCATATACGCTATTCAAAAAATATTTTTCTTATCCTACAATTATTAGATTTAGTTTTCTTTATTTCTTTCTTTTTATTGTTTTTAAAATATCAATACTTACAAAATGGAGAAGTTAGAACTATTGAACAATTAATAAAATTACATTATAAAGCCCTAATTCTGTTTATATTTAGCTGGTGCTTTATTTCTATAAATACAAATATTTATAAAATAAGCAGGTTAGATAGTTTATATTCAATATTAAAAAATAATTTATATCAAACTCTATTATTTAGTATAGTAGTATTCGCTGTATCAGGTTTTAAAACAAGTGATTTATTTTCACCTAAACTTTCAATAATTTACTTAGCGATATTGTTCTTTTTCACTTCTTTGACAAGAATATTTTTATTTATATTATTGAAAATCTATAGAAGTTTTGGGGGCAATATTAGAAAAGTAATTTTTATAGATGAAAATTCAAATACGCAATCTTTTATAAATTTACTATCTAAAAGAAAAGATTATGGATTTGTAAATTTTGGAATATTTTTGTTTGATATTAAATCTGATTTACGACAAAAAAGATATAATTTTGATTTAAATGATTTAAAGTGTTTTCTTTTAGAAGAAAGTATTCAAATAATATTTTTTTCATTAAATGGTAAGCTATTGGAATCAATTCAGGATGAAGTAGTTTTATTATCTCAAAAATGTCATATTGATATAAGATTTATCCCTAATACTTTATACGATCCCTTTAATAATCTTAAATTAAAATATTATGACACCTTTCCTATTTTAACATTTGATAATTTCCCATTAGATAAGATTTGGAATCGTATATTAAAAAGAATTTTTGATATTGTTTTTTCATTATTTATAATCGTTTTTGTATTTAGTTGGTTATTTCCTATTATTATTATTATAATTTTAATAGATAGTGGAAAACCTATATTTTATTTACAAAAAAGAGTAGGATTATATGGGAAAATTTTTTATTGCTATAAGTTTAGAACAATGAAAAAGAGTAAAGAAAATGATATAAAAGCTACTGTAAAAGGAGATTCAAGAATTACAAGAATTGGTAAAATTCTAAGAAAAACAAGTTTAGATGAATTACCTCAATTTTTTAATGTTTTATTTGGAAATATGTCTGTAGTAGGTCCAAGGCCACATATGGTTTTACAAGATGAATATTATAGTGAAGAAATGAGAAGATATACTTTAAGACATTATGTTAAACCAGGAATTACAGGATTAGCACAGATTAAAGGTTTTAGGGGACAAATTAGCTCAAAAGAAGATATACAAAAAAGAATTATTTCAGATATTTATTATATAAAAAATTGGTCTTTTATATTAGATATATTTATAATTATACGTACATTTTTTAAAACAGTAGGTGGAGATAAAAAAGCATTTTAAATTTACTTTCAAATTAAAATTTTTAATATTGTGAAAATTACATAGAAAATCGCTATTAGAATTTTATATACTATTGATGCATAATATAATTTCAGCCAACATAAAACGCAATTTGGAAATATTATTCATCATTGTTTACTTTATATGACTCAAAAAAATTAGACTCATAGAATATAATAAAAAAACTAAGATGTAATATAAAGTATGAAAAATATGAGTATTTTTAGTTTTCTAATTAAGAATATTTTGCTTTACTATTTTATGTGTTTTCAACATATTTTTTATGTATTCTTATCTACACATTTTATTAAATTTAATATGGTTTTTTATAAATAAATCTTTAAAAAATAGATTAATAAATTCCCTTTGATTTAGATAATTAATTGTTTCAATGCATTTTAAATAAATTTTATTAATTATTGATAATTTATTTACCGATATAATTTTTATTGTAAATAGAGTTTGCAATTTGGTTGCAAAAATCATTATCTATTTTTATATCATTTAATAAAATATAAATTAACTTATATAATTATTTATGTTTGAAAAAATTATCCAAATCTCAATTAATAATAAATGGTTAATAATTATAGGAGTTTTAATATGGTTAATTGCAGGAATTTGCTCTATTAAACATTTAGCTATAGATGCAACTCCGGATATTACTAATAATCAGGTACAGATAGTAACCACATCTCCAACTTTAGCACCTCAAGAAATAGAAGAATTAATAACCATTCCTCTTGAGTCTGAATTAAGAAATATTCCAGGTGCTTTAGAGGTGCGGTCCATTTCAAGATTTGGACTTTCTATTATTACAGTTGTTTTTAAGGATAAAGTACCAACTTTGAATGCAAGACAATTAGTAGAAGAACAAATTAAGCTAATAAAAGATGAAATTTCTGAGGGGTTAGGAGAACCAAAATTGATGCCCATTACTACAGGGTTAGGTGAGATTTATCAATACGTTCTCAAAGTAAAGCCCGGATTTGAAAAAAAATATAATACTGAAAAATTAAGAACCATTCAAGACTGGATGATAAAAAGACAATTAAATGGTATAGAAGGAGTAATAGAAATTTCAAGTTTTGGAGGGAAAGTAAAAGAATATGAAGTGTCTATAGATCCATTAGCTCTACATAGTTATAATCTCACATTAGATGAAGTGAATGTAGCATTGAAAAAGAATAATCAAAATTCAGGTTCTGGTTATATACAACAAGAACACAATCTTTTCTATATCAGAACAGAAGGAGTATTGAAAAAAAATCAGGATATTGAAAATGTTGTAGTAACTGTTAAAGAAAATGTTCCTGTAAAAATATCAGATATAGCGAAAGTTAAGATTGGTTCAGCACAGAGGTTTGGTGCTATGACAATGGATGGTAAAGGAGAAGTAGTAGGAGGAATTACTTTGATGTTAAAAGGTGCGGACTCATATAAAACAGTTCAAAATGTTAAAGAAAGAATAGCGAAGATACAAAACTCATTACCGGATGGATTAGAAATATATCCTTATTTAAATAGAGCCAATCTAATAGATAAGGCTATATCCACTGTAACCCAAAATTTAGTAGAAGGGGGCTTAATAGTTGTTTTGGTATTAATCATATTACTTGGAAATTTACGAGCAGGACTTATTGTAGCTTCTGTAATTCCTTTATCCATGTTGTTTGCCCTTATTATGATGAATA
Organism: Apibacter adventoris; assembly: GCF_002964975.1. Lineage (GTDB taxonomy): Bacteria > Bacteroidota > Bacteroidia > Flavobacteriales > Weeksellaceae > Apibacter > Apibacter adventoris. The sequence continues at coordinate 303,959 of NZ_PSZM01000001.1, read as the reverse complement.
TTTTTGGTATTTCTGCAAACTTACTATCATTAGGAGCAATGGATTTTGGTATTGTTGTAGATGGAGCCATAATTATAATAGAAAGTGTTATACATGTTTTATATACAACATATTTAAATAAAAAATTAACTCAAAAAGAAATGGATAAGATCATAGGAAAAACAGCAGGGAATATTTATAAATCAGCAGCTTTTGGAATTTTGATTATTATCTTAGTCTTTGTACCAATTATGTCGCTTACAGGTATAGAAGGAAAAATGTTTAGACCTATGGCCATAGCTGTGAGCTTTGCAATTTTAGGAGCCTTTATTTTATCACTTACTTATGTTCCTGTAATGATTGCTTTATTTCTAAACAAAAAAATAGCTTCACAAAAATCCATTGCAGATAAAATAATTAATACATTAAAATCACTTTACCTACCTATATTAAAAAAAGTTCTACAGATGCCTTATAAAATAATAGTCGGAATATTTGTTTTATGGATTTTTTCTTTATGGATTTTTTCTCGGTTAGGATCAGAATTTGTCCCCACTCTTCAGGAAGGAGATATAGCCATGCAAATGAGTATACAACCTGGAAGTTCTTTAAATGAAAGTATTTCAATGACCACTAAAGTAGAAAAAATTCTTAAAACTAATTTTCCGGAAGTTTTACATGTAGTTTCTAAAATAGGTACCGCAGAAGTACCTACTGATCCTATGGGGATAGAAGATGCAGATATTATGATAGTTTTAAAAAATAAAAAAGAATGGGTATCTGCGAACAATCAAGAAGAATTAGTACAAAAGATGAAACAAAAGTTATCTTCTATACTTGGGGCTTCTTTTGAATTTTCTCAACCGATTCAACTCAGATTTAATGAGTTAATGACAGGAGCAAAAGCAGATGTTGTAGTAAAAATATTCGGTGAAGATCGTGAAAAACTTAAAGAGCTAGCAAATACAATAGCAGGAATAATAAAAAATTTAAAAGGAGCTGGAGATGTTAAAGTAGAACAGACAGAAGGTTTAAAACAAATGAAAATTTCATATAATCGTTTAAAAATGGCTCAATATGGTTTAGATATAGAAACTTTAAATCAAATAATCAAATCTACCGTTGCAGGGCAAAAAGCAGGAGCTATATTAGAAGGAGAAAAACGATTTGATTTGGTTGTAAGATTGGATGAAAGATTTAGAAATAATTTAAATTTAGAACAAATATATGTTCGCACATCATTAAATTCTTTAATTCCAATATCAGAAGTAGCTACTATAAATTTTGAATCTGCCCCTATGATGATATCCCGAGAAAAAGCTCAGAGAAAAATAAATATAGGAGTTAACGTAAGAGGAACAGATATAGCTACCTTAGTTAAAAATGTAGATAGTAAAATAAAAGAAAAGATACAATTACCACCTGGTTATCAAATAGAATATGGAGGAGCTTTTGAAAATTTGCAAGCAGCCAAATCCCGTTTAAGTATAGTAATTCCTATAACCTTAGGAACCATTTTTTTCTTGCTATACTTAGCTTTTAAAAATATTAAAGATGCTATATTAATATTTACAGCAGTACCTTTAGCTTCTATTGGAGGAATCATAGCTTTGTGGCTAAGAAGTTTACCTTTCAGTATATCTGCAGGAGTAGGCTTTATAGCTTTATTTGGTGTAGCTGTACTTAATGGAATTGTTTTAGTAAGTGAGATAAATAAGGTTAAAAATTTAGGTAAAATAAAATCTTTAAAAGAAATTATAATAGAAGGCGCTTTAACACGTTTACGTCCGGTTTTCATGACAGCAATGGTAGCCACTTTAGGATTTTTACCTATGGCTTTATCAACCTCCAATGGAGCTGAAGTACAAAGACCTTTAGCTACAGTAGTAATAGGCGGATTAATAACTTCTACCATGCTCACACTTCTTGTAGTACCGTCATTATATTATATCATAGAAAAAGGATATAAAAAACAGATAAATAAGAAAATAGCAACATTTGTATTATTTTTTTGTGGAAGTATTCTTACAATGAAATCACAAACAAAAGTTTCATTGCCAGAGTTACTTAGAAGAGCAGCTACAGAAAATTTAGATATAAAACATGAAGAATTACAAATACAGAAAGAGACATTAGAAAAGAAATATGCATATACGACAGGTAGTACTTCTTTCTCTTTAGGTTATGGACAATATAATAGTAGAGTAGCAGATTTTCAACTAGAGGTATCACAAGATTTAGGAAATATATTTTCTTATAAAAAAAATCAACAACTATCTGAATCTAAAATAGAATGGTTGTTGGCTCAATCTTTATTAAAAAAACATCTAATACAATTTCAGGTAGAGCAGCTTTATAACCAATGGCTTTACACAATAGAAAAAAAAGCACTTTTTAAGCAAATAGATTCTTTATATATAGTTGGATTGAACAGAGCACAAATAAGATATGAAAAAGGAGAAACAGACTTTATGGAAAAACAATTTTTTAAAGTAGAAGTAGAGCAAATTCTACAACAAAAAATAAATAATGAAAAAGAATATCTTGACATAAAAAATCAGTTGTATACTATTTGTCATATAAATTCAGATGAAACATTAATTCCTGTAGATAGTTTTTATAAAATAAGTAATTATATTTATTCAGATAGTTTAAACAGAGTTTTTTTACAAGAATATGAAAAACAACAAGAAGTAAACCATAGCATTATATCTTTACATAAATCTCAACGTTTGCCGGAAATATCTATTGGAGGAATTATGCAAAGTTTAGATCAGGATTATAATTATTATGCAGGAGTTATAGGGATTAGTATTCCCTTATTTAATAATGCCTATAAAAAATCTAAGGAACAAATCTTAGTGGATAATTATATGATTGATAATAAAAAAGAACAAATAAACAGAACATTAGATTTGAAAATTAGACAGCTCAAAGAAGAAGAAAGAATTTATAATAAAGAATTGGTATTTTTTGGAAACAGACATTTACAAGAATTAAAAAAAATGAGGGAGGTAGCTACTATCAAATATAAATATGGAGAAATAGATTACCTTCAATACTGTAGTATGTTAAAATCTTCTGTTGAGGCCAATCTTACATATCTTGATTTAAACAATATATATAATCGGATTTTAATAGAATTAAAGTATATAACACAATCCAAATAAAATTATAGAATGAAAAAAATAATCTATATAAATATTCTTTCAATATTCTTATTATTAGCCTGTTCTAAAAAAGAAAAAACAATTCATACGGAGGAAAAAGAACATAAAGATGAAATAGTTCTCACATCAGAACAAATAAAGATGAATGGAATTAAATATGGTAAGTCAGAACTCAATTATATCGAATCAAAAATTCTAGTTACCGGGATGATACACGCTCTACCTCAGAATAAATCGACAGTACATCCTCAAATAGATGGATTTATAGATAAAATAAACTTTTTTACTGGAGATTATGTAAAAAAAGGACAGGTTATGGCTACCCTAAAAAATCCTTCATTCATTACTTTACAAAAACAATTTTTGGAAAGTTATTTCAATATGAATTTAAATCTTAAAGATTTTCAAAGAAAAAAATCATTACTTAAAGCTGATGCAATTAGTAAGAAAGCTTATGAACAGGCACAAGCAGCCTATGAAGTTTCTACTGCAGAATATCAAAGTTTAAAATCAGAATTACAATTATTAGGATTCAATCCTCAATACATTCAAAAAGTATGCAAAATAAATCCGGTTTTACCGATTATTAGCCCCCGTAGTGGATTTGTTCAAGCTAAAGAAATATCTTCGGGGAAACAAGTTACTACAGCAGATGAATTATTTGAAATAATTAATCAAAACGAATTACAAATTGAGCTAAATGTTCCGGTGCAATATGCTTCTGAACTTTATATAGGTCAAGATGTAGAATTTAGACTACCAGAAATACAGAGTAAAATTAAAGGTAACATTCATCTTATAGGAAAAGTAACCAATACAGAAAACAATACTGTACAAATCCATGTGAATATAAACAATAAACTACCTTCAAATAATTTTTATGAAGGAAGATTTGTAAATGCAGAAATAATTAGAAAAACTAAAGAAGTTTCAACATTACCAATAGAAGCTGTTTTTGAAGAAGAAGGGAAAAAGTATATATTCATAAAAAAAGCAAATAATAAAGTAGAAAAAAAAGAAATACAGACAGGAGTATCTAATGATAAATGGATAGAAGTTATCAACTTAAGCAATAATCAGGAAGTTGTTACCTCAGGGGTTTATTACTTGAAATCCGGTGAAATGGAAACAGGGCATAATCATTAAATTTTTTAATTTTTATTTCATTAGGTTTGATGTTTAAATGTTTGATAATCATTTATTTGGTTGATAATTTTAAGAGTTTATTTCAATAAATAACTTATGTTGACTAACTTTGTATTATATGAATGATAATATAATCCATAAGCTTGTAACTCTTGCAGATTCAGCTAAATATGACGTTTCCTGCTCTTCAAGCGGAGTAGCTCGTAATAGTAAATCAGGAACTATAGGATCTACCTCAAGTTGGGGTATTTGTCATACATTTACTGAAGATGGGAGATGCGTTTCATTACTAAAAATAATGCTCACTAATTATTGTATGTATGATTGTGCTTATTGCATCAATAGAAAAAGTAATGACATAAAAAGAGCTGCTTTTAGTGTTAAAGAATTGGTAGAATTGACCCTTGAGTTTTATAAAAGAAATTATATAGAAGGTTTATTTTTAAGTTCAGGAATAATAAAAAATCCAGATCATACTATGGAAAAAATGATTAGGGTAATCAAAGATTTACGAACAGTGCATAGCTATAACGGATATATTCATATGAAAAGCATACCTGGTGCCAGTAGAGAATTAGTAGTTCAAGCAGGTTTGTATGCAGATAGATTAAGTGTAAATATAGAAATTCCTACAGAAAAAAATTTAAAGTTTCTTGCTCCTGAAAAAGATCATAAAAGTGTATTTAGACCTATGAAATTTATAGAACAAGGAGTTATAGAATACAAAGAAGAAAAAAATAAAAGTAAATTTACTCCTAGGTTTACCCCTGCAGGTCAAAGTACACAAATGATTATTGGAGCTACCAATGAAACAGATAAAGATATATTACAGACCTCCTCATTATTATATTTACAATCTAGTATGAAAAGGGTTTACTACTCTGGATTTATTCCGGTTAATGCTTATGATAATAGACTCCCGGTTTTGCATCAATCTCCTTTAGTACGAGAAAACAGATTATATCAGGCAGATTGGTTAATGAGGTTTTATCAGTTTTCAGCAGAAGAAATAATAGATGATAATAATCCTAATTTAGATTTAGAAGTTGATCCTAAACTCTCTTGGGCACTTCGTCATCCTGAAATATTCCCTATAGATATAAATAAAGCTGAATATAGGACTATATTAAGAGTCCCTGGCATAGGTATAAAATCAGCGAAAATTATCATAAATGCACGCCGATTTGGATCTTTAGATATGTATCAGTTAAAAAAAATAGGTGTCATTATGAAACGTGCACAATATTTCATTATATGTAAAGACGCTATTAATCAAACTATCAATGAAATTACTCCAAGGAAAGTTCGAGAGATTCTATTAAAAAAGAAAAAAACTAAAAATCCAAACCAAATTTCATTGGCTTTTCCTCTATAAAATCATTAATTAAAAATGACAGTATTTTATTATGATAAAACAATTAATGGCCTTTTATCCAGCATTTTTGATGCATATAAACTAAATATTTTTCCAGATATTATTTTAGGTATAGGAGACATTCCTCCTTTATTTATCAATTGTGAGATACAAGTAGAAACTCATGAAAAAAAATACCATCGAGTTTGGAATTTATTACATAAACAATTGCCTGCAAATTGTATAAACATGTTAACTGCTGTATGGTTGTCTGAAGAAGAAAAGAGTGATAAACTAATTTTTGATTACATAATTAAAGCTATTGATAGTCAATTTTTATATATTAATAATTTAGGAGATTCTACTATATTAGAAATTCACAAATTAGCTAAAAAAGTATATAAAGAAGGACATTCAATAAAACAATTTGTTCGGTTTCAAAAAACAAAAGACAATATTTACTTTGCTCCTGTTTCTTTACAATATAATTCACTTCCTTTGGTAATAAATCACTTTAAAAACCGTTTTTCTTCACAATTATGGATTATATATGATGTAAAACGTAAGTACGGATTTTATTTTGATAAGAAAAGAGTTGTAGAAATATCATTAGATAAGGAAATAGAACAGATAAATAAAGACTTATTTCATGAAGACGAACAAATATTTCAAAAATTGTGGAAAAATTATTATAAGGCACTTGCTATAAAAGAAAGAATCAATTTAAAATTACAAAAACAACATATGCCAAAAAAGTATTGGAAATATCTTATAGAAAAGCAAAAAATATAAAATAATTTTATGTTATTATTTGACTGAGTAAATTAAGAATAAAATAATTTTTTGTAGGTAGTTAGAAATATTTTTTTTAGATAAAAAATATATAAAACTAAAAAATCATATCTATATGATAATAAAAAGAACAGTTTAACAGAGATCAGTTTATGGATTACTTCAAAGAAATATTTGTTCTATAAACTTAGAAAGCTATCTGTCATTAAACAGATAGCTTTCTAGGAAATAAATTATTGTATGAAAATTAGAATTTATATGAAAGTTGAACTTTAAAATTTCTTGGATCAATTTGGTCAATAAATCCTCCTCTATAATAAGAAGTATATCCAACTTCATCAAATATATTGTTGAAAAACACTTGTAATCCTATATTTTGATAAGTATAACCTAATTGAGCGTTGAAAGTTGTGTATTCAGGCATATTAAATGGAGGTTTAGGATAATTATTTCCATGAGGGTCAGCTCCTGCAATAGAATAATCATTAACCGGACGGTCTCCAACATAATAAACACCAACTCCTATACTTAAATTTTTAAGAGTTCCTTTATTAAATAAATATTGCACCCATCCGTTAGCAGTATTATATGGAGTATTCATTGGTCTTGATCCATTATGGTAGGCAGGGCTATTTTTATATTTAGCATCCAAATAAGAATATCCGGCAATAACTTTTAAATTATCAAATATTTTTCCGGTAACCTCCAAGTCCATTCCTTTTCTTGTTACATCTCCGGCAAGCTCATATAGTCCGGTTCGTGATCCATTAGCATTATAAATTTGATAAGATAAATCATTATTTCTTATATGGAAATAACTTACATTAAAAGCTAATTTTTTATTAAACCAATCAGATTTAACACCAAATTCCCATTGATTAGTAGTAGAAGCCCCTAAAGTACCACCATCTGGGGTAGGATTATTAGCAGAGCGTAAATCGGTTGTAGTAGCATAGTTTCCAAAAACGCTGATATTTTCAATAGGGGTAATCATTAATCCAAAGAAAGGATCCCAAGCTTCATTGGCAGCATTTGAATTTTCTCGAATTGAATTTTGGCTATATCTTAAAGCTAAGTTGGCTCTAATATATTTATTTATTTCTATTGCCTCCTGAACCATAATGCCATATACATCAGATTTTGTATTAACTACATCAGATGGAGCTTTGAATATTTTTTTTCCTATACTATTAGGTAAATTATTAGGAATAGGATCTAAAATATTAATTGTATCTACAACAAACGAAGAAACAATCTCTGTTTTCTTCGTTATAGGATTATATTGAGTAGTTTTATGGGTTGTATTGCTTTTATCATTTCTTTTATAATCAAAACCAACCTGGAATGTATGTTTGATTTTACCGGTATATATTTCTTTTCCGATTAAATCAATTTGAATTACCTTATTTTTATCTTCACTTTCAGACCAGCCTAAACCTCTGCTTCTCAATAAATAATCTTTACTGGCTGCACGTATAATAGATCCCATTCCATAAGATTCATCTTTATAATCAGATGCAGCATATAAAGCTCTTAAACTTAAATTATGACCTAAATTTCTGACAATTTTTGCAGAGTACGTAGTTGTTTTAATATTTTCATTATCAGTACCCCATCCGGTAAATTTATTATGAGGCATCTCGTATAAGTGATTTTCAGTGTCAGGACCAAAATTTACAGTACCTCTGTCAGGAGTATGATTATTATTCATATAATCCAATTCCAAAGTGATCTGTGTCTTATCATCCGGTCTCCATTCAAAAGAGGGATTAACATATATACGATTACTATTTACTCGAGATTTATAGCTGTCTGCTCTTTGGTAAGCCCCGTTAATACGAAATGCTGCTGTTTGTTTTTTATCTAATACAGTCTGATAGTCAAAGGTTGGACGGAAAAGCCCCCAGCTTCCACTCATTAACGAAACACTCCCACCGTTTAAAAATTGTGGAGTTTTAGTTACTACATTAATAACACCGCCCGGACTTCCTAAGTTATTACCTATACCTTGAGTGATAGAAGCAGATCCTTTTAAAACTTGAATACTTTGGACACCTTGCATATCGGTCATTAAAGATGCAGATCTGAAATCAGAATCCACTTGTATACCGTTTTTTAGTACAGGAGTTCCTCTATATCCTCTTATAGACATACTTTCCATACCTCCACCATAAGTTCCGAATAAAATAACACCGGGAACATTCCTTACAGCATCCGTAATATTTTGCGCTCCTTGTTCTTCAATGATTTTGTTTGTAATAACTGAGATATTTTGAGGCATTTCTCTAGGGCTTATTGGGATACGAGTAATTACATCCATACCCTTAGGTTGATTTCCGGTACCATATACGTAAACATCTTCAATTTCCTTTTCATTAGTTGAATTTTCTGTACGCATTGTAATAACTAATGAACGAGTTTCATTGTTTGTAACCGAAATTTTTTCAGAATATTTTTTAGAATCAGGACTTATAAAAGTAACTTTATGTTCACCTTCAGCTAACCCGGATATTTCAAATTCACCATTACTTAGGGTAGTTTGATCTAACTTATTTCCGTCAATATAAATAACGGCATTACTAATGGGCTGATTATCTGGTGTAACCAATACCCCTCGTATTATAGAGTTATTTTGTGCTAACATAAGCTGGCACAAGAATAGAAAAATTAAAAATAGGTGTGTTTTTTTCATAAGAAATTAAATTTATGTAATTTTTTATTTTGGACAAATATAATTCTTATTTAGACTAATTACAAACAGATCACATGATATATATCATGTTTTATTTGGAAATTCCTTTATTGAATATAGCTTAATGATAATATGATCTTTTTAAAAAAGGTTTTTGAACTAAAAATACAAAGGAAAATAAATTTAAATTTCGATTAAAAAAATAGTAAATTTGCACTAGCTTGAATTATATACTATAAAAATAGAAAAAATGAGTTTACCTGTAGATTATGTGCCTGTTTTAATACAAGTTGCAGTTGCTTTGGGTTTTAGTATAATAGCATTAATTGGCTCGGCAATGTTAGGATCTAGAGTACATGGAAAAGTGAAAGATGATACATTTGAATGTGGGGTAGCCTATGAAGGAGATGCACGTTCTCCTTTTTCCATAAAGTACTTCCTTACAGCAATTTTATTTGTTTTATTTGATATTGAGATAGTCTTTTTTTACCCTTATGCATTAAATATAAAGGAATTTGGCATAGAAGGTTTTTTTGAAGTAGTAACCTTTATATCTATATTTTTGATTGGCTTTATATATGTAGTTAAAAAAGGAGCCTTAGATTGGGAAAAAGCAAATAAAATTTAGTGGTTTTAATTAAAAAAGAAAATGTCTAAAAAAGTTACAATAGTTGATCCTCCGGAAGGATTTAACGGTCCGGGTTTTTATGCCGGACCTTTAGATAAAATAATAGGTATGGCCAGATCTTATTCTTTATGGCCATTACCATTTGCTACTTCATGTTGTGGTATAGAATTTATGGCAATGCAGGCCGCTAATTACGATTTAGCACGTTTTGGCGCCGAAAACATGAGGTTTTCGCCCAGACAGGCAGATTTGTTAATGGTTTGTGGAACTATTTCTAAGAAATTAGCACCGGTTTTAAAACAAATATATTCCCAAATGGCAGAACCTAAATGGGTGATGGCCGTAGGTGCTTGTGCTTCTAGTGGAGGTATTTTTGATACTTATTCAGTATTACAGGGCATAGATAAGATTATTCCTGTGGATGTATATGTTCCTGGATGCCCTCCTAGACCGGAGCAGATTATAGAAGGGTTTATGCAGATTCAGGATATGGTTAGAAAAGAAAGTTTAAGAAGAAGAGATTCTCAGGAATATAAAGAGATGTTAGAATCATATAATATATCATAAATGGAACAAACAACAATTGATAATGAATATGTATCTCAACTGTTAAAAAATAAATTTGAAGGAGAAATTTTAAGAATATATGAACCAGATGGTATATTAACTATAGAATTTAAAAAGGAAATTCTGTTATCTTTGGTGAAATTTATTAAACAGCATGAGATTAAAATTGATTTTTTAACAGATATTTGCGGTATACATTATCCATACCATACACAAGCTGAATTAGGAGTTATATATCATTTACACAGCTTTTCCAACAATTTTAGAATAAGGCTAAAAACTTTTTTTTCAGATAATAACCCGGAAATCGACTCATTAACCTCTATATATAAGTCAGCCAATTGGCAAGAAAGGGAGACCTTCGATTTCTACGGAATCCGATTCAAAGGACATCCTAACTTGGTTAGGATATTAAATGACGAAACTATGAAATATCATCCCCTATTGAAGCAGTATCACCTAGAGGATACAACTCGTACAGACAAAGATGATGCAATGTTTGGACGTTAAATTTGAATATATTAATAAAATTAAAAATGTCTCAAGGAAATTCAGATAATAATGATTTAATAAATCTTTCAAATGCTTTAAACCCTTATATAGTAAAGGAGCAGATAGACGGTGAGTTACAACATATTAACTTAGGACCTACTCATCCATCTACACATGGGATATTCGAAAACCAGCTTTTAATGGATGGGGATATCATTGTATCCTCAAATTCTACAGTAGGATATATTCACAGGGCATTTGAAAAAATATCAGAAAGGAGAACCTATACACAGATAACAACATTAACGGATCGCTTAAACTATTGTTCTTCACCTATAAATAACATAGGATGGCATTTAACTGTAGAAAAACTTTTAGGAATAAAAGTTCCCAAGAAAGTTGATTATATGCGAATAATCATTATGGAGTTGGCTAGAATAGCAGATCACTTAGTATGCGATTCTGTTATGGGAGTAGATACAGGAGCATTAACAGGTTTTACATATGTATTTCAAGATAGAGAGAGAATATACGATTTATATGAGCAGGTTTGTGGAGCAAGGATGACGACTAATATCGGAAGAATTGGTGGGTTTGAAAGGGATTTTAGCCCTAAATTCCATGAATTAATTAAAGAATTTATTTCAGGATTTCCAGCTAGATTAGAGGAATTTGCCAGACTATTAGAAAGAAATAGAATATTTTTAGATCGTACAGTAGATGTAGGAGGGATATCTGCTGAAAAGGCACTCAATTATGGATTTACAGGTCCAAACTTACGAGCTGCCGGTGTAGATTATGATGTGCGAGTAATGACTCCATACAGCTCTTATGAAGATTTTGATTTTATTATACCCATTGGTACTTCTGGAGATGCTTATGATCGTTTTATGGTAAGACTACAAGAAATGAGGGAAAGTATAAAAATCATAAAAAATGCTTATGAAAATTTACCTGAAGGAAATTATCATGCCGAAGTTCCTGATTTTTACTTACCCGATAAACCGGATGTATATACAAAGATGGAAGCATTAATTTATCATTTTAAAATTATAATGGGAGAAACTAAAATTCCAACCGGAGAAGTATATAATTCCGTTGAGGGAGCAAATGGAGAACTAGGTTTTTATTTAGTGAGCGATGGAGGAAGAAGTCCCTATAGGTTGCACTTCAGAAGGCCTTGTTTTATATATTACCAAGCATTTGAAGAGTTGATAAAAGGACATATGTTATCAGATGCGATTATTACATTAGGAAGTTTAAATGTGATTGCTGGAGAATTGGATGCATAAAAACTAAAAATATTTAATGAACTGATATAGTTTAATCCCCATTTTTAATATGGGGTTTTTAATTTGTTTAAATAAATTTGATTTTTATTAAATTATTAATAAAAAAAAAGTTGTTTAAAAGCAAAAAAATACGAAATTCGCAAATTGAAAAATAAGTATTTAATTAAATGTTGCAAGATATTATTCAAGTATTTTCAGCGGCTTTCATAGCATTATTTCCAGTAGTAAATCCAATTGGGAATGCTTTTATTGTTAACAATTTTTTGGAAGGATTAAATGATATACAACGTAAACATATAGTTAAACAAATTACCATATATTGCATTTGCATCGGAATAGGGAGTTTAATTATAGGAAGAGCTGTACTATTGCTTTTTGGTCTATCAATACCCGTAATTCAGTTAGGAGGAGGGCTTATGATTTGTAAAACGGCTTTAGGCTGGTTATCAGATGCCGGAAGATCACAAATAAGAGAAAACAAGCAAAAAACTATTGATAATTTAAACTACAATAATATCCAGAAAGATGTTTTTTACCCGATTACTTTTCCTATAATTATGGGGTCTGGAAGTATATCAATCATATTTACCTTGGCCGCTAATTCATTAGCTAATGATAATGTTACTTTGGGTTTAATTAATTATATTATAATAGCCCTTGTAATTTTAATTCTATGTGCCCTTGTATATTTTTTTCTTTCAAATGCTACAAAAATTGTGAGTAAAATAGGAACTACAGGTAACCAAATAATTAATAAATTGTTAGCATTTTTTACTTTTTGTATTGGTATGCAAATTGCTTTGACAGGAATTTCAAAAATATTTCATATAAATATCTTGTGATAAGATTAGGTTATTATTATAAATGAAACCTTAGATAATAAAAAATCTTTTTTCATGGTCTTAATTATATGAAATAAGGAATAAATGGATGATATCCAAATTCATAGAAAAAATATTTCATTTTCTAAATCTAGCAAAAAATTATTTTTTTATTAGATATGATCCTTTATATAAAACTCATTTTATAGTTTTTGGGAAAACTAGATAATTACAGCTGTTCCACTTAAAGAGACCATTAGCATACTTCCTCCGGCACCCAATGCTTCATAATCGATATCGATACCGATTATAGCATTAGCTCCAATTTGAATAGCTCTTTCTTCCAATTCCTTCAAAGCCGTATTTTTAGCTTTAATTAAAACTTTTTCATAAGAAGTAGATCGTCCACCAAAAAAATCAGTAATACTAGCTTTCAAATCTTTAATAAAATTAGCTCCTATAATAGTTTCTCCGGTCACAATTCCTTTATATTCTTTTATGGTATAACCTTCAATAGAGTTTGTGGTAGTTAAAATCATAATATTGTAATTTAATAAAGTAAAAATATTAAATTCATAGAAAATAATGAAATAAATGAATATATAGTTTTTTATGATAATAATGAGAAAAAATATATATTTCACATTAGTTAAGATTAAAATGGCTATAAGAAAAAAATCATTTATATTGTCTTTATTTTTAATTACACTTAATTTTGAAGCTCATAACAAACAAGAAATAAAAAATGCAGATTCCAAAAGCAAAAAAAATTCCTAAAGAATTAACTATTCATAATGATACAAGAATTGATTATTATTATTGGTTAAATGATAGAGAAGATCCCGAAGTTATAAAATATTTAGAAGAAGAAAATGCCTATACGAAAGAACAAATGAAGTCTACTGAAAAATTACAAAAAGACTTATTTGATGAAATGAAGAGTAGGATAAAAGAAGATGACGAAACAGTACCATATAAATATAATCATTATTGGTATATTACTAAATATGTGGAAGGAGGGGAGTATCCTGTATATCTTCGTAAAAAAGAATCATTAGAGGCAGATGAAGAGGTGATGTTTGATGTTAATGTTATGGCTAGTGGGTACAAATTTTATCAGATGGGGGGGATTGCTGTGAGCCCGGATAATACAATGGCTTGTTTTTCCGTAGATACGGTTAGTCGTAGAATTTATACCATTCAAGTAAAAAATTTAATAACAGGAAATATACTTTCAGATAAATTAGAAAATACAACAGGGAATATAGTTTGGGCAAAGGATAATAAGACTCTTTTTTATACCGTGCAAGATTCACAAACTTTACGATCTTCAAAAATTTTCAAACATGTACTGGGAACCCAACAAAAACAAGATATCTTAATATTTGAAGAAAAAGATGAAACTTTTAATGCTTATGTTACTAAAACTAAATCACAGGAATATATTGTAATTGCTTCTGGTAGTACCGTATCAGATGAATATAGATATATTCCAGCAAATGAACCGGATGCTCAATGGAAGATTTTTCAAAAAAGAGCAAGAGGGTTAGAGTATTCATGGGATCATTTTCAAGATTCTTTTTACATATTAACAAACAAAGATGGAGCTACTAACTTTAAACTTATGAAAACTCCCATTGATAAGACAGGGAAAGATAATTGGATAGAAGTAATACCCCATAATGAGAACATATTGTTAGAAGATTTTGAACTTTTTAAAAATTATCTTGTAACAGAAGAGAGAGAGAATGGACTAACCCATATTAAAATTAAAAGTTGGGATCATACCATTGAATATGAGCTACCGTTTGCTGAAGAAGTATATACTGTAGGAACTTCTGTAAATAGAGATTTTGATACAGAAATATTAAGATATCGTTACTCTTCAATGACTACACCATGGAGCGATATAGATTTTAATATGCGAACAAAAGAAAAAACTTTATTAAAACAACAGACAGTTTTAGGAAGTTTTAACAAAGAAAACTACATTACAAAAAGATTATGGGCTACAGGAAGAGATGGGGTAAAAATACCTATGTCATTAGTAATGAAAAAAGATACCCAACCTTCTAAGGATACTCCATTATTACTTTACGCATATGGTTCATATGGATATTCTATGGATCCTACATTTAGTTCTGTAAGACTATCTTTATTGGATCGAGGATTTATTTACGTAATAGCACACGTTAGAGGAGGAGAAGATTTAGGCAGGCTTTGGTATGAAAATGGGAAAATGCTTAATAAAAAAAATACATTTTTTGATTTTATTGATTGTGCAAAATATTTAATAGATGAAAATTATACTTCTTCTGATCATCTTTATGCTAATGGAGGAAGTGCTGGAGGTTTATTAATAGGAGCAGGAATAAATTATGCTCCGGAAATTTTTAAAGGTGTAGTAGCAGATGTTCCCTTTGTAGATGTGGTTACTACAATGTTAGATGATACTATACCTCTAACTACAGGAGAATATGATGAATGGGGAAATCCTAAAGATAAAGAATATTATGAATATATAAAATCTTATTCTCCATATGATAATGTTGAGAAAAAAGAATATCCAAATATATTGGTTACTACAGGACTTCATGATTCGCAGGTACAATATTGGGAACCGGCTAAGTGGGTAGCTAAACTTAGAGACATGAAAACAGATAATCATCTTCTTTTATTAGAAACTCAAATGCATGCTGGACATGGTGGAGCAAGTGGACGTTTTGAGTCCTTAAAAGAGATAGCTTTAGAGTATTCTTTTTATTTTTTATTAGAAGAGATAAATAAGTAAAAAGAATAAATTATTTTTTAATAAAATATGTTTTTATATATATAATTTGTATATAAATATGGCATTTGATAATTAGTTTTATTATTAATACTTATTTTACTACAGAATAAATACTAAAATAAAAGTAATATGCATTTTACTAGAAGATGTATATTAAAAATTAAACATATAAGAATAAAAAGGATTGTAAACTTTATTTTACAATCCTTTTTAATTATGTTTTTTAAGAAAATGTATACTTTTTATATAATTAATAATGAGAATTAATCTTGTAAAAAATATATAATATTTTTGATTAATTATTGTGAATTATTTAATTTAAATTAAGTATATATTTTTTTAATATTTGTTAAATAAACGTTATTTATTAAAAGGTGTCTAGTCGTTTATTTGTGTATTTTAATGCAGTTCCTTTTAATTAAATGGGGTAATTTATTGTAAAATAAGTAAAATATTTTTTTTAATATAAAAAATATTTTACTTTTATTATTTAGTTAAAATTAATGAATATTATAAAAAAGTGTGAATTATATAATTATTATAATTTAACTTCATATTATTACAAAAAACACATCAGTTATGAGATCATTTACAGTTTTATCAAAGAAATTGATTACGAGTACTTTCTATTTAAGTACTATTATATTATTTGGACAACAAGTTACTGAGAAAGGGAAATATTGTGATACCCCTTCCCGTTGCGATAATCCGATGGTTACACATGGAATAGTAACTTCACCTAACTATTTAGCCTCTCAAGCGGGTTTGGAAGTTCTACAAAATGGTGGGAATGCAGTAGATGCAGCTATTGCAATAAGTTCGGTGCTTGCAGTAGTTTATCCTCAGATGACAACTTTGGGGGGAGATAACTTCTGGTTAATTTATAATTCTAAAACAGGAGAATTAAAAGCATTAAATGCCAGTGGTCGCTCTGGAGAAAAAGCTACAATCGGTTTTTATGCTAAAAAAGGATTGAAAAAAATCCCATCACGAGGATACCTTGCTGCAAATACTGTTCCGGGAGTAGTATCAGGATGGGATGAAGCCTATCGTTATGCTAATAAAAGTATGGCTCATAGCCTGCCTTGGAAAGATTTATTTAAAAGATCAATAAATTATGCTGAAAATGGCTTTGTAGTAAGTCATTCACTGGCATATTGGAGTAAAGTAAATGTGAATCCTTTAGATAATGAATTTCGTAATTTACAAAGATTTACAAAATTTAAAAATACGTATCTTAAGCCAAATGGAGATCCATATATGGCAGGGGAGATTTTAAAACAACCTCAGCTGGCAAAATCTATATCACTAATTGCGAATAATGGTGCCGATGTTTTTTATAAAGGCAGTATAGCAAAAAGTATTGTGAAAGACTTGCAGACCAACGGAGGTATTTTAACTATATCTGATTTTGAAAATCATAAAGCTGATTGGGTGAATCCTATTTCTGTAAATTATAGACAATACAAAGCGTATAACTTTCCTCCTAATACTCAGGGATTTGCTTCCTTAGAAATATTAAATATATTAAATAACTTTGATGTAAAAAGTCTAGGTGAAGGGAGTGCAGATTACTATCACCTTTTAGTTGAAGCTACTAAACAAGCATTTGCAGATCGAGATGCGTATTTGTCAGATCCTGAATTTGTTTCAATTCCTTTAGATCGGTTATTATCTCCGTCACATGGAATAAATCAGGCCTCTAAGATTAAAATGGATAAAGCTGCTGAAATTGTAAGACCTTTAGATCCGAAAGGAGATACTGTATGGCTAGGAGTAGTGGATGAAGACGGGAATGCTGTATCTTTAATACAAAGTATTTATCATGATTTCGGATCTGGAATTGTCGCAGGAGATACCGGTATTTTATTACAAAATAGAGGCTGTTTTTTTTCACTTGATCCGAGTCATGTAAATCATTTAGAACCTAAAAAACGAACATTTCATACCCTGAATCCCGCGATGCTTATGAAAGAGGGGAAACCTTATTTGGTGTATGGTACGATGGGTGGAGAAGGTCAGCCTCAGACACAAGCGGCTATCGTAACTCGAATAGTAGATTTTGGTATGTCTCCTCAAGAAGCTATAAATGCTCCTAGATGGTTGTATGGAAGAACGTGGGGGGCTTCATCTAATGATTTAAAAATTGAAGGAAGAATAACAGAGGGGATAGTTCAGGAATTAAAAAGAAAAGGACATTTGATTAATGTGGTCGATAACTATACGGATGTTATGGGACATGCAGGAGCAATATTGATAGATCCTAATACTAAAGTTCGTCAAGGAGCTTCAGATCCCAGAGGAGATGGTGTAGCAATAGGATATTAATTAATTATAACTTTAAAAAAAAGGTCTTTATAGAATTTTCAATAAAGACCTTTTTTAATTGTAAATGAATTAATGAAAAGATTTATACTTTTTCCATGTAAATATAATTAAATAATAACTGTAAATATTTTGAATTAAGTTTATTTATTTCAACATAAAAATAATTTTATTATATATTAATATTGATGGTGTAATATTAGTTAAACATCATGTTGTCAATATATTATTTTTATATTTGTAATAAAAATAATGTAAATATTATATTGGTAGTCGCGAATATTAGTATAGTTTATGTTATTTAAGCCGGAAAACCGAAACAGCGGCTATAAAATTTCTGAAAGTAGGTTTTTTATAAATTAAATCATATGAAAAAGTTATTATTTTTCGCAGCATTCGTTGTTGCAGGTTTAGCTTCCTCAACTTCTGCAAAAGCAGAAACTACACCATTAGTTTCTGAACCTTCTAGCAATGTAATTACAACAACTAAAAAAATGTCTGTTGAAGCTGAAAAAACATATAGATGTTTTTATTGGTGCACTTATTGGTATAAAGGAGTTTTATATCATAAATTTCTTTGTTTTTAAAATTAATTTATAGTAGTGACCCAATGTTTTTAATTTTTAACATTGGGTTTTTAATATTTGGTTTAAAATTATTTATATATGAAAAAAATTGTTTATATATTTTTGTTTTTTACATATGCAGGTTTGCTGTCTCAAACTGTTAAAATTACATACCAAGCTTTTGCTAATGTTAATGATTATAAAGAACAAACCACAGATTCTGAAATAATAAAAAGTATGGATGCTTTTCTTGCACAAGAATTTATATATGATTTGTATTATAAAGACGGAATATCTTTATTTTTAAAAGAAAAAACCAACCAACATGATAATAGTGAGAATAAAATTATAGAAGTAGGTGCTACAGATCAAACTTACAAAGACCAAAAAGAAAATTTATATGTGAAACAAGCTGATTTTTTCGGCAAGGATTTTTTAATTACAGATAAATTACTTCCAATTGATTGGGTTCTTATAGACGAAGAAAAAAAAATAGGTCCTTATTTATGTAAAAAAGCAATAACTTCTTCTGATGATACTACAGTTGAAGCTTGGTATTCTCCTGACATAGCAATTCCCGATGGACCAATGGATTATTGGGGGCTTCCGGGACTTATTGTAGAATTACAATATAAAAATTTAACCTATAAATTAACTTCCATTAATTATAAAACTAATTATTCCATTTCTAAACCTACAAAAGGTAAAGTAATAAAAAAATTGGATTTTCAAAATATGGAAAAAGAAAAATTACAAGAATTAGAAAATGGAATATTCAATGATAATTACTAATGCTACTATGAAAGAATGCTTTATAAATATATAGTATCAAATTTATTTTTCTTTTTAAGTTGTTTTCTTTTTGCGCAAGAAAATTTTATAATTAGAGGAAAAATAACTAATAATGATGCTAAACCGATTTCATTTGCCACAATACAACTTATAAATACAGATACAAAAAAAGTCATAAGTTTTTCTATCTCAGATAGTCAAGGGAATTATTCAATTAAAGTAAATAACCAAGGGAATTATATTTTAGAAATAAGTCATGTAAAATATTCAAAGATATCTGAAACTTTACAAGTTAATGAATCTTATACTACTAAAGATATAATTTTAGAATCTAAAGAAAAAGAGATAGAAGAAGTAGTTATTATTTCAAAAGCAATCACTGCAAAAGAAGATACAATTTCTTATAATCTAAATTCATTTACTAACGGGCATGAAGAGAAATTGAAAGATATTCTAAATAAACTACCCGGTATTGAAGTTGAAAACGGGAATATAAAAGTTAACGGTAAACAAGTTGATAAGCTATTGGTAGATGGAAAAGACTTTTTTGGAAATAATCATAAAATAGCTACAGAGAATTTAAATGCTCAGATGATTAAATCAGTAGAAATTCTAAATAATTATAAAAGTTCTCAAATAGCAAAAAATATAGAAGGAGGAAATCAAACAGCTCTAAATGTAGGTATAAAAAAAGAATATAAAAATAAAATAACCGGAGAGGCTTCTTTATTATCTGCGTATGAAAATAAGTATAATGCTCAATTAAATCTATTTAAATTTACTAATAATCTAAGTGTAAGTTTTATTGGGAATGCCAATAATACAGGACAGGTATCTTTTACTATTGATGATTATTTAAAATTAAATTCAGACGTAAGAAATGATTTAATGAACAGTGAACTTTCCTCTTTTAAAGAAATGGATAATTTTTTGCCTAATTTTTTATTGTCAGATAATAATGTAATAAAAAAAGAGAACCAGATGGGAAGTATAAATTTATCATATTTACCTTCTGAGAAAATTAAAATTACGGGATTTACATTATTAAATAATACTTGGCAGAGAGAAAAAATTTTATCAGAAAGAACTTTTTTAAATAGTAATTTCCATAGCATAGATAACAATCATTCAAAAGGGAACTTTCTTTTTAATCAAACTCATGTAAAAATAGATTTTGAAATCAATAAAAATAATTCTTTAAATTATTCTGTTTCTATAGAACCGACAAAAGATCATACAGATAGGGAAATAAGCCAAGAATCATATGAAAAAATTCTATTTAATGAAAATATGAAAAATAGAAATATGAAATTTGGCCAACAGATTAGCTATTTATCTAAAATAGCTAAAAATAAACTGATAACATTTAATATATATCAGGAAAGTAAATCTTCAAAAGGAGATTTTTTTCTTTTATCTTCACATTCTTTATATGATTTTAATATCAATAATTTAGTACAAAATAGTACAAAAAAAGATAGAGAATGGGGAGTGATAGGTAAATACAGCCAAAATATCGGGGAAATAGTTGTAAGAAATAGTATGGGCTACTTATGGAAGCAAAATTTCTTTAAAAATTCGATAATTGAAAATAATATTAGAAATCATATCAGCTTTCATACCGATTATAGTTTCATTAAGCCGGCGATTTTAAAAAATAAAAATTTTTTACAGTTTTTGCTAGATTTTGAGTTAAGAAATTATAATTTAAAATTAAATACACATAGTTCAAATTCATTATTTTTTTTACCGCAGGCTAAAATAAAATTAGAGTTTAAACAAACTCATACACTAGCATTGTTTTATAAAAGAGAAGTGGATTATATAAGTGCCGATAAACTTAATTCTTATGAAATTTTATTAAATTACTCCAGCATATATAAAGAAAGTTTTATTAAGGAAAGAAAGGAAATAATTAATAATACAATAGGATTAGAATATTTATTTTTAAACTTATTCGATGGTAATTTTTTATCTGCAAATGTAAATTACTCCCGAAAAGCAAATTTTCCGATAACAAATAGTTCTGTAAACTCTCAGTATACAATTTTAAATTACATTAGTTCATCCAACCAAGATATATGGAATACATTTATCAATTTTGAAAAAAAATTGAAATTCATAAAATATAAATTGAAGATAAATGTTAACTACAATTTTATAAAGTCAAGTACTTTTACAAATTTTCAAGAAATACCTATGAATACAAATAGGGTTAATGGAGATGTGAGTTTTCAGACTTATAATAAAAAATCTATAGTCAATTATGATTTTGGGTCAAAATTTTCTTACCTAAATACAGATTACAAAAATCAAGATATATCTTTAAAAAATTCACAAATTATACCCTTTGTTAATTTATATTTTAATTTTGGAGAAAGTTTAAAATTTAGTTTAAAAAATAGCTATGAGTTTTATAAAAGTGGTTCAATTTCTAGGGATAAATATAATTTAGGACTTAAAGTAATATATAGAAAAGAACATACTCCTTGGAAATTTTGGATTGAAGGATATGATATTCTTAATATTTCAGGTTCTGAAATTGTAGAAACTTCCACAGATGATAATATATTACAAAAAGAAATATATCATAAGCTTCCTGGATATGCAGGTATAGGCATAAGTTACAGTTTATAGTGTTTTATTTTATTATCCATACAATGCCACAGGTAATTAATATATACCTTATCATTTTTCCTAAAAACATAGAAATACTTACGATATAGATATTAGCTCTCATGTAACCTAAAGCTATAGGAATAACATCTCCAATGATTGGCAAAAAAGAAAAAAAAGCCATAGCAGCCCCTTTACCATCCAGCCAATGATATATTTTATTTATTTTTTCCGGTTTGATTTTAAGATATTTTTCAATCCATTCCAGTTTTCCTAATTTACCTAAAAAATAATTGGTCATTCCTCCTAAAAAATTACCCAAAGTAGCTAATCCAATACAGAGCCAAAGATTTCCGCCTAAAGCTAACATACCAACCAAAACAGCTTCAGAACTAACAGGCAAAAAAGTAGCAGCTAAAAAAGAGGCTAAAAATAATCCCCAATACCCATATTCAACTAAACTATCAAGCATCTAAATCTTTTAATGAAATATTATTTAATTTGAGGGTGATTTATAGGATCACTTTTAATCTTGTTATAGATTATTTCATAGGCTTTTTGCTTCAATAAGTCTTTATTGTCAAAATCTTTAGGATGTAATATGGCTAGTCGTTCTGTTCTCACTTTTCCGGGATATCCTAAGATATTAACAAAGGGAAACATATTTTTTAAATTATGAAAAACGTATACAACAATAGGTTTGTTGCAATAGGTTGCAGTAACAAAGGGTCCATCTTTAAATTTACCAAGAATAATATTACGATTAGGAACTCCTCCTTCAGGAAAAAGAACTACATTTTTATCTTCTTTTAGTGTTTTTTTTACTAAAGGAAATACTGCTTCCCGACTTTTTTTATCGGACCTGTCAACTATTATGGAAACTTTTTTGTAAATTCTTCCAAAAATAGGATATTTTTCTAATTCTTTTTTTCCAACAAAAACTATCGGATGATTAGGGTGTAAGATATACATCAGGGCAACATCCATAGCAGAAGTATGATTTGAAATCAATATATAGTTTTCTTTAGGATCTAATTTTTCTGAATATTGTAAGGAATAAGTAAATCCGCTCCCGTAAAAAAGTATATAGGCCCATAACCGCATAAAAAAATAAGTTAAACGATTATTTTTCTGGTAAGATAAAATATAGATTATAGTACCTACAGATAAAGTACAAAATATGGCAACTATTATAAACCATAGTTTCCATACTAATACTAAAGGAACACGAAGGTATTTCATAATTTATTCGATATGAACTTCTAATAATTTTGTATGAGTATGTGAGATAATTTCAATATTTTTTAAAATAGCAGGAATTAATAAACTCTGACCCTTATATATTTGTACTATTGATGTATTACTTAAAATATTACACTCTCCTTCCAAACATATTAAAATTCTAAAAGATTGAGGTAAATCTTCTAATTTTTGATTTTTTGCAGAAATATTATAACGGGTTGTTGTAAAATAAGGGGAATTTACCAATAAAGTATTTTCTTCTTTTTTGTTATAAATCACATTCGGATTTTCAATATAAGAAAAATCGGCTACATCCATGGCTTGTTGGGTATGTAATTTGCGAGGCTCTCCATTTATATCTATTCGGTTGTAATCATATATTCGATAAGTAATATCTGAGGTTTGTTGAATCTCAGCCAATGTAATTCCTTTTCCCATTGCATGAACCCTTCCTGAAGGTATATAAAAAACATCATCTTTTTCAGGATGTATTTTTCTAAGAATATTTTCTACGTTTCCGTTTTTTATACTTTTTGCATATAATTCTTTGTTTATCCCTTTTTCAAACCCTATAATAATTTCAGCATCTTTTTCGGCATCTAAAATATACCACATTTCAGTTTTCCCAAAAGAATTATGATGTTTTTGGGCATAATCATCATTAGGATGTACTTGAACAGAAAGCGGTTGATCTGCATCTAAAAATTTAATCAAAAGTGGAAATTGATCTCCATATTTTTGATAAACTTGAGTGCCCAATAATTCTTCTTTATATTTAAAAACTAAATCCTGTAAATTTGTTCCTTTGTATTTTCCGTTAGCTACTAGGCTAATATATCCTGGGACTGTTGAAATTTCCCAACTTTCACCTATTTTACTTTCTGTAATATTTTTTCCGAAATATTTTAATTTATTTCCTCCCCATATTCTATAATGGAAAGTTGGTTCAAACAATAATGGATATAATGACATTTTTTTTATGAATATTAAGAGAATACAAAAATACTATTTTAGAGATAGATTTTAGATTTTATAATATTTATTTACAAAATTTATAAATTCTGATAATCTAAATAAATTGTTTATAATTAAATATAAAGTTAACAATCCTAAAAATATAAATAACATTTTGTAAATTTTTTTGTTATTTCTCAGAGCATAAAATAACCAACCAAGTAATAGAGGAACTACAAATACCCAATGTCCACCATAAATAAAAGAGACCCATAAACCAAACTTCATAAAACCATGAATGATGATATCAATTAAAAAAGAAAATCCAAGAATATAAAGAAGTTTGTTTTTCCTATTTGCAATCAAAGAGCCTATCATAAATAAAAAAATAGATAGGCAGAATATATATTGTAAAGGTTGATCATATATATGATAATATAAAGCTTTGTATTGAATTTTAAAAAACCTAAGATTTTTTTCAATAAAAGAGGGAAAAAGCATATTTCCACCAAAGAAATAAGAAGTAATCATATTCCACCAGGTTTCACCTTTAGGATTGGAAAACTTTTCATATTGCGTTGCGGATTTTGATAAAATTTTCATATAATCCCAATCTCTTCTCCATAGATATAATAATACAAAAATCACAATAGAAAAAAGAGTTTTTAATGCAGCTGTTAAAAATTCTTTAAGATTAAATTTTTTATTTTCAAAGAATAGAGGGATATAGGTTTTCGGAAGGTTTGTAATAGTTTCTCCTCCTATAAAAATGCCCATGATTGTATTAAAAATAAGCGGGATTTTTTTTTGCCTATTTATAAATAGTGCTGAGATATAAGTGTAAAATGATAGTAAAAATATTGAAAAAGTGTAGGTCTCCGGAGTGAAAGATAATAAAATATTTGTAGAAAAAAAGGTGTAAAAAATTATAATTAAATATGTTGTTTTTGTTTTTAGGTTTATAATATTTGTAAGGTACTTATATACAAATACAATACCTAATGATACGTTTACAGCGCAAAAAACAGTAAAAATTACATTAAAAAAGCCCAAATTATTATTTATATGGTAAAACCAATTTGCTAAATTGAAAATGGGCATAATGAAATAATAAGAAAAAGGATGTTTTTCAATCATTCCACCTGAGAGGATAATTGATCTGTTATCAAAACTGAAATAAATATCCCAAGGTATTTTTTCATTATAAATAATGGTACTAAAGAATGAAAAATATATACCTAAAGGAATATATAAAATTAAAAGCATTAAAAAGATAATTCCCTCATTACGTGTAGAGGGAAATAGTATTTTTATAAATTTCAAAAAACAGTTTTTAATATTTATATATTTCATTTAACAAATAAAAAATCAAAACTGTCTGAGGAACATAATTCTTTTGGTTTTTCACCATACTTAAAAATCCTTGCAAATTTATTTCCTAAAAGTTGTAACTTATTATTTTCATATTTTAATATTGAACCCTCTCTCAAACCAACAACAAATATTTGGTGATTTTCTTTTATAAATTCTTCAATTCTTTGTTCACGTGTTTCTCCACCATGTCCTGTAGGGTTATCATCTAAATAATGAGGGTTAATTTGAAAAGGAATCAAATTCAACGTATTAAAACCATTAGGATACAATATAGGCATATCATTAGTTGTTTTTAAAGTAGGACAAGCAACATTTGAACCGGCACTCCAACCAATGTAAGGAGTCCCAGATTTCACTTTTTCTTTAATACAATCCATCAATTGATATTCATTTAATAATTTAGTTAATTTCCAAGTATTTCCTCCGCCTATGACGATTACACTTGCTTTATTAATAGAATCAACCGGATTGTTGTAGTGATGTATTCCCTTTACCTGTAATCCTATTTTTTTCCAAGCCGTATTTACTTTTTCTTCATATTCATCATAAGAAAATGTTACGGCAGCATAAGGTATAAATATGATATTTGAGGTATCACCATCTAAAAATTCTTTAACTGATTTTTTTGAATAACCTAAATAATCTTCCCCTACATTTGTAGAATTACTTAGTAATAGAAGTTTCATTCTTATATTTGTTTTTTAATTTAATAATTAACAAAGTTATGATTTAATTAACTTATAGTCTTTTATTAGATGTCTAATTTTACTTAACAATGACAGAATTAAGATCTATTATAAAAAAACTGACCGGTAGCCCTACAGGAAAAGCAGCAGGAATTAAGCTATCCGAGTTGGAAATGACGGAACTTAGATTAGGATATACCTTACCTGAAATCCTAAAAGAACTCTATTTACTTGCGGGTAAAAATTATATGCTGATGGAATCTTTTCATCGTTTTGCTTTACCTAGCCAGTTGGAATGTGTTGATGGAAAAATTATATTTTTAGAAGAAAATCAGGAATTATGTTATTGGGGATTTGCTGTTGGTGAAGAAAATCCCTCTGTATTTCAGTTAACTGGAGATGATGAAGTGTATGAAGAAAAACTTAAGTTAGACGATTTTATAAAACTTATTCTTTATTACCAATGCGCACAGAGTGGATATGAATATTGTGGAATGGCAAATATTACTAACGAAGATCTAGAAATTTTTTCTCATACAGAATGGGAAGAAGTAATCCATTATAATGGATTACAGATTTATTGGAAAAAAGATTGCCTTCTTTGGTATTTTTACAAAAAAGATTATGAAGTAAATGATTATATATATTTTTCAGCGCGTACGTTGGAAGTATATCAACAACATATTATAAAATACAATTTAGAAGAAATTTGATCAAAATTTTGTTATAATAAAAAATAATTTTTTGAATATAATAATAAAAGCATTTTTATAAATTGTATTTAGATATTTAGTATAAATAAAATCTTAATTTTTAATAAGATAATTTTTATGAATTCTGATATGAAAAAATATAAATTAGGAATAGTTCTAAGTGGGGGAGGATCTAAAGGATTTGCTCATTTAGGTGTGTTGCAGGCTCTGATTGATAGAGGAATTATTCCGGATGTAATTGCAGGAACAAGTGCAGGTGCTTTTGCAGGAGCTCTTTTTGCTGATGGAAATGAACCTAATCAGATGCTTACTTTATTTAAAGAAAAATCATTTACAGAATTTGCTCAGTTTTCTATTCCTAAAGGAGGTGTATTTAAAAGTGCACCTTTTAAAACATTTCTTGAAAAAAATTTAAAAGCTAGAACTTTTGAAGATTTAAAAATACCCCTTAATATTGTTACAACCAATATTGAAAATGGAAAGATAAAAGTTTTTAATTCGGGACCTTTAATTCCATGTATTATTGCATCATGTTCTGTACCGATTATATTTCAGCCTGTAGAGATTGATAAAAACTATTATGTTGACGGTGGACTTCTAAAAAAATTTCCTGTTTCAGTGATACGGGAATTTTGTGAAATAATAATAGGTGTTAATGTTTGTCCAACCACATCTATAAAATATAAGAATACACTTTCATATATTGCAGAGCGATCTTTCCATTATATGTCAAATGCTAATATGCTACAGGACAAAAAGCTTTGTGATTATCTTATAGAGTCTGATATTCCATCTAAATATGGTATGTTTGATCTTAAACATGTAAAAGAAATATTTGATAAAGGAGATAAAATTGCTTTTGATTTCCTTCAAAAACATGAGAAAAAATTGAAAAAAGATTTTCCTTCCTTTAAGTAGTTAATTGCGGGAAAATATAGTTTTCAAAAATTTTTTAAATTTTGCTTTTGACCTGATTTTCCTATTAAATTCTTTTTGATAATGGTATATTTTTTCTTGTACTTCTTTTAATTTATATCCGGATACTTTTGAGTATTCATTTATAAATATATCTAAATAAGGTTGTTCCTTAATGTTGTTTGATAAACTTTTCATTTTTATATCAAAGGATAAGTTTTTATGAAATTTCATTCGGTTTAAATCGACTAAATACATTTCATAACAATTTCCTTTTCTTATTACCAATGTATTTCCGGGTGTATTATCCTTTATATATATTCCTTTTTCATGTACTTGATATGAAAACTGAGCATAAGCCTTTATGCAAGATTCAGCATCAGCTTGTTCATAAACTTCTCTTATAGTAAAATCATAAGGAGTATACTGAGAAATATAATAGCTGGAAGTAATTCCAATACAGTCAGAATTTTCTATATAGGCTATTGGTTCAGGATTTAAAATTCCTAATTGTAATAATTTTTCACCATGTTCAAAAGAACGTTTTGCTTTAGATTTTCTAAAATATTTATAAACAATTTTATTTATTAAATGAGGCTTTTTAAAAGATTTAACAGCTATAAAATTTTCATGAAAAGGTATTTTTTTAATAATATTCCTTTCAGGATTTCCTAATATATGTGTATAATCATCAAAATTTTTTATGATTTCTGAAATAAGGTTTTTATCTTTTATATATTTATTCGATACTACAAATTTTTGCATTAATAACTCATTTACAAATCCAATTTATTTAAATAATTAAAAGTATTCCAGAATGGAATGATAGTAGAACGTTAAAAGAGAATTATCCACTATTTTGAAACAACAAATATAATATATTTTCGTTTTTTAATTAGTTTTGTTATAATTTTAAATTCTAAATGAAAAAAATTAGTTATACTCTACTTATAGTAACTCTGTTTTTAGCCTGTTCTACTAAAAAAAACGGAATTACCCATCGTACATATCATCGGTTAACTTCCTGGTACAATACTGCTTTTAATGGACAAGAAACATTGAAAAAAAATTTAAAAGATAAAGAACAAAGTTATATAGATAATTATGCTACTCTTTTAAAGGTAGAACCTATAGATCCTTTTGATAAAACTGATGAATTTTATATGGAGGAAATTTTAGATATACCGGGTAATAAATTTAGAAGTACAACGAAAAATGTATTAAGTAATTTAAGTAATTTAGATGAGCAAGGTGCGGTAAATTCAATAAAAGGTGCATTAAGTGGAGCTTTAGGAGGAGGTAAAGATAATCAGTCAAAAGCAGAAGGATTAAACAGAGTGATTCAAAAAGGAAAAAAAGCCGTAGAAAGTCATTCTATGTTAATAAAAGGGAAAGAATATAATTCTATGCTAAGTGATGTCTATTTATTATTGGGAAAAGCATATTATTATAAAAATGATCCTTTTGAGGCATTGAATTATCTTAATTATATGAATGCTACCTTAGTGAAAAATAGAAGGGTTAATGAAGCTAAAATTTATATAGCCCTAGCTCAGGCACAGGCAGGCAATTCCTTTCAGGCCGGTGAAATATATGAAGAGTTAGCAAAAATCAAATTATCTAAAAAAGATAGAAAACTATATAGTAGATCCTTTTCACAATTTCTAATTGATGAAAAAAAATATGAGGAAGCTATAGAAGCATTAAATGATGCAAAAAAATATAATAAGGGAAAAAATAATAGAGGGAGATATTGCTTTATCCAAGGGCAATTATTTGAAAAATTAAATTCAAAAGATAAAGCAATTGAATATTATCAAAAAGCATATGATAAAAAACCATCTGCTGAATTGGAAATTAAATCGCAGATAGCTTTAGCCCGACTTTTTACAGGAGATTCCATAGCTTATTTCAATAAAATACGATTTTTAAAAAAACTATTTAATAAGGGTTTGTATCAATCCAGGAAAAATGAATTATACTACGCAATGGCTTTGGTTTCATTAAATACAAAAAAAGAAAAAGAAGCTTTTACTTATCTCAAGCAATCTATAAAAGAAAATGAAAGTGACCCTCAAACAAGAGCATTAGCTTATCAAGCTATAGGAGATATTTATTTTTCTAAGCCTGATTATATCAATGCGGGGGCGTATTATGATAGTGCTGTGGCAAAATTTACAGATGTAGGAATGAAAAATAAATTATTGACCAAAAATAAATCTTTACATGAATTAATAAAAAAATATTATTTAGTTAAAAAAAATGATAGTATTTTGTCTATAGTAAAAATGAATACAGAACAGAGAAATGAATATTTTCAAAAATATATAGATAAAATAAAAACAGAAGAAAACAAAAAAAAGGCTGAGTTAGAAAAGATTTCAAAAAGTGAAAATAACACTTTATTTGTTACCGAAACTCTTATTGATAATTCGGATTTTACACAATCACCAGAAAAAAATAATGGAGGGAAATGGTATTTTTATAATAATAATATAAAAAATAAAGGGCAATCAGATTTTATAAGATTATGGGGAAATAGAACCTTAGTAGATAATTGGAGAAGGGGTAGTGGAATATCCGGAACCAATGATGTGAAAAATGATTTATTAGCGATTGGAGAAAATAAAAATCCAAGAAGATTTGATGTGAACTATTATATTGAACAAATTCCCAATAATCAAGCTGTAATAGATACCATAAAAATACAAAGAGATACAGCAGAGTTATCATTAGGAATTATTTATCAAGACAAATTTTATGATCTTAAATCTGCAACTTCAACTTTAGAACATTTATTATCAACACCTCCTTATGATCAGTCGGTTACTATGGCAGCAATGTATAATTTATATAAATTTAATAAGGATAAAAATCCAGAAACAGCAAAAAAATATGCAGATTTGGTGTTGTTAAAATATCCTGATTCTAAATATGCTGAGAGTATTTTAAATCCTAGTGTTGATGTTTTTAAATCGAGATCTTCCGATGCAGTAATATTTTATGAACTTGCATATAAAAAATATGAAGAGAGAAACTATAAAGAAGTAAAGAGTATGGCTTCTCAGGCATTAGAAAAATATCCAACGGATGAGATAATTCCAAAATTCACTCTTTTATCGGTATTTTGTGATGCAAGGTTAAATAACAAAAAGGATTTTATGGATGGTTTGGAACGTGTTTCTATTCTTTTTGAAGATAAACCGGAAGGGAAAAAAGCGGCTGATTTACTTAAATTTTTTAATGAAAAAGAAAAAAAGAATGAAAATTCTAATACCCTAAATAAAGAGAGAAATAACGAAAATATCTCAACTCAAGACTTTTCAACTCAAGATATGGAAGATGATTCTTCAGATTTAGATTATGAAAAGGCAATACCTGATGATAAAGATTTAGAAAATGGACCGGGAATTATAAGAAAAAAATAAATCTAAATTAAAGAAATTAATAAACGCAGCAAAAACATGATTAATATCATGTATTATTATTTATAATTATTCTAAATAATGGTATATCTTTGTCAAAGATAAATGATAGGTGTTATGAAAATAATACTAAAAATCATTTTTTCATTTCTGTGTATTCACATAAATTGGTTTTATTTTTATTAGTTTGTAAAAAATCCTTGAAATTTATTTCAAGGATTTTATTTTTCAAATTATTACAGAACTATTTATTTATTCATTCTTTAATGATGTTTATTCCAAGTTCATCTAATTGTTTTTTACTAATAGGATAGGGGGCATCTATCATAACATCTCTTCCGGCATTATTTTTTGGAAAAGCAATATAATCACGAATTACTTCTTGACCTCCTAAAATTGCTGTAAATCGATCAAAGCCAAAAGCAATTCCTCCATGTGGTGGAGCTCCGTATTTAAATGCATTCATTAGAAATCCAAATTGAGCTTCTGCTTCTTCTTGTGTAAAGCCTAATAGGGAAAACATTTTTGCTTGTAAATCTTTGTCATGTATCCGTATGGAACCTCCTCCTATTTCATTGCCATTCAATACCATATCATAAGCATTAGCCCTAACTTTCCCCGGGTCGGTTTCTAAAAGTGGAATATCTTCAGGTTTTGGAGAGGTAAATGGGTGATGCATTGCTACATATCTATTTTCTTCCTCATCCCATTCTAAAAGTGGAAAATCAACTACCCAAAGAGGAGCAAATACGTCAGGATTTCGTAGTCCTAAACGTTCGGCAAGCTCCATTCTTAAAGCACTCAGTTGAGGTCTCACTTTCTGTGCTTCTCCTGATAAAATTAGGAGTAAATCTCCGATTTGTGCGTTAGATTTTTGAATAACTTTTTTTAATTTTTCTT
Organism: Apibacter adventoris; assembly: GCF_002964975.1. GTDB lineage: Bacteria > Bacteroidota > Bacteroidia > Flavobacteriales > Weeksellaceae > Apibacter > Apibacter adventoris. The sequence continues at coordinate 271,727 of NZ_PSZM01000001.1, read as the reverse complement.
CTGTATAAAATTTATCTATTGAGGATTTTATACTTTGATCTTTATTGTATTTTATATAAACTAAACCTCGAGCTCCCACTTGTGGTCTTTTTACCCATTCGGTTAGTTCATCTAATTGCTTTCGGGTATAATCAGCACAACCTTCTACTTTTATTCCTACTATAAGTTCAGCTTCATCAAATACTTTAAAACCACTTTTTTTAAGTTCTTCATTAAATTCAATAAATTCCATTCCAAACCTTATATCGGGCTTATCATTTCCATATTTGCGCATAGCCTCAGAATAGGTTATTCGTGGGAATTTATCTATTTTGTAATTTCTTAATTCTTTGAGTAAATGTTTGGCTAGACCTTCAAATGTGTCTAAAATATCTTCTTGTTCAATAAAAGACATTTCGCAATCTATTTGAGTAAATTCCGGTTGTCTGTCAGCACGTAAATCTTCATCTCTAAAACATTTTACAATCTGAAAATATTTGTCTAGTCCACCAATCATCAATAATTGTTTGAAACTTTGAGGGGATTGGGGAAGGGCATAGAATTGACCAGGGTTCATTCTTGAAGGAACTACAAAATCACGAGCCCCTTCTGGTGTAGATTTTATTAATACCGGGGTTTCTATCTCAAGAAAATCATGAGAAGATAAATAGTTTCTTACTAATTGAGCAACTTTACTTCTAAAAATAAGTTTGTCTTTTACCGGATTTCTTCTAATATCTAAATATCGGTATTTCATTCGTAATTCTTCGCCGCCATCAGTTTCATTTTCTATTACAAAAGGGGGTACTAGCGAGGTACTTAGAACAGTTAATTTCTCAACTAATATTTCTATATTACCAGTGGGTATATGTGGATTTTTACTTGTTCTTTCTATTACAGTTCCTGTTATTTGGATCACAAATTCTCGCCCTAATTTTTTTACTTGTTCTAAAATTTCTTTAGGGGTTCTTTGGTCATCAAATACCAATTGAGTAATTCCATATCTATCTCTTAAATCTACCCAGATTACAAATCCTTTATCTCGAATAGTTTGTACCCAACCACTAAGGATTACTTTTTGATTAATATTAGCTTCTGTAAGCTCTCCGCAAGTATTTGTTCTGTACATACAGTTTTATATTATTTTATTTTTCTTAATCTTATGCAAAAATATAGTATCTTTATTTAATTGTTGAATAATTACAACCATTTTTTTCTTTTAAGCCAATAATAAATAATCAATGTTATTATTAGCATGATAATTAATATTACAGGATATCCCCATGCTTTTTCAAGTTCAGGCATATATTTAAAATTCATTCCATATATACCGGCTATGAATGTTAATGGCATAAAAAATATGGAAAAAATAGTTAGAGTTTTCATTATGTCATTACTTTTAAGCGAAGCTAGAGATATGTAAAGATTTAGCAGATTATTGATATCTTCAATTACTTGTTCATATAACGTGGATAATTTTACTTGTAGATCTTTAACGTCCTGATGGGCTGGTTTTTCCTGTTTTGTAGGTTTTATAGAATTTATAACTTCATCTGTAAGTATGAGTAATTTCATGCATATATTGACTTTCCTTTTTAATAAGTACATATTTTGAAGGATATTACTTGAAGAATCAGGGGATTTTAAAAATACTTTATTTTCAAGATTTTCCACTTTACTTAAAATTTTCAATATTGAAGTATTGTATGTATATAAGGTATTCCAAATTATTTTAATAACAATACTGTTAACTGTATATATTTTTTCTGTTTTTATATATTTTTCTATAATTACTTCTAAAAAAGGAATTTCTATTCTATGTATGGTGATTAAAAGATGATCGTTATAAAATACAGCTATTTTATTTGTAAGGCTTTCAATATTAGTTTTTCTTTTAAGATTTTCATGTACTAATCTGACAATAAAGAAATTTATGGTATCCTGATTTTCAAATTTAGGCAAATGATTGGGTTCTAGGCTATCTGTCAACGTATAGTAATTCAGAGAATATTTGTTAGCAATTTTCTCCAGTTCTTTTGCATCAGGATTATATAAATCTATCCATTCATAGTTAGATTGTTTGAGTTCTTTAATTGCCATATTATTCTCCTTATATTATATTCGTAAAAATAAGGAAAAAAAGAGTTTTATTTTTTAGAAATAATTAAAAAATCTCTTTCTAACCTAGATTTATATCCTTTATTATTTGGAGGAACTATATTAAGATCTATATAAGATACTTTATTTACTTTATAGGAACGGTTTATTAATTTTATTAATTCGCTTGTATTTTCTGATTGACAAAGCAACCCCATTTTATTATTTTTTTTCAGAATGTTATCAATTTCTGATAAATCAATGGTAGGTATTTTTTTTCCATAATCCCAGACAATTTCTGGGGTCATGTTTTTAAAGTCATATAGATCCATTTTAGGATCCATATAATGTCTTAAATTTTTAGCTGATTTGTAATTTGGATTGTATAAAAAACTTTTAGCTAAAGGAAAGGCAAAAGACATAACTGAACATTGAAGCGCAATGATCCAATAAAAAACTTGGTTGAATTTTTTGTATAATAGAAAAAATAAAATACCAATTCCTATAAAAAATAAAATAAAAGATGAAATAATCATCCAACTTGTTTGGTTAATAATGTATTTTCTGAAAACAAAATAGAGAATTAGAGGATATAAAATGCCTATTGTACCCAGTAAACCAAAATTGAATATGGCCAAATATTGGTCTTTTTTTGAATGTAATTTTCTGAAATGGTTCCATAAATAATCAATATAAAACCCTGTATTGAGAGCTAAAGGAATGAGAGTAGGTAAAATGTATCTAACTTTTTTTTCAGGAATAATGCTTAATAAAATTAGGGAAAGTAAAGTCCATAAAAGAGTAAATTTATATAATTTAAGGTTAAATACTTTATTTTTCATGTAAGGATAAAGAAGAGCCAATAGGGCAGAGACAGCCCAAACCCCTGACTGTACGAAAAAACTCCAATAATAATAGATAGGACGTGAATTATATTCATTTGTCCAACGAGAAGTTTCTATTTTAGCCATTTTAGCTAAAGGATCAGGATCTGCCCAATGTATATATGCAGACCAAGACATACCTATTCCCAATCCTAAAAAGCAATATAATATTAAAGCCAGATTATATTTTTTTTCTCCTTTAAATTTATATTTATATATAACTCCATAAGCAATAAGAAAAGGGAGCAAAAGTGCATATAAAGAAACAGGACCTTTACTTAGTAATGAAAAAGCCAAGCATAAACCTCCCCATATAGCATTTTTTAGAGGGTATTTATTCTTTTTTAAAATACCCCATAAATAAAAGATAGAAATAATCATAAAACTGTGGCAATACATATCCCATTGATTATCTCTTCCAGCAAAATAAATATAAAAAGATGTTATAACTATTAGTCCGTTATGAAAGCTACTTTTATTTGAAAACCCAATTTTTATAGAAAAGATGTAAATGTATATAACTAATAATAATGTAATGCATACAACAGCCAAACGCAATACAAAAACAGAATCAAATCCGAAAAAAAAGCCTACTAAAGCTGTTATCCAAGTAGGTAATGGTGGCTTTTCATATCGAGGTTCTCCATTAAGGGTCGTTAAAAACCAATGGTTGTCCTGTACCATTTCACGTGCAGTAATAAAATTACGAGCTTCCATAATATTAACAGGAAGAATGCCTAAGTTAGGCACAAGCATAATTACAGTGACAATAAATAAGAAAAAAAGAGGTTTACTATTATTATACGACATGATTTTTCTTTAAAATGATAATATTTCTGGAATAAGCAATAATTCCCACTCCCTGACCTGCAATTAATACAGGATTTAATGTAATAATAGCATAGGTAAATATCATCAGTGATCCTGTTAAGCTCAATAACCAGAATCCCATAGGTAACTCAGATTTTTTAATTCTTTCCGAATAAATCCATTGATAAACAAAGCGCATTGTAAATAAAATTTGTCCAAAACTTCCCCAAATAATTAACCATACAGGATCTTGTTTAAATAATTTGTTAATATCAAAAGCATTATTAAATACCCCTAATCCTATTACAATTACAGGAAGAGAATAAATAAAATATCGTAATGTAATAGGATATTTTTCCCAAGCATTATGAAGTTGAATATTTCGTATATATATATAATAGGTAATCAATTGACCTAACATAATAGAAAAGTCATGCAATAAAAAACCATGTATAAACATAAATATAGAGGCCAATAAACTAACTTGCCAAAAAATAAGATCAGAGGTGACCTTTTTATTTTTCTCTGCTGATATCCATTGGATAATCATTCGACTGGAAAACAAAATTTGAGCAAAAAATCCCAAAGAAATTGCAATATATCTTATAAATTTATCACTCAAAAAAACTTCGTCTGCTAAGAAATTCATCATAATTTTTTCTCAGCAACTTTATAGTTAATATATTTCTTTTTCATCCATAAATAAGCAAAACAATCACTTAGAGGACCCAATAAACGATTCCATAAATGAAATTTAGATTTTCCAGCTATTCTTTCGAAATGTTGAACAGGGATTTGTTTTACTTTTCCGTTCTGTAATAAAATCATAGCTGGAAGAAATCTATGCAATCCTTTAAACATAGGAATTCTTTTTGCATATTCCGTATGAATTATTTTTAAAGGACAACCAGTATCATCCATTCCGTCATGAGTAAAAGCTCTGCGTATTCCATTGGCAATTTTAGAAGACATATTTTTAGTAAAACTGTCTTTACGATTTGATCTTACTCCTGTAACTAATTGGAATTCATCCGCATATTTTAATAAAATATTGAAATCCATTGGACTGGTTTGTAAATCGGCATCAATATAGCCTACCAGTTTAGTATCAGCAAAATCAAATCCGGCTTTTATAGCAGGACTTAATCCATAATTTTTATCAAATGAAATAAAAGTGAACCCCTGAGTTTCTTTGCAAATTTTTTTAATAATTAATAAACTATTGTCTTGGGAACCATCATTTACAAAAAGGACTTTAGATTTCTTTTTTGCTAACTTTAAAAAAGATTCCATTTCATTTTTTACTCTTTCGAGATTTTCTTCTTCATTAAAAACCGGTATAATTACCGTTAAGTCATATTCCATGTATAGTTTCAAAATTATTTTTTCAAATTTATAAAAAATTAGTAAATTGAAAGTTTTAAAATTACTATCTAAAAGATGACAAACGACATTTTTTATTAGTTAAGAAAAATCTACTTTTGAATAAAATTTATAAAAATAAGAAAATATGAAAGTAACTGTAGTAGGTGCAGGAGCTGTTGGGGCTACTTGTGCTGATAACATTGCAAGAAAAGAAATTGTTGACGAATTAGTTATCGTTGATATTAAAGAGGGTTTTGCAGAAGGGAAGGCTTTAGATATAACTCAGACCACATCTCTTTTAGGTTTTGATACTACTGTAACCGGAAGTACTAATGATTATTCTAAAACAGCAGGAACAAATGTAGCTGTTATTACTTCAGGAATTCCAAGAAAACCCGGAATGTCTCGTGAAGACTTAATTGGAACTAATGCAGGAATTGTTAAAGAAGTCGCTTCTAATATTTTAAAATATTCTCCAGATGCTATTTTAGTTATTATTTCCAACCCAATGGATACTATGACTTATTTAGCTCTTAAATCTTTAGGATTACCTAAAAACCGAGTTATTGGAATGGGAGGAGCATTAGATTCTTCACGTTTTAAAACTTATCTTTCTTTAGCCAGCGGTGCTTCACAAAATGATATTCAGGCAACTGTTATAGGAGGACATGGAGATACAACTATGATTCCTTTAACCCGATTTGCATCTTGCCAGGGGGTTCCGTTTTCTAAATTATTATCTGCAGATCAATTACAAAAAGTTGCTGCTGATACTATGGTAGGTGGAGCAACTTTAACTAAATTATTAGGAACTTCAGCTTGGTATGCTCCTGGAGCTGCAGGTGCTGCTGTGGTAGAATCTATTATAAGAGATGAGAAAAAAATAATACCTTGTTCTGTATTCCTTGAAGGAGAGTATGGAGAATCTGATATCTGTATCGGTGTTCCTGTAGTTTTAGGTAAAAATGGAGTTGAAAAAATTGTAGAATTAGAACTTAACGATGAGGAAAAATCTAAGTTTAAAGCTTCTGCAGATGCTGTAAGAAACATGAATAATGTATTACATGATATGAAAGTTTTATAGGAAATTCTTCAAAATATATCAAATTAAAAACAGCTTATTTATTCGTAAGCTGTTTTTTTATTTAAAATATATCAGAATTTTATAACAGTTTTAAGAGTTCTTATTTTATTTCAGATGGACTTTAAATTAATTATATTATTAGTTTTTCCTTTTAAATATAGCATAAAATTCAGAATATAACTTAATTTAAATGTTAATTATCTAAAAATAGAATAGCAATTTTTAATTCTATATTTTAATAAAAACTATTAAAAACACCTATATTTGTTTGTTTTAAAGCATATATATTTATATAGAAATATGACAATTGAAGAATTATACTCTGTTTATTTACAATCTACCGGAGTAATCACAGATACACGAAAAATAATAAAAGGAAATTTGTTTTTTGCCTTGAAAGGAGAGAATTTTAATGGAAATTTGTTTGCTTTACAGGCAATTCAAAATGGAGCTTTGGCGGCTGTGGTGGATGAGGAAGATTATTCTGATCCTGAAAGAGGGATTTTTTATTTTGAAAACAGTTTATTTACTTTACAAAATTTAGCCAGATATCATAGAAATCAATTGAATATACCTGTGATAGGACTTACAGGGAGCAATGGGAAAACTACCTCTAAAGAACTTATATCATCTGTCTTAAAAGAAAAATTTAAAGTTTTATATACACAAGGTAATCTTAATAATCATATAGGAGTTCCTTTAACTGTTCTTTCTATTAAACCGGAACATGAGATTGCTATTATAGAAATGGGCGCTAATCATCAGAAAGAAATAGAGTTATTGGTAGGGATTTCTCAACCTACTATAGGTTATATAACTAACTTTGGTAAAGCTCATTTAGAAGGATTTGGAGGTGAAGAAGGTGTAATAAAAGGAAAATCCGAATTATATACTTTTCTTAGAGAATTTAATAAAATAGCTTTAGTTAATTCGGATGATTATAAACAAATGGAACTTACCGAGAATATTGAAAGAATTACTTTTGGCTCTAAAGGATATTATAAGTTTTCTTTAGCCGTAAGTTACAATCATGGTATAAGTGTTGAATATGAAAAAACAATTATAAATTCTCAACTTACAGGAGAGTATAATTTTACGAATATTTGTGCGGCAATTTCTTTAGGTTTATTTTACGATCTTTCTATAAGTCAGATAAAATGTGGGATAGAGAGTTATAAACCTAAAAATCAAAGATCACAAATAGTAGAGAAGAATGGGATTACTCTTTTATTGGATACTTATAATGCAAATCCTAGTAGTATGGAAGTCTCATTAAAGAATTTTTCATCTTTTATAGGAAGTAAAACAATTATTATAGGAGATATGTTTGAATTAGGGAGAGAATCAGCTACAGAACATCAGAAAATAGTAGATTTGGCAGAAAGTTTAGGGTTTGAATTTATTTATTTAGTGGGTGAAAATTTTTATAAGACCAAGAATAATAGTTCTAATATAAAAAAATTTCGTTCTACAGAAGAAATAAAAAATTATGTAAAAACACATAAAATATCCACTCAAAATATATTATTAAAAGGATCAAGAGGTATGACTCTGGAAAAACTTATAGATTATATTATTTAATAAATATAATTATTTGCATTTATATATAAAAGATTGGGTTAAAAATACTAGTAAAACCGTTAATAATATTCTAGTTAATAAATACAAAATATTGAAAATTGTATAAGTAAAAAGTTATAGTATTGAAATTAATTTTTAAATACACATATATTTTTTCAGACATTAAAATTTATGATGTCTGAAAAAATATATGTGTTATATATAATTTTAAAAAGTAGATTATAATAATGTAAAGGTATTTATGAAGTATAATCAGTTAATCCGATTATATTATTTGAAGGGTCTATAAATTCAACAGCCCATCCTGTTTTAATTTTAAACGGTTCTGTCAAAAAAGTTACATCTTTATTTTTCAATTCTTTGTACATTGCATTGACATTCTCTACCTCTATCCATAATGAAGGTTTTGCATTGGGAAATTTTTGTTTATCTTTCAATATTATTGCAGGTTCTTCATCTCCAACTGAAAATGCTATCATTCCTTTTTCCTTAAATTCAAATTTTATTTTCAACCCTAAAGTTTCATCGTAAAATTTCTTACTTTTTTCATAATCATCAACCGGAAAAAAGAAATTATCATAATTGATCTTTTTTTTAGTATTTTCTGCTATTGTTAAAATAAACCCATTATTATCTCGAATAGCAAATTCTTCAATACCATACGAAGTTGTGTTCATTTCTTTTACTAAATATTCGGTCTTACAAATTTTATTGTATAATGCATTCTTATTATCCATTTTAATGTAAAAACTTATTGCAGACTGTAATGGTTTTCCATTCAATTCTGGGTATTCTTCTACCAGATTATTGTAATCTTGGAACATTAGACTAATATTTCCGTAAGTAACCATTGCCCAAATAACCTTATTTTCATCAGATACACTCATAATTTTTTTGAAACCTAATACCTGCGTATAGAAAATTACTGTTTCATTTACACTTTTAACCCCTATATTAGGAGATAATGATTGATATTCCATAAATTTATTGTTTAATTATTATATTATTTTAGTATGTTTATTGTAATCAGAGATTAGTTCTGATAGCTTATTCGTATAAGTTTATTCTAATTGGCTATGCTATTTTAAAAGATTAGCCAACCTAAGTCGTCTGATTATCTATTTATATTTTTTTAGTATTGACTATTGTAAACAACACTTATTATTTTAATCTAAATCATTAGTCTATTGCTTTTTTAATTTGTATTTTGGAATTTATAAAATACGCACATTCCGTTAAGAAAGCAAGTTATAAGGTATCGAACACTATAGAATATAGTATAATAATATATAAACTATTGTATGTATTGGTACAATGTAACTGATAAATCTTTTACTTTTATAAACATATCTGATTTTCAGCTAATTTAAAATAAAGTGAAGGTTAAACTTGTGTAAGAAAACGACAAATATTTATTTTTATAAATGTAAGGGAGTATTTCCTGTAAAAGTTTTAAAATCTTTAATCAGATGTGAATGATCATAATATCCACAATCAACTGCTATAGAAAATAAACTTTCAGTAGTATTTTTTTTTATATAAGATAGAGTATGTTTGAATTTTATAATTTTACTAAAGGTTTTAGGAGATATACCTACCGCTGTTTTAAATTTTCTTTCAAAATTTCGTAGAGAAAGACAACTTCTATTCGCAATATCAATAAGTGGAAGCCTACCATTTGTTTTTTTTATAAGTTCAGTTGCATAAACAATTTGATTGTTAAGCTCAAATATAGAAATCAATCTTTGATTCAAATATAGATCAATATGTTTTATTTTAGCTATAGAAGTTTCTAATTCAGGCAATTTAGCATAAAATTTTTCTTCAAATAAAGTGTCAATTAAAGTTAAATCTGTCTTGCTATCTGTAAAATAATTTATTGGAATTTTTGTAAATGCTGTAATTCCAGCAGGTTTAAAACGAATGCCTAACATAGATATATTTTGATAATAAGAAATTTCTGAGAAAGTTGTCATGGTTCCTATTAAATTAGGCAAATATGGAACTAATGCTCCATTATTGGGAATTTGGTTAAATGAAAAAATAATATCTACACATCCATCAGGAAATATTTTATCAATTTCTTTTGTCTTTGCATAACCTTCCGCTATCCAATAAGTTTCAATATAAGGTAATAAGGATATAGAAGGTTTATATTCTTTAAAAATCATTTATTATTTTTTATAAGTAAATATATATAAAATATTAGATGTTTTATGTCTGATTTTGAAATAGTATTTTTATGTAAAGGGAAATTTTTTTAATATAAAATTATTTATAATTAGTTTATGAGATAATTATTATGACTATATATATATAATCTGAATCCTTGAATATTAATTTAAATGTTTAATGAAAAGTCAGGAATAAACAAATAGAAGTTATTTGTATTCTTTTTATTATATAAAAAAAGGAATAATAGATAAAAAAAACCATCTATAAAATAGATGGTTTTTAATATTTAAAAAAAGGAATATTCTATTTAAGTCCTAATTTAGTTTTAACATCGTTTAAAATATTTGGTCCTTCCGCATATAAAAGTGTAGGTTGTGCAGTATCGAATATATAAATATATCCTTTTTCTTTAGCTACAGCATTAATGGCTTCTTGTGCTTTTTTTGTAATTGGAGCATACAAGTTATCTTGTTTTTGTTCTAATTCTTTAGCTGCAGTTTCTCTTAAGGCAGCTAAACTTTGCTGATCTTTTTGAAAATCTTCTTCGTATTTTTGAAGTTGGCTTTTCATTTTTTCTAAATCTGCTTGAGATTTAGATTGTAAATCTTTTTGGATTTTTTCATATTTAGCAGTAAAGTCTTCTTCTTGTTTTTTTATTTCTGATTTTTTTTGATCTGCTAAAGTTTTTAATTGGTCATCTGCTGCTTTTTTTTCCGGCATTAAACTTAATAATTCTAAAGAGTTTATATGAGCTATATTTTGTGCTTTTACAAACTGTAATACACTAATAAATGTAGTCAATAGTACTGCTAATGTAATTTTCTTCATTTTATTTCAATTTTTTAATATTACTTATTATTTTCAGTTTTATTTTTTAGGGGTATATTTACTTCCATAACCGGTCTTTGGCTTAGGAGTTTCTGTTGATTTAATTTCTTTGTCAGTTTCCAGATTTTTATTTTCTTCTTTTACTTCCGGTTTTTCAGTTTTCTTTTTAGGAGTATATTTACTTCCATAACCGGTTTTCGGTTTAGAAGGTTCTGTTGGTTGGATTTCCGAATCAGTTGCTTCAGAATTTTTATTTTCTTCTTTTACTTCCGGTTTTTCGGTTTTCTTTTTAGGAGTATATTTACTTCCATAACCGGTTTTCGGTTTAGAAGATTCTGTTGGTTGGTCTTCCGAATCAGGAGTTTCCGGATTTTTATTTTCTTCTTTTACTTCCGGTTTTTTGGTTTTCTTTTTAGGAGTATATTTACTTCCGTAACCGGTTTTAGGATTATTGTCTATTGACTCTTCCTCAATTTTATCATTATAATTATTAGAATTATTTACTTCTGAATTTTTAGAGGCTGTTTTTTCTTTTTTATCTTTATTTTTATCATTTATTCCTAACTGTTTGAGTACTTTATCTGTAATATCATATTTAGAATCAGTAAATATCATAATTAGATCCGATGATTTATCAAATACAATATTATATTTATCTTTAGCTGCAATTGTATTTATTGCATTCCAAATTTGATCTTGTAAGGGTTTAGCTAAATTGTAGCGTAAAGTTACAGATTCACCATTTGAACCAAATTTTTTATCAATAAATTCATTCAATAGCTTTTCAGTACTATCTATTGTAGCTAAACGGTTTTTTTGTTGATCTTCAGTTAATAGAATTTTTTCGTTTTCAAATGAAATTTTAAGTTTTTCAATTTGAGATTGTTGGTTAACAATATGATCTTGCCACTTTTTAACTTCACTGTTTAAACGTTGCTCTGAATTCTGAAATTGAGGTATTTGTTTTAGGATATATTGTGTATCTACATATGCCATTTTTTGTGCACACCCTAAACCAAAAATCAATATTAATATATAACTTATTAATAATTTTTTCATTTCGATTGTTTTAGTTTTACTCCAAAATCTTGCCAAATTTTAAAGTCTTTATGAATTTACAACATAATTTTCATTTTGTCATTCGTTTCATTTTAGAATTGTTGTCCAAATATAAAATGAGTTTCCCATCCATTAGGATTCGAAGAATTAATTGTATTATCAAACCCTTTTGCAAAATCAAATCCTAACATTCCGAACTGAGGCATAAATATTCTTATTCCAAACCCAGCAGATCTTTTTAATTGAAACGGATCAAATGATTTATTATTATTCCATGTATTTCCTCCTTCTACAAATGTTAATGCATAAATTTTGGTAGCTCCTCCCATTAATACAGGATATCTAAGTTCCATCATAAATCTAGCATAAGATGTTCCACCACCTAAAGGAGTAATATCTTCTCCACTACGACCTCCAAATGAAGTAGCGTCTTTATATCCTCTTAAAGGTATAATTTCTCTACCATCAAATCTATTTCCATATAATCCGGTACCCCCTAAATAAAAACGTTCAAATGGAGGAATTCCTATATTTGAATTATAGTCATTTAAAAATCCAAATTCACCCCCTGCTTTTAGTACAAATTTACCGACTAACTCTTGGTACCAGTAAGCTTTCATTTTGATTTTATAGTATTCTAACCATTTATATTTTTCATTATCGGTTTTTTTTCTGTAATCATCATTGTTGAAAGCTGAATATGGAGGTGTGAATTTTAATGATACTTCAAATTCTGATCCCATAGTTGGAAATATAGGATCTAATCCGGCAGAATATCTTCCTAAGGTTACATAAAAACTAAAGTTATTACTTTCTCCATTATTCCATTCGGTATATCCAGATTCAGAATTTTGATTTGCTATGTTAAATGGATAATTTTTAAAAGAATAAAGTTGATAATTAATACCATAAGATAAGCGGAAATAATTATCAGGCCAGTTTAAACGTGTTGTTAAACCCACCTGTGCTCCGTAAATGTATAATCTGTTTTTTCCTACTGCATAATAATCATTATAATTCAAGAAAGTTCCATAAATAGAGGCAGTCAAAGAAGTAGGTTTTTTTCCGGTAATCCATGGTTCTGTAAATGATATACTATAGTTTTGATAATTGCTTCCTGCTTGTGCTCGTAAAGAAACACTCTGTCCATCTCCCATAGGAATAGGTTTCCATGCTTTCTTTTTAAAGAAATCATTAAAAGAAAAATTACCAAATGTTAACCCTATAGTTCCTATAAATCTATTTCCACCATATCCTCCTTGTAATTCTACTTGACTATTAGAGCCTTTTTCTTCTAGTTTATAGTTTACATCTACGGTTTTTGTTTCTGCGTTAGGAGTAATATCTGGTCTAAGCGCTTGAGCTTCAAAATATCCCATTTGCGCTAATTCCATCATAGTCCTTTGAATATCCTCCTTTGAAAATAATTGACCCGGATATGTTCTTAATGATCTTTGTATTACGTGATCGTGTGTACGTGTATTTCCTGAAAAAGTTACTTTATCCCAATAAGCTTGTTCTCCTTCTTTTATTTTAACTTCAACATCTATAGTGTCGTTTCTTACAGCTTTTTCAATGGGAATAACACTAGAGAAGACGTATCCGTTATTATAATATAAAGTTGCTATATCATCATTTTTTTCTGATCCGGATATTTTTTTATTTAATCCTACGGCATCATAAGGTTCCCCTTTTTTATATCCGATAATTTTAGAAAGTATTTCACTTGAGTAAACAGAGTTTCCAGAAAAAGTAATATTCCCTAGATAATATCGCTTTCCTTCTGAAACATTTACTGATATATTAAAATTATTTTTATCGGTTCTTATTACTGTATCTGAAACAATTTTTGCATCTCTAAATCCATAAGATTGAAAGGTTTCTACTACTTTAGTTAAGTCCTCCTGATATTTTTCAGGGATATATTTAGATTTTTTCCAAAATCTGTAAACTCTTTTTTGCTTAGTATTTTTAAAAGAACGGGCTCTTACTTTTGACGCGTTTAATTCTTTTGTTCCTGAAATTTTAATAGATCTTACTTTAACTCTAGGTCCTTTATCTATTGTTATATTCCAATTAACTAAAGTAGAATCTACCGGATTAATTTGTTCTTTTATGATAGCATGTGCATCTGGAAAACCTTTATTTGCATATTGATTTCTTATGTTATTCTGCAATTTGGTTCTTAAATCATCTGTAATTTTACTTTTAGATTTCAATCCGTTTTCTTTGATAAGCTTTTCACCTTTAGATTTGCTTACACCGACAAACTTTACTGTTCCAAGATCCGGTAATGCTTTTAAATTAATTCTTAGGTAAACGTTTTTACCTTCTATTTTCGTTAAATAGATTTCTACATCTGAAAATAATTTAGAATCCCATAATTTTTTTACAGCTGTATTTATCTGCATACTAGGGATTTCTATTGGATCTCCTTCATATAGACCGGTATAACGCATAATCTGATTTTTAGAATATTTATCGGTTCCGGTAATTTTTATTTCTTTTAGTATGAATGAAGTATCATTAATATCGTTGGATGATTGGTTTGAATCTTCGTTTTTATTGGACAAGGAATTTTCAGCCAAAGAATCTTGAACTGCTTGGTTATTATCTGTAAACTGTGAATATAAGAATACTTGTGTTAAAATTGCAATTAGCGTTAATAATTTCTTCATAAATGTTTACAATACTATTTAATTTTTAACTGTTCACTTGTTTTTCCAAATCTTCTTTCTCTGGATTGATAAAACTTAATTGCATTTAAAAATTCTTCTTTATTAAAATCAGGCCATAAAATATCCGTAAAATATAATTCAGCATAAGCGATTTGCCAAAGTAAAAAATTACTGATTCTTCTTTCACCACTTGTTCTTATTAAAAGATCAACATCTGGAATATTTTGGGTATATAAATAATTACTAAACAAATTAGTATCTATTTGATTAATTTGTATTTGATTATTAATAACTTCAGATATAATTTTTTTAGTAGCAGCTAATATTTCTTCTTTAGAACTATAACTCAAGGCTAATATTAAGGTTCCTTTTTTATTATCTTTTGTATTTTCAATTAGTTTGTTAAGTTCTGTTAATACATTTTTTGGTAATTTTTCTGTATTACCTATTACTTTCACTCTAACACCATTTTCATTAAGTTTTTTAGTCTCCTTTTTTATAGTGTTAATTAACAGGTTCATTAGTACATTAACTTCTAAAGCCGGCCTCTTCCAATTTTCAGAAGAAAAAGTATAAAGTGTAAGATAAGGTATGTTATAATCATTACAAAATTCTATAGCTTCTCTTACTGCCTTAATTGCACTTTGGTGGCCAAAGGTACGATTCATTCCTCTTTTTTTTGCCCATCTTCCATTGCCATCCATAATAATAGCTACATGTTTCGGCATTTTTTCTAATGTATTATCTTCAGACATCGAAATTAAATTTAATAACAATAACAAGGAGGTCTTCCAAATGTATAGGTCAGATTTAACCCCCAAATTAAGTACCAATCATTACTTTTATAAGTGTTTCCTGTTTGATGTTTTCCAATAATTTCAGCATTTCTTTTGTTTATTTCATCGGTATAGAGTGCGTCTAATAAATAACTACTTGTATTTATTGTAAATTTATCTGTTTTTATAGCACTATAATCCAAGTTATCTTGGAAAGTATATCTTGCTCCTACTTCAAATGAAAGAAGCCAATTATAATTGAATTTAAGTTTAAAACCAACTCCAAAAGGTATACTGAAATCTACTTTATTACTTTCACTATAGCTAGATTTTGTGTCAAAATCTTTAGGAGAGGAGGGATATTTAAGAGAGCCGTCAGGGTTTTTATATAAATCATGAGTAATAGTATATTTACGGTCATTATAACCATATGCAGCAATTCCCCCAAAAATATAAGGCGATCCCCCAAGCCTTTTTATATCATTAATATCAAAGAAATAATATTCAAATAAAGCAGAACCTTCTATTATTTTATTATCATCTTTTATATCTCTGTCATATCTGTAATCTTCACTGGCCTTATAATCATCAAAATAAACTTTATTATAAATTAAATTAAATCTTAAACTTTGACGGTTATTAAGATTTAAACGATAAAGAAGCCCTACTGAAATAGGTACTCTATGTAAATCCATAGGGAAAATTTCTATATAATTGGTTTTACCAATGTCTCCAATTATATTAGCTCTACCTAAAGATAATCCGAATTCATGTCTTTGTGCAATGACAGTTACTGAGGAACTTATTATTATGATAATTAATAATAAAAATTTTTTCATACTTAGTTTCATTATTTTTACAATAATTACTTAACGCAAAATTTAATATTTTGTTGCAATCTTATAAGTATTTTGTCAGATTTTAAGAGGACAAATATAGTAATTCTTTTTGTGTATGCATCTTTTATTTTATATTTAACGTATTTTTATGAGTGGAATTTTTAGGTAAATCGAAATATAGATATTATTAGGCAACAAATTTAATTTTGCTTTTGAAATTTACTTTTTATGAAAAAAGTATTACTTTTGAACTCTAATGTCTAAAGTTACAGAACGCATTAAAGCTCCAATTTCTGATGAAATGAAGCTCTTCGAAAAAAGATTCTATGAATCTATGAAGAGTAAAGTTCCTTTATTAGATAGAATTACTCAATTTATTGTAAGACGTAAAGGAAAACAAATGCGGCCTATGTTTATTTTTTTAACGGCTAAATTAACCGGGAAAATAACGGATAAAACTTACCGTGCTGCTTCATTAATAGAGTTAATTCATACAGCTACTTTGGTGCATGACGATGTGGTAGATGAAAGTTACATGAGAAGAGGTTTTTTTTCCATTAATGCATTATGGAAAAATAAAATAGCTGTTTTAGTGGGAGATTATTTACTTTCAAAAAGCGTTTTACTTGCCACAGATAATCAGGATCTTGATCTTCTCAGCATAATTTCACGAGTAATAAGAGAAATGGCGGAAGGCGAATTATTACAATTGGAAAAAAGTCGAAAATTAGATATTACTGAAAAAGTATATTATGAAATTATTCGCCAAAAAACTGCGGTTCTTATTTCTGCCTGTTGTGAATCTGGAGCTCGTTCTGCCTATGCTTCAGATGAAATAGCTAATAAACTTAGACTTTTTGGAGAATATGCAGGAATTGCATTTCAAATTAAAGATGATCTTTTTGATTATACTAGTACAAATATTATAGGTAAGCCTGTTGGAATTGATATACAGGAAAGAAAAATGACCCTTCCTTTGATTTATATTTTAAATACTACAGATCCTGAACATAAAAAATGGCTGATAAATTCTATAAAAAATTATAATAAAAATAAAAAAAGAGTAGCAGAAGTTATTGATTTTGTAAAGAAAAACGGAGGTTTGGATTATGCTATTAGTATAATGAATGAATACAAGCAGAAAGCATTAGATATTTTGCTATCTTTTCCTAAAAACGAAAATAGAGATTCTTTAGAGCTTATGCTTACTTACGTCATAGAGAGGGAAAACTAAATCTTGCATTTTTATTTTTTTTTTAAATAATATCCTCTTCAAAATATATTTTAAATACAATTTTTTATGATTGTTTTTTCGTTCTAATAGAAAATTACTTGATTAGAATTATGAAATATATTTGTTAGAAATTTTCCATTCTTCAAATTCTTGTAACTTTATAATGTAGTTATAAATCTGTAAAATTAGCGAATGAATTTCTTTCAGTTGATAGGAAAATAAGGATTCATTATAATTTGAAAAATCATTTTCTTTTAAAGATAAATCTGTTATAATAACATTTGAATTTTGACTTATAACAGCTATACAGTTATAAAGAATCTCTTCAATATTTTTAATTATTATTTTATCATCTCCACTAACATCTATAACTTGAGAAGAATAAGTTCTTAAAGAAGAAATTCGGGTAGATAATAAATTTATTAGAGTAATAAGATTGTAAATATCAGACTTATAATTTTTAGATAATTTAGGTTCAGAAATAACTCTTTGAAAAGCACTGGATAAATTAGAAGTACCTAGTAAAACGTCTTTTCTTGAAAGTTTTATTTCTGTATCAGAAAATTTATGTTCGTTCAGTAAATTATTAGAGATTTTTTGGAAATACTTCAAATTATATTTTAGCAGTTTTCCTATTAACATAGGAAGAACTTTAAATTCCCAAGTAGGAAGAAAGGAAAAGCTGATTATAAAAGCAATTATGATAGCTATAGTGGTTCCTCCGATTCGATGATAAATATTAGTCCAGTTATTTCCATTGTGATGATCCAAAAAAAGTAATAGAATAACAAAAATTGTTACAAAAGCTACCCCAACTTTATAATTAATGGGGATAAAGCTATAAGCACCAATAATACTTATGGTAATAACCAAGGTTATAATGTACGGATTTTGAGTAATAAGCAGAACTAATAAAGTAATAATTCCTCCCGTTAAAGTTCCTTTTAATCTGTCTATAGCAAAATTTTTAGTATTCCCATACACTGGTTTTAAAATAAGTATGATTGTAAGGAATACCCAGCAAAAATAATTAATTTGGAGTAGAGCACAAGCTATATAAGCTAAAAGTATAGAAAGGCTCATTCTCAAAGCATATTTAAATATATTAGATCTTAAATTAAGATTAGCTTTAAAAGAAGAAAAACTATAATTATATTTTTGAGTAAACTTTTTTAAATCTAAATCTTCATAGGCACTTTTATCCTTTTCAAATTCACCATTTACTAAAGATTTAATAATCTTTGCTTGTCTGTAAAAGGTTTTAAATATTAACCTTATATGTTTTAAAACATGTAAATCAATTCCACTGGGAATATTGGTATTTTCAAAATATATAATTTGATTTTTAAAATTAGATAAAATTGAAGAATCAATAAGAACAGTTACTTTTTTATGTAAATTTATTGACCAACTAATACCATTAAGTATATCTTGCATATTATCCAGTTGGCTGCAAAAATCAGTTTTCAGATTACTATTTTCAAGGGAAGAAATAAGTTTAGGATCATGAAGATTTAATGAAATCAGGTGTTCATATAAATCTATTAAAGCACTAAAAATGAGAGCCATTCTTCTGCCTTTAGCAGAAAAGCTTTTAGCATTTATTCGTAATTTAAATAAATTTTCTCTGATATCTTCCTGACTACTGTGAATTTTTTCTTGTTTATCAAAAAGCCTGCTCTGTATATCTTCAAATTTATTTTTTTTGGGAGGATTAGGAGCTGCTTTTTCAAGATAATAACTTTTCATTAAGCCGGTATATTCACTTAAATATTTTATATTTTCACTAATCTTTTGCTCTGCTACACGAAAAGGCTGAATTCTCCACAATCCCAGTGATACAATTCCATAATAAATTACTCCGAGCATAAAGAACAGAGTATTTACTCCTAGAGATGGATTTTCAAAACCGCAGGCATAAACTAAACATAATAAAGCCGATGTCCCGACACTCACTGCTCTGGAACCATATATAAAAAACATGGAGAAAAAGAAACCACAGAAAGTAGCCCATAAACCAAAAGCGATTGTATAAGGTAATAACAGCTGGCTAATAAAGACAACTAGAAAATAGAAAATGGCAGCAACAGATTGAGTATAAAATTTAATTTTTATAGTACCCGGATTATCACCAATACCTGCAACTAAAGCACCTGATGAAGTTAATATACCTATACTCAATTGATTAAAAAACATACTAACCAAAATGGGGGTAACCATTGCAAAAGCGATTCTTAATCCGCGGCTAAAATAAAAACTGAATACAAAATATGTACTTTCAGAAAATATGTTTTGAAAACGTTTAGACATAGAAATTTAAAAATATATGAAGAAAGATAAATATAAAGATGGTTTAACTTTCAATTCCAAAAAATAAATTAGCTAGAATAATACTAAGTACAATACAAGTGATAATAACATACATATAGTCATGTTCAATAGCAAAAGCTAAAATGGAGAAAACGATTCTTAAAATAGGCGTGGCAATTAATACAGCTACTCCCAATTGAATGATGGCTAATCCATCAAATTGTAAAACCTTAGGAAAAATAGTGCTTAATTCTCTTAAATATTCTGGAGCTCCGGTAAAAGTTTTGAAGTTAGGAATCTCATGAGGATGTTGACTTACATAAATAATTCCCCCTAATATGGTAATTATAGATGATAAAATAACACCATATCTAAGTAGTTTTCCAATATATAGCTCTACATCTCGTTCAATCCAAAATCTTTTAGAAAATATACTCATATATTATAAAATTTATAATTTAGGAAATTTTACCGATGGAAACCAGTGTACTAAACTAGGTTCAAACCCACGATACATCATTTGTATAGCCAATATAATAATTACAAAACAAAATATTTTGCGTAATAAAGAAACATTAATTTTCATTAATATTTTTGAGCCCAAAAAAGCTCCTATTAATACCCCTACCACAATGGGCATGGCTAAAACAGGTTCAATTTGTCCTCTTTGAAAATAAATTACAGCACTAGCCGCTGCGGTAACACCTACCATAAAATTGGAAGTAGTGGTAGAAACTTTAAAAGGAATTTTCATTGCAGTATCCATAGCTAAAACTTTCATAGATCCGGATCCAATTCCTAAAATTCCTGATAAAATACCGGCAAATGTCATTAAAGAAAAACCTCCGGCTACATTTTTAACATTATAATTTTTTATACCTTCCGGAGTAGGGTAAGTACTGTTTAACTTTAGTAATGATGCAGTCTTGCTAGGCTTTCCTAAATAAGGGGTTTCATTTTTTTTTCGGATAGTCATAATGCCTGAAAAAATTAAAACGATACCAAAAATAATGTATACCGCAGAAGCGGGTAAAAATACGGCTAATAAAGCACCAATTACGGCTCCTAAAGTTGTAGCTATTTCCAAAAACATTCCTATCCTTACATTGGTCATTCCTTCTTTAATATAAGCAGCTGCTGCTCCGGATGAAGTAGCAATAGAGGTAACTAATGCGGTTCCAACTGCATATTTGATATCAACACCAAATCCCAAAGTTAATAATGGAATAATTACCACCCCTCCCCCTAAACCAGTTAGAGAACCTAACATTCCGGCAAAAATTGCACCCAAAAATAATATAAGGGTAAAGTATAATATTGTCAAAGTATAATTAGATTAATTTGTTAAAAAACAAATATATAAAAACCATTTAAATAAAATTATTGAATATAAATATAATCTTGTATAAAAAATTATTCATTTAATTCATGGTATATTTCTTCCCATTTTTTATTCAGTTCTTCTAAATCTTTCTTTAAAAACGAATAAGTGGCTAATTCTTCTTCTGTTGGATTTTTTTGGATAAATAGATCTTCGGTTTTTTTAATATCTTTTTCAATGTTTTCAATTTCAATTTCAACCTTTGATAATTTATTTTCCAATATTTTTAGTTCCTTAGTTTTATCTTTATCGGTTGTATTTTTAGATTCTGAAACATTTATAGAGGCAACTTTTTTTACAGTAGATTTCTCTATGTCTACCTCTCGCATGTTTTCTTTTTTTCTATAATCTAAATATTCACTAATTCCGCCTAAAAATTCTTTAACCTCTCCGTTTCTGAATTCAAAAATCTTCTGAGCAAGTCCGTCTAAAAATTCTCGATCGTGAGAAACTAGCAATAAAGTTCCTTTAAAATTTTGAAGCGCTTGTTTTAAAATAGCTTTTGATTGTAAATCCAAATGATTGGTCGGCTCATCCATAATTAAAGTATTAAAAGGACGTAACAATAATTTACAAAGAGCTAAACGGTTTCTTTCACCCCCGGAAAGAACCGAAACCTTTTTTTGCACCTCATCGCCTTGAAATAAAAAAGAACCTAATAAATCTCTTACTCTAGGTCGGGATTCTTCAGTTGCCGAATCTTCTGCTTCTTCCAGAATCGTTTTATTAGGATTTAGAACTTCTGCCTGGTTTTGTGCAAAATAACCGATTTGTACATTATGACCTATTTCCAATTTACCATTATATGATAAAATACCATCCATAATTTTTGCCAAAGTAGTTTTTCCTTGTCCGTTCTGGCCTACAAAAGCAATCTTCTCTCCTCTTTCGACATAGAAGTTTGCATTTTGAAAAACAATATGTTTATCAAAAGATTTTCCCAGATTTTCTGCTTTAAATATAATTTTACCAGGAATTACACTGGGTTCAAATTTTATATGGAAACGGGTGACATCTTCATCTTCCACCTCTATTCGTTCCACCTTATTCAATTTTTTTATAAGTGATTGAGCAAAAGATGCTTTGGAAGCTTTGGCTCTGAACTTATTAATCAATTGTTCTGTACGTTTTATTTCCTGTTCTTGATTTTTTTGAGACTGAATAAGTTTTTCTTTTCTTTCTTGTCTTAATATAAGATACTTAGTATAATTGGCTTTATAATCCTGAATAGTGCGGTTAGATATTTCAATAGTTCTATTGGTAACATTGGTTAAAAACTGTTTGTCGTGAGAAACTAATACGACAGCACCTTTATAGTTAATAAGAAACCCTTCCAGCCAAATAATAGATTCAATATCCAAGTGGTTAGTAGGCTCGTCAAGAAGCAATACATCATTTTCCTCCAATAGTAATTTTGCCAGTTCAATTCTCATTCTCCATCCACCAGAAAAATCATCTGTAAGTTTCGTAAAATCAGATTCTTTAAATCCTAACCCTTTTAATATTTTTTCAATTTCACCATCTATATTGTATCCTCCTAAGTGAGAAAATCGTTCTGTAAGGTCTGTTAAGTCATGAATGAGTTTATGATATTCTTCAGATTCATAATCAGTACGAGTAACCAGTTCATGATTAATAGTATCAATTTTTTTATTGATTTTGTTCAATTCTTTAAATGCTTGCATAGCCTCTTCCCATACCGTACGACCTTTTTCAAAGTCCAAATCCTGTTTTAAAAATCCAATTCGTACTTCTCCTTCTTTCTCCACATTTCCTTCGGTAGAGGGTTGTTCTCCGGCCAAGATTTTTAATAAGGTAGATTTTCCGGCTCCATTTTTACCAGCCAGTCCAATCCGGTCATTTTTATTAATTCTAAAATTAACATTTTCAAATAAATAACTTCCGGCAAAATGTAACCCTAAGTTTTGAACTAAAATCATTTTTATACTTGAATTTTTGGACAGGCAAAGGTACTATTTTAAACTTACATACATTATAATTGTCTGATGAAAAAAAATATTAACTTTGTTTTAGTTTAAATTTAAAACCTATGAAAAAAGTTATTTCTTTATTATTTATGTTCCTAAGTATAGGATTAATTTTTACTAGTTGTAATGATGATGATGATTATTATTATCCTATAGATAATAATAATAATAATAATAATAATAATAATAGTCCTTTACTTTATGAAGTAAATAATGTATCTTTCAATTACGATAGTTATGCCAATATGTATTTATTTCTGTATAATTTTAAATTATATAAAGGGGAGAACTTATTAATTTATATACAGTCAGGTTGGGTTAATAATGAGCCTGTTTGGACGTTACTTCCTAATTATGCATTATATACAGCTTCTGATAATAAGACATATAACATGTTTTTCAATTATAATTTTACTATGCAAAATTTTGAAATTACAGCAGAAAGTAGTGTAGCTATGCCTCCGGAATTAAACGGATTAAATTTCAGGATTATAGTTTTTCAGTCTACAATAAAAACAAAACATTTATCTGATACTGTAGATTATAATGATTATAAGGCTGTAATTAACCATTATAAAATTGATGAAAGTAAAGTAAAAGTAATAAAACCTTAATTCATAAAAATAAAAAGAGGCTTAGGAATAAGCCTCTTTTTATTTATTGTAAATAAGAATATTATTTTTCATAACGTTTCATAACTCTTTCACTCACCCCTACATTGGAGAATCCACCATCATGGAAGAGATTTTGAAGTGTAACTTTTCTAGTTAAGTCAGAAAATAAGGTAACACAATAATTAGCACAATCATCAGCTGTAGCATTTCCTAAAGGGGAGATTTCCTCGGCAAATTCTATAAATCCACCAAATCCTTTTACACCGTTTCCTGCTGTAGTTGGAGTGGGAGATTGCGAAATGGTGTTAACCCTAACTTTATTCTTAATTCCCCATTCATAACCAAAACTTCGGGCAATACTTTCCAAATATGCTTTATTATCAGCCATGTCATTATATCCCGGGAAAATTCTTTGTGCAGCGATATAAGTAAGAGCTAAT
Source organism: Apibacter adventoris (assembly GCF_002964975.1). Lineage (GTDB taxonomy): Bacteria > Bacteroidota > Bacteroidia > Flavobacteriales > Weeksellaceae > Apibacter > Apibacter adventoris. Next base: position 247,605 of record NZ_PSZM01000001.1, on the reverse strand, counting down.
ATACTTCCCCATTCATTCATGGCATCTTTATCCCAAGCGGTTTTCATTACTTTATGAAATGAAACAGCAGAAATATCCCAGCCTTTAGTCAGCCAATCGTAGTTAATATCTGTATAATCCTTTCCTTTTCGGACATTAATGGACATTCCTATAGAGTGCAAAATAAAATCCAGTTTTCCGAATTTAGCTAGGGCATGATCAAAAAGCTTTCCCAAATCCTCTATAGAAGTAGCATCTGCAGGAACCACATCTGAATTTGTTTTTTCAGCCAAAGCATTCAATTCTCCCATTCGTAAAGCTACAGGAGCATTAGTTAACACAAATTCAGCTCCTTCCGCGTGTGCTTGCTCAGCAACTTTCCAAGCTATTGAATTAGAATCTAAAGCTCCAAAAATAATTCCTTTTTTCCCTTTTAATAATCCGTAAGACATATTGTTCTTTTAAAAAATTAATAAGACAAATTTAGAAATTATTTTTTTATATTAGAATGATGTGTATTTATATTGACTTGCTTAATATATATTTATAAAAAGTTAATTATTTTAGAAATTTAAATAAAAGTAAATCGTCTGGAAAATTACCTCCTTACATAGTCTTTAGTTAATATTACTTTTTCTTGTAAAAAACCATAAAATTATTAATCTCAAAAATTGTTGTATAAAAAATCTAAAACTACCTAGTTGAGTACAAGTTTAAAAAATATGAATTTTTTCTTTGTGTTTTATATGATGAATTATTATGGAAAGAAACTTTTTTATAATATTTTTATAGTTAAAATGAAATAAAAAAGCTCATATAACATAGTTTGTAAATACGTTTATAACTTATTTATTTACATTATGGTATATTTTGTAAATAATAAAATTTTTTTTCAAGAGCTCTTTTATTAATTTTGAATTTAAATACAGTTCAAAATTATGAATGATATACAATCAAGAATAAAGGTTTTACGTCAAGATATAAATAATCTGAATTATAAATATTATGTGCTAGATCAATCCGAAGTTTCAGATTATGAATTTGATAAAATGATGGAAGAACTGAAACAACTGGAAAAAGATTATCCACAATATGATGATCCGGACTCTCCTACCCATAGGGTTGGAGGACAGATTACAAAAAAATTTCCGACAATTGTTCATGAAAAAAGAATGTATTCATTAGATAACAGTTATTCTTTTGAAGATATAAAAGAATGGTCGAGAAGAGTAACGAAAGCAATTGATGAAAATGTGGAATATGTTTGTGAACTTAAATATGACGGTCTATCTATTAGTATATTATATGAAAATGGACAATTAAAACAGGCAGTAACACGTGGGGATGGAATTCAAGGAGATGAAGTTACAGCTAATGTAAGAACCATTCGATCAGTTCCTTTGAATTTATCAGGAAAATATCCTTCCAAATTTTATATACGTGGGGAAATTATTATGCCTAAAAAGTCTTTAGATAAATTAAATTCCGAAAGAGTAAAAGAAGGATTGGAACCTTATGCAAATCCAAGAAATACGGCCAGCGGAAGTTTGAAATTGCAAGATAGTGGAGAAGTAGCCAAAAGAGGGCTGGATTGTTATTTATATTATGTACTTACTGATGATAGAGAATTTTCTACACAATGGGATTCTTTACAACATGCTAAGGATATGGGCTTTAAAGTAGGAAACTATGCAAAATTATGTAATAATTTAGAAGAAGTAAATGGGTTTATAAATTATTGGGATACAGAAAGATATAATTTGCCTTTTGAGATTGATGGTGTCGTTATTAAAGTTAATTCAATCTCAGAACAAGAAGAACTGGGTTATACAGCAAAATCTCCCAGATGGGCAATTGCTTATAAATTCAAAGCTGAAAAAGTAGAAACTCAGTTACTAAGTGTAGATTATCAGGTAGGAAGAACCGGGGCAGTAACTCCTGTAGCAAATCTTAAGCCCATACTATTAGCGGGTACAACGGTGAAAAGAGCATCTTTGCATAATGAAGATTTTATTGCAAATTTAGATTTACGTATTAATGATAAGGTTTTGGTGGAAAAAGGAGGCGAAATAATTCCGAAAATAGTAGATGTTAATTATGATAAAAGAGAACCAGGAACAATAAAATTAGAATTTATAAAAAATTGTCCGGCATGTGGTACCCCATTAGTTCGCAAAAAAGATGAAGCTGCTCATTTTTGCCCTAATGAGAAAAGTTGTCCGCCACAAGTTATAGGAAGATTAGAACATTTTGTTTCTAGAAAAGCCATGGATATTAACAGTATAGGAGCAGAAACTGCTTTTATGTTGTATAAAGCCAATTTAGTTAATACTATATCCGATTTTTATATATTGCAAAAAGAGCAATTGTTGGGGCTGGATAGAATGGCTGATAAATCGGCTCAAAATATTATTGAAGGAATAGAAAATTCTAAACAAATTCCTTTTGAAAGAGTTTTATTTGCTTTAGGTATAAGGCATGTAGGTGAAACCATGGCTAAGAAATTGGCTAAAAAATTCAAAAATATTGATAATCTACAAAAAGCTAGTTTAGAAGAATTAATAGCTACAGAAGATATTGGAGAAAAAATAGCCCTGAGCATTCAAGAATATTTTTTAAAAAAAGAACATCTAGAAATTATTAAAAATCTTAAAAAAGCAGGACTAAAGTTTGAATTTGAAGAAACTCATATTCAACTCTCTAATTTATTAGACGGTAAAACCTTTCTATTTACTGGAAAACTGTCAGTTTTTACCCGCGAACGAGCAGAAGAAATGGTGGAGCAGCATGGAGGTAAAAATATATCATCGGTTAGTAAGAATCTTAACTATTTGGTTGTAGGAGAAAAAGCAGGTTCAAAAATGAAAAAAGCTCAACAGTTAGGGAGCGTAATTATTCTGAATGAACAAGAGTTTTTAAATTTATTGAATGAATAATATTTAAATTATAGTAAAAATCATTAAGTTTTTCTCTTTGTTTATATAAATAATTATATAATTTATGATTTTAATCATAATATTGGAGATGTTAAATAGAAAAAATATTTCTAATTTTTTACAATAAATAAATTTGTAAAAAAGACTTGAATAAACAAATAAATGATAGTTTTTTAATCAAAAGTCTTATAAACTATTATGCAATTACTTTACATTAATGAACACCTTTCATGTTTAAATTATGAAGGAGGGAGTAGTCCTACTATTGAAATTAAAAATATTTTAAAAAGAAAACTATGGAAAACAGAAGCCCAAGTTGCAAAAATTATATTTATTACAAAAGGAGCTATAAAAATTTCTTTTGGTGATATAGAGGAAGAAATCCAACAGGGTAAAATAATATTAATACCTCCGGCAACTAAATTAAAAATTCTTGCAAAAGAAGATACATGTATTACTATATTCAGATTAAGAGTACAGATACGTTTATGTGACAGGTATTCCTTAGAACAACTTTTGCGAGATGAAAATATTAATACTGTAAAGAAACAGAATTTTTTAGATATAAATCCGATAATGTCTGGTTATATAAATATGCTGAATACTTGTATTATAGGCCAACTTAGATGTATTTATTTTTTTGAAATTAAAATAAAAGAATTATTTTTTCTTTTGAGAGCGTATTACAGCAAAAGAAAATTGTTGTGTTTTTTTTATCCTTTGTTAAGTCAAGATACCCGATTTTCTGATCTTATTTTGCGTAATTATAATAAAATAAAAACAGTTAAAGATTTAGCAGATTTAACACATTATAGTATTTCAGGATTTGAAAAACGTTTTAAACGGGTATTTGGAATTTCACCATTTAAATGGTTAAAACAACAAAAAGCAAAAAATATTTATCATGAAATTAATTGCAGTGGGAAAACTTTTAAAGAAATCAGTCTTGAATATGATTTTAATTCTCCTGCACATTTAAATAATTTTTGTAAAATAAATTTTGGAGATACTCCCGGAAATATTCGCAAATTAAATAATATTTCCACCTAAAAGGCAGAAATTTAGAAAATTTGGGTGATTATATATAATCTAAAGAACATATATTAAATATAATTTTGTAAAAATAATTTATTACTAAAAAACTTAAGAAAATAAAATGTTAATGATTTTTCTAAAATTTTGTAACACACACACTAATGCAATTTTATTGTATGAAAAATTATCATCATTTTTATTTAAATGAACAACTAAAAAAGTAGTATTAAAATAATACTACCATATGAGTTGCATTTGTAATTTTAAGCCCAATTGATTACGTATTTTAATTTCAGGTGCAGCTCATTTATTTTTATGTCTTTCTCTTAAAACAGCCTCAATATCTTCTAATTTGAAGCCCTTCGATTTTAAAAGGACTAAATAATGGTATAATAAATCTGCCGCTTCATTTTTAAATAAGGTTTCATTATTATCCTTTGCTTCTATAACAACTTCAACGGCTTCTTCTCCAACTTTTTGAGCTACTTTATTAATGCCTTTTTGGTATAATTGGTATGTATATGAATCCTCAGTTTTATTATCAATTCTTTGTTCGATTACATTTTGTAATTCATAAACAAAACCTTGTGAAGTTTTTTCACCAAAGCAGGAATACATTCCGGTATGGCATGTTGGACCGTCTGGCGACACTTTGATCAATAAAGTATCTTGATCACAATCTAAGGAAATATCTTTCACCCAAAGATAATTTTTTGAAGTTTCTCCTTTGGTCCATAAACGATTTTTGCTACGGCTGAAAAATGTTACTTTTCCTTCTTTTTTTGTTTTTTCAAAGGCTTCCTCATTCATATAGCCTAACATAAGTACCTGTAAGGTCAGGCAGTCTTGAATAATTACCGGAACCAGTCCCTTACTTTTATTAAAATCTATGTTCATCTTATTGGAATATTTTGAATTTTTAAATATTTTTTTAGTTCAGGTATAGGAATTTCATTAAAATGAAAAATACTGGCTGCAAGAGCAGCAGAAGCTTTAGTTTTTAAAAAAACATCTGCAAAATGTTTTTTTGTTCCGGCTCCTCCGGAAGCAATAACCGGAATATTAACCGTTTGAGAAACTTCATTAGTAATATCTAAAGCAAAACCATTTTTGGTTCCGTCATTATTCATAGAAGTAAGTAAAATTTCACCCGCTCCCAGTTTTTCTACCTGTTTTACCCAATCAAGAGTAAAAATAGGGGTAGGTGTTCTTCCTCCATGAGTGTAAACTTTCCAGCCGTCTTCTTCTTTTTTAGTATCAATAGCAACTACCACACATTGACTTCCAAATTGAGAAGCAATTTCAGAAATCAATTTCGGTTTTTTAACCGCTGAAGAATTAATACTAATTTTATCCGCACCTGCTTTTATAAGAGAAGAAACATCATCTACAGAGGTAACCCCTCCACCGACCGTAAAAGGAATATTAATTTCATGTGCTATTTTGTCTACCAATTGTATTAAAGTAGAACGATTTTCAATGGTTGCAGTAATGTCTAAAAATACAAGTTCATCAGCTCCTTGTTTTACATAAGCTTTAGCTAATTCTACAGGGTCTCCGGCATCTGTAAGACTTACAAAATTTACTCCTTTTACCGTTCTTCCATTTTTTATATCCAGGCAGGGGATAATACGTTTTTTTAACAAAGTTTTATTTTTTTAATTTTTTTTTAACCAAATTACGATTAATTATTATTTATTTTCAGTTTAACAAGTATATAAAATTAAGTTAATAAAAGTCATTATTAATGAAATAGGTGAATTATATGTCATAATTTATCAATCAATATTCGTAAATCGTTAATAGTAATTTTCTTTTCATAAATAGCTTTTCCAACAATAGCTCCTTCACAACCCATTTCTTTTAACCTGTATAAATCATTTATAGAAGAAACACCGCCGCTGGCAATAAGCTTTACTGAAGTTTTTTGTAAAATTTCCTTATAGAGGTCATTCGAGGTTCCTTCCAGCATTCCGTCTTTAGAAATATCTGTACAGACAACATAAGAAATTCCTTTTTTTTCATAACTTTCAATGAAATCAACAACGTCAAAAGAAGATGATACCATCCAACCCTGAGTAGCTATCATACGATTCTTACAATCTGCACCTAAAATTATCTTATCACTTCCATAGGTCGTGAGCCAAGATTGAAATAATTTTGGATTCTTAACTGCAATGCTGCCTCCGGTAATTTGAGAAGCCCCATTTTCAAAGGCTATTTTTAAATCTTCGTCACTTTTTAACCCTCCTCCAAAATCTATTTTTAAAGAAGTTTGAGAAGCAATTTTATACAGCGTTTTGTAATTGATTATCCGGCTGGATTTTGCTCCATCTAAATCTACCAAATGTAAATATTTAATTCCTGCATCTTCAAATTCTTTGGCAGCATCTAAAGGATCTTCCCTATAAATTTTTTCAGTGGAGTAATCTCCCTTAGTTAGTCGTACACATTTTCCATTAATAAGGTCTATAGCAGGTATGATTCGCATGTTTTATTTTTAAAAGTTAAAATTATGAATTACAATTTCATTTATCAAATTGAGATTTGTTGTTTTTTCCATCTTCCCAATTCCAACCTTTAAAGAAAGAAAGTAGTTTTGGGTTTTCTTGTAATAGTTCTGTATAGTTATTCACAAATTAAATTTTTAGGGTCAAAATATTTCTAACTTCGTACTTTATAAATCAGACTTTTTCTTTATATCATATAAGATGAATTGGGAAGGTCCGGGATTATAAAGAGCTAGTAATAACCTGTTTTTATATTCAAATACAAATCGTTTTTGGTGAGATTGATATTTTGTATACAGTAATTTTGCTTTTTCAGGTTTAAAACCCGAAATATTCTTTAATCCGGTTGCAAGAATTTCCACATCTTTTTTCTCTCGAGTATTAGGGGGTAATCTTACTTCTTTATAGAAAGAATTATCCATATTTATTAAAGATAAATCAGTTAACATTTCAGAATATTTCTCCTGTTGTTTGTCGGATGTTGTAAAGTCGGATTTAATCAGTCTATATCCTTTTTCTGTTTTTTTTATTAAAAATATTCCTAAATCATGATGAGTCGAATCTATTGAATATGGACAATCCCCTGTTATTTCCAATACATCTAATTTTAAACGGAGGTGTGTTTCATCAATCTTTTCAAAAGTTCCTTTGGAATGAGGAAAACAATCATTACCACACCAAGCAGAATATCTGGAATTAAAAGTACCGTTAGGATTGAAGGTTACACTGTTTCCATACCTCCACCCTTGTAAAGATTCATCCTCTTTTGCTGGAGATAAATTATATTCATCTGTAGAATATAAACCAATAATTTCATCAATTTTCCATAAGCCGTTTAAATTGTTTTGTGTAAATCCAGATGTCGAAATTAGTAAGAATAGGAAAAGAATTTTTTTCATACAATAACGTTTTTAAATTATAGATTGTTTTTTATTGATATTTCCATAAATATAGAATCATAATTCAATAAAACTTTTCAATATTTTTTCTCCCACATCTGCTGATTTTTCAGGATGGAACTGGGTGGCATAGAAATTATCTTTGTGTAATGCTGCACTAAAAGGCAGAATGTAATTACACGTTGCAGAGGTGCTTTCACATAAATCCGCATAATAGCTGTGTACAAAGTAAACATCCTCATTTCCAGCATTATTTTTAAAGATTTCTCCTTCTAAATCGTAAATGGTATTCCAACCCATGTGCGGAACAATCTCCGTAGGAGGAAATTTCCTTACCTCGACTTCAAAAATATTTAGGCAATTTGTATTTCCCTCTTCCGAATGTTTACACATGAGTTGCAGTCCTAGGCATATTCCTAAAAAAGGTTGTGTTAATGATTTTAGTAAGGTATCCATACCTCTTTCCTGTAAGTAAAACATGGCACTACCGGCTTCACCTACTCCCGGAAAGATAATTTTATCTGCATTACGAATGGCTTTTTCATCATCAGTAACTATAGACTCAACTCCCAATCTGAAAAGTGCGTTTTGTACGGATTTTATATTTCCGGCGTTGTATTTTATAATTGCAATCATTTTTAATTTTGATTTACGATTTATAAAGTACGATTTTTACTATTGTGTTGTTCTATATTATAAACATTTAGTTTATTCGTAAATCGTACCTCAAAAATCTAAAATTATAATAAACCTTTCGTAGAAGGTAAAGCAAAATTAGTATCCGTTTGTTTTACGGCCATTTTAATGGCTTTTGCAAATGCCTTGAATATGGCCTCTATTTTATGATGTTCATTTTCCCCCTCAGCTTTTATATTAAAGTTACATTTGGCGTTATCGCTAAAAGATTTAAAGAAATGATAGAACATTTCTGTAGGAAGTTCCCCAATTTTTTCGCGTTTAAACTCTACCTCCCAAACAATCCAAGGGCGTCCTCCAAAGTCAATAGCCACTTGTGCCAAACAATCATCCATCGGGAGGAGAAAACCGTAACGCTCAATTCCTTTTTTGCTTCCTAATGCTTGTAAAATAGCCTCTCCTAAGGCAATTCCTGTATCTTCAATTGTATGATGTTCATCTACATACAAATCTCCATCAACTTCAATACATAAATCCATATTTCCATGTTTAGCAATTTGTTCCAGCATATGATCAAAAAAACCTAAACCTGTATGAATAGAACTTTTACCTGAGCCATCTAAATTTATTTCTAACGAAATTTTTGTTTCTTTGGTATTTCGTATCACTTTTGCTTTACGGGGTTGCTTTTTCAGATATTGATAGATTTCTGCCCAATTTTGTGTATGCAAAGTAGCGTTGCTATTTTTTTCTTTTCCCATATAAATAGATTTTGAACCTAAATTTTTAGCAAGCGAAACATCAGTGAGCCGATCTCCGATCACATACGAATTGGGTAAGTCGTAATTTCCTTTTATATAATGGGTAAGCATTCCGATTCCTGGTTTTCGTGTAGGAAGATTCTCGTATTCAAAACTTTTATCTATGAGAATTTCAGAAAATTTAATTCCTTCATTTTCAAAAGCCTGAATTATTTTATTTTGTGCAGGCCAAAAAGTGTCTTCAGGAAAAGACTCGGTGCCTAACCCATCCTGATTGGTAACCATAACCAGCTCATAATCCATTTCCCGAGCAATTTTTGCAAGATTTTGAAATACTCTCGGGTAAAATTCAAGTTTTTCCAAACTATCTAATTGGTAATTTGTAGGAGGTTCAATTACTAATGTTCCGTCTCGGTCTATAAATAGTACTTTTTTCATAGGATTTAGTTGAGTTTTTTTAATACCGTGATTAATTTTTCATTTTCTTCAGGAGAACCTACCGTTATACGTATACTATTATGGATTTTAGTAGTCTGGTTTCGTACAATTATTTTTTGATTTAGTAGTTCATGAAAAATAAGGTTTGCTTCTTTAAATTCTACTAAAAAGAAATTGGTGTCTGAAGGATATATTTTAGTTACTATAGATAATTTTTCTAGTTCCTTTCGGATTTTTTCCTTTTCTGAGAATATAATTTTTCTTCTTTTTTCAAATTCTTCTTTTTGGCTTAATGCTTTTATAGCTGCTTTTTGGTTTAAAACACTGATATTGTATGGATGTTTTACCTTATTAAGTAGTTGAATAACTTCCGGGTTTGAATAAGCCATTCCTACACGAACACCGGCGATTCCCCAAGCCTTACTAAGGGTTTGGAAAATTACAAGGTTGGGATAATGATCTAATTTATCCAGGTAAGAATTTTGGTTTGTAAATTCTATATAAGCTTCATCAATCGCTATGATACCTTTAAAATTTTCTAAAATAAAATTTATATCTTTCGGATGTATATTATTTCCGGTCGGATTATTTGGGGAGCAAATTACAATAACTTTAAGATTTTCATCATTAAAATATTTCTTTGCTTCTTCAATATTAATCTGAAAATCAGATGTTAGAGGAATATCAATAATTTCTACTTCGTTAAGTTCTGCTGCTACTTGATACATGCCGAAAGTAGGGCTAAAAAACATAGCCTTATCTTTTCCCGGATTACAAAAAATACGGTAAATATGATCTATGATTTCATCACTTCCATTACCTACAAAAATTTTTTCTATAGGTATATTTTTAATTTGACTCAGTTTATTTTTTAATTTATTTTGATAAGGATCAGGGTATCGATTATTTTCTCCAAAAGGATTTTCATTTGCATCTAAAAATATTCCTTGTATTCCTCCTGATTCATCTCTTGCACTAGAATAGGGTTGCATGGCAAGAATATTAGGACGAGCTAATTTTGATATATTGGTTTTCATTTTTTTATTTTATAATATTTGTATGATAATTTTAAATACGTAGTATAAATAAAAATAAATTTAATACATATATATTTAAATTTTTAAATTTATTCGTTTAATTTTTGTTTATTCGGATACTCACAGCATTTTTATGTGCAAATAATCTTTCAGCTTCTGCCATCAATTCTATGGTTGGACCTATGGTTTGAAGACCTTCTTTACTTAGTTCTTGAAAGGTAATTTTTTTAATAAAACTATCTAATGAAACTCCGCTGTAATTTCGGGCATAGCCATTAGTTGGCAATGTATGGTTAGTTCCGCTGGCGTAATCTCCAGCACTTTCACAACTGTAATTTCCTAGAAATACAGATCCAGCATTTTCAACGTTATGTCTGTATTCTTTTGCTTTGTCAATAGCTAAAATTAGGTGTTCTGGAGCATATAAATTGCTAAATTGGAAACATGTATCTAAATTGTCAAATAATATTCCTATGCTGTTATCTAGTGCTTTTTTAGCAATTTCTTTTCGGGGAATTTTTTCTAATTGTGCAGTTACAGAATTTATGGTTTGATTTAAAATAGATTCGTCTGTAGTAAGAAAAATCACTTGACTATCAGGTCCGTGTTCTGCTTGAGAAAGTAAGTCGGCAGCAATAAAATCTGGATTTGCTTGGGAATCAGCTATTACCAATACTTCACTGGGACCCGCGGGAAGATCTATGCTAACTTTAAACTCCTGCGCATACTGTTTGGCAGCAGTTACATATTGATTGCCCGGTCCGAATATTTTATAAACAGAAGGTATGGATTCTGTACCTATAGTAAGTGCAGCTATGGCTTGTATACCTCCGACTTTAAAAATTTCTGTAATACCAATAGTTTGAGCCGCAAATAAAATTGCCGGATGTATATTTCCTTTTTTATCAGGAGGAGTGCATAAAACGATCTGCCTGCATCCGGCAATTTTTGCTGGAACGCCTAACATAAGTACTGTGGAAAATAAAGGTGCAGTTCCTCCCGGAATATATAAACCGATTTTTTCAATAGCTCGAGATTCTCTCCAACACTGTATTCCGGGTTGAGTTTCTATGAATTGAGAGTTTTCTTTTTGTGAAAAATGAAATTTCTCTATATTGCTTTTGGCTTGAAAGATTGCTTGTTTTAATTCTTGGGATAGTAAGTTTTCAGCCTCTTTTAATTCTTGTTGTGTAACTTTTATTTGTTTGAGCTCTATTCCATCAAAATGAAAGGTATATTTTTTTAAAGCAGCGTCAGCAGATTCCTGAATATCCATGAAAACCTGTTGTACAATATTATGTAAGGAATTTTTTTCATTTTGAGGACGTTGAATGAGCTCTTTCCAATTTTTTTGAGAGGGATTTTTTATAATTTTCATTTCTGTTTACAATTTTTAATCTGTGATTTAGTTTATTTCATCATTTGAGATAAAAAACACATATGGGGGTAATTTAAATTTATTATAGAATCATTTTTTCTATTGGGACGACTAAAATACCTTGAGCCCCCATTTCCTTCAAAAGATCTATAATGTCCCAAAATTCATCTTCTTTAATAACAGAATGAATACTGCTCCATCCATTTTCCGCTAAAGGAAGAACGGTAGGGCTTTTCATTCCCGGTAAAAGGGAAATAATATCTTTTACTTTTTCATTAGGGGCATTTAATAATATATATTTATTCTCATGAGAATAGATTACCGATTGAATTCTGAACAACAACTTATCAAGAATTTTTTGTTTTTCTCCAGAAAGGTTATGTGATTTAATTAGTACCGCTTCGCTGTTAGCTACTGTTTCTACTTCTTTTAATCCGTTCATTAAAAGGGTGCTTCCAGTGCTTACAATATCAAATATACAATTTGCCAGCCCTATTCCCGGGGCAATTTCAACGCTGCCACTAATTTCTTCAATCTCTACATTTAAATGATTTTCTTGGCAAAATTTAGTTAATATTTTAGGGTAACTGGTTGCTATTTTTTTATTGTTGAAATAAGAAATTCCGGTATATATTTCATCTTTTGGTATAGCTAATGCTAGACGGCAATTTCCAAACCCTACTTTTCTTATAGTTTCTACTTTTCGATTCTTTTCCCAAACTTCATTTTCGCCTAAGATTCCAATATCTGCAACATTTTGTTCAACGTATTGAGGAATATCATCATCTCGAAGAAATAAGATTTCAATAGGGAAATTAGATGAAACTGTTTTTAATTTTTGATTTCCATTGGATATTTTTATTCCACACTCTTGTAATAATTCTAACGATTTTTCGCTCAATCGTCCGCTTTTTTGAATAGCAATTTTCAGTTTACTCATATTTATTTTTTTGTGCCCCAAGTAATCATAAATTAAAAAACCGCCAGAAGACTCAGGCGGTTTTTTAATTTTATTTTGTAAATCACATACAAAATCATCTACCTTACCTGAATGTGTAAGTTTGTAAATGATGATGATGTAAGTGAAATTGAATCATTCTTATACTTGTAATTATTTATACAAATTTAAATAAAAAAAATATTAGAATCCTAAAAATATATTAAAAAAAACATGAAATTAATGATTTTTCAAAAAATAATTTTATTTTTAGGAATTTGATAATTTTATTTTAAAATATAATAATTATTTTAAGAGAAAAGTAATTATCTGGATATTTTTTGAAATTTATATATTTTGTAATAATAGATATTGTTTTTTACATTTTTAACTATTATAGCAAGGTATATATGGTAAAAATATTATAAAAAACACAGGTATATCTTGAATTTTATAGTTATTAAATAATTTTAAAAACTATAAAAATAAAAGCTAAAGGTAACTTATTCTTTATATTAAATTGAATAATTTAAACACAATAAATCATAAAATTAAAATTTGCTGTAGTATTTTGAATTTTAGTGTAGAATTTTATAAAGCATTTCCATAAGAATATCTTTATTTGTAGCTAGGGAAGACACATTTACTCCTTTAGATTTCATATCGGCATCTCGCAAGTAGGCAATGCAGGCAGTAGTTTTTTTTAAAGAATAATTTTTAATAGCTGTAAGGTATTCGTTTGCAAAAAATGGATTGATGCGTAGTTCTTTAGCAATATTCTGAGGGGTTTTTATAGAAAGTGTATGAACGATTAATATATTGCTGAATAGGCTAATTAACGTACCAAATGTAACTACAATAGGATTTGCTTTTGGGTTTTTTTCAAAATAATCTACAATTTTATAAGCTTGCGTACTATTTTTTTCTACAATAGCTTTACGTAATTCAAAATTATTATACTCTTTACTAATACCAATATTCCGTTCAATAATTTCCGGGGTAATTTTTTTTGCTTCTCCTATAATTAGTTTTAGTTTATGAATCTCATTGTCAATACGGGAAAGGTCTGTACCTAAAAATTCGGATAATAAAGCTTTGGATTTTTCATCAATTTCTAATCCTAAAGATTGACAGAGGCTGCCTATCCAGGCAGGAACTTGATTATCATATAATTTTTCACTGGAAAAAATATATCCTTGTTTAGTCAATAATTTAGTAAGTGATTTTCTTTTGTCTAATGATTTATATTTAAAATTAATGGCTAAAATGGTAGAAGGCTGAGGTTTTTTTACATAATTTGCAAAGGCTTCAGATTTATCAAAAGCTAATCCTTTGGCTTCTTTTATGATAAGAAGCTGCCTTTCTGCACCCATAGGGAATTGTTTTGACAAGGAAATGATTTGATCCAAATCCGATTCCGTTCCATAAATAATATTCTGATTAAAAGCCTTTTCATCTTCATTTAATACATTTTCTTCAAGTAAATTACTTATTTTATCAATATAAAAAGGCTCTTCACCTTCCAGAAAATAAATAGGTAAAAACTTTTTGTTTTTAATATCTTTGACCAAATTATTGTATTCTTTCATAACCCAGAATAATGGAACTACCGATTTTAAATTTTCCCGAAAAATATGATTTTGAAATTAAAGAGAAAAATTCTTTTTGGTATATTTTTGACGAAGTTAGAAAAAAATGGTTGATTCTCACTCCAGAAGAATGGGTACGTCAACATATTGTTCGTTTTATTAAAAGTGAAAAAAACACACCTGACTCTGCTTTTGTGATAGAAAAAAAAATAGAATTAAATAGACAGATTAAACGTTTAGACATATTACTATATAAGAAATCAGATCCTTGGGTTTTGGTAGAATGTAAAGCTCCGGAAATCCAAATTTCCCGGAAAACATTTGAACAAGCTGCTAGGTATAATATAAATGTTAAAGCGACCTATATTTTATTGACAAATGGACTGCAGCATATCTACTTTCATTACAATTCAAGTAAAAATGAATATATGATAGTTTCCGATTTTGATTGGTAATTTATTTATAGGTAATGTTGAAGATATTTTTATAGTTTTTTATGGAAGGATTATTAGTGATTTTATGATAATATTTATTCTTTTAAGATTTTCTTTTTTTAGTATTAGGTAAAAAACTAGCGGCCAATCCTAATAAGGGTAGAAATGAACATATACTATATACATATTGAATGCCTGTATGGTCGGCGATTCTTCCTAAAATAGCTGACGCTATTCCTGCAATTCCAAAAGCTAAACCAAAAAACAGCCCTCCTATGAGTCCTACTTTACCTGGAACAAGCTCTTGGGCATAAATAAGTATAGCCGAAAAAGCAGATGACAATATTAATCCTATAATTATGCTTAAAATACAAGTCCACATAAGATTTGCATAGGGCATCATAAGAGCAAACGGAGCTGTCCCGAGAATAGAAAACCAGATTACATATTTTCTTCCGATTCGGTCTCCTACAGGTCCGCCAATAATTGTACCTGCGGCAATTGCAAATAAAAAAGCGAATAAGTATAACTGTGCATCGTGAATGCTTATATTGAATTTATTAATAAGGTAAAAAGTATAATAACTGGTAAGGCTTGTCATATATACGTATTTAGAAAAAACCAGTATTAGCAAAATTACAATAGCAATTATTACTTTAGATTTAGGAATATTGTTGGAATTTGTTTCTGTATTATCAGAATTTTTTTTTATGACTGTATTTCTTGATTTTAATCGATATATATTGACTTTATACCATTTGTTTATAATCAGCATAACTCCAATCGCAATTAAAGCGATAATAGCTAACCAACTTATGTTTTTTTGACCATAAGGCGTAATGATCCATAAAGCAATTAACGGTCCAATAGAGCTCCCGAAATTTCCTCCTACCTGAAAAATAGATTGAGCTAACCCATATTTTCCTCCAGATGCCAAATAAGCAAGCCGAGAAGCTTCCGGATGGAATATAGAAGATCCTAAACCAATAAAAAATACAGCTATTAATGTATAAAAAAAATCTGAAGCAAAGGCTAAAGAGATAATTCCTATCATGCTTAAAGTCATGCCTACTGGTAAAGAATAGGGTTGAGGTTTTTTATCCGTAATTAATCCGATTATGGGTTGAAATATAGAAGATGACATTTGATAAACAAGATTTATTAATCCGACTTGAGTAAATGTCAGGGCCAATGAGTTTTTTAATAAAGGATAAATAGCCGGAATTATAGATTGTAATGTATCATTGAACATATGGGATATTGCCAATAATGACAAAATTGTAAATGTAATATTTGTTCGCTGTAAAGATTTTTCCATAATAAAATCCGAAAGTATGTCTGTAAAGTTATTACTTATTATTTTATTAATAATAAACTGATACGTATTTAAACAGGTTTCTAAAGTTATTTTAAAGATAAATTTATTATTTTTTATATTCTTAATTATTGTTGATAAGAATCAATAGTTATATTAATAAAAATATTTTTTGAAATTTTGTTATGGTATATATGTAGTTCAATAAAATGAAGGTTATATTATTTCTATAAAAGATATTTTTTCATATTTTTTTGTTTTTGTTGCAGGAAAAAATTCATTTTAAATAACAACAAAGCAGATACTTTTTA
The DNA here is from genome assembly GCF_002964975.1 of Apibacter adventoris. Taxonomy (GTDB): domain Bacteria; phylum Bacteroidota; class Bacteroidia; order Flavobacteriales; family Weeksellaceae; genus Apibacter; species Apibacter adventoris. The sequence goes on along the minus strand of NZ_PSZM01000001.1, from coordinate 231,410 downwards.
CTTTAAAAACCATTAATTTTATGCCGATAAAAAAAGTAAAAAATCATGAATTTTTATTCTTTAACTGTAAAGAATGTAGAACAATTAACTACTAAAAGTATTAAAGTAGATTTATTCATACCGACAGAATTGATATCTATATTTAAATGGAAACCTGGTCAATTTATTCGTTTTCAGTTTTTAATTGATGGGCAAAAAGTAGAAAGGGAATATTCTATTTGTACTGCTACTTATGAAAAATATATTTCTGTTGCCATAAAAAAAACTAAAACAGCATTTATATCAGAATATGTTCAAAATAACATAAAAGCTGGTGATAAAATATCAGTTTCTCCTCCTATGGGAACATTTGGTATTCCGTCTCGACCAAATGAAAAAAGGACTTTAGTAGCATTTTCTGCTGGTAGCGGAATAACTCCGCTTATGAGTATCGTAAAAGATACATTATATAATGAAAAAGGGGTAAATTTCTTTTTGTTTTATGGGAATTCCAATGAAAAAGAAGTAATGTTTAAAGAAGAATTAGAAGAATTACAAAAAAAATATTCTCAAAATTTTTTTCTACATTATTTTTATTCTCAACAAGAAACTGAAGATAAATTTTTTAAAGGAAAATTAGATGGACATAAGGTAGATTTAATTATTAATCAAATTGTAGATTGGGATGAAGTTGATGAAGCATTAATTTGTGGGCCGAAGGATATGATTATAAATTTAGCAAATGTCATTTATTCTTACGGGATACCTAAGAAAAATATTCATTATGAATTATATGAACCTGTAGAGAAAGTTTTTCATGATGATAAAATTCAAAGATCTACAGTGAAAGAAGTCAAAGTTACGTTTACATACGAGGGGAAAACTCAAACTATGAATTGGATCAATAATGGGTCATCATTATTGGATGCTCTTTTAGTCAATGGAATAAATGCTCCATATTCATGTAAAGGCGGTGTATGCGGTTCTTGTCAATGTTCCCGGGTGCAAGGGGAAGTCATTTTAGGTGAAAACTTAGTGTTAACAGAAGAAGATATTAAAAATAAAAAAATACTAACCTGTGTAGCACAGCCTAAAACAAACACTCTTGTAATTGATATGGATAATTAACATATTTTGCTTTTATTCGTAATAATATTGTTATTTACGTTTATTTAAATTTTAATACATTTACCTATATAATAACAAAGCTAATTATAATAATGAGTAAAGAGATAGTTATAGTATCGGCTGTAAGAACCCCAATAGGGAGTTTCTTAGGAAATCTATCAACAATTCCTGCTACACAATTAGGGGCAATTGCTATTAGAGGAGCGATAGATAAAATAAATTTAGATCCTTCATTAATTGAAGAAGTATTTTTGGGTAATGTTTTACAGGCAAATGAGGGACAGGCTCCGGCAAAACAGGCTTCATTAGGATCAGGAATTCCGGATACAGTACCTTGTACTACTATAAATAAAGTGTGTGCTTCAGGAATGAAAGCTGTAATTATAGGGACACAAACTATTTTGGCAGGTGATAATGAAATTGTAATAGCAGGAGGAATGGAATCTATGTCTCAAGTACCTTATTATCTATCTTCTGGAAGGACAGGAAATAAATTTGGAGATCAAAAATTAATAGATGGTTTGGTAAAGGATGGTCTAACCAATGTATATGATCAGAAACATATGGGAGTATGTGCAGAAGTTTGTGCTGTAGAATATAATATATCAAGAGATGAGCAGGATGAATTTGCAATTAACTCATATATACGATCAAAGAAAGCTTGGGAATCCGGAAAATTCAAAGAGGAAATAGTCTCGGTTAAGGTTCCTCAAAGAAAAAAAGACCCTATAATTATTTCAGAAGATGAAGAATATAAAAATGTGAATTTTGATAAGCTGAAACAATTATCCCCTGTTTTCCAAAAAGAAGGTACCGTTACGGCAGCGAATGCCTCTACTCTGAATGATGGTGCCTCTGCTTTAGTACTTATGTCTGCTGAAAAAGCAAAAGAATTAGGGATAAAACCTTTGGCTAAGATAATAGGTTATGGAGATGCTTCCTGTGAACCTGAAAAATTTACTATAGCCCCATCTAAAGCATTACCTGTAGCGCTAAAAAAAGCGAACCTTTCCATAGAAGAAATAGACTATTTTGAATTTAATGAAGCCTTTTCAGTAGTAGGATTAGCTAATGCTAAAATTCTGAATATAAATACAGAGAAAGTTAATGTAAATGGTGGAGCAGTATCACTAGGGCATCCGTTAGGAAACAGTGGATCAAGGATTATAGTAACTCTCATTAATATTTTAAAACAAAATAACGCAAAATATGGAGCAGCAGCTATTTGTAATGGAGGAGGTGGAGCTAGTGCTATAGTAATCGAAAATTTATAATTTTTTAAAAAGGAATACCATATTTATTATATCTAATGATTGTTAGATAATATAGCATTATAAAGTTTTATAAGAAATAATATGATGCATATACATAAGAATTTTTTTATGCCTAATATCATTAAAAGATGTTTCTAATATTTATACAACTATAAACAGGGAAAAGAGTTATTTGAGAAAATGGCTATCTTTTGTTGATGCAATTTAAGATATCTCATTTATGCGAATATATGTGCAAAAATTATATACTCAGCAGATTCAATATTGTATTTATGAGTAACAACAATTTGTGGGATTGATAGGCTTTAATAATCTGGATGAAATAAATATTGATAATGACAGGTTATGGCAAAACTTTAAAACATTTTTATTTTCAATGCCTGACATGATTAGCCAGATTGTAGGTCATAAAGATGATAATCCAAATGAATTATATTATAGTGATTATCAAGAAAAATATAAAGTATATTCAAAATTAGAGGAATATGAGTGTGAATTGGTCCAAGACGGGTTTCTTAAGTTTGGAGTTATACATCTAATAGATAATTATTTAGAGGAAGTTTTTATACATAATGCAAAATTATATTCAGTATTGGGAAAAGGATAGAAACAAATTTTTAATTATTATGAATCATTTTTTTGTGTAAAATAGAAGATCTGGAATTTATAGATTATTATCCCATGGTTACGACATTTCTGTCTGTTATAGATAATATGGCTTTTAGTACCAGAGACCTTATAAAGGAATTAATGAAAACTTAAAAAACCATCTCTATTGAGATGGTTTTTCATTGAGGCTTCGAGCGGATTCGAACCGCTGTACAAGGTTTTGCAGACCTCTGCCTAGCCACTCGGCCACAAAGCCCTCTTTTTTGAGATTGCAAATCTACAATTTTTTTTGGATTAAACTAAAATTTCAATTAAAATTTCTTCTTGAAACTTACTTTTACATGGTTAATATCTGCATTTACCGGAGGATTAACCTTTGATACGGATACTTTTGCTTTTTTTATTTTATGAAATTGTTTCTTTATTTGGGAAAGTATACGAAGAGCTACATTTTCCAGTAAATGAGACCGAATAGCCATTTGATCTTTGATGATTTGGCTTAATTCACCATAATTAATGGTGTCTTCAAGATGATCTGATTTTCCTGCTTTTTTTAACTTTAGCCATATAGTAAGGTTAACTAAGTAGTAAGAACCTATCTTAGCCTCCTCTTCCATGCAACCATGATAAGCATAAACTTTTAGACCTTTTAATTTTATTTTTTGCATTTAAAATAATTCTTTTGCGATTTTTAAAATATTTTTAGATCTTCCCATAGAATAAAAATGAAGTACAGGAACATTATGCTTCATTAATTCTTTACATTGTTGTATTGACCATTCAATGCCCACTTCATAAACCTCTTTATTATTTTTGCATTTTTCTACCTCTAAAACTAGATCTTGGGGCATATCTATATGGAAAACATTCGGGAGCACAGTTAAATGATTTTTAATGGAAATAGGTTTGATTCCCGGAATAATCGGAACTGTTATTCCTATATTCCTGCATTTATCTACAAAATCAAAATATTTTTGATTATTATAAAATAGTTGAGTAACGATATACTTGGCACCTGCATTTATTTTCTTTTTTAAATAGTGTAAATCTGTATCTAGATTTGGGCATTCAAAATGTTTTTCCGGATATCCTGCTACTCCTATGCAGAAGTTTGTAGCTCCAGAAGCATATTCATCATGTAAATATTTTCCTTTATTCATAGCAGTTACATGTTCAACTAATTCATTGGCATATTTATAACCATTAGGATGAGGTCTGAAAATCCCTTCACTTTTAATAGCATCACCTCTTAAAACCAATACATTATCTATCCCCAAAAAATTTAAATCAATTAAAATATCTTCTGTATCTTCTTTAGAAAAACCTCCACAAATAAGATGAGGCACAGCATCTACCTTATATTTAAGTTGTAAAGCTGCACAAATGCCTACAGTGCCCGGACGTTTTCGGATTATTATTTTTTCAAGGAGTCCATTAGATAGTTCTTTATATTCATATTCTTCACGATGATAAGTTACATCAATAAATGGGGGATTGAATTCCATTAAAGGATCTATATTGGAAAAAATGGTTTGAAGGTTATCTCCTTTTTTAGGAGGAAGTATTTCAAAAGAAAATAAAGTTTTACCTTTAGCTTTTTCAATATGTTCGGTAACTTTCATAAAAATATAAATAATAGTTATACCCCTGTAAAGGTGCTTAATTAAGAGACAAATATGAATAAAATATACATATAAATCAATTAAACTTCAGTTAAATGAAAAATTATTGCAACAAAAAAAAAATTAAATACTCATAAATTATAATAAACTACCATCAAAACAGAAAGGAAGTAAATCAGAACAACGAGAAAAGCTAATTACCCTTCCTTGCATTCCGGTAAACATAAATTCGATAGGTTTATTTTGCCGATTTTCATATTCCAAAAGGACCTGTCTACATGCACCACAAGGAGCAACAACTTCAGAATTTTCAACATTTTTTCCAGCAACTACTGCCATTTTTACAATAGTAGCAGTAGGGTAGTTGGCAATTGCATAGAAAATAGCGGTTCTTTCTGCACATAAACCACTGGGATATGCAGCATTTTCCTGATTGTTTCCGGTTATAACAATTCCGTTATCTAATAATATAGCAGCACCTACTTTAAATTCCGAATATTTTGCATAAGCAAATTCTCTAGCTTCTTTTGCTTTTTGAATTAAATTCAAATTTTCTTTAGGAACTTTATTCCAATCAGAATATTCGTTATATGTTAAAGTTAAGTTTTTAATCATTTTTAGTTGTTTAAAGGAATAGTAATTTATGTATTATATAAATTATAGTTATAAAAAATCATAAATCTCTTTATCGGAAAAATGAAAATGAGATTCTATCCATGCATTTTCATTGCTGTCTGAACCATGTATAGAGTTTCTTTGAAGAGATTCGGCATATTTTTTTCTAATAGTTCCCTCTAAAGCATTTTCTGGATTTGTAGCTCCAATTAATTGTCTAAAATCTTCTACTGCATTTTCTTTTTTTAAAACAGCAGCTACAATTGGAGCAGAAGTCATAAATTCGACAAGCTCATTAAAAAAAGGTTTTCCTTGGTGTATAGCATAAAATTTTTGGGCTTCATAGGAGGTAAGTTGGATTAGTTTTAATGCCACAATAGAGAATTTAGCATCTGTAATTTCTTTAAGAATTGTACCAGTTAATCCTCTTAAGGTTGCATCAGGTTTTATCATAGTTAAAGTAAGGTCAGTTCTCATTATAAATTTTTTTTAAAAATACAAAAACACTTGGTAACTATCGCTACCAAGTGTTTGAATTTTATAAATTTTATTTTTTATGCTAATAAAGAAACTGGGTTCTCTAAATAAACCTTAAGGGTTTGTAGAAACTGAGCTCCAGTAGCTCCATCTACTACTCTATGATCGCAAGCTAAAGATATTTGCATTAAGTTACCTACAACTATTTGACCGTCTTTTACTACAGGTTTTTGAATGATGGCACCTACAGATAGAATGCAGGAATTAGGTTGATTAATAATAGAATTAAACGATTCTACTCCGTACATACCTAAATTTGAAATGGTAAAAGTTGATCCATCCATTTCGTTAGCTTTTAATTTTTTATCTCTGGCTCTTCCGGCTAAATCCTTAACATGTGCAGAAATTTGGGTTAATGACAGGTAATCTGTATTTTTTATTACAGGTACTACTAAGCCATCTTCAACAGCTACGGCAACTCCTATATTAATATTTCCATGATGGATAATTTTCGTATTTGCCCAGGAACTATTTATCTGAGGATGCTTTCTTAATGCGATAGCTACTGCTTTTATTACAATATCATTAAAAGAAACCTTCGTATCTGGTAGGCTATTTATGGCTTTTCTAGCTTCTATGGCTTTATCCATATTTATTTCAAATACTAAGTTGTAATGAGGAGCCGTAAATAAACTATTGCTTAAACTTTTTGCAATAGCATTTCTCATAGAAGAATTTTCTGTTTCAGAATCTACTCCCGGAGTTATTTGAGGTTTAATTGGAACTGAAGGAGATGATGTTACAGAAGTTACAGTTTTGTTTGAAGCTCCTGAAGGTGGAGTGAAACTTTCAACATCTTTTCTAATAATTCTTCCATTGTCTCCACTACCTTTAACTTGTGCTAAGTCAATTCCCTTATCTTTAGCTACTTTTTTAGCTAAAGGAGAGGCTAATATTCTATGATTTAAAGAATTTACAATTGAAGAAGATACTTCTGTTTTTTCTTCTTGATTTTTTTCTTCTTTAGGGGCAGATTCAACGGTTTTAGAAGTAGTATTAATGCCCGTTCCTGAAACAATAGCACTTATGTCGGTGCCGGCAGGCCCTATAATTGCTAAAAGGGAATCAATGGGTGCAGATTCACCTTCCTTAACTCCTTGATAAAGTAAAGTTCCTCCGTTACCATCATATTCAAAATCCTGAACAGCTTTATCTGTTTCTATTTCAGCTAAAATATCTCCTTCATTGATAGTATCACCTATCTTCACATTCCATTTGGAAACTTTTCCTTCTGTCATAGTATCACTAAGACGAGGAACTGTAATTACATCTACATTATCTGGGATCTTTGCAGTTTGAGAGGTTTCAGTGACTGATTCTTTTTTATCTTCGGGGGTATTATTTCCCGAATGACTTGTTGTGTTTGAAGTTCCATTGATAAAAGAGCTTATGTCTTCTCCCTCTTTTCCGATAATAGCTAAAAGTGAATCTACAGGAGCAGATTCCCCTTCTTTTATTCCCTGATATAGCAGAACACCGTTTTCTCCGTCGTATTCAAAATCCTGAACAGCTTTATCTGTTTCAATTTCTGCCAAGATATCTCCTTCTTTTATTGTATCCCCTACTTTGACATTCCACTTTGATACCTTTCCATCAGTCATGGTGTCACTTAGACGAGGCATATTAATAATTTCAGCCATATTGATTTCTTAATTGATTTTAAATGGTATTAATTTTCTAATTTATCTAAAAAAGGGTAATTAGGTTCTGAATATATACAATTGTAAATTTCTTCTTCTTCAGGATAGGGTGCATTTTCAGCAAAATCTCCTACCTTGTTCATATACTCTTTAGTGTTTTTATCTATTTCATCAAGTTCCTCTTCTGTTGCCCAATTATTAGAGATAATTCTATGTTTTACAATTAGAATAGGATCTTCTTTTTTATGATCTTCTACTTCTTGTTTGGTTCTGTAAGGTTCTGCATCGGACATTGAGTGTCCTCTGAAACGGTATGTTCTAACTTCTAAGAAGGTTGGACCGTCACCTCTACGTGCTCTTTCTATAGCTTCAAATGCAGCTTCAGCAACTTTTTCAGGATCCATTCCATCAACCGGAGCACAAGGCATTTCATATCCTAATCCCAATTGATATATATCTAGATTATTAGTTGTTCTTTTGACAGAGGTACCCATGGCATATTGATTATTTTCGCAAACGAAAACTACAGGAAGTTTCCAGTTCATAGCCATATTAAAAGTTTCATGAAATGTTCCCTGTCTTACTGCTCCATCTCCCATATAACATATGGTTACTCCATCGCGTTCAAAATATTTGTCAGCAAAAGCAATACCAGCAGCCAGAGGAATATGCCCACCGACTATACCATGGCCACCATAAACATTATGTTCTTTACTAAACAAGTGCATAGATCCTCCCAATCCTTTGGATGTACCTGTAGCTTTTCCGCATAATTCAGACATAGCAGCCTCGGGAGTAACCCCCATTGCTAAAGCATGCGCATGACATCTGTAAGAGGTTATTATTTTATCTTTAGACATGTCCATTGCATGTGTAAATCCTGCAGGAATTGCTTCTTGTCCATTATATAAATGTAAAAAACCTCTGATTTTATCTTTTAAGTATAGGGAGCGTGCTTTTTCTTCAAACCTTCTCCATTTTGTCATATTTTCAAACCAGTTGATATAGACTTCTTTACTGAATTCTTTCATTCTTTACTATTTGTCAGGCAAATTTACATTAAATCCAATGAAATAACAAAATTTAACTTTTATAACTTTATATTCTTATATTGTTTAGTTTTATGCTAAAAAACTAAAGACAAATGGTTATTATTCAAAAAAAAAATAAAAATAATAATTACAAATAATAAATTAGTGTTTTAATTATTTATTTTATCATTTTTAATTGATTTTATTTTTTTCATCTCAACATTAAGATATAATTTTAAAATTTGTATAATGATTATTTGGAGGTATTTAATTACGAATTTTATATTTTATTTTCAATTTTTCTAAAATTAGTTCAATCATTATTTTTAGTAATATTTTAAAAATCTATTATTTTTGTTTTACTCCTAAATTATAAATTTTCTGTAACCATTTTTCTCTCTTAAGATGGTTAGATTTTTTTACAAATTCTATAAAAGTTACTTTAATAGGGCTTACTCCGCAAAATTTCAAAATTATTTTTTTCAATTGGTTAATACTGGGTTTTCCATAAAATAAATGGTAAAACCATCCGGGTTGATCAAGTGTTGTAATAATACGAGCAGATTTGCTTTTTAAATATTTATCAACATGTATTGAGTTTTCTATGTATTGAAAAGTTACACCGGGAAGAAAGACACGATCTATAAAACCTTTCATTATAGCAGGAAATCCTCCCCACCATACAGGGTGAATCCATACTAAGTGGTCTGCCTTTTTTATTGCATCCCACGTTTTTATTAAATCCGGTTCCCAATCCATTCGTTTTTGATATCCGTAAGCCAAATTAGGATCAAATTTTAAGTCTCTTATATGAATTAATTGTACCTGTGCTCCTGATTTTTTAGCTCCTTTATAATAGGCTTCGGCTAATGCGAAATTTAAACTTGTTTTATTCGGATGTCCATTAATTATAAGTATATTTTTCATTTTTTTATATTTATATGAAGGAATATTGCTAAGTTATATCAAAATAAAATTATTATTGTCATCGATATAAAAGAGATTTTTTCATATTTTTATTTTTAAAAGAAAAATGTAAATTCAGCTTATTTATTAATTATATATAAATCCATTATTTCTCAGAATTAATAATTAGGTGTATTCTTTTATTAAAAATAAATATTACTAACAATATGTTAATTATATTTAAAAAATTATCACAAAAATAGGAGACAATATATTTAATGAATAGGACAAATGTCTATAAAAAATATTTTCTTATTCGGCTTAAGTGTCCAACGGATATTCCTAAAAAAAGGCTAAAAATTGTAAAGGAATTTGTTGTATATAATTAGGCTGTTTTCTAAGAAGTTCAATATACCGTTCTACTGATTTTCTTTTTGAAAAGAAAAGACCCTTTTTTCGAGTTTAATATATTATTGTTCAATAAGCATTTTTATATTTTCAAGAAATTGATATTGTTATTCATAATCAAGTCCTATTTTTTTTACTACTTCTAATTCAAAATTACTGATTGTTTCTAAATTTATAGGAGTAGGTTTACAAAAGATATTCGAAGATAAAGCAATAATTAAGGAATTTTTAAACTAGATGCCATAAGTAAATTCATTCTCCTTTTCAGATGTGTAGAAAGATTGTATAATTCCTTTCTTAATCCAAGCTAGTTCTAAGCTAATTTCTCTTTCTTTAATAAATAATTCTCCCTTTTTTAAATTTCGAAAATAAATTTTTTATATAATACTAGAGATTTCTTCGTGATTTAAAATACCTAGGCTATTAAAATAGTTTAACATAATTCAAAAATATAAATTTAGTTTATTTAATGTTTTAATCAAAAAAATTAAAATTATAATTTAATCATTTGTTTAAATCAAATTATTAATTAACTTTGCTTTTATAAAATGCTGGGAATAATGCAATACAATTGCAAGTAATAGGTAAATAAATTTGAAAAGTAAAAAATGAATATGGAAAAAGAAGGAAATATATCAACAGAAGAAAAAATAAAAGAAGCAGCAAAAAGAGTTTTTCAACAAAAAGGATATGGACTGACTAGAACACGTGATATTGCTGAAGAGGCCGGAATTAATTTGGCTTTACTTAATTATTATTATAGAAGTAAAAAGAAATTGTTTGATATAATAATGCATGAAAGTGTGAAGGAAATGCTTACTTATATTGAAAATATTATCAACAATAAAAACACCACGTTGTCTGAAAAAATTGATGCCGGAGTAAATAGATATATTGAAGGGATATCTAAAAATCCGCATCTTCCGATTTTTATATTTAGCGAATTACAGGCAAATCCTCAGCAACTATTTGATAGAGTTGGTGCTTCAGACGGTTTTTTAAAGGAAAGCTATATGTTCAAACAAATTCAAGAGCAAATAGATAAAAAGGGATTGAAATTTAGTTCAATACAATTTTTTATAAATATGGTTTCTTTATCTATTTTTCCCATACTAGGGCAACCATTCCTTAAAAATGTTTATAAAATGGAAGATAAAGAATATGTAAATTTTATAAAAGATCGTATTATTTTAGTCCCTATTTGGTTGAAATCAATGTTGAAGTTAGATGAATAATAAATCTATGAATAATACAAAAACGTATATTTTTTTGTGGATATGTTTGTTCCCCTGTCTCTTGTTTTCACAGGTTTCGGAAATAAACTTAGAAGAATGTCAGGAAAAGGCAAAAGATAATTATCCCCTAATTAAACAATATAGGCTGATTTCTCTTTCAGAAAATTATAATCTGGATAATCTGATTAAGAATTATCTGCCACAGGTTTCACTAAACGGACAAGCTTCTTATCAAACTCAGGTGACAAAAATTCCCGTAAAAGTTCCTGGAATAAACGTTCCTGAAATGAATAAAGATCAGTATAAAATTACATTGGATGTTTCTCAGTTAATTTGGGATGGAGGAGCCACCCGATCTCAGTCCGAAATAACCAAAGCAAGTTCCGCATTAGAAAAAGAAAAGACAGAAGTAAATTTATATACCATAAGAGAAAAAGTAAATCAGTTATATTTTGGAATTCTTACAATAGATAAACAATTAAAGCAACTAGATGTTTTAACTTCTGATTTACAAAGTAATTATAATTTAGTAATTGCTATGCTTAAAAACGGAGTGGCTATGGTTTCTGATTTGGACTTGATAAAAGTAGAATTATTAGATACAGAACAGAATAAAATAGAATTGACAACTTTACGAAGTGCTTACATAAAAATGCTTTCTTTATTTGTTCATGAAGAATTGAATGAAACCACTCATTTGCAAATCCCGGATAAAAATTTAAGTATACAAGAAGAAATAAATCGGCCGGAACTTAGAATGTATGATAAGCAATATTCTTTGTATAAAGTACAGGAGAGTGCAATTAAAGCTAAAAATATGCCTAAGTTTTCTCTATTTGCTCAAGGTGGAGTAGGTAGGCCGGGTTTAAATATGTTGGAATCTGATTTTAAAACTTATGCTATGGGGGGAATTCGCTTAAGCTGGAATTTCGGGAATTTATATACTAAAAAAAATGAATATAAATTGTTGGAAATCGATAGAAATGCTGTAGATGTACAAAGAGAAACCTTCTTATTTGACACAAATGTTCAATTAACCCAGATTCAAAATGAAATATTGAAATATGAGAAGCTTATGAAAAAGGATGAAGAAATTATATCCCTCAGGAATCGGGTAAAAAAAGCAGGAGAGAGTAAATATAAAAATGGAATATATAAAATGAATGATTTGATTGGAGATATAAATGCTGAAAATCAAGCAAGGGTGACCCAGTCATTACATGAAATGCAATTTTTGCAAAGTATCTACAATTATAAAAATATACAAGGAAATTAATAATATGAAACAGTTAGTTTTAAGCATAGGCACATTTTTGATTTTGTTTTCGTGTAATCGAAATAAATTTGCTCACGATGCTTCAGGAACTTTTGAAGCCACAGAAGTTATAGTTTCTTCGGAAACCAATGGAAAATTGGAATCTTTTCAATTAACAGAAGGAACCGTCCTTGCTAAAGATCAGGTAATAGGATATGTAGATAGTGTGCAATTGTATCTAAAAAAGAAACAATTATTAGCAAATCATAAAGCGATTCAGGTAAAACGTCCGGATATTTCCGTACAAGTTTCGTCTATAAAGGAACAAATAGCGAAAGCAGAATTTGAAAAAAGAAGAATACAAAGATTGTTACAAGACAATGCAGCCACTCAAAAACAGCTAGATGATGCCAATTCAGAAATAGAAGTGCTCAAAAAATCTCTCAATGGTCAAATAAATTCACTCTCAACTTCTGTAAATGGTTTAAATGAAGAAACCAATACTAATGATGTACAGATTGCACAGATAGAAGACCAGCTAAAAAAGTGTAAAATTATTAATCCCATTCAAGGGACAGTATTAAATAAATATGTAGAAGAAAAAGAAATAGTAACCCAGGGTAAAGCTTTATATAAAATAGCCGATACTAAAAATTTATTTTTAAGAGCTTATATTGTTTCCGAACAGTTGGAGAAAGTTAAAATTGGACAAAAAGTAACAGTCTATATTAATGTTTCAAAAGACAAGCAAAAATCGTATCCGGGAAAAATCACTTGGATATCTAATAAAGCAGAATTTACTCCCAAAACAATTCAGACTCAAGAAGAAAGACAAAATTTAGTTTATGCTGTAAAAATTGAAGTAAAAAATACAGATGGTCTTATTAAAATAGGGATGTATGGAGATGTAGATTTCAGATAAGTATAGAATCATCAATCATCATTTGAGAAAATCTAATTATAAAGTAAAAATATGAATGTGATTTCTGTTAAAAATATATCCAAAAATTATTTAGGTAAAAAAGTTGTAAATGCATTGAAAGATATTAATCTGGAAATAAATAAAGGGGAAATATTTGGATTAATAGGTCCAGATGGAGCAGGTAAAACTTCTCTTTTCAGAATTTTAACTACTTTATTAATACCTGACCAAGGAACAGCCACTGTGGAAGGATTTGATGTAGTAAATGAGTTTAGAGAGATACGTAGTAGGGTAGGATATATGCCCGGGAAATTTTCGCTTTATCAAGATTTAAGTATTGAAGAAAATCTTAATTTTTTTGCGCATGTATTTAATACCACCATTGAAGAAAATTATGATTTGATAAAAGATATATATGTACAAATAGAACCTTTTAAAAAAAGAAAAGCAGGAAATTTATCAGGAGGAATGAAACAAAAACTGGCATTATGCTGTTCTTTGATTCATAAACCTTCAGTTTTATTTTTAGATGAACCCACTACAGGAGTAGATCCTGTTTCTAGGAAAGAATTTTGGGATATGTTAACTCGTCTTAAACAACAAAACATAACCATTATGGTATCTACTCCTTACATGGATGAAGCTGGTTTGTGTGATAGGATAGCCTTGATGCAATCAGGAGAAATACTTTCAGTTAATACTCCCATAAAAATTACAAAACAATACCCTGATAAACTCTATGCTATAAAATCGGATAATAATTATCAGTTGCTTGAAAATCTACGAAAAAGAGAAGAAATATCTAGTTGTTATATTTTTGGAGAGTATTTACATGTTAACTTCAAAACAGAAAAGATTAATATATCCGGTGTAGAAATACATGAAATTGAACCCGGAATTGAAGATTGTTTTATTTATTTAATGAATAGAAATGAAGGCAATAGAAACTAAAAATATAACCAAAAAATTTGGTAATTTTTTAGCTGTAGACCATATAAGTTTTGAAGTTTTCAAAGGAGAAATCTTTGGTTTTTTAGGAGCAAATGGCGCAGGAAAAACAACTGCAATGAGAATGCTTTGCGGATTATTAAAGCCCACATCCGGAGAAGGGAGGGTTGCCGGATATGATATTTACAAAGAATCGGATAAAATTAAAAAGAATATTGGATATATGAGCCAAAAATTCTCTTTATATGAAGATTTAACAATAAAAGAAAATATGCGTTTATTTGGTGGTATTTATGGAATGAATACTAAAAATATTAAGATAAAAACAGAACAGTTGCTAAAAGAACTTTCGCTGGAAGCAGAAAAAGATATTTTGGTAAAATCTTTACCCTTAGGTATAAAACAAAAAGTATCTTTTGCTGTGTCTACATTTCATTCTCCTGAAATCGTATTTCTGGATGAGCCTACCGGAGGGGTAGATCCTATAGCACGACGTACATTTTGGGAAATGATTTATCATGCCTCCAATAACGGGATAACTATTTTTGTAACTACCCATTATATGGATGAAGCTGAATATTGTAACCGAGTATCCATTATGGTAGATGGACGGATTCAAGCCTTAGATACTCCGGCAGGTTTGCGTAAAAAATATAATGCAACTACTATGGACGAAGTGTTCCAATTACTGGCAAGAGGAGCAAAAAGAGAATAAACTATTATTATTAGAACACAAGCAGAAAAATAAGAAAAAAGCATGAATCAGCTCATAAGTTTTATAAAGAAAGAGTTTTACCATATTACGCGAGATATCCGAACCTTGTTTATGCTTTTAATGATGCCTATAGCGCAGTTAATGATTTTTGGATTTGCTATAACTACAGAAATAAATAATACTTCCGTTGTAGTTTTAGATAATTCTAAAACAATAGAATCAGCACAACTTATTGCTCAAGTAAATGCAAGTAAATATTTCAATTTAAAGGGTTATCTTACCAAACAAGAAGAAATTCAAAATTTTTTTCGCTTAGGAAAAACAAAATTAGCAATCGTTATCCCTCAGGAATTTGGAAGAGATATTTATCATTCAGGAAAAACCGAAATACAGCTTATTGCAGATGCCTCAGACCCTAATGAAGCAACAACTATAGTTAATTACATACAACAAATTATTGCACAATACCAACAACAGTCAATAAATCAAGATGGTAATAGTTCTTATGTGATAAAAAGTCAAGTCAAAATGTTGTATAACCCCCAGTTAAAAAGTTCTTATAATTTTGTGCCCGGAATTATGGGATTGGTTTTTATGTTGATATGTACTATGATGACCTCTGTTTCTATTGTTAAAGAAAAAGAAGAGGGGACTATGGAAATTTTATTAGTTTCTCCTTTAAAACCGATTAGCATAATCTTAGCTAAAGTAGTTCCCTATTTTTTAATATCAATAATAGATGTATTTTCAATTTTAATATTATCCGTTTATGTTTTAGAGGTTCCCATAGCGGGTAATTTATTCCTTCTATTCTTTTTATGTACAATCTTCATACTTTCCACTTTGTCATTAGGTCTTTTAATTTCTTCAGTCACTCAAACACAACAAGCAGCTATGATTATCTCCTCTATGGGATTGTTATTACCTACTTTATTACTTTCAGGATTGATTTTTCCCGTAGAAAATATGCCGATAATTCTTAGAATTATTTCTAATATTTTGCCTGCCTATTGGTTTATATCAGCCGTTAAAGATGTGATGATAAAAGGATTAGGATTTTTTTCTATTTGGAAAGAGTGTTTAATTCTTGTAGGAATGACAATTTTTTTGTTAACAATAAGTGTTAGAATGTTTAAAAACAGATTATGAAAATTTTAAAGTTTTTACTACAAAAAGAATTTATTCAGGTATTTAGAAATAAAATAATATTGAGAATGATTTTTTTTATGCCTATTTTCCAATTATTAATATTACCATGGGCAGCAACATTTGAACAGAAAAATATATTATTAAGTATAATAGATAATGATCATAGCATGGCTTCACAAAAACTGATACAAAAAGTGATATCTTCCGGCTATTTTAAATTAGCAGATTATTCAACTTCATATACTGAAGCATTAAAAGCAGTGGAAAGGAATCAGGCTGATTTAATATTAGAGATCCCGCACAATTTTGAAAATGATTTTATTAATGAACATAAATCAGAGGTAATGTTGTCTGTGAATGCTGTAAATGGCCAAAAGGCAGGTTTAGGATCTTCTTATTTAGGACAAATTTTGTCTGGATATAATAAGGAATTAATTCAACAGGAAAAAACTTTTGTACAAATAGTAAGTAAACCGTATTTTCAATATAATACAGAAATGAATTATCAAAATTTTATGGTTCCGGGTATTCTTGTGATGCTTGTAAGTATCGTAGGGGGTGCATTATCCTCTTTAAATATTGTAAAAGAAAAAGAAACAGGAACTATTGATCAAATTAATGTAACCCCTATCCCCAAATTAATTTTCATATTAGGAAAGCTAATTCCTTTTTGGGTCATGGGCTTAGTCATTCTTACCCTAGGTATGTTTATTAGCTGGTTGATTTATGGTTTATTACCTTTAGGACATTTTATGGTTATTTATATTTTTGCTTTTTTTTATTTGATTGCATTTACCGGATTTGGGGTAATTATATCAAACTATTCAAACACTCAGCAACAAGCTATTTTTCTTCTATTTTTTCTATTGGTTATATTTTTTCTATTAAGCGGATTATATACTCCTATTAGTAGCATGCCAAAGTGGGCACAAATAATTACCATATTTAATCCCGTACGTTATTTTATTGAAGTGATGAGAATGGTTTATATGAAAGGAAGTACACTTTTGGATATTTCTACACATTTATATGTGATTATTATTTTTGCTATTTTGATAAATATTGGAGCTATATTAAGCTATAAAAAAACAAATTAATTGAAAAAAGAAGGTAATAATTTTGTTATGTCTGAATATTTTGATTCATATTTATTTTTGATATTATAATAAATCGAATCTGAAAATATAAACCAAATTACCGACTATGGAAGAATTTGTTCAATTTTGTAGTGTAATAAATTAAATAAAGTCTTTGAAAATAAGGGTTCTTTTTTATAAAAAATATTTTAGTTCTAATTTTTTTTATTTACCCATTTATTTCTGGCAACTTCTATAATTCCGGGAAGAATAGATACAACAATTATGATAACCATCAATATAGGAAGGTGATTTTTAACCCAATCATTATTTCCTACTAAATATCCGAGAAATAAGAAAATGAAAACCCAAACAATGCCACCTATAATATTATAAGAAATGAAATACTTATAACTCATACGCCCCATACCGGCTACAAAAGGGGCAAATGTTCTTACAATAGGTACAAATCGTGCAAGAATAATAGTTTTGCCACCATGTTTTGCATAAAATTCATGAGTTTTTTGAAGGTAGCTTTGTTTAAATATTTTAGAATTAGGATTATTAAAAAGCTTATGACCGAAATATTTTCCGATTTCAAAATTTACGGTATCTCCAATAATAGCAGCAAAAACAAAAAGTAGGGCAAGTATATATATACTAAGCTGATCACTAGATGCAGCTAATGCTCCTGCAGAAAATAATAAAGAATCTCCTGGTAAAAAAGGTGTTACAACCAGACCGGTTTCACAAAAAATGATCAAGAAAAGAATTGCATATACCCAATTGCCATAGTTACTCATTAATTCATCTAAATGAACATTAATATGAATGACAAAATCTATGAGATACTGAATAAATTCCATAAAAACTAATTAAAATATATATAATTTCTTATAAGCTAACAAATGTAAGAAAATCTATTAAAAAAACATTTAAAAAATAAGTCAATATGACGTATTTATATTTATTTTATAAAAAAATAAGACAAAAAGTCGCTTTTTAATGTGTGTGTAATTTTAATGTTAATTGTAGTGTTTTGATTTTCAAATTATTAGATGTATCTCCTTTTTTTTATTTTATATTGGTATATATTTTGAAAAATAAGTAAATGTAATTTAAAAAAATAATTAAATCATGGCAACAGATATTATAAAAACAGAAAACAAAGGATTAAGTAGTTTATTAGATGAATTATTTAGTACATCAACCGGTTGGAATAAGCCAGAAATTAAATTTCCACCAGTAAATATTACAGAAGACAATGATAATTTTGAAGTTGATTTATATGCACCAGGACTCGAAAAAAATGATTTTAAAGTTAATTTAGAAAATGGGCTTTTGACTATTAGTTATGATAAAAAAATAGAAAATAAAGATAAAAAATCACATAGGGTAGAATATATGCAATCTAGCTTTAGTAGGAGTTTTACTATTGATGATGCAAATATAGATGCAGCTAAAATTGATGCTTCATATAAAGACGGGGTACTTAAATTAACCCTACCAAAAAAAGAAAAAACAGAAATAGCACCTAAGCAAATTGAAGTAAAATAATAAATAAATACTAATATAAGAAGTCGGAAGTTATCTTCCGACTTTTTTATTGATTTTATAACATATTAAATTTTACATTTTTTTAATTTAGAATAAAATTTAATGAGAATTTTAATTTGGTATTTGACGTGGAGGGTATTGAGCGGCTAATTCTGCAAATAGTTTAATATGTGCCGGACTAGTTCCACAACATCCACCTATAATATTAACTAAATTGTTCTCTAAATAAACTTTTATTTTTTCAGCCATCATTTCCGGAGTTTCATCATAGCCACCTAAAGGATTAGGAAGACCAGCATTAGGATGTGCACTAATATAAAAAATAGATTTTTTAGCTAATATTTCCAGATATTGTAATAATTGTTCTGCACCTAAAGCACAATTTAGACCTATAGATAAAAGAGGAAGATGAGAAAGTGAAATTAGAAATGCTTCAGTAGTTTGCCCTGATAAAGTTCTTCCGGCAGCATCTGTTATAGTTCCTGAAGCCATTAAAGGAAGACTTTTTCCAGTTTCGTCAAAAGCTTCTTCAATTCCAAAAAAAGCAGCTTTAGCATTTAATGTATCGAAAATAGTCTCTACTAAAAGAATATCTGCTCCGGATTTAATAAGAGATATTGCTTGTTCTTTATATATTTCAGCTAAAAAATCAAAATCGACTTCACGATATGCAGGATCATTAACATCTGGAGAAATAGAGGCGGTTTTAGAAGTAGGTCCCAAAGATCCGGCAATAAATAAAGGTTTTTTTCCATATTTTGCCCAATATTCATCTCTAGCTTGTTTAGCTACACTTACAGATGCTGAATTGAGTTCCTTTACTAGATCTTGCATTCCATAATCGGACATAGATATACGATTCGCATTAAAAGTATTTGTTTCAACTATATCTGCTCCAGACTCAAAATATTCCAAATGAATGTTCTGAATAACTTTTGGCTGAGTAATTGATAAAAGATCATTATTTCCTTTTAAATCGGTCTTCCAATCTTTAAACCTTTCTCCACGATATTCTTTTTCTTGAAATTTATATTGCTGAATCATGGTTCCCATAGCGCCATCTAATACCAATATCTTCTTTTTAATAAGGTCTTCTATTTTCATATTTAAATTTACCTCATACAAAGGTACATAAAACATTATTAGATTATGATGATATTAAATTATAAAAAATAAAGTATAAAATATAGTTCGTCTATATATTTTTACATTTTTAATTATTTAAAAAATGATCATTTGTTTAGGCTAAATGAAAAGGATTGATAATATATATTATAATAAATTTTTATAATTAGGAGAATTTTTTACTTTTGTTGCTAAACTAATTAGATGGAATATTATAGCGAAGTAGAATATAATTTAGCTTCAAAAGGTGTTCGTTTTATAAATTATATAATAGATTTAATTATCTACTATGTTTTTATCGTTACGTTTTTTTCTTTTATATGGATTTTAGGAATTGCTGAAAATTTTTTTAGTTACATGGAAGAAAACAGTTTATTGGATAGGTTGATTACTATGTTTTTTTACATCTTATTTATGATTGCTCAAGAAGTGATATTTAAAGGACAAAGTATAGGGAAGTTTTTAACCAAAACTAAAGTAGTCTACGAAAACGGTCAAACTCCGACGTCGAAAGTGTTGGCTTTAAGAAATATTTTACGAATAATTCCTTTTGATCAACTTTCTTTTCTAGGTTATCTAGGTTGGCATGATAAATGGTCAAGTACCAGAGTAGTTAATATTAAGGGATTTGAAAAGGATATACAAGAGAAGAAAGAAAAAGATGCAATAGAACAAATAGGGAATAGAGAATTAATATAATCTTTATGTAAATGAAAATTTTTTGATTTAAATAAAAAATAGAGAATCCCAATTTACATTCTCTTTTAAAATTTTATTTTAGTTTTGATGTTGAAGTTTATTAATTTATTCATTAAGGAAATAAGAAAAACTTAAATTTGCATAATTAAATATTTCTATAAATATTATTTAAATGACTAGGAGGAAATCCAAATTTTCGTTTAAATGCAGAAGCGAAATGTCTTTGATTTTTATATCCCATAAAATAAGATATTTCTTTAATATTCATATTTTCTTGTATAAGCATAGATCTTGCTTGCTCCATCTTAGCATCATTCCAGAATTTAAAAACTGTAGTTCCGAATAGCTCCTTGAATCCTTTTTTTAACATAAATTCATTCGTACCTACAAGATGTGCCAATTCAATGAGCGATATATTTTTATTAAGGTTTTTCATTATAATTTCCCGTACAGCATAAATTTTATCAATATCTCTTTTCTTTAATGTAAAAGAGTAATTACCTTGATCAGTGAATTGTTCTAACTGTAACAATAAAAGTTCAATAATTTTAGATTCCAAAAACATTTTTTTGTATAAACCTATTTTTTTACATTCTATAATTTCTTCAATTATAGTATACATTTGTAGATTTATGCAATAATTATAGGGACTGAATGTTCCAGATTTCCCTTTTTCAATGCAATTTCTGAAATTATAGAAAAGTTTTTCATTTGGGAGGAAACGTTTAAAAATATTAGGATTAAAATTAATTTTAAATAATTGTAAATCTTTGCTTTCCCATTTTATTTTACCATTTACCTCATTTGCATAAATAATATTATGATGATTAGATTCAAAGCTTATATTAGAAACAAAATTATTTGAAAAAATAGTATTTTTACCTTTTAATGAAAAAAGCATTTCAACATTTTCATAATCACTTTCAAAATAAAAAAAGGTATCTTTAGCTAAAGATAAAACCCAAAAATCCATGTGTATTCCATCAAAATAAATTTCTTTGTAGTATCCTTTCCCCAAATGAGAATCAATACAAATAATATTTTCATGGATAGGTTCATTAATTATATTATCAACTATACAGGGAAATTTACTTTCCATAAAAAGTTCGGTTCCTTCTTTATTATACAATCGTAGAGCCATATTATTTTATTTGCATTAGATCATACTTTCAAATTATCCTTATTATGGAAATTTTACTCCTTTTAACATCCCTAATTAAATTTTGTAATCAGATATATTTGCAAAAATAGGTAAATTATTTAGAATCATTCTTGATAATTTAATATCTTTTAGTAATGAAAAAAAAGAATAAAAAGAAAAAAGGTATTTTACGGTTGCTAGAAATTGCAGGGAGAAGAAAAGGTCTTCTTTTTATATCCGGTTTTTTAGCAATTATTCATGCCTTGCTGAGTATGATTCCTTATATTCTTGTATTCTATATTATAAAAGAATTAGCTAAAACTTCAATTAATTACGGAATCATTAAAGAATATATTATTTATGCTCTAATAGCTGCTGTAATAAGCACATGTGTGTTTTATGGTTCAGTAATATTATCACATATTGCGGCATACAATATTTTATTTGAACTTCGAAAATATATTACAGAAAAAGTGGGACGACTATCCATGGGAGTTCTTAGTAATAGCAATTCTGGAGCTCTAAAAAAAATACTTTTGGATGATGTTGAAAGAATGGAAAATTTTATAGCTCATCAAATTCCGGATTTTATCAAAGGAATATCCCTACCTATTATCACAATCAGTTATTTATTTAGTCAGGATTGGAGGATGGCTCTTATCAGTTTTTTACCCTTATCTATACTGATGATTTGGATGCCGATTTTATACATGGGTAGAAATAAAGCTTTGATTAAGCAATACCATCAATCTCTTGAAGAAATGAATGCTGGTATCGTAGAATATGTAAGGGCAATGCCGGTAATGAAAATTTTTGGACAGTCAGCAGAAACTTTCAATAAATATGGGAATGCAGTAAAAAATTTTAATCATTTTGTAAATAAATGGATTAGGAGTAATACTCCTGCATATGCTATATTTATGAGTTTTATAAGCAATGCTTTATTACCTGTTTTAGTGCTTGGATTGTATCTATATTTTAAAAATGGAATTACCTTACCAGTGTTATTATTATTTCTAATACTAGGAACCGGATATATTAAACCTCTTTTTGTATTAAATAACATGGGAATGCAACTTTCTATAATAAACAGAGGGGTAGAACAAATTGATCATTTAGTTAATCAAGAAGTATTACCTGAAAATACTATTGTACAACATATTGATGCGAACCATGTTGAATTTTCAAATGTTAATTTCGGATATAAAGAAAATCAAAATGTTTTATCCGACATAAGCTTTCAGGTCCGAGAAAAAAGTATTACAGCATTGGTAGGACCATCAGGAGCAGGTAAAAGTACCGTAGGGCAACTTTTATCTAGATTTTGGGATGTAAATGAAGGGGCAATTAAAATAGGGGGGATTAATATAAAAGATTATCCAATAGATCAATTGATGAAATTAGTTTCTTTTGTTTTTCAGGACAGTTTTATGTTTCAAGAGAGTTTGCTAGAGAATATTCGCATGGGAATGCATAAAACCTTTAAAGAAGTAGAACAAGCGGCTAAAGCTGCCCAAATACATGATTTTATTATAAGCCTTCCAAATGGCTATGATACTTTATTCGGACAATCGGGGGTACACCTTAGTGGAGGAGAACAACAGAGATTTCAACTCGCAAGAGCCATACTAAAAGATGCCCCTATTCTTATTCTGGATGAAGCCACTGCATTTGCAGATTCCGAAAACGAATATAAAATACAACAAGCATTCAGTGAGTTAATTAAAAATAAAACAGTTTTGATCATAGCACATCGTTTGAGTACTATTGTTGATGCCGATCAAATATTGGTATTTGATAAAGGAAGAATTGTAGATAAAGGGAAACATATGGATTTGCTTTTAAATAGTCATTTATATCAAAGAATGTGGAATGCGCATATCAGAGCTCAGGAATTTGTAATATAAATCATTCCGTATAGTAAAAGATAAAATAATATATAAAGAGATAACCTAATAATTAATACATATATGATGAAAGAAAGATAAAGACATTCAATAATAACAAGATTTCATGATGCCAGAAAAAATATAAATACTCAAACATTTAATTTCAAAATGACTTATTCAACTAAAATTAAAGGATCTTTTATTTCAGCCATTATAGCTTCTTTATGTTGGATTACAGGAGATATTCTCATTGCGGGTTTTACTGTTAATCCTAAAGACTATCCTCTATTTACTGAAGTTTATGTAGGAAAAGTAGATCCAAATATTTCAATACTTATGTTACAAGGATCAACAGAAAGGTTGATGTGTGGAGCCTTAATTGCAGCTATGACAGCTTCATTATTTTTACCGGGAATATGGTTGGCATATCAATATATTAAAGATAAAAATCCGTGGTATGTTTATGTTACTTATTTTCTTCTAATTTTGAGTGTAATGTTGATGCCTTTAGGACATTCTGTTTTTTTCTTTGCCGGAGAAATTTATAAAACAATTTACCATACAGATGCAATTGCGCACCCATATTTATTGAAAACAGCTTCAGGATTTATGAAAGTATTTTATATAGCCTGGGCTCCTGCTATTATTGTTTTATTTTTAGGCTGGATATTATTTTCTCTATTGGTTTTTTTCAAAAAAACCGTTTTACCGAGATGGGCTGGATTTATAAGCCCGGTTTTCATTTCATTATATCAACAACTGCCCTTACAATTACTACCACCTACTTCAAATTTAAAAAGCTGGATAGGAGCTTCCGTATTTAATATTTCTTATTTGGTGTTTTTCCTTATATTATTGATTTTATTCAGGAATAAATTAAATAGTAGTACGAAATAAAACAGGTTAAATAAAAATTAAATCCGGAATGATTAAAAATTTAAAATACGTAACCTCCTATAATAGAAAAGATACAAGTAAGGTTATGCTATTGGAAATAATTCATAGTATTTTTTTAGTAGTTCCCTCAGGAGTTTTATTAGTAATTATATGGGAGTTATTTTCAGTCCATCCTAACATTTC
Organism: Apibacter adventoris; assembly: GCF_002964975.1. Taxonomy (GTDB): domain Bacteria; phylum Bacteroidota; class Bacteroidia; order Flavobacteriales; family Weeksellaceae; genus Apibacter; species Apibacter adventoris. The sequence continues at coordinate 206,870 of NZ_PSZM01000001.1, read as the reverse complement.
AAGGATATGGACAGTGGTTGGAATAATGTTTTTTATGCTTATAATACAATTTATAGTAGCATCTAAAGCTATGGTTACATCCAATATTTGGGTGTATGAATTGTCTTATCGTTTACGAATTAACTTAGGAAATCGTATTCAAAAATTTTCCTTAGGTTTTTTTAAACAACGGGACCCTGGAGAAATTGCCTCTGTTATATTACAAGATGTAGCTAATTTTGAAGGAATTTTCGGACATAGTTTTGGAAATCTTACATCAGCTGTATTTGGAACCTGTGTTCTTTCTATTTTTCTTTTTATATATGACTGGCGTTTAGCCCTGTGTTTGTTAGCTGTAATTCCTTTAATTATACCTTTCTTAGGATTTGCAAATTATTTATTTAAACATTTGGGAGAAAAACAGATTATTGCAAGGAATCAGGTAGGGGCTAAATTCCTTGAATATGTTCAAGGTATTAGACATTTAAAATCGTATGGAATTACTGGTGAAAAAAATAAAACTTTGGAAAATGCTTTTGATGATTTACGTAAAAAAAGCATACGAATGGAAGCTTTACCCGGACCTTTCCTTGTAACGACAAGTATATTCTTTGAAATAGGTTTTCTATTAATGATAGCTTTAGGGCTATATTATCTTTCAGTAGGTTCTATAACTATTCCCGTACTCATAACTTTTTTGATTATGGGCTATAATTTGTATAATCCTATGAAAGTGATCATGGTAGATTATTTTACGATTCGTTATATGAATGAAAGTCTAAAAAGAGTCATAGGGGTATTAAAAGAACCTACCATGGAATCTATGGAAAATTTAATTCCCGAAAAATTTAGCATAGAATTTAATGAAGTAAATTTTAAATATCAAGATAAATTAACAGTACGTAGTTTAAACTTTTTAGTACCCGAAAAGTCTATGTTAGCACTTGTAGGGCATTCCGGATCTGGGAAAACAACCATAGCTTCTTTAATTGCCCGTTTTTGGGATGTTACTGAGGGAAGTATTAAAATAGGAGGAATAGATATACGCTCAATCAATCAGAAAGTTTTTTATAAAATGATTGCAGAAGTATTTCAGGAAGTATATCTTTTTGATGATTCAATTTATAATAATATAAAAATAGGAAATCCCGAAGCAACTCAGGAAGAAATATGGGAAGCAGCACGTAAGGCGCAAGTACTTAGTTTTGTAGAAGATTTTCCTGAAGGAATGGATACACGTGTAGGGGAAGGAGGAGGAAAATTATCTGGGGGTCAGAAACAACGTATAAGCATAGCAAGAGCTTTGCTTAAGAATGCTCCTATAATTTTGCTGGATGAAGCTACTGCTAGCTTAGATCCCGAGAATGAAATATATATACAACAGGCTATACAGGAACTTGTAAAATCAAAAACCGTTGTAGTAATTGCCCATAAGCTTTCAACTATTCAAAAAGCACAACAAATATTGGTTTTAAATGACGGAGAAATAGCAGAAAAAGGAAATCATCAAGAGTTATTAAATAAAAATGGAATATATGCTCGATTATGGGAAATTCAACAAAAATCACATGGTTGGAAAGTACATTAAAATAACCAAAACATTACATTTATAACTAGCATTGTAAATATATCCTATAAAGTAAGGGATAATATAAAAATTGAAATAGAAATTTATGCGATAGAAAAATATTTTCCAGGTAAAGGAATTATCTTATTTTTGAGTTCTAAATCAAGTAAAATAGACATAAGCATGTGTGTAGGGGTATTAAATTCTAAAGCTAAATTATCAATTTGAGTTTTTCCTTTTTCTTTTAAAAAGTTTACTATTGCAGTTTCTTGTTCAGTTAATTCTATAAATAATTCTTGCTGATTGTTTTTTAAATTATTTTCACCCAATAAAGATAGAATATCATCTGGCCGAGTGATAATTTGAGCTTCCAGGTTTCTAATGAGCCGATTACACCCTTGGCTGGTTGTATCAGTTATTTTTCCGGGTAATGCAAATACATCTCTATTATATGAATTTGCAAATTTTGCTGTTGAAATAGCTCCTCCGCCATATGCTGATTCTATGATAACAGTTATGGTAGATAAGCCGGCAATGATACGATTTCTTTGAATAAAATTTGCTCTTTCAGGTTTGATATTTAGGGCGAATTCAGATAAAAACCCACCATTTTCAGCCATTTTTTCAGCTAATAATTGATGCTGTGGGGGATATATGGTTTGTAAGCCATGAGCAAGTACACCTAAGGTAGGAATATTCATTTCGACAGATTTTTTATGTGCACAACTATCTATACCTAAAGCTAAACCGCTGATGATATTTATTTTTCTATCCTTAAGGCATTCCACAAGATCTTCTGTGAAATTTTTTCCATAAGAAGTCATTTTTCTTGTTCCTACAATACTTAGAGAAGGTATATTCCATTTTATATTTCCTTTGTAATAAATCAATACAGGAGCATCTGGACATTCTTTAAGCAAAGAAGGATAATCATTTTCCCATAAATGAATGATTTTTATTTGGTTTTTATTACAATATTGAATCTCTTTCTTAGCCTGAGATAAAATAGATTCATTACCAATATATTGAATTGTTTTTTTACCAATATTGTAAATAGTAAGTATTTCAGAATGATTAGAAAACCAAGCTTTTTGCGCTGTTCCAAATTTTGAAATTAGTTTCTTTATTATAGAATCACCTATATTGGGACAATGTTTTAATGCGATTAAATATAAAATATCGTTGTTCACTTAAAAAATAAATATTTATTATAATTATGCTAAAATATTAAAAAATTATAATATAAAAAACGCTCTATTTTAAATATAAAACGGAGCGTTTGTTTAATTTTTATATTTTAAATATTTTGCTGTATAAACTCATGAGTTTTTTTAACTATCAATTCCCAATCATTATCCAAAGTGGCGACATGATAGCTATTTTTTAGTTCTAATAATTCTTTTTGTGTACTTGCAACATGTGTATAAATATAATCCTGATTATTAGGTGGAACTACATGATCGTCTTTGGATTTGAAAATAAGTATAGGGCAATGAATATCATTTAATTTATCTTTTACTATTTTAGCTAAAATAATTAAATCATTTATACACTTTTTTGGAGTTTGATCGTAAGCCCATTCTTTTATACCCTCTTTTTTTATGTCTGAACCAATTCCGGGGATAAATCTTGGCGAGTTCTCATTTTCATACATTTCCTGAAAATTAGGAAGATTAACAGCTGCATTTATAGTTATAGCACCATTAATATTATGATGTATAGCAGAATATAAGGTTAAAGTTCCTCCCATAGATAGACCTAATACAAATAATTTTTTAACTTTAGGTTTTAATTCATTATATGCCGTTTCAACAGATTTAATCCAGTCTTCATAACCTGTGGTTTCCATATCTTCGGGTGTGGTTCCGTGTCCTAGAAGTCGTGGCACCTGGATGGTATATCCTAGATGATTCAGTTTATAGGCTACTTGTCTCATACTTTGAGTAGAACCTGTAAAACCGTGTATAACCAAGATTCCTGTATCATTTTTTCCTTCCAGAAATTCAGCTCTGGCCTCATATGCAATTTTGTTTGTCATTTTTTTGTTTATTTAGTATTCTAAAGTTAATAGTTTATTTATTTTTATGAAAATGATATTTTACATAAAATAGAATAAGATAATCTTAATTTATTTTATAGTTTTTAAATCAAATTTTCTGTTTAAACTTAATTTTGTTATTTGAATGGGAATATTAACGATATGAAAAAAATAGGTAGATATTATTTAATGTACTTCTTTTTCTAAAATAGAAGTAAAAACCCAATTGAGTTCTTCTAAAGAAAGAGCAGATAAAAGTTGAGCTTTATGAACTTTAAAATTAGGAATACCACGAAAATAATTGGAATAATGTTGTCTCATCTCCAGTAATCCATTGCGTTCACCTTTCCATTCCACAGACCATTGAGCATGATTTTTTACAGCTTCTATTCTCTGGTAAAGTGTAGGGGCAGGAAGTACTTCACCGGTTTTAAGATAATGTTTTATTTGGCTGAAAATCCAGGGATTTCCAATAGCTGCACGTCCAATCATGATGCCATCAATCCCGTAGGTCTCTTTATATTTTTTAGCTTTTTCCGGTGAATCAATATCGCCATTACCAAAAATAGGAATTTTAATGCGGGGATTGTTTTTTATTCGTGCAATATGTGTCCAATCAGAATGTCCCTTGTACATTTGTGAACGAGTACGTGCATGAATAGTTAAAGCTTGTATTCCTACATCCTGTAATCGTTCTGCAACTTCATCAATATTAATGGAAGAATCATCCCATCCTAAACGGGTTTTTACCGTTACCGGAAGATGAGTACTTTGTACAACAGCACGGGTTAGTCGTACCATTAAATCTACATCTTTAAGAACTCCGGCACCAGCGCCTTTACAAGCAACTTTTTTAACGGGACATCCGAAATTGATATCCACCAAATCGGGTTGAACGGTTTCTACTATTTTGGCCGAAAGAGACATGACCTCCTCATCTCCACCGAAAATTTGTATTCCTACCGGGCGTTCATAATCAAAAATATCCAGTTTTTTTCTGCTTTTCATAGCATCCCTTATAAGTCCTTCAGAAGAAATAAATTCTGAATACATAAGATCTGCTCCATGCATTTTGCATAAACGGCGAAAAGGAGGATCGCTTACATCTTCCATAGGTGCAAGAAGAAAAGGAAACTCAGGAAGTTTTATATCTCCGATTGTAATCAAAAAGCTGTGTTTTATAAATTAATTGTAAATAAGGTTTTATCAATGCTATATTTATTAATGTTAGATTAATTCAGTGATTTCTTTAATTTTTCAAACTTTTCAATATAACTAAATTTAGCTTGAAACAAAAAATAAATATCAGAAATATGGCTGGAAATTAATTTTATTTTTTTTAATTGAAAAATTTTAAATACACCCAATGAGACAATTATCCATTCTAATACCCTAGAAAAAATAATGTTGTTAAGGATTAATTTTTCAGATTTTACCCATCTTCTAGTACTAAATTCCATTTTCTAACTATTGATTCATGCAAAAATAATATTTTTAAAATAATTATTTTTTGAAGAAATTTGAATAATGAAAGAACCTAAATTAAAAGAGTTTCTCTTTTTTCCAGGATATTACTTTCACTCCTTCGGAAAAATGAAAAGCATCCGGTGTTTTCTTTTTTAAATCAATACTACTTGTAAGTTTATAATTTATATCTAATCTGGAAAATTCTACTTGTCTTATATCCCATTCTTTATGATGGATTTCATAACGGTAAATATGATTTTTTTTATCTAGGTATAAACAGTATCTTTCAGTAAGCCAAAGATCCAATTTCGATTTATGGGTGAGTAAATTACCCGTTTTATATTCAATATCTAGGCTGAAATTTTTGTTAGAATTAATAGAGGTATAGGTATCAACAGAACGATGTATTTCTGATTTTTCATAAGGAAGTCCTGAAAGTTCTCTTGCAATATATGAAGATAAAGCCTTTTCGGCTTCGATATTTAAAAAATAAACCCCTTTCTTATCATTATTATCTACATAGGTCCGAATATTAATTTCATGAAAATCCGATATGAATTTTAACGGGAATAAATTTTTTGGATAAATTTTCTGCATAGTAAAAGCTACTAAAGAAATATAGTACTTTCCTTCAAAAGAATCAAGTTGTAATTCTTTAGGAACAAGTTCTCTAATTGCTTCATAAGGAAAACTCCAATGTAAAAATAATGCATTATTCCATTCCTGATAGTATTCCCATTTACCAACAGGAATTTTCCAGGGACGATGAGAATTGGAATTGATAATATTTTGAATATTAGGATTTTTAAACATAAAAATATTTTTATAAATATAAAGTTATAAATATAATTTAATTTATTAAAATATAGATTAAAGTGTTATTTATTTATCAATGTGATTACATTTTACCATTTAGAGATAAAATATTTTAATAGGATTAAAAATTAATATCCCAGATTCCTACGGTTCTTTCAAGTTCAATTAAAGCTGAACAGTAATTAAATAAGGTCTGATAATAATTTTGTTGTATGTCATTATAAGTTCTTTGAGCATCCAATACTTCAAGTAGTGAAGTATTTCCTCTTTTGTATGAATAAACCTTACCCTCAAGAATGGATTTGGAATTTGAAAGTAAACCGTTGGAAAACTGGTGCATTTGTTTTTTTGTATTTATATAATTTTGATAGGCCTGGGTTACTTCAGTCTGAATTTGAAGTTCAATTTGTTTGTATTCTGTTTCTGCTTTTTGAATTGAATATTGAGCAGTTTGAACTTCACCTTTTCGGTTATTTAAAAAACGTAAAGGAATGGTTAATCCGGCTGTAATACCTGTATGATAAGGAGAAGGAGCTTCATCATTAGTAGCTTTCCCATTGATTTGCATACCAGCATTGATTCCTAAATCCATAATACGGTTAGCTTTAGCCAGCTTCATCATTTTTTGTGAAATATCTTTGTCTTGCATAGCTGCTTGTAAATCGGCACGATTATTTTGTGCTGTAGTTATCAAATCTGAAAGATTAAATTCTTTATTGAAATCTGAAAAAGTGCTAGTGGCAGAAAATAAAGAATCTTTTTGTGGTTTTCCCATTAATAAATTTAAGGTAATGAGTGAATTTTTCCACTCGGATTCTGCTTTATAAACCTCGTTTAACATAAATTGAGCTTCTAGTTTACTCTGTTTGGAATCTGTGAGTGTAATATCTCCTAATTTATAACGAATACTGTCTGATGAAGCCAAATTGGACAAGATTTTATAGGAATTAAGCTGTACGTTCAATAAATTTTTATTTTGGATACATTCTAGAAATTGTAAGGAAGCATTAGCATATAAATTTCTCAGAAAATCCTGAAGTAAATATTGGTTTAGTGTCACTTGGCTTTTGGCTAGGTCAATACGGGCTTTACGTTTTCCTCCAAGTTCAATATTCCAACCTAAACCGGTTTCCAGCGTGTTTCCCATCTTTTTTTGATTGTGTGAGCCAGCTATATTCCATTCTATATCTGGAATGATCTTAGCATTTTCTATTTCAGCTTCTGCGAGATTTACGTTATATTTTTGTGCTGCGTATTCCAAGTTATTTTCTTTAACCTGTTTAATAAAATCTGTATAACTCAGCTGTTTTTTACTAAAAGTAGTATCCACTTGGGCTTTTAAAACAGAAGTAATAAGTAAAAGACAAATAATTAGTTTAAAAATACAGTGTGTTAATTTCATAAATTTCAATTTTTAAGAGTCTATTATTTTTTCTTTCCCCATTTAGATTCTATAATATAATATAGAGCGGGCAAGGCAAATAGTGTAATAATAGTAGAGAATAACAATCCATATACAATTACGGTAGCCAATGGACGCTGTACATCAGACCCAATGCCAGTGGCTAAAGTTGCGGGGAGTAATCCTAAAATAGCCACAGTAGCTGTCATTAATACTGGCCTAAATCGGTCTTTAGTTCCTATGATAACAGAATCGAGAAGGGAGAATCCTTGTTTTCTTAAAAAATTTAGATGAGATATCATAATTACTCCATTTTGTATGGCTACACCCGATAATGCTATAAATCCAACAGCAGAAGAAACATTTAAAGTCATGTTTCTAATATTCAATGCTAACAAACCACCAAACAAGGCTAGAGGAACAATACTCATAAGTAGACCCGCTTGTCTGAATTTTCCAAATGCACTATACAACAAAATAAACATAATACCAAGAGATAGGGGAACGATAAATGCCAGACGAGAATAAGCTCTATTCTGGTTCTCAAATTGTCCACCCCATTTAATATGGTATTTTTCATGATCGTATTTTACGTTTTTTTCAATTTTATTTTGGGCTTCTTCCAAAAATTTCCCCAAATCTTGATCTCTTAAATTTAGTTTTACTGTTAAATGCCTTTGATTCATTTCTCTTGTGATCGTGCTTTCTCCTGTACTTAACTTGATATCACATACTTGCGATAAAGGTATTTTTGCACCTGTAGCGGATGTAAGCATCAGATTTGAAATTTTATTCGGAGTATTTCTGCTATTCTCATCATAACGACATATAATATCGTAGACTTTATTACCTATAAAAATTTGGGAAATGGCTTTTCCTCCTATGGCAACTTCAATAAGTTCAGCTACATCTGCTACATTGAGACCGTATTGAGCGATTTTATCTCTATTAGCATGTATTTGAAGCTGCGGTAACGGAGGTTCCTGATCTATAGCTAAATCCACAGCTCCTTTTACATTTTTTAATGTTTTCATTACATCATCTGCAATTCTTCTGGTTTCACTGAAATCATCTCCATAAATTTTCACCACCAGCTCACTATGAGCACCGGATATTTTATCCATGACACCATCAATCATAGGCTGGGAAAATCCAATATTAAAACCCGGAAGTGTTTCATATTCTTTTTCCAGTTCAGCTATAAGATCATATTTGGATTTTCCTTTTTTCCATTTCTTATAAGGCTTTAATCCAATTGATACCTCAAAGTGAGAAGCGGTCCAAGGGTCAGTTCCATCATCATTTCTTCCGGCTTGTACCATTATATAGGTAACTTCATCATGTTTTATGGTACGAGCACGTAGAGTATCACTCAATTCTTTAGATTTTTCAACAGAAATACCCGGAGGTAATTGTACTTGTAACCATATGGACCCTTCATCTAAAGGAGGTAGAAAATCTTTTCCTACATAAAAAGCCAGTAAAAAAGTACATCCTAAAATAATTCCTAACGGGAGAAAAATTTTTTTAGGTGATTGCATAATCGTTTTTATACTTGAATGATATTTGTCGGTTAATTTTTCCAACCATTTATTATGATAGAGTTTTTGTGGCTTTTTGTATAGGAAATAAGCTAATCCCGGTATTAACAATAAAGCAACGAGTAAGGCTCCAAAAAGTGCATAGCTAATGGTAAATGCCATAGGAGTGAATAATTTTTTTTCTACTCTTTCAAAAGCGAATAAGGGTAGGTAAGCAGTAATGATAATTATAGTGGAGAATAATATAGGTTTGGCTACTTCTGTGGCTCTTTGAGCGATCGTTTTTTCATGAAATTTCTTGTCAGGTTCTTCTTCTCGTTTTCTAAGTATGGTTTCCATCATTACAATAGCTCCGTCTACAATAATTCCAAAATCGATAGCTCCAAGAGAAAGTAAGTTTGCAGGAATGTCTGTAAAATACATAAGGATAAATGCAATAAGTAAAGAAATGGGGATGGTAATAGCAACTAGTAAAGCTCCTCTCCAACTACCTAAAAATACAATTAAAACTACTAAAACTAATGACATTCCTTCCAATAAGGTATGAGATACAGTATTTAATGTAGTATTTACTAATTCAGTTCTATCTAAAAAAGGATGTATTTTTACTCCTTCGGGTAAAATTTGGGTATTAAGTTCGTTTATTGCCTCATGTACACCTTCTAAAACTTTGGATGGATTTTGTCCTTTTAATAAGAGTACAATTCCTTCAATACTTTCAGATTGATTCCGTTTTTTATCTGTGAAGCCTAAAACTCCTTTACGCTCTATATTTCCATATTTTAGTTTACCTAAATCATTCAATAAAATAGGAACTCCGCTTTTTGTTTTTACAACTATTTTACCTATATCTTCCAGATTTTTAACTAAACCGATTCCTCGTATTACATATCCTAAATCTCCACGTGGAAGAATACTTCCTCCGGCGTTTACATTGTTATTTTCAATGGTTTGAATAACCTCTCCTAAGGATAACTGATATTGATCCAGCATTTTGGGGTCTAACTCTATTTGAAATTGAGTGGTAATTCCACCAAAATTTGTCACATCTGCTATTCCTGCTACTTGTTTGATTCTTGGAATAATAACAAAATTTTGTAAATCAGTTATTTCTCGTAAATCATGTGTTTTACTTTCAATAATATATCTGTAAATTTCTCCAATCGGAGAAGTAAGTGGATCTAATTCAGGTAAGGCTTGGTAGGGTAATTCTACATCGTTGAGCCGTTCCTGTATTCTCATTCTTGCCCAGTAGTCATCTACACCATCTTCAAAAACAAGAGTAATTATAGAAAGTCCAAAAGTACTTTTACTTCGCATAACATGCATTCCCGGAAGACCATTTAAAGCCCGTTCAACAGGTATGGTTATTTGTTGTTCTATCTCTTCTGCGGCCAAACCCGGAACCTGTGTTACAACTTGAGAAGTTACATCAGCAATATCAGGATAAGCTTCAATGGATAGTTGTTTCCATGAATAATATCCAAATATGGAAAGTATAATGAAAAGGGTTACTAGTACCCAACGTTTGTGTATGATAGTTTGAATAAGTTTATTCATGTTATTTTTTTATTTATTGAGCTTCCAGTAAATATATTCCTCCTTCGGTAACTATATGTTCACCAGTTTTTAAACCTTTTTTTATTACGGTTTTATCTTTTGAAATATCTTTAGTTGTAACTTTTTTCTTTATAAATTTATTTTTACCAATTTGTACAAAGACAAATTGTTCATCATTAACTTGATAAATTGCCTTGGTGGGGATGATAAGAGCTACTTCGGGTTCATTTTTGAAAAGAACATTTACATACATTCCCGGTTTTAATATTTTATCAGCGTTGCTGCATTCAATCAATACTTCAACACTTCGGGTCCCTTCATCTATTATTTCATTGATATGAAATATTTTGCCGGTAATGTTTTTATCAGGAAAAGCATCAACATTGATGGTAACTTCTTTTAATTTATTGATATATCCTAAGTCTTTTTCTTTAATTTGTCCGGCAATCCATACTTTATTTAATTCGGCAATTGTAGTTATAGGTTGGGCATCTTCTTTTATATATTGTCCTATAACAATATTGCTAGTAATGATTTCACCTTTTATAGGAGAGGTAACTATAAGGGGCTGACCTAATTTTAGATGGTTAGGATTGATATTATATACTTTTAGTGCGGCTGATGCATTTTCGAGCGCTGATTTTTTTGTTTGGTAGTCTGTTTGGGCTTCCTCTACAACTCGTTGTATACCCACACCATGCTTTAATAAATCTTTTTGTCTCTTCAAATTTAAATTTGATAATGTATATTCTTGTTGTGCTTCGAAGTAATCTTTTTGAGCATTAAAATATTCAGGAGAGCTGATTGTGAAAAGGGGAGTTCCTATATTTACTTTTTGTCCTAATCTTACAAATGATTGGCTTATTCTTCCGGCAAAGGGTGGAATAATTTCTGCATAATTAGTTGGTATGGCTTTTACTTCACCCACTGTCGATAGATCAGGACTAAGCCATTCATTTTTTACGGATTCTATTTTTATATGATTTTTTATATTTGAATTTTCTGATAAGATAATAGTATTTCCACTTACGATATATGCAGGTTTTTCTTCTGTGTTTTGTTTATGGCAAGAATGCATTGTAAGTGCACTCCATAAAAATAAGTGTAAGTTTCGGATTTTTATAGATATCATGATCTCCGCTTTTGATTTAGTGAACCTCTTTTTTTTCTGCAAATCTAGGCGAACGGTTTGTAGTTGGTTATTAGAAACCTCTTAAAAAAAAATTAGAATTTTATTAGAAGGTTATTTTTTTACTAATAGGGGAGTTGTAAAATAAAGGTTGTTCCTTTGTCTGAATTGTTGTTAACGGTAATAGATCCAGAATGTAAACAGATGATTTTTTGGGTTAAAGATAGTCCTATTCCATTTCCATAAGTATATTCTTTATTTTTGCCTCTGTAAAAAGGAGTAAAAATATTAGGAATATCTTTTGGCGAAATGCCTATGCCATTATCTCTAAATTCAATTTGAATTATATTATGGAGGAATGATATGAAAACTTTACATAAATGATCTCCAGAAAATTTGCATCCATTTTCAATAAGATTTACAAAAGCAACTTTTAATAAATATTCATTTCCATTGATAATGAATTCTTTTTCAAATTTAACATCATTTTTGAAAGATAGGCTTGCATTGTACTCTGGGTTAGCTTGCTGTACTTGTATGCATGCTTCTATTAAGATTTCATCTATTCGTATGGGCTTAAAAGTTATTTCTGAAGGATCATAGTTTGCTTTGGCAAAATCTAATAGATTGTTGGATAATTTTGCAATTTTTTTTGCATCCGATAGGGAATTTAGAAGTATTATTTTGTATTCTTCGGAAGTTTTATTTTTAGTTAATGAAAGTTCGAGTTCGGTTATTATAGCAGCTAAAGGGGTTCTTAGCTCATGAGAAATATTGCAAACAAAATGTTTTTGTGCTTCAAATGAATTTTCTAAACGTATAAGCATTTGGTTAAAAGTAATAGCTAATTCTGATAGTTCATCTTTATTTGGTTTTGTGTCCAATCTTAAATTTAAATGATTAGCAGATATTTCATTCATTTTATCATTCAAATCTTTAACGGGTTGAAATGCTTTTTTAGAAAAATAATATCCCGCTATGAATATAAAAATGATTGAAAAAATAAATATAATACATGTGTTTTTTAGTAGAGAACTTAATTCATTATATCCATAAAGATCATAGGAAGCAGCTGTAACTATATACTTGTTACCTTCAAATAGATACGCCATTCCTATTACCTGCCAGTCTCCCTGATGAAATTTTATTTCTCCTTTGTTATAAATTTCATTAATCATTTCAGGAGTTTCTTTCACAAAATCAATATCTACTGCATCATGATAAAAAAGGTTAAAATTTTTATCATAAATAGCAACTTCTACTTCATTAATTGTTTGGGAATTGTTATGGTAAATTTGTTGCAGAGTTTGGGCAGGAACTTTGGCTTTAAAAAAGAGATTTGCTTTAGTTATTGCTTCTTTTTTTAATAAGGAATAGAATTCTTTGTCTCTGTTGTGTTTTGCAGAGTAATAAATGATAGAGGCAAAAATAAGAAGTAGAGTAGCTGTTATAAGTGAAAATAATAAGGTAAGCTTGATACGGATTTTCATTCTTCAGATTTTAAAATAAAACCCATTCCTGATTTTGTATGAATTAACTTATTGTCAAATTCTTTGTCAACTTTTTTTCGTAAGTAATTAATATAAACATCAATAAAGTTTGTTCCGGTATCAAAATGAGTGTTCCATACTTTTTCTGCAATTTCTTTTCTTGAAATTACTCTTCCCTGATTTTGTAATAAAAATTCCAGAAGTTTAAATTCTTTAAGGGTTAGGCTTAGCTCTTTATTATTTCTTTTTACAATTTTGGTTTTTAAATTCATTTCTAAATCGGAAAATCTTAAAATAATTTCGGATTTATTTTTTAAGCTTCTTTTTAAGATAGCTTTTATTCTAGCAACTAATTCCCTCATTTCAAAAGGCTTTACCAAATAATCATCTGCACCAGCATCAAACCCTTCTATTTTATCATCCGTAGTTCCTAAGGCTGTTAACATTAATATAGGAAGTTCTGGTTTTAAGTTTCTTATTTCTTTACAAAGGTCTAATCCGTTTATTTTCGGTAATATAATATCAGTAATTAGTAAATTAAATTCTTGTGTTAAAATTAGTTTTTTCCCGGTTAAGCCATCATAGGCTTGAGTAGTGTTAAAACCTTGTTCATCCAAACCTCTTTTTATAAGTTCAGAAACTCTTAAATCGTCTTCAACCAGAAGAATATTCATAAGTGCAAATTTACAGTTTCTTTTTTAGAATATCATATTCTTATTATTTAGATATCAGTACCTAATAAGGGTTATTTTTATAGATTATAGTTCATAATTTTTTAAATTCATTATAAGTGATTGAGTGATTTAATGAGTGAAATATAGTTATTGTTAAATTGTTTTAAATAAATAGAAAGGTTTATTTAAAAATAATTAGTTATAAAGTGTTAAAATATTATTTAATCAAGGTTTAAACATTTAGAAATGTTGCATTCTTTTTTAAAATTGATATAATAGATTAAAATAGTATATAAAATGCGAATTTTCTAAAGTTTAAGATTTATAATTTTGGATTTTTTAGATTTATATTGTTCTTTTTAGAATATTTTATTGAGCAATATTAGGTTTTAACCAGTATTTAGCTTGCTCTAAATCTATTTCTTTTCGTTTTGCATAGTCTTCTATTTGCTCTAAAGTAATTTTACCTAAGCCAAAATATTTGGATTGTGGATTAGCAAAATAATATCCTGAAACAGAAGAGGCCGGAAACATGGCTAAATTTTCGGTTAGTTCACAGCCAATACTATCTTTTACATCTAATAATTCCCAAATAGTAAGTTTTTCCAGGTGATCCGGACAAGCAGGATAACCAGGGGCAGGACGTATGCCTTGATATTTTTCTTTTATTAAGGATTCATTCTCTAAGGATTCATCTGGAGCATATCCCCAAATTTCTTTTCGTACTTTTGCGTGCATATATTCCGCAAGAGCTTCAGCAAAACGATCAGATAAGGCTTTAGTCATAATAGCTGAATAATCATCATTTTCTTTTTCAAAATGTTTAGCTAATTGTTCAGCTCCGAAAATAGTTACTGCAAAACAACCAATATAATCATGGATAGACTCAGAATTTTTTGGTAAAATAAAATCAGATAATGCAAAATTTGATGCATTGGCTGTTTTTTTAGATTGTTGGCGCAAAGTTCTAAAAATATTTAGAAAATTTCCTTTTTCATCATATAGCTCAATATCATCTTTTTCATTGGAATTTGCTGCAAATAAACCAATTACAGCTTTAGGTTGTAATAATTTTTCTTTTATGATTTTAGCTAATAAAATCTTGGCATCTTTATAAAGAATAGAAGCTTCTTTACCTACTATTGGATCTGTTAGTATTTGTGGAAATTTACCGGTTAATTCCCAAGATTTGAAAAAAGGTTGCCAGTCAAAGTATTCTGATAGCTCCTCCAAATTTATGTTATTTATAACTTGAATTCCCAATTTCTTAGGTTTGAATGGAGTAAACTTGGCCCAATCAATTTTAAATTTATTTTTACGGGCATCTGCAAGACTTAAATATTCTTTATCTACACTTCGGTTGAGGTAATTATTTCTTAAATGTTCATATTCTTCTTTTATTTCCTTTGTGAATTTTTCTTTTTGAGAAGATAAAAGAGATGAAGCAACAGTTACAGATTTGGAAGCGTCTAAAACGTGTATAGTAGTATAGCTATATGATGGTGCTATTTTTAAAGCAGTGTGAATTTTAGAGGTAGTAGCTCCTCCGATCATTACAGGAAATTTCAAATTTCTTTTTTCTAGTTCTTTTACTACTTCTATCATTTCATCTAAAGACGGAGTTATTAAACCGCTTAATCCAATGATATCTACTTTTTGTTCAATAGCGGTTTGTAAAATTTTTTCCTTGGGAACCATAACTCCTAAATCTATGATTTCATAGTTATTGCAAGCTAAAACTACGCCAACTATATTTTTCCCGATATCATGCACATCTCCTTTTACGGTAGCCATTAATATTTTGCCATTTGATTGAGCTTCTCCAGATTTCTCTGCTTCAATAAAAGGTTGTAAATAAGCTACTGCCTTTTTCATTACTCGTGCTGTTTTTACTACTTGTGGAAGAAACATTTTTCCGGAGCCAAAGAGCTCTCCAACCGTGTTCATTCCATCCATTAAGGGGCCTTCGATAACATCTAAGGGACGAGCAGCTTGTAAACGAGCTTCTTCAACATCTTCTTCTATATGATCAGTATTTCCTTTTATTAAAGCAAATTCCAAACGTTTATTTACAGGAAAAGTTCTCCATTCTTCAATTTTATTTTCATGACTTATAGTTTTATCTTGAGAAATATTTTCAGCATATTCAATCAGTTTTTCTGTAGCTTCTTCATTTTTATCAAATAATACATCTTCAATTTTTTTTAGTAATTCAGGTTCTATTTCTTGATATATAGCTATTTGAGTTGGATTAACAATTCCCATATCCATACCATATTTAATAGCATGATAAAGAAAAGCGGCATTAATTGATTCCCTTACTTTGTTATTTCCTCTGAACGAAAAAGATACATTACTTACCCCACCGGAAACTAAACATCCGGGTAAGTTTTTTTTGACCCAATAAGTGGCTTCAAAAAAATCAAGGGCATTTCTTCGGTGTTCCTGCATTCCGGTACCTACTGGAAAAATATTGAGATCAAAAATAATATCGGAAGGATTAATACCTAACTGATGAACTAAAATTTCATAGGAGCGTTTGGATATAATTTTTCGTTTTTCCAGATTATCGGCTTGTCCATCTTCGTCAAAAGCCATAATAATCATAGCAGCTCCATATCGTTTAATAATTTTAGCTTTTTTTATAAATTCTTTTTCACCTTCTTTTAAGCTAATGGAGTTAACTATTCCTTTACCTTGCAGATTTTTTAATCCGCACTCAATAATTTCCCAGTTAGATGAATCAATCATTATAGGCACCCTTGCTATATCTGGTTCTGAAGCAATTAATCGAAGAAATGTAGTCATTGCTTTAACTCCATCTATTAATCCTTCATCCATACAAATGTCAATAATCTGAGCGCCTCCTTCTACCTGATCTCTGGCAACAGAAAGAGCTTCATCATATTTTTCATTTTTAATAAGATTAAGAAATTTTCTTGAACCTGTAACATTTGTTCTTTCACCAATATTAATAAAGTTAATATCAGAAGATAAAATGAAAGATTCTAGACCAGATAATTTTAATGATTCTTGCATAATTTAAAAGTATACAAAGTTACAATTTAGGTTTTAAATAAATGTTTTTTGTGATTTTGATTTGTATTTAATTTAATTAAAAGTTTAAATTTGGTTCAAATTATTATCTACTATGAAATTTATTAAAATATTATTTATTTTTTATTCAGGTATTATTTTTTCTCAAAAATATATCCCTATAGATACAGCAGATAAAAGTGAAAGAGATTTAGCTGTTTCCGCTTTTAAAAAATCCAATAAACAATATATAGAATCTATAAAAAAACAATATTCTGGAAAAGAAGGAAAATTAATGGTTAAAGAATATGAAGGTTTTTTTAAAGATTTTGAAGAGGAAATAAAAAAAGGGACTTTTTGTTTTGATTCTCGTTTTATAGACTATTCCAATCAAATGTTAGCCAATTTAAGGAAGGATAACCCATTAATTCCAAATAATACCCAAATATTAATTTCAAAAGATCCTAGTTTAAATGCATATTGCCTACCCGATGGGACTTTTGTTTTAAATATGGGATTGTTTCATTGGTTAAGTAATGACGATCAGTTAGCTGCAGTTGTTTCACATGAACTCTCTCATAAAATTTTAGAACATTCTTTAAAAAAACAATTGTATTTAATAAAAAATGAATTATCCTCAAAGTCTAAAGGAGAAGCAAAGAGTATAAAAAAACAAAAATACAATAAGAGCAGGATAGCCTTTGATTTAATTAAAAATAAGTTATATGCTACTGGTGAATTAAGCAAAAAAAATGAATATTCAGCGGATTCATTAGGTGTAATTTTAGTAAAAGCTTCTTCTTATAACCAAGGGGCTTTTATAGAGGCTTTACAATTAATGGCAAAGTATGATACTCTAAAACCTAAAGGATTAAATATTGGAACATATAAAAAAGTGTTTAATTTGCCAAACCAGTCATTTAGAGATGAGTGGTTGAATAAAGAAGGTTTTTCGCAATACGATTATTCCTTGTATAAAGAAAAATTAAATAAGGATTCACTTTCTTCACATCCTGAATTGAAAAACAGGATTGATCGGTTAAAAAAAGATTTTCCTGAATTAGAAAAAAAATCAAAAAAATCTATATCTAGTACTGCATTAAAAAATTTGCAGGGAATAGCTAAAAATGAACAAGTACCTTCAATGTATTTTTTTGAAGAGTATGGATTGGGGATTTATTTGTGTTTGATACGTTTACAAGAAAATATAAAAGATATATATTATAAAGAATGGTTAGGGAAATGTTTTGAAAAAATATATGAAGGAAGAAAAAATTATCAGTTAAACAGATATTTAGAAAGAGTAGATCCTAAAAAACAGTCGGAAAGCTATCAGCAGTTTTTAAATTTTATGTGGAATTTATCTTTAGATGAAATTAAAAATATAACAGATTATTATACACAAAAAGCATCTTCTTAGTAGATGCTTTTTGTATATAATTAAGATAACAATAAATTTCTAATATTAGAAATTTATTTTTTCTAAACGTATTTGATTATATTTTTCTTTTTCATTGTATTCATTTAATATAATATATCCTTCTTTTGCTTTAATAGGGAATATAGTATATTTATCTTCTTTAGAATAAATAGGAATTTTTTCTTCTTTAATTTTTCCATTTATAATAGTGTTTACCCCTAATATCCATTTTTTCTCGGATTTTAAATAATCTATAAAAAAGAAAGCAATACCTGTATCATTTTTTATATATTGAGAAAATAAATAATCATGACTATAACCTTTGGTTAGCTCCTTTTGAATTGTTTTTACAGATTTAAAATTAAAATCTTTATCCATAGAAAATAAAATAAAATCTGTAGTTTTTCTATTCGCTTTAGTAACTCCTTGGGTTATCTCACCAATAATAGGAATAGGAAGCCATATACCGTTTTTTTCAGGTTTATATTTTTCTGTTAAAATAGATATAGTACCATCTTTAAAAATATAAAAACTGGTGGGTAATAAACGGAAATTTTTTTCTACTCTTCCATTTTTATCTATTTCTATTTGTTTATTAAATTCATTCCATTGAGAGTATTTTTTAAATATTTCTTTTCCATTATTATCTAGTACAATTTTAAAAAAACCTAAATTTTTTTCCAGATTAAAATTAGAGTTTTTCAAAAATTTAGAATAGGATCCGCAAATAATAAGTTGATTATTAATTTCTTTAGAAATTAAAGTATGATTATATTTACTTCTTGTATTTTCAAATATATATTCATATTTCTTTTTTCCATTTGTAGGGTCTAATGCGATAATTTTATATTCTAAAGGATATATATTATAATTGCATTCTAAAAGGTATATATTATTTTGAGAAATATTTTCAATAGCCACAGTATTAAAAATATTGATTTTTTGCACAGGATTATATTCATAGCTCCATAATAATTCATTTTTCGTATTATAGTAACGTATAAATTTATTTAAATGCTTTTTGGTTTCCTGTCTTTCTATAATACAAATGGCATTATGCTTTCTATCTACATAAATTGATCCTTTATATTTAACTTTTTTTAACTGTTTATTAAATTCAGTTTTATTTTTGGATATTTCTATAATATCTCCATTTTTATACCAATAATCTGGCGATATAGTTTTTTCTTTTATATATATAATACAATAAGATTCAAATGTTAATGTCTTATAGTTAAGTTCGAATTTTAATAATAATTCATTATTGTTTATGAGAGAGCAAGAAATATAATTTTGAGATAATAATCTATGATATTTTTTTCTTATAAATGTATTATTAGATACCTTATTTAAATTTTTATCTAAAATTACATATTCCATTTGAATGTTATCTTTATCTACTTCTCCTTGGTTGAAAAAGTAAATGTATCCATAAACTTGATCTTGAGAATCATATAAGATATTGCTTCCTATAATTTCTCCAACAGCTAAACTAGCTAAGTCTTGTATTTGAGCTTGGATGAAGCTCATTGTAATCATAAAAAAAGTAAATAATAATGATTTTTTCATAGTCATTAGATTTATATATTTTATATAGAGTTGATTTAATTTTTTGTAGTAAAAGGCGCATTAAAATAAATAAACTATTTTTTTAAGTTTTATTTTGGTTTCCAAAATCATGATAAGCTTAGGATACCTAAAATTAATAAATTCTTTAAGGTTATTATAAAAGTTGAAGAAGATTCTTTTTTTTCATGTAATTATGTTTTATTTTTTAATCTCAAAAGTAAGATTCTGAATATTGAATAACGAAAAAAAAGAATATTTATTTTTTATTTAATGAATATAAATAACTGATTAAATAATTTATTTATATATTAGATTTCTTAAAATAGTAAAAAAAATAGGTGTTTAATTTGTTGGTTTATTTATAAATATATGTTATTGAGTAAATTATAAATTTTCATATCATATATTATTTTTCTTCAGTATTCTAAAAATATATTTAAAATAAGAGAGATTTAAAATATAAATAAAGCTTCTTTAAGACCACTAAGTGTCATTTTCCATAAAAAATTAAAAAAAGATTTATCTTTAGACCTTGTTAGTTCTTTAATTGTATATATTTTTAAAGAATCACCATTGTTATCCTTCACAGCAAGATTGGCAAGAGAGGATAATAATTTCTTTTCTTCCTTTCCGTTGTTTTTATATATAGAAATTTTAAGGTCTTTGTACTCCATGCCAAAAGAGCCATTTCCTGTATTTTCATTCCCTTTAAAGTTAAATAAGGTCTGATCAATAATTCCATCCGCAGAAACGTGCAAATAGGGTTTTATAAACATATTTAATTTTTGTGCAGGTAGATGCTTGATTGTTCCCAAAACAGAGAAATTTCCTTGAGTATTCATTACATTAAATTTCCATAATGCGGATAGCTGAGCTGAATCCATAAATTTACTTTTAAAGTCAACACTTACATCAGGAAGGGAATTAACCTTGTATCCGCTGGAAACATTTTTAATAGTAGCATTTATATCAGAAAAAAATATTTTTCCTGTACCTTTGTCCAAAGACTCTTCCTCATAAGAAAGATAGGATTTTATTAAGTTGATTTGTCCCAAAAAAAGTTTAAATTTCAAATCATGAAGTTTTTTATTAAATAAAGGTTTATATACTGCTATATATTCATCTTTTGGTATATCATATTGATGGATGGTTGTATATAATCTATAAAAAGTAATTAAAGGCGCAGTAAATTTAATTTCATTATTTGGTAAACCTAAATCAAGATTAGGTATATCCATTTTGTTTAGACTAATAGTATACGCATCTATTCCTTTTTTTTTCATGAATATTATTTGGCTATTTATAGGAAACATTTTCAAATTAGAAAGATTAATCGAATTATTTTTAAAATCTATATATCCTATATACAAAGAATGATAGCCTAAATTATAATAAATAGAATTAGCAGTTAAATGAAATCTTGAAAAAGAAAAAGGAATTGATAGCGTAATATTTTCAGAATTATTATTAAAAATAATATCATTTACTGTAACATTAATATTTTTTGAAGAAAATAAAAGTGTTTTTTTTAAAGCATCATATTGAACTATATTTGAATTTTTTATAACAAAGGCATTAATATGTAAATTAAGGCCTAAATCAGAATTGTTCAATTGTAATTTTTTGCTTATTGATTTAGAATTCTTATTATGAATAAGAATAGCATACATATTATCAATAATAATAGTCGGTGCTTGAATAAAAAAATCATTATTATCAGTATTCCAATTAATTTTAGGAATACTTATAGTTTTAATGTCAGCTTTAAACAAATATTTAGATAATTTTTGTTTAGTAAAAGATATCCGCGATATTTTAGGAATTATTTTTAAACTATGAGCAATAAAAGCATCATTAGCTAACATCATCTTATCTAAATGAAATGTATAATTTTTAAGGGTCGAATAAAATATATTATTTGCTTGTAATTTGTAATTACTATAAGTAAATGGTAATTTTTTAGAAGTATTGGTTATTAACGTATTAATCACAATATCGTTCATTGTATAATTGATATTGTCCATTTTTAAAACATTAATTTTATTAATGTTATAGTATTTAATATTTGCATTTTCGATAGAAAATTTTTTAATATTTAAAATATCATCAAAATAATAAGTAAACCTAGATTGTGATTTAGAAGAAATTTTATGTGTAGGTGAATATAATTTAATATTGGTATTTGATAACTTAAGCTCATTAATTGTAATTTTATCATTCAGTTTATTATTAATATTTTTCATTAAAATATTAATATTATCACTTGCCAGACTATTCTCTATATTAACTTTGGATTTTAGAATTTGTATAGTATCTATACGTAAGTTGAAAGGGATAATGCGATCAATATAAGAAGTTGTAATTTTATTTTTAGAAATTTTATTTTTAGAACTAATTAATATCTGAGTAGAATCAACCTCTATTTTAGAAGAAGTAACATAAAAAATGCCTAAAGAATCATATCCCCAATTTAATTTTTTTATTTCAGCAGCAGGAACTTGAATGTTTATAAGACTTTTCTGTAAATAATTATTTTGTTTAAATTGTTCAGGGGTAATATCGGATTTGATTTCAATCTTTTCAGCCTCAATATTTCCATTATCAGTTTTAATTTTTGCCAACTTTAAATAATGTAGATCATTAAGTTGATAAAAAATATTATCAACACTTAGTTTTTCATTTTTAAAAGTAATAGGAATTCTTTTTTCCGTATTTGCAATATCCCATATAACTCCTGATAAATTGATGTTTAGGTTATTTAAAGAGACAATTTTTTTATGGTTTTCAGAAATAAATAATTGCAGTTTACCATCCTTTAAAATAAAATTATTAATTTGTATAGATTTACTTATATCATAAGTTTTAATCTTTTTTTTCTTGATTTTATCGTTTTTCTTTTGATTAATAATAATATCAGGGCTATCAATTTCAATTAAATCAGCAATTAAATCTTTTTTAGAAAAAAAAGTGAAAAAATGAACTCCATGGATGGTTATTTTTTTTATTTTAATATTATATATTCCAATATTTTTAATTTTTGGAAAAATACTAATCCCTTCTATAACCATTTTTCTTTTCAATAAAGAATAAGAAACTCCTGAATAATTGAAATTATAAGGTGTATCGTTTTTTTCATTAATGAAAGCAGGAAGACTGTTATTTATCCATTTTCCTAGTCCCAAATCTAAAATACCTCCTAAAAAAAGCAATAAGACTATCCAAAAAGAAATTTTTTTCCACTTCATACAATTGGATTCTTTTAATCAAATGTATATAAAAATAAAATAAAAAAGTATAAAATATGAAAATAAGTAAAAAGAAAAATGATATTGTTTAATAATGAGAAAATACACCAGGCATATAGGCTTTAAATATTTGTAAAATATAAAGGTGATTTCTATATAAATTTTATAATTTTAGAACTTAAAAATAAATAGACAAAATGACACTACCAATTATTTTAGAAGTTCGTTATCAAGAATTATTTAGTCAATTAAGTAATCAATCTATTGAAGAAGAAACGCAAAAATTACTAGAACAAAAAGATTTTTTAAATAAAGATGAATGGTTAAAGGGTTTGGTTTTGTGTGATTTAGCACTTGCTGAAGATAAAGTTACCGAAGAAATAAAAAAATTATACACTCAATTATATAAAAAAAACAGTAATCTTTATTTTTCTTCAGGCTTAGATGAAACAGATTATAAATTTTGGTTCAAAAAAAATGAAGAAATAAATGATAAGTTTATAGAAAATAACTTTCCAAGAGCTTATGCTGAAAGAGATTATATACTAGAAACAGCCCGAAGGCCTTATAGGAATAGAGAAAAAGAAAGAGAATATCTCTTAACGGGTATAGAGTTAGAAGATCCTGCTTGCATGGCAATATATGGTTATAATTTATACTTTGCAATGAGGGGGGAAGAAGAAAATAAAATAGAGGGGAAGAAATGGATTGAAAAATCTAAAGAGTTAGGGTATCACAATGCAGATAATTATCTTTTGAATGTAATTTATTATACAGAAACCGATAATAATAAAATTCTTGAGGCTATAGAAGAATATAATAAATCAAGAAAAGAAGAATCAGAAAAGTCCTATCATTTATTAGGAGAATTTTATTTATACAAAGAAGAAAATATTGAAAAAGCAAAAGAAGCTTTAATAGAGGGAATAAAATATAATAACCCTTTCTGTTGTTATATTTTAGGGATAAACATATTAAATGATAGAGTTTCCGGTTACGATAAAACAGAAGGAATTAAATTATTAGAAGAAGCCTATGACTATGGAGTAATTTATGCAGCCAATTGGTTAGGTCGTTATTATTACTACACTCAGGATGGAAATAAATCAATAGAAAAATCAATAGAATGGCATGAAAAAGCTAAGCTATATTATTTTGAAGATTCCTTAGTTGAATTAGCTCTGATATACTTGTATGAAGATTCTGTAAAAGATCTGGAAAAGGGACAGATTTATTTAGATTGGGCAGTGAAAGAAGAAAGTACCCGAGCGATGACAGAAAAATCACATTTACTGTTAAATCAAGAAGTGCCTGATATAGAAGGAGCTCAAAAATTATTAGAAAAAGCCATAGAATTAGGAGATTCCTATGCGCCTTATCGCTTAGGGCTTATGTATGAAAGAGGAGATATCGGAAAAAATCCTGATTATTACAAAGCTTTTGAACTATATCAATTATCAGCAGAGAGAGGTCATATTTATGGTATTGAATTGGTGGGGCATTATTATAGAATAGGTATAACAAAAGCAGAAGAAGCAAATCCGGAAAAAGCTATAGAATATTTTAATCAAGCGATAGAAAAAGGTTCAGAATATGCTAAAGTTGAATTAGCCTTTTGTTATGAAGATGGATTTGGAGTTGAAAAAGATTATCAGAAAGCCTATGACTTATTTAAAACAGCTGCAGAAAACGGATATGTATATGCTTATAATAAAATAGGCTATTATGAAGAAGATGGGTTAGTAGGAGAAAAAAATGATTCCAATGCATTTCAGGCGTATCAAAAAGCTGCAGAAGGTGGCAATATTGAAGGAATTTACAATGTTGGAAGATCCTATAAATATGCAATAGGAGTTCCTGAAAATCCGGAATTGGCTATAGAAAATTATAAAAAAGCTATAGAGTATAATTACGGAGATGCCTTTATAGAATTAGCCTTAGCTTATGAAACAGAATATGGGGGGCTAGAATTTGATGCACAAAAAGTGATGGAATATATGATGAAGGCGGCAGAACAAGGATATTCCTTTGCGCAATATAAAGTAGGCTATTATTACTATTATGGATTGATAGAAAGAGATTTCGAAAAAGCGTTAGATTGGCTTCACAGATCTTTTGAAAGAGGCTATCCCTATGCCGCTTTGCTTATAGGGGACTACTATTTGTATAATGATGGAAGACAGGAAAATCCAGAATATGATAAAGCATTTGAATATTATCTGGCAGCAGAGCAGCAAGGAGTGATATCAGAAGGATTAGGAGTTTGTTATGAATATGGGATAGGAACAGAAGAAAATTCTAATGAAGCTTTCAAATATTATACCTTAGGAGCAGAAGAAGGATATACGGCAGCTAAATACAGGTTAGGTACAGCCTACAAATATGGAATAGGTACAGAACAAAATCAAGAGGAAGCCTATCGATGGCTTTCAAAAGCAGCAGAAGAAGGTAATACACAAGCAGAATATTATACGGCTCTTATGCTGTTGGAAGGAGAAGGAACTAATCAGGATTTAGAAAAAGGAATTGTCCAATTAACCAAAGTTGCAGAAACAGAACATGCAGATGCACAATTTGAATTAGGAAATTGTTACTTAATGGGTAAAGGAGTTGCCGAAGATGAAATTAAAGCCATGATGTGGTACCAGAAAGCATCAGATAATGGTCATGAACAAGCTCGCAAAATAACAGGAAAAAGAGAAAGAAGAAGAAGATAAAGAATTTAATATTAATTTCATAAAAAAAATATTAGCATAATAAAAGTAGTTTATGCAAGCAGAAGATAATAAATATTTATTTCAGGTAAACCTGAAAGGAATGATTGAATTACTTTCAGAACATATTTACAGCGCACCCAACGTATTTATAAGAGAACTTTTACAAAATGGAATTGATGCAGTAACTGCAAGGAAAAATTTAGATGAAATTGAAGGAGAGATCAATATTTTCCTAAAAGAAGAACAAGAAATTCCACAATTAATATTTGAAGATAACGGAATAGGTCTTTCAGAAGAAGAAGTACACCAATTTCTTTCCGTAATAGGGCAAAGTTCCAAAAAAAGAGAGATAGATGAAAAAGATTTTATAGGTAAATTTGGAATAGGAATGCTTTCCTGTCTGGTTGTTAGTAATGAAATTATAGTAGAAACTCGTTCACTTCTAAAAAATAAAGGAATATGCTGGAAAGGAAAAGCCGATGGAACTTATACAGTAGAGCCTACAGAGAATATGCAAATGATAGGTACCCGGGTTATCCTTACTCCAAAAAAAGAATGGAAAACCCTTTTTAAAGAAGATGAAATAAAGAAAAATGTACTATACTATGGAGATGCATTGCCTATACAGATTAATTTTATATCTAATAAAGGAAAAGAAATATTAGTAGATAAAGATCCGGTATGGCTAAATAACGATAGTACAAAAGAAGAATTATTAAAATTTGGAAAAAAAACATTTACTACTAATTTTTTAGACTCATTTAAGTTATGTTCTAAAACTGGTGATATTCAAGGAATTGCTTATATCATACCCCATAAAGTTCAATTTTCAGGAAATACCAAGCAAAATAAAATTTATTTAAAAAGAATGTTTTTATGTGAAGATGCCAAGGGATTACTTCCGGAATGGTCAACATTTGTACGTTGTATAATTAACACCAATTCCTTACGCCCTACTGCATCACGTGAAGCATTAATGAACGATGGACAAATGGTAAAAGCCAGAAAAGAACTTACACTTTGTTTTAAAGATTATTTAAAATACCTTACAGTTGCAGATACGCAGACACTTAGTCAAATCATTAAAATTCATCATTTATATATTAAAGCATTAGCTGTAGAGGATAATGACTTATTAAAAATGTTTATTGATTATATTCCTTTTGAAACCAATAAAGGGATGATGAATTTTTTATCTCTTAGAACTTATAATGAAATTATCTATTATACACCTTCATTAGATGATTTTAGACAAATACGAAGGATTGCAGGCTCACAGGGAAAAACAGTTGTTAACACAGCTTATAGTTTTGAAACAGACCTAATCGAGAAAATGAAAATTGTAATGCCTCAGATTCATTTTAGGAAAATCACGCCGCAGGATATATTAGAAAATTTTGGAGAAGTTATCACTACTTATAAGCCAGAATATCAAAATTTTGAAAAAAAAGCAAATACCTTATTGAAATTATTTTATTGTAAAGCACAAATCAAAGAATTTGATCCGGTAGATACCCCTGCAATTTATGTAGCAAATGATGAGGCTATGAATAATAAAAATATTCAGAATCTTTCCAAATCAGCGAATCCATTTGCTTCTACCCTCCATACCTTTATTAAAAAAGAAGAAGACAATATGCCTACCTTATGTTTTAATAAAGATAATGAGATAGTGCAAAAACTTTTTCATATTAAAGATTCCTTTATTTTTGAAGCAATCATTCATATAATGTATGTGCAGGCACTTATGTTAGGAGGATATCCAATAAATAAAAAGGAAATGGAAGTCTTTAATAATTCGCTATATCAGCTTATGGTTTTAGGAATGACTGACTTCATGGGAGATTTAGATTTAAACTCATAATAAATTTAGTAAAATAATATATTGATCTAAATTTTTGAAAATAATTTTTGAATAAATAATGAGATCAGCCCGATATATTTTATTAAGAATTCCAAGAAAATCCAGAATATTAGCAAGGAAATATAGCAGAAAGTCTTCCACTAGTGGAGTATTAAGTGCTATAATTTCCTCTGTTACCTACGGATTAATTCCTTTATTTAGTATTCCTTTAATGAATAAAGGATTACATTTTGATTCAGTATTATTTTATCGTTTTTTTTTAGCAGCTTTATCGGTTGCACTATTAATGCTTATCAAAAATATTAATTTTAAAATATCTTGGAAAGAATTTAAAACCTTAATCTTATTAAGCATTTTATGTAACACCTGTTCGCTGCTTTTTTTCCTTTCATATACCTTTTTGGGAGGAGGAGTAACAACAACTGTGCACTTTATGTATCCGGTATTTGTTACAATTATAATGGGAGTATTTTTTCATGAAAAAATAACTCCTAAAAATATTGTTGCTATTCTAATAGCTATATTAGGAGTAGCATTGCTATCTTCAGGTGAAGGTTTTAGAAAAATAAATTTAAAAGGAATAAGTTGTGCTCTTTCAGCAGCAATCTTCTATGCTATGTTTTTAGTTTTTTCTGTAAAAACCTCGGTTAAAGATATGCAGGTATTAAAATTCACTTTTTATATCCAAATCATAGGAGTCATATATTTATTGTGTTTTTGTTTTCTAAGAGGAACTTTTCAATGGTTTCCATTACAGGATACATCTTCTGTAATTAATATGATATCTTTAGCAATTATACCGACTATAGTGTCTACAGTAGCTTTAGTCAGTGCAGTCAGGAAAATTGGTTCCACATTAACCTCGGTACTAGGAGCTTTTGAACCACTTACTGCGGTAATAATAGGAATATGGGTATTTAATGAGCCCTTTACTTTAAAAATGTTACTGGGTATAGTGCTGATCATTACAGCTGTTTTAGGTATAATTCTAACACATGAAAAATAGAAAGATAATATTAGAGTAATAATTAAATAATGATATAAGGAAAAATGAAAAAATAGGTATTTACTTCCTGTAATCCTCATATAATATAATCCATGGACTATGGGTAAAGTAATTCCATTTCACATTTGCCAAATCTGTTTTCTCATTAATTAGCCTTTTGTAAGGATGATTATTTATACTGACCCAACAATCTGCATAAACAGCTACATCTATACCCTTTTGCTTGAAATCTTTTTTAATATATTGTGCCATCTGCCATATCACATCAGGACTAGTGTTTATTTTATTTTTTTGTTTTTCAGTAAGTAGATGGTCCAAAGAAAATGAAATAGAAAGATTATTCTTCGAGTAAGTATTTTTAACTTCTTTTCCTGTTTTTTTATCAATAATTAAGAATTGAATAGGATAACCTGATCTTTTTCTCAACATCATTCTCCAACTGAGTCTATGCCCTTCTTCCGTCCAAAAAACATCACCTTCAATAAGCCAATGGCGTAAAGGTAAAAATATCTGTATCATAAAGTAAGGAATAAAAAGATATTTTAAAACATTTATTCCTTTGAAATTAACATTATCAATGTATGGTTGTAACGTAGGGCGATTTCTAAAAAAAATTCTCCGTATAGTTTCTGGAGGATAAAAAAATACCACAAAACTTAAAGCAAAATAGGGGAAAATCCCTACTTGTAAAATTAAAGAATTAGATAAATGAAAAATTATATTTGCAATTAATGCGATTGTACGTGTTTTCTTCCATAGTAATAAAGGGACAACTAATCCATCAAATAAAATACCTAAATATGCAATAGGTAAATAAAACCATTTTTCAGTGAAGTATTTACCAATTACAGGAAAATTAGTTTTATTAGAATATAACAAACGAGTAAAAGTGCCATCCAGCCAATCCGGGTATAATTTAGCTATTGTAGCGTAAAAATATAAAATAGCAATTTGTAACATTAATACATAAGAGCACCATTGAGGCATAAAAAGAGATTTTAAACGTTTATTTCTTTTAGAATCAAATGAGCAATAAGCATTAGCTGGAAGAAATAACATTATAAAACAAATAAGAATTAAAAAGTAATAATGATTATTATAAGAAGTCTTTTGCATGAGATATTGTGCTGTCCATAATAACAAAAAGCAAAAAAGGCTTGCCTTATATCTATAGCCGATCATTACAAATAATCCTAAAATAGCCATTAATGCAAAATAAAAATACATACCATACCCTGGTAGTGGATGAAGCCATTCAAAACCTATAAAAGGAAATAAAATTCTAGGTGTAATAAGATTATTTTTTACCCATCCGGTTAAAATAGAACCGAATGATTCTATAAATAATAAAAGGCCTAATAAAATTCTGAATATAATTAATGGAGAATTATCAATTTGTAAAAATAATTTTTGCGTAAAAATTTTCAAGATTTTTATAATTTTAGTTGTAGTAAAAGTAATAAAGTTTAGCTTAAAAAATACTATTTTTGTGAATAAATCAGGTCATTATGCTTTCATATTAATAATTAGTAAATAATAAATCTTAAAAAATATATTATGAAAATGAACTATAGATTAGAACTGCAAAAACTTAGCCTTCAAATAGAAGAAACAAAAGATCAAGAAGAAAGAAAACAACTTTTAAAACAAGCAATAGATATAGCCGATATGAATAATGACTATTATGAAGGAATAGATTTAAGGTATCAGCTAATAGAAGAAGAACAAAATGTAGACTTCAGAATTAAATTATGGAAGCAGTCAATTCAACTAGCAGATTCTGCAAAGGATTTGGAAGAAAGTTTTTACTTAAGAAAAGAATTAATAGAAGAAGAAACTCTTTCTACTGCAAAATGTATAGATAGCTTTCCTGCTATGACCTGGATATTGAATGCGGTTGACACATATCCAGATAGATTTAATGAAGATGAAGTACTATGGCAATATAAATGGCTAGCAAATTCTGCCATTGATAATTCAAACGTATCCTATGCACAGATAGAAGAAGTGCTTAATGATTTAAAAATTAGACTAGAACGAAACGGATATGGATTAGGTGCCTATTATGTTCCGAAAATTGAATGGGACATATCTCGCGGATATATAGAATCAGCTATTCATACAATTAAAGAAAGAGATAATTATGGAAGAGATGGAATGTCAGATTGCGAAGCTTGTGAACAGAATCTTAAAATAAGAGTCAAATTATTAGCAGGTCAAATAGAAGAAGCCTTGCAAGATATGAATGAAATGAAGATAAAAAAACTGACTTGTGCCGAAGTACCCTTTGAAACCTATACCTATTTAACTTATTATCTTAACAAATGCCAAGTAGGAAATGCAGATGAATTTTTCAATAAAGGGTTAAATGAAATTCAAGAAAATGCTGAGCCTAATATTATAGAGGGAATTTCCAGATTAATTAATTATGCCTCGTATTTTGATAAAGAACATGCATTATTATTATTTGAAAAATATGCCAACTGGCAGTTAGGAGCAGAAGATTGCGCATTATTTAATATATCATTGAACTTTCTAAAATTATTCCAACAAGATAATATATTGGATATTAAAGGATTGAGTTCAGAGTTTCCGTTTTATAATTCCAATCAAAAGTATGATAGTCATAAAATATATAACTATTATTTAGAACAAGCTCAAAAATTAGCCGATAAATTTGATGCCAGAAACCAAACCGATAATTTTAATACCCTTTTAAAAAAAGAAATAGAATTCAATCAAGTTCATTAATCAATCAATAAATACTATGAATTATAATTTAGAGTTACAAAAATTAGAATTAAAATTAGAAACAATCACTGCTGTAGAAGATAGGATTAATATACTAAAACAAGCAATTCAGTTAGCCGATAGCAATCAAGATGTTGAATGGGGCTTTGATTTTAGATTGAGATTAATATCAGAAGAAGTATGTACATCTCATTGTGTAGAAAGTTTTTCTGCATTTTCATGGATATTGGATGCCTATGATAAAAATCCGGATATATTTGATGAGAGTGAGTTTTTATGGGAATACAAATGGATGGCTAAAGCTTCATATTGTAATGCGAATATATCTAAAGAACAAATAGAAAATATAATTGAAGATTTAAAATCAAGAATGTTAAAAAATGGCTATAGTCTGAGAGGATATTATAGCATTGTTATAGCATGGAAACAATTTTTGGGTTTACATGAAGAAGTAGATAAATATATACAATTACGAGAAAAAGAGCAGAGAGATGATATGTCCCATTGTCCTGCCTGTGAATTAGACACGAAAGTAGGAGAAGAATTGAGAAAAGGTAATATAGAAGAAGCCCTAATGATGGCAAATGACCTTATAAACAAGAAACTTACCTGTGCTCATATGCCTTTTGCAACTTTTTGCAATTTTGCATACTATCTCAACATAAAAAAGGATGAAAGAGCTTCTTTATTTTTCGAAAAAGCAATGGAAGAATTAAATAAAATGGATGAAACAGACAGCTCTATTTTAATTAGTATTTCCTTACTCATTCACTACTTGATAGATAATGATGAAAAAAGAGCATTTTCTTTTTATGAAAAATACTCCACATGGGAACTAGATGCAGATGATTATTTAAAATTTATATTTTCCAAAAATATTTTACCACTTTTCCGAAAAGGAACAAAAAAAGACTTACAAATTAATGTACAACATCCTCTTTTTTTAGAATCTGGAGAGTATGAACTTTCAGAACTATACAATTACTATTATAAACAAGCAAAATTACTCTCTGAAAAATTTGATACTAGAAACCAGAACTCTCACTTTAGTGAATTACTAGAATCTGCAATAATAAAATAGGAAAATAAATTCTTTTCTGGTTATATAATGGACAACAAAATATAATTATACATTTATAATTGATTGCATTTATGTTTCTATTAGTAAAAATTATATGAAATAAATCATGTTTTTAGAATATAATTTGTAACTTATAAAAACGAAAAAATAAATAAAAGTTCAATCACAAAAAATGTAAAAATTATGTCTAAAGAAGCAATAAAATCAACCATTCGGACCATAAATCCTGCTACAGGAAAAGAAGAAAAAGTATTTGATATCATGAGCGAAGCTCAAATAGATCAGATTGTTGGACAGGCAGATAAAGCTTTTAAAAGCTGGAAGAAAACCAAATTTTCAGAAAGAGCAGCCATAATCAATAAAGTTGCTTCTATTTTGAGAGAAAGGAAAGAAGAGTTAGGGAAATTAGCTACTATTGAAATGGGAAAACTAATTGCAGAATCAAAAGCAGAAGTTGAAATAAGTGCTCAAATATTTGAATATTATGCAAAAAATGCAGAAAAATTTTTAGCAGATCAACCTTTGGAAACTCCATTAGAATCAGCTTTTTTAAGTTATGATCCCATAGGAGTAATTCTTAGTATTCAGCCTTGGAATTTTCCATTTTATCAAATTACCCGTTCCGCTGCACCCAATATTATGGCCGGAAATACAATGGTCTTAAAACATGCATCAAATGTACCTCAATGTGCAAAAATAATGGAAGATATTTTCCATGAAGCAGGATTGCCTAAAGGAGTATATACCAATTTATTTATCCCGGGATCTAAGATGGAAAAATTAGCCGCTGATCCAAGAATTAAAGGCGTAACCCTAACGGGAAGTGAACCTGCCGGATCAGCTATTGCTTCTATGGCTGGGAAATACGTTAAAAAATCTACCTTAGAATTAGGAGGGAGTGATGCGTTTGTTGTCTTAGCAGATGCAGATATAGATAAAACAGTACAGGCAGCCTTAAATGGAAGATTATGGAATGCAGGACAAGTTTGTGTTTCTCCGAAAAGGATGATAGTTGTAAATGCCGTTGCAGAGCAATTTACAAAAAAATTAACTGAATTAGTGAAAAAAACAAAAGT
This sequence comes from Apibacter adventoris, assembly GCF_002964975.1. Taxonomy (GTDB): domain Bacteria; phylum Bacteroidota; class Bacteroidia; order Flavobacteriales; family Weeksellaceae; genus Apibacter; species Apibacter adventoris. The sequence continues at coordinate 173,442 of NZ_PSZM01000001.1, read as the reverse complement.
AGGAGACCCAATGGACTCTCAAACTCAATTAGCTCCGTTAAGCAGTGAAAAAGCTAGAGAAGATGTATTAAAACAAGTCCAAACAGCCGTAACACAGGGAGCTAAATTAATTTATGGAGGAAAAAAAATAGACAGACCCGGAGCATTTATGGAGCCTACGATCCTTACAGAAATTAAAAAAGGAACAAAAGCTTATTCTCAGGAAATTTTTGGTCCGGTATTCTGTATTTATGTAGTGAAAGATGAGAAAGAAGCCATTGAACTGGCTAATGACACTGATTTTGGATTAGGAGGAAGCGTATATAGTAAAAATAGAGAACATGCTGTGGAAGTTGCCCGGCAAATAGACACAGGAATGGTATATATTAATCATGTAACAGGAATTTCTCCTGAATTACCTTTTGGGGGAACTAAAAACTCCGGATATGGAAGGGAACAATCACCGGCAGGAATTTATGAATTTGTAAATGCAAAACTTATCAGAATTACAGATTTTGATCATACATATTAAAAAATTTAACTTCTAAAAAAAGCCTGTAATTTCATTGCAGGCTTTTTATTGCAATTTTCGTTATAAATATAAAAAATAGAAGGCATCCTAAAATGTTTTTGCTACATATAAATATGATTTTATAACATATCGTTGTTATTTGTAATAAATATACAAACTTTGAGAAATAAATATCTATTTACCTTATAGAAAAATAATTCTATAAAGAGTATAAAATTTATGAAATCAAACATTTAATACACAGTAATAAATATTATTTAGTGAAATAATCATAGTTATTATTTGTTCAATAAAATTATCTTTGCAAAATTTATAATTAAAAAATAAAAACTATGAAAAAACATTACTGGCGATATTTCTTATCGTTTCTGCCTTATTAAGTGCACAAAAAGTGAAATTTGGTGCTAAAGCTGGATTAAATGTATCTACCTTAACAGGAGATTTAGGTGATACCTCTTCAAAAGCCGGATTTTATGGCGGGGTTTATACCCAAATTCCAATTTCTTCTTCTAAATTTAGTTTTCAACCTGAAATTTTGTTTTCTATGCAGGGAGCCAAAGAAAAAGATTCATATACTATGTTTATAGAGCATGAAACAATAAAAGCTAATTATAAATTTAACTATATAAATATACCTTTAATGCTTCAATATGAAATTATTCCTGGGCTAAGAGGGGAATTTGGGCCTCAGTTTGGCTTTATTGTAACTAAAAAATATGATATAGATAATTACTATTATTATAATAATATTTTAAAAGAAGAATTACATATTTCAGGAACAGCTAAGAATTTAAAAACTTTTGATTTTGGGTTAAATGTTGGAGCAAACTATGAGTTAAAAAATGGAGTTAATTTTTCGGCAAGATATAATTTTGGTTTAACTAATTTAATTGATGATTCAGATTATTCTGTTAAAAATTCAGTATTTTCAATTGGAGTAGGATATACCTTAAAATAAAGAATACAATTGGTAATTTTAAATATTTAAACTTAAATAAACAAATATAAAAGGACATCAAGGATTATCCTTAATGTTCTTTTTGTTTTTATATTATCTTTTATAAAATAGGAGACAAAAAATGCTACCCATTCAGATAATATAAATTTTTATTAATATTTCTGTAGTAAAAAATCGTTTATTAGAATATCTTTCAGCTTATCCGTTTTTTTGTCTGAAGTGTATGTAAAAATATCTTTATAAAATTTCTATGATTATCATAGCTCCTTTTCCAACTAATTATTTGTTGATAAGTTAAGAAATTATAGTATTTTTTTAAGAAAGGTAACCAATTATTCTTTTTGTTTAATTTTTTCATAACCTGACAAAAAAATCATCTTGATCATATCTTTAAATGTTAATCAGGTATTTCAGTTAATCTGCTGAAGAATGGATATAGTCGAAATTATTTTCTAGATTCTTTTTTTCTATCAAAGGTGATTTCATCAGAATGATAAATATTCTTCGAAAAAGCACCTTCATTATTTTTTAAATCTAAATTTTTTTATTTTTTCTTTAAATACTTTCATGTCCTTATATTCAATTTTTGTAGTAAGATAGATAAAAAGTAGAAAAAATAAATTTCCTAAGATAATCCTAAACCAAAGATTGCCGGAAGTATAATACGCAATAAGACTTAAAAAAGAACTTCCTCCTATATAAAAAATTAATTTTCTGTAATTATAAGGAATAGGATATTTTTTTTGTCCCCAAAAATAAGAAATCAGCATCATTACCAGATAAGAAAGAAGAGTAGCCCAGGCACAGGCCCAGTACCCCCAGTTGGTATACTTTAAACCTATGTAATTTAATATTATAGTAATAAGAGCGCCAATTCCGGAAATCAAAGCCCCATAATGAGTATTGTCCGAAAGCTTATACCAAATAGAAAGATTAAGATATATGCCCAGAAATGTAGAGCCGATTAAAATGATAGGGACCACCTTTAGCCCAACCCAATATTCGGGATTTCCTATATATAAACGACCAATCCAGTCTAAATTTGCTACTAAAAATAACAGTATTAAAGCACTGAAAATAGAAAAATATTTCATTAATGTAGCATATGTTTTTCCAGAGTTTTTATCGCTAGCATGTGAAAAGAAAAAAGGTTCTACTCCTAAAAGATAAGCTGTTTTAAATAAAGCAATAAAAGTAGCTATTTTATATACAGCACTATAAATACCCATCTGGATATCCGCATCTCCTTCCGGAAGTAAATATTTTAGGAATTGGCGGTCCATTGTCTCATTAACAATTCCGGCTAATCCGGCAATTGTTACCGGCCATGCATAGATAAGCATTTGTTTCCATAACGGAATATTAAAAGAATATTTTCCTTTTATCATTGTAGGAAGCAAAGCAAAAAATGTAAAAATACTTGCAATAAGGTTAGCGGCGAAAGCATAACCTATACCATAATCAATATTATAAATTTTTGTAAAAAACAAATAGCCTATTCCTTGTGTTTCAATTTGTTTGGGGATCCAGAAAATTAAAATTACAGAAAGTAAAAATATAAGGATTGAATTTAAAATTTTCAATGAAGCAAAATAAATAGCCTTGTTTTGAATTCTGAGTTTTGCAAAAGGTACAGCACACATAGCATCAGCAGCCAGAATAAATAAAAACCAAACTAAAAAATTTATTTCATCTGGGTGTTTAAAAGCTAGTGCTAATGGTTTTTTGAATAAAATACCTAAAAACAGAAAGACAACAGATACAATAAAGACGGAAGTCATAGCTGTAAAATAAACCTGATTTTGTTTTTCTTTATTCTCTTTATATTTTTGAAAAAAACGAAAAAAGGTAGTTTCCATACCATGAGTTAATAATACAGAAATAATACCTGCTGCAGAATAAAAATCTGCATAAATAGAGTATTTTGACGGTCCAAAAGCTTTTACAAGCATTGGGGTAAGAAAAAAAGGAAATACTCTGACTAATACATTGCTTAGTCCATAAATAAGAGTCTGACTAAAAAGTTTTTTATACAACTATATGGTTTTGAATAAATTATGTGTTTGTATCTCGGAAAATTTTGCTTTAATGTATATGAAAACAAATTCCGAATGTAAATTTATTGACAAATTTAATAAAATTGATTAGGTTTATAGTAAATCATTTCTTAAATTGAAAAATAAAAATAAAAGTCGAAAAGTGTTTATGAGTGCTTAAAATTTCTTCCTTACAAAGTTAATTATAACACAAGAATATTGAAGGAATTGAAAAAAAGAAAGAAGAAAAAGTAAATAGAATAAATCATAATACTCAAATAAAAGAAATAATGAAAAATAGGAGGTACTCTATCAATATTATTCCTTTGATTAAGCTGAATAACTACACTGACGAATAATTGGATGTTATATATAAGACATAGCTAAATAAAATAAATCGGATATAAATCTATGAAAAAAATATACTTTCTGCATGGCTATCAAACTTCAGGAAAAAAATTTAAATGCCTGCAAGAGTTTTATAAAGACTCTAAAGAATATTTACCCATAAACTGGGAGTGGGATGAATTTATGGACATCCCTAAATTTATAGAAAACAAAATTAAAATTTTGAAAGAAGATACCGGAGAAAAAATATTGATGGCAGACAGCATGGGCGGAAATTTAGCATGGCATATTATCAATCAAATTCCTGAATTACAATATGTGATGACTAACCCGGTGTTTTCCGCAGAACAAATTGTTGAACAAGAAAAAATCTTACCAGAAATGAGAGTTAAAATTTTTTCAGCAACTTCTCAAACTATTAAAAATAAAAATATAAGATTGATAATATCTTTAAATGATAAAGTATTGGATCCTGAACATTATAAAAAAGTTTTTGGAGAAGAAATATCCGTTTTGCAATTAGAGGATGAGCATTCTATTATAAATATGGCTCAATATATGCCTTTAATTCACACCATAATTCAAGATGCATTTATAAAAAAATAAAATTCATTTTCTTAGTTTTTATTTTTTTATCTTTTCTCATATAAATTTTCTCACACAATTTTGTGAAAGAAAAAATTATGAAGGGAATGCAATAATTTCCTTTAGAAAAAATTTTCACTTTATATTCTAAAGAATGTAAAATATATTTTTTATTTAATAAAGTGAATGGGTTTTTATTTATTCTATCAATAAGCAAAAATTTTCACAAATAAATTTATATTATATCTTATTTTCATTTCTATAGTTTAAGAGAGTGTAAATATATAAAGTTATTCTGACGATTAGAAAATATGTAGTTTTATATAAGTTGGTTATAATTAAAATTTTAAATATATAAGTAAATATATTTTAATTTGTTACATTATTTTATATTAAATACATATATAAAATATTAGAATTTATTTTGTATATGTAAAAATTATTTTTACATTTGTACTATAAGTTGTGTTTATGTTTAAAGTCTCATTTCTTAGTTTTCAGCATTAGTTTATACTTTAAAGTAAACAACCTTAAGAACCATTTTAGACTTTGGTCCTCATACTCAATAAAAGTATGAGGGCTTTTTTATATATAAATGCATGATTTTTAATAAATTATATCGTGTATAATAGGAGAGTTGGATTGGGGAAATACACAATAAAATATGTTTATTATAAGGATTTAATAAGCAATAAAGACAAAGAAAATGTATTTTTTGCTTTTATATAAATTTTTAAAAATATAAAAGTTTGAGAAAATTTAAACCTGGAAATTAAAAAAAATTATTTTTTTCTTAGTCAAACTTATTTATAGTAAGCAATCTTTTTTAAATGGAATTAATAAATTTATGAAACGGTATGATATTTTTTATACAAATAATAGTTAAAGACCTTATTTTTTGAAAAAAATGATGTTATATAAATCTAAGCTAAAAAAAGTGGTTTATAAAATTCTTATAAACTGTCCAAAATAGATAAACAATTAATTTAATAATATTTAAGATCTAAACAATCTCGATTGTATATGAAGCATAGAATGTGTTATTCGTAGCTAAATGGTTCATCCAATCTCTATCTTTAAATTCACCTGTATAATGTACTCGATCGCAACGTCCATACCAAGGTTCTATACACACAAAAGGAGCATTTGCAGAAGGAGACCAAAGTCCTACTAGAGGTGCATCGAAATGAAGGCGTATGTAAGGTTCTTTATTAGGAGAAAGTAAATCGATCCGGGAAACTTGATTATTTTCAAAAATAAGAGCATCATGGTCAAAAAGAGTAGAGGTAATAGGTAATAATCCGTCTTCTAAATGTAAAGAATGATAATCATCTTGTACACATCCTTTTTCTTTTATCAAGAGATATTTTAGATTATGGTTAACATTAAAGTTAAAATATCCTTTACAATTTTTTTCGTGCTTGTTATCTTTGTACATAAAGGCAGGATGAGCTCCTATCTGAAAGTACATTTCAGAATCACCGGTGTTTTTTACTTTCCATAGAACTGTAATTTTTTTACCCTCTAGTTTATACGTAATTTCTAACAGAAAAGGGAATGGATATATGGCTAAGGTTTGCGGATCGCTTTCCAGAATGAAGCAAATTTCATTTGGTTGAGAGTGAAGCAAGGTAAACTCTCTATCGCGAGCAAAACCATGTTGTTTCATTTTATAAATAATTCCCTTATGCTTATATTCTCCATTCCATACACTCCCCACGATGGGAAATAATATCGGAGCATGTCTTTTCCAGAATATAGGGTCGGCCTGCCATATATATTCCTCATCAGTAAAGTTGTTTTTTATACTGCAAAGCTCTGCTCCCAAAGGATTTATTTGCAAAGTTAGTTCTTCATTGTATAAAACTTCCATATTTTTATTACATTATATTTCTATTACAAAAGTATTTATTCTTTTATAAAAGATATGAAGGTTACATATTAGATTATACTTCTGTAAAATTATTATCTGTTTAAGATTACAGCTATGAATTTTAATCCATAAAAGAAGCAAAGTTTTCATCATATTTAGTTGGAATAAATTCCGTTATTTCATAATCGGCAATTTCATTTTGGTAGAAAGGATCTTGTTTTAAAATTTCCATTAATTCTTTTTTATCTAATTTATAAGTTAAAATAACTCCTCCATTTTGGGAATTTTCCTTCCTGAAAAAATAAATTTCTTATTTTTATACCAAGTGTCTAAAAATTGGATGTGAGCATCAATAAATTTTTCAACATCTTTGATTTCTTTTTTGTATGATAAAAATACAATGAACATTTATTTTATAAGGATTGAATAATCTTTTCAATGGATAATCGGGATTTAGGAGATATGGAAGGTTGGTTATGGTCATTTTCATCTCTATACCCGATAGCAACTGCAAATAAAGGTTTGTATTCTCCTGTTTTTACTATTTCTGCATATTTTTCTTTATTGATTCCTTCCATAGGGGTAGAATCTATTTCCATACAAGCACAAGCACTTAAGAAAAAGCCTAAAGAAAGATATACCTGATGTTGCATCCAGGATTTGATTCCAGATTCAGGAAGAGTTTTTATAAACTCTTTATAAAATGTTATAGATCCTTCTGGTAAATAAGGTTTCATTTGATTTTCCAATTTAGCAATATCATCTATAGCAGTAAAAATGACCAGATGACTCGCTTCTTTGATTTTATGTTCATTCCAGTAAGAAACTTCCGCTAATTGTTTTTTCAGTTTTTCATCAGAAATGAAAATAAATTTCCATGGCTGACAATTGATAGAAGATGGGCAAAGTCTTAGAATCTTTTTTAGATCTTCAATTTTTTCTTCGGTTATTTTTTTGTTTGGATTATACTTTTTTGTGGTATATCTATTTTCTGCAATGTTTAAAAAATTCATGTATATTTTTTTTAATTAATCTCTATATTTTTTAATAACAAATGTGTATATAATTTTTTTTGTCATGCAATATAAGATAAAAAAGGCAACAAATAGATTTTTTATTTAAAAAAAAACAGTAATAGTATTAATAAATAATTATAGCTTTTAAAGTAAGAACAGTATTCCATACAATCAATTTTTAATTTATAAATCATTTATTAAGGGTATGGTATTAAGGGATATTAATAAAGAATGTAAGATTTTCATAGAGAGAAATTGAAAAAAGTACATCTAAAATAAAATACTAATTTAAAATCTAACAAAACCCATATGAGTAGATACAATATAAAAATAATTAAAGTTTTTCAATTATAATTAGGTAAAAAGGAAATAAAGATATTATTTATTCAGTTCAAATAGTTCGATCAAATAAATATTATTAAAAAATGAAACTACATTTAAATCTATTATTTTCAAAAAAGTATGAAATAATTAACCATTTTATTATATAGAAGAAATACTTGAAAAAAAATTGTTTTGATCTGAAACAATTAATAATATAAAAGAGATATTTTGTTTATAACTGGGGAATAGAAAAATGTTATATGTATAGTTTCGCAAGTTTTTTTGCTATAAATCCGAAACTTCAATTATTTGTACTATTAGGCTCAAAAAATTATCTAATATATCATGTTGTAAAAATTGGCTAGAAAGCTCGCCGAATTCCTGTGCAAAAAACACAAATAATATGTTGTAAATTATCTATAATGATACTTTTTCGATAAAATATAAAAATTTATATATCAAGCTAAATGAAAAATGAAAATAGAAACTAAGAGTATAAAATTATTGAGCAAATTTCATGCAAAGGATAAAATAAAAATAAAAAAGCTAATATATTTATTTGGAATATATTAGCTTTTATTTTGCGGAGAAAGAGGGATTCGAACCCCCGGACCTGTTACAGTCAACAGTTTTCAAGACTGCCGCAATCGACCACTCTGCCATTTCTCCGGTTTCCCATACTTTAATTCTGGGATTGATTTCTTAAGCGGTTGCAAATATACAAACCTTTTTTATTTTTCCAAATTTTTTTAAATGGAAATGTCTATAGTTGTAGATAATAAATCTTCTAAATTTTCTCTTCTTCTTATTAAATGAGCCTTACCATTAAGTAAAAGAACCTCTGCAGGAAGTAAACGAGAATTGTAATTAGATGACATAGAAAAGCAGTAAGCACCAGCATTTTCCAGACATAGCAAATCTCCCATTCGTATTTCAGAAATTTTTCTATTAGATGCAAATGTATCTGTTTCACAAATATACCCTACTACGTCATATATTTGTTCTTTTCCGGCAGGGTTTGAAATATTAGTAATATTATGATATGCATGGTAAAACATTGGGCGTATTAAATGATTAAATCCACTGTTTATAAAAGCAAAACTTCTATATGGGGTATCTTTTACAACATTTACTTCAGCCACAAAGAAACCACATTGACTTACTAAAAATTTTCCGGGTTCAAAAATTAAGCGCAAAGGCTTACCATATTTTTCAATAAATTGATTAAAAAGATCACTTAATTTTTCTCCAAGTTTTTCAATGTTTGTTTGTTTATCATCGGGTTTATAAGGAACTTTAAATCCGCTTCCAAAATCTAAATAAGTAAGATTAGGAAATTTATCTGCAATAGCAAAGAGTACTTTAGCTCCTTGTAAAAATACATCAATATCTAGAATATCTGATCCTGTATGAATATGAAAACCTTCAATATGTAAAGAAACTTCCTGGGTTAATTTTATTATGTCTTGTACTTGCTCTATAGATATTCCAAATTTAGAATTTACATGTCCGGTTGAAATATTTTCATTTCCTCCGGCTTTTATGTGTGGATTAATACGTATTCCGATAGGGTAGTTTTTAAATTCCTGAGCAAATTTCCTAAGGAACGGGAAATTATCTATATGTATTTTTACTCCTAATTTTGTAGCTTCCCTAATCTCATTAAAATTTACTCCGCTAGGAGTGAATATGATCTCCTGAGGTGAAAATCCTGCCTTAAGTCCTATTTCTATTTCTTGTATAGAAACAGCATCTAAACCGGATCCAAGCTTACGTATAAATTTTATTACATTTATATTGGTATTTGCTTTGCAAGCATAATTAAGTTTTACATCTTTTACAGAACTAAAAGCTTTAAATAAACGGGTATATTGCTTTTGAATAATAGAACTATCATAAATATAAAGTGGAGCACCATACTCATGTGCTAGGTCTTCAAAATGCTGCATTCTTGCTAATTCCATAGTTTAATGAAAAAAAAGTGTTTTGCAAAGTTAAAAAAATTACTAAGCTTTTATTTTAAGTGGGTATATTTTGTTCTTTTTTTTATAAAATATTGAAAAACAATATTTTTTTTATCAAAATAATCAGGCAATCCGGCTTTTCTTTTTTTTAGATATTTAGGTAACATCTTATAAACAGAAAAATGAGCACGTATAACAGCCCAACAATACTTCCACCCATTAGAAAAAATAAAGTTGATCCCGGCAAAACCATCTAATATAAGGCGTAAGAGGAATATCCATAGTACTTTGCTTGCAGGAAGGTTTTTAATTAACATCAAAAGATTATTTCTAAAATTTAGATAAGTTTTATGGGGGTTGTAAGGATCTAAAGTTCCACCACCATAATGATATACTGTAGATTCGCCACAATAAAAAATTTTTCTTCCGACATTTTTTAATCTCCAGCATAAGTCAATTTCTTCCATGTGTGCGAAAAAATCGTTGTCAAAACCTTTTTGTCCCCAGAAATCTTTTTTTCGTATAAACAGGCAAGCTCCGGTTGCCCAAAAAATTTCCTGATTGTTATTATATTGTCCTGAATCTTTTTCAATGCTGAAAAAAATTCTTCCACGACAAAAAGGATACCCCAAATTATCAATAAAGCCTCCTGCTGCTCCTGCAAATTCAAATTTGTTTTTTTCTCTATAACTAAGTATTTTGGGTTGTATAGCCGCAATGGATGCGTCTTCTTTAAATAAAGAAAGAATTGGAGAAATCCAGTTTTCTGTTACTTCTACATCTGAATTTAAAAAACAATAAATATCTTCTGATATTGATTTTAAACCTTCATTATAACCACCGGCATATCCATAATTTTTTTGATTATGGATAATTTTTATATTGGGAAAATGTTCATTCAGATAATTAATGGAATCATCTGTGGAAGCATTATCGATAATATAAATAGAAGCTTCGGAGCTATAAGTGATAATTCCGGAGAGAAATTTTTTAAACCAGGTAATTCCATTATAATTAAGAATAACTATGGCTACAGTTGGTAATCTTTTCCGCTGGTATATTTCCATCTTTTATGAGACCAAAGCCAAATGGCAGGGTGTGTTTTTATGTTTTGAGTAAGTTCTTTATAAAATTTTTCAACGATTTCATTTTCCTTGAAATATTCTTTATCAGGAGTAATTCGTTTTAACCGAGCTTCATATTTTCCTCTTTTAATTTTAACCATATCCACATATACAATAGCATAATCTTTTTTTCGAGCAATTTTATCATAACCGTTAAAGGCTGGTGTTAAACGATTAAAAAAATTCAATTCATAATGGATTCTACCTAAAAAAGGACTTTGATCTGCAACAAAAAGAAAAATATGCGAACCGTCATTGGGCAATTTAAGCATAGTTCTTCCTACTTCTTTTACAGTAAGGGGGATAGCTCCAAAACGGGAGCGTGATTTGTGTACTTCCTGATCAAAAAAATTACTGGCAACTTTTTTATATACCGCATAAGTGTTTTTTTGATATAAATCGTTTGAAATTCCCGTTAGCCACTCCCAGTTAAACATATGTCCGATGAGTAATATAACATCTTTCTTTTCATCCAAACATTGTTTTGAGATTTCCAAATTAGTAAATTGTATTCGCTTATCATAGTCTTCACCTTTCATTGAAAATGTTTTAATAAGTTCAACTATGAAATCTGAAAAATTTTTATAAAAATCTTTTTCAATTTGTTTCCTTTCTTTTGGAGTTTTGTCAGGAAAAGCAATTAATAAATTATTTTTTACAATTTTTTTTCGGTACCCAATAAAATGATAGGTAATAACATATAATATAGAAGAAAAACCATAGAGAATAGAAAATGGTAGCCGAGATAACAGAATAAATAAACTCTTTATTAATTTTTTCAAGTTGTTTAAAATATTAAAGCAAAAATATGAAAAGAAAATAGATTAATATAGATAAAGATAGTATTATATTATTAATATAAATAACTATATAATTTTATTATTAATATATGCTTTACTATATTTGTTTTATGAAAAAGGCATACGTTCTTTTGTTTATGTTTATAGTAAATTGTTATATATCGCAAAATATTATTTCTGTTAATGATCTAAAATATGTAGAATCATCCTATTCTATGGAGGAATTAATTAAAAAAGTATTAATATCTGATGGTTATAGTGATTGTGTTAATGTTGAAAATGTAGTTTTTTCTCCCAATTTAAATTATAAACAACGTAATTATGGGTATTTTAATAAAGAAAATACAGGTTTTCCATTTAAAGAAGGTTTATTTTTATCTACAGGCTATGCCTCATCTATTGGGAATATGATTTCATCTGTTTATTCATCTAATGTATTAGGAAATGGAGGGGACATGGATTTAATAAAGGCTTTACAAGCTGAAAATCCAGGAATAAGTATTAGTAAAATGTTTGATAGCTCATATATAGAATTTGATTTTGTACCTCTTAAAGATGAAATAAGTTTTAATTACTTATTGGCATCTTCAGAGTATACAAAATCATATCCATGTAGTTATACAGATGGATTTGCTTTACTTTTAAAGAAAGTAGAAGATGCCGATTATGTAAACCTGGCAGTTCTTCCGGATAATACTCCGGTAAGTGTTACAAATATTAGACCTAAAGTAGGTACATATTGTTTAGATAAAAATATAGAATTTTATGCAGGAGCATATAAGGAACTCAACGGTATACCTAAATCCGTAGGTAATTATCTTCCTTTTGAAATGAATTTTACCGGAAGAACAATTCCTCTTACAGCTAAAGCTAAGGTAGAACCTTTTGTGAAATATCATTTTAAATTCGTAATTGCAGATTATTTGGATCCTATATTAGATTCTGCTGTATTTTTAGAGGGAGGCTCTCTTAATTTAAGTGTTAAGATAACAGATAAAAATGGAATTGATTTGGATAAAGAAGTATATAAATGCAAAAATGAACAAATTTCTTTATTTGCAAAATTATCTTCTCAAGCCAAATACTTAAGCTTTAAATGGTACTATAATGGAGTTTTACTTTCCGGGGCTAATACATATAAAATTGATGCTTTAAATCCAGGAATTTATACTGTTGTAGCTGTCCCTGATATCCCTGGAAATCAAACATGTTCAGTAACAACGTCTGTTGAAGTTAAAGATATTAACCAATCTCTTAAGATTTTAGGAAATTTAGAATTTTGTAAAGGAAAATCTACAATTTTAAGCACAGACAAAATCTATTCAAAATATAGTTGGTCAAATGGACAGAGTATAATATCAACACAACCTACATGTGAGGTAACAGAACCGGGAACTTATACGTTAAGAATAAAAAATGATAAAGGATGTGATGCCGTATCTTCTGTACAAGTAGAAGAGTATCCCGCGCTGAATCCAGAAATCAAAGGGAATTTAAAATTTTGTAAAGGAAAAACTACAATATTAAGCACAGACAAAATCTATTCAAAATATAGTTGGTCAAATGGACATAATGTTATATCAACAGAATCAACCTGCGAGGTAACAGAAGCGGGAAAATATACCTTAAAAGTAATCGACAAGAACGACTGTGAAGGAGCAGTAAGTGTACAAGTAGAAGAGTATTCCGAGCTGAATCCAGAAATCAAAGGGAAATTGAAATTTTGTAAAGGAAAAACTACAATTTTAAGCACAGACAAAATCTATTCAAAATATAGTTGGTCAAATGGACATAATGTTATATCAACAGAACCAACCTGCGAGGTAACAGAAGCGGGAAAATATACCTTAAAAGTAATCGACAAGAACGACTGCGAAGGAGCAGTAAGTGTACAAGTAGAAGAGTATCCCGAGCCGAATCCTCAAGTCATAGGAAACTTAACCTATTGCCAAGGTGGATTTACCGAATTACAAGGGAACGATGGATATGTCAAGTATACCTGGAGTGGCCCAAATATAAAAGGCGAATCACCCAATCGTATCCATAAGGTAGATCAACCTGGGAAATATACCCTAAAAGTAATCGACAAGAACGGCTGCGAAGGAGTAGTAAGTGTAAAAGTAGATGAAAATAAAATTGATGTACATATTATTGGTGAGAAAGAATTTTGTGAAGGAGATAGATTAACATTGTCATCAAATAAAGTTTTTGAAAGTTATGAATGGTCAGATGGTATTAATACACTTTCTAATAAATCAGAATTTGTAGTAACAAAATCAGGTACTTATTATCTTACGGTAAGATATAAAGGATGTACTAAAATTACTCAGATTACTGTAAAAGCAATACCATATCCTACTATAAGTCAAGTTATAGTATCTAGTATTGAAGGAAAAGCAGAAGTAATCGTATACCCTAAGGGAAATTATATATATTCATTAGATTCATTTACTTGGCAATCATCTAATATTTTTGAGAGTTTAAATGTCGGATTTTATAAAGTATGGGTAAAAACTTTGTTAGGATGTACATCAGGTCCTTTTAATTTTAAAATTACAGATATTCCAAATATAATTACTCCTAACGGGGATGGAATTAATGATATATGGAAATTAAAGAATTTAAGTGTAGGAACCCAAATACAAATTTATAATAGATATGGAAAACTTCTATTTGAAAAACAAGTTATTAATAAAGATGAAATAGTAGAATGGAATGGAAAATATTTAGGTAGAAAAGTTGAATCTTCTTCTTATTGGTATGTTATTACCTTGACTAATGGAAAGAAAATAACAGGTTGGATAGCAGTAAGGAATTATAATGAATTAGATTAATTTCTAAATAAATAATAAAAATTAAACTTAATACAATCTAATTATTTTTACATCGAGTTTTAAGAAAATAATTTATATGATTAATTAACCAATTAACCCAGTTTTCATTTTCATTTAAGCAATCTATATAGTGAAACTCCTTTCCACCATTAGATAAAAATAATTCTTTATCTGCAATAGCTAGTTCTTCCAAAGTTTCTAAACAATCAGAAACAAAGGCAGGAGCTACAACAGCAATTTTTTTTACTCCGGTTTCAGGAAGTTTTATCAAAGTCTGATCTGTATAAGGTTGTAACCAAGGTTCTCTTCCTAGACGAGATTGGAAAGTTTGTTTTATTTTTGATTTTTCCAATCCTAAAGTTTCTCTGACTTTTTCAGTAACATAACAGCATTGATGTTTATAGCAATATTTATGTGATTTAAGTCCGGTTTCAATACAGCAACTATCATCTAATCTACACGTTTTCGTATGGTCTGTTTTAAAAATATGTCGTTCTGGCAATCCATGGTAGCTAAACAATAATAAATCAAAATCCTTAGGAAGATTTGATTCTATGTGTTTACTTAAAATTTTTATATATTCATCATCATTATAAAAAGGAGGTAAAAAAAATAATTTTAAATTAGGAAAGTATTTTTTTTGTATATCTTTTGATTTTTCAACAACAGTTTCAGTTGTACTCATAGCGTATTGAGGATATAAAGGAATTATTAAAACATCTGTAACTCCCTTATTATATAGTTCTTGTAATCCTTTTTTGATAGATGGTTCTTGATATCTCATAGCTAAAGCAACAGGATGAGCGATTTTTTTCTGTATACTTTTAAATATCCTTTTAGATATAACAACCAGAGGTGAACCTTCTTTCCACCATATACTTTTATAGGCTTGTGCTGAAACTTTAGGGCGCTTAGGTAATATCATTCCCTCAACAATTATTTTGCGTATGATCCATGGGGCATCAATAACTCTCTTATCCATTAGAAATTCACGCAAGTAAATTCGTACATCTTTTTCTGTAGGTGTTTTAGGAGAGCCTAAATTAACCAAAAGTATACCTTTCATTATTTATATATCACTTATATCAATTTTACAAATGTAATAATCTAATAAGTAAAAGTTGTTTTTTTAATATCATTAAATTTTATATATGTATAAAAAAACAAAAATTATAAATTTTGTTTTTTTAAAATTATTGTGTTAATTTTTTTTATAAAAAAATAAGATAATAAAAAATATTCTTGGAAAATTTAGTAGTTAAAAGAAGTTATTTAGTTTATAAAATTTATATGTGAATTTTATTATTGAATAAAAAAATATGTCTTAATTATTTATAAATTCAATAGAGAAAAAAGAAAAAAATCATATAATTAGATCAAACCTTTCAGTGTAGATATAATTATTATTGATATGCGAACAAAATATTCAAATTGAAAATTATAATAGCATTGATTTAATAATATTTAGAAAAAAAGACTTCTATTTAATGAAGTCTTTTTTAAATATTGGTTTAAGCCAAAGTAATAGATTTATCTAAATAAACGTCTTGTATGGTATTTAATAATTCAACCCCTTCTTTCATAGTTTTTTGAAAGGCTTTTCTTCCGCAGATTAGTCCCATTCCTCCTGCTCTTTTGTTAACTATAGCAGTAATTACTGCATCTTTTAAATCATCGTATTCATCATGAGATTCTCCTCCTGAATTAATTAAGCCTACTCTTCCCATATAATTATTAATTATTTGATATCTACATAAATCAATCGGATGATCTGTTGAAAGTTCAGAATACATTTTCGGATTAGTTTTTCCAAATTTAATAGAAATAAACCCTCCATTTATATTGGGTAATTTTTGTTTAATAATATCAGCTTTTATAGTTACTCCTATATGGTTAGCTTGTCCGGTAAGATCCGCAGAAGAATGATAATCCATCCCATCTTTTTTAAATGCGTCATTTCTTAAATAACACCAAAGTATAGTAGCCATACCTAATTCATGTGCATATTCAAAAGCTTCGGCAATTTCTATAATTTCTCTTCGGCTGTCTTCAGAGCCAAAATAAATGGTAGCTCCTATAGCTACGGCTCCCATATTCCATGCTTCTTTTACTGTTCCAAACAATATCTGTTTTGGCGTATTAGGATAAGTGAGTAATTCATTATGATTAATT
This sequence comes from Apibacter adventoris, assembly GCF_002964975.1. Lineage (GTDB taxonomy): Bacteria > Bacteroidota > Bacteroidia > Flavobacteriales > Weeksellaceae > Apibacter > Apibacter adventoris. Next base: position 156,897 of record NZ_PSZM01000001.1, on the reverse strand, counting down.
TTAACAATAAAAGGTATTTTATGAGCATATTTTCGAGCCATGGCAGCTAATACTCCATAAGTGGATGCTACAGCATTACAACCACCCTCTATAGCCAGTTTAATAATATTTTCAGGGTCGAAATATAAAGGATTAGCAGCAAATGAAGCACCCGCTGTATGTTCAATTCCCTGATCTACGGGCAATATAGAAACATATCCAGTATTTGCTAAACGACCATGACCTAAAATTGTTTGTAAACTTCTTAGAGTTTGAATATTTCGGTCTGTATTAACCCATACATCATCAATAACACTTGGGCAAGGAGAGTGTAATAGTTTTTTATCTACAGTTTTACAGGTATGTTTCAGATAAAAATCTGATTTATTACCTAACAATTCTAATATTTTTTTTTGTGACATTTTAAAATAAATATTTTAAGGTTTATAATTCATATCTAAGGTATGAAAAAAAATTAGAAGTGTAAATAGCTTTTATTAATAAATGATTTTATTTAACCCTTTGTTTACAAATAATTTGTTACGAATTAATAATGAGATATAATGATTACCATGAGCCGGAATCATTATTTTTTTTACTTTTTCTATGTTTTTTATTTGAGAATGAAGAGAATAATAACCATATCCTTTTAATACTCCTTTTTCAATCCATAAAAATGATTTTTCACTTAAAGTTCTACCTTTTCCACTAAGTAATACATATTTTTCTTTCTTTTGTATTTCTGGGTTTATTTTTTTAAGTAAATTTTTCGAAAATAAATAGTCCTTTTTATTGTTTTGATTAATAAAATTTTGAGCTTTTTTATAAGATGAAAAGGCTAATAATGCACGTTTTTTATTCGTTTTATTAAGCGGAAAAATAGTAAAATTTTCATTAGAATTTTCTTTGAAAATTCCATAAATAAAAGGTGATAAATTTTTACGTGGTTTAAATTCAGGTTGATTTATTTTTATCTCATTTTGTGCTTTTACTAAACTTATAATATCGTTACCTGTAATTTCATAACTTATGGTTTCTGTTTTTAATTGTAAAAGTCTAGTCCTTTTTCCTTTACCTGTTAGAATTTGGCGTGCTTTATTAGATATATTAGTATCGTTATCTATATAAATTATTTTACCTTCTTTATTATGAAAGTAAAATACTCCTGTTTCTTGAGGGAGTTCTTCCAATAAACGAATTATCTTTTTATTTAAAGAAGGATATTTTATATGCTTTATAGAAGTTTGTATAATATTTTTTTGAGAATCTTTATCTAGTAATAATTGAAATAGTTTTACAGTAGCTCTAGCATCTCCATGAGCTCTATGTCTATCAGATAAAGGAATACCTAAAGAGGAGCATAATTTACCGAGAGAATAAGATGGGATTCCAGGGATAAGAGTTTTACTTAGAGCAATAGTATCCAGCGTAGGTCTTACAAAATCAAAACCTAAATGAGAAAATTCAGTTCTAATTACTCGGTAATCAAAATTTACATTATGTGCTACTATTGTAGCTTCATCTGTTATTTCCACCAGCCTTTTGGCAAGTTCATGAAATTTAGGAGCTGTTTTAACCATTTTAGGCGTAATTCCTGTTAGTTTTTGTACAAAAAAACTAATTTCTTTTTCAGGGTTTACCAATGATATAAAAGTATCAGTAATTTTTTCTCCATCAAAACGATAAACAGCAATTTCAATAATTCCTTCTTCATTATATTGTCCCCCTGTAGTTTCAACATCTAAAATAGCGTAATTCATAATAAATAAAACCTCTGATCATTTTTTAGCATTTCTTTTATTTTTTATTCCTAAGGTGCCGAAAAACGCTTTTGAGCCTTCTCTTATGAATGTTCGGCTAATATCCCTTACAAAAGGAGAGTTCATTATTGTTTCAAATAAAGAGGGTGAATGCTTCTCAGCATTTTTTGTTTCAGACACAGTCTCTTTATTTTTAGTCATATTGGTATAGTTTGAGTTCATTCTTCCACTTAGAATTTCATAAGCACTTTCTTTATTAATATCTTGTGCATATTTTTTAACTAAATCAGAATTATTAACTAAAGTATCAATTTCAGAAGAGGATAGTATATCCATTCGAGAACTTGGAGAAATCATGAAAGTATCAGCTAATGGTGTAGGGATTCCTTTTTCATCTAAAGATGTAATAAATGCTTCACCTATGCCAAGTTGTTGAATTAATTCACTGGTGTTATAGTATATAGAAGTAGGGTAATTTTCTACTTCCTTATTTATTTCTTTTTTATCTTTGGCAGTAAATCCCCTTAAAGCATGTTGTATTTTAAGACCTAATTGACTCAAAACTCCTTCAGGGATGTCTCCGGGAACTTGAGTACAAAAATAAATACCAATACCTTTTGATCGTATGAGTTTGATTATGGTTTCAATTTGATTTAATAAAACTTTAGAAGCTTCATTAAAAATGAGATGAGCTTCATCAATAAAAATTATTAATTTGGGTTTGTCTAAATCTCCTACTTCTGGAAAGGTTTGATAAATTTCAGATAATAAACTCAACATAAAAGTTGAAAAAAATTGAGGATATGATTGTATGTCTGCTAATCGTATAATATTTATGACCCCTAAATTATTTCGTTTTTGTAATAAATCCTGAGTATCAAAGCTAGGTTCTCCAAAAAAACGAGAAGCCCCTTGTTGTTCTAGAGCAACAATATTTCTCAATATAGTACTCAAAGAACTTGAAGCAATAGATCCATAATTTTGTACAAGTTCAGATTTTCCCTGTTCATTTTCTGTAACAAACTGTAAAACCTTTCTTAAATCATCCAGATCAATTAAAGGTAGTTTTTTGTCATCACAATATTTAAAAATAATTGACAAGATACTTGTTTGAGTATCATTAAGGTTTAAAATCTTACTAAGTAAAATAGGACCAAATTCAGTAATAGTAGCTCTAAGTCTTACCCCTTTTTCATCAGAAATTGATAACAATTCTACAGGAAAACTTTTCGCAGAATATTGCATTTTAAGTTTTTCATAACGTTCATGAATTTTGGAGCTGTTAGAATCACCAGGTTCAGCCAAACCACTTAAATCCCCCTTTATGTCCATTAAAAGAGTAGGTATACCTTTAATAGAAAGTTGTTCAGCCAATATCTGAAGAGATTTGGTTTTTCCTGTTCCTGTAGCTCCGGCAATTAATCCATGTCGATTAAGCATTTTTAAAGGAACAGAAATTTCGACTTCCGGAATAACTTCTCCTTCAAATATTCCTTTACCTAAAACAATTTTATCCCCTTTATATGAATATCGGTTGTTAAATTCTTCAATGAATTGTTCCTTCATATTGTGACAATTTTAATAACTTGTAAAGGTAATTAAAATTGTTGATTTTTTATATGATTAATTTTTTTATGTTATATATTGTGTTTTTATAAAATGTTTTATTACAAGTTGTTAGGTGGTGGTAAATAGAATTTTTTACTCGGTTAAACTTTTGTATTTTTGCAATCTTATCATAAGAGAAATAGATATATGAAGATAAAGATTATAAATAAATCGAAACATGAGTTGCCAGAATATAAAACAGCTTTTTCTGCGGGAATGGATTTAAGAGCTAATTTGGATAAATCTATATTACTAAAACCTTTAGAAAGAAAAATCATACCCACAGGTTTATATCTAGAAATACCTCCGGGTTATGAAGGGCAAATAAGACCACGTAGTGGAATGGCTTTTAATCATGGAATAAGTTGTCCGAATTCACCAGGAACGATCGATGCCGATTATAGAGGAGAGTTAGGTGTAATATTAATAAATTTATCTAAAGAAGATTTTGCTATCAATGATGGTGATCGTATAGCCCAACTTATTATTGCAAAACATGAAACAATTACCTGGGAGGAAGTAGAACGACTAAATAGTTCAGAAAGAGGAGATAAAGGTTACGGTAGTTCAGGAATCAAATAATAAATAATTAAAATATATATATAAGTAAATCTTTTTAATAAACAGAATATGAGAATTATTATTCCTATGGCAGGAAAAGGGTCTCGTTTAAGGCCCCATACCTTAACCGTTCCCAAACCTTTGATTCCTATTGCAGGAAAGCCTATAGTTCAAAGATTAGTAGAAGATATTGTAAAAGTAGTCGATGAAAAAATTGATGAAATAGCATTTATAATAGGAGATTTTGGTCCCGAAATTGAAAAAAAATTAATGTCTATTGCAGATAAATTAGGAACTAAAGCCTCCATATATTATCAATTAGAACCCTTAGGAACAGCACATGCTATTTATTGTGCCAAAGAAAGTATGTCCGGACCTGTAATTATTGCTTTTGCGGATACTTTATTTAAAGCTGATTTCCAATTAGACAAACACTCTGATGGAGTAATATGGGTAAAAAAAGTTGAAGATCCAAGCGCTTTTGGAGTGGTGAAATTAGATGCTTATGGAATTATTGAAGGAATTGTAGAGAAACCACAAAACTTTGTTTCAGATTTAGCTATAATCGGTATTTATTATTTTAAAGAAGCAGAAAAATTAATGTCTGAAGTAGACCACCTAATCAATCATAATATAAGAACAGGAAATGAATATCAACTTACCGATGCTTTAGATAATTTAAGAGAAAAAGGAGCTAAATTTACTTTAGGAAAAGTAGATGATTGGATGGATTGCGGAAATAAAAATGCAACCGTAGAAACTAATTCTAAAATTTTAGAATATGAAAAACAAGAAGTTTCTATATATCCGGATAATGCTGAAATTATAAATAGCCTTATCATACCTCCATGTTTCATAGGTGAAAATGTTAAAATTGTAAATTCCAAAATAGGGCCCAATGTGTCTTTAGGAAATGGTACTAAAATTAATAATAGTAATATAGAAAATTCATTAATACAGGAAAATACATATATTCGATATGGAAATCTTAACAATTCAATGATTGGGAATTCTTCTAAATATTTTGGAGTATCCAGCGCTTTGAGTTTAGGGGATTATAGTGTTATGGATTTTCAATCAAAATAGAAAAACGTGAAGAAATTAGTTTTTATACTAGTCATTACCTTAGCATTGGTGTCCTGTCATACACAAAAAAATGCGGTTATAAAAGGAAAAGATATAAAATTTGAAAATTTAGATGAAGAAAAATTATTCAAAAATATTGCAGTGCCCTTAAATTTTACAAATTTAAAAATAAAAGCAAGTGCAGATATCGAATCAGGAAATAGCTATCCGGCAATAAACTTAACTTTATATTTTGAAAAAAATGAGCAAATCTGGGCAAATGCGTCACTTTTATTACCTTTAGCCAGAGCAAGCATCAAACCTTCAGGTTTTAAAATGTATGAGCGAATAAACAAGACTTATATTGATTCAGATTTTGATTACGTTAAAAATTTGTTAAAAATCAATTTTATTGATTATCAGAATATAGAAAATTTATTATTAGGTAAATTATTTTTTCCTGTAAATACAAGGGAATATGATTTTTCTATAAATAACAACAATTATATATTAACTTCTTCTAAACCCATTAAAATAGGGAAAGACGGCGAAGCAAGGAGTTTTGCAATTCAAATTACATATGATTCCAATTTTAATTTAAAAGAAGTAATTTTAGAAGATAAAAATTCACAATCCTTATTAAAACTCAATTATGGAGATTATGTGAATTTTGAAAACACAATTTTACCAAAAAATATTAAAATTTTCATAAAAGACAAAAAAGAGACTAAAATTTCTTTAGATTATAATAAATTTGAATCAATAAAAATGGATACACCGTTTGAAATCCCTAAAGGATATGTTCAAAGAAAAATTAACTAATGGAGAAAAAGAAAATAGTATACGCTTTTTGTTTATTTTTTATTACACTTTTAGTATTTAGCCAACAGCCAAATCGGAAAGAACTATTACAGAAACAAAGTGCACAACTAAAACAGGAAATTTCAGATCTTAATAAAGCTTTAGCAGCTAGTAAAAACGAGTCTAAAACATCTATACTTTATATAGCTAATCTTACAAAAAAATTAGAGGCACGAACAGCTTTAATTTTAACAGGTAAAAAAGAAACTCGCATTTTAGAAGATGAAATATATTTAAATCAGTTAGAAATAAATAAACTACGTAGAGATTTGTCAGAATTACGTGAAAATTATGCAGAGGTTTTAATTCGATCTTATAAAAATAAATCTATACAAAATAAAATACTATTTATACTTTCATCCAAAAATATATCGCAGGCGTTTCGACGAATTAAATATTTACAAAAATATTCCGAATATCAGGATGAAAAAGTAGCAGAAATTAATGAAAAACAAGCTGCTATTTTAAAAACTATAGATTCCAGAGAAAAGGCTAAAAAAGAAAAATTGATGGTTCTTTCTCAACAGCAAGTACAAGTAAATCAATTAGATATAGAGAAAAAAGAAAAAGAAGTAGTAGTTGCACAGTATATTAAACAACAAGGCGATATGATTGCTAAAATAAAAGAAAAGCAACTACAAAGACAGGCATTGGAACGTCAGGTACAAGCAATAATTGCTGAAGAAATAAGATTAACTAAAGCGAAAGAAGCTGAAGCAAAAAGAAGAGCAGAAGAAGCAGAACGATTAAGAAAAAAAACCATAGAGGAAGAGAAAGCTAAAAAAGCAAGAGAAGATCAATTGGCAGCTGAAAGACTTGCCGCAGAAAAAGCGAAAGCTGCAGAGATTGCAGCCAAAAATGCTCTTGCAGCCAAAAAAGCTGCAGAAAAGGAAGAAAATGATAAAATTGCAGCCAAAAAAGCCGAAGAATCCAGAAAATTAGCAGAAAGGGCAGTTGCTGAAAAAAGAGCAGCAGAGAAAATATTAGCCAAAAAAACCTCTGAAGCAGATGTTGCAGAAGCAAAAGCAGTTGAAAAAAGGAAATCAATAGGAGCCACTTCTTCCCCGATATCACCATCAGAAACCTTATCTAAATCTTTTGAAGCCAATAAAAATTCATTACCTTGGCCAGTAAATGGTACTGTTGTCTCGCATTTTGGGAAAACTCCACACCCCGTAGTCCCTAATATTACAGTTGAACATCAAGGCGTAGAAATCGCAGCTTCTTCAGGTAGCTTGGCAAAAGCAGTATTCAATGGTTCGGTAAGTAAAATTATGATAATTCCGGGAGGGGGGAAAGCTGTATTGATAAGTCATGGGAACTACTTTACTTTATATGCAAATCTTTCTACGGTTATTGTCTCAGAAGGAGATAAAATAAAAACAGGTCAAGCTTTAGGGAAAATTTATACAGATGATAGTAATAACACTCTTTTAGGCTTTCAGGTATGGAAAGGTACAGTTCCTCAAAATCCATCTAATTGGATTTCAGGAATGTAAAAAAATAATAAATTCAGAATGAATTCATTAAAAGAATTATTATTATCTTTGATGTCAATATTAAAAAAAGAGGAATATGAGGTTATTTGAGCATCCAATGTCAATAGTAATCATTTTAGTAGTGGTTTTATTATTGTTTGGAGGAAAAAAAATTCCGGAATTAATGAAAGGATTAGGAACGGGATTAAGGGAATTTAAAGATGCTACTAAATCTGAAGATAAAAAAGATAATTCTTCCCAATCCTCATCTAATAAAGAAGAATAAAAACTACTTTTAATTTATTACTAAATTATCATTAATGAAATTTACAGAAAAAGCTTGGGAAATTTTTAATCAAAGTATTCAAGATTATCATATTCAAGATAATATTTTTCAATCTATAAATAATCCCTATCCTAAAGGTGAAATAGAGCATCTTCTTTATTTAAAAAATTGGATAGACACTGTACAATGGCATTTAGAAGATATAATCAGAGATGAAAATATAGATCCGGCAGAAGCTTTAAAATTAAAAAGATGGATCGATAAATCTAATCAAGAAAGAACAGATAGGGTTGAAAATTTAGATAGTTGGTTTTTAAATAAATATAAAGAAGTTAAAATAAGGCCTGATGCAAAGATAAATACAGAAAGTCCTGCTTGGGCTATTGATAGACTCTCTATTTTAGCATTAAAAATTTATCATATGCAAATAGAAGTTGACAGAAAAGATAGTTCAATTGAACATCAAGAAAAATGTAGGGCTAAATTAAAAATTTTATTAGACCAACACAAAGACCTTTCTACCGCGATAGAAGAATTATTGCAAGATTACCAATCAGGTAATAAATTTATGAAGGTTTATAAACAAATGAAAATGTATAATGATAAAGAATTAAATCCGGTTTTATATAATAATAAATAAATAGGATTTAATTTCAAAAGGTGTGTTTAGATAATATAATATATTGTAAATTCCTACTCATTAACTTTATATCAAAATGGCAAGAAAAATAGTTTTTTTATATCTATTTTTGTTTAATTTTTTAATTCTCTTTTCTCAAGAAAAAGTAGACAAACCCTCTACAGAAATAAAAGATACACTTTCAGCAAAAAAAATAAGTAATTGGGAGGTTTTAGGGAGAAATTCATTGTCATTATCTCAAAATGCTTTTTCAAATTGGGTAGCAGGTGGAACAAATTCTTTTGGGGTGAATGTAAAAACTAATTATGAATTTAATTACAAAAAAGGGAAGCATATTTGGAATAATAAAGTTAGTATAGCTTATGGGCAATTAAGTAATGAAGGTGAGAAACCGAAAAAAACAGATGATAATGTTTTTATATCATCTACCTATGGAAATGAGATTAGTAACCATTGGTATGGAAGTATAGCTATGTCTTTACAGACTCAAATAGCCAATGGGTATGATTATAATACTTACCCCAATTACACACCTAAAGACCGAAGGTCTGCATTTATGGCTCCGGGCTATTTTACTTTAGGTGTTGGTTTTGAATATAAACCTCAAGGTAAATTTCAGTTATCATTATATCCTATAACCTCTAAAACTACCTTTGTTTTAGATAAAAAATTACAGAAAAAAGGAAATTTTGGTTTGCGTAATGATGGAGATTCTGAATATTTGGAATTAGGTGCTTATATAGGAATTAAATACGAATTGGAGATTATGAAAAATATAACCTGGAAAAGTGATTTAAACTTCTTTACCAATTATCTTTCCCATACAGAAAGAATCGATATGAATTTTAATACCATTTTTGACATGAAAGTAAATGATTACGTTTCAGCGATTCTTTCATTTAATGCGCTATATGATCATGATCAGCTAAAAAAAATGCAAATTAAACAAACTTTAGGAATTGGATTTACATATGCCTTTAAAAATACAAACAAGGATAAATCCTAATTTTATTATTTGCCAATAGTTTTTATATATTCAAATATTTAATAATAAATAACTTCAATAAATTAATTATAAAAACAAATAATCTAATAAAAGCTTCTTAATAGTAAATTAAGAATACAAGATTTTATAAAAAATTGAAAATTTGATTATCCAAAATTAATTTTTTAGAATAATTTTAAGTTTATATTGTTAATGGCATAGATTTAATTTATAAAAAAATCTTCAATAAAAAATGAATTTTATATAAAAATTCTTTTTTACATCTTTCAATTACGCCTATATTTGCAACTGTTTTTGTTTTAAAGATAATAATTATGAAATTGTTGACTGTCGGCACAGTTGCTTTTGATGCAATAGAGACACCATTTGGTAAAACAGATAAAATTTTAGGAGGAGCAGCTACTTATATAGGATTAGCAGCTTCAAAATTAGGAGCTCAGGTTAATATTGTTTCTGTAATAGGAGGAGATTTTCCTCAAGAATATATAGAGGTTTTTCAAAAAAATAAAATAGGTATTGAAGGAATAAAAGAGATAAAAGAGGGTAAAACATTTTTTTGGGCAGGAAAATATCATATAGATATGAATAATAGAGATTCATTGGCAACAGAACTCAATGTTCTGGAAAACTTCGACCCTGTAATTCCTGAAAGCCAAAAAGATTCCGAAATTCTTATGCTAGGAAATTTACATCCGGCAGTTCAGTTATCTGTATTAAATCAAATGAAAAAAAAACCTGAACTGACTATTCTAGATACTATGGATTTTTGGATGAATTCTACCTGGGATCTTTTAATGCAAGTAATATCAAAAGTAGATGTAATTACTATAAATGATGCAGAAGCTCGTCAGTTATCTGGAGAGTTTAGTTTAGTTAAAGCAGCACAAAAAATTCAAGAGATGGGTCCTGAAGTAGTAGTTATTAAAAAAGGAGAACACGGAGCATTATTATTTAATAAAAAACAAGTATTTTTTGCCCCGGCTTTACCTTTAGAAGATGTTTTTGATCCAACAGGAGCAGGGGATACTTTTGCCGGAGGTTTCGCAGGTTATTTAACTCAAACAGGAGATCTTTCTTTTGAAGGATTAAAAAAAGCCATAATAGTAGGAAGTGCCTTAGCCTCATTTACTGTAGAAAAATTTGGTACAGAAAAATTACAGGAATTAACCTCACAAGAATATAAATCAAGATTAGAAGAATTTAAAAATTTAACAGAATATAATTATATAATTTAAAAAATATAGAAAAAATTATGAGAAAAGCCTTTAATTACTTAATTAAAGGCTTTTTGTAAATTTATACTTTATAAAAAAACAATTTATGATAAATGCAAAATTTATAACCATAGGTTTGGTTTCAACATTTTTAATAAATGCACAAAATATGAAATACCCTGAAACAGAAAAACAAAATATAACAGATGAGTATTTTGGAGAAAAAATACCTTCCCCTTATAAGTGGTTGGAAGATGATCAATCCCCCAAAACCCAGAAATGGGTAAAAGAACAGAATACCGTAACTTTTGAATATTTAAATAAAATCCCATATAAAAGTCAGCTAAGAGATCAACTTACAAAGCTTTGGAACTATGAAAGAGTTTCGGCTCCTTTTGAAAGTGGAGACTATACTTACTATTTCAGAAATAATGGATTACAGTCACAATCTGTTTTATATAGAAAATTAACCAAGGGAGGACCTGAAGAAATATTTTTAGATCCGAATAAATTTTCTGAAGACGGAACATCTTCATTAGGTGAAATATCTTTTAGTAAAGATGGAAGTCTTGTAGCATATCAGGTTTCAGAAGGAGGATCAGACTGGAGGAAGGTTGTTGTATGGGATACCAGGACAAAAAAGCAAATAGGAGAGACATTAAGTGATGTAAAATTTTCTAATATAGCATGGAAAGCTAATGAGGGTTTTTATTATTCCAGTTATGATAAGCCCAAAGAAGGAAGTTCACTATCGGGGAAAACAGAGCATCATAAACTTTATTTTCATGATATAAGAGAATCACAGTTTCAAGATAAAATTATTTTTGGTGGAAATGAAATTCCAAGAAGATACATTAGTGCAACCATTACAGAAGATCAAAGATATCTAGTAATTACAGCCGCAAATTCTACATCAGGGAATGAACTATATATTCAGGATTTCAAAAATTTCAATAAGATAATACCTGTTATAACCGGGTTTTCCAACACTTATAATGTAGTAACTACAGAAGGAGACTGGATATATATACAAACAAATCAAGATGCTCCTAATCAAAAATTAGTAAAATTACATTCATCACATATTGGCAATAAAATTCTTGATTTAAAAATCGTAATTCCGGAAATAAATTCTGTATTGCAAGTAACAACGGCTAATAAAACTTTATTTGCGAAATATATTGTAGATGTACACACCGAAGTAAAACAGTATGATCTGAGTGGTAAAATACTTCGTACTATTCAATTACCGGGATTAGGCCAGGCGACCGGCTTTTCAGGAAAAAATAATCAAAAAGAAATTTATTACTCGTTTACCAGCTATATATATCCGTCCACTATTTTTAAACTCAACACGGAAACAGGGAAATCAGAACTTTACAGAAAACCAATAATTAACTTTAACCCTAAAGATTTTGAAAGTAAACAGGTTTTTTATACTTCTAAAGACGGAACAAAAATTCCTATGACCATCACTTACAAAAAAGGGTTGAAATTAGATGGAAAAAATCCAACCATATTATATGGCTATGGTGGCTTTGAAATAAGCTTACTCCCAACTTTTTCCGTTTCCAATGCGATATGGTTGTTAAACGGAGGTATATATGCAGTAGCTAATTTGAGAGGAGGTGGAGAATATGGCAGAAAATGGCATGATGCAGGCACACAACTGAATAAGAAAAATGTATTTGAAGACTTTATAGCTGCAGGAGAGTATCTTATATCCAATAATTATACATCATCAGGATATATGGCTTTGTCAGGTGGTTCCAATGGAGGATTATTAGTCGGAGCAGTCATGACTATTCGTCCGGATCTTGCTAAGGTAGCTTTGCCGGCCGTTGGGGTATTAGATATGTTACGTTATCATACCTTTACTGCCGGAGCAGGTTGGGCATATGATTATGGAACAGCAGACGACAATAAAGAAATGTTTGAATATTTGAAATCTTATTCTCCGGTGCATAATGTAAAGAAAGGAACATGCTATCCTGCAACCTTAATAACTACTGGAGATCACGATGACAGAGTAGTGCCCTCACATTCCTATAAATTTGCAGCCGAATTGCAGGCAAAACAAGACTGTTCCAATCCGGTCTTAATACGTATTGAAACCCGTGCAGGGCATGGAGCAGGAAAGCCTACTGATTTAATTATAGAAGAAACAGCTGATAAATTTTCTTTTGCCCTTTATAATTTTGGAATCAGAGAGCTGAAATAATATTTTTCTAATTTAAATATAAAATATCAGAAGTTATATTATAATTTAACTTCTGATATTTTGTTTGTTCAGTAGAGTTGTTGTTTGAGGAGAAAAATTCAAAGCTTATTTTGTATATTCAAAATAATATTCAGTAATTCCATCATTATATTTCTCAGTAACTTCTATAGGATAGTTATCTTTATCATAAACTATTTCATATAAGCTAATATTGGGAGTTGATGAAGTTTTGTTCCAAAATAACTCAGTTTTAATAGGGTTATTTTTTGATAAGGTATGATATAGATAGCCATCATAAATAATTCTAAAATAAATATTATAATTAGTAAAAGGGTTAAATTTATTATCATAACTTATTAATTTCTTTTTATCATTTATTGTTTCAGTGGATATATTTCCATTATTATATATATAGTTATATTCATCACAATCCATGTATACCATTTTATATAATTCTTGATTTTTATTAATAAAAAAGTCAAATTTATCTTCCGCTTGTCCATTTTTATTATAGAGTTGTGAGGAAAACTTATTGCCTTCATAAGAATAAATAACATAAGAAAGTAATGAATTATCAGAACTATAGCTGGAAAGTTTTACCACTTTATCTCCCTCATACTCTAAAATATTTTTTTCAGTACCATTTTCTAGAACTTCAGATACCTTTCCATTTGTATAAAAAAATTCAAAATATGAAAAGTTATTTTCATATTTACCTATTGATTTAATAGAAATTTTTTTTATTAGTTTATTCTCAATATTAGGAGTTTCATTTTCTATAGTATTATTGTCATCATTACAATTTGAAAATAAAAGACATAATATGAATAAAATTAAGATTTTTGTTTTCATAGTATTTTATTTTTTAATATTTAATAAGCATATCATTATTGTTGTAAATTTATAAAAAACATATAACATATGTTGCTGTTAATGGTTTTTTTCGATCCAAATACGTATTTTCCTATTTCCTTAAAATAGAGAAAAATGAAATAATCCATAAAATATAAAAAATTTTGAATCAGAATGTTAAAATATTAGGATTTTTTTTATACTTTTGCAATCCGAAAAAATTATAAATAACAGAAATGTCAGGAATTATTGGAAAAAAAATCGGTATGACCAGTTTATTTGACGAACAAGGGAAAAACATCCCATGTACCGTTATACAAGCAGGTCCATGTTCGGTTTTACAGGTCAGAACCGTAGAAAAAGACGGCTACTTTGCCGTTCAGGTCGGTTTCGATGACAGAAGTGACAAGAATGTAGGAAAAGCATTGGCAGGTCATTTCAAAAAAGCAGGTTCTACTCCCAAAAGAAAAATAGTGGAGTTTAATCATGGATTTCATGATTTGAAATTAGGAGATGAAATAACAGTAAAACTATTCTCAGAAGGAGAGTATGTAGATGTAACAGGAACTTCTAAAGGAAAAGGATTTCAAGGGGTGGTTAAAAGACACGGTTTTGGAGGTGTTATGCAGTCAACACACGGTCAGCATAATCGATTAAGAGCGCCTGGTTCTATCGGAGCGGGGTCAGATCCATCCAGGGTATTTAAAGGAATGAGAATGGCTGGAAGAATGGGGGGTAACCAAGTTACAGTTCAAAATCTGCAAGTAATAAAAGTGGACGAAGAAAAAAATCTTTTAATAGTAAAAGGTGCGGTTCCTGGTCCTAAAAATTCATATGTAATTATAAGAAGATGGAATTAATAGTACTAGATAAAAGCGGGAAAGAAACAGGAAGGAAAGTTTCTTTAGATGATGCTATATTTGGAATAGAACCTAATGAGCATGTAGTTTATTTAGAAGTAAAACAATATTTAGCAGCACAAAGACAAGGAACGCATAAATCCAAAGAAAGATCAGAAATAAGCGGTTCTACGCGTAAACTTCATCGTCAGAAAGGTACCGGAGGGTCTCGTAAAGGAGATATAAAAAACCCATTGTTTAAAGGCGGTGCAAGAGTGTTTGGGCCTAAACCCCGAGATTATAGGTTTAAATTAAATAAATCGCTAAAAAGATTAGCGAAAAAATCTGTATTTAGTCAGAAGCTTAAAGAAAATAATCTAAAAGTTGTTGAAGATTTTAAATTTGAAGCCCCTAAAACAAAAGATTTTATTCAGGTGGTTAATAATTTAGGATTAGCTAATAAAAAGACTTTGTTCATATTAGGTGAGCCAAATAAATTTGTATATTTGTCATCTCGAAATTTACAGGATGCTAAAGTGCTAGAATATAGCGAAATAAGCAGTTATGATGTTTTGAAAGCAAATGAAGTAGTTTTATTTGAAGGCTCAATAGAAAAAATTCAAGAAAATTTAAGAAAATAGAATCATGTCTATATTAATAAGACCTGTTATATCGGAAAAAGCAAATTCACTTTCAGAAACTAAAAATCGCTATACGTTTTTAGTTAATACCAAAGCGAATAAATCAGAAATTAAACATGCTATAGAGCAAACATATGGAGTAAAAGTTGTGAAAGTAAATACTTTGATTTCTGCTCCGGAAGTAAAAACAAAATTTACTAAATCAGGTTTGCAGGTAGGAAAATCAAATAAGTTAAAAAAAGCAATGGTAGACATAAAAGAAGGTCAGACCATTGATGTATTTGGAACTATATAATTATTAAAAAGAATCATGTCGGTAAGAAAATTAAAACCTATCACCCCCGGACAAAGATTCAGAATTGTTAACAATTTTGAAGAAATTACTACTTCAAAACCAGAAAAATCTCTTTTAAGAGGAATTTCTAAGTCAGGAGGTAGAAATAATACCGGAAAAATGACTATGCGTTATACCGGAGGTGGACACAAGAAACGATTTAGAGAAATCGATTTCAAAAGAAATAAGTTTGGCGTTCCGGCTACTGTAAAGTCAGTAGAATATGATCCAAACAGAACGGCATTTATCGCATTATTGGTATATGCTGATGGTGAAAAACGCTATATTGTAGCCCCGCACGGAATAAAGGTTGGGCAAAAACTTATTTCAGGAGAAACCACACCTCCAGAAATAGGTAATGCAATGAAATTAAAGAACATACCTTTAGGTACTGTTATTTCTTGTATAGAATTGCGTCCGGGACAAGGAGCTAAAATGGCAAGAAGTGCAGGAACCAGTGCTCAATTGATTGCAAGGGATGGTAAATATGCCGTTCTTAAAATGCCATCAGGAGAAACACGTATGATTTTAGTAGAATGTATGGCAACAATTGGTTCAATTTCCAATTCTGATCATCAGCTAATCGTATCTGGAAAAGCGGGTAGAAGCAGATGGTTAGGAAGAAGACCAAGAACAAGACCAGTAGCAATGAACCCTGTAGACCATCCAATGGGAGGTGGAGAAGGTAGATCTACCGGAGGACATCCTAGATCTAGAAAAGGTATGCCTGCAAAAGGATACAAGACTCGTTCAAAAAAGAAAGAATCGAATCGTTATATTTTACAAAAAAGAAAATAATCTGATATGGCACGTTCGTTAAAAAAAGGACCTTACATTCACTATAAATTAAATAAAAAAGTCCAAGCAAATGTAGAATCAGGAAAAAAGGTAGTAATAAAAACTTGGTCAAGAGCCTCAATGATTTCTCCGGATTTTGTTGGGCAAACTTTTGCAGTTCATAATGGAAAACAATTTATTCCAGTATATGTAACTGAAAATATGGTTGGACATAAATTAGGAGAATTTGCTCCTACACGTGTATTTAGAGGTCATGCAGGAAATAAAAATAAAGGCAACAGATAAACAGTAAGCAATGGGTAACAGAAAACAAAATAGTGCAATAGCACGTAAAGAAGCTAAAAAAGACTTAGCTATTGCTCGTCTGAATAATTGTCCTACCTCTCCAAGAAAAATGAGATTAGTGGCTGATATCATTAGAGGAGTTGACGTTGATAAAGCATTATATATTTTAAAATATTCCAAAAAAGAAGCATCTATCAGATTAGAAAAACTTTTATTAAGTGCAATTTCAAATTGGCAGGTAAAAAATGAAGGGAAAGATGTTGAAGAAGCAAAACTATTTGTAAAAGAAATCTTCGTAGATGGTGGCGCTATGTTAAAAAGATTACGTCCTGCCCCTCAAGGTAGAGGCTATAGAATTAGAAAAAGATCTAATCACGTAACAATTATTTTAGGGAATAAAAACGAAGTAAATTAATTATGGGACAAAAGACAAATCCAATAGGTAATAGATTAGGTATCATCCGTGGTTGGGATTCTAATTGGTATGGTGGAAAAAACTTTGGAGATAAAATAGCAGAAGATTACAAAATAAGAAGATATTTAGAAGCTCGTTTATCAAAAGCAGGTGTTTCCAGAATTTACATCGAAAGAACTCTAAAATTAGTTACCATTACAATTACCACTGCGCGTCCGGGAATTATTATCGGTAAAGGAGGACAAGAAGTAGATAAACTAAAAGAAGAGTTAAAAAAGATTACGAAAAAAGAAATTCAAATTAACATATTTGAAATTAAACGCCCAGAACTGGATGCTAAATTAGTAGCAGAAAGTGTAGCTCGTCAAATAGAAAGTCGTATTTCCTATAGAAGGGCAGTAAAAATGGCGATAGCTTCTACAATGAGAATGAATGCAGAAGGTATTAAAATTATGATTTCTGGACGTTTAAACGGAGCTGAAATGGCAAGATCTGAATCTTTTAAAGAAGGAAGAATTCCATTATCTACTTTCCGTGCAGATATTGATTATTACATTGCCGAAGCCCATACCACTTATGGCCGTTTAGGTGTAAAAGTATGGATTATGAAAGGTGAAGTATATGGTAAGAGAGAATTATCTCCATTAGTAGGTCTTCAAAAAAAGACTCAAAAAAGAAAAGTTAAAGAAAGAAGATAAATATCTTAGGTAATTATGTTACAACCAAAAAGAACAAAGTTCCGTAAAATGCAGAAAGGCCGAATGAAAGGTCTTTCTTACAGAGGAAACCAACTAGCATACGGAACCTTCGGAATAAAAGCGTTAGATTCAGTATTCATTACTGCAAGACAAATAGAAGCAGCTCGTATAGCTGCGACTCGTTATATGAAAAGAGAAGGTCAGTTATGGATAAAAATATTTCCAGATAAGCCTATTACAAAAAAACCAGCCGAAGTACGTATGGGTAAAGGTAAAGGTGCTGTTGAATATTGGGTGGCGAGAGTAACTCCAGGAAGAATTCTATTTGAAGTAGGAGGAGTTCCTTATGATGTCGCTAAAGAAGCATTACGTTTAGCTGCTCAAAAGCTTCCTGTTAAAACTAAGTTTGTTGTTGCAAATGATTTTGTACAATCCTAAAATTAAGATCAATGAAAGCAATAGATATTAAAAATTTAAATCAGGAAGAAGTAAAAGCAAAATTAGCTGAAAAAAAAATAGAGTACGCAAAGCTAAAAATGTCACATAAAATATCTCCAATTGAAAATCCAATTCAATTACGAGAATTAAGGAAAACAATAGCAAGGTTGGCGACAGCCCTTAAATAATAAAATATCCGAAAAGAAGTTAATTTCAAATATGGAAAGAAATTTAAGAAAAGAAAGGATCGGAGTAGTATCTAGTAACAAAATGAATAAAACAATTGTTGTTAGTGAAGTTTCAAGAATAAAACATCCCATGTATGGAAAGTTTATTATGAAAACTAAAAAATATACAGCTCACGATGAAAAGAATGAATGCAACGAAGGAGATACCGTTCGCATTATGGAAACTCGTCCATTGAGCAAAAATAAAAGATGGAGATTAATAGAAATATTAGAAAGAGCAAAATAATACAGTTATGTTACAAACAGAATCAAGATTAAAAGTGGCAGATAATACAGGAGCAAAAGAAGCTTTGGTTATTAAAGTATTAGGTGGCTCAAGAAGAAGATATGCATCAGTAGGTGATAAAATTGTTGTAACGATTAAAGATGCAACTCCATCTGGAAATGCAAAAAAAGGACAGGTATCAAAAGCTGTTGTTGTAAGAACTAAAAAAGCGGTAAGAAGAAAAGATGGTTCTTATATTAGTTTTGAAGATAATGCTTGTGTTTTACTGAACGCTGCAGGAGAAATGAGAGGAACCCGTGTTTTTGGGCCGGTTGCTAGAGAATTAAGAGATAAAGAGTATATGAAAATAATTTCATTAGCTCCTGAGGTATTATAAGCAAAGATTAAGAAAATGGCAAAAATAAAAATTAAAAAAGGAGATAAAGTTCAGGTTCTTGCAGGAGCTTATAAAGGAAAGCAAGGACAGGTATTAGTCGTATATCCTGATAAAAATAGAGCTATAGTAGAAGGAGTTAATATAGTTAAAAAACATAAAAAACCTTCTGCAGAAAGTCCTCAAGGTAGTATTATTGAAAAAGAAGCTACTATTCACATATCTAATTTAGGTCTATTAGATCCTAAAACAGGAAAACCTACACGTATTAGTTATAAAATAGAAGGAGATACGAAAGTAAGAGTTGCAACTAAATCAGGACAGGCAATTTAAAAAAGGAAATTATGCAATATATAGCAAGACCCAAAAAATTATATAAAGATAAAATTATCTCTGCACTTAGAGAAGAATTTGGATATAAATCTGTGATGCAGGTACCTAAATTACAAAAAATAGTAATTAGCCAAGGTTTAGGTTCTGCTACTGCCGATAAAAAAATCGTTGATTATGCAGTTGATGAAATATCATTAATAGCTGGTCAAAAAGCAGTAGCCTGCTTATCAAAAAAAGATGAAGCCGGATTCAAACTAAGAAAAGGTATGCCTATCGGTGCAATGGTTACTTTAAGAGGAGATAAAATGTATGAATTTTTAGATCGATTAGTTTCTTCTGCACTACCTCGTGTACGTGATTTTAATGGAATTAAAGCAGACGGATTCGATGGTAGAGGAAATTATAATTTAGGAATCACAGAACAAATTATATTTCCTGAAATAGATATTGATAAAGTAAAAAAAATTCAAGGAATGGATATTACTTTTGTAACTAGTGCAAAAACTGATAAAGAAGCAAAAGCACTTTTAACTCATTTTGGTTTACCATTTAAAAAGAACTAAACAAGAATATGGCAAAAGAATCAATGAAAGCGCGTGAGCGCAAAAGAGAAGCATTAGCTGCTAAATATGCCGCCAAAAGAAAAGCTTTAAAAGAAGCTGGAGATTATGAAGCTCTTCAGAAATTACCTAAAAATTCTTCTCCTGTAAGATTGCATAATAGATGTAAACTTACCGGAAGACCAAGAGGATATATGAGAGTTTTTGGAATTTCTAGAGTTACCTTTAGAGAAATGGCAAATGAAGGGTTAATACCAGGAGTTAAAAAGGCTAGTTGGTAATAGAAATAAAATATGAATTTTAAAAGTAGAATCTTATTATTCTATACTCTAAAATTAAAAAAAATATGGTAACAGATCCAATCGCAGATTATTTAACAAGAATAAGAAATGCAATGATGGCAGGACATAAAGTAGTAGAAATTCCTGCATCTAAAATAAAAAAAGAAATTACTAAAATTCTTTTTGATCAAGGATATATCCTTAATTATAAGTTTGAAGAAGGAACAGTACAAGGTATTATCAAGATAGCTTTGAAATACGATAAATTTACTAATCTTCCTGCTATCAAAAATATACAGAGAGCTTCAAAACCAGGATTGAGAAAATATTCAGGTTCAAAAGATCTTCCAAGAGTATTAAATGGTTTAGGTATTGCTATTATTTCAACTTCTAAAGGTGTAATGACCGATAAAAAAGCACGTCAGGAAAATGTAGGAGGAGAAGTTATATGTTATGTTTATTAAAAAATTGAAGAAATGTCAAGAATAGGAAAATCTATTATAAATATACCTACAGGAACAACAGTTGAATATAATAACAATCTTGTGACTGTAAAAGGAAAAAACGGCGAGCTTAAACAACAACTTACTGGAGGAATTACTTTAAATATAGAAAACTCACAAATTACTATTGAAAGACCTTCAGATAACAAAGAACATAAAGCTTTACATGGATTATACAGAGCTTTAGTAAATAATATGATTATAGGTGTTTCTGAAGGATTTACAAAAAAATTAGAATTAGTTGGTGTAGGTTACAGAGCTTCAAACCAAGGACAAAAATTAGAATTAGCCTTAGGTTTTTCCCATTTAGTAGTTTTAGAAGTACCTAAAGAAGTAAAAGTAGAAACTTTAACAGAAAAAGGAAAAAATCCAATAATTACCTTATCTTCGCATGATAAATATTTGTTGGGTATGGTATGTGCTAAAATTAGATCACTTCGTAAACCAGAACCATACAAAGGAAAAGGTGTAAGATTTGTAGGTGAACAAATTAGAAGAAAAGCCGGTAAATCCGCATAAAAAAATTAAGTTATGGCATTAACTAAAGAAGAAAAAAGAATAAGAGTAAAAAGAAGAGTACGTAAAAATATTTTTGGATCTGCTTCTAAACCTCGTTTATCTGTATATAGAAGTAATAAAGATATTTACGCTCAACTTATAGATGATACTACTGGCAAAACCTTAGCTTTCGCATCTTCGCGTGAGAAAGAAGTAGTCAGTCTTAATGGTACTAAATCTGAAATCTCTACAATTGTAGGTAAAAAAATTGCAGAAAGAGCAAAAGCAACAGGAATAGAAACTGTAGTATTCGATAGAAATGGTTTTGTTTATCATGGTAGAGTTAAAGCTCTAGCAGATGGTGCTAGAGAAGCAGGTTTAAAATTTTAATACATCAGAATTATGTTAGGAATAAAAAATATTGAAAGAGTAAAACCTGGAGGTTTAGAATTAGTAGATCGATTAATCGGAGTACAAAGAGTAACTAAAGTAACTAAAGGAGGACGTGCTTTTGGATTTTCTGCTATTGTTGTAGTAGGTGATGAAAAAGGTGTGGTTGGCTTTGGTTTAGGTAAATCTAAAGAAGTTGCCAGTGCTATCTCAAAAGCTATTGAAGATGCAAAAAAGAATTTGGTAAGAGTTCCTGTATTAAACGGTTCGCTTCCACATGAACAATCAGCAAGTTATGGAGGTGCTAATGTTTTTATCCGTCCGGCATCTCACGGAACAGGATTAATCGCAGGTGGAGCTGTACGTGCAGTGCTTGAATCTGCAGGGATTAAAGACGTTCTTTCCAAATCAAAAGGATCTTCTAATCCGCATAATGTTGTTAAAGCAACTGTTAAGGCTCTTTTAAATTTAAGAAGTGCAGAAACAATTGCTATACAAAGAGGAGTTTCACTATCTAAAGTATTCAAAGGATAAAAAATGGCTAAGATTAAAATAACCTTAAAAAGAAGTTCAATTAAACGACCTAAAAATCAAAAATTAACATTAGAATCTTTAGGTTTAACAAAGTTAAATAAAACTGTTGAACATGAAGCAACCCCTCAAATTTTAGGTATGGTTGCAGTAGTAAAACATTTAGTAACTGTTGAAGAATAATAAAAATGAATTTACATACTTTAAAGCCAGCAAAAGGATCTACACATAATAGTAAAAGGTTAGGTAGAGGACAAGGAAGCGGAAAAGGAGGAACATCTACTAAAGGACATAAAGGAGATAAATCACGATCAGGACATAAAGACAAAATAGGTTTTGAAGGTGGACAAATGCCTTTACAAAGAAGAATTCCTAAATTTGGATTTAAAAATATTAATAGAAAAGAATATATAGGTATAAATTTAGATACTCTTCAGAATTTAATAGACACAAAAAAAATTACTGGAGATATAACTAAAGAAATATTAGTTCAGAATGGTTTAGCATCTAAAAATGATTTAATAAAAATATTAGGAAGAGGTGAACTTAAATCATCTATTAATATTACAGTAGATAAATTTACGGCTTCTGCAAAAGAAGCTATAGAAAAAGGAGGAGGACAGGCTAACACCTTATAAAAGTAACATGAAAGCATTTATACAGACATTAAAAAATATCTGGAGCATTAAAGAATTAAGAGAAAAACTTATCTTTACTTTTGCTTTAATATTAGTATATAGGTTTGGAACTCATGTTCCTTTACCTTCAATTAATATGGTAGAAGTAGATAATATTCTTGATATTTATAAAAATAATGGAGGTAACCAACAAGCTACAGGATTGTTAGGGTTATTATCTTCATTTACAGGAGGAGCTTTTAGTAAAGCTTCTATATTTGCTTTAGGTATTATGCCTTATATATCTGCATCTATTGTTGTTCAGTTAATGGGGTTAGCAATTCCATATATTCAAAAATTACAAAAAGAGGGAGAAAGTGGTCGTAAAACTGTAAATCAAATAACCAGATGGTTGACTATCATTATATGTTTGATTCAGGCTCCCGCCTATTTAACTTCTATAACACAAGTTTTTTTACCTTATGAACAGTTTAGAAGTGCTTATTTAGTAGATCCTCATAGTGTAATGCTATTTTGGGTTCCAAGTATTATTATATTAATATCAGGTACTATATTTGCGATGTGGATGGGTGAAAAAATTACAGATAAAGGAATAGGAAATGGAATATCTATCTTAATTATGGTAGGTATTTTAGCTGGTTTTCCGACAGCGTTTGTAAAAGAAGTTGGAATTCAAATGGGAGATACAGGTAAGGGATTAATTATGATTTTAGTTGAAGTACTGGTATGGTTATTCGTAATTATTCTATGTATTATGTTAACTGTAGCTGTGAGAAAAGTTCCAGTTCAATATGTAAGTAGAACCAAGTCAGGGTCTTTACGATCCATAACCAATGCTGCTAGACAATATATTCCTTTAAAAGTAAATGCAGCTGGTGTTATGCCAATTATATTTGCTCAAGCATTAATGTTTATTCCAGGATTAATTGTTAAATCTGATACTACCAATAATACCTTCTGGGCAGGCTTTAGTCAGGTTTTTAGTTGGCAATATAATACTCTGTTTGCTATATTAATAATTGTTTTCACCTTTTTTTACACAGCAATTACCATCCCTGTAAATCAAATGGCAGATGATTTAAAAAGGAATGGAGGATTAATACCTAGGGTAAAACCTGGTCAAGAAACTGCTGATTATTTAGATGATGTTTTATCTAAAATAACACTTCCTGGAGCTATTTATTTAGCTTTAATAGCAATTCTTCCAGCAATTGTTAAAATTATCGGTCTTACGGCAACAGATAGTTTTGCTTTATTTTTTGGAGGAACTTCGTTATTAATTATGGTAGGAGTTTTATTAGATACAGTACAACAAATCAATACATATCTGTTAAATCATCATTATGATGGTTTAATGCAGTCAAGATTAAGTAGAAATCCTCATTAATTATATATGGCAAAACAAAAGCATATAGAGCAAGACGGAACAATTATTGAAGCATTATCTAATGCAATGTTCCGAGTAGAATTAGAGAACGGACACATTTTAACTGCACATATCTCAGGAAAAATGAGAATGCATTATATTAAATTATTACCTGGAGATAAAGTAAGACTTGAAATGTCACCTTATGATTTATCTAAAGGCAGAATCACTTTCAGATATTAAAAAAAAAAGAAATGAAAATAAGAGCATCACTTAAAAAAAGAAGTTCAGATTGCAAAATTGTAAGACGTAAAGGACGTCTGTATATCATAAACAAAAAGAATCCTAAATTTAAACAAAGACAAGGTTAATACTATGGCTAGAATTTCCGGTGTAGATTTACCAAAAAATAAAAGAGGAGTTATTGGACTTACCTATATTTACGGTATTGGAAAAAGTACTGCAGCAAAAGTTTTAAAAGATGCAGGAATTAGTGAAGACAAAAAAGTTTCAGAATGGAATGATGATGATATTAATAATATTAGAAAGTTTATTTCTGAAAATGTAAAAGTTGAAGGCGAATTACGTTCTGAAATTCAATTAAATATTAAACGTTTAATGGATATAGGATGTCAGAGAGGAATTAGACATCGTTTAGGATTACCTTTAAGAGGGCAAAGAACTAAAAATAATTCACGTACAAGAAAAGGTAAGAGAAAAACAGTAGCTAATAAGAAAAAAGCCACTAAATAATAAATAGTAACCAATGGCAAAGACAGCATCAAAAACAACTAAGAAAAGAAAAGTTAAAATTGAAGCAGTAGGAGAAGCACATATTCAAGCTTCCTTTAATAATATAATTATTTCTTTAACCAATAAAAACGGAGAGGTAATTTCTTGGGCTTCTGCAGGAAAGATGGGCTTTAAAGGGTCTAAAAAAAACACTCCATATGCTGCTCAAATGGCTGCTGAGAATTGTTCCCAGACAGCGTATGAATTAGGGTTAAGAAGAGTGAAAGTTTTTGTGAAAGGTCCGGGTGCAGGAAGAGAATCTGCTATACGTACCATACATAATTCAGGTATTGAAGTAAGTGAAATTATAGATGTTACTCCAATTCCTCACAATGGATGTAGACCCCCTAAAAGAAGAAGAGTTTAATAATTATTAAATTAAAAAATGGCAAGATATATTGGTCCAAAAACGAAAATAGCTCGAAAATTCGGACAGGCTATTTATGGAGAAGATAAGTATTTTGAAAGAAGAAAATTTCCTCCAGGACAACATGGTCCGAATAAAAGAAGAGGTGCTAAAAAATCTGAATATGCAATTCAGTTAGCAGAAAAACAAAAAGCTAAATATACTTATGGTATTTTAGAAAGACAGTTTGCTAATTTATTTGATAAAGCACAAAGAAATAAGGGAATCACTGGTGAAGTATTATTACAACTTTGTGAATCTCGGCTAGATAATGTAACCTATAGAATGGGGTTATCTAATTCTAGAGCAGGTGCTCGTCAATTAGTTTCTCATAAACACATTACCGTAAACGGAGAAATAGTTAATATTCCTTCTTACTTATTGAAGCCGGGAGATGTTGTTGGGGTAAGAGAAAAATCTAAATCATTACAAGTAATTAAAGATGCTTTAGTTAATAATTCTCATAAATCCTATGAATGGTTAGTGTGGAATGATGAAAAACTTACAGGTGAATTTAAAGTTTTACCTGAGAGAATTCAAATTCCTGAAGATATCAAAGAACAATTGATAGTCGAATTATATTCTAAATAATTTAAAAATTAGCTAAAATTTATATGGCAATTTTAAACTTTATAAAACCTGATAAGGTTATTTTAATTGAATCTGATGATTTTAGAGGACAATTCGAATTCAGGCCTTTAGAGCCTGGATTTGGATTGACTGTAGGTAATTCTTTAAGACGAGTTTTGCTATCATCATTAGAAGGTTATGCAATAACATCTATAAAGATAGAAGGAGTGGATCATGAATTTTCTACTATTCCTGGTGTTATTGAAGATGTTACTGAAATCATTTTAAATCTGAAAAAAGTTAGGTTTAAAAATCAAATTAATAAGGGAGGAAATGAAGCTGTAACTGTTCAGGTTTCAGGAAAAACAGAATTAACAGCAGGTGAATTGGGTAAATTTATATCATCTTATCAAGTGCTAAATCCTGATTTGGTAATTTGCCATATGGATAAATCTGTTAATCTAAATATAACTTTTACTATAGATAAGGGTAGAGGATATGTTCCTGCAGAACAAAATAAATCAAATCATACGCCGGTAGGCACTATTGCTATTGATTCTATATATACACCAATTAGAAATGTAAGTTATAGTGTAGAAGATTATCGTGTAGAACAAAGAACAGATTATGAAAAATTGGTTTTAGATATTCAGACTGATGGTTCTATAACACCTCAAGAAGCTTTGACTGAAGCAGCTAAGATATTAATTCATCATTTTATGTTATTTTCTGATGAGAGAATTACTCTTGAAGCTGATGTAGTAGCTTCTACAGATACTTATGACGAAGAAGCGCTTCATATGAGGCAATTACTGAAAACCAAATTAGTAGATATGGATTTATCTGTTAGAGCTTTAAATTGTTTAAAAGCAGCTGAAGTAGAAACTTTAGGAGAGTTAGTTTCTTTTACAAAATCAGATTTAATGAAGTTTAGAAACTTTGGTAAAAAATCTCTAACAGAATTAGAAGATTTAGTATATTCAAAAAATCTTACTTTTGGGTTAGATGTTTCAAAATATAAATTAGACGCAGAATAATAAGAAATCATGAGACACGGTAAAAAGTTTAATCATTTAGGGAGAACAGCCTCACATAGAAAAGCTATGCTTTCAAATATGGCTTCATCTCTTATATTACATAAAAGAATAAATACAACAGTAGCTAAGGCTAAAGCCTTAAGAACATATATTGAGCCTCTCTTAACTAAATCTAAAGAAGATACAACTCATAACCGAAGGATCGTTTTTAGTTATTTACAAAATAAGGAAGCGGTAACTGAACTTTTCAGAACAGTTGCGCCTAAAATTTCTTCAAGAAATGGAGGATATGCTAGAATAATTAAAACTGGATTTCGTTTAGGAGATGCAGCAGATACTGCATTAATTGAATTAGTAGATTTTAATGAATTGTATACATCAAAAGATTCTGTAAAGAAAACTACAAGGAGAAGTCGACGCACTACAACAAAAAAAGTTGATCAGGTAGTTGATAAAGCACCTTTAGAAAATGAAGAAACTCAAAATGATGATGATTCATCAGAAGGAAAAGAAGTTCAATAAAGAAAAATATTTAAATAAACTAAAAAAACAACTCAAATTTATTTGAGTTGTTTTTTTAGTTTAAAACGTTTTTTCTGTAGATAATTTTAATAATTTATACCAGTCCTCATGGCTAAGTTTAATATTAAATGCCTTACTTTGTAACTTTATTCTTTCAATATTTGTACTTCCTAAAATTGGAGTAATTTTATAGGGAGGTTTTAATGTCCAGGCTAATAAAATTTGACTAATTGAGGCATCATATTTTTTTGCCATTATTGCTAGTGCTTCGTTTAATTTTTGATTTGAATTTGTTTTATTGGAAAAATAATTGCCCAAAGGTGAGTAGATTTGAGTTTTTTTATTAAGGTAACCCAATTGTAATAGGGTTTCATTAAATAAGGCTAAAGGCTTTATTAAAGAAAATTCTATCTGATTAGTTATTAATGGTATTTTTTTATTAAGAGCATCGAAAGCAAATGTTGAAAAATTACTTACTCCAAAATATTTCACTTTTCCACTTAGTTTCAGTTCAGTAAAAGTAGTACCTAATTCTTCAAGGTTTATTAAATAATCTTGTCCTTGTATAAAAAGTACGTCAATATAATTTGTTTTCAAATTTTGAAGTGTATTATCTACAGTTGTAATAATATTTTTTTTTGAAGTATTATAAGTTTTGATTTTATTATTAACCCCCGATTGATGATAAAGGATTCCACATTTTGTTGATATTTTAATGTTATCTCTATTTATACCTGTTTTTTGTAAAGCATTTCCAAATAAGTTCTCAACGCTATAATCACCACTAATGTTAACCAAATCAAATTTTAAAAGATTTTCATTATAGCATTCTTTAATTAGATCTGCCGATTGATCAATTGAGAAATTTTTGCCATTAGTTCCCCAATTCATAGTACTAATAACTAAGTCTGGTTTCATAATTTATTTTTTATAAAGTTATAAAAATAAAAATACCTCTCATTTATGAGAGGTATTTTTATTTTTTTTTATATTATTTTTAGTCTAGTAACTTAAATATAACTCTTCTATTTTCTCTATTTTTCCATTCCGGACACTTATTGGCTGGTTTACATTCCGGATATTTTGGATCAGAGAATCCTAAACCTTTTCCAGTTAATTGATAAGGGGTAACTCCTTTGGATACAAGATATTTTATAACAGAAGTTACACGTCTTTTAGATAAGCTGAAATTGTATGCATCATTTCCTCTAGCATCTGTGTGACCTTCCACTAAAAATCGGGTGTCTTTACCATAATTTTTGATTATATCAGCCACATTATCTAATATAGGTTGAGATTCTAGTAAAATTTTATCTGAATCTAAATTAAATTGGATTCCCCCCATAGTAGCTATAATATTATTAACAACATCGGGAACTTCTTTAGCTTCTGGACATCCGTTTAGTTCAGGGTTTTCTGTATTCGCTTTTCCTGGGAAGGTAGGACATTTATCATATAGATCTATAATTCCATCCATATCAACATCTAAGGCTCTACCAGAACCGTCAACTCGTGCTCCTTTAGGAGTGTCTAATTCACGATCCCAGTCATCACAAACACCATCATCATCTTTATCTCCAAATACACAAACTTCTAACTGATTATTCGCATTATCATTAATTTTTGTAAATATTTCTCTTAATGGATCAACCCAACCTAGAAATTCATTATGTTTACCAATTTTATATGTAACCCCTAAAGAAGTAGTTATAAAATTATCTGAGCTTCCTCCGGAATGAAATTCAGTATAATGGCCAGTTTTTCCAGAACCATCAAATTGTTCATCTCCAGTTACCACATACATAGCTTTGAAAATAGCATCCCATTTGTTATTTATTTTATATACCAAACCTCCTCCAACTTGTGCGAATAAAGATCCAACACCCATATCTTCATCAGCAGTTTTAGTATATTTTGTTTCTCCTAAAGTCATATCTTTTCTGTATGCTTTATATTGGATGGTTCCAGCACCTGCATAAACATGAGCTGACCATCTATATGGAGACCTATTATCAATACGTCTAAAAAGTGAAGAAACATTTAAATCTCCCAATAGTGTAATTCCAAAGTATTTTGTTTTTGCATCAATTTGGTCATTACCATATCCCTGCCTAGATTCACCAAACTGTCCTAATAAACTTAATCCAAATACATGAGAAATTTGTTTATTAATGGAAGCTTGAAAATCATAACCAACTCTCCAAGATCCGGACATACCATTATCAATAGATGTAAAGTCAGCTGCTTGAAGCCATGGAATACCTCCAAATATGGAAACAGACCAATCATTAAATTGCTTTTGATCGTTAGTAAATTTTACATAATCCTCAGAGAAATCACTACTATTTACTTCTTGAGATTGTGCTTTAAGAGCGTAAAAAACTATTAATACAAATAGAATATATTTTTTATTCATAGCTATTATTTAATTAGTAATATAAATATTTTTATAACTTTATCCAGAGAGTAAAAGTATTATTTTTTTTTGAAATAAAAAAAAATTAAATTAACTCATATATTATTTTTTTGGAAAAACTTCTTTTTTTTGTATGAGCTTTATGGGGAATTACTAGCTTTTTAGATTCATAAATTATGTTATTAAAATAAATTATATCAATATCAATAATTCTGTCTTCATATGTTCCAGAATAAGAAGAATCCCTTATTCTTCCTAAATCTTGTTCAATCTTTTTTAATTGTTTTAATAATTGCATGGGAGATAAATAAGTTTCAATAATAATTCCAAGGTTTAAATAGGTATTAGAAGAATTATATCCTTCAGGCAAAGTTTTTATTATGTTAGATTTTTTTTTAATTGATCCAATTGATTCATTAATAAGTGATAGAGCGGTAGATATGTTTTTCATTTTATCTCCTAAATTACTTCCGAGTAACAAAATAGCTTTATTCATATACTAATAATAAAATTTAATTATTACAAAGAAATGAAAAAATTTACAATTCAGGTAATGGCAACCATTGTAGGGATATTATCATTAATAGGTATATCTGTTATAGGGTTAATTTTATTAGGAATAATAATTCCTTCTTTATTCTCTGGAGTAGAAGATAATTCTGTTTTAGAAATAACTTTAAATAAACCTGTTTTGGAAAGCCCAAGTGAAAAATCAATATCTATATTTTCACTAGAGGACAAAACTAATTTATATCTTAATGATATATTAAACTTAATTAAGCATGCTAAAACTGATGAAAAAATAAAAGGGATTAGTTTAAAATTAACTAACCCGGATGTTGGATATTCTGAAATATCTGATATAAGGCAAGCATTACTAGATTTTAAAGAAAGCAAAAAATTTGTTTATGCTTATAGCAATGATTGTTCACAAAAAGCTTATTACTTAGCCTCAGTATCGGATAGTTTGTTTTTAAATCCTAATGCCATAGTAGAGCTAACCGGTTTATCAACAGAAATTATGTTTTTTAAAAATTTAGGAGAAAAATATGGGATTGATTTTGATGTAGTGCGTCATGGAAAATATAAGTCTGCTGTAGAACCCTATTTGAGGAATAATCTTTCTGAAGAAAATCGGTTACAATTAACAGAACTTTTAGGTAATTTATGGACTAAAATTTCAACAGATATTGCTGTTTCCCGAAAAGTATCTACACAAGATATTAATATATCTACGGACAGTTTATTTGGATTTATTTCAAATTTATCTTTAAAGCATAAATTAGTAGATAAATTACTTAATGAGTCCGAATATGATCAAATTATCAAAAATAAATTAGGAATTTCTAAAGATAAAAAGATAAATAGAATTACTTTATCAAAATATAAAGAAAATCTAAATCTGGATTTAAATACAAAAAATAAAATAGCAATACTATATGCTGTTGGAGAAATATATACAGGAAAAGGAGATGATGCAGTCTATTCTAAGACTTTTATTAAACAAATTAAAGAAATAAAAGAAGATGAAAATATTAAAGCAGTTGTTTTAAGAATAAATTCACCGGGAGGTAGTGCGAATGCCTCAGCTGAAATATTATATGAATTAGAACAGCTTAAAAAGGAAAAGCCGTTAATTGTTTCATTTGGTGACGTGGCTGCATCCGGAGGATATTATATAGCCATGGCAGGAGATAAAATTTATGCTCAAGAAAATACTATAACAGGTTCTATAGGTGTGTTGGGAATGATACCTAATGTAAAGAAATTAATAAACAATATAGGAATCACTACAGATTATGTTACTACAAATACCAACTCTTTATATTATTCTCCCACTCAGGGAATGACTGCAGGAATGAAAGATGTTATGACTCAAGGTATAGAAATTACATATAAAAAATTTGTGGGTGTTGTTATGAATAATCGTAAAATGACCTTTGAACAAGTAGATAATTTAGGACAAGGGAGAGTATGGAGTGGTAAACAGGCTTTAGATAGAAGATTAGTTGATGAAATAGGAACTTTTAATGATGCGATAGTTTTTGCAGCTGAAAAAGCAAAACTGGAGAAATATAATACAATTTCATATCCCATAGAAAAAAATTTTTTAGAGTCTTTTTTTAATAAAATGGAATCTAATGATGATGATGATATTCAAAGCAGTTATGTTGAAAAAGTATTAAAAAAAGATTTAGGAAAAGATAATTATCAATTATATCAAAAAATAAAAAATATGAATAAAAATACGGGAATTTTGTATTTAATGCCTTTTGAATTATCCATAAAATAATATCCAATCTTTTAACCTAAAATTATATTAACTAATATATATTTTTCAATAAGATGTTATATCTTTGCATAAATTCACCTTTTAAAAGGTGAATTATTTTTAATTAAAAAAATAAGATAAATAATATTACAAATTAACATTTAATAATGGGGTTATTTGATTTTCTTACACAGGAAATAGCTATTGATTTGGGTACTGCAAATACCTTAATAATTCATAATAATAAAGTGGTAGTAGATAGTCCATCAATAGTGGCTATTGATAGAAGAACCGGAAAACCTATTGCTGTTGGAGAAACTGCAAAACAAATGCAAGGAAAAACACATGATGATATAAAAACAATACGTCCTTTAAAAGATGGTGTGATTGCTGATTTTGCTGCTTCTGAACATATGATCAGAGAATTTATAAAACAAATTCCGGGCATTAAAGGAAAAGTATTTAATCCTTCATTAAGAATGGTAATTTGTATTCCTTCAGGAATTACAGAAGTAGAAAAAAGAGCTGTAAAAGATTCTGCAGCTCATGTAAATGCAAAAGATGTAAAATTAATATATGAGCCTATGGCAGCTGCTATAGGAGTAGGAATAGATGTTACACAACCTAAAGGAAATATGATTATAGATATAGGAGGAGGTACTACAGAAATAGCTGTAATTGCTTTAGGTGGAATAGTATGTGATAATTCAATAAAAATTGCCGGTGATGTATTTACAAATGATATTGTATATTATTTGAGGACACATCATAATTTATATATAGGAGAGAAGACTGCTGAACACATTAAAATGGAAGTAGGTTCTGGATTAGAAGAATTAGATAATCCGCCTGAAGATTTACCGGTTCAAGGAAGAGATTTAATTACAGGAAAACCTAAAGAAATAATGGTAAACTATAAAGAAATGGCCAGGGCATTAGATAAATCCATATTGAGAATAGAAGATGCCATTATGGAAACTCTTTCTAGAACACCGCCGGAATTATCAGCAGACATATATAATACTGGAATTTATTTAGCAGGAGGAGGAGCATTACTCAGAGGTTTGGATCAAAGAATAAGTAGAAAAACAGGGTTACCTGTTTTTATAGCTGATGATCCGCTTAGAGCAGTAGTACGAGGTACTGGGATTGCATTAAAAAACATAGAAAAGTTTGAGAATTTTTTAATTAAATAATTCTTACTATAAATATTAAATGAATGTCTGTATTACTCAAATTTTTATACAGAAATAGTCGTTTTTTACTCTTTCTATTATTACAGGCAATAGCTATATTTTTTACTTTTAATAAAAATATATATCACAATTCTTTGCTTGAAAATAAAATAATTACCTTTATTGGTTTTGTAGATAAGAATATAACAGACATTACTACCTATTTTAATCTTAAAAAGGAAAATGAACGCCTCTTAGAAGAAAATAAACAATATAGAAATCTTTTTTTAGGCAAAGATCAAAAAATTAAGCCGGAATTTATTCCTATGTTAGATTCCACTAAATATAAACAAAAATATTACTATACAACTGCTAATATAGTTTCAAATTCAATAACACGAGCCAATAATTTTTTAATTATAGATAAAGGTAGAGCACAAGGAGTTAATGTTGAAATGGGAGTGATATCTTCAGAAGGTGTAGTTGGGATGATTATAAATTCAACAAATAATTATTCTAAAGTAATGTCTATTCTTAATAAAAATACAAAAATAAATGCTCGATTAAAATCTAGTAAATATTATGGTACGTTAAGTTGGGAAGGAGAAGACTCCCGAATTATGAGATTATCAGATATACCAAAATATGTTGGTGTTAAAATTGGAGATTCCATAGAAACAGATGGTAAATCAAGAACTTATCCGGAAGGAATATTAATTGGAAGAGTAAGTGGAAAGTCGATTGATGAAGAAACAGGCAATTGGAATATATCTGTTGAATTATTCCAAGATATGGGGAATATACAAAAAGTATATATAGTAAATAAATTAGACAGAACAGAAATAAAAAGTTTACAAGATTCTATTACCAATGCTCAATAAAACATTTTTTATAAATATAATTATAATTCCTGTTCTTATATTAGCTCAAGTATTTATTTTTAACAATATATTTTTTTTTCATAAGTATAGCCCAATTGTATATATTATATGGGTAATTTTTTATCCCTATAATAAATCAGAATCACATTGGTTTTTAATTTTTGCATTTTTATTAGGTTTTGGAGTGGACTGTCTAATGGATACAGGAGGAGTAAATGCATTTTCCACTATATTAATAGCTTATATAAGAAACCCGGTAATAAGATATATCTCAGATTTACAAAAAGAAATGAAACTATTTCATTTTTCAGATCTTAATTTAGTACAGTTTTTAACGTATTTTATATTTATAATTTTAGTTCATCATTTATCTTTATTCATTTTAGAAAGTCTTAAAATATCAATGTTTATAATGGCTGTTAAAGATGCATTAATCACCTCTTTATTTTCATTTTTATTTATATTAATTTTTTATGCATTTATTAAGAATAGACTAGAAAAATGAAGAAGTTTCAAATATTAATCTGGATTTTAATATCAATAACAATTATTTTTATAGCTAGAATTGCATACTTACAGTTATTTACAGAAAAATATAAATTAAATGCAGCTAACACATCCATTAAAGCAGAATATCAAATTCCTTTAAGAGGATATATAATGGATAGGAATGGTAAAATTTTAGTAGGAAACACGCCTTCTTATGAATTAACATTTACACAAGCCCAAATGGAAAAAGATTTTGATACATTAAGCTTTTGTAAACTTGTTAATATAACCCCAACCCAATTTAATAAAATAATACATAATATAAAAGCAAATCCTAATTATTCTAAACTTGTTCCTATGACCTTTATGAAAGGGTTAACAACAGAAGATTTAGCTAGAATTCAAGAAAAAATATTTAAATACAATGCATTTTCAATTGTAAGAACTCCTGAAAGAAATTATTTAGTTAATTCTGCCGGTAATATTTTAGGTTATATAAATGAAGTTAATGAAAAATATATAAAGTCCGATTCTACTTATTACCTACCTGGAAATTTAGCAGGAATGTCTGGGGTTGAAAAATCTTATGAAAAATATTTAAGAGGTATTAAAGGCATTAAATATATTCAGAAAGACAGGCAAATGAGGAGTATAGGTCCTTACAAAAATGGAGAGTACGACCAACAGATGAAAAGTGGTGAGGATATAACATTAACAATTGATTATGAATTACAGAATCTTGCCGAAAGATTATTAACCAATAAAAGAGGAGGTGTAGTAGCTATAGATCCAAATAATGGAGAAATTTTAGCTATGGCTTCATCCCCTGTGATTGATCCGTCTGTGTTTATAGGAAAAGATAAAAACAAGCATATTTATGCCTTGCAAATGGATTCTGTAAATAAACCTATGTATGATAGAGCAGCTCAAGCTATGTATCCGCCTGGGTCTACATTTAAATTGCTAAATGGTTTGGTGGCTATGCAGATGGGGGTAATTGATGAAAAAACAACCTTTGTTTGTAAACACGGGTTTCATTATGGAAACAGAAGGATTGGGTGTCACTGCGGATATTTTTATTCACCAATAACTATAGATAAAGCTATACAAAAATCTTGCAATAACTTTTTTGCTGAAACGTATGTTAGAATACTTAATAAATATCCCAATAATATAGAAAAAAGTATTGATGAATGGAGTGATATAATGAAAAGTTTTGGCGTAGGGAATTACATGAATAATGATTTAGCTGTAGGGAGCAAAGGAAATATTCCAAATTCAGAATATTATAATAAACGATATGGAGTAAATAAATGGAATATTTATACCATAATTTCAAATTCTATCGGACAAGGAGAAATCTTAGCAACTCCGTTACAAATAGCGAATTACACAGCAGCCATAGCGAATAGGGGATTTTTTTATACACCGCATATAGTAAAAGCAATAAATGGAAATCCTATAACAAATCCGAATTTTGTAAAACCTAAAAATACCAAAGTAGATAGAAAATATTTTGATATTGTTAATAAAGGAATGGAGATGGTAGTTTTAAGTGGTACAGCAAGAAGAATAGCAACCAAGGTATTTAGTCA
Organism: Apibacter adventoris; assembly: GCF_002964975.1. GTDB lineage: Bacteria > Bacteroidota > Bacteroidia > Flavobacteriales > Weeksellaceae > Apibacter > Apibacter adventoris. The sequence goes on along the minus strand of NZ_PSZM01000001.1, from coordinate 120,816 downwards.
AGAAGGAAAGACAGGAACAGCTCAAAATCCACATGGAAAAGACCATTCAATATTTGTTCTTATAGCACCTGCAGATAAACCAAAAATTGCTGTAGCTGTAGTGGTTGAAAATGGAGGTTTCGGGGCTACATATGCAGGACCTATAGCCTCTTTAATAGCAGAAAAATATCTTACAGGATCTATACAAAGGACATCTATGGAGGAAAGTATTGAAAAAGCTAATTTTAGTGGAGAGTATGCAAGACAATGGAATGAATACTTAAAAAGAATAGGAAAATACATACCACCCAATTTGAGCACTGAAATAAAAGATAGTATAAAAAGAATACAATCAGATAATAAACTTTCAGCAAAAATTAAACAAAAATTAATACAAGAAATCATAAATAATCAAAATAAAGAATCTTTGATATCCAAAAAAGATACAGATAATTTTGAAGGAGATTAAAAATGGGTAAAACATTTAGAGGCATAGATGGTTTGATGCTATTTTTATATTTATTAATAGCAATGTTTGGAGTAGCTAATATCTTTAGTGTGGATTCTTTAAGTGGTACCAAACAAATGATATGGTTAACAATTTCAGTAATTGTAGGAAGCTGGACATTTTTGGTACGCCCTAAATTTTTTGAAAATTTTGCAGGATTATTTTATATTTTGGGACTCATATTATTGGCTGGAGTACTTGTATTTGGAAGTGTCGTAAATGGTGCTAAAGCATGGTATAATTTTGGTCCGATAAGCTTACAGCCGGTAGAATTGGCTAAAATATCCACCTCATTAATGTTGGCTAATTATATAGATTCCCCCAATTTCAACATAAAAAAAACTTTTTCATTATTAGTATCCCTACTTATTATAACTATTCCTATTATATTAATTCTGTTACAACCCGATGTAGGTTCAATTTTAGTATTTATAGCATTTTATATAGCTTTATATAGAGAAGGGATGTCAGGGTGGATTTTTATTATAGGTTTTTACTTTACAATTTTGTTTTTATTTTCTATTTGGATTCCTGCATGGATTATAATAGCAATTTTATTACTTATAATATTAATTTTTTTGTACATTTTAAGAAGGAAAATAAAATGGAATCAACCACTCAATATTATTTTCATAGTTGTATTTTTAACAATATCTGGATTTGTAAGCGCTATATCTCCTTATGTTTTTGAAAAATTACCTAAACATCAAAAAGAGAGAATTATGGTTTTGTATGAAGGGGAAAAAAAATATAGAGATACAGCAGGATATAATTTATTATATTCAAAAACAGCTATTGGTTCGGGTGGTTTTTGGGGAAAGGGATATAAGCAAGGGAGTGTTACTGCCGGAGGTTTTGTTCCTGAACAAAGAACAGATTATATATTTTGTACAGTAGGGGAAGAGTGGGGATTTGTAGGTAGTTCAATTTTAATAATATTATATGCCTGCTTAATAGCACGGATATATTATTTGGCAGAAACACAAAAAAGTACTTTTTCCAGAGTTTTTGGTTATTGTTTAGCATCTGTTTTGCTCATGCATTTTTTTATTAATTTAGGTATGGTAATTGGTTTGTTTCCAACAGTTGGAATTCCTTTACCTTTTTTTAGCTATGGAGGAAGTTCATTATTAGGTTTTTCTTTATTTATATTTATATTTCTTCGGCTTAATTATGCAGATAAGAATAGTTTAATTTAGTTACTTTTAACTAATTGAGATAAATTATCCTTAAATTATTGTTTAATGGTGTAATTTTTGTTTTTATTTTCACTAAATATTTATGTTATGGAAGAAATAAAAGCAAAAGGGATATTTAGTTTAAAAAATAAAGATATACATCCATTTAATTATGATCGTTCAAAAATAAAAGCAGGAATTGTACATATAGGTATAGGTAATTTCCATAGAGCTCATGAAGAATTTTATACTAATCATTTATTAACATTTTCAGATCAGCAAAATTGGGGAATTTGTGGAATTAGTTTGTTACCTAGTGATGAAAGTCTTTATAAAGCACTTAAGGGACAAGATAATTTATATACTTTAACAGTATGCGGTAGAAATGGTAAAAATGAAACATTTGAAATAGGGTCATTGATTGATTGTTTATGGGCTTTTGAAGATTCAAATAAAATAATAAACAAAATAGCAGATAAAGATATTAAAATTATTACTTTAACTATTACAGAAGGAGGATATAATATAGATAAAGTTAATGGAGAATTTATATTAACATCACCTATGATTCAGAATGATTTAGAGATTAATAATAAACCCAAAACAGTATTTGGATATGTTGCAGCAGGCCTAAAGAAAAGGGAATATTTAGGAAATGGCCCTATTACAATCTTATCTTGTGATAACTTGCAACATAATGGCAAAATATGCAGCAAAGCATTTCTTTCATTTATTAAAGCTCAAGATACTGAATTATATAAATGGGTAGAAAAAAATGTAACATTTCCTACCAGTATGGTAGATAGAATTACCCCAGCTGTTTCATCAAGTGATAAAGACAGATTAAATAAGCAAAATAATGTAAATGATGCGGCACCTGTTTTTTGTGAAGATTTTATACAATGGGTGATTGAAGATAATTTTGCAGCAGGTCGTCCTTTATGGGAAAAGGTAGGAGTAGAAATGACAAATGATGTTTCAGCTTATGAAAATATGAAATTAAGTCTATTGAATGCGTCACATTCTTTATTATCATATCCTGCATTTTTAATGGGTTATAGGCAAGTAGATGAAGCAATGAATGATAAATTATTTATTCATTTATTGGAAGATTTTATGAATAAAGATATTACTCCCTATGTTCCAGCCCCAGGAGATATTGATTTAGAAGCTTATAAAAAAACGTTAATTGAAAGATTTTCAAATAAGTCCGTTAGTGATCAATTGAGCCGATTGTGCTCAGATGGAGCTTCAAAAATTCCTGTTTATATCATGCCTAATTTAATAAAAATGATTAGGGATAATGCAGATTTAACCAGGTTGACCTTTTTTGTGGCTGCTTACAGACATTATTTAAAATATAAAAAAGATAATAAAGGTAATTCTTTCACTATTAATGAACCATGGTTGACTGAGGATGATGAAAAATTAATTGCAAGTAATGATGCAACACAATTCCTTAAATTATCTCCATTTTCAAGTACCGATTTAATTTCATCATCTAAATTTACTCAACAATATTTACAAAGAGTCAATGAAATTAAAGAACAAGGTATTGAAAATGTTTTAAAAAAAATATAATTATTTAATGTTTTTTTAGAAGTTTAAATTAAGTTATACTTAATATTTTTTTATTAAATCAATGAATTTAACTAATCTTAGCCCAATGAAATTTATCTAAATGATGAGTTAAAAAAAACTCTTTAATAGACTTATTTTTTTCTAATTGTAATTTAGGGTCTGAAAATAATAATTGATCAACAGCAGATTTTGATAATGAAACAATAGCTTTATCATGTACTAAATTAGTTATTTTTAAATCTAGCATACCACTTTGTTGAGTACCTAAAATATTTCCGGGTCCCCTTATTTCAAGATCAACTTCAGAAATTTTAAAACCATCATTAGTTTTACACATAGTTTGAATTCTTTTTTGAGCTTCTTTCGAAAGTTCTGTTTTGGTCATCAGGATACAATAAGATTGATTAGATCCACGGCCTACTCTGCCTCTTAATTGATGAAGTTGGGATAGGCCAAATTTTTCAGCACTTTCAATAATCATTAAGGATGCATTTGGAATATTTACACCTACCTCAATTACGGTAGTAGCTACCATTATCTGAGTTTGTTTATTGATAAAACGAGCCATTTCATATTCTTTATCTGCAGGTTTCATTCTACCATGAACTATGCTTACTTGATAGTCAGGCATAGGGAATTCTCGTACTATACTTTCGTAACCATCCATTAAATCCTTATAATCCAATGTTTCACTTTCCTCAATTAAAGGGTATACAACATAAACTTGTCTCCCTTTATTTATCACATCTTTTATAAATTGAAATACCATTAATCGTTGAGCATCAGTTCTATGATAAGTCTTGATTTCTTTTCTACCTTTGGGAAGTTCATCAATTATTGAAACATCAAGATCACTATAAAAGCTCATAGCAAGAGTTCTAGGAATAGGGGTTGCAGTCATTACTAATATATGGGGAGGAATAGTATTTTTTTTCCATAATTTAGATCTTTGCTTAACTCCAAAACGATGCTGTTCATCGATAATGGCTAAACCTAAATTTTTGAATACCACATTATCTTCTAATACAGCATGGGTTCCTACAAGGATATTGAGAGATCCATTTTGTAAATTTTGATGTATATTTTTTCTTTCAGAAGTTGGAGTTGACCCGGTGAGTAAGTTAATTGAAAGGCTCATATTTCCTATAAGCTCTTTAATTCCGTTAAAGTGTTGTATAGCTAAAATTTCTGTTGGAGCGATCATACAAGCTTGGAATCCATTATCAATTGCAATAAGCATACTCATTAATGCAACTACAGTTTTTCCACTGCCTACATCTCCTTGTAATAAACGATTCATTTGAACAGATCTACCTAGGTCTTTTCTTATTTCACGTATTACTTTTTTTTGGGCATTAGTAAGAGAGAAGGGAAGGTAATGTGAAAAAAAATTATTAAAATTGTTACCTATATTGCGAAATAAATATCCCGGAGTAGTACTTTGCCTATATTTTTTTTCTAGACCAAGTCCCAACTGAAAAAAAAACATTTCTTCAAATTTTAATCTATATTCAGATAGCTGAAGAATTTTATAATTAGTCGGAAAGTGAATTTCTTTATAAGCTTGAGCTCTGGGAATTAGTTTGTTTTGCGAAAGTATTTCGTCGGATAAATTTTCTTGTATTGGATTTTCTAAAGATAAAAGAATCTCATGTATAATTTTTCTTAAAAATTTTTGATTTATTCCCCTTTTTTGTATTTTTTCTGAATTAGAGTAGATAGGTTCAAGAGGTGTTGAATTTATTTTAGGGTCATTAATTTTTTCAATTTCAGGATGAATCATATTAAATTTATTATTAAAATGATTAATCTTTCCAAAAATAATTATTTCTTCATATAATGGGATACTTTTTATTAACCAGTTAGTTACATTAAACCAAACTAATTCTAAAGTCCCTGTAGAATCTTCAAAAATACCCGTTAATCTTTTTTTCTTATTCTGAACAATTTCATTTATAGAAATTATTTTACCTTTTAATTGAATTTCAGCAGAAGCTGTATTTATTTCATTTATAGTATAAATTCTACTTTTGTCAACATAACGGAAAGGAAAATAGTTAAGTAAATCGCCACATGTTTTTAGACCTAAATGAATTTTGAGTAAAGCTGCTTTTTCAGGTCCAATTCCTTTAACATATTCTAATGGTGTATGAAAATGCAAATTCCTCATTTTATAAAAATATAAAAAACAGATGTTATTTTATAATTTTTTTATTTTCAATAAAAGTTATAATAAATATATATTTATTATTTAATCAAGAAAATCAACTTTTTAATATAATAAATAATTCAAAATTAATAACTATTGATTGCAGTCAAGATGGATCTTTTTGTTTTATAAAGGTAAAAAAATAATTATTGTGTTAATTTATTACTTTATTAAATTAGTAATATCTGATATTTTTGCAGAAATTTTTAAAATTTTATTATTTTTATCTACCAAAAATAAAGTAGGAGTTCCACTAATGTTAAGCTCTTTAGAAAAATTGCTATCCCAATAAAGAAAATCAGAATCATTGAGCCAAGGAATGTCTTGTATCATTTTTTCCCAAGGTTCTTTTTCATATTCAATAGCAAATCCTATAATTTCCCCTCCTGATTTTTTAAAGTTATCATAAAACTGTTTTATATATGGAATTTCTCTTTTACAATGTCCACACCATGTAGCCCATACCAAGATAAGTTTATATTTTGTTTTAATATCATAAAGGGAAGAATATTTTCCGTCTAGTTTATGGGTAAATTTGATATTGGGTATAATTTTACCCTCTTTAATATTATTATTTTTTTCTATTGTATTTTTTAAATCTGGACTGATTTCACAGGTTAGAGATTCAGCTTCTTTCATGTATTTATTACTTAATTTAGTAATTCCATAACTATTTAAGAAATTTATTGTAGCTGATAAAATATCTTGCCCCCTGCTAGTGTCTTCTCCTACTTCCTCTAATAAACTTTGTATAGATTTATCTAATTTATCTTCCCATTCATTCTGATTATTGGTAATAGAAGCAGAGGATTTTAAATAATTATAGAGAAGACTTCTCCCTAAACCAGAAGTTTCAAATTCTTCTCCAGCATTTTTAAAATGTTCAGTAATTTGTTTCTGTATAATTAGAACTTCATTATTATTAGTAGCATTTTCTGTTATTTTAATAAGTTCAGATGTTTTAATATAATATTGAAGGAATGGATAAGGGGCTAAATCTGGTTCTTTAAGATTTGAAATTTTTTGGATTTCATTTTTTATTTGATTATAAAAGTCTTCGCTCGGAGTATAAGTTTTAAATATAGATTCTAATTCAGGCAAAATTATATTTTTTTTTAAATCATAATTTTGATAATCCTGATAAATTGTATTTATAGGGTTCCCTGCATTGTTAAATTGTAAGTTATTATCTGAATTAAGAGTAATATTAAAATTAATATTTGTATTATCAGAAATGAATGTTAAAGATTTTTTTGCATCTGGAAGAGTAATCTCAATGATTCCATGATATTTTTCACGGATAGGAATAGATATTTCTCCATTAATACTCGTATTTAGATTCCCTATTAATACATCATCGAATGATTTATTTAATTTAATAATTACTCTTTTGTTAAAATAATTATTAATCGTTCCTTTTAAATTAAATTGAGCTTGTAATATACTGCTAATTAAAAAACAGCTCATTAATAATTTTTTCATAAAAAACAGCCTTGTTATTAATTTAACAAGGCTAATTTATGAAATTTTATTAGTTTTTAAATATTTTTTAATTTATTCTTCCGACGTATAAAATATACGGTTAGAATAAGTACACTTATAAGTAAAAAAGGTATAATAATGTCAATAGGGCTACCTGGAATCTTTTTTGGTGGTGGATCTACAGGTTCACCGGTATCTCCACCAAATGGAGTAATAGGAAATGGAGGACCGTCATCTCCTATTGAAATATTGTTATTTATTTGTAATATACTATATGCAAATGATTGTACATAAGTAAAAATAATGAACGCAGAGCTTAATATAACTTTCATTTTTTGTTGCATGTTAATGTTTAATAATAGGAAATCTAGAATTTATTATTTTATAATTTTTTTCGTTATGGTATCTCCTTTCTCATTTGTAATTTTAACTATAAACATAGAAGAAGAAACGTTTTTAATCGGTAGTAAATAATCATCTTCAGTATTTATATTTTTTGCAGAAGAAATTAATTGCCCTAAAATACTAAATACTTTAACGTCTGCTTTTTTCCAATTTTTATTAAAATGTACTTTATATTCATCCTCAGATTTATATACAATAGTTAAACCATCTAGAGCTACCGCTTCATCTGGACCATTAATAATTTCTTCACCTATCCCCCCATTAATTTTATTTTTCCCCCAATATATTTCAAATCGGTCATTAGTGGATTCGTTTTGAGTAAATTCATAATTAAAATTAGCATCTATCAAGATACTTTTTCCTAATTTTTTATCATGAAAATAAAAATCAGCATTGGAATCATTAAATTTATTTATACCTTTTGCTAAAAGCTTACCATTTTCTGCTAATTCTGATGTAATAACAAATGTAGAACCATCAGCTTTATTAATCTCAATACCTACAGGTATAGCAATTTTTTCAGAACTAGAATTCATTACATTTATATATAGCTTAACATCTGCTAAATTAGGATCAATTCCTCCTGTTTTAGCTTCAGGTAAAGTGTAAATACTAGTTCTTTCATTACTTGAATTAGAAGAATAAACTTCATTTTTATGTATAACTGCTGTTTCAAATTCAGATCCGGAAGCTATATAAGTTTCATTATAAAAAATATCTTTACTTTTATTAAATAAACGTAAATTAATTTGATAGATGTTATCGCTGGTAGATGTTAATTTCTTTGTTATAACGCTATTTGACGTAGGAAAAGCATAGCCTGAAGTTTCAAAAGTTTGGTTATTGCTATTATATAAATCTAAAGTTGTAGCTCCACCTTCTGAATTTGGAGCAGCTTTGATAAAGAAATTAGTCATAGGTGGAATTATGCTGAGGTTTACAGGACCAACAAGACCGCCTGAAGGAGCTATAGTTACAGCTGAAACATTTTGAGAATATCTTTTTTTAGATTCTGCAGGTACGGTAACACCTCCATATGAACCAATTCCTACAAGTCCGGTATAATTATTTGTTAGGGTTTTTAAATCCAAATTAGAAGTAAATGGATTAAATAATTGTAGAGTTTTATCTGCAAATTTAGCATTTGGTGCATTCAAAGTTGAATTATCTGTAGATTCATTAAATGAAGATTCAATACCTGGAACGAAAACATCTGATATATAGGTATAATATTTAACACTATAAACATTCACTGCTTCCTTATTTTTATCATATTTTGCAATTTTAAAATTTCGTTCAGGATATTTTATAGGAGTAGTAGATTGATCTGCTACATAAGGTATACCTGTAAAAGTTACTTTAGAATCTAAACCTGAATATTTACTTTTTCTAATATCATAAAACAAACCTGGGGTAAAAACATTATTTGTTTGTTTTCCATCATCAGGATCATATCTAAATTGCTCATTGTTCCAAACGAAAATAGGAACTTGACCCCACTTGGAACAATAATCAGAAGCAGGTTCAGCTACACCTTCTTTTCCTTTAGATGTTTTACATGGTGGTACGAAATTGATTACAGATCCCGTAACGTCTTTAGCAAAATCTTCAAATTTATAATCTGAAAAAGGAGATCCAAAATAAGCATATTTATTATATCCCGTAAGCACTTTTTCCATTTTAATTTTTCCAGTAGCTTTTTTTGGGGAATTGATAATTAGTTGACCATAATTTTGTTCGTCAGTATAAGTTAATAAGATGCCAGAATCTTCATCGGTACTTTTATTATTATAAGTACCATCTTTAATTCTTATGTTACCTCTATTGGTAATTTTAGATTTATCACCATTAATTGCGATATCTCCGGTACTATACACAAGAGTTTTAGAGCTTACAAACATCTGGGCCTGTCCGTTAGTTGTAATCTGAGAATGAGCTGTAATAAAGCCTAATACAAAAAGTAAGGGCGTAAAATTTATTTTCATTGATTAAGCATTTAAGTGATTTTTATAAACAAAATGTACTATAATCCTACACAAATATACATAAAAAAATTAAGTATCAAATAAATATTTTTAAAGAATAAAAATATTTATTTTTTTGTTAATAAAATATATGTATCCATAGTTATATATATTTTGTCATGATAATCTTCAATATTATAACTTATTTTGGAAAATAGTTCTTCTGCAATAGTTCTTAATCCTCTTGCACCTAAGCCTAGCATTCTTGTTTTATTAACCATTTCTTTTAAAACATCTTCAGATACTGTTAAGTCAATATTATCAAGCTTGAACAGGGCCTGGTACTGTTTTATAATTGCATTTTTAGGCTCTGTTAATATTTGTAACATTGCTTTATCATCTAGAGGTTCTAAGTTTGTAATAACAGGAAATCTTCCTAGAAGTTCAGGAATTAAACCGAAATTCTTTAAATCTAAAGCATTCACCTGAGACAAAACGTGTTCTTTTTCTAAATCTTCTTTACTTTCTTTAGCAAATCCAATGACATTTTTGTTTAAGCGATTAGATATAATTCTTTCTATTCCGGAAAAAGCCCCTCCGGCAATAAATAAAATATTTTGTGTATTTACTTGAATATATTTTTGGTCTGGATGTTTCCTGCCTCCTTGTGGCGGAACATTTATTATACTTCCTTCTAAGAGTTTTAATAAAGCTTGTTGAACTCCTTCACCCGAAACATCACGGGTAATGCTAGGGTTATCACTTTTACGGCTGATTTTATCAATTTCATCAATAAACACTATTCCTTGTTCAGCTCTTTCTACGTCATAATCAGCAGCTTGAAGAAGACGCGTTAGGATACTTTCTACATCTTCGCCAACGTAACCTGCTTCAGTTAAAACAGTAGCATCTACAATAGTAAAAGGAACATCCAAAAGTTTTGCAATAGATTTTGCAATAAGAGTTTTTCCTGTACCTGTTTCTCCTACCATTAAGATATTAGATTTTTCAATTTCAACCTCTTTATTAACTTCTAAAGAATGAGTAAGTCTCTTATAATGGTTATAAACAGCTACGGATAAAGTTTTTTTTGCATTTTCCTGTCCGATTACATATTCATCTAGAAATTTTTTGATTTCCTTAGGTTTTTTAATTTGAAACTCAAAATGAGTTTCTTCATGTTTTTTTTCTTGTATTATAATATTGTGGGCCTGTTCTATACAATCATTACAAATATGTCCATCAAGTCCTGCAATAAGTAAATTAACTTCTGATTTTTTTCTACCACAAAAAGTGCATTTTTCCTCCATAAATATAAATTTGGATAGATAATTTTGTTTTTTTATTTTAAACGTTTCAGGTTTCAAATTAATAAATTTTTTTTTAATTTGAAACCTGAAGTTAGAATTTTATTTTTGGTTAAAGGGGACTATTTTTTATATAAAGAATTTTTTACAGCCTTAATTACTTCTGATACGTTAGGAAACCATTTATTAAACAAAGCTGAAGAATAAGGAGCTGAGGTATCTGGGGTAGTAATTCTCTTTATGGGAGCATCTAAATAGTCAAAAGCTTTTTGTTGCACCATATAAGTAATTTCACTGGCTATAGAAGCAAATGGCCATTCTTCAATTAATAGAATTAAACGATTAGTTTTTTTAACTGAATTGATTACAGTTTCATAATCTAAGGGACGGACAGTTCTTAAATCGATTACTTCTGCATTAATACCTTCTTTTTCTAATTCAGTAGCGGCTTGCATAGCTAATTTTACGATTTTGCCAAATGAAACAATAGTCACATCAGTTCCTTCTTTTTTTACATCTGCAACTCCTATGGGTATTAGATACTCATCTTCAGGAATTTCCATTTTATCTCCGTACATTTGTTCAGATTCCATAAATATAACGGGATCATTATCTCTTATTGCTGATTTTAAAAGTCCTTTGGCATCATAAGGATTTGAAGGAATAATAACTTTCAATCCAGGACAGTTTGCATACCAACTTTCAAAAGCTTGTGAATGAGTAGCTCCTAATTGACCTGCAGAACCTGTAGGTCCTCTGAATACAATGGGGATATTCCATTGTCCCCCACTCATTTGATACAGTTTGGCAGCATTATTTATAATTTGGTCTATGGCAACTAATGAAAAATTGAAAGTCATAAACTCAACTATAGGACGACATCCATTCATTGCGGCCCCAACACTAATTCCAGAAAAACCACTTTCAGCAATTGGGGTATCTATAATTCTTTTAGGACCAAATTCATCTAACATCCCTTTTGATGCTTTATACGCTCCGTTATATTCAGCAACTTCTTCACCAATAAGATAAATCGATGGATCTCTTCTCATCTCCTCACTCATGGCTTCACAGATTGCCTGTCTAAACTGAATTTCTTTCATTTTCTAAAAAATTAATATTACAAAAATACAAATATTTTATTTATCTGAAATTCTTTATTAAATGAATTAAAAAGAAAATTAACGTAAAAAATAGAGTGTTAAATTCATAGAAACAATTATATTAAAATGAATTTTATTAAGAGTTTATAAAGTAAAGTTATTATTTAATGAATAACTCTTTTACTTATAAATAATATTCCCCCTAAAGGATTTGTATATGAGAATTTTTTTAGGTTAAGTTAATAACCTTTTTAAATGGGAAATGATTATAATTGAATTTTTTTAATTATTTCAGGAATTGTTATTTCGTTCATACAAGCTCGATCTTTCCTAAAGCAAGGCTTATTGCCAAAAATAGAACAAGGTCTACAATTCAAATCTGTTTTTTGAATTACATCACTTTCATTTTGTCCATAACCAAGAAAACCGGCAAAGGGGTGGGTAGCTCCCCATAAAGAGATTACCCGTGTTCCTACAAGTGAAGCAATATGCATGTTTGCAGAATCCATACTTATCATAAGAGGAAGGGAACATATAAATTTTATTTGTTCCTGTAAAGAAGTTTTTCCAGATAAGGAATGAATATTTGGATGCAATTTCTCCCAAGATTCTAAAATATCGGATTCTTTTTTACCTCCTCCAAATAAGTATATGGTGCAATTATTCGATGCCAAGTCTATACATATTTCTCGCATTTTATCTAAAGGGAACATTTTTTCTTTATAATTAGCAAAAGGTGCTATACCAATACAATTTTCTTTTTTTTCAGATATAGGATATAATTTGTGTGATAATTTTATTGTAAATCCTAATTCTCGGAATACATCCGCATATTTTTCAGAAACCGGACGTAAAGGTTGTAATATTTTGTTTTTTCTTCTTGTTAATAATTTTCTTTCTTTTCGATTTTTATTTAAGGTTGCTTTTTTTGTAGTGGATGAGGATAAAAAAAACTTTAAAAATTTCGTTCTCAAAACATTGTGCAGATCAGCAATCATGGTGGCTTTATATACTTTTAATTCTTCAGCGAGTTTCTTTAATCCTCGTATTCCTTTATAATCTTCTAGATTCACTCCAATGAATGTGGAATTTGAAATTGATTGAAAGAAAGGTTCAAATAAAGAGCGAGATACAATAAGTAATTCTATATCAGGGTTTTGTTCAGCAAATTCTCTTAGTACCGGAACGGTCATAGCTACATCTCCCATGGCTGAAAAACGAAATACCAAAATCTTTTCTTTAGAATTGCCCATTTACTGCATTTGTTAGAATTGATTATTTTTTTATGGAATAAGCAATAGCATAATATTTTATTTGTTTAATCATGGCTAGAAGTCCATTGGCACGGGTAGGAGAAAGAAATTCTTGTAACCCTATTTCTTTTATAAAATCTTCATTGGATTTTAAAATATCCGAAATAGGTTGATTAGAATATATTCGAATTAGCATAGCAACAATTCCCCTGGGTAAAATAGCGTCGGAATCAGCTTCCAAAAACATTTTTCCGTCTTTGGTATAAGCTTTAAACCATACTTGAGATTGACAGCCTTTAATTAGCCTGTCTTCTGTTTTATCTTTATCTGGCATAATCGGTAAAGATTTCCCTAATTCTATTACATATTCATATCTTTGTTCCCAGTTATCAAAAAGACTAAATTCATTTATTAATTCCTGTTGTATTTCTGAAATGGTCATGATAAAACAATATGTTAGTTAATAAAATCAAAACCGGTATATGGTACTAAAACTTCGGGTATGTGGATTCCTGTTTCAGTTTGGTGATTTTCTAATAAAGCGGCTAAAACTCTTGGTAAAGCAAGAGATGATCCATTTAGAGTATGGCATAGCTGATTTTTTCCTTCGGATTTATAACGTAATTTTAATCGATTTGCCTGGAAGGTTTCAAAATTTGAGACAGAGCTGACTTCCAACCATCTTTTTTGAGCTCCTGACCATACTTCAAAATCATAAGTTATAGCAGAGGTAAATCCTAAATCTCCTCCACATAAACGTAAGATTCGATATGTAAGCTGTAAGGACTCCAAAATACCTTTTATATGATCAACCATTTCTTCTAACGCTTGATAAGAATTTTCAGGTTTTTCTATTCTTACTATTTCAACTTTTTCAAACTGATGTAGACGATTTAGTCCACGCACATCTTTACCATAAGAACCAGCTTCTCTTCTGAAGCATGGAGAGTAAGCAGTAAGCTTTATAGGTAGTTGTTCAGGATCTAATAATTCATCACGATAAATATTGGTTACTGGTACTTCAGCAGTTGGGATTAAATATAAATTATCTTCATTAACAAAATACATCTGTCCTTCTTTATCAGGAAGTTGTCCTGTACCATAACCGGATGCTTCATTTACGACAAATGGAGGTACAATTTCTGTATATCCTGCTTCTGCATTTTTATCTAAGAAATATTGGCTTAATGAACGTTGCAAACGAGCACCTTTTCCTTTATAAACAGGAAATCCTGCACCGGTTATTTTAACACCCAGTTCAAAATCTATTAAATCGAAATCTTTAGTAAGTTCCCAATGAGGTTTTGCATGGTTTATTATGGTTAAATCACTGGTATGTTTAAAGACTTCCAAATTATCTTCTTCATTAATTCCTGCCGGGACTAAGTCATTAGGTATATTAGGTATTTCGTATAAGTATCGTTTTAAATTTATTTCGATTTCGCTTAATTCTTGTTGTAATTTTTTTGTGGATTCTTTTAAAGATGCCGTTTTAGCTTTAGATAATTCTGCTTCATCCTGTTTTCCTGCTTTTATCAAAATTCCTATTTCTTTAGATATTTTATTCATCTCACCGAGCTGGTTATCCAGATCAAATTGTGTTTTTTTTCGAACGTCATCTAAAGCAATAATTTCATTAACCAATTCCAATTTGGCGAAATTTCTCTTTTTTAATCCTGTAAGAACTTTATCTTTGTTATCCCTGATAAATGCAACTTGTAACATAGTTTATGTAATTCTTTAAACGACAAATTTAGTGTAAAAAAAATAAATCTTATATAGTTAATAAATGTCCAAATGTATTTTATTTTTAATAATATAGTTAAAAAATATTAATCACTTAGTAAATAAAAGGATAGCGAAAATATAACTTTAATAAATGTTAATTTTAATAGGATATATATAATTAAGGCATATTTTCCATGACATATTGTTTAGGGGTTTTTCCATATTGTTTTTTAAAAGAGGCGATAAAATGTGAAGGACTTTTGTATCCTATGGCTGTAGCTATTTCATTTATTGGATATTTATTTAATAACATTTGATGTGCATAATTCATTCGAACTTGGGATATATAATTATGAATAGTATTTTTATATAAAAGCTTAAAGCCGGTTTTAAGTTTTAATTCATTCAAATGAATAATTCTTGAAAGTTGTTTAATAGTAGGAGGATTTTCATAATGGGTGTTTAGATAAGCTTTAGCCATTTCAATTTTATTTAGGTCTGTAACTTTTATATTTAATAAATGATTTTGTTTTGTAGAAAAATTTCTATACACAATCAAAAATAATTCTTTTAGTTTCACATGATAATAACTATGACCTAAAATTCCAATTTCATTATGATTAATTATATCATTAAAAATATTTAAAATACTAAAATTTACAGAAATGATTATTTCTCCAAAATTTATATACTTGTTATTTTGTATTTTTTTATTTAATACACTGTCAGGAAACCACTTTTCATTTTTTAGAATAGATAAAAAATATGGTTTTGAAATAAAAATTCTAATATAGTTCATTAGGGACTTACTGCGGATTATCTTTACATTTATATTATTTTTGTTCTGATAGGCCATTTGAAGAATCCCCGGTTTAACTTCTTTTATTATTTGAGTTTCATGTTTAAGTATTTGGGTATTACCATTATATAATAAAGATAATTGAATATATTCTTTTTCAACTGAAAATGTATTAATAAAATCATCTAAAACAGTAAATTTTTGAGAAAGTATACATAAACCACTAGTATAAATAAGCTCTTGTTCTCCTTGGACAAAATTATTCTTTAAAAATTTTTGTTCTTTAATTATAGAAGAATTTATATTTATTTCATCTGGAATATCCAGTTTCAATGTTGGTTTGTTATTGATCTCTGAATAAATAATCATTATACTATATCTGTTATTTTTTATACCAAATATGGTATTATTATATATTTATAATCCTATACCTTTGCCTTTAATTTTTATTTAGTCTAAACAAAAATAAAAAAAATATTAATATTTAGTGAGAAAATAATTACTACTCAATGAAAATATATTTATACTTCTTTTTTTTAGGTTTATTTTCAAGTGGTCTATATTCACAAACCGGAATAATAGAGGGGATAGTTAAATCTCAAAATAAAACAATATCGGAGGTTTTTGTTGGGGTAAAAAATACTACTTATACAACTAAAACCGATCAAAATGGATATTTCAAACTAGTTTTACCCCAAGGACATTATTTACTTTCTTTTTCGAATGAGGATTATGAAAACTATCATATTGAGGTTGATATAATTAAAAATGAAAAGAAAAAAATATCTGTAGAACTAAAACCTTTACCTTATAAAGAAATTGAAGATGTAATAATCAAGGGAAAAACAGCATTACAGAAAACAAAAGAAACTGCTTTCAATGTTACAGTTTTAGATGCTAAGTCGTTTTATAATAGCTCATTAGATTTAGCTCATATGTTGGAGAAGGCACCCGGAGTTAAAATTAGAGAATCCGGAGGAGTAGGTTCAGATATGTCTATTTCTCTTAATGGCTTTACAGGACGACATGTTAAATTATTTATGGATGGTGTACCTATGCAAGGATTTGGCTCGGCGTTTCAATTGAATAATATTCCGGTAAATATTGCTGATCGTATTGAAATTTACAAAGGAGTAGTTCCTGTTGAATTTGGGGCTGATGCCATTGGAGGAGTTATTAATATAGTGACAGCCCAAAGTGCAAATACTTATTTGGATTTATCATATTCATCAGGTTCATTTAACACATATAAAACCAATTTAAATTTTGGTCATACAACAAAGTCCGGATTTACAGTTCAGTTAAATGCATTTCAAAATTATTCAGATAATAATTATAAAGTAAAAACATCGGTATTGGATTTAGATACTAATGTATTTTCATCAGAGAAATATTGGGTAAAAAGGTTTCATGGAAAATATCATAACGAAACAGGTATATTGAAAGTAGGATTTACAAAAAAAAGCTGGGCGGATAAATTTTTGATTGGAATTACTTTAGGTGAAGAATTTTCTGATATCCAAAATGCTAATTTGATGGAAATTGTATATGGTAAGAAAAAAAGAGAAGCTACAACGGTTATGCCATCTTTAGTTTATGAAAAAAATGATTTTTTTATCAAAAGACTAAACTTTAAACTAACTGCTAACTATAATAAAAATTATAATAAAAATATTGACACGGCAGCACGTCAATATAATTGGTTTGGTGATTATGTACCTAAAAAAACTAAAGGAGAAGGTATATATTCACTTTCAAGATTTCATAATAATAACACTTCAGCAACTGCAAACTTAAGTTATAAATGGAATGATATGCATAATTTCACTATAAACGATGTTATAAGCGGATATGAAAGAAAAAAATCAGATCATGTTTCTATTGTAGAAATCGGCTCAGTGAAAGATACTATGCGAAGAACTAATCTTAAAAATATATTAGGAGGTTCTTATAAATTTAATTATAAGAATATATGGAATGCAGACATTTTTGGAAAATATTATTATCAAAAAGTAAAAGGTCCCAAAAATATATCCAAAATCACTAATAGTACAAAATATATAGAAACTACAGAAAAGTATAATACTACAGGTTATGGCTTAGCATTTACTTATTTTTTGAAAGATTATCAGTTAAAAGGATCTTTCGAAAAAGCCTATCGCTTACCAACAGATAATGAACTTTTTGGAGATGAGGTGTTAGAAATGGGAAATTCTGTATTAAAAGCTGAAAATTCGTTGAATTACAATGTTGGAATTACCTTGAACAAAGAATTCAAAAATAAAAATTCCATATATTTTGATGTAAGTGCTTACTATAGAGATACTCGTGATTACATACGAAGAATTATCGAACAACATTATGGAACCGCTAGTTATGTAAATCATGGGAAAGTAAAAAATATAGGAGTAGATGCAGAAGTTAAATTTTATTATAAAAATAGATTTATGATAGGAGGAAATATTACCTATCAGGATTTAAGAAATAAAGAGCGTTATTCATCAATAAGTGGAACTAGAAAAGATGCAACTTATAATGATAGGATTCCGAATGTCCCCTATTTTTTCGGAAACCTTGATGCTGCTTACTATATAAATAATATAGGGCAAAAAGGTAATAATTTAAGTTTAGGATATACATTTAATTTTATAGGGAAATTTTATTTAAACTGGGAAAGCTTAGGAGATAAAAGCTCAAAATATACATTACCCGAACAATTATCTCATGATGTAATGATAAATTATAGCTTCCATAAAGGCATGTTTAATGCCTCTCTAGAACTTAAAAATATCACCAATACTTTACTTTACGATAATTATAGCCTGCAAAAGCCAGGAAGAGCTTATTATATAAAGCTTCGATATTTCTTTTTTAAAACAAATAAAAATAAATGATATAAAAATTATGAAAATAGCATTATTTACAAAGAAAATAGTTTTACTTCTAACAGCTACAATATTTATAACGAGTTGTGGAAGTGATGATAGTGTTAATGAAGGAGTAGATGAAGGATCTAATGATTTTTCACAAAAATTTGTGATAGCTGCTACAAAAGGATCTTCAAGTTATATGCTTACTACAAATAATCTGGACCAAGGAAGTTCCAGCTTATCGGGAAAAGGAATAGAAATAGGAAGGGTATTTACACATTTTATAAATTATAAATATCAATCTCTGGTAGGGCTTATTTATGGCCAAGGAGGAACCTATGTAGGGTATTGTTTCATTTTAGGGCAAAATGGTAAGCTACAAAAGTTGAAAGGAGAGGGAGATATGGGATTTCAGGTAAGTAGTTTTAATACAGTTGGAACCTTTGGAGATTATATGGTTGCAGCAAGAGGAACCCAACCTTTAGCGGACGGTACTACAGGAGCTATATTTAGTTTTATACAACAAAATGGGAACAATCTTTCTATCACTACAAAAACACTACATACAGATAACATAGTGGGCAATGGGAATCCTACAATAAGCGGGATTCTTGATATAGGAAATGGAGAATTCCTTACGTCTTTAGTAAACCCCAATGATCCCGACAAGGTATATATCATAGCCTTGGATATAGATTTGAACGTAAAAAGGATTTATACAGACAATAGAATCAGTTACTCTTGCGGAAGATGGCGTTCGGCGATGTACTCACAATTAGGAATGGACGATTCAGGAAATATATATGTATTTTCCGGATCCTATGAAAGTACAACCACTAAACCGGCAGGAGCGCTTCGTATAAGTAAAGGAAGTACATCATTCGACAAAGATTATTATTTTAATATTGAAGAAGTTTCAGGTGGATACCGATTTCGTAAAGTATTTCATATAACTGAAGATTATTTTTTATTAGAATTTTATAACGAATTGGAATATCAAAATACAAGTCCTGCTTCACAATACGCTATTGTGAAAATGAACTCCAAAAAATTTACATGGCTAAGAACAGGTTTTCCGTCTAAAGATCAAATAACAGGAACCGGTTGGCCTTTAAGTTATCAAGGAAAAATATATTATCCGGTTACCACATCTAATGATCAGCCTACCGTATATGAAATAGACCCTAAGACGGTTACAGCTAAGGCAGGATTAGTGGTTGAAGCAGAAGGGATTACCGGTATATCCCTATTAAAAAAATAATAAATTCAATAAACAGATTATAAATTAAATATATTATGAGAAAAACAAACATTATTCAAAAAGTTATACTAAGCGTTCTGGTGAGTTATATGGCAATCTCTTGTAGTAGTGATGATAATGATGGTCCCGTAGAACCGCCTGTAGTAGAAAAAGGCAAATTTGTAATATCCGCAGCTCCGGGAACAGGAAAATTAGGGGTAGGTACCTATTTTTTGACGGTTGATCAATTAGATTCCGGGACTGATGGCATAGTAGATAATGCAAATGCAGTAAAAACAACCAGCTCTTTTACTCAAATAGTTGTAAATAATTCTAAAACTTTAATGGGATTTATCTATCCTAACGGATCCGATTTAGGGCAAGGAAAATCTGGAGCCAGAGCTTTTAAATTTGGAGACGATAATAAAATGCAAGAGTTACAAGGAAGTCCTTTTATTACCGGAAGATTTTCTGTAACCGGAAATTTTGGTAACTATATTTTTGCAATGTCCAATAAAGATAATAGTTATCTTTTTGAAAAAAGTGGAGATAATATTAATATGGTTGACAAACCAATAGATTTTGCTTCGCATATGATAAATGACAAAAAAGCAACTATAACAGGAATTGCCGATAGAGGGAATAATGAAATTATAGCAGCGTTTAAATATGCTTCATTAGATAATGTTGCAGTTGCTATAATGGATTATGACTTAAACATAAAATCAGTAATCCAAGATTCACGTATAAGTTTTTCAGGGGGACAATGGAGAGGAGCAGTTTATTCACAGATTTCAACAGATAAATCAGGAAATGTGTATGTATTCTCAGGTGCAGGTTCAGGAAATAGTACGCAGAAAAAAGCAGGAGCTTTAAGAATAAATAAAGGTACTACTGAATTTGATAATAAATATTATTTCGATATAGAAACAGCTTCTGGAGGATATAAATTCCGAAAAGTTTTTCCAATTACAGAAGATTATTATTTACTTGAGTTTTATAATGATTTGACAAATTCTGGAAATACATCTAGTGCAACCCGTTATGCAGTTATTAAAATGGGAACTAAAGACTTTAAATGGGTACAAGGTATTCCTGATTATTCTCAAATATCTAGCAATGGATGGCCACTAGCTTATAAAGGAAAAATGTATTTACCATTAAATCCGGTTAGCGGAAATTCAGCTGTATATGTTATTGATCCAGCTTCAGGAAATGCAACTAAAGGATTCGAAGTTAATAATGATAAAGAGCAGATCAGAGCTGTATCTTACTTTAAAAATTAAGTAATTTTGCTTAAATAGGAGTGTTATATAAAGCAGCTGATACTATCAGCTGCTTTTTTATTTGGTATTTTTATTTAGTCTATATAAAAAATATTATAAAAATTTTATACATTTACTTTTACTTAATAAAATAAAAAAAAATGAAAAAAAAATTAATAACCTTACTATGTATTGCATCTTTTTGGATGAATGCACAAAAAAATAATATACTGCTGGATAATGACTTTTGGAAAAATAAACCTAATATACATTCAGTGGAAAATGAAATTAAAAAAGGTAATGATCCGATAGAATTTAATGAGAATAAGTTTGATGCTGTTACGGTAGCTATATTAAATGATGCACCAATAGAAACCGTTAAGTATTTATTAAGACAAAAAGGCAATGACATTAATAAATTAACACATGATAATCGGATTTATCTACATTGGGCGGCATACAAGGGAAATATAGAATTAATTAAGTACCTTATTGAGAAAAAAAGTGATGTAAACCTTGAAGATTCTCATGGATTGACTCCTTTGGTATTTGCGGCTAATGCAGGACAAACAGATATTGAATTGTATAAACTTTTTTTTAATGCTGGAATAGACCCTAAAAAAAAATATAAAGATGGAACTAATATATTACTTTTAGAAATTCCATATGATTCTGATCTTCACCTTACAGATTATTTAATATCTAAAGGACTTTCTCTTTCAGATACTGATGATAAAGGGAATACAGCATTTGATTATGCAACAAGAAAAGGGAATGTAGAATTATTGAAAAAACTTAAAGAAAAAGGGGTAAAACATACAAATAATGCTCTATTTATGGCTGCTGAAGCTACACGAAGAACAGCAAATACTATAGATGTTTTCCAATACCTTGTAGATGATTTAAAAATAAATCCTTTACTAACCAATGAAGACCAGCAAACTGTTCTACATATCTTGGTAACAAAGCCTAATCAGGTTCCAATTATAGCCTACTTTTTAAATAAAGAAGTAGATCCGGAAAAAGTAGATAAATATGGAAATACAGCATTTATGTACAGCGCTAGTGGAAAAGATACACAAAATACGGAAATCTTTTTATCTATGGTTAAAAATATAAATGATACCAATAATAAAGGAGAAAGTGCATTAATGCAAGCAGTAAAATCCAGTACTTCAGAGATGGTAGCCTTGTTACTTAAAAATGGAGCTGATATTAATCAAGCAGATAACAATGGAAATACCTCAGTTTATTATCTTATTCAATCGTATAATTCTAGAAATAAAGATTTCGATACAAAGCTAACTTTATTAAAAGAAAAAGGATTAAATTTTGCAGCAAAACAACAAGAGGGAAATACTATTTATCATTTAGCAGTTATAAAAAATGATTTAAATTTGATGAAAAAATTGTCAGATCTTAATGTAGATGTGAATACTCCTAATAATGAAGGAATTACTCCTTTACAGCGAGCAGCAATGATAGCTAAAGATACTAGTATTTTAAAGTATTTAATATCATTAGGAGCTCAGAAAAACGCAAAAACGGAATTTGGAGAAACAGCATATGATTTGGCAAAAGAAAATGAAGTTTTAAAACAGAAAAAATTGTCTATAGATTTTCTAAAATAAATTATGATGAAAATAAATCTTAAAAAAGTGTTGTATAGTGTTTTATTAGGGTTAATGCCTTTTATAATAAATGCACAGACCTCTAAATATAAATGCTTACTTCAAATGAATAATTATATGGGTGAAGGAGCTTATATAGTAGTTTCTTTAATTTCGCCTCAAGGTCAATATGAAAAAACTTTATATATAATGGGAGATGATAAAAGATGGTATAATAATTTAAAAGAATGGTTCAAATATTATTCAAAAAAGAAAGATATAAATGCGAAAACCGGAGCGTCTGTAACTGGAGGAGATAGAAGTATAACCACTTTAGAAATTGAAAATTCTAAAATAAATAAAGGATATAAACTACGTTTTGAAACAGCTGTAGAAGATCAGAAATATTACACTAAAGATTTAGAAATACCACTTACAACACAAGCACTTTCAGGCAAGTCTACAGGTACCGGATATATTAATTATGTGAGACTAAGCAAGATTCAATAATTCAATGACTCTTTCCATCTGGAGATATGCCCATTTAACATTAGCATTAATTTCATTTCTATTTTTAAGTATGGCTTCCATTACGGGATCCATACTTGCTTTTAATGCAATCGAAAATAATGTTTCTCCTTATCATATACATCAAATAAAACAAATAAGCCTAGCTCAGACTTTACCTGTTTTGCAAAAAAAATATCTGGAAATTACGGAATTAGAAATTACAGATAATTCTTATGTGAAAATACAGGGTTTAGATAAGGAAGGAAACGATATAGAAGGCTATATTAATCCTGAAAATGGGAATATAATTGGAGTTCCTAAAAAAAATAACAAATTTATACAATGGATAACGTCTTTTCATAGGTCATTATTTTTACATGATACGGGAAGGATTATTGTAGGAATAAATTCATTTTTATTATTTTTAATAGCAACATCCGGAAGTATATTAATAATAAAAAGACAAAAGAAAATTACTCGTTTTTTCTCAAGAATTAAAAAAAGTTCTTCACCACAATATTATCATGCATTATTTGGAAGATTGATGCTTTTGCCGATTATCATTATTTCAGTTACTGGTACTTATCTTACTATGGAAAAATTTAATCTTTTTCCTAAAACAGAACATAAAATTACTTCAAAACAATCACCTGATCCAACTACTAAAAAAATAGATTTTAAGGATATACCTTTGTTTTCTCAAATCAAGCTTTCTGAAGTAAAAAAAATAGAATTTCCTTTTTCAGAAGAACCCGATGATTATTATATTATTAAATTAAAAGATAAAGAAATAACAGTAAATCAATTCAATGGTTCTATTGTATCACAAATTGATTTTCCAATTTCGCAAAAATTTGTAAATATTGGTTTAGATTTGCACACTGGAAGAAACAGTATAGTTTGGGCATTTATTCTAATTATTTCAAGTTTATATATTTTATTTTTCATATATTCCGGTTTTTCTATTACCTGGAAACGAAAATCTCCTAAATTTAAAAATAAGTATACAAAAGAAGAAAGTAAGATTATTCTTTTAGTAGGTTCTGAAAATGGAACTACATTTAGATTTGCTAAAGCAGTTTATAAACAATTATTAGAACAAGGTCTACAATCATACTTAACAGAATTAAATAAATATCAATCTTTTCCGCAAGCAGAGTATTTGCTTATTTTCACTTCTACTTATGGTTTAGGAGATGCTCCATCTAATGCTCAAAAATTTGAAATACTTTTAAAAAAATATCCGCAAAATCATCCTGTCAATTATTGTGTAATAGGCTTTGGGTCTATGCTATATAATAATTTTTGTGGTTTTGCTGAGTGGGTTGATAAACTTTTAAATAAAGAATTGTGGAGTAAGAAATTAATTAATATACATAAAATAAATGATAAATCACCAGTAGATTTTATAGAATGGGTAAAAGAGTGGAATAAAATAATTCCTATAAAATTATATTCCGATACTAAATTTTATAAATATATACCTCAAGGACTTAAAAAAATAAAGGTGGAAGAAGTATATATTCCTAATGATTCCAAAAACACATTTCTCATAAAACTGAAGCCCGGAAAAATTAAATTTACTTCAGGAGATATTTTAGTAGTTTATCCATCTAAAGAAAATGAAAAAGAAAGATATTATTCTATAGCAAAGATTAATAATAATATACAATTATCTATAAAATATTATCCCTCAGGTTTAGCTTCTGAATATTTAATCAGTCGTAATCCTGGAGATACTATTTATGCCCGAGTAATAAATAATACTTCTTTTCATTTTCCAGAACAAGCAAATCAAGTAGTTTTAATAGCAAACGGTACCGGAATAGGCCCCTTTTTAGGTATGATTGCACAAAATCTAAAAAAAACAAAAACTTCACTCTATTGCGGATTTAGACAAGAAAACGAGATAGTTATAAAATATGAACAATTTTTAGAAGAACAAATTAATCAAGGAAAATTATTGCAATATGACTTTTCTTTTTCTTCAATGAGGGAAATACGATATGTAATGGATTTAGTAAAAAGAGACAAAGATTTTTTTGCAGATATGCTTAAAAATAATGGAGTAATAATGATTTGCGGATCATTACAAATGCAGACTAATGTTGAGAAAATTTTAGATGAAATTGTTTTTGATAAATATCAGGAAAGAATAATAGAATACAAAAATCAAGGACAAATATTGACCGATTGTTATTAAAGGAATAATGGTAAACACTCATGAAAATGAATTCTCAAATATTAAAAATTTTTTATGGATTGGTTGCTTTATTTTTTATATCAATTAATGCACAAGTACAAAGAAACCGCTCCACTACACTTATGGGATGCAGATTTGATTTTACTATAATTGCAGATGATTCTTTAACAGCTGAAAAACATATAGATAGCGTCATAAATGAAATACTTCGTATAGAAAATTTAATTTCTGATTGGAAATCGGACTCACAAATATCAAAAGTAAATCAAAATGCAGGTATATGCCCGGTAAAAGTAGATCCGGAGGTTTGGCAACTTACCCGTAGAGCCTTGTATATTTCAGAAATTACAGAAGGAGCCTTTGATATAAGTTTTGCTGCAATTGATAAAATTTGGAAATTTGATGGTTCTATGGTACAAATTCCTTCTTCTAAACAAATTAAAGAATCAATAAAAAATATCGGGTATAAAAATATTATTTTAGATAGTCTAAATTCTACAATTTTTTTAAAAAATCCCGGTATGAAAATAGGATTTGGTTCCATAGGCAAAGGTTATGCTGCAGATAAGGCTAAAGAATTAATGTTAAATAAAAATGTTAAAGCAGGAATTATTAATGCTTCCGGTGATATAAGTGCTTGGGGAAAACAAATTAATGGTAAAGAATGGAAGATAGGAATAGTAAATCCTTTTAATCCTGCTGACATTATGGGAGCATTTACAATTCATGATAAAAGCGTGACAACTTCAGGCTCTTATGAAAAATATGCTGAAATTAATGGTAAAAAATATTCTCATATAATTAATCCCCAAACAGGATATCCTGTTAGAGGAATTGAGAGTGTAACCGTTATTGGTCCTAATGCAGAAATGGCTAATGGATTCAGTACTTCTCTTATGGTGTTAGGTGAAAAAAAAGGATTCAAATTAATAGATCGTTTTCCGGAATATAGCTGTCTGATTATTACAACTGATGGTAATATAAGGAAATCTAAAAATTTTAATATTAAATTAAAAATTTATGAAAAACAACTATCCCCTAAATCTAAATTTTAAGAAGAAATTAAACGTTCGAATAAATCTATCCATTTTTGCATAATATTATCTAGTGAATAGCGCAATATATTTAAAGAAGCAGCCTTTCCCATTTGTTTTCTTAATTTTTCATTTTCAATTAAAAAAGATAGTTTTTGTATGAAAATTTTCTTATTGTTTAAAGGTACCAATAATCCATCTACTCCATTTTTGATAATCTCTGCCGGGCTAGATTTGCAGTCATATGTAACAGGAGGTACTCCATGAACCATAGCTTCAGTTAATGTTAAACAAAATCCTTCATATTTAGATGTCATGGCATAAATAGAACTTTCTAATAAAACAGAACTCACATCAGAAGTTGGAGAATTTATTTCAATTGATGAGTTCAAGTTTAATTTTGAAATCAGTTTTTTTAGTTTTTTTTCTTGTTCTCCATTCCCATAAATAGATAATTTCCAATCAGGATATTTTTGAGATATTATTTTCCATATTTTAATAAGATGATGGAACTGTTTTTGTTGATTTAACCTGCCTAAAGAAATTACTTTTTTATTTTCAAGGCATGCAGAGTGTTGGGGAATTATAGTAATAGGATTTTCAATTACTTCTATGTTTAATAGATTTTGTCCCCAAGATTTTTGATCCTCATGAGTTAATACAATAAAACGGTCAAAATGTTTACAAATATTGTAATCATTTAAACGATATAAGTATGTTATTATCCTACCTAAATAGTATTTATCCAGTTTAGAATAATATTGAGCTCGTTTATATTTAGCGAAATGACGTTCAATTATTTTTTTGCTTCCATCATTTAATTCATATATATATTTTGAATATTTACAAAAAGTAGAAATAGCAATATCCGGTTTTATTTTATGAAATAAAACAGAAATAGTTTGAAGGAATACCTTTTTATTCCTGCGAAAGTGGAATTTCTTTTTTAATCCTTTTTCTTTTTCAAAATCCAGATTTAAATAATGGAATTTTATACGTGAATCGAAGTTGAAAAAAGGAGTTTTAGGAGCAGGATATATTACAACAATATGTATTTCATAACCTTTATTAACTAAATAATTAGTTTTAGTGGAAATAATTCGTTCAATTCCCCCAGAGTTATGAATGTTACCAATACAATAGATTATTTTCATTAAAAGTAGCAGTTAGTTTTTTCAGAATAAAAAATACCCTAGCACTATAACAAGAGTTGTTTAATATATTTACATTAGAATGATGAAAAACTTTTATTGATTTTTTATTTGATCCCTTTTTTAGCAAAATACTCTAAAAAATGATCTGGATGAGCACCGGTTCTATCATTATTATCTAAAGAATCTATTTTTTTCATATCATCTTCAGATAAATGGAAATCAAATACGTCTGCATTAGAAATAATTCTTTCTTTCTTAGTACTTTTAGGAATAGTAACTACTCCTTTTTGCAAATCCCAACGTATAATAATTTGAGCAATATTTTTATTATATTTTTCAGCCAATTTTTTCAATACCGGATTATCAAACAAAGCTCCACGTTTTAAAGGAGACCATGCTTCATACTGAATATTTTTTTGTTTACAAAAGTCCAGTAAATCCTGTTGTACAAGATTAGGATGAAATTCCATTTGATTTACCATAGGTACTGTTCCTCCAAGGTTTAAAATACCTTGAATATGATGTTGTAAAGAATTACATAAACCAATAGCTCGTATTCTTCCGGCTTTGTATAATTCTTCCATGGCTTTCCATGCTTCCAGATAAAAATCAGGATGTGGCCAATGAATCAAATATAAATCCAAATAATCTAGACCCAACTTTTTCATTGATTCATCAAAAGCTTTAAATGTATCTTCATACTTTTGTTGGTTAAACCAAACCTTAGTGGTTACAAAAATTTCTTCACGAGGAACATTTGTTGTTTTAATCGCTTTTCCTACGCCTTCTTCATTATAATAATAGGCTGCGGTGTCTATATGCCTGTAACCTGCATCTAAAGCATAATGGATTGCATCAACCACTTCTTTTCCCCCTTCTGCCTTATATACTCCTAGTCCAAGATAAGGCATCTTTACCCCATTTAATAAAGTAGTAGTTCCAGAAAGATCTGTAATATTCATTATTTCTTTTTTTTATTGGTTTCAAATGTACAATAAAAAATTTTTTATTGAGAAATTTGAGCTAAAAATTTATTTACCATAATTTTGTATGTTTCAATAATATAGATTTATGAGAAAATCAATCATAGCTTTAGCCTTAGGTACTTTAGGGCTAGGAATGTCTGAATTTGGAATGATGGGAATATTACCTGATATAGCACGTGATTTATCTATAAGCATTCCGAAAGCCGGTCATTTTATCTCAGCATATGCATTGGGAGTAGCGGTAGGAGCCCCTTTACTGGTATTGATTTCAGGAAAGCTCCCTTTAAAAAGGATTTTATTAATGCTAATGCTTATCTATATTGTTGGCAATTTATCTTTTTCATTGTGCTCTTATTATGAACTAAACCTTGTATTCAGGTTTATTTCAGGGCTTCCTCATGGGGCTTATTTCGGTGTAGGTTCTATTGTTGCCAATAAGCTTGCACAAAAGGGAAAAGGAACTTCTGCCGTTGCAGGAATGATTTCAGGAATGACCATTGCAAATCTTTTAGGGGTTCCTCTTGGTACTTTTATTAGTAATCAGTATTCATGGTCAATTACTTACTTTGTAATTGCACTCCTTGGTATATTAATTTTCTTGTCAATAAAAAAATTTGTGCCAGAGCTTAAACCTTTGCCTTATACAGGATTTAAAAATCAATTTCATTTCCTAAGAAATATAAATCCTTGGCTTATCATATTTACAACGATATTAGGAAATGGAGGTATTTTTTGCTGGTATAGCTATATAAATCCCATTATGACTAAATCGGTAGGCTTTTCAGAAGAAGCTATGACAGGAGTTATGATGTTTGCAGGATTAGGTATGGTACTTGGAAATATAATAAGCGGGGAATTGTCAGATAAATATACTCCTCAGAAAGTGGCCACAGTTACTCAAGGATTAGCAATGGTTACCTTGTTATCTTTCTTTTTTTTAGTTCATTCCCGGTCTGCTTCCTTACTCCTTATGTTTATCTGTACCGGCTGTTTGTTTGCAGTATCGGCCCCTCAGCAGATCCTCTTATTAAAAAATTCAAAAGGAGGAGAGATGTTAGGGGCTGCATTGGCACAAGTAGCTTTTAATATAGGTAATGCTTTGGGAGCTCTTTTAGGAGGAATTCCTATTAGTAAAAATTACCCTTATGAATATTGTGCATTACCTGGTGTAGTTTTAACTCTTATAGGATTTCTAATTTTTTTATATTACACGATATATAGATCAAAACTTAAATTCTAACTATTGACAAATTTTTTTAGCTTTTGGTTTATTTTCTTTCTTTTTTCTGAGTTAAAAAAATGATTTTTAGTAAAATATATACACATTTAATTAAATTTTTAGTTTGAGTATAATAAAGAATACATAATTTATATATAAATGAATTATTCTAACATTAAACTCATTTTAATTGACCTTACAATCTCTTCCAATTCTTCTACGTTAAAACTTCCGAATCCCATTCTAATAGCAGAAATATCTTGAGTTTGATAAAGTAAAGATTTAGGGATAAAAACACCTTTTTTTTTACAGTTTTCTCTTAATCTCAACAAATTGATAGAAGATTCCCATTCTGTCCATATAGCTAATCCACCCGAAGGAAGCCTAAAATTTACATATTCTGCTAAATGATTTTGTAACAAAACAGCCAAATAATCTCTCCTTTCTTTATAAGTAGCAGAGGTTTTTTTTAAATGTCGGTGTATTTCACCTTCTTCTATAAGCTCACCCAAAGCATACTCCATAAAAATGTCGCCTTGTCGGTCAAGTATTCCTAAAAACTTTTGTATTTCCAAAATCAAATTTTCAGGAGCAACAACAAATCCAGTTCGAAAACCAGAGGTCAAAGATCTTCCGAAAGAACCTATATAAACCACCATTCCTTTTGAATCAGAGCTAGCAAGCGGTAAAACTTGGCTATTACCATAATGGAAATCATAATCATAATCGTCTTCCAGTATAATAAAACCGTATTTTTGAGAAAGTTCAAGTAATTCAAGCCTTCTTTGAGCACTAAGTGTTACCGTAGTGGGGTAGTGGTGGTGGGAAGTTATATATAACATACGGATTTTTGTTTTTTCACATAGTTTTTTTATTTCTAATGTATCTATTCCTTCCATATCTACAGGAACTGTATAAAGATGAGCCCCTGATTTTTGAAAAATCATATTGGGAATAAAGTAGCTGAGTTTTCCTACGATAACTTTATCTCCGGGAGATATTAATAATTGAGAAGTAATATAAATACTCATTTCCATACTTCGAGTACTTATAAGGTTTTTAGGAGAAATGTGAAGTCCACGGGTAAGATTTAGAAAATTGGAAAGCTTTTCTTTAAAAAAATCTTTGCTCTTATGTAAAGGATATTCTAAATTTTTTTGATTTTTTTTTCTTTTTAAACTTGATGAATATAGTTGAGATAATTGTAGGGTATTAAGCAGTCGTATGTCCGGAATTCCATCATTTAAACATATTGAAGTAGAAAAAATTTCAAATGGATTATCTAAGATTTGAGATTGTTTAAAGGTAAATCCTGTTTTAGAAGGATAGCTATAAGAATAGTTTTTATATAAAGTTTGTATTTTTTCAATCTTTTTCTCAGGCTTGTTTACAATAAATGTTCCTTTGTTAGGGAGTATTTCAATCCAGCCCATAGCTTCTAATTCATCATATACTCTTATCATTGTATTGCGGTTAACCTTAAGTATTTTGCTTAGTATACGGGTTCCGGGTATTTTAGTACCGGGAAAAAGAAATCCTCTTTGAATTGCATTAATTATTTGTATTACAATTTGCAGGTATACAGATTGGGGAGATTTTCTGTCAATTATTATAAAATTACTGAAAGGTATGGTGACCGGTCTATTCATAATTATAAAACTGGTATATATAGATCCTCCGGCAAGGTAATAAATTTGTGAAAAATAAAAGCAATGATTAAAAAAGAGAGTATAATAAAAAAATATTTGTTTTTGTTATTAGTTTTTTATTCTGAAATTTTTTACGCACAGGAAGGTAAGGAATTAGAACATGTAATTATTGAAGGGAAAACAAATTCTCTTCCATTTTCCCAAACCTCCCAAAATATACAGATAATAACCCGTAAGCAAATTGAGGAAATTCCTGCTGCCTCTATTGAGGAATTACTTTCATATTTTTCTGGAATAGATGTGCGCCAAAGAGGTGTGCATGGTGTACAGGCAGATATTAGTATACGGGGAGGTTCTTTTGAACAAGTTTTAGTGTTAGTTAACGGAGTACGCATGAATGATAGCCAAACAGGACATAATACTCTTAATATTCCTTTTGATATGGCAGCTATAGAACGTATTGAGGTAATAAAAGGTCCGGCTGCTCGTCGTTTCGGGCAAAATGCCTATGCCGGAGCTATTAATATAGTAACTCGTCCGTCAGGAAAAAATGATGTAACAGTTACAGGTTCGGGTGGAGATTTTGGTACCTATTCATTAAGTTCAGCACTAAATTTATCAGGAAAAAAGTTATCTCAATTTTTTCAGGTTGAAACTTCACAATCTGATGGATATCGCTTTAATACTGATTATCTTATAAAAAATGTATGGTATCAAAATAAATATAAATTAAATAAAGGAGAAATGCAATTTCAGGCAGGAATTATTGAAAAAAAATTTGGAGCTAATGGATTTTATTCTTCACCCAAGGCCGAAGATCAATATGAACAAATTCAGACATCACTGGTAAGTTTAGGCTGGAACCAATTTTTAGGTAATTTTAAAGTAAGTACCAATGCTTATTGGAGGAGGTCTCAAGATGAATATTTGTACAATCGTAATAATCCTATGGCATATAGGAATCTACATATTGGGAATAATATAGGAATAGAAGTAGTGGGGACATATGTATCTATCTTAGGTACTACCGGTGTAGGAGGAGATTTTCGTAAAGAATTTTTAAGTTCTAATAATTTAGGGAAAAGGGAAAGAGAAGTAAGTTATATTTTTTTAGATCATCATTTTTTATTTTTGAACAATCATTTAGATATTACTCCTGGTATTAGTTTTGCTCATTATTCAGATATGGGAAATTATTGGTATCCCGGAATAGATATAGGGTATAGAATTGATGAAAAAAATAAGATATTTGCTAATTTTGGAAAAACCTATAGAATTCCTTCATATTCAGATTTATATTACTCTGATCCGGTTAACGATGGTAATTCAGAATTAAAACCCGAAAATGCTTTGTCTTATGAATTAGGGTATAGATTATCTAGTAAAAAGCTAAGAGGGTCTATAAGTTTTTTCAGAAGGGAATCTAAAGATTTAATAGATTGGACCAAAGATAAAGAAAATGATAAATGGAAGCCGATTAATATAGCTAAAGTTAATACAAATGGAGTGGAAGTAGATTTTACACAACATTTTCTTACCACATTTATAAAGTCCTATTCTATCGGATATACCTATTTAGATAATGAACTCAAAAATATAAAAGCCCATTTTTCCAAATACTCACTCGATAATTTACGTCATCAGTTAGTAATAAAAATAGAACATAAATTGATGAAAAATTTTAGTAATCAAATTGTTTATCGTTATAATGATAGGGCTTCATTAGAAGATTATCATTTATTGGATGATAAACTAATGTATCAATTAAATAAAATTACAGCTTTTGTTCAGGTAAATAATATTTTAAATACGCAATATACAGAAACAAACTTAGTACCTATGCAAGGTAGGTGGATACTGATGGGAATAAGTTTTAAAAATATATTTTAACATATAGAATTCAACCAAATATTCACAAAAATTTTAAATTTAGTTTCATCATTATATCTGTTTGTTTTTCTTCACCTAATAAAAAAATATGTTTATCAAACTCAGCAAAACCGTTTTTTTTATAAAAATTTATAGCATTTAGGTTGTCTTCCCATACACCAAGCCACAAAAATTCAGCATTTTCTCTTTTACCAAGTTTTATGGCCAAATCTATTAATGACTGGCCCATTTTATTTTTCTGAAATTTTTTTAAAACATATATACGTTCAATTTCTACAGAGTTTTTATATTTTAATTCAGTTTGGGAATTTTCAAAATTTATTTTAAGATAGCCTGCAATAGTACCATTTATAATAGCAAAGTAAAATTCTGAATTTCCAAGTATTTCATCTGTTAATTTAGATATACTAAAGTTTTTATCTAAGTATTTTTGCATGTTATCTTCACTGTTTTTTTGAGAAAATGTCTCATAGAAAGTTTGTTTAGATATTTTTTGCAATTCATAAAGATCATTTGCAGAAATTTTTTGGATTATAAAGGACTTCATAAAACTTACATAAATACTTTTGATATTTTATAGCTACTTGTAAATATACGAAATGATAAAAAAGTATATAATAGTAAATATAATAATCTTCCAATTTTGATATTGTTTAAATTTAATTTATAGTATATAAATAATGTTATAAAATATATCTAGGTGTTATAATTTTATAAAAAAAATAACGTTATATATTGAAGGTCCATATTATTAATATGAAATATATACTCTTTAGTGTTTTTTTTGTTTTCTCCTTTTTTTGTTTTTCGCAAATTACTATTAATGTAATAGATTTTGATACTAATTTACCTATATCTGGAGCAAAGATATATTTACACACGAATAATTTATTATTAGGAATATCCGATGCTAAAGGAACTATATTACTCGAAACCGAAAAAATGGAAAATGAAACTGTTTTTGTAGAAGCAGCAAAGTATATGCCTAAATATGAGATTATAAATGAAGATTATTATACTATTTATTTAGAATCTAAGGAACAGTATAAAAAAAAATCCTCTGATGCAGAAAGTATAATTTTTCAAATGATAAAAAAAGAAAAAATTAACAATCCACATGCTTTAGAAAATTATCAATATACTTCATATACCAAATTTGAAATAGATGCAGATAGTTCATCTTTTCATTATATTGAAACACCTAAAAAAAAGAGGGAAATAATTAATAATCAGATAAAAACAATTTTACCCTATTCTATGTTTTTTATAGCTGAAAGAGCTATGATTCATAAATATGATAAAAAATTAGGAGAGAAAAACATTATAGAAGCCAATAATGTGTCTGGAATAAAAAAGCCGATTTATGAAGCATTAGCAAAAGCCTTAATGATGAATGAATTACCTGATTTTTTAGAAGAAGAAAATCTTAAATTTTACAGGTTTAAAAAAGTAGATAGTTTAGAAATAAATCATAGGAAAACGTATAAAGTAGTTTTTTATCTTAAAAAACAATATAATTCTATAGCAGCATCTAATGGAACTTTATTTGTAGATGCAGAGAGTTATGCTTTGGTGCGTTACATAGGAACTATAAAAGATAACTTAACGTATTTCTATAAAATAGAAAGAGAACCACACTACGGAATCTGGTTTACACATAGTGAATACACTAAAATATTTTTCCCCATAACCCGTATATTAAATAAAAATAATCCCGGAGCTCATTCTTGGGCAACAATAAGCACTGTATATTCAAAATTTAAGACCATGGTATCATTTACCAAAAAAGAATTTTTCGGTTACAATTATGAAACAGAAAAAGATTTTTGGGACAATGATAAAAAATTATCTCTTTATAGGAATCCTATTTTAACAAGACGTGAGTTAAATACATACCTGACAATAGACAGTTTATCACAAAAATATAAATTAATAAAAAAAATACAATTTTTTTCTCCTATACTTAATGGAGAGGTAAAAGTAGGGAAAATTAATTTTGATTTGTTCAATAGTGTACGTTTTAACGATTTTGAAGGATTAAGGTTTCAATTTGGAGGAAGAACTAATTATGATTTCAGCAAAGATTTTTCAGTAAGAAGTTTTGCTGCCTGGGCAACAAAAGACCAACAAATGAAATTTGGAGGAGGAATAGATTTTTTTGTAAATAAAATTAATAATGGGAAACTTTGTTTATTTGCAGAATCAGATGTTAATGCTGCAGGAAAAAATCGTTTTAGGGAGTATGGTGCTATTGAAAATATAAGAGATCAAACTAATAATTTATCCAATAATATTTACTATAGACATGAAAAAGGGACTTTGGAATACCAACAGGATTTTTTTGATATTTTTACAGCAGCCATAGTTGCTGACTATCAAAAACAAAAACCAGTTTTTAATTATTCGTACAAAGGGAATCCTACTTATACAAAATACGATCAGTTTGCGACCTCATTAAGAATTAAGTTTACTCCATTTGTAAAATATATGAAAACCCCTATAGATAAAATTGCTATTGAAGATAATTTGCCATACTTTTTCTTTAATTATACTAGAAGTTGGAATGCATTTTCTTCAGATTTTGAATATAATAAAATTGATTTAACTTCTTTTTTAAAATGGGAAAATTCACTAGGAAATACTAAAATTACAGCAAACGCAGGATATATTTCAGGTAAAACTACTTTATTAAATCTGTATGAAGGTTTTGGAGTAGTAAAAAATGGCTCCAGTGTATGGGGGCGGTTTGAATTAAAAGGATATAACACTTTTGAAACAATACATCCAGGAAGCTTTTTTGCCAGCCAATATACTGCTTTTTTCCTTTCACATACTTTTAAAGATTTAAGAGTATTTGGACATAAATATTTGTATATAACTATAGTTTATAATGGAATGATAGGGAATTTAGAACACCGAGAATTACATTCAGAACATAAATTTTCAGTACCGGAAAAATATTATCAGGAAGTCGGAATTGAATTTAATAAGCTGATTAGTATTTTTGGAATTGGAGCATATTACAGATTAGGCACATATCATACAGGAAATTTTGATAATAATCTGTACTTAAAACTAACTTATACTCTATTTAAATAATTTATAATGTTGAAGTATAAAAGTATATGTTTTCAAATATCCATTTTAAAAAATAAAAATATACTTTAAATTTTATTCATAAAAATTAATTCTGTTTTGAAGATCTGTTAATTCTTTTTGCAAAACTTTGATTCGACTGATTAAATTATGTATAGCATCTATCCCTGCCATGTTAATATCCAAATCATAAAACATACGACTATAAGATTCTAATTGAGGAATTTCCTCAATAGGAATATAACTTTCTTCCTTTTCTTTTACAATAGTAAGCAGCCCCATTTCTGACAATTCTTCTAAAAAATTCGGTTCTACTTCATAATACGTACAATATTCTTTTATAGTAATTACATTGTTTGCCATGATAGTTTTTTTAAGATTCAGCTAATTGTTTGAATAATTCTTTTTGTTTATCCGATAAATGGGTAGGAATTTTAACTTGATATGTTACTATTAAATCTCCAAATTCACCGTCTTTTTTGTAAATAGGAAATCCTTTTCCTTTTAGGCGCACTTTAGCACCATTTTGAGTTCCGGGAGTTATTTTTAATTTTACCTTACCATCTAAGGTGTTAATAGTAGTTTCTCCACCTAATACAGCTGTATAGAGATCTAACGATATTATTGTGGTTAAATCATTGTTTAATCTTTTGAAATTAGGATCTTCGCTAATTACAAAAGTAATATATAAATCACCATTAGGACCTCCATTTACACCTGGTCCCCCTTGTTTACTTAATTTAATTTGTTGCCCGTTTGCAATACCTGCCGGAATAGTAATACGAATTTGTTTTCCATTTATATTCAGAGTTTGTTTATGAGTTGAAGCAGCATCACGTAAAGAAAGATGTAGCTCGGTAGTATAATCCTGACCTTTATATTGGGAACTTCTTCGGTTACCTCCTTTTTTTCTTCCCTGGCTGCCGAATAATTCACTGAAGAAATCAGAAAAATCTTCAGTACCAAAACCCTGAGAAAATCCTTCGAAAGGATGTCCTGAGTTATCATAATAATATTGACCTCCACCGGAATTTCCTTGTTGTTGACGTGCTTGTTCAAATTGTTCCGCATGTTTCCAGTTTTCGCCATATTGGTCATATTTCTTTCTTTTATCGGGATCACTTAGAACCTCATTCGCTTCATTAATCTGTTGAAATTTCATATTAGCTTCCTTATCATTGGGATTAAGGTCAGGATGATATTTTCGTGCCAGTTTTCTAAAGGCTTTTTTAATTTCATCCTGAGAAGCAGTTTTATCTAATCCTAATACTTTATAATAGTCGATAAATGCCATATATTAATTAATTCTTTTAATTGGGTTACGATATTTTTAGTATATCAATTTTAATGCAAAATATGAAAAAATTATCATTTTGTCATATAAAATTTAATATAATAAAAGTAAAAAATATATAAAAGAAGGGCCTCTTAATTATATGTAAAAAGTTCTTATTTTTACTAGATAAGATACCATATAATTTTTATAAACCTTTTCAATCAATAAGTTTATTTGTACAAAATAATTTGTGTTATTTCTGTTGTATAGATTTAAGGATAAGAATTATAATAAATGAAAAAAAATAAAGGAGTAGCAAAAACTACTCCCATTTGATAAAGTTGAATTTAAAAATGAATGATTTTACTTAAGAATCGAGCTGATTAACTTATCATTAAAATCATTATCTTTTGTAGCTATTACAGAATCTATCGAAAGAGCATATAGTGCTTCTGTAATGGAAAGTGTACCTTTTGCTGAATTTTTACGTCCATTGAAAGAGAACACATCAGGTCCTCTTTGACATTGAGAATTAATATTGATTCTACCAACTTGGCAACGTAAAGATTTAATGAAGTTTGATATGTTTTCTGTATTGTTTGAGAAAATAGAAACTTGTTGTCCTGTATTAGATTTAATTATATAATCTATGGGTTCCTCAGGATAGTAATAAGGAACAATGGGCAAAATAGGACCAAATTGTTCCTTATTATATAATAAATTCATTTTTTCATTAACCGGATATATAATTGCCGGGTTAACTAATGAATAGTTAATTATTCCTCCTCCGGATTCTTTATTAATAATCTCCCCTCCATTAGCAATTGCCTCATCAATGCATTTTTGTATATATTCAGGTTTTTCAGGTTCAGCTACCGGGGTTATAAAAACATTGTTATCCCAAGGCATCCCTACAGAAAGTTTTGATATTTCTTCACAAAGTTTTTTGTTGAAGTTATCAGCGATAGAACTATGTACAAAAATAATCTTTAAAGCCGTACAACGTTGTCCATTAAAAGAAAAAGCCCCTTGTATAACTTCATTTACTGCCCAATCAATATTTGCAGTTTCATCAATAATTCCTGCATTTTTTGCATCTAATCCTAATACAGCATGTAAACTATTAGCAAATGGAGATTCTTTAATCATACCATTTGCAACTTTACTAGAGCCTATAAATGCTAATACATCAATTTTTCCTGATTGCATTAAAACAGGAGTGACATCTCGTCCTCTACCATATAAAGTATTGATTACACCTTGAGGAAAACATTCTTTGAAAGCATCCAATAAATAACTAAACAATAAAATTCCTTGTCTTGGTGGTTTAAATAATATCGTATTGCCCATTAATAATGCCGGTATTAAAGTAGCAAAAGTTTCATTTAAAGGATAGTTATAAGGTCCCATACATAGTACCACTCCATAAGGTAATTTTTTTACCTGAGCCAATACTCCGCTTACAGTTTTTATTTGAGAGGATTCTTTATCAATTTTTTTTAGAGCAATAATGGTATCTTTTATATACTCTACAGTGCGATCGAATTCTTTTTCCGCATCTTTTACACTTTTGCAAATTTCCCAAATAATCATTTTTACAATAGGCTCACGTTGGCTTTCCATTTTATGAATGAAATTTTCCATTGCCATTATTCGATCATTTACAGACATGGAAGGCCATTCACCTTTTCCTCCGTTAAATGCTTTTGTTGCAGCATCTAAAGCCCTGATTGATTCCTTATTTGTAGCAATAGGATAGCTGCCTATTTTAAATTTTTCTAAAGAATTAGTAGATTCGGACTGTATATAAATCGGTGAAAAAACATCTTGAAAAGGTCCTTTCCATTCAATAAATTCACCATTTATTAAAATTTTTGTTTGATTTACGATTTTATCTAATCGAAATTTTTCAGGTATTTCATTTATCTTCGGAAATAATGAAGTGTTATTTGAAGTCATTTTTTATATGTATCTTTATTTAAATGGTTTATATTTAAAATTATTAGTTTGTACAAATATAACAATAGTTTCGTTTTATTTGTATATAATTTTATTATTTATAAATAAAAAATACTTTTAATTAATAAGGAAAGAAAACGAAAGTTGTTTAGTGAAAATATTGATTTATTAGTTAATTTATATTATTAGTGCGTTTTGATTTGGTTTTTAGGGTTTAATTTACTTTTATTGTACCCATAAATAAAATATATTATTAATCCCATAAGTAGCCAAATAATAAACATGATCCAATTTGACCATCCCAGTTCAGTCATTAGATATAAATTAAATAAAATACCAAGGATGGGAATAAGTGAAAATTTATACTTTAAAGAAGCAATAGATAATCCAAACCACACTAATGCAAATATGAATAATAAAGGTTTTTCATATATTATTTTCA
The DNA here is from genome assembly GCF_002964975.1 of Apibacter adventoris. GTDB lineage: Bacteria > Bacteroidota > Bacteroidia > Flavobacteriales > Weeksellaceae > Apibacter > Apibacter adventoris. The sequence continues at coordinate 80,917 of NZ_PSZM01000001.1, read as the reverse complement.
TATACTCAGTTTGAGTAATAAAAAGAGTTATACAAATAATAAAACAAATTCCGGTTATATATTGGCTGTTAATATAAGGTATTTTAAATCTAGCTTTATTTGTTTCTCCTTTGTTTTCCAGGTATAATGTACCGGAACAAACCAAAATAAAAGCAAAAAAAGTTCCCACACTCGTGAGATCTACTACAAATTGCATATCTAAAAACATAGAAGGAATTCCTACTAGAATTCCTGTAAGAATTGTAGCAAACCCCGGAGTTTTATATTTTTTATTAATAGAACTAAATTTATTACCCAATAGTCCATCTCTACTCATAGACATCCATATTCTGGGTTGTCCAATTTGGTATACCAATAGTGTACTGGTTATTGAAATTACTGCACTTATAGAAATAATACCGGCAATAAAGTCCATTCCTACTTTTCCAAATACATAAGCCAAAGGATCATCTACTCTCAATTCTTTATAATTAACCATTCCTGTTAAAACTAGAGAAAGTATAACATATAAAAGAGCACAGATAATAAGGCAAAATATCATAGCTTTAGGCAAATCTCTCTGAGGATTTTTGGCTTCTTCTGCTGTTGTGGAAATAGAATCAAAGCCAATAAAAGCAAAAAATACGGCAGCAACTCCCCCCATTACACCACCTAAACCATTTGGTAAAAAAGGAGACCAATTTTCTGGTTTAATAAAAAATGATCCGGCTATAATAACAAGAATGATAACTCCTAATTTTAATATTACCAACCAGTTTCCTAAGTTTTTAGATTCTTTGATTCCAATATAAACAATAAAAGTGATAAACAAGGTAATAAGTCCGGCAGGTAAATCAAATAATATTTTTATTCCCCCGATTTGAGGGGCATTACTATAAGTGTATGCTGCTTTAGCTACGGTATCGGGAATTGAATTTTTAAATGTACCTGATTGTATTTGATTATATGCTTCTTTTGCAGAGCTATAATCAATCCCCAGCCAATCAGGCCAATGAATACCAAATCCGGAAAGCATAGTAGTAAAATATTCAGACCAAGCTATTGCTACTACCATATTAGATACCGCATATTCTAAAAGAAGAGCCCAGCCTATTACCCAGGCAAATATTTCACCAAGAGATATGTAAGTGTAAGTGTATGCACTTCCACTTATGGGGATCATTGAAGCAAATTGTGCATAACACAAGGCTGTAAAGATACAGGCAGTAGCTACAAGTATAAATAAAAGAGATACGGCAGGGCCTCCTTCATATGCAGCACGGCCAATAGTACTGAATATTCCGGCACCTACTATTGCTGCTACACCTAAAAATGTAAGGTCTCTTACCCCTAAAACTTTATGTAATTGAAAATTTTTTGAATTTTCAGTTTCTATATCAGATAATTTTTTACGTCTGAATAATGATTGTAAATTCATTGAAATTAAGGATATAATTATTTTTTAGCAGTTTGTATTAGTCTAGATAATTTGCTATTTTTTCTTCCATATAAAAAATAAATACTAAGACCTAAGAAAAGCCAGATAATAAACATTCCCCAATTTGACCATTCAAGTTCAGTCATTAAGTATAAATTGAATAAAATGCCTAAAATAGGTATTAATGAGAATTTATATTTTAAAGAAGCAATAGATAAGCCCAACCATACAATCCAAAATATAGATAATAAAGGTTTTTCTTTTAAAATTTTATGAAAATCAGTTTGAGTCAAAAATAAAGTAAAGCCAATACAAAAAAATAAAAGAATTAAAATTTTTCCGTTAATATAAGGTAATTTAAATTTTGCTTGTTTTGAAAGCTTCTTATGATCTAAATATAAAACTCCGGAACAAACTAAGATAAAAGCAAAAAAAGTACCTACACTTGTCAGGTCTACTACAATTTGCATATCCAGAAACATAGCTGGAATACCAACGAAAAAACCCGCAATAATAGTTGCAAAACCGGGAGTATGATATTTTTTATGGATTTTTCCAAAAGGTTTCCAGAGTAAACCATCACGACTCATTGTCATCCATATTCTGGGTTGTCCAATTTGATAAACCAGAATAGCCCCTGTCATGGCAATAACAGCACTTACGGAGATAATTCCGGCAATAAAATTCATTCCGATCTTTCCAAAAACATAAGCTAAAGGGTCATCTACCCTTAGTTCTTTATAATTAACCATTCCTGTCAAAACTAAAGCTATACCTGCATATAAAACGGTACATATAATAATGCAGTAAAGCATGGCTCTGGGTAAATCTTTTTGAGGATTTTTGGCTTCTTCAGCTGTCGTGGAGATGGAATCAAAACCAATAAATGAAAAAAACACAGCAGCTACTCCTCCCATAACTCCTCCCAATCCATTAGGTAAAAAAGGGGACCAATTTTCGGGTTTTATATAAAAAACACCAATGAAAATAATTCCGATAATAACTGTTAGTTTTATCCAAACTAAAATATTGCTTATTCGTGTAGATTCTTTTATACCCACATAAGCAAGTGCAGTAACTAAGAGAGTTATTAAACCTGCAGGAAGATTAAAAATAATTTTTATTCCTGAAATTTCAGGTGCTGACTGATATATTTGCGAAAGTTTTAGATCATTAGCTGAAACGGTTAATGGATGTGTCTGACTTTCAATGAATGCTCTGTGAGCATTCCAATAATCTATTGATAACCAATCAGGCCAATGAATGCCAAAACCCTGTAACATCGATATAAAATAACCAGACCAAGAAATAGCGATAACTATATTAGATACAGCATACTCTAAGATTAAAGCCCAACCAATGGTCCAGGCAAAAATTTCACCTAATGAAACATAAGCGTATGTATAAGCACTACCGCTTACTGGGATCATTGAAGCAAATTGTGCATAGCATAATGCTGTAAAAATGCAGGCAACTGCCACAAGAATAAATAATAAAGAAATAGCAGGTCCTCCTTCATAAGAAGCTCTACCAATAGTACTAAAAATACCGGCACCTATAATAGCAGCAATTCCAAAAAAAGTTAAATCCTTAACAGATAATACCTTATTTAGCTGAGAATTTTGAGTAATATCTTGTAAATCAGAAATGTTTTTTTTTCGAAAAAGAGAGTTAAAATTCATTCCGGGTTTTTTATATTTTATATGTAAGTATATAATATCGAATGCAAAAGTAAAAATATCTTTTCATTACTTCATTAAAATCTTATGTTGTTTTAGATTTTTATTTTTACTTTCATTAATATGATATTAATCATGTTTGTTAATAAATTTATCTCATATTTATTTATAATTATTCTAAATAAATTTATAAGTTTGTTATCAACAAATTAAAAGAGATATTTTATGAAAGTTTTTTTATGCCTCATTTGTTCATTTTTATTTTTATGGGTAAACTGCCAGGAATTGGCATCAATAGAAGGTCGGGTTTTAACATCTAATAATCTACCTGTACAAGGAAGTGAGATAAAGATCGAAGGAGATGTTACTATTATTGTTTATAGTAATAAAGAAGGAGAATTTAAAATAGCTAATTTAAATTTAGGAGAATATAATATAAAAGTTTCAGATAAAGATAAAATAATATATGATGGGAAAATTAAATTAGAAAATGCTAAAGTTTATAATTTAATTTATACGGAAGAAAAATCTACGGTAAAGGAGATTGAAGAAGTTGTAGTTGAAGGGGATAAGATTAAAAGCAATAGTGAATATGTTGCAAAAATGCCCTTAAAAAATATAGAAAATCCTCAAGTTTATACAGTTATTTCTAAAGAAATTATGAGCAATCAAATTGTAACTACTTCAGAAGAAGCATTAAAAAATGTTCCGGGAGGAAGTAATGCCGTACAAGGACCGGGATCAGGAGGAGTTGGGCTTTATCTTATGATGAGAGGATTCAGTACTGATATAGGACTACGTAACGGACTTTCTACAAATTCAGCTACTCTAACAGATATGGTAAATGTTGAAAGATTAGAGGTTGTCAAAGGACCTTCAGGTACTTTATTCGGTTCCGTGATCTCTTATGGGGGAATGATAAATAAAATAACAAAGAAACCCTATCAAAATTTTGGTGGGAGTATAGATTATACCACTGGTTCATGGGGATTATCCCGTTTTACTGCTGATGTTAATACTCCTGTAAAAGATTCCACAGTTTTATTTAGAATTAATGCCGTATATCATACAGAAGATTTTTTTCAGGATTATTCAGGGAGGAAAACCTGGAGTATAGACCCTAGTTTTACCTATAAAGTAGATGATCGTTTAACTTTTAATTTAGATTTTGAACTTTATCATACTTCAGGGAATACAAATTTTTACACAAAAGGGAGCGGGGTAACAGTAAATACATTTAAAGATTTACCTTATAATCCAAAAAAATCATTATCTAATAAGAATTTAGTTAGCGAAGCAGATATTTTTAATGCCTTTATAGAGGCTAAATATAAGATTTCAGATTCTTGGACTTCTCAGAGTTTATTTTCCTTCTCCAAATCTGAAAATAAAGCCAATTATTTATTCCTTACTTTCACAGATAATGAGAATGTACAAAGACGAATTATGAAAGTTCCCAGTACATTTACCCGATATAATGTACAACAGAATGTACTTGGAAAATTTAATTTTGGTGAAGTGAAGAATGAATTCCTTTCAGGAATTGACTATTTATATTATACTACAGAAGATAAAAGGTCGCAGGTAATTTATGATATAATAAATGTAAATCAGCCCGATTTGTCCCTTTCAGTTGATAAATATAATTCATTAATAGGAGCGGTTAATCCATTTGCAGAATATTTTAGAAAACATAATATTTTAGGTGTTTATGTTTCTGATGTAGTAAAAATACAAGATAGATTAAATTTTTTGTTATCATTAAGAATGGATTATTATAAAGCAAAAGGAGGGGATTATTTAGATATGAAATCATATAATTATGACGATGATCAGACCTCTTGGTCACCTAAATTTGGTATTGTATATGAGATACTTAAAGATAAAGTTTCTTTATTTGGAAATTATATGGACGGATTTACTAATGTCGTTGATACAGGTTCACCTGTAGGGCAGAAAAAAAGTTATAAACCCGAGCATGCTAATCAGTGGGAAGGAGGTATAAAATTAGATATTTTTGAACACCGTATAGTTTCCACATTAAGTTATTACCACATAAAGGTTAAAAATTCTCTAAGAACTGTTTCAGACGGAATAGATACTTATACAGTACAGGACGGAACAAGAAAAAGCAAAGGTGTAGATATAGAAGTTAAAGCAATACCATTAGAAGGATGGAATTTAATTGTAGGATATGGTTATAATGATAGTCGATATGTAAAGGCTAATGCATCAGTAGAAGGTAAACATCCATATAATACCCCATACAATTCATTTAATTTTTGGACAGATTATACTTTAACAAAAACAAAACTCAAAGGTCTTGGAATAGGAATAGGAGGAAACTCAATAGGTAAAAGTTTTTGGGATGATGCCAATACATTCGTTATTTCCGGTTATACAACACTTGATGCAAGTATTTTTTATACTCATTCCAAATATAAAATTTCATTAAAGATGAATAACCTGACCAATGAAACTTATTGGACAAGTAATTATTGGGGGCAACCACAGAAACCTAGACAATTTTTAGCTTCATTGATTTATAAACTTTAATGAAATACAGTATAAAATTAGCTAACTAATGAAAAAAATTGCATTAATTTTTAATATTATTTTTTTTTCCCTAACATATGCTCAAGATGAAATAAATATCGGGGAAAAATATTCCTTTTATTCTCAAATATTAAAAGAAAACAGGGAGTATTGGGTATATCTCCCACCGGAATATGAGGCTCAAAAAGAAAAATATCCGGTAATATATTTATTAGATGGAGAATCAAATTTTTATTCTTTGGTAGCAATTCAAAAAGCTTTTACTAAAGGAATGTATAATTACATGCCGGAATCTGTTATTGTAGGAATTATAAATACCGATAGAACAAGAGATCTTACTCCGACTCAATCTTCACTAAAAAGAGATGGAAAAGTATTTTTTGAAAATAGCGGTGGAGCAGAGAATTTTTATAATTTTTTAATTGAAGAATTGAAACAGAATATAGAGAAAACCTACCGTACCAATGGATATAATATTATAGTAGGACATTCATTCGGAGGATTGTTTGTGTTGAATACATTTGTCCATCATTCAAGTTCATTTAAATCATACGTAGCAATAGATCCCAGCATATGGTGGGATAATAAAAAAATATATAAAGATGCCAAGGAGCTATTAGAAAAAAAAAACTTAAAAGGATTTAATTTATTTATAGCAATGGCTAAAAAAGAAACTAAGGCCAATGATGAACATTCTGATGCTATAAGGCTTTTTTGTACAGATCTATTAGATACATCTACACGTAATAATTTACGAAGTAAATGGAAATATTATCCCGAAGAAGATCATGGGACTGTAAATATGCCAGGAATGTATGATGCATTCAAATTTATTTTTAAAGGGATAACCTTACCTGTAAAAAAAATACCACAAGACCCTAACCTTATTGAAAAATATTATAAACAATTATCAGAACAGTTAAATTTTGAATTTCTTCCTTCTGAAACTTTAATAAATAATCTTGCAGAATATTCTCTTTCGATAGGAGAAATGAAAGCAGCCTCTAAAATTATTGATTACAATCTTAAAAATTATCCTGGGAATATTGTTACAGATAAAATTCGTGCTAAAATAGAGCAAAGCCAAAAAGAAAATTCTCAATAAAAGACATAAAAGATATTTTATAATTGAAGAAAATTGCTAAAAATAAAAAAACAATATTTAAGAAAACTATTTCCTGGTTACACTTATGGCCTGGAATTATATCATCAATTATTCTCTTTTTTGTATGTATTACAGGTACAGTAGTAGTTATATCCGATGAAGTAATTGATTTTAATGCTCGTCACTATTTATATGTAAAAAATCTAAAAGAAGAAAAAATATCTATTGAAAAACTATTACAAAAGGCACAAAAAGAATTTCCAGATTATAAGCTATCCTATTTTGTTATCTACAGAGATAAAAAAAGATCTGTTAAAGTTTTACTTTTTAATCCTAAAGAAGGGCTGATTAATGTTTTTTTGGATCCATATACAGGAAAAATTATCGGAAAAGATAATACCATAATGTTTTTTTTCGTTACTGCACATTTACACGCATCATTATTATTAGGAAAAACAGGAGAATGGATTGTAGATATAGCAAGTATTATTTTTCTTTTAGAATTAATAACAGGACTTATACTTTGGTGGCCTAAAAAATGGACGAAGACTAATTGTGATAAAAATTTTAAAATAAAATGGAAAGCGAAATGGAGAAGATTAAATTTAGATCTGCACAATGTATTAGGGTTTTACACTATTATCTTTTCAATTATTCTTGTCATAACAGGCTTAATTATAGCATTTAAACCACTTTCAAATGTAACTGTAAAGCTATTTGGAGGAGATCCCACAAATGAGTGGATGACTACTCTTCCCAAATCGGATTTTTCTAAAAAATTTATTGGATTCGATAAAATTATAGATAAAATATTTATTTCTGATCCTACGATTGAAGCTATACAGGGACAGGTTTATAATTTTGATTCTATAGGTTATTTTATGCTTACATCAGCTAAAAACATATATTTAAAAACAACTTCAAATTCTAAATTAAGAATTTATAATAAATATACTGACAAAGAAATATTAATTCCCAAGCCTATACAAAAACAAATACAAGTGGAAAATTTAAATATGATGTTACATATGGGAACTTGGATGGGAAAAATAGGGAAAATTTTAACATTTATAGTGGGAATCATTGGTTCTAGTTTACCTTTAACAGGTTTTTTAATATGGTATGGGAAAAAATTTAAGAAACGGAAATTTAAATAAAACAAAAGATGAAATAAAAAATCTCAAAATTTATATTTTGAGATTTTTGTGTTAATTTAATAATAGGATTTATTTTTTTCTTTAGGTGGATAATAAGTAAATATTTTTTGCATAGCTTTTCCTATTTCTTCTTCCTTGTTAGCTACATTGCTAACATTAAGCCCATCAGCAATACCTTCCCAAACTAAGACATTTTTTTTAGTGTCTACTAAATGTACAGTCAATTTACCTTCACGGGTTTCATATACAGTGCTAGAACCGTTCCATCCATAACCCCATCCGTATCCCCATCCCCAGGGAGAACCCCAATAAGGGTCATTATCAATATTAACCACTTTTTTAGAAGATGCTAAAACATTTACAGTTAAATCACCCCTTTCAGCTTCAGTAAGACCTTTACTTTTAAGTTGACCGACAATTGCCCTTACAATTCTATTTTTATCCAAATCATTTAGTTTTAACGAGTCTATACCATTTTGATAAATACTGAAAGTTTTATATTGAGAAAAATCTACAGATTTATCATAATCATAAGAAGTAGTGATAGAGCAGTTGGTATATACTAAGAATATACCCAATAAGGTAAAGAGTTTAAAATTAAACTTCATATTTAAATATTTTTAAATTTGATTAATATAATTAGGCAAATATCGAATATTATACCAAAAGTTACATAAAGATCAAAAAATATTAAAATGATAAAATATAAATATAAGCAGGATAAAAATACTGTGTAGAAAAAAGGTATTGTTAGATAGTTATTAATAGTGATAAAATACTTAAATTCGAAAGAGATAAAGGTGAAAAATAGTAACTTTGTAAGAATAACTAATTTCTCTGGTTTATGAATAATAAGATCATTGCAATTGATTTTGATGGTACTATAGTTGAAGATAAATATCCTGAAATAGGAAAACCTATGGCTTTTGCTTTCGAATCTATGAAAAAATTACAAGAAAAAGGCTATAGACTTATTTTATGGACTTATAGGAATGGAGATAAATTACAAGAAGCTGTTGAATTCTGTAAAAAGAAAGGTATAGAGTTTTATGCAATAAATTCAAGTTTTGAAGGAGAAGTTTTTGAAGAAAATAAGCAAAGCAGGAAAATAAATGCCGATTATTTTATTGATGATAGGAATTTGGGGGGCTTTCCAGGTTGGGGAGAAGTATATCAGATTATAGTTGAAAAAATAGAGTTTGGAATAGAAGATAGAGAAATTTTAGCATATTCGAAAAGGAAACGTAAAAAAGATAAAGGATTTTTTTCAAGAATATTTAAATCATGATAAAATTAAAAACAAAAGAAGAAATTGATTTGTTGTATGAAAGTGCACAAATTGTTTCTAAAACTTTAGGTATGCTTGCTAAAGAAGTAAAGCCAGGAGTTACTACTTTGCATTTAGATAAACTAGCAGAAGAATATATAAGAGACCATGATGCAATTCCTGGATTTCTTGGTATGTATGATTTTCCCAATACATTATGTATGTCTCCCAACGATCAAGTAGTTCATGGTATCCCAAATAATAAGCCTTTAGAAGAAGGAGATATTATTTCTATAGATTGTGGTGCATTAAAAAATGGATTTTATGGAGATCAAGCCTACACATTTTCAGTAGGTGAAATTAATCCTGAAATTGAAAAAATGATGACAATAACCAAGCAAAGCTTGTATTCAGGAATAAAAAAATGTAAGACAGGGAATAGAATAGGAGATATCAGTTTTGCCATTCAGTTAATATGTGAGAATGCTGGATATGGAGTGGTTCGTGAACTGGTTGGACATGGATTAGGAAAAGATATGCATGAAGATCCTCAGGTTCCTAATTATGGCAGAAAAGGAAGTGGCCCTAAAATAGAAGAAGGATTAGTAATAGCTATAGAACCTATGATTAATCAAGGAACTTATAAAGTAAAGTTCCATAATGATGGTTGGACGGTTACAACCAGAGATAATAAGCCATCCTGTCATTTTGAACATGATGTGGCAGTAGTAGATGGTTTACCTAAACTTTTATCTACATACAAATATATATATGAAGCCCTAGGAATTTCCTCAAATGAAGAAGAAGAATTTTTATACAAATCTCTACATTCTTAGTTTTAATTCTTAAATGAAGCAAATATTTAAATTTTTTTTGAATTTAATACCAAGGCCTATACTCATTAAATTCAGTTATTTTTTTGCACCATTTTTTTCATGGTTTTATAAAGGAGATAAGTTTACAGACCCTATCGATGGAAAAACTTATAGGAAATTTCTTCCATATGGATATGGAAAACCACGTGAAAATGCATTAGCCCCGGGAACATTATCATTAGAAAGGCATAGATTAATGTGGCTATATCTGCAAAAAGACACAGTTTTTTTTACTGATAAATTAAAAGTTTTAAGTATAGCACCAGAACAATGTTTTTTAAAAAGATTCAAAGCTCTTAAAAATTTGGATTATATCACATCTGATCTATACTCACCTATTGTAGATGTAAAAGCAGATATATTAAACCTACCCTTTAATGATAATGAGTTTGATGTAGTATTTTGTAATCATGTATTAGAACATATTGAAAATGATGCAAAAGCTATGTCTGAGTTATATAGAGTAATGAAACCTGGCGGATGGGGTATATTTCAGGTTCCGATGAAATATGATTTGGAAAAGACCTATGAAGATTTTTCCATCACAGACAGAGATGAAAGGAAAAAACATTTTGGACAATACGATCATGTCCGTTGGTATGGATTAGATTATTTTAAAAGATTAGAAAAAGTAGGATTTATGGTAGAACAAATAAAATATTATAATATCTTATCAAAAGATGAAATAGAAAGATATGCTCTTTCAAAAAATGAAATTCTTCCTGTAGTAAGAAAAATTTAAAAATAAATAATTGGGTGAAAAATTATATTTTAACATGAAAAAATTAAAAATAGAATAATTGGAATATTTTGTAGTGTAATTCTATAGAAAAAAATCTAAGAACATAAAAGAGTAAAAGTGCTTAATAGATATTTTGGGATATAAAGCGCTAGGAGTTAGAGGTTTGGAGTTGTGAATTTAACATCGAGTAGTTTTTTTTAGAATTATATATAAATGGAATATAAATATTAAATTTTAATAATGGAGATAGAAAGAAAGCCGGAAAAATTAAAATTAGAAGCATTAAATAGAAAAACCATAGAAGTTTTTAAAGAAAGTGATAAAATACCAGTTGTTGTATTATTGGATAATGTACGTTCCATGCATAATGTAGGATCTGTATTCCGAACTTCAGATGCTTTTTCTATAGATAAAATTTATCTATGTGGGATTACCCCTCAACCACCTCATCGAGAGATACAAAAAACAGCTTTAGGAGCTACAGAAAGTGTAGATTGGGAGCATAAAGAATCTATAGAAGAACTTATAAGTGTTTTAAAGAAAGAAGGTTATATTATTGTAGGGGTAGAGCAGGTAAGGGATAGTGTCTATCTTCAGGAATATAAAGTTGAAACAAGAAAAAAATATGCTTTGATCTTAGGTAATGAAGTGGAAGGAATTAGTGAAAATATATTAGAATTGATTGATCTATTTATAGAAATTCCCCAATCAGGAACCAAACATTCCCTTAATGTAAGCGTATGTGCAGGAATTGTACTATGGGAGTGGTATAGAGCACTAATAAAAAATTAAAAACTTTTTAGAAACTAAATATTTAACCATTTTTCAAGCAAAAAATCTCAATTTCTATATTTAAGATAAATAAAATCTAGTTTGTCAAAAAAAGCTGAGTATTAATACTCAGCTTTTTTAATTAATATAAAGAATAAATAAAATTACATTTCTAAAATATAGGCAAAGACCAAGGGAGCTACAATAGTAGCATCACTTTCAATAATAAACTTAGGAGTATCTATATCCAACTTACCCCAAGTAATCTTTTCATTAGGTACAGCACCGGAATATGAACCATAACTAGTGGTAGAATCAGATATTTGACAGAAGTAACTCCAGAATGGTACATCTTCCCATTCTAAATCTTGATACATCATTGGAACCACGCAAATTGGAAAATCTCCAGATATACCACCTGCTATTTGAAAGAATCCCACCCCTTTTCCTCCAGAATTATTTCTGTACCATTCAGTAAGATAAATCATGTATTCAATTCCGGATTTCATAGTAGATGCCTTAAGATTGCCTTTAATTACATTAGCAGCAAAAATATTACCCATAGTACTATCTTCCCATCCGGGAACCACAATGGGTAAATTTTTTTCGGCAGCAGCCAACATCCAACTATTTTTCGGGTCAATTTCATAATATTGTTCTAATACCCCGGATAGCAACATCTGATACATATATTCGTGAGGGAAATGTCTTTCACCTTTTTCATCAGCATCTTTCCATATTTTTTCAATATGTTGTTGTAAACGTCGGAAAGCTTCCTCTTCAGGGATGCAGGTGTCAGTAACACGATTTAAATGATTTTCTAGCAAATCCCATTCTTGTTGTGGAGTTAAATCCCGATATTCAGGAATTCTCTTATAATGAGAATGAGCTACCAAATTCATTATATCTTCTTCCAGATTAGCTCCGGTACATGAAATAATAGACACTTTATCCTGACGGATCATTTCAGCTAAAATTTTTCCTAACTCCGCTGTACTCATTGCGCCTCCCATAGTAATCATCATTTTTCCTCCATCTTTAAGATGAGCTACATATCCTTTGGCAGCATCTACTAAAGTAGCAGAATTGAAATGTAAAAAATATTTTTCTATAAATTCCGAAATAGGTTTACTCATAATAAATAAATATTTAAAAGTTTATTTAATTTTTATTTTTTTTAGGTGATATTAATGATGCAACTACAGATAATACCAATACACCGGCCACAATAATTAAAGAGGTTATAGATGAAATATGGTAAAACGGAGATATAAGCATTTTAATACCAATAAAAGATAAGATAATGGCCAATCCATACTTTAATTTACTAAACATGTACATAAAATTTGCCAGTAAAAAATAAAGAGAACGTAACCCTAAAATAGCAAAAATATTTGAAGTATATAATATAAATGGGTCATTAGGAGCTACAGCAAAAATAGCAGGAATAGAATCAACAGCAAATATAAGATCTGTAAATTCTATAATAACTAAAGATGTAAATAACGGAGTAGCCATTTTTAAACCGTTTTTTACTGTAAAAAACCTACTTCCATCAAGCTCTGGAGTAACTTTGAAAAAACGTTTTACAAAACGAGCACCTAAACTTTCGTTTAAGTCTTTCTTTTCATCATCGGCTTTATCATCTTTTGAAAACCAGGAATGAATTCCTGCATAAATCAAGAAAAAGCCAAATAATGTTAAAATAATATTAGGTCTAAAAAATAAAAATTCGTTATAATTAGCATGTTCTGCATTTTTAGGATTGAGAACAAAATGAAAATCTCCGATTGAAAAAGGCGGAAGATAAGTTTTATTAATTAAACCTACCCCTAAAAATATAAAGATAGCGCGAAAAAGTAAAGCGCCTAAAATTCCCCAAAATAAAATTTTATGTTGATATTCTTTAGGTATTTTGAAAAAACCAAAAACCATAATAAAAACAAATAAATTATCTACAGATAAAGCTTTTTCTATCCAGTATGCTGACTGAAATTGAGAAAATTTTTCAAGAGCAAACTTTTGTCCGTCAGAATTTTTAAATACTAAATATATTACAATGCTAAATAACATGGATAAAGAAATCCATACTACAGACCAAATTGCAGCCTCCTTATTAGAAATAATATGAGATTTTTTATTAAGAACTCCTAAATCTAAAATTAACATTACAAGAATGGAAATTACAAAAATAGTAATTAACAAAGGATGATTTAGCATATTGTCCTGCATGGAATATATCTCGATTTTTAAGAAGCCAAAGGTACTTAATTTGAGTAAGATGTCAAAATTAAAATATTGTTACTTAAACGAAAAAAAAAAGATTTTTTACTTCATATTTTGAAAAAAATAAAGAGTAAAAGATGATTTTTATAATGTTCATACATTAAAATAGTATTTGTAATTTTGTACAAAAAAGTGAGAGTATCAAATTTACATACCGTAGAGTTAGATGGAATTGATAAAATTATTTTAGAAGCTCTAATGGAAAACTCAAAAACTTCAATTTCAAAAATAGCCAAACAAGTAGGGGTTTCTTCCACAGCTATACATCAAAGGATAAAAAAATTAGAAAATGCAAATATTATTGGAGATACAGTTACATTATTAAATTATAAAGCTTTAGGATATAAAACCACTGCTTATGTAGGTGTTTTCCTTGAAAAATCTGTCTATTATAAAGATGCAATAAATGATATGCTAAAAATTCCTGAAATTATTGAAGCTTATTTTACTACCGGGAATTACACAATATTTATAAAAATACTATGTAAGGATAATGATCACTTGATGAGCGTTTTAAGAAATGGTATTCAAGAAATTAAAGGAATTGAAAGGACCGAAACCATAATTTCATTAGAACAAAGTATTTCACGACAAATTAAGCCATAAATTAAATAATAAAATTATAATTGATTATGAATATTAAAAAATATTTAGATTCTACTTACCTTAAATTACCATCTCAAAGTAATTTAACTGAAGAACAAAATTTTGAGGAAGCCAGAAAAATTACTGAAGAAGCCATCAATAATCATTTTTATTTAGTAATGATTCGTCCTAATTATGTTAAAAGAATTAAAGAAATAATTACAAAATTTGGTTCAGAAGTAAAAGTAGGTACAGTAATCGGATTTCATGAGGGAACTTATTCTATAAAAGACAAATTGACTGAAGCTAAAAAAGCAATAGAAGACGGTGTGGATGAATTGGATTATGTTGTTAATTATGAGGCCTTTAAAAAAGGTGAAATAGAAATAGTGAAAAAAGAATTTATTGAAGGAACTACTTTAGGATTAAATAAAGGGAAAGTTGTTAAATGGATTATAGAAATAGCAGCCCTTTCAGATGAGCAAATACAAACAATTTGTACTTATTTTTCATCTTGGGCTCAGGAAAACTTTAAACCCATCGATTTTCAGAATATATTTGTGAAATCTTCTACAGGTTTTTATAAGACAGAAGATGGAAAACCCAACGGAGCTACATTTCATGCTATAGAAATTATGCTAAAATATTCCAAACCTTTACAAGTAAAAGCTGCAGGAGGAGTTCGTACATATGATGAAGCAGTAAAAATGATTGAAATGGGAGTAAAAAGAATAGGAACTTCCTCAGCAAAAGCTTTATCAGAAAATAAATCTACTAACTCTACTTACTAATGATTAATTTATTAAATATAGCAATAAAAGCAGCTATAGAATCATCACGAGAAGTACTAAAAATTTATGAACAAGGTTTTACAGTATCTTTAAAAGAAGATGAATCTCCTGTCACTACAGGGGATTTAAAAGCTAATGAAATTATTACCAGTTATATTTTACCTACAGATATTCCTATTTTAAGTGAAGAGAGTGAAAAAGATACATTAGAAAAACGTAAAAATTGGAAAAGATATTGGTGTATAGATCCTATAGACGGAACCAAAGAATATGTAAATAAAACAGATGAATATTGTATATCCATTGGTTTATTAACAAATGAAACATCTTTGTTAGGAGTATTAGCAGCTCCCTCTATGAATATATTTTATTTTGCTGCAGAAGGAATTGGAAGTTTTAAATGGAAAGGAGTATATGAAGATTTATATTCTCTTTTAGATAGCGAAAATATAGTAGAAGAAATAATGAAAAATTCTATTCAGTTGCCTGTAAAACCTGCGTTAAATCCCTATATATTTTTAACGAGTCGTTCACATTTCAGTAATTTAGACCAAGAGTATTTTCAAAAATTAGAGAGAGAACATGAAGAAGTACAAATGATTCAAATGGGAAGTGCTATAAAAATAGGGTGGGTTGTCGAAGGTAAAGCTAATGAATATGCCAGATTAAGTCCTGTTAATTTTTGGGACATTGCTGGGGGGCATGCTATAGCTAAATATGCCGGGTTAAAAATAATAGATATTGCTTCTCAAAAGGAGGTAACTTATAATGATATAGAAACTTTAAAAATTTCAGGATATATCATAAAAAATATTTAATGTATTTTTACAGTAAAAAGAATTGATAATTTATGAAAAAAGGATTTGGATTAGTATTAGTTTTATTTTTCTTTTTTATTTCATGTAAAAAAGAATATACAACAGTAGATGGTTCGTCTAAAGATAATTTTAATAAAAGTATAGAGTCAATTTCATCCAAATTGACAATATTACAACAAGATAAAATACAAGAAGCAATAAAATTAATTTATAAGTTCAGGACAGAGGGAACAGATGAAACTAAACGTTGGGAACAGTTATATGAACTATTAAATGGGAAAAATGCAGATCAGATTTTCGATATTGCAGAAGAGGTTGCCAAAGAAAATAAAATTTCTTGGTCTAGTACATCTATGAATACCTTAGATAGTTCTGTTTTCGATGAAGAGCTGAAATCTATGACTTTAGAAGAAGAAAAATTAAAACAAATAGAAGCTGCTACTAAAATAAATTTACATTTTTCTCCTGTAAGTAATAATGTGGAAAATAATGATGGTTTTTATTTATATCCTGAATTAGTAGATGAAGAAGGTAATTCAATAACTTATGATAACTTGCCTTTGTCACTATCTATTTCATTTATAAATAATGGGACAGTAGTTTATGTTACCAAAAAAACAATAACCTCATCAGAAGCAGGAAATCCTTCATTAAAAAAAGGAATTAAAATTCCTTATAATATGTTTGATAAGAATAAATTGTCTGATGCAAGGGTAGATGTAGAGATAAAAGCAAATGCTGGAGAAAAGTATCTGTATGGTAAATTGAAAGCTATACCTATAGATTTAAGTAAAACCAAAGAAGTAACAAACTCTGTGGAAGATGAAATAAACAATCAGGTTAGTGTAGATAATGTTAAAAGTTTTATTCAATATATTGGTAATAAAAATTATTCTAAAGCTTATAGTTTAACTAAAAATCCTAAGTGGGATACTGAAGAGAAATTTGCTTCTACTTCTAATGGATTTGGAACAGTTGAAGCTACCAATTTGCTTACGACAGAGGTAATAAATACTTCTAGAGATAAAATAACAATTTTTGCGTTGTATCAAATTAAAGATCAAAATGGAAAAGTTAAAACATTAAAACAAAATTTTATATTAAAAAAAGACAAGGATAATTGGTTTATTACAGATACTGAAACTAAAGAAATCAAAGAAGACACTTGGAAATAGATTTTTAATATATATTAAAAAAATAGTTTAATGAAAGAATTAAGTAAGAAAATTGACTCATGTATAGATAAGATTCAGGATTTTCCTAAAGCAGGAATTCATTATAAAGATATAACTCCCATATTTTTAAATCCTGATTTATGTACTAAAATTATAAAATCATTTGCAGAGTTTAGTAAAGGTAAGATAGATGTAGTATGTGGAATCGAAAGTCGTGGTTTTTTGTTTGGTACCCAAATAGCAAAAGAGCTTAACATTCCGTTTGTATTAATTCGTAAAGCTGGTAAATTACCACCTCCGGTTATATCTCAAGAGTATGAGTTGGAGTATGGATCAGCCGAAATTGAAATAAAAAAAAATCATATCAAACCTAATCAAAGAGTATTGATACATGATGATATATTAGCTACTGGAGGAACAGCTGCTGCATGTGCTCAATTAGTAGAAAATTGTGGTGCAAAAGCAAGTCAGTTTAGCTTTTTAATTTCTTTAGATTCTTTGGATGGAAAGAAAAAATTAGAAAAATATACTAAAGAAATTCAGATTTTGCTAGAATATAAATAAAAATATATTATTTAAGCAACAGAATCTGTTTAAATTTTTTAAAGATAAAAAATATGTACAGATAAAAGTTTATTTATGTGTTTTTTATTATTAATATTATTTTCTATTTCCTGTGTTTAATTAATAAAGGTTTAATAACAAATTAAGATAGAGATAAGCTTAGATTAATTGTTTAGATAACTTAATATTTAGATAGACTAAGAATATTTACTTATTGAAATTTGAATGTTTAAAAAAAGATATTACGTTTTATAATAAGGAAAGCTCTGTAAAATAACAGAGCTTCCTTTTTTCTATATAAAATTAACTAAGTATATAGTTTTTTAGTATTTGTCCCAAAATATTTTAATATTATAATCGTCTTTTCCAATAGCAGCTGCAGCTTGAGAATAATTAGCAGAGTTAACAGTTCTTTCATCTATTGGATATCTAAAACGTACTGGTACTTCAGGTAAAACAGAAGAAGAGGATACGTGTAAAATAGGATAATCCAGTCTTCTTTTTGTGTTCCAAGACTCAATTCTGTTATATAAGGCAATCCAAGCTTGCATTCCTATAGATTCTTTCCAATTTGAGGCATTGTAAGGAACTGTACTTAAATAATTACCTATAGGTACATTCCAAAATTCAAAAGAAGCTGTAATAGCATTATTGTAATAATTTTCTGCTCCGGTTACAATGTAACCACTATTTCTAGCAGCAGCTTCAGCTAAATAAAAATTAATCTCACTAGCCTCAAATAATATTCCCGGAGTTGTGGAAGTATAGGCAAATAATCCAATTTTAGATGAATTTCTTATTGTATTTCCAGGAGAGCCAAATTTTCCTCCTTTATAGTAGCTAGAAATAATATTTCCATTTTTATCTTTTTCATTATATAATTGGAAATAAACTTCTCTTCTAGGGTCATTTAATTTATTCAAATAATTAACAAATGTATCTGCTGCAACAAAATCATTTCTATTACTTGCAAATAAATTATCATATAAAGGATTGAAATTTGGCGAATTAGAATCATAATTAAATTTAGCATTATCATCATTACTTAATATTGCTCCTCCTAAAAAACCCTTGTTTACAGCTTGTGTAGATAAAGTAAGATTTTGGTCAGCTAAAGCAATCCCTAATTTAATAAGAAGAGAATTGCCAAATTTTTTCCATTTAGTAATATTACCTCCATAAAGAAAATCAGCTTTTCCAAAACTGGCTTCAGAAATATCCAAATTATCTATAGCTTTTTCAGTTCTAGTTATTAAATCAATGTAAATAGTTTCAGCATCATCATATTTAGGATTAATATTTTCTAAGGGAAATCCAGCTTCACTATAAGGGATATTACCATAAGTATCTACTAATATTTGATAGGTATAAACATTTAATAATTCTATTATAGCCAGTTTATTAATTTTTATTTTATTAAATGAAATTATTTCATTTGCAGTAGCAGTAATTTTAGGTTGCTCGGCTTCAATAATTTTCTTGCTATCATTCAAATTGCCTAATACATCTAAATATAAACCATTCCAGAAATTTTGTGTAACTTTTCGATTCTCAAAATCATATTTCACTTCAGTATAATAAGTTGTTTCTGTCCAATATTGTTGTAAAAACCTGAAAACATTTCGATTAAAATTAGGAGTTACTAATTTATCAACTAAGCTTTTTTCAGCTTGAGAAAATAAGTATTGAGAAGGAATTTGATAAGGTTTTTTTTGATCTTCGTGATAATCTTCAGAATCATTAACACAACTATTTGTTAGGCAAATTGCAAATAGTATTAGAATTATTTTTTTCATAAATTTTATAGTTTAAAATTTAACTTTAACATTAAATGAAATTGTACGAGTTGTAGGCATTACTCCCGATTGAAAACCTTGTAAATTACCAGAACCCAGACCTGATTCAGGATCTGCATATGGAAGATTTTTTTGTATGATCCATAAATTTCCCCCTATTATTCCAAAAGTCATAGATTTAATAAAAGTTCCGTCAAATATTTTATTAGGCATTGCGTAAGATAAAGATACTTCTCTTAATTTAATATAACCTGCGTTATAAATATAGGCTTTATTTGGTTTAGCATCATGAGCAAACGCTTTTCCAGCTTCGCTTGCATCAATCCGGATATCATTACGAGTTCCATCGAGTTTTACTCCATCAAATACAATTCCTCCACCTTCAGATATAGGATTTCTAACGGGATTTCCAAGATCATTTGTTTTGATTGTATTTTTGGTTAGTCCGGATTCTTGACCATAAACTTGGTCTAAGGAATAAACATTACCTCCATGTTTCACATCTATTAAAATACTTAAAGAAAAATTTTTGTAAGTAAATCTATTCGTAATTCCTCCTGTCCACTTGGGCTGTGTATGACCTATTACTTGTGATTCATTTTTTAAATAATAACCATAGTTCGAATTTTTTGTTCCGTCTGGTTTATATTCATTACTATCAATTACTGGGTTTCCATTTTTATCATATACGTAATCAGATCCAATAATTACTCCTAAAGATTTACCTACAACAGCAGCTATAGTTACACCACTTTGATAAGAACCTAATACTATTTTATCGGTTCCGGGTTGTAAAGCTACTAGTTTGTTTTTGTTATTGGACCAGTTAACATTAATATCCCATTTAAAATTTGAAAATTTTATCGGGGTTAAATTTAAAGCCACCTCAATTCCTTTATTTTCAACTTTTCCTATGTTCATAAATTTTCTATAATAATAAGTTGCTGTAGGAATTTGAAGATAATTAAATTGGTCTTTAGTTGTAGTTTTATAAAGAGATATATCAAATCCAATTCGATTATTTAAAAATTGCATTTCCAATCCGCCTTCCCAACTTTTCGTTCTTTCGGGTTTTAAGTCATCAAAATTAAAAGCTACTTGATTGGAAGAAGTATTGTCAGAAATTCCATAGTAAGGCACACCATATAAACTTCCATTATTATAGTAGTATCCAAGACTGGCATCTGTTGATTCAGGATCTGCACCTACTTCTGCGTAACTACCTCTTATTTTAGCAAAATTTATAACAGAACTTTTCAAAAGGCTTGAAAAAATCCAACTTAATCCTCCAGAAAAATAATCATACCCTCTATTGTGTTTAGGCAAGGCTGTGGATTGGTCATATCTGTAAGATCCATCTAAATACAATTGATTTAATAAAGTTATAGTTGCTTGTCCATAAAGTCCAGATTTTTGTTTTTTTAGATCAGATTCAATTGGTGCATTATAAGATACACTATTACCGAGAGAATATAACCCTGGAACTAATAATCCTCCTAAAGTAGATCCTTGATATGATTTTGTATCATATTGAAGAAATGAACCACCTCCTAAAACTTTTATGTTTACTTTGTCAGACAGATCTTTTTGTAATGTAGCAATCAAATCATAAGTTTGTTGCATATAATCTCTGGTGTATAATTGATACCCGGATTTTTCTCTACTATGCTTTATACCAAAACTTGTAGCAGATGATCCCTCAGCTAATCTTTCTTCAATTCTATCATTTGTTTTATCTATAGCTACTCTCCCCAAAATATTGAAGTCTTTAGTTACATCATAAGATAAATTAATTCCGGTTAATAATCTTTCTCTTGTATCCGTTTCATAATTTTTGTATCTTGACCAATATGGATTATCCCAGTAAGATGGATTGGAATTTGCGCCGCCATCACTCCAGTTCCATGTATAATTAGTTCCTGTTTTGTTATAAGCATATTCTAAACGTTTAATGTCTACATTGACAGGCCACCATTGTCTGAATCCAGAAATAATATTTCCGGAATAACCTGTAACATTTCTTCCTTTAGTATTTTGACGAGAATAAGTTAAAAAAGCAGTAGCAACAAAATTATCAGCAAAGTTATGGGTGAAATTTCCATTTAAAGTATTTCGATTTAAACTACTATTTGGTAAAAGACCTGTTTCATTGTTATTTGCATAAGCAAATTTATATGTGGAATTTTCGGTACTTCCTGTTAAAGAAATACTATTCACAAAAGATACAGGATTATTGAAGAATTTGATAGGATCATTTTTAGCAGCAGTCCAGGGTTTCAAAACTCCATCAGGATTATCTAACCATGAATCCCAATGATATACCATTAAATTAGGGTCAAAAGCAGCACCATAAGAAGCATCATAACCAAAAGGAGCTTCAAGATTTCCATTATTACTGTTAAAATATTCATTAGATTTTGGACCATAAAAAGGACCTTCTCCTTGCCCATACTTTTTTTGATATTTAATAAAAGTGCTTTTATCTATAAAACCAGTTGATACTGTAGTATTTAATTCAATCCCCAATCCCTGATTTTTTTTCCCCTTTTTAGTAGTAATCATGATGGCTCCATTAGAGGCTAAACTACCATATAAAGCTGTAGCTGCAGCTCCTTTTAATACATTTATAGATTCAATATCATTAGGATCAATATCAGAAGCAGCATTACCAAAGTCATAACCGGTGCCTCCTTGAGCTTGATTACTGTTATTAATATTGGCATTGCTAATAGGAACTCCATCTACTACAATTAAAGCCTGATTGTTTCCTATAATACTTCTAGTTCCTCTTAATTGAATATTTGTGGATCCTCCAAAATTACCTGAGTTTTTGATTTGAAGTCCGGCTACCTTACCGGATAAATTATTTGCAAAATTATTTGTAGGAAGTGTATTTATATCCTCACCCTTTACCTCTGTAGTCGAATATGTCAGAGCTTTTTTTTCCCTTTTTATACCTAGAGCAGTAATTACAACTCCTTCTATTTCTGTTTCTTTTGTGGAGGTATTTACAGGTTTAAGAGTTAAATTATAAAAATCTTGAGTACCTACAACAAAACTCGTGGTTTCATCGTCTAAAGAAATAACTTCCACAGTTTGACCAGTCTCGGCATTCAAAGTAAATTCTCCTTCTTCATTGGTATAGACTGTTTTACCACCCTCAATAGATAAGGAAACATCACTTAGAGGTTTACCATTACTATTAGTCACTTTTCCGGTAATCGTTTTAACTTGAGCACATAAAATAGTACTCAAGAGGATAAACGAAAAACCTAAGACATTTCTGTTTATTCTCATATTTAATACATTAATTTATCGCTTCAAATATAAGTTATTTTTTTTAATAATCCATAAAAATAATGAATAAAATGTATAATCGATAAATATTGTATCTAATAATGAAAAGGTAGGATAAAATTGAATTAATAATTATTTTGGCAATAAATATATATAAAATAAAAAACCAGGTGTGATTACCTGGTTTTTATATTAATTTAATAGTTATTACGATTTATTAAGCTTGTCCTTTAGTTCCGAAATTTAAATGATAAGTTTCGTCTTTTACATTTCCAAATTGCTGTTCATACTTCTGAATATTATCAGTTAAAGCTGATAACAATCTTTTAGCATGTTCAGGAGTTAAAATAATTCTTGATTTTACTTTAGCTTTTGGTATCCCAGGCATAATCTGTATAAAATCTAATACAAATTCTGTAGAAGAATGATTAATTAAAGCTAAATTAGAAAAAACTCCTGATGCTATATCATCCGTTAATTCAATATTTAGATCTTGAGGGTTTTGATCTTGATTTTCCATGATTCAATTAAATTTTTTCGGTAATTAATCTTTCAAATTCCTTATTTGATCCTACAACTACATTTTGATATTCAGTTAAACCTGTACCTGCAGGGATTCTATGCCCAACAATTACATTTTCTTTCAATCCATTTAAGTAATCAACTTTTCCAGATACAGCTGCTTCATTTAAAACTTTAGTAGTTTCTTGGAAAGAAGCTGCTGAAATGAAAGATTTAGTTTGTAAAGATGCTCGGGTAATACCCTGTAATACAGGGCTAGCAGTAGCAGGTAAAGCTTCTCGGGCTTCTACAAGTTTTTTATCTTCTCGTTTGAGTTTAGAATTTTCATCCCTTAATTCTCGGGCTGTAATAATTTGTCCAGCTTTAAATTCTTCACTATCTCCAGGGTCTACAATTACTTTCATTCCAAAAATTCGGTCATTTTCTTCAATAAAGTCTATTTTATGCTCAAGATTATTTTCAAGGAATTTAGTATCACCTGCATCTATAATTTCTACCTTAGTCATCATTTGGCGTACTATAATTTCAAAATGTTTATCATCAATTTTTACCCCTTGTAAACGATAAACTTCCTGTATTTCATTTACTAAATATTCTTGTACAGCGGTAGGTCCTTTGATATTTAAGATGTCATTAGGTGTAATAGCTCCGTCTGATAAAGGATCTCCGGCATGAACAAAATCATTTTCTTGAACCATAATCTGATTGGATAATTTTACTAAATATCTTTTTATTTCTCCAGTTTTTGATTCAACAACAATTTCCCTGTTACCACGTTTAATTTTTCCGTAACTTACTACACCATCAATTTCTGTAACTACAGCAGGGTTTGAAGGATTTCTTGCTTCAAATAATTCAGTAACTCTAGGAAGACCTCCGGTAATATCACCCGCTTTTGCGGATCTTCTTGGTATTTTCACTAAAATGCGACCCGCTTTAATTTTTTCACCATCATTTACAATTAAGTGGGCTCCAACAGGTAAGTTTATGGATTTTAGTTCATTACCTTTAGTATCTAAGATTCTTAAGGTAGGAATTAATTTTTTATTTCTAGATTCAGAAATAACTTTTTCCTCAAATCCTGTTTGTTCATCAATTTCAAGCTGATAGGTAGATCCTTGTTCTATTTGTTCGTATTCGATTTTTCCTGAAGTTTCTGAAAGGATGATCGCATTATAAGGATCCCATTTACAAATGACATCTCCTTTTTTAACATCCTGTCCGGTTTTTACCATTAAGGTAGCTCCATAAGGAATATTGTTAATCATCTGTATATTTCCTTCTGAATTTAATAATTTAAATTCAGTAGAACGGGAAACTACAGTATCAATGGTATTTCCATTTTCATCTTCAGTTTCTACGGTTCTAAGGTCATCAAATTCAACTTTTCCATCTCTTTTAGCAATAATACTATTTACTTCAGCAATATTTCCTGCAGTTCCTCCTACGTGGAAAGTTCTCAAAGTAAGCTGTGTACCTGGTTCTCCAATAGATTGAGCTGCAATTACACCTACAGCTTCCCCTTTGTTTATCAGTTTATTTGTAGATAAATTTACTCCATAACATTTAGCACAAATTCCTTTTTTAGATTCACAAGTTAAAGGAGACCGTACTTCTACTGAATCAATACCCGAATGTTCTATAAGGGCTGCTAAATCAGAAGTTATCAGTTGATTGGCTTCTATTAATATTTCATCAGTTTCTGGATGGTATACATCATGTAATGAAACACGTCCTAAGATTCTTTCTGATAAAGGTTCTACAATTTCATCATTTTTTCTTAGAGGAGTAATCTCAATACCTCTTAATGTCCCACAATCTTCTTCATTTATAATTACATCTTGAGCAACATCTACTAAACGTCGGGTTAAGTATCCGGCATCTGCTGTTTTCAAAGCGGTATCTGCTAATCCTTTACGAGCACCGTGAGTAGAAATAAAATATTCTAAGATAGATAAACCTTCACGGAAATTTGAGATAATAGGATTTTCAATAATTTCTCCTCCTGATGAACCTGCTTTTTGAGGTTTAGCCATTAATCCTCGCATTCCGGCTAATTGACGAATTTGTTCTTTAGATCCACGAGCTCCGGAATCAAGCATCATATAGACAGAATTAAATCCACCTTTATCAGTTTTCATCCTTTGCATGATTAAGTCTGTTAAACGTGCATTTGTATTCGTCCAAACATCAATTACCTGATTATACCTTTCATTATTGGTAATTAACCCCATGTTATAATTACTTCTAATTCCATCAACCTGATCATTGGCTTCTTGAATCATAATTTTCTTTTCATCAGGAGTTTTAATGTCTGCTAAACTAAATGATAATCCCCCTCGGAAAGCTGTAGCATATCCTAAGTTTTTCATATCATCTAAGAATTTGGCAGTAGTAGGAAAATCTGTAATTTTTAATATATTACCAATAATATTTCTAAGAGATTTTTTAGTTAAAACTTCATTAATATATCCTACTTTTTCAGGGACAATTTTATTAAATAATACTCGTCCAACAGTAGTTTCAATAATTTTTTCAACTAATTCTTCTCCTTCTTTTACTTTTGTTTTTACTTTAATGATAGCATTTAAATCTACTGCTTTTTCATTGTAAGCAATTTCAACTTCTTCAGAAGAGTAAAATATAGCTCCATGACCTTTTACTATAATATCATCCGTAGGGACTAAAGGTTTAGTCATATAATATAGTCCAAGAACCATGTCTTGAGAAGGTACTTGAATAGGAGAACCATTGGCTGGATTTAAAATATTTTGAGAAGCCAACATTAATAATTGAGCTTCTAAAATCGCTTCCGGTCCCAGTGGTAAATGTACAGCCATCTGGTCACCATCAAAGTCTGCATTGAAAGCAGTACATACTAAAGGGTGTAAACGAATCGCTTTTCCTTCTATCATCCTTGGTTGGAAAGCCTGTATACCTAAACGGTGTAGAGTAGGAGCACGATTTAAAAGCACAGGATGTCCTTTCATTACATTTTCAAGTATATCATATACTACCGGCTCTTTTCTTTCTATAATACGTTTTGCTGATTTAACTGTTTTTACAATACCTCTTTCAATCAATTTTCTAATTACAAAAGGTTTGTAAAGTTCTGCAGCCATATCTTTAGGTAAACCACATTCATGAAGTTGTAAAAAAGGTCCTACAACAATTACTGAACGGGCAGAATAATCTACACGTTTACCTAATAAATTTTGTCTGAAACGTCCTTGTTTTCCTTTTAAGGAATCGGATAATGATTTCAGGGGTCTGTTAGATTCTGATTTTACAGCTGAAGATTTTCTTGTATTGTCAAAAAGAGAATCTACTGCTTCTTGAAGCATACGTTTTTCGTTACGTAAAATTACTTCAGGAGCTTTGATTTCTATGAGCCTTTTTAAACGGTTATTTCTTATAATAACTCTTCTATATAAATCATTTAAGTCAGAAGTAGCAAAACGTCCTCCATCTAAGGGAACTAAAGGACGTAAGTCTGGCGGAATGACAGGAATAACCCTCATAATCATCCATTCCGGACGATTAATTCTGCCATTAGAATTAGCATCTCTAAAAGATTCTACTACTTGTAATCTTTTTAAGGCTTCTGTTCTTCTTTGTTTAGATGATTCAGTACTAGCTCTGTGTCTTAAGTCATAGGAAAGAGAATCTAAATCTATTCGTTTTAACATTTCCTCTAAACACTCAGCCCCCATTTTTGCAACGAATTTATTTGGATCTGAATCGTCTAAGTGTTGATTTTCAATGGGTAGTGTTTCTAGGATATCTAAATATTCTTCTTCTGTTAAAAATTCATTAGGTTCTAACTCTTCTCCATTTAATTTTTTTGCAATACCGGCTTGAATTACTACAAATCTTTCATTGTAGATAATCATATCTAATTTTTTAGAAGGAATACCTAATAAGTATCCTATTTTATTGGGTAAAGAACGGAAATACCAAATATGAGCAACGGGTACAACTAAGTTAATATGCCCGATTCGTTCACGTCTTACTTTTTTTTCTGTTACTTCTACGCCACATCTGTCACAAACAATCCCTTTATAACGGATTCTTTTATATTTACCACAAGCACATTCATAGTCTTTTATTGGGCCGAAAATTCTTTCACAGAATAATCCGTCTCTTTCAGGCTTATGTGTACGATAATTGATTGTTTCGGGTTTTAAAACCTCTCCTCTAGATTGTTGTAAAATACTTTCTGGGGAAGCTAACCCTATTGAAATTTTGCTAAATCTGCTAGTTCTTTGTTTAACTGCCATTATTTATAATCAATTAAATTGAAAAAGTTTAATATTTATGGATTAAAATTTGATGATTATTCTTCTAATCTCACATCTAATCCGAGACCTTGTAATTCATGTAAAAAGACATTGAATGATTCTGGAATACCAGGTTCTGGCATAGGTTCTCCTTTTACGATAGATTCGTAGGCTTTTGCTCTACCTATTACATCATCTGATTTTACAGTAATGATTTCTCTAAGTATATTGGATGCTCCGAAAGCTTCTAATGCCCAAACCTCCATTTCTCCAAATCTTTGTCCTCCAAATTGAGCCTTACCACCTAAAGGTTGTTGGGTTATTAAAGAATAAGGGCCTATAGATCTTGCGTGCATTTTATCATCCACCATATGCCCTAATTTCAACATATAAATTACCCCTACAGTAGCTTTTTGCTCAAATCTTTCTCCTGTACCTCCGTCAAATAAATATGTAGTACCCCATTGTGGAACACCTGCTTCTTTAGTTAGAGAATCAATTTGTTCTGAAGTAGCTCCATCAAAAATAGGGGTAGCAAATTTCTTGCCCAATTTCTTACCACACCATCCTAAAATAGTCTCATAGATCTGCCCTATGTTCATACGAGATGGTACCCCTAGAGGATTTAACACAATATCAACGGGAGTTCCATCTTCTAAGAATGGCATATCTTCATCTCGAACAATCCGAGCTACGATACCTTTATTTCCGTGACGTCCTGCCATTTTATCACCTACATTCAGTTTTCGTTTTTTAGCTATGTAAACTTTTGCTAACTTCACTATTCCTGTTGGTAATTCATCACCCACAGAAATTGTGTGCCTTTCTCTATTTAATGATCCTAAAAGATCATTGTGTTTTATTTTATAATTATGAAGCAATTCTTTGATAGAATTGTTTTTTGAATCATCTAGAGTCCAACTTCCTCCTGTTAAATTAAAGTAATCATCTATACTAGATAAAAGCTTTTGAGTGAATTTAACACCTTTAGGTATAACTTCTTCATTCAGGTCATTGTAAATTCCTTGTGAAGTTTTCCCATTAAGAAGTACGTATAATTTATCTAATAATTGATTTTTTAAATCGTTGAATTTAAGTTTAAATTCTGCTTCTAATTGATCAATTTTTAGTTTTTCATCTCCTCTTTTACGTTTATCTTTAATATTTCGGGTAAATAATTTTTTGTCAATTACAACCCCTTTAAGTGAAGGTTCTGCTTTTAAAGAAGCATCTTTCACATCTCCTGCTTTATCACCAAAGATTGCACGAAGTAATTTTTCTTCCGGCGTTGGATCAGATTCTCCTTTAGGAGTAATTTTACCCACTAAAATATCTCCAGGTTTTACTTCAGCTCCAATTCGGATCATACCGTTTTCATCTAAGTCTTTAGTGGCTTCTTCACTTACGTTAGGTATATCAGAGGTTAGTTCCTCCATTCCTAATTTTGTATCTCTAACTTCTAACGTGTATTCATCTATATGAATAGAAGTAAACCAATCTTCACTTACTGCTCTCTGATTTATTACGATAGCATCTTCGAAATTGTAACCTTTCCAAGGCATAAATGCTACTAAAAGATTCCTACCTAAGGCTAATTCTCCATCTTCAGTGGCATATCCTTCAGTTAATACTTGTCCTTTTTCAACTCTATCTCCAGCTTTAACAATAGGTTTAAGAGTTATAGAAGTACTTTGATTCGTTTTTCTAAATTTGGTTAGTTTATATGTTTTACTTGCAGAATCAAAACTTACTAATTCTTCTTCTTCTGTTCTATCATATTTGATAACAATTTTATCTGCATCTACATATTCAACTATTCCGTTTCCTTCAGCATTTATTAAGATTCTTGAATCTTTAGCTACTTGGAATTCTAATCCTGTCCCAACTATTGGTGATTGAGGTTTCAAAAGAGGTACTGCTTGACGCATCATGTTAGAACCCATCAAAGCACGGTTTGCATCATCATGTTCTAGGAACGGAATTAATGAAGCAGATATACCTGTAATCTGATTAGGAGCTACATCAATTAGATCTACTTTATTAGGCTCTACAACTGGGTAATCAGCATCTTCACGAGCTACAATCCTTTCATCAGTTATATTCCCATCATTATCAATATTGATATTTGCCTGAGCTATAATTTTGCCTTCTTCTTCTTCAGCTGTAAGATATTTTGGTTGTTCACTGAAATCGATTTTACTATCTACTACTTTTCTATAAGGAGTTTCCATAAAACCTAATTCATTAATTCTCGCATAACAACCTAATGAAGAAATTAACCCGATATTTGGACCTTCTGGAGTTTCAATAGGACAAATTCTACCATAGTGAGTGTAATGAACGTCACGTACTTCAAAACCTGCTCTTTCTCTAGATAATCCACCAGGTCCTAAAGCTGACATACGTCTTTTATGTGTAACTTCAGATAAAGGATTGGTTTGATCCATAAACTGAGATAACTGATTGGTACCAAAAAAAGAATTGATAACAGAAGTTAATGTTTTAGCATTGATGAGGTCGATTGGAGTAAAGACTTCATTATCTCTTACATTCATTCTTTCTTTAATAGTACGTGCCATACGTGCTAAACCTACACTAAATTGACCTGCTAATTGTTCTCCTACAGTTTTTACACGTC
This sequence comes from Apibacter adventoris, assembly GCF_002964975.1. GTDB lineage: Bacteria > Bacteroidota > Bacteroidia > Flavobacteriales > Weeksellaceae > Apibacter > Apibacter adventoris. The sequence continues at coordinate 50,596 of NZ_PSZM01000001.1, read as the reverse complement.
TATTAGATAGGTGATCTATATCATCTACCTCTGCTTTAGAGTTAATTAATTCTATAAGATATTTAACAATTTCAATAATATCATCTTTTGTTAATACTTGAATATCTTCAGGAATATTTAATCCTAACTTTTTATTAATTCTATAACGACCTACTTCACCCAAAGAATAACGTGCATCTGAGAAAAATAATTTATCAATAATACCTCTTGCCGTTTCTTCGTCAGGTGGATCTGCATTTCTTAATTGACGATAAATATATTCTACTGCCTCTTTTTCAGAGTTTGTAGAGTCTTTTTGTAATGTATTATGAATAATAGAAAACTCATTACTATTTTCTTTATGTACTAAAATAGTTTTAATACCTGAATCAATAATAAGATCTATATGTTCTTTTTCTAATACTGTTTCTCGATCTAATATGATCTCATTTCTTTCTATAGATACGACTTCTCCTGTATCTTCATCTACGAAATCTTCAAACCAGGTATTTAATACTCTTGCAGCAAGAGTTCGACCTAGCATTTTTTTAAGATTCGATTTATTTACTTTAACTTCTTCTGCAAGATCAAAAATTTCTAATATATCTTTATCACTTTGATAACCAATTGCACGAAGTAATGTGGTCATCGGAAGTTTTTTCTTTCTATCTATATATGCATACATCACACCATTTATATCTGTAGCAAACTCCATCCATGAACCTTTAAAAGGTATGATTCTGGAAGAATATAATTTTGCTCCATTGGCATGATATGATTGTCCAAAAAATACACCGGGCGAACGATGCAATTGGGATACCACAACTCTTTCGGCTCCATTTATAATAAATGACCCACTAGGTGTCATATATGGAATGGGACCTAAATATACATCTTGTACTACTGTTTCAAAATCTTCATGTTCAGGATCGGTACAATATAATTTAAGTCTTGCTTTAAGTGGTACACTATAGGTAAGCCCTCTTTCTATACATTCATCTATAGAATATTTTGGAGGGTCAACAAAATAATCTAAAAATTCTAAAACGAACTGATTTCTCGTATCTGAAATCGGGAAATTTTCAGTAAACGTTTTAAAAAGTCCTTCATTTTTTCTTTGATCCGGACGTGTTTCTAATTGAAAAAAATCTTGAAAAGATTTAACCTGAATGTCTAGAAAATCAGGAAATTCAATTTGTCCTTTTGAGTGAGAAAAACTAAATCTCTTAGGGTTTTGAGTTTTTGACGCCAATGATTTACTCATATAATAAATTAAAAATCTTTTTAAAACACAAATAGGCTTAGATCCTCAATACATAGTATTAGAGGATCTAAACCTTTATTTTAAGGTTAATTGAATTATTTCAATTCAACTTCAGCACCAGCTTCTTCAAGCTGTTTTTTAAGGCTTTCTGCTTCATCTTTACTAACTGCTTCTTTAATTGCAGTAGGAGCTCCATCAACAGCATCTTTAGCCTCTTTTAATCCTTTACCTGTTAAATCTTTAACTAATTTAACAACTGCTAATTTATTAGCACCAGCTGCTTTAAGAATTACATCAAATTCAGTTTTTTCTTCAGCAGCACCGGCATCTGCACCTCCAGCAGGTGAAGCAGCAACAGCAACAGCAGCAGCAGCAGGCTCAATTCCGTATTCTTCTTTTAATATTTCAGCTAATTCATTAACTTCTTTTACTGTTAAATTTACTAAAGTTTCAGCTAATTGTTTTAAATCTGCCATTTTAATTTTTTTTAATTTTGTTTAACAACTATATTTATTATGAGTGCGTAATTTTTATTTCGCTTTTTCAGATAAAGTTTTTACTAAACCTGCAATTGTATTTCCACTAGATTTAAGTGCAGAAACCACATTTTTGATAGGAGATTGTAATAATCCGATGATTTCTCCAACCAATTCTTCTTTAGATTTAAGATTAGATAAAATATCTAGTTGAGAATCTCCTAAGAATACAGCTGAATCAACCCATGCAGCTTTTAATAAAGGTTTATCTGATTTTTTTCTGATAATTTGTATTAGTTTTGCAGGAGCATTACCTTTTTCTGAAATAAAAATAGTAGAATTTCCTTTTAAACTTTCAAAAAGTCCTGAAAAGTCTTTATCCTCTACATTTTCCATAGCTTTTTTCAATAAAGTATTTTTAACAACTTTCATTGAAATACTTTCTTTAAAACAAGCTCTTCTTAAATCTGAGGTTTGTTGAGCGTTTAATCCATCAGTGTCAGCTATATATAATACATTGGTACCTTTTAGTACTTCTTGTAATTCTTCAATTACTTGTGCTTTTTCTTGCTTTGTCATAATTAGTAAAAATTAATTAGTTAACACCTTTAGGATCAATTGCAATTCCCGGACTCATAGTAGAGGATAGGTATATACTTTTTACATATACTCCTTTTGCAGCTTGTGGTTTTAATTTAATTAAGGTTGATATAATTTCTTGAGCATTTTCTTGAATTTGTTTAGCATCAAAAGATACTTTTCCAATTGCTGCATGCACTATTCCATATTTATCTACCTTAAAATCTATTTTACCAGCTTTTACTTCGGTAACAGCTTTTCCTATTTCCATAGTTACAGTACCTGTTTTAGGATTAGGCATTAAACCTCTTGGACCTAATATACGACCTAAAGGACCTAATTTCCCCATAACTTGCGGTTGGGTGATAATTACATCAACATCTGTCCAGCCCTCTTTTATTTTTTGAAGGTATTCATCTAAACCTACATAATCAGCACCTGCATCTTTAGCTTCTTGTTCTTTTTCAGGAGTTACTAAAGCCAATACTTTAGTTTGTTTTCCTGTACCGTGAGGTAAAGATACTACTCCTCTAACCATCTGATTTGCTTTACGAGGATCAACACCTAAACGTACAGCTACATCTACTGATGCATCAAACTTTGTATAACTGATTTCTTTAACTAAACGAGAAGCTTCTTCTAATGAATAAAGTTTTGTTTTATCTACTTTAGCAATTACTGCTTTTTGTTTTTTTGTTAATACTGCCATAATACTCAGATTAATTATTAAGCGGATTTTGTCCGGTTACTTTTATACCCATTGATCGTGCAGTACCTGCAACCATACTTATTGCTGACTCTATTGTAAAGCAGTTTAAATCTACCATTTTGTCTTCAGCGATCTGTTGTATTTGACTCCAAGTTACTCCTGCTACTTTTACTCTATTTGGTTCTCCTGAGCCTTTTTTTGCTTTAGATGCTGCTAAAAGTTGCACAGTTACAGGAGGTGTTTTAACGATAAAATCAAAAGATTTGTCTTCGTAAACGGTTATGATTACGGGCAATACTTGACCTTGCTTGTCTTGTGTACGTGCATTAAATTGTTTACAAAACTCCATAATATTAACCCCTGCAGCACCTAATGCTGGTCCTACCGGTGGTGAAGGATTGGCTTGTCCTCCCTTCACTTGGAGTTTTACCATTTTAAAAATTTTCTTTGCCATTTTAAATTTTAGGTTTAAAAATGATTTAATATATAATCTGTGGAAGCAGCCTATATTTTTTCTACTTGCGAAAAGCTTAATTCTATCGGTGTTTTTCTACCGAAGATTAAAACCATTACATCTAATTTCCTTTTTTCTTCATTTATTTTTTCAATAGTACCATTAAATCCATTAAAAGGACCATCAATTACTTTGACAGTCTCACCATTTTCAAATGGGATATTAAGTACATCTTCGGACTCAGAAAGTTCATCCATTTTTCCAAAAATTCTGCTAACTTCACTTTTCCTCATTGGTAAAGGATCTCCTCCTTTAGTCGCACTTAAAAAACTAATTACTCCCGGTATGTTTTTAATGGTATGGGGCAATTCACCAATTAAGTTAGCTTCAATCATAACATATCCTGGATAATATACCTTATCTTTACGGATTTTTTTACCATTTCTGATTTGAACTACTTTTTCAGTAGGAACAACAATCTGTCCAAAGTTGTTTTTAAGATGCTCTGCTCTTAAAACTTCATTTTCGATATACATTTTAACTTTGGATTCTTGACCACTTATTGTCTTAAGTACATACCATTTCATTTCACTCATTGTTCCCTAATTATTTTATTAAGATTTTAATCCTATTAAAATTGAAAAAATATTTTTGAGAGCTTTAGCAAATACCCAATCTACCCCAAAACAAAAAAGAGATAATATTATAGTTGCTATAGCTACTACAGTAGTTGAAGATTGTAAATCTGACCATTTTGGCCATTCTACATGATCTTTGAATTCTGTTATCGAACCTTTAAGATAAGTAATGAGTCCGTTCATTTTTATAAATTAAGCGCGGGCGGTAAGATTCGAACTCACGGCCCTCGGTTTTGGAGACCGATGCTCTACCAGCTGAGCTACACCCGCTTATAAGAAAGACTTTGCTTTTAATTTAAATGTTTAAAGTCTTTCTTAAATGTTTATATTTTTTATTAATCAATAATTTCAGTAACCTGTCCTGCACCTACAGTTCTACCACCTTCACGGATAGCAAATCTTAAACCATTGTTAAGTGCTATTGGTTGGTGTAATTCTACTGTTATAGTTAAATTATCTCCAGGCATAACCATTTCAGTTCCTTCAGGTAAAGTAATAGTACCTGTTACATCAGTGGTTCTAACATAGAATTGAGGACGATAGTTGTTATGGAATGGTGTGTGACGTCCGCCTTCTTCTTTGGTTAAGATATAAACTTCGGCTTTGAATTTTTTATGAGGAGTGATAGATCCTGGTTTAGCTATTACCATACCACGACGGATATCAGTTTTTTCAATACCTCTTAATAATAGGCCTACATTATCTCCAGCTTCCCCTCTATCTAATATTTTTCTGAACATTTCAACCCCAGTTACAGTAGAAGTTAATTTTTCATCTCCCATACCTACGATATCTACAGATTCACCGGAGTTTATTACACCTGCTTCAATACGACCTGTTGCTACAGTACCACGACCTGTAATAGAGAAAACATCTTCAATTGGCATTAAGAATGGTTTATCTTGATCTCTTTGAGGTTGTTCAATCCATGTATCAACAGCTTGCATAAGTTCTTCAATAGTAGCAACCCATTGTGGTTCTCCATTTAATGCACCTAAAGCAGATCCTTTTATAACTGGAGTATTATCTCCATCATATTCATAAGAGGATAATAAATCTCTTACTTCAATTTCTACTAATTCTAATAATTCAGGATCATCTACCATATCTACTTTGTTCATAAATACAACAATTCTTGGTACATTTACCTGACGACATAATAGGATATGTTCTCTGGTTTGAGGCATAGGACCATCTGTTGCAGCAACCACTAAAATGGCACCGTCCATTTGTGCAGCACCTGTAACCATGTTTTTTACATAGTCTGCGTGTCCTGGACAGTCAACGTGGGCATAATGACGATTTTCTGTTTCATATTCTACGTGAGCTGTATTAATTGTTATACCTCTTTCTTTTTCTTCAGGAGCCGCATCAATTTGAGAAAAATCTTTTTTCTCAGCTAATCCTTTTTCAGATAAAACTTTAGTAATAGCTGCGGTTAATGTTGTTTTTCCGTGGTCTACGTGACCGATTGTACCTATATTAAGGTGTGGTTTGGTACGCTGAAAAGTTTCTTTTGCCATGATAAAATGTTTATTTTAATTTCCAAAAATGAGTGCAAATATAGCTAATTATTTCATAATTACAATAATCTATAAAAAAAATATTATGTTTTTATGAGTTTTAAGAATATATTTACCTGTATATAATTATTGGTATAAATAGTATGTATTTGTGAGATATATTTTTTAGATTTTAGAGCCAATGACGGGAATTGAACCCGTGACCTCGTCCTTACCAAGGAAGCGCTCTACCCCTGAGCTACATCGGCAAAAAAATTGAGCGGAAGACGAGAGTCGAACTCGCGACATTCAGCTTGGAAGGCTGACGCTCTACCAACTGAGCTACTTCCGCTTATTTCTTAACCTTAGGTGTAATTCTAATAAAATTTAAAAAAATTTTGAATTACAAATATTTAGTGGTAGTGGGGAGAGAAGGATTCGAACCTTCGAAGGTAAAACCAACAGATTTACAGTCTGTCCTCGTTGGCCGCTTGAGTATCTCCCCTTCTGAAAGAGCCGGTAGAGGGATTCGAACCCACGACCCCGAGATTACAAATCACGTGCTCTGGCCAACTGAGCTATACCGGCAATTAAATTCTATTTCAAAGAAACAATCCACTTAAAAAGGATGTTTGTTAAATGGATTGCAAAGGTAGATAATTTTTTAAAATCTCCAAATTTTCTTACAAAAAAAATGAACTTTTTTTAGTGTGTTTTTTCTTTCCTTTTGATTATCATCTTTTTAAGTGCATCACAAACTTGGTCTATACTTTCCTCAAAAGAAGAGGAGGTTTTTTTAGCTATTAAATCATCTCCGGGAATTTCTAATACAATTTCTACAGTTTTGTTTTCTTTATCTGTAGAGTTCTCTAATTTCATAAATACTTTAGCGGCTATAATTTTATCATAAAATTGTTCTAATTTTGATAATTTTTTATTTAAAAAATCCATTAATGCATCTTGTGCATTAAAATTTACTGCTTGTGATTTAATTTTCATTTTCTTCTTTTTTATGCCCATAGGGATGAGATTGATTAAATATTTTTTTTAGATCATCTATATTGCTATGAGTATAGATTTGCGTCGCAGCTAAACTACTATGACCAAGAATCTCTTTTATAGAATTTAATTCTGCCCCATTATGCAATAAGTGACTCGCAAATGTATGTCTTAACATATGTGGACTCTTTTTTTGTTTACTTGTTACTTTACTAAGATATTTATTAATTAAATTATAAACAAATTTTTCTTTAAGAATTTCTCCTTTATTGTTAGTAAATAGATATTCATGGTTATCCTCTTTTAAACTTATATATTGGTTTAATTTTTCTTTTAAATTTTTTGTTATGGGGATTTGTCTTTCTTTATTTCTTTTTCCAATTATTCGTATTGTGCATTCATAAAAATCAATTTCGGAAATTTTCAAATTAATTAATTCCATTCTTCTGATTCCAGTTTGATAAAATATTTCAAAAATCAATTGGTTTCTTGTTTTTTCAAATTCAGAAAGTGTTTGATCAATATCTATAAAAGTATTTTCTAATGCTTTGATTTCATCTTCCGAATAAGGAACTAATACTTGTTTTCTTAATTTAAGATTTTTAATATTTAATGTTGGATTAACTTCTAATGAACTGGTTTTTAAAAGAAATTTAAAAAAACTACGGATAGATGATATTTTCCGATTAATAGTTTTTTCAGATATTTTTTTTTGAGAAAGATGGATTATAAAGTTCCGTAGTTGTCTATTTGTGGATTTTTCTATATCAGAAACATCTTCAGTTTGTAATAAAAAAAATTCTAATTCTTCTAAATCTTTTTTATAGCACTGTATAGTAAGTAGGGAATAGTTTTTTTCTAATAAAAGATAGTCTAGGAATTTATTTTTTAACATAAAAAATCTTCTGTTCAAAAATAATAATTTTTATAACAGAAGATATATTATTTTAGAAGAAATATTTATTTATGCTTCTTCCTGACTCTGTAATTTTTGTTTGTAAGCAGCTTTTATAACGCTTTGTCTCTTGATAACAGATGGTTTTGTAAATTGTTGTCTTTTTCTTAGCTCTTTAACAACACCAGTCTTGTCATATTTTCTTTTATATTTTTTTAGAGCTTTATCAATAGACTCTCCATCTTTTACAGGAATAATTAACATAATAACATCTCTTTTTTTATTCGTAAAGTAAATTTTTAGGGTGCAAATATATAAATATAAATTACAATCACAAAATTTATTTAATAAATAAAGTCATTATCTATTAATATTAAAAAAGTTACGAATTTTAATAAAATTTTATTCGTAAAGATAATGAAGAAAATAAGTGTATATGAATATCATAAATTTTATAGTAAATTTGCTTTTCAAAAATAAATATCTAACAAAATATATATGAAATCTCAAGAAGATGTTTTGAAAAGAGTAGTAGCTCATGCTAAAGAGTATGGCTTTGTATTTCCTTCTAGTGAAGTATATGACGGATTATCAGCAATATATGATTATGGGCAAAACGGTGCAGAATTAAAAAATAATATTAAGCAGTATTGGTGGAAATCTATGGTTCAGCTTAATGAAAATATTGTAGGAATTGATTCTGCAATATTTATGCATCCAACCATTTGGAAAGCCTCTGGACATGTAGATGCTTTTAATGACCCTTTGATAGATAATAAAGATAGTAAAAAGAGATTTCGGGCAGATGTATTGGTAGAAGATTTTGCAGAAAAATTTGAAGATAAGGCTAAAAAAGAAATTGAAAAAGCAAAAAAAAGATTTGGTGAGGCTTTTGATTTGGAAAAGTTTGAAACTACTGATGCTAAAGTATTGGAATATAGAAAAAAGAAAGCAGATATACTGAAAAAACTTGCAAAATCTTTAGAAACTAATTTGGCTGATACTAAAGCCTTGATTGAAGAATTAGGAATTTCTGATCCGGAAACAGGTTCTAAGAACTGGACAGAAGTCCGTCAATTTAATCTTATGTTTGGAACAAAGTTAGGATCAACTACTGATTCGGCAACAGACTTATATCTTAGACCAGAAACAGCACAGGGTATTTTTGTTAATTATTTAAACGTTCAAAAAACCGGAAGAAAAAAATTACCATTTGGTATTGCTCAAATAGGTAAAGCTTTTAGAAATGAGATTGTTGCTCGGCAATTTATTTTTAGAATGCGCGAATTTGAACAGATGGAAATGCAATTTTTTGTACCTCCCGGAACAGAGCTTTCTCATTTTGAAGAATGGAAGGAAAAAAGACTAAACTGGCATTTGGCTTTAGGTTTAGGAAAGGATAATTATCGTTTTCATGATCATGAAAAATTAGCGCATTATGCCAATGCAGCAACAGATATAGAATTTAAATTTCCGTTCGGATTTAAGGAATTGGAAGGTATACATTCCAGAACAAATTTTGATCTTTCTGCTCATGAAAAATATTCCGGTAAAAAACTTCAATATTTTGATCCAGAACAAAATAAAAGTTATGTCCCTTATGTAGTAGAAACTTCTATAGGGCTAGATAGAATGTTTTTAGCCTTACTATCTAACTGTTTAAAAGATGAAGAATTAGAAGATGGAACCTCAAGAGTCGTTTTATCATTGCCTCCTGCTTTAGCCCCTATTAAAGTGGCAATTTTTCCTCTTATAAAAAAAGACGGATTACCAGAATATGCAGAAAAGATATTTAATGATCTTAAATATGATTTTAATGTTATGTATGAAGATAAAGATGCTATAGGTAAACGTTATAGAAGGCAAGATGCTATAGGAACACCATTCTGTGTAACTGTTGACCACGATACCTTAAGCAATCATACAGTGACTATTAGAGATAGAGATACCATGAAACAAGAAAGAGTCTCTGTGGATTCACTTAACAAAATAATTAATGATAAAGTAAATTTTATTTCTCTTTTAAAAAAGTTATAAAGTCTATAAAAAAATAAAAAAACAGGTTTATTAATAAACCTGTTTTTTTATTATAAATATTAAGGACTTAGTATATGAATTTTAAATTATAAAAGTTGTTTTTAAAAAATGAAAAATTTTATTTTTACATTTAAATTATTATGGAACTACACTATTATAAAATTTAAAAAATAATATGACGCATATATGTTAAAGTAGATATTATAATTTATTTTTTTATGGGAAAAAGTTAAAAAATCGATATTTAATCTAAAATAACAAAAAATATAAATAAGTATATGGAAAAGCAATTTGAATTCACATATGAAATTACAGCAGAAGATTATTTAACTCATCAGCTTTTTGGAGCATCCATGAACGAAGCCATAAAAAAACAGAGAAAAAGAGGGCTTATATTGTGGACTACTGCTTTTTTTATATTAGCCATAGTTTTTTATTTACAAGGAAATAAATTTTTAAGTATTTATTTTATTGCTTTTGGGATAGGATTTTTTTTAATTTATCCTATATATGCAAATTGGATTTATAAACGATATTTTAAACGTTATGTATATAAACATTTTACAGAGAGTAATCTAAATAATATGATTTTAACAATTGATGAAGAAGAAATAGTTTTATTTAATGGTAAGGAAAGAGGAAAAATAAAAATTTCGGAAATAGAAAAAATTGAAGAAATTCCAACGCATGTATTTATTAAATTGAAAGGTGGGAGAAGTATTATAATACCTAAATTAAAGATAGAAAATAAAGAAGAATTGTTAAATTGTGTATCGTTTCTGTCTAAAAATAATTCATTTCCTTATATCCAGATATTAAAGTGGAAGTGGAATAAAGTTAATTATTTTTAAAGCTTTCTATAATTTTAGTAAGTTTATTATTCTCTTGCTTAGTGAGCTTTTTCATATAAAAACCTTTATGTATATCAGTAGAATCTTTCATTTGTGGAAAAATATTTAGATTTTTATAAAGTATTAATTTTTCTTTTTCAAATGCAGGAGCAGGGGTATCAAAATTATACATGGAATTATTATTGGTAATATATAATATAAGATTTCCTAGTTTTAATTTTTTATAATCATTTAATATATAATTTTTGGGTTTTAGTAAATTACCCTTTGTAAACCCTACCATTGTATTGGCTAGCTTGTATTCTGGAATTAATTTTTGAATAAGAACAGGATAACTAATTATTGTAAAGAATAAAATATTGAGAGTCAAAGCAGGAGCAAGAATCTTTGATTGGTTAATTTTTGTATAATGGAATAAGATAAAAATTAGAGGATATATTCCGTCAAGAATAAAACGATATTGTCCGGAAAATAGCAGAATTAAATATAATTTTAAGAAAATTATACTCCATAAACTAATGTAAATAAATTTCTTTTTTATAAAAGCAAATATTCCGAATATAAATAGTGTAATACAAATAAAAATGTTAATAATAGTTTGTAATTCCCTTATACTAAGCCAATAATATAATTTTTTAAAAAAAGAAAAAGAATTTATTTTTTCAATAGGAAAGTGACCATTGAAAGTATAATAATTTGCATATTGGTTTGAAATTTTCAAAATTCTAGGATCTGTGAGCCAATAAGTAGTTATTTGGGTTTGTGTTACTGGAAATATAATGGTAGAGGAAGTAACAATATTTTTGATAACAAAAGTGAGAATTAAAATTAAAGGGAATATGTAATTCTTATAATTTAATAATTCTTTTTTATTTTGATGTATTCCCATTAAAAATATCCATAAAGGTAACCAGAAACCAAAAGGTTTTATAGTAAATATAAAAACAGATAATATGAATATTACTTTAAAATTTTCTTTTTTATAGTTAAAACATTCTTCATTAACAATAATTAAAGAGAAAAAAATTACTGGAATGTCCGGTGAAGGTGTTTGGATAAATAAAAAGTAAAAGGGGATAAATAGTAATAAAAAATAAACTTTTCTTTCAAAAATATAAAATATGAAAAGAATTGTAATAAGCAGATTAATCCTTTGGAAGGGATCAATAGTATCGTCAAAACCTGCTTGAATAATGTGTAGTGAGGACATTTGGCCTAAAACCCAGTCAATATTGGCAACTCCTAAGATAAGTCCATATTGGTTCAGCCAATTTAGACTAGGTATATAATATCCAAAATGATCAGGTCTAAAAGGATAATAAGAACCAACCAGTAATATGAGTAAAGAAAAAAGCCAGAACCATCCAGATTTTATTATTTCTAAAGGAAATTTTATTCTATAATACTTTAAGTTTTTTATGAAATAAGGAATTATTGAGATAGCAAATAATAAAATTTCTATTTTTCTGTTTAGAGGGTAGAAAAATGAAATAATACAAAGTACAATACTTAAAAAAGTTAAACCCAATAAGAAAGTGAGAGATGGAGATTGTTTTTTTGAAGCCAGTAAATATTGAGCCCATATACCCCATCCTCCGATTGATATAAATAAAATAATTATGGATAAAACTTCTAAAATCATAAAAACAATTGAAAACAAAAGTAAAAATAAAAATGAAAACTTATTTTATTTTCCTTAGCTCTTTTTATATATTTGAGTAAAACATATTTTTAATTAAAACATGAATAAATTTGATGTAATAATTATAGGCTCAGGACCAGGGGGGTACGTGGCAGCAATTCGTTGTGCACAATTAGGTTTTAAGACAGCAATAGTAGAAAAATATCCTACCTTAGGAGGAACTTGTTTAAATGTAGGGTGTATTCCTTCAAAAGCCTTGTTGGATTCGACAGAGTATTTTCATATTGCACTACATAATTTTGAAAGTTTGGGTATAGAAATTAATTTACCGAAAGTGAATTTAGATAGAATGATAGAAAGAAAAAATGAAATCGTAGACCAAACGACTAAAGGAATTAATTTCCTGATGGATAAAAATAAAATTACTGTTTTCCATGGAGTTGGAACTTTTATCTCCAATACCCGATTAGCCGTAAAAAAAGAAGATGGAAATAGAGAGGAACTAGAGTCTAAATATTTTATTATAGCTACCGGATCCAAGCCTGTAAGTCTTCCGTCCGTGCCTATAGATAAAATACGAATTATTACTTCTACTGAAGCCTTAAATTTAAAAGAAATTCCTAAGCATTTGTTGGTTATAGGTGGAGGTGTTATAGGCTTAGAATTAGGTTCAGTATATAAAAGATTAGGAGCGGAGGTTACAGTTATTGAATATTTAGATAAGTTAATTCCTACTATGGATGGAGCTTTATCTAAAGAATTACAAAAAGTTCTAAAAAAACTGGGAATGAAATTTTCTTTATCCACTAAAGTAACAAAAGTAATTCGTGAAGACGATAAAGTAACCGTAAAGGCAATAGATAAAGATGGGAAAAAAGTAATTTTTGACGGAGATTATTGTTTAGTAGCAGTTGGAAGAAAACCCTATGTTGAAGGTTTAGGTTTGGAAAATGTAGGAATTAAAGTTGATGAAAAAGGATATATTAATGTAAATGATCAATTACAAACCAATATCCTGAATATATATGCAATAGGTGATGTGATTCGTGGTCCTATGTTGGCACATAAAGCAGAGGAAGAAGGCGTATTGGTAGCAGAACAATTGTCAGGACAAAAACCGCATATAAATTATAATCTAATCCCTGGCGTAGTATATACCTGGCCGGAAGTTGCCGGAGTGGGAAAGACTGAGGAACAATTGATAGAGGAGGGATATAAATATAAAACCGGACAATTTCCGATGCGAGCTTTAGGACGGGCCAGAGCCAGTGGCGATACAGATGGATTTGTGAAAATATTGACCGATGGGGCCACTGACGAAGTATTAGGGATACATATAATAGCCGCCCGTGCAGCTGATTTAATTGCAAATGCTGTTTCCTTATTGGAATATCGAGCTTCCGCTGAAGACATAACAAGAATGAGTCATGCACATCCTACCTATGCAGAAGCTATAAAAGAAGCTGCTTTAGATGCTACTGGTAAAAGAGCAATTCATTTTTAAATGTAAAATAAAGTATTTATAAAAACTTTCTATTTTATAAAGTAATTTATCGAATGAATATAATATTCTATCAGATATGCTATAATCTATCTTTCTTTCTATGCAAATTGTTTTTAAATCTGTCAAATATTGAATATAAAGATTAATTTGATCATTTAGATTACTTGAATATTTTAGAGTTTTTTTAGGATAAATGAATCTATAGACTCTTTGATCTAAAATTTGATAAATTTTAGGGCTTTTAAATCTCAAGATGGTTGAAGCCATTGGTAAACGAATTCCTCTTTGTTTTTTATCAAGTAATTTTAAAAGAATTTTTGTTGTTAACTCAATATTTAATTCATTATCTTCTCTATTATTCTGTTAATTAGTAGGAGTGCTTCATTGTCTATTTTTGCATATCTATTTACTTTCCATAGTATAATATTGTTGATTATATCTTGATCAAAATCTATATTTAAAGAATCTAATTTTTTTGTTAGTATCGGCTGGTAATTATAATTACCATTATCCAAATCATCCTGAGATAGTTCTATATCAAAAATTGTTTTCATTATTAAAAGAACTTATATTAATAGTAGCTAATAATTATTATTTTATATTTTCTTTTTCTCTTTTTAAGAGGTCTTTTTTTTCTTTATAATCTTTTTCAAGAATTTTTTTTTGAGCATTCTTTTCTCTTTTGTTCAGCTTGTCATTATTCTCTATTCTCTCCTTATCTCTTTTATATCTATCTTCTAACAAATCTATTTTTCGTTCAATATCTTTTTTTCTTTCATCTTTATAATCAATATTATGATGATGGGTATGATAATTTTCTTTGTTATATTCTATATTATCTTGTTTTTGTTTTATTGCAAGTTCTCTTTTTTTCTCAGATTTTTCATAAGGTGTTAAAGAAGAATCTGAATTTATTTCTTCATATTTTCTACCATATTCTCTATTAATTTCTCTTTGATTTTTTTGAGCAAATGCGTTGGTAGAAACAACTATCAATACAAAAGACCGTATAATTAGCTTTTTCATAAATATTAAATTTATTTAATTGCTATAAGTATATCTAAAAATATACCATTCTTACCAAAGATAATTATAATTTTCTATTTAGAAGAAATTTATGTATTACAATAAATAAAGGTTAAGAAAAGAAAGTTTCTAATTCACTTATAGGTAAAGTTTTTTGCTCCCCAGTTATAATATTCTTTAAAGAAAGAGTTTTAGAGTTTATTTCTGTTTCTCCATAAAAGGCAACAAAAGGTATTGCATTTTTTTCTGCATATGTAAACTGTTTTTGAAGTTTCAATTTTTCAGGATATAAATCACAAGAAATATTTTTACCTCTTAATTCTTGTATTAATTTTAATGCCTGAAGACTTTCTTTTTCACCAAAGTTAAAAAACAGAATTTGTTTTTTCTTATGTGCAGATTCAGGGAAAAGATTCAACTCCTCCATTACCAAATAAATACGATCGAGTCCAAATGAAATTCCTACACCGGATATATTTTTGACTCCAAATATTTCAGTTAAATTATCATAACGTCCTCCTCCTCCAATAGAACCTATGGAAATATTTTTAGCTTTGATTTCGTAAATAGTTCCCGTATAGTATTCCAATCCACGAGCCAGTGTTAAATTAAATATCAAATCGGCAGATTTAAGACCTATTTGTTTTGCTGAATGATAAATAAATTCCATTTCTTCAATACCTTTCTGTCCAACTTCTATATCCGTTAGAATTTCTTTTAATCGTGTAATTTTATCTTCAAAACTTCCAGATAATTCGATAATAGGAATTAATTTTTGGAGAGAGGTTTGTGCTATTCCTTTTTCTTTCATTTCATTCAACACTTTATCCAAACCTATTTTATCTAGTTTATCCAGAGCAACAGTAAAATCAATCAACTGGTCTTCAATAGAAGCATATTCAGCAATAGCAGCAAGTAATTTACGGTTATTGAGATGAATTTCTACAGGAATTTTTAAATCAGAGAATGAAGCATCATATAGTAATATAAAATTTACTTCATACCAAAGACTTTCAGATCCTACCACATCTGCATCGCACTGGTAAAATTCTCTATACCTGCCTTTTTGAGGGCGATCAGCTCTCCATACTGGCTGAATTTGGTATCTTTTGTAAGGTAAAGATATATTCCCTTGATTCATGGCTATATATCTGGCAAAGGGAACAGTTAAGTCATATCGTAAAGCTTTTTCAGAAATAGAAGCAGTAATATTTTTAGAATTCCATTGTTCAATGTCAGGCATTTTTTTTCTGGCTTCAGAGAGGAAATCTCCGTTATTCAAAATTTTAAAAATAAGCCGATCGCCTTCCTCTCCATATTTTCCGGTTAAGGTATCTAAATTTTCGAAAGAAGGAGTTTCTAAAGGGGAAAAACAAAATTTTTCAAAATTAGCTTGTAATTTAGAAATAATATATCTCCTTTTTTGTATTTCTATAGGGTTAAAATCTCTAGTACCTTTAGGTATTCCTGGTTTCATAGCTTATTCTTAATTGGTCTTGACAAAGGTAAAGAATTGTTTTATACTCTAAAATTAAATTTTATCATTATAAGTAGTTGGATTAGCTTTTATAAAAAAAACAGAACATTGAAAAAAGTTCTGTTTTTTTATTAATTATCTAAAAGGAGATGTAAGTGGAATTTCGGAATCTGGTTCTTTAGTAATTCGGTTTCTTAAATCTCTACGAGTAAGTTCAATAATCCATGTCCAGAACATATGTCCGAAAAGTTCTGAAAAATGTTCTTCAAAAGGTTGATCCCAAGGTGGTGGGACAGTTCCTAAAATTGGCATTAATATCACATGGAAAGCAATATAAATAATCAATCCGTAGAGTGTTCCTTGCCATAATTTAATTTTAGGATAATATTCAGCTGCCACACAATAAATTATAGCAAATACAATAGAAAAAGAAAAATGAACTAGAAAGCTCATAATAGGACGAGGATTTCCATTAAAATAATAAACTGTATGAGAAAGGTCAAAAGACATACCTAATTGTTCCAAGAGCTGTTGAGGAGGATTGGTTAGGTCTCTTTCTGGTGTACGAGGGGGGAAAGGTATTTCCCAACCGAATTTAACAATCGCAGAAATAATTCCTGTAATAATTCCTACAATAATAGCCACTTTTTTTCTGGGATGTAATGTAAAATTTGTCATGAAAAAATGTTTAAGTTTTATGTATTTACAGGTGAATATTTAAATTCAGGAGAAAAAATTTGTAATATTATTATAGTGAAGGTAAATGTTTTTATATTAAAAACAAAATAAAAAATTCGGTATATTGGTTTATACAATCAATTGCTGAATTAAATTGTATTTTTTGATATGTGATATTTGAATTAAAAATGATAACCTGCTGTAGTTAAGAGTGCTATGAAGTTGTTATCAATAAATGTAGAGGGATTACATCTAGGAATACCCAAAAAACCGATGTAAAGTTACTGGAACTGACATTAGTAAATTTAAATTTACTTTTTTGGAGATACAGATTCAGAATTAACAGAAAATTTAGCAATTAATTCTAGCCCTAAAGATATTAGAAATAAAAGAACTAAAAAAATAAAAGATTTTTCATACTAAATATATTATTAGAGTTTTATATTTTTTAATTTGAATTTATTTTTATCATAACGTTTACTAATAACAAAAGAAGCAAACAATAAGATAATAGGCATATAAGGATAATGAAATTTACTTCCACCGAATAAGAGTAGATTCATAACTGTTCCCAAAATCCAATATAATAAAAGAGCTTGTGCTATTTTATTTTTTTCTTTAATGATAAGATAAGATCCAAAAAGAGATAATAATAAACAAGTTACATAAAACAATTGATTATAAAATAACAACCATTGAAATTTATTGTATTTAGGAAAAGTGTGAATCATTTTTAGTGTGTAATCTCTACTTTGTACGGGAGCTTTTATATTGCCTGATAATGCGCTCATGGCATGTGAATCACTACAATACAAATAAAAAAATTTTTTTGGAAATAATAATATCCACTGAGTAGGATGTTTTTTTATCCAGAAAATAGCTCTTTCTTTCCAAATATGATCTAATTCAGTGACATCTAAAGAAGTATTTGAGCCAATATATCCTAGATTGCCTTTTTTGAAAACTTCTTTACTAAAACTTCCATCAGCATGATCGTTGGCTCCGATTAATAAATTATAACCTCCTGTAGTAGATTGGAAAACAAAACTTCCAAATCTTTCATAAGTAGTAAAACCAATAATAAAAACGGTAAGAACTATGGAGGATGCTAAAATTGTTAATTTTTTAATTTTATTAATTAGATTGTCGTTAGAATAAAAAGTTAAAAAACAAAGTACAATAAATAAAATAAATAAAAAAGGTCTCATCCAATTTGCAAAACCAATTAAAATTCCTGTAAGAATAATGTAGATTATTTTATTTTTAGTAAATAAAATAATTAAGGTAAAAGCCAACATAGTATATACCAATTCATTTCCTGTGAGGCAAACAATTCCATAGTTTGTAGGATAAATTGAAAAAAGTAATAAAACAATGTAACCTGTTTTTTCATTAAAATATTTTTTTCCTATATAAAATAATTCATAACCTAAAATGGCATTTATAGCAACATTAATTAATAGTATACCTTTGACATGTTTTACAATAATTAATAAAAAAGCTAAATAATTTACATATCCGGGTGAGTGTATAAAAAAAGAATAGTCTAATTTATAGTCGGGATAATTGTCTATAAGAGAAGGATACCATTCTCCGGAATTTATTATTCGATAAGCTAAACGTAAGTAATTTTCTGAATCATCAACCTGAGATGCATCAGAAACTAACACAATTATACATTGTATAAAAATAGAAAGAATATAACATATAAAAACTATTGATTTAAATTTCATATTTGAAAATTATGTATAAATATATAATTATATATTGAATTATTATGACATTAATTTGTATATAGTCATGTATTTTATTTTAATCTATTAAATTACATTTGGAGAGATGAAATGTAAATGAAAATGTTAAAAAACAAACTTAAAACTAGTTAAAGGTTGCTAAATATAGTCTGAATAATTAAAAAAGCATAGCATTTTTTTCATAGAATTAATTTTAGTTAATAGTTAATTAATGTTTTGTTAATTTTTTTTATATAAAATATGGGTAAATATAGGCAAAATTTTTATTTGTTTATATTTTTTATTATTTTGATTTATACTTGATGAATTGGATGTATGCCTATATTGTGTAGTATTGTTTTACATTATTTAGATATACATATCCCAATATAATTTTAAAATAATCGAAAATTGCTAAATTCGCAATGAAAATAAAATCAATTTATGCATATTCCAGATATTCCCAGTTATTATGCCCTTAAGGCAATCCATATTATATTTATGGTTAGTTATTTTGCTGGCATATTTTACCTAATTAGGCTTTATGTATATTATATAGATGCAAAAGATAAACCTGAGCCGGAAAGAGAAATATTAAGGAAACAATATATATATATGATTTCTCGTTTGTGGGATATCATAACTGTGCCTGCAGGTATTATCATGTTAATTACGGGAATTTTTATGATGATTAATACTAAAGGAGATATATCTTTTTATATACTTAGAGAACCTTGGTTCCATATTAAATTAGTATTTGTCTCTTGTCTTGGAGTTTATCATTATTGGAGTTGGAGATGTATTAAAAGGATAAAAAAAGGAACATTCCATACAACATCTGTACACTTAAGAATGATGAATGAAGTTGCTACAATTATACTTTTTGCTGTAATATTTATTGTGATATTTAAGCAATATTTTATGGGAATGTGGTTAAGTTTATTAATAAGTTTTGTCGTCTTGGTATTTGTAATTATGATGGTTGTCAAGTTTGTAAACAGAAAGAAAAATAAAAAATAAAAATGTTTTCTATATTTAAAAAAGAGATAGGTACCTATTTCGGTACAATGGGAGCGTACATTATTGCTTCTATTTTTACAATAATATGCACGTTATTTCTTTGGTTTTTTGATAATAATTTTAATATATTCAACATTGGGCTAGCAAATTTAAATAACTTTTTTGTTTTATCCCCATGGGTTTTATTATTTCTAATTCCTGCTCTAACTATGAAATCTATTGCCGAAGAAGAAGAAAATAATACATTAATATGGCTTTTTTCTCAGCCAATATCAATATTTTCTGTGGTTTTAGGTAAATATTTTGCCATTTTAACACTAGTATTATTTTCGCTTTTAGGAACAATAGTTTATGTCTACAGTACTTATATGATAAGTTTACCAACCGGAAATATAGATTTAGGAATGGTTTTGAGTGGATATATAGGGTTGATTTTTTTATCTATGACTTTTATTTCTGTAGGTATCTTTGCTTCTTCATTAGTAAAAAATCAGGTATTAGCATTTATTTTAGGTGTGTTTTTGTCCTTTTTCTGTTTTTTTGGCTTTGAAAATTTAGCATCATATAATTTATTAGGCAATTTTGATTATATATTACAAAAAATAGGATTTTATCAACATTATATTAGTTTTACTAAAGGAATTATAGATACACGCGATTTGGGATATTTCTTATTTATTACTTTCCTTTTTCTTACAATCTCTATAAAATTTATTAAAAGAAAAAAATAATGACATTTATAAAAAAAAATATAGGAATTTTAATTTTTCTTTTATTTACAATCATACTTATTTTAGGAATTATTAATAGAAGGATTGATTTGACTTCCGATAAAAGGTATACTTTAACAGAAACAACAAAAAAACTTGTAAAGGGAATAAACCAACCCATGGAAATTGAAGTATATTTAGAGGGGGATTTTCCGGCAGACTTCAAACAATTACAATATGAAACACTTAATTTACTAGAGGAATTAAAAAGGGTTAATTCAAATATTACTTATAAACTGGTCGACCCAATTAAAGACAAAATATCTCAAGATACACTTCAGGCAATGGGAATGCAACCATCAGCGCTAAGAGTAGAAAAAGATGGGGTCTCCAAACAAATAATATTATTTCCTTATGCTACCATAAAATATAAAGGATATGGACATACTGTACCTCTAATAGTAGAGCAGGGAGGAATATCGGCAGATGAGCAAATGACGAAATCCATAGAAGGGTTAGAATATGGTTTTTCCGATGCCATTGATAAATTATCCCGAGAACATTTAAAATCAGTAGGAATTCTTGTTAATCAAAAAGAATTAAATAAATTAGAGATGTATAGCTTGTTTAACAGGATTATACAAAATTATAATTTCGGTCCTATTCTTCCTAAAGACAGTCAATCTTTAAAAATTCAGGATCTCTCTAATATGAAAAGATTTGATGCTATTATAATAGCAAAGCCCAGGAAAGCATTTACAGAGGAAGAAAAGATAACGGTAGATCAATATATTATGAATGGAGGAAAAACATTATGGGCTATTGATGCGGTAAATGCCGAAATGGATACACTATTAAAATCCAATAAAATATTAGCCTATCCTTATGATTTAAACCTCACAGATTTATTATTTTCTTACGGAATACGTATTAACCCTTCGGTTATAAAAGATGTTCAGAATCCTGCCTATATTAATTTACAAGTAGGGGAAGTGCAAGGGAATGCTCAAAATGCAAGAGTTCCATGGGTATACTTTCCATTAGGAATATCAATGAATAATCATCCTATAACTAAAAATATTAACCCTATAAAATTTGAATTTCCTTCACCTATTGAGATTTTAGATGTAGAAGGAATAAAAAAAACAATATTATATCAAACATCACCATATACCAATGTTCAGGGGGTTCCATCTTATATATCTTTAGAAGAGGCCAAAATTTCCAATAAAGACTCAATGAATTTAAAAAACTATAATAATGGTTCTAAAATTATGGCTGTTTTAATGGAAGGGAAATTTAATTCTGCTTATTCTGGACGTATAGAAGCTACAGAAATCAAAGGCTTTATTCCACAGAATCCAAAACCCAATAAAATGCTTGTAATATCTGATGGAGATGTAGCCCGAAATCAGGTTATAAAAGGACAACCAATTCCTTTAGGATTAGATTATTCCACAGGGGTTACATATGGGAATGAAGAATTTTTAATAAATGCGTTAGATTATTTAATGGATGACAATGGATTGATGGAATTAAGAAACAGAACCGTACAGATGAGATTATTAGACAAACAAACTATCGTAATGGATAAATCTTATTGGCAATGGTTTAATATGCTTATGCCCTTAGGATTTATTTCAGTATTTGGGGCAATATTGATAATATGGAGAAGAAAAAAATTTAGCAAATAAATGGTGGCTTTATATTTATTACCTGCTTATTTAGGAGAAACGTCTCCTAAAAATATATTTTCAGAGCAAGAAATTAATCTTTTACAAGAACTGAAATTTTTTGTAGCCGAAAATGAAAAATCAGCCCGCAAGTTTATTAAATTTTTATGTCCTAATGTAATACAGAAAGAACTTTCATTTTCTATATTAGATAAAAGAACTTCTGAACAACAAATACCGGAAATAGCACAGCCTCTAATAGAAGGACATTCTATAGGACTAATCTCAGAAGCGGGACTTCCCTGTATAGCAGATCCGGGTAGTCTACTAGTTTCCTGGTGTCATACTAAAGGGATAAGGGTTATCCCCATAAATGGTCCCTCTTCAATAATTTTAGCATTAATTGCAAGTGGATTAAACGGACAAAATTTTACCTTTCATGGCTATTTACCAATAGATTCAATACAAAGAAAGAAAAAACTACAACAATTGGAAAATATTTGTAGAGTTAGCCATACAGCTCAAATATTTATGGAAACACCTTATAGAAATCAATCGCTATTTGAAGATTTATTAAAAGGACTAAAAAACTCCACTCATTTATGTATAGCAACAAACATTACACTTCCGGATGAATCGATTAAAACTTTCACAATAGGAGAGTGGAAGAATAAAAAAACCGATTTTCAAAAAAAACCGACCATATTTATTATTCAATAAAAAAATATTGTACACTCTAAAATTTGTAAATGGTCTTGTATAAAAGAAAAAAAATAAATGTACTATTTACACTATAAAATAATTTGATTATATAAAGACTAATAAAATATAAAATGTACATACATTTGCATATGAGAATAAGGGATATTTAGTATTCCTTGTTTTATAAGCCGATTACACTTTATGTGTAATTTTCTTTCTCATTTTTTTGTGGTTTTAGTTTGAGGTCGCTTTTTGCGACCTTTTTTCATTTATTATCCTTATTCTAACTATGCATTTAATGCATATCCAATAAATTTTTTAGCTAAATAATGAGTTATCTCAGTATTAAATGTAGTTTTTCTTATTTTATTTATAGGAATAATACCTTTTTGATCACTTAAAATAAATATTTCATTAGCAGATTGAGTCTGAAAAGGAGATATACATTCTTCTTTATAAATAAATTCCGTTTTCTGTCTTAGAAAAACAAGAAAATTTTTTTTGAGACAGGAAATAAAAGCTCCTTCAGAATTAGGATTAGATAAAATTACATTATTATTAACTAGAAAAATATTGCCGAAAATAGACCTACTAATTCTTTTTTCACCATTGAGCAGAATAACTTCCTGTAATTGGTTTTCCATAGCATATTGTTCTGCTATAAGGTTGATAGGATGAAAAATTGAAATTGCGGATAATAACGACGGAGATATGATAATATCTTTATAAACTTCCATCTTATTATCAGCAGAAATAAAAAAATCTTTATATGGTAAAAATTCTATGATAAAAGAAGGAGTATTTAAGTTTCTAAAAACAGTTATTTTTATACATCCTTTATAAATTTCATTCTCTTTACATAATAATTTAATATGATTTTCAAACATTTGCGGAGTATATGACATAGGGATAGAGATGCGCATTTTTCTCATATTCGCCATAAGCTGAAAATAGACATCTTCCCAAAATATCAATCTATGCTGAAATACCCAACAATAAACATTGACAAAATCTCCGCTAAAATATTTTTTTTGGTTGTAACCAATAAGAAGGTCTTTCTCTTTAATTATTTCTTGATTGAAAATAACTTTCATAATAAAATTAGAGAAATATATTAATTATAAAATCAGTAATGAGATGATTTAAGATCCAATGATTTTTTTAAGGTCATCTATCAAATTCGTCCAATACAATTTAGAGCTATCTAAATCACTTTCTTCAGTAAAATCAGTAATAATTAAAGCCACATCATTAGTAACCTCATCAACATGTATAGCTAATTCCCAAAAATATTTAGTGCCTTCATCTTCTTCCCACCTGAATCTTACAAAAGATTCTTCCTTATATCTTATCAAGTTGGCTGACTCTTGTTGGTCTCCCCAGTAAAATGTAAATTCATCACCACGTTCTATGACATCATCTGCCAACCATTCGCTCATTCCCGATGAGGTTCCAATATACTCAAACAATAGAGAAGTTGAACACTTCATGCTAAATTCTAACTGATATTTTACTTTATTCATATGAAAAAAAATGATTTGAGAGCGCAATATATAAATTTGTTACATATTTTAAAAATATACATTTAATATTTATAAGTTATTTTTTTTAAGAATCATAATTTATATTTAATATAAATCATGTATTATTTTAATAATTAGCATTATTTGTTAAAATTATAAATAAATAGTTTATAAAAAGTTTTTTTTATATAAAAAAATATGTAGTTTAAAAATTTTATCATTAGATTTGCATAAACCTATAAAAAGTAGCTCGTGAATAAAATTCTACTCTATTTAAATAAAAAATTATAATTATTAAATTCTGTAGAACTATGATTAAAAAAACTGATTGTGAACTAGTTATTGCTTATATTGAAGGGAAAGAAGAAGCTCTCGAAATATTACTTAATAGACATAAGTTAAAAGTATTTAACTATATTAATAGAAAAGTAAATAATCAGGAGTTAGCAGAGGATTTATTTCAAGATGTTTTTATAAAAGTTCTATTAACTTTAAAGGAAGGAAAGTATAATGAAGAGGGAAAGTTCTTACCATGGGTGTTAAGAATATCTCATAATTTGATTATTGATTATTTTAGAATGGTCAATAAAACGAAAGTTATTAATGAATCTTCCAATACCTACAATGAAGATTATAGTATATTTGATTTTGTCAAAATTTCTGAGTCATCTATAGAAGATTTAATCATTGATGAACAAATAAATAAAGATCTGAAAAAACTAATAGCAACTCTACCCAAAGATCAAAGAGAAGTTTTAGAATTAAGATTTTATAAGGAGTTAAGCTTTAAAGAAATTGCGGAGGAAACGAATGTAGGAATAAATACAGCCTTAGGAAGAATGAGATATGCTATTATAAATTTAAGAAAGTTAATAGAGAATAATAATATTGTTTTTTTATAAAAATTAACATAATAAACTTATCAGAGTGGCGTTATATTAAAAATTTTAATAAAAATAAAGCCATATTATATGCAAAACAAATCTACAGACTTTAATAATAAAAATGTAGGACCCTCTGAGTATACAGTTAATTTTGTATTAAATTTTTCTAAAAGTTTAAGAATTATAAAGGTAAAATCAATGAATAGGATACTTGTGTGCTGTAATTAAATATAAATATATTTTTTACCTTATATAGAGTTATCATCCTCACCTTCTTTCTTTTTAAAAAACAATTTGAATAATACAGGTCCTGTAGTTACTAAAACCATTATTAAGACAATAATTTCAATATGTTTTTTTAAATCAAAATCAAGGTTATTTAAAAAGATTTTATACAAATAATGTCCGGAAAATATTAATAAAAAAGACCAAGCAATTGAGCCAATTATATTATATAAGAAATATTTTCCTTTATTCATTTGAACAATCCCGGCAATAATAGGAGCAAATGTTCTTAATATGGGTAAAAATCTGGCTAAAATAATGGCTCCTCCGCCATGTTTATCATAAAAATCTTTAGCTTGAAATAAATAACGTTTTTTAAAGATAATAGTATCTTTCCTGTTGTATAAATAAGGTCCACTTTTTTTCCCAAACCAATAACCTACTTCATTTCCAATTATTCCGACAATTGAAACTAAGGAAGAAAGTAAAAGAACATTCAAAAAATCCGACTTTATGAATACTATTTCTTGAATTAATTCCTTACTATAAATCCCGGAAAGGAATAACAAACTGTCTCCGGGAAGAAAAAAACCAGCAAATAAGCCTGTTTCTGCAAATATGATAAATAAAACTAAATAAATACCACCAAGCTTGATATAGAATTCCGGATTAACTAATTGCCCCCAGCTAAAATCATGCATTTATACTCATTTAAAAAGGTTTGTGCAAAGATATTAAAGATTTAATTAACTATCTAAACTTTTTTCCCATTTACTTACGGAAGTAGCAGCTAAAGCATTGCCTAATACATTGGTTATACTCCTAACCATATCACAAAAATGATCAATAGGAAGTATCAAAGCAATTCCTTCAGGAGGAATACCAAACATGGAACAAACAGCTACAACTACTATAAGAGAAGCTCTCGGTATTCCAGCCATGCCTTTGCTGGTAAGCATTAAAACTAATAACATAGTCAATTGTGTTGGAATATCTAAATGGATTCCATAATATTGGGCAATAAAAATACTGGCAAAGGTCATATACATCATACTTCCATCTAAGTTAAAAGAGTAACCTAAAGGGAGAATAAAAGAAACAATTTTCTCATTGCATCCAAAATTTTCTAATTCTTCTACCAATTTAGGAAATACAGCTTCACTGCTGGAGGTAGAAAAAGCAATTAACAAAGGCGATTTTATTTGTTTAAGTAATTTAAACAAACGTTTTCCTAATACAAAATAACCAACCAGTAAAAGAACAAACCAAAGGATTAATATTGCTATACCGAAAGCAAAAAGATAGCGTACATAAGTAATAAAAATAGAGAGCCCTTTTTCAGCAACAATACTGGCGATTGCCCCTAATACTCCTATAGGTGCTGTCCACATCACATAAGTTACAATTTTTAATATAACGTGAGAAACTGTATCTAGAAGTTTAGTAAGAGATTCCCCTTTTTTTCCATAAGCACTTAGAGCTATACCGAAAAAAATAGAAAAAATAACAATTTGTAAAATCTCATTATGAGCCATTGCCTCTATGGCACTTTTAGGAATCATATGATTGATGAAGGTTTCTAAGGTTAAGCTTTGGGAATTTGTAATTAGTTCATTAGCAGCTTCTTTATTGATTTGTCCCATATTTCCTATATCTTTTCCGGGAGCAAAATAGTTAACAAAAAATAATCCAATAAATAAAGATACTAAAGAAGCAGATATAAACCACAACATAGCTTTACCTCCAACTCTTCCTACCATTTTCAAATCTCCCATTTTAGCAATTCCTACGACTAAAGTAGAAAATACTAAAGGAGCTACTACCATTTGAATTAGTCGTATAAAGATAGAGCTTAAGATTTTTATATTTGAAGAAAATTTATTAATAGTTATTTCAGGGCAAGTTATATGGATAAAATATCCTAAAATTACTCCTAAAATTAGTGCGATAATAATTAATGTAAAAAGTAAATTATTAATTTTCTTCATATACAAATATTTTATTTTAAATATATCAAAAATACAAATATATTTTGGTTAAAAGATGTTTAATGTTATTTTAATGAAAAATTGCTATAATATTATCCGAAGAAATAATAAGCAATAAAAATGGCAGCTATAACTCCCATTAATTCTGTAAGCAAGCCGGCAGTAATAGAATATCTAATTCTTTTGATACCTATACTACCAAAGTATAAAGCGATAATATAAAAAGTTGTATCTGCGCTTCCTTGAAAAACACAAGATAACCTTCCTGCAAAAGAATCTGCTCCGTAAGTTTGCATCGTTTCAATCATTAATGCTCGACTTCCGCTTCCGCTTAAAGGCTTCATTAAGGCAGTAGGTAGTGCAGGAATAAAATCAGTATTAATTTGCGTTAACTTAAATATAGAAGAAATTCCTGTAAGAATATAATCCATAATCCCACTATTTCTTAATAAACTAATTGCGGCAAGCATAGCTACTAAATAGGGAATAATTTTTACAGCAACTCCAAAACCTTCCTTGGCACCGTCAATAAAACTGTCAAATACATTAATTTTTTTTATGAATGCTCCCGATATAAATACAGTTGGGATAAGTAATAATAAAACATTACTCATTACACGGGAAGTGGTTCCACGTTCAAAATTAATAAATTCTTGATTAGCCTTAGAGATAATACTAGGGGTTAAAGAAGATTCGTCTATCTTTAGTTCTTTTTGAAAAGAAATAGGATATAGTTTTATAAAATCATCAACCTTGATATTATCTGGTTTTTTAGTCTTTGGAGTAATATGAGTGTTTATATAATCTTTAGCAAATTCAGTATGCGAATTTGCAGAATTTTTAATGTAAAAAGATAGTCCAAAAATAAATAGGATGGCTATGCCTAATCCTAGCAAAATACTGGGACTAAAAAGTTTTAATTTTTGACGAATCCCTACAATTATAATCCCAAATAATGTGGTGCAAAAAGTACCTACAATACAAGGTATAAAGATATCAGTAGGATCTTGTGCACCATTTAAATATCGATAGAGCATAATGGATGCAGGGATAAGGGTAAGTCCGGAAGTATGAAGGACTAAAAACATAATCTGAGCATCGGTAGCTGTATTTTTTTTTGTATTTAGAGATTGAAGACTATCCATAGCCTTTAGTCCTAAAGGAGTAGCGGCATTATCCAAGCCTAATAAATTTGCACTAAAATTCATCATCATATTGCCAATTGCCGGGTGGTCTTTGGGAACAGATGGAAATAATTTACTGAAAAAAGGTCCGACTATTCGGGATAAAAACCTTATAGCTCCTGCATTTTCACCTATTTTCATTATTCCTAACCAAAAAGTCATCATACCGGCTAAAGGTAAAGCAATTTCCATTACGGCTACTTTCGTAGTATCAAAAAGTCCGTCTACCATATGTTTAAATACAGTAGTATCTCCTAAAAATATAAGTTTTAATAGTCCTACCAAGAAAGATAAGATTATAAAGGCGATCCATATATAATTAAGAGTCATTTAAAAATTAACTAGGTTTATGAATTATGAAAAAGCACAAAATTAAAGATTATTTATTAGCTTTTTTATAGATCAATAAGTCTACGATTTCAGACAATGTGTTTTTTAAGTTTTTACGGTTTACAATAAGGTCAATAAACCCTTTTTCTAATAGAAACTCTGCAGATTGGAATCCTTCGGGGAGTTCTTTTCCTATAGTTTCTTTAATAACACGGGGTCCAGCAAAGCCTACTAATGCTCCAGGTTCTGCAATAATAATATCACCCGTAGAGCCAAAAGAAGCTGTTATTCCTCCAAATGAAGGATCAGTTAATATAGAAATATAAGGTAACCCAGCTTCTCCTAATTGAGCTAGTTTTGACTCAATTTTAGCAAGTTGCATAAGTGATATTCCTGCTTCTTGCATTCTAGCACCTCCAGATTGACAAATAATTACATAAGGAAGCTTATATTTTAAACAATAATCTATGGCCCGTCGTATTTTTTCTCCTACCACAGATCCAATAGATCCTCCAATAAAACTAAAATCCATACAGGAAATATATATAGTTTTACCATTTACTTTACCAACAGCATTTCTAATAGCATCAGTTAGCCCTGTTTTAGCTTTAGCTTCTTTTATTCTAGTTTTATAAGGTTTAGTATCAGCAAAGTTTAAAGGATCTTTACTACTAACTTTTTCGTCTAGTTCAGTGAATTTACCGTTATCAAATAAAATTTCGTAATATTGTTTACTTCCAATTCTTACATGAAAACCATCTTCGGGACTAACATAATAATTAGCTTTTAATTGGTCTGTTTCTATAATTTTTCCTGTAGGAGTTTTATACCACAATCCTTTAGGAACATCCATTTTTTCACTATAGTCAGTATTAATATTTTTTTTACTTCTAGTAAACCATCCCATAAGTTGCTTTTTTATTTTGGCTGTAAATATAGAAAAAAAATAATTATTGAAGTTTCAATATTTTAGCGGGTGAATTTGAAATAAATAATAATTAAATAATTTTTTTATTTGAATTTATATTATTTATTAAATTATTTAGTAATTAAGTATTCTATTATAGAAAATATTTTTTGTAATAATCTCATCAGATCTATTAAATAAAAGAATAATGGTTATGCCTTTAAAAGGTTATTTATTATTTTATAAAATTGTAAATTTAAGCCTTACCCAGCATTTATCTTTATATTTAAAAATTATAAAAATTATCTGTAATTCCTTCACCAACAAACTTTGCAGCACTTTGTGTTAAAAAACCATTTTTTCCATTGTATTTTCGTAAAGCATCAGGAAGTGCAACTAACTTATCCACCAAGTTTTTTTAAAATATTATATATTTTATTTTTTCATATTTTTTCTGGCTCATTTTCTGGCTCATAATAATCAGCAAGACGGTCTTCACTTAAATTGTTAGGATGAAATGGATCAGGTTTAGAACGTAAGAATTGCATTTGACCTTTCCCAACTTAGGTAAAATGATAGTATTCGCTATACTTTTCATAACTTACACTCAACTCTTCTTTGGTAATTAAATCTAAATTAACTATTGAAAAAAAGGACTTGACGAATCCGTAACAGATATAAATAATCTTTTCTCTATATTAGATTCAGAGGAAGGACAAGTATCTAAAAAGAAAATATTTGAGTTGTATTCCCTAATAGTTTGACAAAATAATTCTTCATCTTTACTTGTCATAAAAAAAAACAAAATCTCGTGTTTTTCCCATAATAATTATTTTTTAATGATGATGTATTTTTCCTGCTTGCATATTTTTACCACTAACACTTAAATCTCCTGATTTTACAGCATCTCCTTTTTTTACTGTAATTACGATTGAATTAGGAGCATCTGTTTGAATTCGTTTGGCATTTATATATTCTCTTTGAGACATACCAGAGTTCATATAACATCCTTTGTCTACTGTATTAATATGGACTACTTGACCATAAGGGGATTTAAAGGTTAAATCTGCGTAAGAATCTCCTTTAGTACTTCCTGGTATTTTATTGGTTGGTAGTATATAAGTTTCTTTTACAGAAATCCATATAAATTTAAAATTCCACCATTTAACCCAATAGGATCCTGGCTTATATATGTTCCACTATCAGGTGAATAATACCTAAAACGGTTGTAACACAACCCGATTCCTCATCTTCATATTGTCCCAGATATCGAAAAGGGATAGAAAAACGGTTGTTAAACTTATCTTCTTTTTTCCAACACGACAGTCTGGCTCGTTCGCTAAAAACGTTCTCAACGTTTTTTAACGCTCTGTTTTCATAAATATCTAGTTCTACCTGTCAGGAAAATCAACCAACTGTTATATCTTCAATATTAAACTCATAGTCCATTTGACAAGAAATTTTCATTTCTGTAAAAATTTTATTTGATTCAAAAAAAATAATCATATCTTCATTATAAAAATTTATCCTCTTAATTTTAAGATCATTCTTTAATTTATATATATCTTGCTTAGAATATTCATAATCAATACCTTCATAAGCAGCATCCGTAATTTCTTCTGAGACAAAAGTAGTTATCTTACTTATTTTATTCTTATCTAATTGAATGATAAAATCTTTACTCTTGTTAATCAATTCTTTGAAATCTGAGATATCAGCTGCTTTTTTTTCTATATTGAATGAGAACTCAACAGAGTCGTATAGATTAGGAATAGTCATAACTCCTATCAATTGATTATTTTTTATTTGAAAATTATTTATAAATTCCATATGATTCATAATTGAGTCTTAATGTTTATGATCTAAGTTGACAGAATTTCTTCTTCTTGCTTGTGTATCATATTCATAAGCAGAAACTTTACCTGTTGTTATATCTGTTTCAATTTGTAATACTTTATTATTGCCCGTTTTTTCCCATATATAATGCATTTTAGTATCAGATGCGAAATATTCTGTTGTAACACCTTTATCAGCGACAAAATCTCTTATAGCAGAGCAGGCTGACATCCAGGTTTACAAGGATTAAGCTGTCCTACCATTTTTAAATGATCTCCAAGATTTACTAAATCATTAATATCATTTAAAAATTTTCTTTCAGTATGAGTAAGTAATGCTTGTTGTTGATTAGGCTTCATTCCCGTAAACATACCACCACTAGTATATGTTTCTGAAAATATTGTTTGTCCATTTCTAGTAACTGAGGTTTCTAAACCATGAACTAAACCATATACATCAATCTCAATATTAGTATTAGGAACATATGCATATAGACATTGATTATTTCCAGCTAACTTTATCGGATCCTGACAAATATACGTTCCAGAATTACTATCATAATACCTAAATCTATTATAGTATAACCCTGTTTCTTCATCTTCTTACTGTCCCTGATATAAAATTGGTATAAAATATTATTCTCTAATTATAAATATTACTTAATAATTTTCATTAAACTTTATAGAAGCCATAGCTTCTTTATCCCTATAAATATTTCTATCCTTATAAGTATATGCCTGAGGTTTGGAGAGATCTTGTATCAATTTAATTTGTGCATCTATTTCGTTTTTAAGAATAGGAATATTTGTATCATCATAGTCCAATTTATTACTTTCTAATATGACAGAAATAATATTTATAGAGGCATCACTAGATTTGTCTCCATATCTTTTATTACTCTTAATTCCATCATAAATTGTATTAAAAGAATATGTTAATTCTTTAATTACTACTTCTGGTAAATTAAAATCATCTAAATCATCTAAAGTATTATCATCAATAAAGGGATAATATTTATCTAGAGTTATATAAAGTTCTTTTACACTGATTTTATGAGAATCATTAAATTTCCAACATATAGTATTTATTTCTGTAAACATATTGTAATATTCAGGATATTCCTCTTTATAATTATCTAAAAATTCAAAGAGATAATTGGTATTCCAAAGATTCCAAAATAGTAAATTATCTTTTAATATTTTTTGATATTTTAGTGCTATTATTTTAAAATATTTTTTAAGATCCATAATCTTTAATTTAATAATTAATGTGAATGTCCAAAATGTTCTTTACAATTAGGACACATTTCATTTTTCTGTTTACTACTCCATGAAATTCCAAATTCTTTAATTTCTGAATCTAGGGGAATATTTCGTTCTATAACTCTTTCTGCATGATTTGCTAATTTAGTTTGAATTCCTCTTTCTCCATCAATAAATACTTTAAATTTTTTGCCACTAAATATATTTTCTTTAGGGACTCCTAACTCTTCCAACTTCTCCCTTTGGCGAGGGTTTAGGCTAGCTCCGCTCCCAGAAGCATATAAACTAGATACGCCATCTTTTTCTACTTTAGCAATACTTACTGTTTGACTTCTAAGAGCTCTTTCATC
Organism: Apibacter adventoris; assembly: GCF_002964975.1. GTDB lineage: Bacteria > Bacteroidota > Bacteroidia > Flavobacteriales > Weeksellaceae > Apibacter > Apibacter adventoris. The sequence continues at coordinate 17,559 of NZ_PSZM01000001.1, read as the reverse complement.
TCTAGCCAAATTATGAACCTCTCTAGCCATTTCAGCTAATTTATCACTTAATATACCTACTTTATGAAGACCAAATATATCTAACCATTTATTTGTATCTTTAGTATAAGTATAAAGGGAAGTTCTATCACCATAGAGATTAATAGGATCCTGACTAATATATGTTTCGGAATTACAATCATAATAATACCTAAACCGATTATAATATAACCCTGTCCTGATTGTTATTAGAATGAAAAACTAAGAAAAAATGTACATTTTCTTTCTTAGTTGATTATATTTTTTTAATTTAAATAATTTATCATTATTACCTAATGAATTTAATACTGTTAATATTATTACTTGTCATAACATTTTTAAATTCATCAGAAACAATAATTTTATTATCATATATACTTCGAATAATGTTATATACTAATCCATATTCTTCTAATGGAGAAGTATCTAAAATAATTTTAGTGAATTTATAAGAGTGGTCTACTGGATGAATTGTAAATTCTGACCGTTCTAAATCATAACATTTTAATTTATTAAATATATTTATAGCAAAATATTTTTCCAAAGATGTGTTTTTATATGTAATAATTGTTGAAAAAATCTGTACTTCATTTGAAAAATAAGATTCTATTAATTCTTTTAACTTTTCACTAATTAAAAAACCTCCTCCTACTGTTTCTAAAACGTCATATTTTATTATATCATCTTTTGATAAATCACTATTTTCAGAATCTTCATAAATTAATGGAGTATCTATTTTTTCATTTATAAACTTACCTATCGCTAAATAGGAACCATTAATTGTGTTTTTTAAACTAAATTTTAGTGGTAAATTAGGTTTACTTGTTATTTTAAGAAAATAATTCATATAATTTTTACTTATTATGGTTTAATGATGTTTATTTAATTGCACATTAGCATCTTTAGAAAGATACTTTTCCCTCATTTCATCTGTATATGCATCTACATGCATTTTCTTTATTTCTGGATCAGCATCTAAAGCATGTATTCGATCCAATTCCTCTAATGCTTCTTCTCTATGCCATTTTCTATGACTTCCATTATGTACTGTCCTTGTAGGATCTAGACTACTACTTTCAGGGAGATAGACTAAATTTCTACTATTGTTTATATCATATCCCAGCTCTTGTAGTAAAGGATGATCTCTCAAAGAATCTGCGATAATATGATGCTTTTGATATCCTGATATAGAAATCATTTCTGCAAAATCACCTGAAACTGGACCTCTAGCTAATCCTAAAGGGTCAATCCAATCATTTACATTATGTACATAGGAATATAAATAATTTCCACCCTTTAACCTTATCGGATCCTGGCTTATATATGTTCCACTGTCTGGAGAATAATACCTAAAACGGTTATAATACAGCCCAGTTTCCTCATCTTCATACTGTCCCTGATATCGAAAAGGGATGGAAAAACGGTTGTTAAACTTATCTTCCTTTACTTTTCCGTAAATATCCAGCTCTACCTCCCAAATCTGTTAAAACTAAACATTATATAAGGCTTTTTTTATTCTTGCTTTATATTCATTTAAATTGAATTCAATTTTTATTTTTTTTAATTTATTATTCAAAATAACCCCTGCATCAAAAAAGTAGGTTTCTAATTCTGTGATAAATATTCTCTTATTTTCAATTTGATTATCACCCCACTTAGTATCATCAAAGATAATATTGACTACAAAACTCTCTTTTTTGGAGCTATATCTAGGGCTATATATACCAGACGTTTCTTTATATTTTGTTAAATCACCATTAAACCCTAAATAAAATTCAATTTCTTTAACCTTTTCAATATGAAAATCATTAAATACTTTTTTCAAACTTTTCCTAATTACAATGTTTAAAGAGAATAAAGTATTTTTAGCTTTACTTTCTCCACCAAATGCTGAATTTAAATATATATCCATTTTTCACCTTTTATTTAATGTTTATGATGGGCTTTCATTTTATTATTAATATTATCTGCATCCGAACCGAGTTGTTGACCTTGTTTAGAACCAGCCCATTTTTCCTTATTTAAAGAGCCTGGTACTTTTTCACTTAACTCCCTTTCTAATTTTAGCATATCAGCCCGTGTACCTCGCATCATCTCTTCAATTTGCCAATCTTTAGGAATAGTATTTCCATATCTAGATTTTAAATTATTAACTTTATCTGTAATACCCCATTTCATAAAATTTCCTTCGACATCATACAACGCATACAAGACAGCTGGTTTTGTCGATAATGCAGAATTTCCATGTAAACTTGGTTTGGGCTTAGGTTTAGGTCCTGGCTTCTTTTTAAATTGACCATTCTTCTTATTTCCATAAGGATTATATAATCCTAAAGGGTCAATCCAATCATTTACATTATGTACATAGGAATATAAATAATTTCCACCCTTTAACCTTATCGGATCCTGGCTTATATATGTTCCACTGTCTGGAGAATAATACCTAAAACGGTTATAATACAGCCCAGTTTCCTCATCTTCATACTGTCCCTGATATCGGAAAGGTATGGAAAAACGATTGTTAAACTTATCCTCTTTTACCTTTCCGTAAATATCCAGCGCTACTTCCCAAATCAGTTCGCCTTGGTCATTGTAAGCCTGATAAGGCGTACCCAAATAATCGGAAACTATGGAATATTTCTTACTATTCCTGATTTTTGCACTTGGAGTAAACTATTTTAAATATAGCTTGATAATCAAGAATTCATATTCCTTACTCATTATAATTCAACCAATAATAATTCATCATGGTCATTCTCGCATAACAGTTTGTTCATTTCTAAATTAATGATGTTATATTCAAAATAATTACATTCCCCAACAATATTTATAAAATCTTCAATTGTGGATAATAATAGAAAGTTAGTATCATCTTCTATTACAATCCATACACTTTCATTTGGTTTAAAAAAATTAATGATTTGCTTATATAGGTATTTAGTATCATAAGTAAATGATTGAGGTTTTTTTATAAACTTCAACCACCATACTCTAGGGTTTCCAATTACAAATTTAGTTTGAATTTTTGTAATTATATTTTCACTTAATTTAGTATCTTCAAATAAGACTACTTTATTATCAAAAGATAATTGTTTTATGGCTTGTATTATTTCATTTTTCATATTTTTAATGGTTATGTTTTATAACCCCTTCTCCTTTATTAGGTGATCTATGAGGATGAGTTTCTCCCTCATAAGTCAAATTATAACGTTCTGCTCCACCAGCTCCCCTTTTACCTCCTTGTTGTACTCCAATGTGAGGTTTATCATGTCCATGAGAAATATCCATATCAGCATGAGCTGAATCATATGCTACTTTAGAACCATTAGAACCTTTAAACTCTACTTCTGTTCCAGTAATTGGATCATACTTTGTAGGAGAAAATGTTACAGTTATATCTCCTCCGGAAGCAAGATCAAAAGCAGCTTCTCTTGCTTCATCAAAATTTGGAAAATGAATTACTTTATTAAGCCCTAATGGATCAATAAATAAATTAATATTATTTACGTAACTATATAGCTTGTTACCACCTAATAACCTAATAGGATCCTGGCTTACATAGATACCACTATCTGGAGAATAATACCTAAATCTATTATAGTACAAACCTGTTTCTTCATCTTCATACTGTCCTAACTGCCTGAATTAGTTTACTTTTTAACCTTTTTAAATTTCAAATATCTACTAATCTCAAAGATAATAAATTTTATCTTTATTCTTAATTAAATTTAAACAGCCCTTTTGACGGAAATATCGTTCCCCAATTATACCGAACACAACCAATGGGATATTTACAACATCCTGCAACTCATCCGCTCCCTTATCCCCGAAGAGGAACTCGAACTCCTTGATAAGCTGAACAGTTGAATGAAAAAACAATCCAACCCTAGGGCTGGATTGTTTTAATATTAATTATAAGCTTCTTCTTCTGTTTTCATCCCATTGATGAATTTTATTAATGAATCTGATATAAACCGTATTGTTGATTCTGGACTACCATCATAGTCTTCTAAATATCCTATGTATATCTTATCATCATTAGCATTAATGCAATATGGATATCCTCCATCATCAATAGCAAAAGGTATATAAGACAAAGGAATTAATTTCTTTTCAACAGCTAATGATTGATATAATTCTTCTAATAAAATATCATTTTCAGATTGTTTATATTTCATCGGCAAAAACATTTTAACACTAACATCTACATCGTTATCTTCATCTATATAAAAATATTTTTCTCCTTCAATTTCTCCACCATTATATTGAGTATATAATTCAACTAAATCTTTTGGAAATGTAAGATTCATACCTTTACTTACATTCTTAATATCAGATTCTGTTAACTTTATTCCTGTATTTATAAATTTTTGCATTATAATGTATTTTTTATTTATATATTATTTACATGTAGGATGCCATCCTTGTTTTTTAGAAATATCAACAGCTTCTTTACTATCATATTTTACTCCAAAATGATCTGCAAATTGTCCAGCTGACCCTTTATGTGGGAATGAATCAATATGTGTTTGTGTTTTTACTAATTGCATTGTAGATTTTCCTGTTGTTGGATCAAAATCAGCAACATGATGCCAAGTATAACCCTGAGCTTCTGCAGCAGATATACCAGCAGCTTTATAAGCTTGAGTAAAATCTGAACTTCTTCTACCAGTTAATTGGATTGTTACAATATTTCTTTGATTTCCTGTTGTTGGAAATAAATCAGGGTGCCCTGTAAAATCAACAGTATTTGTTACAACTTTCAGCCCAAACGGGTCAACTTGCACGTTACTATCACTCACATACGCATACAGATTCGGGTTATTTCCTGCTAACCCTATCGGGTCTTGGCTTATATAAGTTCCTGTATTACTGTCGTAATACCTAAAACGGTTGTAGTACAAACCTGTTTCTTCATCTTCATACTGTCCTAACTGCTGGAATGGTACTGAATGCCAGTTCCCAAATTTATCTTCTTTTATCTTTCCGTAAATATCGTACTCTACTTCCCAGACTGAACTCCTTCTTTTTGTAATCTCTTATTTCAAATAACAATTACACAAATATAATTAATTCTTCTTAGCTTTAATTTAATACATTACTTGATACTACCAAACTTTAATCTAATTCCGCTCTCGAAAATAAATCTTGGATTAAGACTTTATTTTCACAGATTTCTTTAAATGCGACAATAAAAGTTTTTAAGGCATCTATATTTGATGAATAAGCACAAAACATATCTGCTTCAGAATCGAACTTAATAAATTCCATTAATTCGGACTTTCTTTCTTCTAAAAATACTTTAGCTAAAGAAGCCCAATCATAACCGTTTCCTTCAAACCCTTCCTCTTCTCTTGTTTGAAAAATTTCAGTTTTGTATTCTCCAACATTTAAACATACCGAAACACTTTTTTCGTGTTCAACCCAAAAGAAAGGTTTAATTGATTTCTTAAAATTATCAGTGTCCATATTGTTCTAATTCTTTAAAAAGTTCATCACCATTTGCTTTAATACCTTCTCTATACTTTACTGGTATTTTACTTCCACAACGCTCAAACCATTCATTAAAAGTTTTTTTCCATTCTTGTACTTTCTCTTTTTTTATCAATAAGTTAGCATCAATTGTAAACCTTTTAGCTAGCATCACCAGTATATCTATATGAGTTAAAACTGCTTGGACTGGTTTATTCGTCGTTTTTAACCATTCAATATTTTCTTCAATTTGTTTAAGTGCTAAATTTAAATAACGTGCATTTTCTAATTCGGCCATTTCATTACCTTCTGGCGCAGTACTAAATATTTTCATTTTAATGACATTTCACTTTTTTAGGTTTATTAAGCATTTTATCTTTTAGATCTGCCAATGGATTACTTGAAGTCCAACGCTCTTTAACTCTACCTCTGTTTTTATTCAATAATTTAGATTTTTTTAATTGTTCTTTTATAGAATCTGTAGCTGAGAACTTATCTATATTTTCAGCTAGTCTGCTTCTAATTAAAGCACCTTCAATTGAACGTGCTTGATCATGTGTAAGTCCTTCTGCTAAAATTTCCATTCTTACAAACTTTCCTTTTTTCAAGGGATCAGCAAGGTGTTCCGCCAACCTATCTTGTGCCTCTCTACTTGTTATGCCATAATATACTACTTTATTTTCATCATTAACAAGTTGATAAACCAACTCCAATAACCCAAACGGGTCTATCCAAGTATTAGAATCGTGGACGTAGCCGTAGAGCTGTATGCCTCCGTGTAACCCAATGGGGTCTTTACTAAGATAGGAGCCTGTAGTGCTGTCGTAATACCTGAAATATAATCTATCTAACTATTTATCTTCGTACTGCCCTAATTGCCTAAACGGTATGGAGTGTCTATTTCCAAGTTTATCTTTATTATTCTATTATTATTTTTAAACTTCTTTTTCTTAACTCATTCTCAAGAAAAATAAGTAATTTAGTTCTTAATTTATCATTAATGGACAAATTATCATTTTTAGTAACCCATTTAAAAGAATTTTTGTAAACTACATATTCAGATAAATTAGGAGGTTGCTGTGGCATCATTGCTTCGCCATTCACTGATAGCACATCATTATCTAGTTTAACTTTTATTTGTCCTCTAGTTATACTTAATATTTCCATAATTCTTATTTTATTGATTAAGGACAATTTGGTCCTCCTTTAATGAATCCTTTACTTTTTCCAGTCTTAGGATCTATTATTTCAACAGAAGTAACATTTTCACTATTCATTAATTTTCCCTTTTCAAAATTCTCCCAAATGTTATCTGGTCTTAAATCGTCTCCAATTATTCCTCTAACTTTACCTGTAGCTTTCTCTGCATATGCTTCGGACATTAATCCCCATTCCTTCACATTAATAGCGTTATTAGCATCCCATTCTCAGGCATAACAATTTTATGTTTTTCTATAAGCATCTCTAGTGTTGTTCCTCCATTCTTTTTAGCTATATCAGCAGCAACATCCATTCCTCCAATACCATTTGTTCTACCTGACCAAAAATGAGCTGTATTTGGAGCGGTTTTCATTAAATTTGTAGGCCTTGAAATAAATCTACCGGTGGAACTTTCGATCCATCTATTAGCCGAAGAATTCCATACAGGATACAATCCCCACGGATCCACCCAAGCATTACTATCATGCGTATACGCATACAGATTCGGGTTATTTCCGGCGAGTCCGATAGGGTCTTTGGAGATATAGGAGCCGGTTTGTGGGTTATAGTAACGGAAACGGTTGTAATATAAACCTGTTTCTTTATCTTCGTACTGCTATAATCAAATTATCCTAATCTTCATGTTTACTACTAGGTAAGCTTTTAATATTATCTATTTCGTCCATAATTTCATCAAATATCTGTTTATCACATTTTATTTTAAGAATTCTCTTATGATTTTCTTTTGAAATCATTACTAAACTATTATTAATATAATCAAAATAAACATCACTAAGTTTAGTATGACCTTTCCCAAAATTACTCCATCCACAAGAAAATTGAAAAGTTAGTGTTCTTCTTTCTTTATAAATATTTATAAATCCACATTCTTTTGATTTATGAAAAAGAACTATTTTAATTTCTTTTTCATCATTATTGTATGATTCAATATAAGGTTTTGCACACATTAAAAACATAGGGAATATTAATAAAATAATTAAAAAATATCTATTTACAAACATTTGCTTCATTTAGAGATTTTATCTTTTTTGATAAATTAGATGGAGTAACACCAAATAAAATATTTTTCTTATACCATGGCATTTTCATCTCTTTTATTCCAGCTGCTTGTGATGCTCCATAAGCAAAACTAGCACACTGTCTATTTCTCAAATTATAACCTTTCCCATCACCATTTCCACTTTTAAAATCATCAATATATTTTCTTAAATTAGACATTTGGGCATCATCTATATCATATGATCTTGAAATTAAAGCAGCACTATCTAAATGTGAGATATCATTCATATCTAAACCTCCTTGCATATCAGAAAACGTAATTTTTGCTATATCTCCTTTACCACTAAATCCAGGATCAGGCCATTGACCTATATATTCTGTTTTTCCATTTTCAGTTATACTTATAAAAGCATGTCCTATAGGATCTCCTTTAGGAGAATCAGAATAAATAGTTAAAGTACCACTCAATCCAAATGGATCTACCTCTATATTAGAATCGAAAACATACGCATACAAATTTGGGTTATTCCCGGCGAGTCCGATAGGGTCTTTGGAGATATAGGATCCGGTTTGTGGGTTATAGTAACGGAAACGGTTGTGGTCTAACTCTGCGCTTCCTTTTTACTCTCGCGAGAACCTCTCTTACTCCTTCTTCTTCAATATTTCAAATAACTCTGTTTTTTACCTTTTTTCAAAGATAAAAATTTTATCTTATTTAATCAATTTAAAAACTCAAATCTATTCCCGATTATCAAAACCTTGGTTTTACTCTTACATCTCTCTGTAAAATTACACAACCCACCCTTTTAGCCGAAATTTCGTTCCCCAATTATACGGAACACAACAAATGGGATCTATACAACATCCTGCAACTCCTGCGTTCTCTTATCCCTGAAGAGGAACTCGAACTGCTTGATAAGCTAAACAGTTGAAAAATAAAAGCCAACCTTAAGGGTTGGCTTTTTTGTTATAATTTAATTCCATTTTTTTAAATAATTTTGTATTTCATATTCTTCATCATAAAAAACATTTGTAAACTTCTTGTTTTCGTTATAGTAACTAATATCTAAGCCGATATGATTTGATATTTTTTTATCAATAAAATTTAAGAAGAATAATTCTGTATTAATTAATTTTACTTTTACTTTGAAATACTCATCGGATATAACAATAATATCATAATTATGAGTCACTTTTAAAATTTCAGTAATTTCCCAAGACTTAATTTTGCTTTTAACTACAGTATTATCGAGATTTTTAATATTAAAAGTATTTTTTAAGTCATTAGAAAAATTTTCAAAATAAATAGAATAAGTTCCATTAACTATATCTATAAATTCACAATTAGAATTTAACCTATATTCTTTTTCTAATTTATTTAATGTTAACCTATCTTTTATAGACAATCTTGATTTATCCATTTTGTTCTTAGTGTTATTTACATTCAACTTTAACGAATAAATGATGATCTTTCAAGTTAGGGTCATCTATTTTCGCATATCTATTTGCTTTAAAATCATAAGTATGTGGAGTATCTTTTGGTCCACCTGCGTGAACATGTAATTGACCATCATTAGTATGTATAACCACTACTTTTTTATGCCCATTAGCATCTGTAAACTCATACATTCTTCCATGTGAACCTGGATTAGCATCGTATTCATAATTAGCATAATTACCACCTTTTTTAGTAATATCATCGCCCACTTGCCATTGTCTATCAGGCTGTTGACTTCGTGGTATTCCTGCTAAATCTTTAGCCCTATTCATAGCTTGTCTTAATGATGTAAAAGGATTGTCTTTAGAACCTAAAGGATCCAACCCCAGCGGGTCAACCTGTGTATTTGAGTCAAAAGTATAGGCATACAAATTGGGGTTATTCCCGGCAAGGCTGATTGGGTCTTTACTAATGTACATCCCGGTTTCAGGATTATAGTAACGGAACCTGTTATAGTATAAGCCTGTTTCCTTATCTTCATACTGTCCTAACTGCCTAAATGGGATAAAGTTTTTGTCTTTGGTTCCTTTCTGCTTTCGGATATTTCCATAGATATCGTAGTCTGCCTCCCAAACTACTTTACCCTGATCGTTATAAGCTTGTACCGGGCGGCCTATATAATCGGAAATCAGGGAATATCTTTCCTCTCCTTCCAATTTAGCGGTAGGTACCAGGCTTCCTTCTTCATACACCCAGGTAGTAAGGTTTTCTACCGGTTCGGGCCTGTCGGGTTTTAACAATCCTAACTCATCGGTAATAACTCCCGGTCTTTCAGATTTCAAATAGCTCCATTCATGTAACAAAACGTTACCTTCCCAAAGATAACGATAAATTTTATCTCCTGCAATTTTGGCAGTTCTTCGCCCTAGGGCATCGTATTCAAACTGTATCCATTTCCCCTCTGGGGTACGCACGGCCTTTAGCATACCGTTTCCCTGCCATTGGTATTCCCAGTCTCCTAAGGCCCAGCTATACTCTTCCGTAATTTTATCCTTTGTTTTCTGGCGCAAACGGTCATAGGCTTTTCGCTCGGCCTGCGAATAATTCCTGATTTCGGCTTTGCGATCAAATTGATCTTCTCCGAACCAAAAAACTTTTTTTTGGGGAGTATCTTCCTCTGCTAAAAGGGTAGATTTTGCAGTTGCCTGCCCTTCTAAATCTGTGTTCAGCCCTACCTTGCGGCGGGTTTTTAGTTTCAGGTTTCCTTCTGCATCGTATATATAGTGCCAGTTTTCATCTTTCAGCAACTTGCTTCCGGCTCCGTATATCCGGTCTTTTTTTGCGGGAGTTTTATAGAGGTTTCCTACTTCATCCGGCAATTTATAATCATAGCTTCCGTCTTCATATTGGGCAGATGCCAGGCTTCCGAAGGCATCGTAGGTAAATTCGGCTTTTCCGTGGGTAAGTCCGTTTAGTACCTGTGTAAGCTTATGGGTAGGGCTCCAGGTATACTGGCGGTGATAGGTTTCGCGGTGGCCGCTCCGTACCTGTTGTTTTACTGGGCGCCCGTACTCGTCATAAGAGGTAGTAAGGCGCAGGCCTCCGCTAAGCTCTTTTTCTATTTCCTGCCCCAGGTGGTTACGGGTGATTTCAGCTTTCCAGGCTTCCTGTTGCCCGTCACCCCATTCCTGAAGGGCTTCCAGGGATACTAAATTCCCTTGTTCGTCAAAGCTGTTCCGTATCAGGGCACCTAAGGTACTGGATATTTCTACGCGGTTTCCGTTTTCATCATAGGTGCTAAGGATCCGGTGACCGGGATCTTCCGGCAGGCCGGAGGAAATAATTTCTTCTGTTATGCGTCCGGCAGCATCGCGGTTCAGCTTCACGCAATTATCCTGATTCCGGGCTTCAAGTAATTGCCCGTCTTTATTATAATCAAAGGTTTCCCAGCTTCCGTCGGAATGTTCGGTACGTATAACCAGCCCTCGCAGGTTGTACTCATATTCCGTCCAGCGGCCTCCGGGTTTTTGTATCTTTATAATTTTTCCGGCGCGGTCTCTGTGGTAATAAAGGCTGGTTTTGTCAAAGCCTGTTTCCTGTCGTATATCTCCTCTTGCATTGCGGTAAAAAAGGTATCTTTCTTTTTTTTCATTGCGAATTTCTTTGAGCTGCTCCATGGCATCATAGGCAAAGTGTACTTTTATTCCGTTTTGTTCCCGCATGCGTAGGCTGCCCAAGGGGGTGTATTGGAAGGAAACCTGGGTTTTGTCGTCAAAAGCTTCCAAAATTTCCTCGTAGGCATTGTAGCGGAAACGGGTGTGCCCCTGTGGGGAATTTACAGATATTACGCGTCCCAGTTCATCGTAACGGAAATGTTGGGTATTCCCGCCCGCATTTTCTACCCGGGTAACATTTCCTTGGTAATCATATTCCCAACGGGTGGCATTTCCCTCTTTATCGGTCAGGGATAACAGGTTATTTTGCGCATCATATGCCATATATAAAGGCACTCCGTTTTTTCGGATTTCACACGGCAGGTTTTTCTCATTATATTCCAGTACGGTAAAACTATCATCGGGCTCTATAATGCTATGAAGCATATTGGTTTCTTCACTGTAGATATATGCACGTTTTTGTCCTTCCGGAGAAATAGAAAGGGTCTGACGGTCTCTTTCATCGTACATAAAGATATGTTCACTTCCGTCGGCAAAGGTTATGGCAATAGGATTTCCACGATCATCATAACTATAACCGGTCATATTTCCTTCTTCATCTATCTCCCGGTATATTTCCATAAATTCGGTATATTGAAAAAAGCGTGAATTACCCAAAGGATCCTTAATCTGGGTTACGAGTTGCTCGGGTGTATAATAATAGAAGGTTTGGCTTCCTCGTGCATCGGTGACTATATTATAACCTTCTTTGGGGTGGTATTCTATCCGCCCTTCCTGCAATCCGCCATCTCCCCAGGTATGAATGCAGCGGCTTCCGGTATGGTTTCCGTCATATTCCCAATAAAAAGACTGTCCGTTGCGGTCGGTCTTTTTTACCATTAAATGATCCTCATATTTTATATGGGTGGTTTGCCCCAGGCTATCTGTAATCCCCGTCATATTTCCAACTTCATCATAGCTGTATTCCACCAAAGTTTTCGGTTCGTTATTTTCGGTAAGAAGATCAGCCCGTATAATTTTTCCGCCTTCGGACTGTATCTTTATTTTTCTTCCGGCCGTATCTGTAATTTCTGCCACAACATCTGCACGGTAGTTAAAAGTAAGGCTAAACCCGGCAATATTCTCTATTTTAGTAAGCTTATACTGAAATGAAGTAACCCCATAGGTATAATAATAGATTTGTTGAGTGTCGTGATGGTATATCTCAAAAGAATTTTTATTTCTTTTTAAGGTTATTTTTTCCTGTCGAAGGTAAAATTCTTCTTCTTCCTCTATCAGCGGAAAGGCTACTATTCTTCCGTCTTCCGCACGTACGGCAATGGCTTCTTCTTCGGGAATAATTTCCACATCCAGATCATAATTCCAGTGAACGCCGTAGCCTAAAGCACCCTGATAGGAAGAGTCCGAGTACCAGGCGCGTTTCCATTCCAGCGGAATCATTCCCGGTAAAGAAAAATCGGTTCCTTCATAAACTACAGCCCCATTCACCAGATTAACCGGCTCAAACCCGGCATGACAAAGTGCTTTTCTTAACCATTGGGGGCCTTTGCATTTTTTTAATACTTTGGCAAAAAATTTCCTACCTAAATTCATAACGGCTCCAAATCCGAAACTCATGGCCAGCCCCATAATCATTCCGCCCCAGTCAGGAGGATAGGGTCCCCCAACATTTACCGAAGATCCTGTAGGAATAGGTAAAGAATAAGAAGTGGGTGCAAAAAGGGTAGGCACCAGTTTCCAGAATTTTTTCTTACCGGGCTGAATAGATAAAGGAATGCCTATATCGTTACAAGTCATAAGCATATGTCCTTTGGGGCTAAATCTCATTCCGTCTGCCAATACCTTTTCCGCAGCAAAGAAATTCATGGATTCATGCCCGATAATAGGAGCCATAAACCAGGGAGGGGTAAAAAGAGGAATATGTACTAGTGGAATGATAACTCCGCTGGTATCTGAAACCCCTCTCTTTATCCCATTTACATGGACGGTAGCTCCTATAAAAGGAATATAATCCATAGGGTCTACTACAATCCCTATATAGGGATGAAAGGGATTAAAAGGCGGTAAAGTAGTAAAATGTATATCTAACCCCAATACCGGGGTAAAATGATTATCTGATAGTAGCATGTTGGTTCATATATTTACGTTACACTTGTGCTGGGAGACATTCCTACTTTAGAAAAAGCTTGTTGTCTCCATTCTTTTCCAAAAATTAAAATCATACGTTCGTTAATTTCCCGGTATTTTTCTTGGGAAACCTGAGATGAATACCCGAGGTAGTAATTGACAATAAAGGTAATTTCCGTAGCCTTTAATTGTTCATCTTCTTGTTGGTACATAAGTTGAAAGGCACCTGTCTCTAAATATTCAGTCATTTCAGATTTCATAAAATGTCTTTCAGCCATAATAATAGCATTTTTACAATTACTGATGGCCTCTAGGTAATGTTTGTTATCTAATGCTTTTTGGGTACTTTTTATAAACCACTCCCATGATTTTTGATGCTGACCGCATATGCTGTAATAAGAGGCTTTATAGTTATAGATCTGCAATAAGATACCTAAGCCGGCCTCATCTTTATATTTTATTAACGATTCACAAATGATAACGCCTTTATCCAGTAAAGAATGTATTTGTTCATCTTTAAAACGAAATAAAAAACCGGCATAAATCAGATGTGCAGAAGCCCACAAACTTTTATCTCCGGTAGATTGTGCTAGGTCTAATAACTTATTTCCCCAGTTATGAACTCCTTTTTTATATCCTGCTGCAGCCTCTTTACCCATTTCCAGCATACAGGTTCTAAATTTTACCTGAGGGTCATTAGGATTACCACCCTTAATCAATTCTTCATAAGCGCCCTTCATGTCTTGATCTTCTACAGTAAGTGAAATACTTGTATACTCATGGGTACCTACTACTTTAGCATAAAAATTATCTTGGGTATAGTCAGTTAAAAGAATACCTATATTTTCAGGTAACTGAACAGCCATTTTTTTTAGCCATTTAGAAAAATCGGAATAGCTATACACTTTACGGGGAACAATACCTATTCGTAATTTTTTAGGAGAATCTGAAATGCATTGCTGGTAACTGGCTAGCATTTCCAGTAATAAGTGTCCTTGTGGTTGTAGAGGAGAAGCCTTTTCTATTTTTTCTTTATACAGTGGAAATTCTTTCCACGGAAGATCCGGGATTTTTTTCAACCCTTTTTCATATTCTAAGATCCAATCTTTAACCAGATTATATGAAAAATATGAAAGATTCTCAAAATCCGTAAGCATTACTACCAATACTTCATCTATGGTTCTATATATAGAAGATTCCAGTTTATAAAAACCATTGAGTAGGGTTAAGTCATCTTCATTGGATAACAAAAAACGGACTACTTTATAGTTTTTCCCCTCTACTTGGCTTTTCCATTTTTGTTGGATACGATTAATCCTTACTGCAACCGGATTATGTTCGTTCATCATAACAGTAAATTTTAATTTAGTTAAGGTTTACCGAACCGGATCCTTTTATATTTGAAATAGTGGATTCTACATCTATGGTTTCTCCGGATTTTATTTCTACCTGTCCTTTAGCTTTTACACTTATTTTTGGAGCTTCTTCTTTTATTATAGTATTACTTTTGGTTGTTACTATGTCTAAACCTACGGTTTCATGAGATTTGGTTTTTGTTTCTATTTTATTCTCTCCTTCTATTTTAATCTCTTGTCCGTTTATTATAATTTTTCCATCTTTATGTAGTTCTATACTGGAAGCACCACATGAAATAATAATTTTGTCACTTGAATCCAGAGTTGTTTTTCCAGCTCCATCCATTACCAGGCTGGCAGGACCTTTATCCATCAAAGTCATATCACCTTTCTGATCGTTAAAGGTAAGGTTAGAACCTGCTGCGGTCTGTAAGCCCTTCATATAGTTTCCCTTACCTCCATGACCTGATTTTCCTTTTCCGTTGAACATCGCTCCCAAAGAAACAGGCTTCTCTGCATTCCCATTCTCAAAGCTCACAATCACTTCTTCGCCTATCTCGGGCACTACATGCATCCCTTTGCCGGCTCCTGCATAGGGCGTGATGGAGCGTATCCATGGGGTCATTCCGTTAAAGGGCTTCTGCCATAGAAACTGCACTCGTATTCTTGACATCCCTTCCGGATCGTTGTTATCCATAACCGTAGCCGACTGCTCTTCACATTGTGGGATGGCGTCTTCTTCCATATAAGGGGGGGTCTCTATTTCTTTGGGTACCCCTACTATGAAGTTATGATAACCTTCCATGCCTTCGTAGTTATGGGTGATCTCTATAATGCGGTAGCTCTCTAAGGGAACTTCTCCGTTCTTGAATATCTCATGTCCCGGCATCCAAGCTTTGAGCTTAACAATATCGCCTAAACGTATGTTCGGATTATGGGTCTTGGCTTCTAAATAAAATACGTTTTGACGGCTCTGTTTCTGTCTTTTTACTGCAGAGGTAAGCTCCATCCTGCCACTTTCCATCAAACTTTGATTGTATAAGGAAAGGGGGACTTTGTTGTAGGTCTTGGCTGAGGCTTCTTCTGCATATTGCTGAAAGGGGTTTTTGGTACCCTGTACGCTTACACTTTCGGATTCTACGGTGTAGTTCTCTGCCTGCTTGGCATCGTAGGACGTATAGGTGAACTTTTGGGGGACTAATTGCATCTTCAGTTCGTATTCGAACAGGTCTTGTTCTTCTACCAGCTCTACGGTCTTGCCCCCATACCCGCCAAAGACCAGCTGGGTGCCATTGTAGTAAAACCATTCTCCATATCTTGTAGCTAACCTTCTGATAAATTGATAATCGGATTCCCGATATTGTACGGTATATAGCAGTTTTTCCTGTAGGTGCGGACGTATATCCCACTGAATCAGGTCGGAAGGATATTCGCGGGTAGATTCTTCAATAATTTCTTTAAGTCCTTTTTTTTCGAAGCTCTGGCAATCCAAGCCATTTTCTAACAGGATGGTTGGGGATTTTCCTTCTAAGATTATGTGGCTATAACCGTCTATGCGTTTGTTGCGGATCTGGGTTATGATTCCGGTAAAGATATAGGTGGTCTGTCCGTATTGTTTGAGTTGCAGGGTACAGCGTTTTCCTAAATACTTACGGGTATTCGTTAAGGGATAGCTGTCTTTTTCCCCGAAAGCCTCACTGGGACACAAAATTTCAAAGCTGTCATGAGTCCCTACCTGCTGGTGTATGCTCAGAGTAAAATGGCTATCGGTTAGTACGTATTCCCCGCCTATTTGTACGGTGCTCCATACCAGATGGCTGTCGCCGTAGAGGCTCTTTAAATCCCCTCCGTAGGTTACTAAACTGCTTAAGGCTTTTTGTTTTTCCAATACTTCCGGGGGGATGATTTCAAAGGTGTTGCCTTTTATCGGGCTAAGTTCTTCGTTTACCCGGGTTAGTTTGTTTTGTACCCGGGTGGCTGTTTCCTGTACTTTTTTTACCTCTTCTCGGATGCCTTGGGTGGCTTGATCCAGTTTCGTCTCGGCTGAGTCAAGGGCAGATTGTTGTAGCTTTTCTGTGAGTTTACTCAGGTCTACCTGAGGTGCCTTTTTATTCGGATCTTCTATTATGCTCATATATTAGGGTTTTAATTCGGGAAAGGACTTGGCTTTTCCTCCTTTTTTATTGGTTTTTAAAAATATACCCTGACCCTCTCCCTGGGGTTATTTTGCTCAGCCCAGTTTCCAACTGTTCTCATAGCTGATATTGGCTATACTCAGCTTCTTGGAACATAATTGTAAGCGTATACGCATCGGCTGGTTATCTGTGGCATCAAATTCTTCTTCGAAAGAGATGCAGTAGCTTTTCTCAAATTTTACTTCCTGTAGTTTACTCATCGCATCGCGACGGTAAAAGATAATGACTCCGTCTTTGGTCTTATTTTGTGATAGCATCCAGTCTATGAAAACTGAATTCCCGTTACTTTCCAAGGTTAAATCCAGGTATCCTCCGCGGGTTGCTCCCTGGGGTTTGCCTGAGGAATCTATGTTTTTTTGAAAGCTGTAGTGGCAATGAAGTACTGTATATACAGATCCTTCCATTTCTAATTTGGCTAAAAATGAAGACATTTTATAAGTTATTTTTGATAAGTGTTTGTTTTTATAATAGGGATAAATTTGAAAAAAGGAGAAGCTACTGCTTCCCCTTTTTTTTCATTCTCTTTGCTTAAGAGATGTTTTTTCTTATGGGGATAGAGA